>MGTX01000001.1 GCA_001799675.1 Elusimicrobia bacterium GWA2_66_18
CTGAGACGTCTCGGTTGCCGATCAAGGGCGTCACCACGACCGGCGATAAACAGCGACGCATCAGCAGCCTGGCGATCTTATTCGAGACCGGGGCGCTGCGCCTGCCGGCCCATGTGCCCGATCTGGAAGAGGAGCTTCTCAACTTCCCGCGGGGCCGCGACGACTTGATGGATGCCCTCTACTTGGCCCTTCAGGCCGTCAACGAGCAGCGTGTCCAGCCCAGGATCTCATTCATCGATGATGACCCTTGCCCCTGGTGGCCGGATGCCTCCAAGGGCGGCACCGGGCCGCTCCTGCGCGATTGCCCTCACTGCGGGGCGACCAACAAGGCGGTGTTCATCAAGTGCTTCAGGTGCGGCAAACCTTTCAATCCGGTCAATCCGGAGAGCTGAGAAAAGTTATGGAACAGCTTCCGTTCGACCCGAAGGCGATGGCCTCCGAAAAGAGGCTGGACGCTTTGGCCGCGATCTTCGCCGAGGGGCTCGTCGCCTTGGGCGAATCGGGACAGTTGGGGCATGAATCTTTCGTCGGAGAAGCGGCCAGAAAGGTCTTGATTCCAGGCGGGAACGAAGGTAATTCATGAAGGCGGGAGGCGCGGTCTATGGCGAACAATGAGGGAGTGGGCGTGACGGGCGGCGAGGCGGCGGCCGTCGGAGCGCGCTCCGTCCAGATCGCGATCTACACGAGGAAAAGCAACGACGAAAATCTCAACGGTGCCGTTACCTCGCTTGATAACCAGAAGACCTGCGCCCGCAGCTACATCGCGATCCAGCGGGAAAAAGGTTGGACGGAATACCCCGAGGCTTTCGACGATCCGGCCGAGTCCGGCAAGAATCTCAAGCGTCCCGCCATCAAGCGTCTCCTGAAGGCCGTGGAGGAAGGGCGGGTTCAGGGTATTATCGTCTACAAGCTGGACCGCCTCACGCGTAACAGCAAGGACTTCCACTATCTGCTGGAGCTTTTCGAGAAGCGCAACGTCGCCTTCATCTCGGCCACGGAGTCGATCGATACGAAAAGCCCGCAGGGCCGCTTGATGACGGCCATTATGGTTCAGTTCGCGCAGTACGACCGGGAGATGGACGTGGAGAGGTCCAAGGATTTTCATCTCGCCCGCGCCGGCAAGGGTTTGTGGTGCGCGGGGCTGCCGCCGCTGGGCTACGACATCAAGGACAAGCTGCTGGTGGTCAACGAGGGCGAGGCTGACTTGGTCCGGCGCATCTTCACCCTCTATCTCGAACACGAGTCCTCGATTCGCGTGGCCGAGGAACTTAACCGCCTGGGCTACCGCCGCAAGACCTACAAGACTTTGATCGGCAAGCTATACGGCGGCAAGCCCTTCGACATGGACGCCGTGGGGCGAACGCTTCGGCGCAAGCTTTACATCGGGCTCATCACCAACGAGCGGACCGGCAAGGAGTTCCCTGGCCAGCATCAGGCTATCGTGGCACCCGACGTCTTCGAGCGCGTCCAGAAGCTGCTCGCCGGCCACAACCACCGAGGCGGTGAAATCCATTACGCCGCGAACAGGCATGGGTTTCTTCTCAAAGGCCTGATCCGGTGCGGCATGTGCGGCGGCGTGGTGGCGGGCTACGCCAGGGTCAAGAAGGGCAAGACCTACCGTTACTACAAGTGCCTGGCGCAGAGAAACGGGATCTCCGCGCGGTGCTCGTTCGGGAGCGTCAACGCCGATAAGGTCGAGGAATACTTGATCGAGAAATTGGCGGCGGTGGGTTGGGACCGGGCGTTTTTGGAGAGGGTGACCCGTAAGGCCGATGTTCTTTCCAAGGCCTCGATCCGGCCGCTCGAAAAGGAGAAGCGTGAGGTTGATGACCGGCTCCAGGGCGTTCTGCGGGAAATTCAGGGGCTCTTAAATCTGGCCAAGCAGGGCGGGGCGTCGCGTAATGCCGCCGAGGAAGTCGGCCGATTGGAAGAGACGAAGCGAACGCTCGAGGCCCACTCGGTCCAACTGGAGGCGCAGCTGGCCTTCAGGAAGCGCGTGGTTTACGACGTTGATGTCGTGCAGGGGGCGCTACAGCGCTTCGCCCGATTCTTCAACAGGATTCCGCTATCGCTACAGGTTCAGATTATCGGGCTGCTGATTCGGGAAGTGATGGTCCGCAAGGACGGGATCGATGTGAAGACGCACGAAATCGCCATCTCCGATTTCCAGCGGGCCCTCGGAGGAAAAAAAGCGGTCGCATTTGGCCCCCATCAGACATTAAGACGGCGGGAGGCAAATGCGACCGATACTTCAACCCATCCGCAGCCTGTCAAGGGAACAGCGGTGGTTAATTTGCGGCTAAACTGGCGGGGCCGACGGGATTTGAACCCGCGATCTCCGCCTTGACAGGGCGGCGTGTTGGGCCAGCTACACCACGACCCCAGCCATGTTGAGTATATCACATTGTCGCGGGAATTTTCTTTCCGCCGATTCAACGGGTGCACCCACTGAAAGTGGCGCGCCTGACCGGGCTTGGCCTGCTTGCTTGATATAGCGCGGTGGGTGGTGGCGGGGATTGGATCGCTCCGGGTGCGAGCGGCACCATAGGCGCCAGGCGAGCAGAGGAGTTCAATAATTTTTTTCACCATTCGCAATGTGTTTCCCTGGGAGGTGACGGTGGGATTTGAACTCCGGCACATTGAAATCGGTGGTTTTTTGCCGGCAGGAGGAGATAGCCTCAGTTACCACCAACTCGCCGTTGGTGATGCGTCCCCAAGTGAGAAACCAGTTCAGTGAAAAAGCAGGGAAAAGATATGCTTTTTCTGGCGCTGGAACAGGTTCGGGGAACTGGGCGGTGGTTTTGTGCCACTGTTGTTCCAGCCAGTTTATCGATAATTCTGCTACCACTGTTCGCTGACCGTGTTTCCCCCGGTTCCGGACAGTGGTCTTTTTTTGACTCCTCGGGCACTTTACGAATCGCTTTACGTTGACTTTACGCATTCTTCCCTCCCTAGTGTCTGCGCCAGAAGCTCCTTCAATCCCGTGACGGATAGCTCGTTGAAGTCCAGCTCCACTCGGTCTTTCCACCCGCGAATCCGACGGAGCACCCGAACAACCTTCATCCGCTGCTCCAAAGGCAGGCGCTTGGCGATTCGGCCGATCCGCCTGAATACTTTTTGGGCCGAGTCCACGTCATAGCCAGCGTTCTCCAGGCGCCTGATTTCTTCCTCCAGCTTCGTCGTGTGGGACGAGAGCTTCCGCTCGATCAACTCCAGCCTGCGAATCTCCTCTTCAAGCGCTGCCGCCTTGCAACCTTCCCAGGCTTTCCGGAGATTGCCGAGCTCTTTTTGCGTTTTTGCTAGGTTTAGATCGAATTATTTTTTCTCCCCGACAAGACCGGCGATATTTCCTCTTGAATGCTTTTCCGTCTCCAGGACAAGACGCTCCAGGAAAGATTTATCCCAACCGATCTTTTCCAGTTTTTGGAGAACCATCTCCTCGAGCGGTTCGGCCACGATACTGACGAAGTCGCAGGAAACGGCCGCCCCGTCGACCATGGACATGCATCGGCGCGCTCGTGCCGGGCCTACTCGGCCATGAGCTCTTGCGCTTTATTGAAGGCGTCGAACTCGATGATAGGCTGATGCTGCCCCGGATACACAGGATCGTGTTATAATGGGCCAAGGAGAATTCTCTATCGTAAAATATGGTCTAAGAAACTTCATTCTACAACTGGCGAAGGATTCCCTGTCGTTTTTTCCCGGACAGAAGTGATTTGATATCATAACAAACGGGCCGTTAGCTCAGCGGTAGAGCGCCCGCCTTACACGCGGGATGCCGCAGGTTCGATCCCTGCACGGCCCACGCTTTTCATGGCCTTCGAACAGTATCCAGCCGCGCGGCCGCTCGCCCCGGATGTTTGGGGAGGCATGGCCGCTGCCCTGGTGGCCATTCCTTCCGCAGTCGCCTTCGGCGTGGCCATACTCTCGCCGCTTGGGCCCGAGGCCGCGGCGCGCGGCGCCGCGGCGGGCCTGGCGGGCGCCGCGGCCCTGGGCCTCATCACGCCGCTGACGCGCGGTAATCCCATCCTGATCTCGGCGCCGAGTGCCCCCGCCGCGGCGGTCATGGGCGCGCTCGCCGCTGAGTTGGCGGCGGCCGGCGACGCCGCGGGCCCGGGGAGGTTGTTTCTCGTGGCCCTCATCGCCGGGGTCCTCCAGATCCTCTTCGCGCTCTCGCGGGGAGGGCGGCTCATGAAGTACATCCCTTATCCCGTGGTGAGCGGCTACCTCACGGGCGTGGGTGGTCTCATCCTGCTTAAGCAGTTGCCGTCCTTCCTGGGGCTGCCTCAGGGCTCGCGCCTGGTCCAAGTGTTGGAGCCTTCCCTGTGGCGCGCCGAGGCGCTGGGCGTCGGGTTCACGGCGGTCCTAGGCATGGCCCTCGCCCCGCGCCTGACGAAGCGCGTACCGGCTACCGTGGCGGGACTGACCGCGGGGATTCTCGCACACGTCCTCTTCGGCCTGCGGCGGCCGGAGATTTTGCAGGTCTGCGGCAACCCGCTCGTGGTCGGGGCCTTCACGGGGGCTCCGCTCCTGTCCGGCGCCGTGGAGCTCCTGCGGCAGGCCCTCTCGTTCGGGGCCGCGGACTGGAGTGCTGCGGCCACGCCCGCTGCGACGCTCGCGATGCTCCTCTCCGTGGACGCGCTCAAGACCTGCGTCGTGACCGACGCGATGACCGGCTCGCGCCACGACGCAGATCGCGTCCTTGCGGGGCAGGGGGTAGGGAACCTCGTCACGGCCTTCCTGGGAGGCGTGCCCGGCTCGGGAACCATGGGGCCGACTTTGGTCAACGTCACGAGCGGCGGGACCACGCTTCGTTCGTCCTTGGCTGCGGGCGTCTTCGCCGCCGCGGCGCTTGTGGCCGGCCCCTGGTTTTTGCCGCGACTGCCGCTGGCCGCCCTCTCCGGCTTGATGGTCGTGGTCGCGGCCCGGATGGTGGACTGGGAGAGCCTGAGCCTCCTGCGCCGGGAGACCACGCGCTTCGATTTCGCGGTGGTCGCGGCGGTGGTCGTGACGGCCATGGGCATCGGGCTCGTCCAGGCGGCGGGCGTCGGCGTCGGCCTCTCCATACTCCTCTTCTTACGCGAGCAGACGCAGGGGGCGGTGGTGAGGCGCCTGGGCAACATCGCGCGGTGGCGTTCCAAGCAGGTCCGTCCGCCCGAGGAGAGCGCGGTCCTGGAGGCCGAGGGCGATAAGGTCGTGGTCGCGGAACTGCAGGGGCCACTCTTCTTTGGCACGGCCGACCAGTTCCTGCGCGAGTTGGAGAGTTGCCTGGCCCACGCCCGCTGGGCCGTGCTCGACTTGAGCCGCGTGCGCTCCGTGGACTTCACTGCGGCGCATCTCCTCGAGCGCGTGGCCCGCACCCTCGCCGCGCGCGGGGGACGCCTGGTTCTCTGCCGCGTGCCCGCGGCCTCGCCGACCGGTCAGGACCTCTCGCGCTACCTACGTCATCTGGGCCTGACGGCTGAGGGAGGCTCAGCCCTGATGATGGGCTCCCACGACGAGGGGCTGGAGTGGGCCGAGGAGCGCCTCCTCGAGGGCCGCCGGACTTCCCGCGCCCCGGACCGCCCCCTAGAGCTCGCCGAGTTTCCGCTCCTGCGCCGGCGCTCCGCGGACACGCTGGCCGCGCTCACGGCGGCTACCCGGGAGGTCAAGATCCCGGAGGACGGCAGCGTGTTCCGTGCCGGAGACGGGGGAGACGATCTCTTTCTCGTGCGCCGCGGGCAGGTGCGCGTGGTCCTGCCTCTGGCGGGCCAGGCTGGCCACCACCTGGCGACCTTCGGCCCGGGCGAATCCTTCGGGGAGGTCGCGTTCCTCGACGGGGGCGTGCGCACGGCCGACGCCGTGGCGCGCGGGGAATGCGAGCTCTACGCCGTTTCCCGCGCGCGCTTTGAGGAGGCGGCCGACATCCACCCCAAGCTGGCGCGTCAGGTTTTCAGCGACTTGGCGCGCCAGTTGGCCCTGAGGTTGAGGCAGGCCGACGCGGATCTGGGCGCTCTGAAGGAAAGCTAAGGACGGAGGATCGAGGGGGCCGCAGCGACGCTACTGACCCTCGGGCTTGGCAGGGGGCGGGAGGGTCTTGCTGAGTGCCTCGAGGCGGGCTTTGGTTTCCTCCAGGTTCTTCTCGACGGAGGCGAGGAACTTCTTGGCGTAATGGCCCTGGATGTCGTCGGGCTGGTAGTAGGGGATCTCGAACTTCAGGCTCTCGCGCGTCTGTTCGAGACCCGCGACGAGGCGTTCGAGATACTCGGCCCGTTTGGCCGGATCCTGAGGCTCCATAAAATGATTATTCCACATCCAGGCGATAACGTCAATCGACCAGGGCCCCCCCAATCCTCGGACAAGCCGTCCCGCTAAAAAATAAAATACCTCGCGTCCCGTCGGCAGGGAACCATCGGTGAAAAGCGTCAACTTTTCACCCGCGAGGTGAAAACATGATAGCGCAGCTTGGGTGCGGCTGGAAAGTCGAAAAAACAACCGAGAAGATGACGTCGTTCGCCGGCCTTCTGCTGCTGACGGAACTAGCCCACCGAAGCAAACTGATCCGAGGCCTGGACGCCGTGCCTGGGATATGGGAGCGCCAGGGAAAATATCGAACTTCGGATTACGTGATGAGTCTGGCGTTGACGCTGATCGCTGGAGGCGAGAGCTTAGAGGACACGCGCCTTTTGCGCGAAGATGGCGGGCTGCAAGGCTGGCTGTGGGAAAACCTTTCCGCGCCCAACAGCCTGGGCGATTTCCTCAGGCGTCATGGCCAGCGCACAATCAGTCGCATGGGGCACGTCAACGCACGCCAAGTCCGGCGCTTGCTGGCCAAACAACGGCACGGCCACCTGACATTGGACATAGATTCCAGCCTTGTCGAAGCCGACAAGAAAGAGGCGCAGAAGACCTATCAGGGATTTGACGGCTACAATCCCCTGCTGGCCTGGCTCGATGAGCCGAACGTATTTCTATCGGGCGTATTTCGTCCCGGGAACAGTTCGCCGCAGTCGCACCTGAGAAGCTTGGTGGCGCAATGTCGGCGCCTGCTGCCGCGAGGCGTGAAACTACGTCTAAGGTCGGATAGCGCTGGCTACAACGCCGAGGTGCTCCGTTACTGCGACAAGTATGGCATCGAGTTTTCGATCACGGCGGACCTGGACGTGGCGGTGATGGCGAGCATCGAGGCGATCCCCGATGAGAAATGGCAGCTGGTTGTCCGGGGCGAGGAGAGCTTCCTTTTGGCGGAGACGGTCCACGTCATGGGGCATCGCTCCAAGCACGAGCGCCTCCCTGCCTTTCGTTTGATCGTGACCAAGAAGCTGAGCGGGCAACTCGAACTATTTAAGGACCCTGTCAAGCACCGGGCGATCATTGCCGAACTACCCGAGAGCATGGGCGCGCTGGAAGTGCTGGATCATCACAACGACCGCGGGCGCATGGAGAAGGCGATCGGCGAGCTCAAGGAAGGCTTCGGACTTGAGCGGCTTCCCTGCGGACAGTTGATGGCGAACGCGGCGTTTTTGCAAGTGTGCCTGATCGCCTACAACTTGGTGCAGACGTTCAAGTGCGTCGCGCTACCGAAGGGTTGGGAGAAGTTCGAAGTCAAGAATTTACGCTTCAGGTTGCTGTGCCGCGCGGCCAGGCTTGTGCGCCACGCAGGCTACGTCGTCACCAAGCTGCGGGATTTCGCCTTCTTCGATGTGTTCGAGCAAGCGCGCTGGGCCGTGATGAGTCCGACGCTCGCGCCCGCCTGTGAATAATCGTCCGCGCTAAGAGACGCGCCTGTGGACAGCGGGGACAACTACACCTGGACAGCCTGGCGTCATCCCGAATAACGTCCGGCCGGGTGTGTCGCAGGCCGACCTTGGCCAATCGGGAGGCCGAGACCCAAGCGGCCGCCCTGGCGGACCGCGTCCCGGACGGATGTTATTCGGGATGCCGCCCGGGTTCAGAGCTTAGCCGAGGATTGGGGGGGTATTAGAGATAAGGGAGGTAATGGATGTCGCGCAGGTCGTAGGTCGCGCCCAGGTTGGCGGTGCGCTCGGCCTGCTTGAGAGCCTTGCGCAGGACGGAGACCTTCAGGGTCTTGTCGATGCGGATCGTCACAACCGCCAGCCCCTTGTCGAAGTCCACCGCGGCCTTCTCGACTTCGGGGATCGTCGACCATTGCGCGGAGATCGCGCGGGCGCAGATCGTGGACAGCATTCCCTGGATCTCTATGGAATACCGGCCTGGGGGCAGTTTCGCATAGTCTTTGACGTCCGGGGCCGCGCCGACGGGTGCTGCAAGACAGGCGAACAACGCGAGGGCCGTGAGGTTCATCCCGCCTAGCATAGCAGGCGCGCTGACTGCCGTCCATAGGATTTGATAGACTCGCCTAATATGGACCTGTTTAGGCGGGCTTCGTGGGTCATGATTGCCGTCGGCTCCCTGCCGACGGGTCTGGCCGGGTGGTGGATCGGCGGCCGGGCCGGTTCTTCTTCACCCTGGATCCTGGCGACGGTCGCGTTCGCCGCGGTCGTCTCTTCCTTCGGCGCGGTTCTCCTCGTCTGGCGCTGGTTCGTCACGCCCCTTCGTGAACTCGAACGCGGCCTGGAGCGCTGGACTCGGGGGGACCTCTCCACGCCTCTTGACGAGTCACTGATGGCGGGGTGGCGGAGGCTGGCGCGGCAGTTCGCCCGCGCCCAGATGGACCTCCAGCGCAGCCTCGATGACGCGAAGTCCGAGTTGGCCATGGAGCGCGCACGTCTTCAGACGCTCGTCGAGAAGCTTCCGGACGCGCTCATCATGACCAACCTACGCGGCGAGGTGGCCTACTTTAACGGTCCGGCCATGCCCTTGCTCGGCGTCGGCCCGCAGGACGTACGCCCGGGCGGCCGCGCGTTGTTTATGCCCCTCCAGCCCGACCGCTGGCGCATGCAATTTCAGGCTCTTCTCAAGAAGCATTCCGGGGGGGAGGTCGTCGAGGTCCGCAGGGGCGAGGGGAGCATGGTTTCCTACCGCACGTCGGTCACCATGTTCAACGCCGCGTCCTCCGGCGATTTCGGCGTCCTTCTGATGCTCCGCGACGTGACGGCGGAACTTAAGCTTGACGCGTTGAAGGAGGATTTCTTCCAGTCCGCCGCCCACGACCTGCGGGCTCCTCTCTTCGCCATCCAGGGATATCTCCGGCTTCTGCGCAGATCCTTGACCCTGGACGCACGCCAGATCGCCTGGTTCGAGGCGGTGGAGCAGTCCTGCGATAAGCTCACCCTCCTCGTCAAGGACTCGCTCGACTCGGCTCGCATCGAGAACGGGCGGCTGAAACTGGCGCCTTCGCCGCTGGACCCGCGCGCCCTGATCCGGCGTACCGTACACCTCTTCGAACCGATGGCCGACGAACGGGGTGTCGCCCTGGAGTGCGTCCTATCGGAGTCGGCCCCCGCCTCCTTCGAGGCGGACGAGCGCCTCGTTGAGAGACTCCTCCACAACCTCCTGGCCAACGCCATCAAATTCACGCCCCGCGGGGGGCTGGTGCGCGTGTCGGCCGCCGGGGGTTCCGGCAGCGTCGAATTTGCGGTCACGGACACCGGTCCGGGCATCCCGGAGCACCTGCGCTCCGCCGTCTTCGAGAAGTTCCGTCAGTTGGACACCGCGGGTCCGCGCTCGGGCTTCGGCCTGGGGCTTGCCATCTGCGCCAAGATCGTGAAGCTGCACGGGGGGCTTATCTGGGTCGAGCCCGGTCCGGTCTCGGGCTCTTGCTTCATCGCCCGTCTGCCCCTGTCGCAGTCATCCAAGGAGGTCGTCTGAGATGAGAACCGTTCCCGCCGCGCGCTGGCCCGTCCTCGTTGACTCCTTGCTTCCCGCGAGCCTCGCTGCCGACGCCCTTTCGGTCGTGACGGCGAGTCTGCTCGTCGCCGTGTGCGCCCAGTTCGAGTTCCGCCTGCCGTTTACTCCCGTACCGATCTCGGGGGGGACGCTGGGGGTCCTGTACGCGGGTGCCTTGCTGGGTTCTCGCCGGGGGGTCTCGGCCGTGGGACTTTATCTCTTGGAAGGGGCGGCTGGGCTGCCCGTGTTCTCCGGCGGGGCGGGGGGGGCGCTACACTTCCTCGGACCCACGGGAGGCTACCTCCTGGGCTTCCCCCTGGGCGCCTTTCTGACGGGCCTCCTGGCGGAGCGGGGCTGGGACCGCACTCCGGCGCGCGCCTTTATCATGATGCTGGCGGGCAGCGTGCCGATCTTCGCGCTGGGTCTGCTGGGGCTGGCGCGCTTCGTGCCGGGTTCGACGCTCCTCGCTGCGGGTCTCTGGCCCTTCGTGCCGGGAGACTTAGTCAAGGCTGTGTTCTCCGCGGGCTTGCTGCCGGCTGGACGCCGTCTGCTCGGCTCGCCGCATCGGGGTTGACAGATTCGGACAGGTCCGCTACACTGAGCCCCGTCTTACCTCTCTTCCAACAGTCTCTCGTTATTAATGAAAGAAAAGCAAGGATTCCTACTCGACGCGGCTATCGGACTTGTCTTGACCCTCGTCGTGGCCGGGAGCTACCTGACCGGCGAGTCCTTCCTGGCCGGCGTCGAGTTTAAGGCCTACGACCTCCGCGCCAAGCTCCGCCAGACGCTGAAGTCCCCGGACGAGATCGTCCTCGTCACCATCGACGACGAGTCCATCGCCCAACTGGGACGGTGGCCCTGGCCGCGCACGCGCGTCGCGGCGGCCCTGGACCGCATCTCCGCGGCGGGCCCCAAGGTTATCGGGCTCAACGTCCTCTTCTCCGAGCCCGAGCAGAACCTGGGGCTCATCGAGGTCAAACGTCTGGAGGAGCGCTACCGGGAACTCCTGTCCGACAAGAAGGTCGTGCAGAAGGGCGCCGACTTCACCGTTGAGTTCGCTTCCGCCGCCGCGGCCCTGGATTCGGACTCCAAGCTCCTGGCCTCCATCCGCTCCGCCGGCGACGTGGTGATGCCGCTCTTCTTCGCGCCGAACACGACCCACTCCAAGGTCGTGCCTGCTCCCGCCGAGATATCCAGTTCCGCGGTTCACGCCCAAGTGTCCGCCGACGCGGGGGTGACGACCCTTGAGAAGATGATCCCTCCCGTGCCCGCCTTCGCCGAGGCGTCGGCGGGCCTCGGGCACTCCAACCTCTTCGTTGAGGGCGACGGCGTGTTCCGCAGGGACGCGCCGCTGGTGCTCTACGATGGGGCCCTCTATCCCTCCTATGCTCTGCGTCTGGCCATGGCCTACTATGGCCTGTCGCCTGCGGATGTGAAGTTCGTGCCGGGAGTCGAGCTCGCGGCGGGCCCCCTGCGCATCCCGCTCGACGGCGACAGCATGATGGCGGTCACCTTCCTCGGTCCGCCTACCGCCGACACCATCAAGCGCGCATCCTTCCAGGCGGTGATGGGCGGCAACGTCTCTCCCGACTTCTTCAAGGACCGCATCGTCCTCATCGGCCCGACCGCTCTCGGCGTGGGCAGCAACTACATGACCCCGGTCGCCGGGGAG
Organism: Elusimicrobia bacterium GWA2_66_18; assembly: GCA_001799675.1. Classification (GTDB taxonomy): domain Bacteria; phylum Elusimicrobiota; class Elusimicrobia; order UBA1565; family UBA9628; genus GWA2-66-18. The sequence goes on from MGTX01000001.1 coordinate 11,462, forward strand.
TTCACGTCCGTGGAGGTCGTCGCGCACGAGATCGAGAACATGCTCCATAATCGTTTCCTCACGCGTCCGCCCTGGGCGCAGCAGTTGGAGTGGGGGATGATCGCGGTCCTCGGCTTCTTCATCATGTTCGTTCTGCCGCGCCTGCGCGCCTTCTGGGGCCTCATCGTCAGCCTCATCCTGGCCCTGGCCGTGCTCGGCGCGGGCACCTACTTCTTCGCCGCGGCGGGGCAGTGGGTCAAGATCGGCTATGCGCTGGCCCTCCTGACCGCCGGCTACCTAGTGGTGGTCTCCAAGAGCTTCCTCGTCACGGAGAAGGGCAAGGAACTCGTCGAGGCCTCGGCCATCGAGACGAACAAGATGCTGGGCCTTTCCTTCCAGGGGCAGGGAATGTTCGACTTGGCCTTCGAGAAGTTTCGTCTCTGCCCTCTCGACGACAACCTCAAGGACACGCTCTATAACCTGGCCCTCGACTTCGAGCGCAAGCGGCAGTTCTCCAAGGCTGCGGCCGTTCTCGACCACATCGCGGCCAAGGACCCGAAATATAAAGACATCGCCGCGAAAGCGGCGATGCTCAAGGCCGCCTCCGAAGGGGCCGTCTTCGGCGGCGTGGGCGGGAGCAGGAAGGACGGCACCGTGTTGATCGCCGGCGGCGCGACCAAGCCCACGCTCGGCCGCTACGAGATCGAGAAGGAATTGGGTCGGGGGGCCATGGGCGTAGTCTATCTCGGACGCGATCCGAAGATCAACCGCATGGTCGCCATCAAGACAATGATGCTCGAAGAAGGCGGTGATGGCGAGACGACCAAACAGGTCAAGGAGCGCTTCTTCCGCGAGGCCGAGTCGGCTGGCACGCTCAACCACCCGAATATCGTGCGCATCTTCGATGCCGGCGATGAGAACGAGGTGGCCTACATCGCCATGGAGCTTCTCGACGGTCACGACCTAGTCAAGTACGGGACCAAGGAAGGACTCCTTCCTCTGGACAAGGCCCTCGAATATATGGCCACGGTCGCCGACGCGCTGGACTACGCCCACGCCCAGGGCATCGTGCACCGCGACATCAAGCCCGCAAACATCATGCTGCTCAAGGACGGCTCGATTCGGGTGGCCGACTTCGGCATCGCGCGTATCACCGCGTCCTCCAAAACCGCGACGGGCACGGTCATGGGCACGCCCTCGTACATGAGCCCCGAGCAGGTGGCGGGCAAGAAAGTCGACGGCCGCTCCGATCTCTTCTCCCTGAGCACCGCTCTCTTTGAGCTTGTCACCGGAGAGAAACCTTTCAAAGGCGGCGACGGCATCGGCACGCTCCTCTTCCAGATCGCCAACGACCCGCATCCGGACCCCGTCGCGCTCAAGCCCGGCCTGCCGGCTTCGTTGAAGGCCGTCATCGACAAGGGCCTCGCCAAGAACCCGGACCAGCGCTTCCAGCGCGGCTGCGAGATGGCCGCGGCGCTGCGCGCCGTGCTGGCCGAGTTGAAGGGGGGTGCTTCCGCCGAGACCGTCCCGAATCCGGACAAGACGGCCTCCATCGGCCCCGAGATCATCATCCCGGGCATCAACGATCTGCCCAAGCCCGCTGCGGAGGCCACGGTGCGCATCAAGCCGGCCCAGAGTCCTGACGAGACCGTCCGTCTCACGCCGAACATTCAGGAGCCGATATGAGGACCCAGGACGGCATCGAGACCTCGGGCGCGACCGATCCCGGATGCGTGCGAAAGAACAATGAGGACAATTTCGCCATCGAGCCGGAACTGGGCCTGCTGATTGTGGCCGACGGCATGGGCGGTCACAACTCCGGCGAGGTCGCCAGCGGCCTCGCGACCAAGGAGATCGCCCACTACGCTCGCCAGATGCTCGGAGGTGAGAAGGTGCTGGTCCCCGAGGGCGGCACGCCGGGGCTGTCCGCCCGCGGCCGTCAGCTCGAGCTCTTCGTGAAGAGCGCCAACACTATAATCTACGAGAGGGGCCGGAACTATCCCAAGGATGCCGGGATGGGCACCACGGTGGTCGCGGTGCTGCTTGACGCCAAGTCCATGACCGTTGCGCACGTGGGAGACAGCAGACTCTACCTGTGGCGCCAAAGGGAATTATCCCAACTTACTGAGGACCATTCTCTCGTGGTCGAGATGGTCAAGCGGGGGCAGATGACGGCCGATGACGCGTTGCGCTCGCCCCAGCAGAATATGCTGACCCGCGCCCTTGGGGCCGAGGGGGAGGTCCAGGTGGACGTAGCGGAACACCCGCTCCTGCCGGGAGACTTGGTCCTGCTGGCGACCGACGGCCTCGCCAAGATGGTGTCCGACGCGGAGGTCGCGCGTGTCATTGAGTCTGAGGGCGATGTCCGGAAGATCGTGGCCGCGCTCATCGCCAGGTCCCGCGCTGCAGGTGGGGTCGACAACGTTACGGTGGTCGCCGCGCGCGTACCGGCGCGCTGCGAGGGCTGGGTTGAGGGCCTAGTCTCGCGGTTATTCGGGCGAAGATGGGAAGATGGGGTCAGGCTTTCAAATCTTTCAAATTCCAAAGGGAATTTGAAAGATTTGAAAGCCTGACCCCATCCACATCCACAGGAGAACGCGATGCCGAAGCTCTTGCTGAAGTTCAACGCTGCGGTCATTAAGGAGATCCCTTTCGACAAGGACTCCCTCAGCGTCGGGCGCAAGTCCGACAACGACATCGTCATCGACAACCCCGCCATCTCGGGACATCACTGCCGCATCGTCCGCCAAGGCGGGACCTCCTTCGTCGAGGACCTTGAATCCACCAACGGGACCTTCGTCAACGAGAGGCGCATCAAGCAGTCGGGCCTTCATCACAACGACGTGATCGGGCTCGCGAAGCATGCCCTCGTCTTCATTGAGGACGCTCCTCCACCCGAGGACGCTCCCGCCCCGGCCGCCGGGCCAGCCGGCGACGCGACGATGGTGATCTCTCCGCAGAAGCAGGCGGAACTGGTGGCGGCCTCCACCGGCTTGGCCAAGCCGGTCGGCCTGACGAAGACGGGCTGGCTGCGCGTGCTCAAGGGCGCCGTCGGTCCTTCCGAGCACGAGCTCAAGGGTATGTCCACATATATCGGCAAGTCCGACCGGGTGCAGATCCAGATCAAGGGCTCGGGCCTGTTCGGTTCGGCCCCCGAGGTTGCCGCCTCGGTGCACCGCAAACCCGAGGGCTTCGTGTTGGTGGCCGTGACGGGCGGCTATCCTGTCGTCAACGGCAGCAAGGTCGCCGGCTCCGTCGTCCTTAATGAGGGCGACATCATCGACTGCGGCGCGACGACCATGCAGTTCGAGCTGCGCGACGCGGCCTGAGCCTGAAGTAATTTTCATCATACCAGTTCCGATGGGAACTCCACCGTATTGTTTGACCTGAATCAATTGTATCCGGACGGCTTGCGGGAGTAGAATAAGAGCATGAGCGACATTTCCACTAAGCCCAAGCAGTCCACCTCGACTCAGATCGAAGTGATCGAATCCGCCGTGATCCGTTTCGCGGGAGATTCCGGCGACGGGATCCAGTTGACCGGATCCCAGTTCACGACGGCGACGGCTTTCGCCGGCAACGATCTCTCCACTTTCCCCGACTATCCTGCCGAGATCCGTGCCCCCGTGGGGACGGTCGCGGGCGTGTCCGGCTTCCAGATCCAGTTCGCCTCGCGCGAGGTCCTCACCCCCGGCGACGCGCCGGACGTGCTGGTGGCGATGAACCCGGCCGCGCTCAAGGCCAACAGCAAGGACGTCAAGAAGGGCGGGATCCTCATCGTTAATAAGGACGCCTTCACCCCTATGAACCTTCAGAAGGCGGGCTATGAAAAGAACCCTCTCGAGGACGGTTCGCTCTCCGACTGGCGCGTCATCCCCGTCGAACTCACTCGTCTGACCCGCAATGCGCTCGAAGGGCTGGGTCTGACGGCCGCGCAGACCGAGCGGTGCAAGAATTTCTTCGCGCTGGGCATTGCGTACTGGCTCTACGACCGGCCGCTGGAGGCCACCGTGCGCTGGATCGAGGGCAAGTTCAAGAAGAACCCCGTTTTCGTCGAGGCCAATAAGAAGGCCCTCCACGAGGGCAACAGCTACGCGGAGACCGCGGAGATATTCGGCCGGCACTACTGCGTGCGCAAAGCGCCCATCAAGCCCGGCGTCTATCGCAACATCACCGGCAACGAGGCGTGCGCTCTCGGCCTCGTCGCGGCGTCTCAAGCGTCAGGACTGGCACTGTGGTACGGCTCCTACCCCATCACTCCGGCTTCGGACGTGCTGCATGAGTTGTCGAAGTGCAAGAACTTCGGAGTCAAGACCTTCCAGGCCGAAGATGAGATCGCGGCCATCGGCTCGGCCATCGGCGCGTCCTTCGCGGGACTGCTGGCGGCCACCGGGACCTCGGGTCCCGGCGTCGCCTTGAAGACCGAGGCCATCGGCCTGGCGGTCATGACGGAGCTGCCGTTGGTGATCCTCAACGTCCAACGCGGGGGACCCTCCACGGGCCTTCCGACCAAGACCGAGCAGTCGGACCTCTTCCAGGCGATCTACGGCCGCAACGGCGACTGTCCCCTCCCGGTGCTGGCGGCCGCCACGCCCGGCGACTGCTTCGCCATGGCCTATGAGGCCTGCCGCCTGGCCATCAAGTACATGACCCCGGTCATCCTGCTGACCGACGGCTACTTGGCCAACGGTTCCGAGCCCTGGCTGGTTCCCGGCGCGGCGGCACTGCCGAAGTTCGAGAAGAGGACCTTGCTCTCGCCGGCGGAGTACAAGCCCTACCAGCGAGATCCGCAGACCCTGGCCCGCTCATGGGCCACCCCCGGCGCGAAGGCCTACGAGCATCGCCTGGGCGGACTTGAGAAGCAGGACGTGACGGGGACGATTTCCTACGACGGCGACAACCATGAGAAAATGGTCCGCCTGCGGGCCGCCAAGGTCAACAAGCTGACGCAGGACATCCCTCCCACCGAGATCCTCGGCGAGAAGAAGGGCCAAATCCTGCTCGTGGGCTGGGGCGGGACGTACGGCTCCATCACGGCGGCCGTTCAGAACCTGCAGAAGCGCGGCGAGAAGGTTTCCTCCATACACCTGCGCCATCTCAACCCGTTGCCGCCGGACCTGGGCGGCATCCTGTCCGGCTTCGAGCGCGTTCTGGTGCCGGAGCTCAACATGGGCCAGTTGCTCAAAGTCCTGAGGGCCGAGTATCTGGTCCCGGCGACCGGCTACAATAAGATCAAGGGACAGGCCTTCAAGGTCGTCGAGATCGAGGAGGCCGTCGACGTAATTCTTGAGGATCTCAAGAAGAAGGGGGGGAAGAACTGACATGGCCGACACTCTAGACGAGATCGAGACCTTGCCCGGCTCCGGGCCCATGCTGCAGGCCAAGGACTTCAAGTCGGATCAGATGGTCCGCTGGTGCCCGGGTTGCGGCGACTTCGCCATTCTCTCCGCGGTCCAGAAGGTCCTGCCGACCCTCGGTATTCCGAAGGAGAAGATCGTGTTCGTGTCCGGCATCGGATGCTCCTCACGTTTTCCGTACTACATGAACACCTTCGGCTTCCATACCATCCACGGCCGCGCCCTGACGGTCGCCACGGGCGTCAAATGCTCCAACCCGGACCTGCAGGTCTGGGTGGTGACCGGTGATGGAGACGGACTGTCCATCGGAGGCAACCACCTCCTCCACGCCCTACGACGCAACGTCGACCTTAAGGTCCTCCTGTTCAACAACCGGATATACGGCCTGACCAAGGGCCAGTACTCGCCGACCTCGGAACTTGGCAAAAAGACGAAGTCCTCCCCCATGGGCACCATCGACATCCCCCTGAACCCGATTGCGGTGGCGTTGTCTTGCGAGGCGAGCTTCGTGGCGCGCGCGGTGGACACGGACCTTCCCTTCCTCTCGGAGGTTCTGACCCGTGCTGCCAAGCACAAGGGCTCCGCCTTCGTCGAGATCTTCCAGAACTGCATTGTCTTCAACGACGGCGCCTGGGACTCCGTGACGGCAAAGGGAGTGCGCGAGGAGAAGATGCTGAAACTCGCGCATGGCAAGCCGATGATCTTCGGCTCCAAGAAGGACAAGGGCATCCGTCTCAAGGGCCTCGAGCCAGAGGTCGTGACCTTCGATCCCGCCGTTGTTCCCAAGGACCTCCTCATCCACGACGAGAAGGCGCCGTCGGCGACGCTGGCCGATATGCTCTCGCACATGAGAGAGCCCGTGCCGCAGGGAGTTTTCCGCGACGTTGCGCGCCCGACTCTCCATGAGCTTATGGATGGGCAAATCGCGCAGGCCAAGACCGTGCCTCCCGATCTAGAGAAGCTTTTCAAGGGCCCAGAGGCGTGGACCGTCACGACCTAGTTCCAGGAGAGACATGAAACTTCTCGAGTTCGAAGCGAAGGATATCCTGAAGGTCCGGGGCGTGCCGGTGCCCCCGAATGGCGGCGTCATCAAAAAGACCGTCCAACTGACCGCCGCGCTTAAGCGCGCGGGCCAGGCCCCCTGGGTGCTCAAGGCCCAGGTCCTGGCCGGCGGACGCGGCAAGGCCGGCGGCATCAAGCTCGCCAAGACCCCCAAAGAAGCTAAGGAATTCGCCAAAGTCATGCTCGGCATGGACCTGGCCACCCACCAGACCCACGGTCAGGCCATCAAGGTCAGGGAGCTTCTCATCGAGGGCGGCGTCAAGATCGAGCGCGAACTCTACTTCTCGGTGGTCCTGGACCGCAAGGCCGCGGCCCCGACCATCATCGCCTCGGCCCAGGGCGGCATGGAAATCGAGTCTCTGGCCGTCGAGCACCCAGAGTCCGTCATCCGTATGTCCGTGGACCCGAACGTCGGCCTGCGCGACTTCGCGGCGCGGCGCTTGGCCTTCGCCTTGGATGTCCCGATGGACCGCGTCGGCGAGTTCTGCCGCGTGGCCAAGGTCCTGGTCCAGTCGTTCATCGAGCTCGACTGCTCGCTGCTGGAGATCAACCCACTCATTCTCACACCCAAGGGCGTGATGGCCCTCGACGCCAAGATCATCATCGACGACAGCGCCCTCTTTCGCCACCCCGAGTTGGCCAAGACGGCGGACCATGAGGCCTCGGCGCTGGAAGTGGAGGCCAAGAAGGCCGACATCTCTTACGTGGGCCTCGACGGCAGCATCGGCTGCATGGTCAACGGTGCGGGCCTGGCCATGGGCACGATGGACACCATCGCGCTTGCCGGCGGCAGCCCCGCAAACTTCCTAGACGTCGGCGGCGGCGCCGACGAGGAGCGCGTCACCCGCGCGCTGAAGATCATCCTGAAAGATAAGAAGGTCCGCGCCATCCTCATCAACATCTTCGGTGGGATCGTGAAGTGCGACATGATCGCCTCCGGAGTCGTGGCTGCGCTCAGGAAGATCAAGCTCCAGGTCCCTCTCGTGGTGAGACTTCAAGGCACCAATGTCGAGAAGGGCCAGGAGATCCTCGCCAAGTCGGGAATCCCCATCATTCAGGCGGATGATCTATGGACGGCGGCCCAGAAGGCGGTGGAGGCGGTGAAGTAACATGGCCATCATCCTCGATAAGGATTCGAAGATCGTCGTCCAGGGCTTCACCGGTTCACAGGGCAGCTTCCACGCAAAGCAGTGCATGGATTATGGCTCACAGATCGTCGCCGGCGTGACCCCCGGCCGCGGCGGCCAGACCCACTTGGACCGGCCCGTGTTCAATACGGTCCACGATGCGGTGCGCAACACGGGCGCCTTCGTCTCGCTCATCTTCGTGCCGGCGCCGTTCGCCGCCGACTCGATCATGGAGGCCGTGGACGCCGGCTGCTCGACCATCATCAGCATCACCGAGGGCATCCCGGTCATCGATATGGCCAAGGTCAAGCGCTATATCAATCAGCAAACCCTGTCTGGAAGAGAGATGACGCTGATCGGACCTAATTGCCCCGGCGTCATCACGCCCGGCCAGTGCAAGGCCGGCATCATGCCCGCATTCATCCACAAGCCCGGAACCATCGGCGTCATCTCGCGCTCCGGCACGCTGACCTATGAGGCCGTCGACCAACTCACTAAGCGAGGTCTGGGCCAGTCCACGGTCGTCGGCATCGGAGGCGACCCCATCGCAGGTTCGAACTTCTCCGACATCCTGGCCAAATTCGAGAAAGACGACGGCACCGACGCCATCGTCATGATCGGCGAGATCGGAGGCTCGGCGGAAGAGGAAGCGGCCCGCTTCTTCAAGGAGAAGATGTCAAAGCCCGTCTTCGGCTTCATCGCCGGAAAGGCCGCCCCGGAGGGCCGCCGCATGGGCCATGCGGGCGCCATCATCGAGGGCGGCAGCGGCACCCACGCCTCCAAGATGAAGGCCATGCGCGAGGCCGGCATCATCATGGTGGAGAACCTTTCCGAGATCGGCGAGACCGTCGCCAAATCCCGTCGCCCCTTGGCCGCCTAGCGGCCCTGACTCTTCAGATATTTCTGGACTTCGGGGTTATTCTCGGCGCCCGGGGGCAGGTTCTTGAGCAGTTCCTGCATGTCCTGGCCGCCTTCCTGCCCCACGGGGGCGGTTTGCGGGCCGTTGCCGCCCTTGAAGCCGCTGAAGCCGCGGGTCGGTTGGAGCTTCGGAGCGGAGAAGTTCTTCTTGGTCTGTTTGGGCGTGGTCTTGGCCTTCACGGCGGGCGCGGGAGGCGGAGTCGGCGCGGGCGCCGCCGGGGTTTCAGCTTTGGGCGGTTCCGGGGCCTTGGCCTTCATGTCATCGGTCATCTTAATGAAGTCCAGGGAGGAGCCGGCGGGTGACTCTGCGCGGCCGGTCGCGCGGCGGGCGGACGAGGGGGCCGAGATGTTCGAGGGAACCGCGGTCTGAGAGGGCGTGATCTTGCGCTCGGAGCCTTCCCGGCGCTCAAAAAGGTCGTTGCGGCCGCTCGGGCCGCGGACGCTGCTTGCCTCGCTCCACTTGAGGTAGATGACGCCCATCAGTGGAAGGAGGAGGCAGACCGCGCCTCCGGCGAGCAGCCAGACGGTCCTCTTCTTGCGCGTCTGCTCGTGGTCATCCGGGGCAGGGGCGGCCATAGATGGGAGTGTATCAGGAGACACTGGGATTGTCCAGGGGTCCAGTGGGTCTTGACAAAAGCAACAATTCCGTTACACTCGTAGGGTAGCATCCTATCTGCGCTACAGGCCGGGTTTGGATCAGGGGTTGGTGATCCAAGGGCACGGTTTGGGTCGTCGGTGCCGATAGGCGATAACGGCAAACTTGGCGCAAGCCAGGGGCGCAAAGCCATGACCCCCGGAGGGCCGGGGGCGTCAGGCTACCGAACATATGCCCGAAACTAAGGCGGGGGGCTTCGCCCCTGTGCGCGTTGCGCGCGCGTCGGCGCTCGTTGAGGCCGTCGCGCGCGCGTGTTTTTCTTTGGGGGCCCTTCTGGGGGCCCTCTGCTCACCAGTTTCGGCCCAGAGCGGCGGCCAGCCGGGCCAGTTCCTCAGCTATGGCGTCGGCGGCCGGGCGTTGGCCATGGGCGGCGCTTATTACGGTATCTCGGACGACGCTTCCGCCGCTTACTGGAACCCGGCCGGCCTGGCCCAGGTCCAGCGCAAGGAACTGACCACGATGCAGGCCACCCTCTTCCAGCAGACCAAGCTCACCTACTTAAGCTACGCCCACCCCACCAAGGGCGGATCCACCTTCGCCTTAAGCATGACCCAACTGGCCAACACCGGATTCGAGAAGGTGGACGTGATCTACAACCCGAACACGAACGAGCCCAAGACGGTCACCGCGAACGGATCCTTCAACGACGCTCAGCAGGCCATGTCCCTATCTTGGGCCAAGGGCGTGACCGAGACCATGCTCTTCGGCATGAGCGTCAAGCAGGTGACGCGCAAGCTGGCTGGTTCCTCGGACAACTTCAAGTCCCTGGACCTGGGCACGATGAAGACGATGGGGGCCTCCTATCGCCTCGGCCTCGGCATTCAGAACGTGTTCGCCATGCGCACCGGCGACACCGACGACAAGCTCCCCGTGACGATCAAGCTGGGCAATTCCCTGCGCCTCTTCAAGGAGCGTCTGACTCTCTCCGCCGATATCAATAAGGTCCTCAACGGCGATGTGGACATGCGCTTCGGCGGCGAGTACTGGATCGCGCGCTGGTTTGCCTTCCGTTTCGGATTGCTCGGCCTGCCCCGGATACAGGAGACCGACTTCGGCTTCGGGCTGAACTTCAAGAGCTTCAGCCTAGACATCGCGCAGGGCATACATGACCTCGGATCCAGCACGCGATTCTCCCTGTCCATCCGCTTCGGCCAGTCGCGCACCGACCGCTCGACCGGCCAGGTCAAGAACTTCATCAAGCAGGGCATGGAGGCGTTCCAGGAAGGCAATTTCGCGCTTGCGGCGCAGAAGTTCAACCAGGCCCAGGATGCGGCTCCAGGAAATAAGCAGGTCGCGACCATGATCGCGCGCCTAAACAACGTGACGGGCTTTCTTCCCCAGGCGACCGGCGGCGAGGAGTCCCAGACCTTCGTGCGCAAAGGCGCGATCGCCTACGTGGACGGCCGCGACCTCAAGGTCGCGGTCAACTCCCTGCGTTACGCCTTCAATAAGAATCCTCGCGACGAGAAGCTCCTGGGCCTGCTGAATATGATCGAGAAGGAGGCCGGCGTGGCCGACGTCACGCGCCGTCTCGAGGGACCGGAGCAGTTCACCTGGATCGACCAGAAGGTCTTCGACGCTCGCCAGGCGGTCTACGACGGCCACTACGATTCCGCCGTGCGTCGCTCCCAGGACGTCCTGGACCTTGAACCCAACAACGTGACCGCTCTTGAGATCATGGGCTCGGCCTTCTTCCTAATGGAGCAGAAGGACAAGGCCATGGCGGTCTGGCGGCGCGTGCTGGAGCTGGACCCCAGCAATCGCGCGGTGCGCGAGTTCATGCAGTCGGTCAGCCCGTGAGCCCTCTCTGTCTAGGAGTCTTTCCTGTCTTGATTTCGTAACAGTCTCCCCCTTACACTTAATAGGAATGCGTGCGTTCACCCTCGTGGCACTGTTCGCATGGCCGCCCTTCATCGGGGCGGCGGTCGCCGGCGTCGTCGCTCCCGACCTGGGACTGCTCCAAGAGCAGACGCGCATCAAGACGGAGTCGGAGTTGAAGATCCAGCGCGACGTTCTCGACCCCATCCTGGGCAAGGGGAGGAGCGCCTCCTTCGTGGACGTAGAGATGGAGGTGAAGGTCGAGAGCGAGGAGAAGACGAGTTCGGGCATGGGTCTGGCCGAGAAATACAAGGAGAAGGCCCCGGCGGTGCGCGGCGGCATGCAGACGACTTTCGTGCTCCCCGGCATCCCGAAGCCTAAGACCATCATCCAGGGTCCGCAGACACCGTTACGGCCGGAGCAGTCGCAGGCCCAGCAGGCCCAGCTGATCAAGGGTGTCCAGGAGGAGCGCTACGCGCTTAAGCCCGTCTTCAAACGCCTGCAGGTGACCGTGATGCACGATGACGGCGTGCTCAAGGAGAAGGCGCAGGTGGAGTTGGTGCGCACGCGCATCGTAGAAGCGATGGGCCAGTACAGATTGACCCCGGACCAGGTCGCCTTCCGGCCGACCAAGTTCGACAAGCCCCCCCTGATGGACTGGAGGGAGGACTTTAAGAAGCCGTCCGTCTATCTGCCCCTTCTTTATGCTCTGCTGTTCCTTCTTTTCCTGTCCTTTCTATTCGGCCCGCTGGCTCGATTCTTCCGCCAGTATATTGCCGCCCTTAAAGAAGAGAAGCCTCCGTCCGAGGTCTCCGTCGACTCGGAGAACGAGGGATTAAACGAGGGGCAGGGAGAAGGCGGTGAGGACCATATATCGAAGGGCGCACTCGACATCATGCTGGGGCGAAAGCCGCCGGAACTGCCGCCGCCGCCCGAGGAGGATGAAGCCATGAAGAAATTCGAGCCGTTCACCTACATCAACGAGGAGAACTTCAAGCGCCTCGGCAACCTTTTCCTCGTGCGTCAAGACGAGCCGTGGCTGATCTGTGTGGTGCTGAGCTACCTCAAGCCCGAGCTCGCCCGTGCGACTCTGACCTCCTTGCCCATCGAGCTCCAGGCCAAGGTCGCCATCGAAGCGCTTAAGCTTCGCCAAGTCACCCGAGAGCAACTCATGGCCATCGACGCCGACATCAAGGAGAGCGTGGACTTCGTCGTGGGCGGCATGGAGCGCCTCACCCGGATGCTTGACGAGGCCGACAGCCAGACGCGCTCCAATATTCTCGAATATTTCAAAAATGAAAAGCCCGAGGCGTATCAGCGCGTGCGCCTGTTTATTCTCATCTTCGAGGATATGGTCTCCTTCCCCGACCGAGACATGCAGACCATCGTGCGCGAGCTTAAGACCGAGACGATGGCCAAGGCCCTCCAGGGCGCTTCCCCCGATGTGGTCAACAAGTTCGTGAGCAATATGTCGGCGGGCGCCGCCTCCCTTCTCAAAGAATCCATCGAGTACGCTCAGGGCCTGACTGCGGCCCAAGTCGAGGAGGAGCGCACCAAGATCATGGAGGTCGTGAAGGCGCTCGAGAAGGAAGGTAAGGTCAACGTGCGCCAGAACCGTGCCGAGGCCTTCTCCGGTTTCCATGAGGAGGTCGCCAGCGAGCGAGGGGAACAATACGCACCCCGCACGCGCGCGGCCGAGCAGGCCGTGGCGCAACTGCTTGGCGGGCCGACCGCCGGGCCGGCCGCTGGGCCGGCCGCCGCGCCGGCCGCCGCGCCGGTCGCCGCGCCGGCGGTCGTCAACACGGCTCAGGCGCAGCAATATCTACAGGCCGGCATTCAGTCCCATGACGCGGGACAGTTCCCGGAGGCCGTTCAATATCTCGAGTACGCTATTTCCCAGGACGCGGCTCTGTGGCAGGCCCGGCAGTATCTGGGGAACTGCTATGTGCAACTGGGGCGCACGACGGAAGCCATCGCCCAGTTCGAGCAGGTCCTCGCGTTCAATCCTGATCCGGGACTGCGGCAGTGGGTGGACGGCATGAAGACACAGACGGCTTGACGAGACGACTCAGGAGAGACAACCATGGCGCCTGAAGATCAGATTCCGCCGCCCCTGCCGCCTTCGGCCGGGCGGCCTCCGGTACCGCCGCCGCTGCCCGGCGCCGTCAAGCTGCCCGTGGCTCCGAAGCTGCCCGGGCGGCCGCCACTGCCCGGGATGGGACAGATCGTTCCCCCGCTGCCCGGCGCTCGGGGCGCGCCGCCGCCGGCGCCTCCCTCCGGCTTTGGCGCGCAGGCGCGCGAGGCGGAGAAGGAGTCCGAGTCCAAGCTTGAGAAGGTCAAGGATGAGTACGAGAAGCGGATGTCCCAGCTGGAGCGGCGCCTTCAGGATGAACGCGAGAAGACGCTTGTCAACCAGATCAAGAGCCAGGAGGAGCAGGTCACGGCCGCCAAGGTCGAGGTCAGCCTAAAGGAACTTCAGGACCGGCTCCGTCGCGATCGTCGCGATCAGGACCAGGAGGAAGCGAAGGCCAAGCTCGAGAAGCGCGCCGAGGAGTTGGAGACGCGCCTGGCGCAGGAGCGAGAGACCTGGGTCGTCACCCTCAAGAACCAGCTTGCCGCCCGCGAGGGGCAGGATAAGGAGGTCGAAGTCCACTTTGCCATGCGCATCCAGGAGATGGAGCGCCGCTGGCTGGAAGAGAAGGCCAATTGGCAGCGGGTCGCCATGGCCAAGGACGAGGAGATCCGCACCCTGCGTTCCCTGGCCGAGAAGCTCAAGGGCGCCGACACGGAGCTGTCGAAGATCTCCATGGAAAAGAAGATCCTCGATGAGAGGGTGACCGAGCTTTCGAAAGATCGAGCCGAGGCCTTGGCGCGCCTGCATAACGCCTCCGAGAGGGAGAATGAGTCCATCCAAATCAAGGCCGAACTTCTGCTTTCTCGCCAGCAGGCGGCGATGATCCAGGAGAGGCTCGAGCGCGATCTGGCGTCCCTGCGTTCCAGCGCTCGCGAACGCGAGGAGCGTCTGCTTGCCGACCAGGAGCGCCTCCAGCGCGATCTGGCCACGGTCAAACAGCGCTTCGATGCCGAGAAGGACTCCGAGTTGCGCCGCGTGAAGGTCGAGAATGAGGCCGACCTGGCCCGGCACAAGGAGGCAGCGGAGCGCGCCAACGCCGAGCTTCAGCGCCTGCGCGCAGTCTGCGGGGCGCTCGAACAACAGGCCGCGTCATCCGTCGCCCAAATCAATGAACTTAAGAGTTCATCGGAGGAATTGAATAAGACCCAGGAATACTATAAGGCGGAGTTCGTGGTGCTCCAGCGCAAGTGGGTGGAGCGCGAGAAGGAGGTTCGTGCCGAGGTCGCGGAGCAGTCCCTTCAAAAGTGCGTCGAGAAGGACGCCGAGTTGCGGCGCGTGAAGATTGAGTATGAGGCCGACCTGGCCCGGCACAAGGAGGCAGCGGAGCGCGCCGGCGTCGAGCTTCAGCGCCTGCGCGCAGTCTGCGGGGCGCTCGAACGGCAGGGCGCGTCCTCCCGCGCCCAACTCGATAAGCTCAAGCGTTCGTCGGCCGAATGGGAGAAGACCCAGGAGCGCTACAAGGCGGAGTTCGTGGTGCTCCAGCGCAAATGGGTGGAGCGCGAGAAGGAGATCCGCGCCGAGGCCGCGGAGAAGTCCCTGCAGATGCTCGAATCCGAGAAGACCCGGCTCAAGATCATGGCGCAGGCCGAGATCAATGCGCGCGCGGCGAAGATCTCCGACCAACTGCGCAAGGAAACCGAATCCGCGAAGAGCCGACTCGAGGGAGATCTGCGCGTGGAGCTCGAAGGCGAGTTCCAGATCCGGCTCCAGGAACTGAAGGTCGAGAGAGAGGCGGTCCGGACGCAGCTCGAAAATGAAATCTCGCGCCTGCGGCGGGAGTCGGCCCAGAAGGAGGCGGCTTGGTCCGAAAGACTGCTCGCCAAGGAATCCGAGGTCATCGCCTCCCGGACCTGCGCAGACGAGGCTGCGAGGCGTCTGTCTCTTGAGGAGGAGTCTCGCCAGGCCGCAGACCGCAGGGCTTTCGAACTCGAAAAGTCGGTCCAGGACGCCCGGGAGCAGGGGACGGTCCTACAGAACTCCCTGCGGGCATTGCGGCAGCGACTAGAGGAAGCGGAGGCGGGCACGGGACGTCTCGAGCGCGAGAAGACGGAGTTCGAACGTCTGTTCAGCGCGCAGTCGGCCCAGGCGCAGTGTGTTCAGGAGTCTCTGGAGCAGGCACGAACCCAGCTGGCGCGCGAGTCGCAAAGCGCCAAGATCGCGCAGAACGCGCTCGACCAAGCGGAGAAATCACTTGGCTCCCTACGACAGGAACTGATCCTTAATACGCAGGCGCAGAAAACCGAGTTCGAACGGGCTCTTGCCCAGAAGGATCAAGAGATCTTGCAGCTGATCGCGCAGGCGCGGGAGCTCCAACTCGGGCGCGAGCGGCTCGCGGCGGAGGCCGCGGGCAAGGCGCGAGAACAGGCGCAATCGAGCGCCTCGGACCTGCCGGAGCAGGGGGGCTCATGATTACGCTTCATAAGCTGAACGGCGCGGAGATCGTGGTCAACGCGGAGCTCATCGAGACCCTTGAGCCAGGGCCTCAGACCGTGGTGCATCTTGCGACCGGCAACAAGGTCCTCGTGGCGGAGAAAGCTGACGAGGTCGTGTCGAAAGTGGTGGAATACAGGAAAGCCGTCAACGCGTTGGGCAAGGCCGTCAACCCGATCGCGGGCTACGAGCGCGGTTAGGCGCAGGAGAAGAACCCCTCATGGACATCGCAACCATCGCCGGCATCTTCGTTTTTCTGGGGCTGACCGTCGCGTCGATCTACATAGGAGAAGGAGTGGCCGGCTTCAAGCCATTCCTGAACCTGGAGGCCCTGCTCATGGTCATGGGCGGGACCTTGTGCGCGACTCTGGTCAACTACCCGCTCTCCCAGGTCATCGGCGTGGGCAAGATCATCAAGAAGACCCTCCTGTCCCACGGCGAGGACAACTCGGACATCGTCGTGACCTTTGTCAACCTTGCGCAGAAGGCCAAGAAGGAGGGCTTTCTGTCCCTGCAGAGCGACATCAAGAACATCAAGAACGACTTCCTGCGCCGCGGCGTCCAGTTGGTCGTGGACGGCGCCGACCACGAATTCATCCGCAACATGCTCGAGACCGAGATTGGCTTCATCCGCGAGCGCCACAAGGGCGGCCAGGAGATACTCAACGCGATGGGCACCTATTCGCCCGCCTTCGGCATCATCGGCACCGTGCTGGGCATGATCTTGATGCTCTCCTCGATCGATGACGTCGCCGCGGTGCCGCGCCGCATGGCCCTGGCCCTGGCCGCCGCCTTCTACGGTCTAGGCTCGGGCTACCTCCTGTTCCTGCCGATGGGAGGCAAGCTGCGCCGCCGTTCGGAGGAGGAACTTCTGATCAAGGAGATCGTCATTCGCGGCGTCCTGCTCCTACAGAGCGGCGCCACGCCTTCGGTCGTGGAGGCGAACCTCAAGGCTTACCTGGCGCCTTCGGATCGGATCATCTTCAAGGGGGCGATTGCCCCGCCCCCCGCTGGAGGCGGGACCGCCTAAGGTCCGCCTATGCCCTTACGCGCTCCGCGGGGCTTCATCGACGAGTCGGACCCCAAGGTCTGTCAGATCGGCCATCCGGCTCCGCCCTGGCTCGTCAACTACGCCGACCTCATGACGGAGTTGGTCTGCTTCTTCGTCATCCTCTACGCCCTCTCCGCGGCCCTGAACAAGGACGTTCAAAAAGCCTCGAAGGACGTCAAGGAGATGATGGACAAGGGCGAGCTCAAGGGCGAGGTTAAGATCGACAAGGACGGCCTGAAGATCAGCATCGAGGAGCAGGGCATGGCCGGCTTTTTCGAGAGCGGCGCGGCGGAGCCGACCAAGGAGATGGATTCGAAGTTGATCCTGCTGGTTCCCTCCCTGCGCAAGCTGACCGAGGACCACGAACTCCTCGTCGAGGGGCACACGGACAACCAGGGCATCCACAACGCCTACTTCGACTCCAACTGGGAACTCTCCACCGCGCGCGCCACCAGCGTGGCGCGTCTGCTCATCGAGAAATACGGCATCCCCGGCGGCCACGTCGGCGCGGTGGGCTATAGCGACACGAGGCCGATCGTCGTCAACGATACGCCGGAAAATCGCACGAGAAACCGCCGCGTGGTCTTCTTCATCAAGAGCGCCTCCATCGGCAAGAAGGCAGCCGCGACCAAAGGGGGCGAGGGCAAGCCCGGTGCGGCCGCCGCGCCGCCCGCCCCGGCGGCCGGGGTCCCAGTCGAGCCGGCGCCTCAGGCGGCGCCGAAAAGCGGGTGATCAAATGATAGAATACATCGTGAGCCGCCGCCTCATCTTTATCGTGATCCTGACAGCGTTTGCGGTCGCCTGCGGGCCTTCGAACAAGAACGTCGTGGTCGAGGACTTCGCCGAAGGCCGCGTGGTGGACTTGGCCATCACCGAGAAACTCACGGGCAACACGGAGTTCCTCCTTTTCTCGATGCCCAAGAAGACGCAGTTCCTGGACGGCTATGTCCAGGGCGTGATCACGGACTACAAGGACAACCCCATCCAGGGCGTGGTCGTGCGCGCGGTCGCCAGCGGCGAGAGTTCGGAGGAGGAGGGGGAGGCTCGTCCTTCCGGGTTTGCGACCAGTTCTTTCGACCCGGGCGTATCCGACACTAACGGCTTCTACCGCATCCGCTTCAGCCTGCCCATCTTGAGCAGGAAGGTGGATGTCCGCGGGCGCATGCTCTATAACCCGGGCTGGGAGCAGGAACGCGACAACCTGGGCAAGGCCTACGAGCCCCAGACCAAGCAGAGCCAGTTTCGCCTCTACTACGACCGCAAGAACGGTCGCATCATCTTCTCCGAGGGCGTGCGCAAGACCGTCGTGGCCGCCGTGACCGCCAAAGGCGTTCCGAAGTCCGTGCCCCTGCCCGGGGTCAAGCCCCCCGAAGAGGCCAAGCCCGCCGTGGACGCCGAGAAGGAGAAGACCTCGGGCAAGGGAGACGACGACCTTTTCAAGGGGTTCGGCTTCGGCCAATGACCTATCTCGACCACAACGCAACCACCCCGATCCGCCCCGAGGTCGTGGACGCGATGCTCCCCTGGCTGCGCGACGGCTACGGCAACCCGAGTTCCGTCTACGCCCTGGGCCAGAGCGCCCGCGCCGCCGTCGAGAACGCGCGCGAGCGAGTCGCCGCGCTTGTCGGCGCGCGGGACTCCTCCGAGATCGTCTTCACCTCCGGCGGCTCCGAGTCCGACGTGCTCGCCATCGCGGGCGGCGCCTGGCAGGCTCATGACGAGTCGAAGGGCAAGCGCCGCAAGGTCGTGACGAGCTGCATCGAGCACGACGCGGTCCGCCTGCTGTCCTCCCAGCTCCGGCGCCGCGGCTTCGAGGTGGCGCAGGCGGGCTGCGGCTCGGACGGCGTCGTCCTCGCCTCCGAGTTGGCGGGCAGAGTCGACGACGCCGCCGCCGTCGTCAGCCTCATGCACGCCAACAACGAGACCGGCGTCCTCCAGCCCGTGACGCAGGCTGCGGCCGCCGCGCGCGCGCGCGGAGCGCTCAGCCACACCGACGCCGTCCAGTCCCTCGGTAAGCTCGCCGTCGACGTCAAGGCCCTGGGCGTGGACCTCCTCTCCCTCTCCGGACACAAGATCAACGCCCCCAAGGGAGTGGGCGCGCTCTTCGTCCGCCGCGGCGTGCGCCTCTCGCCGATTGTGACCGGTCACCAGGAGAAGAACCGCCGCGGCGGCACCGAGAACGTGGCCTCCATCGTGGCCCTCGGCCTGGCCTGCGAATTGGCCGCGCGGGAACTCTCCGAGGCCTCGGCCCGCGCGCTGGCCCTGCGCAAGCGCCTGGAAGCGGGGGTCCTTCTCATCCGAGGATCCCGGCTCAACGGGCACCCCGAGAATCGTCTTCCCACCACCGCGCACTTCAGCTTCGAGGGGATCGACGGCCACCACCTCGTGGTGGCCCTGGACCTGGAGGGCGTCTGCATCTCGAGCGGTCCCGCCTGTTCCTCGGGGGCTTCGACCCCCTCGCACGTCCTCGCCGCCATGGGCGTGGGCCCGAAACTGGCCGTCGGTTCCATCCGCGTCTCGGTCGGCTGGGGCACGAGCGATGCCGACGTCGACCGCTTTCTCGCGACGCTGCCCAGCGCCGTCGAGCGCCTGAGAGAGATCGAGGGCGTTGCGCAGGGAAGTCACGCGGCGAGGAGAGCCGCGTGACCCGGGTCCTGGCGGCGATGAGCGGCGGCGTGGACAGTTCCGTGGCCGCCGCCCTCCTCGTCGCGCGCGGCCATGAGGTCGTGGGAGTGACGATGAAGCTCCTGCCGCGCGCCGAGACGGGCTTCGGCTGTTGCGGTTCTCCCGCCGATGTGGAGGACGCCAAGCGCGTCTGCGACCGCCTCGGCATCTCCCATTACACGGCCGACATGTCCGAACTCTTCGAGTCCAAGGTCATCCGGCCCTTCGTGGAGGCATGGCTGTCCGCGCGCACGCCGAACCCCTGCGTCGAGTGCAACCGCTCGATCAAGTTCGGCCGCCTCCTGGGGCTCGCCGAGGCCTGGGGCTGCGACACGGTCGCCACCGGCCACTACGCGCGCGTGGAAGATGGACGCCTGCTCAAGGCCGCGGATCGAGACAAAGACCAGACCTATTTCCTGTACTCCCTGACCGCGCGGGAACTCCCGCGCGTCGACTTCCCCATCGGCGCCCTGTCCAAGTTCGAGGTCCGCGAGAAGGCGCGCGCTCTGGGACTGCGCGTGGCGGACAAGGCCGAGAGCCAGGAGACCTGCTTCGTGCCCGCCCGCGACGTGCGCGGCTTCGTGGCCTCCCGCCCCGAGTCCGCAGGGGCGGCGGCTCTGCGCCCGGGAGAGATCCGCGATACCTCCGGCCGCGTGCGGGGCAGGCACTCCGGCCTGGCATCCTATACCGTCGGTCAGCGCAAGGGGCTGAGGCTCTCATCCTCCGAGCCTCTCTATGTCGTGCGCCTGGAGGCCGGGGAGAACGCACTGGTCGTCGGGGCGCAAGACGAGATATTCTCGGCCGGATTCGTCGCCGACGCCGTCACCTGGACCGGCGTTGCGCCCGAGGCAACGCGCCGAGCCGAGGTCCGCGTGCGTCACCGGCATCCGCCGGCTCCGGCGGAGCTGATTCCGCGCGCGGATGGAGCCGTCTCGGTCTTCTTCGATTCTCCCCAGCGCGCTCCCGCGCCCGGGCAGGCGGCGGTGTTCTATGACGGCGACGAGGTGCTGGGCGGCGGGACCATCATCAACGGAGGTGCGTCATGAGAAGGATCCGGGCACTGGCCATTTTAGCGGCGTCGATCTCCGGCTGCGCGGGCCTTTTTGCCAAGGACGAGGCCGCAGCCGATTTCGACAAGGAGACGAACGCCGTCGAGGCTCGCATCAAGGAGGACCGGGTGCGCTCCGCCCTCGGCCGTTTTGAGGAGTCCATCGCCGACTTCTACAAGACCGAGAAGCGCATTCCCGAGAGGCTCGACCAACTGGTGCCTAAATATCTCGCCGAGGTTCCGTCCTTGGACCTTCCGGTCTGCGGGAGGGAGACGGAGAAGGTCCAGATCTACCCGGCGGATATCCTCCGCGGCGGCCAGGTGGACGGCTCCATGCTTAAGGGCACCGGCCGCTGGGGTTACGTCTACAATGATCACCAGGTCATCGTCTTCGTGGATTGCCTGAAGGACTCCTCGCACGGCATCCCCTGGTATCAGGAGCGGGGCGTCTTCTAGCCGTCCGGCGCCTACTTCGGCGGATGGCTGGTAAACCAGTCCGCGGCCAAGAGCGCCACCGTCTCGAGCGCGCCGGGCTCTTGGAAGAGATGCGTCGCTCCGGGGACGATCGCGAGTCGGTGCTCCGCGTTCAGGGCGCGGGCGGCCTCCTCGTTCATGGCGATGACCGGGGTGTCATTTCCCCCGACGATCAGCAGCGTCGGGGCCTTCACCCGGGGCAGCGCCTCCAGAGCCAGGTCGGGGCGGCCTCCGCGCGAGACCACGGCGAAGATCTCGTTTGGACGCGAGGCCGCGGCCGTCAAGGCCGCCGCCGCCCCCGTGCTGGCGCCGAAATAACCGAGGGCCAGAGGGCGGGTCTTCTCCCGGCTTTTCAGCCAATCCGAGACTCCCTCGAGGCGCCGCGCCAGGAACGGGATGTCGAAGCGCAGAGCGGCCGTCGCCGAGTCCGACGCCTCCTCCTCCGGCGTGAGGAGGTCGATGAGCAGGGTGGCCAGCCCCGCCTGATCCAGGGCTTCGGCCACGAAGCGGTTTCGCGGGCTCAGGCGGCTGCTGCCGCTGCCATGCGCGAAGAGCACAAGCGCCCCCGCTTGCGGCGGCAGGCGCATGTCTCCCGTCAGGTCTGCGCCCCCCGTCAGGATCGTCACGCGCATCGGTGGCGTCTTCACTCCGGTCATGAGTTCAGGGCTCCCTGGTAGGCTTTGTCGCAACGGAAATACCCCGGAAGGGAAGGGCCTTAGTCGGTCGCGTAGTGCCTGCGAAAGGCGGCTTCGTCGGTTTCGGGGCAGGACCCGGCGGCGCGGCGGGCCAGGTGGGAGGCGAAGGCCGCTCCCAAGTGGGCCAGGGCGTGGAGCCGGCGCAGGCGGGGGCGGGCGCGCAGGAAGCGCTTCAAGGCCGGCGCGGGCTGGGGCCAGGGGGGGATCGCCGCGACCGGACGGCCGTCGAGCGTCGTCAGTTGCGTCGTCCCGTGCGCGGCCGCACCGAGCTTGCGGCAGGCCGCGTCGGTCGCGGCCTCCGCCATCAGCCGGTAGTCGGACATCTTGCCGCCGCCGATGGTGAGCAGTCCGGGGATGCCGTCGCGGAGTTCGTGGTCGAAGACCTCGAAATCGCGCGAGAGGAGATTCTCGGCGCCGGGCTGACCCAGGATGGGGCGAGAGCCCACGATGGTAGCGTCATGATGCCGCGGCCAGCGCGGGAAGTAGCGCCGGACCGAGCGCGTCAGGTAAGCGATCTCGTCGTCGGTGGTGCGCGCCTCGTCCGGGTCGTCCGGTCCGGGCAGGTCGGTCGGGCCCACCCAGGTTCCGAGCGGGGAGGGCACGACGAAGATGCAGCGGGAGCGGTCCTCGGCTTCCAGGAGCAGGCCGACCGGGCTCAAAGCCTGGTCGCGGTAAACGAGGTGGGTCCCCTTCATGAGGCGCAGAGGCAGGCTGGCTCCGGCCAGGCGCGCGACCTTGTCCACCCAGGGCCCGGCCGCGTTGACTGTGACCCGGCCGCGCAGGTTCCGGCCTCCGGCGCGCACGCCGATGACGCGCGCGCCCGCGCGCAGGACGGCCTCGGCGGGCGCGCCCAGCAGGATCTGGGCGCCGGCGGCCTTCGCCGACTCCAGGGTGCGCCGGGCCAGGTCTTCGGCGTCCACCCACCACTCATCGAAAGAGAGGGCGCCGATCAATCCCTCGGTCTTGATCCCGGGCACGAGCCGCGCGCAGGTCTCGGCGGATAGACGCAGATGCCGCCTCCCGTGCTTCATCGGTTGGAAACGGTCGTATTCCTCGAGGAGAGTCTCCACGGTCTCGAGCCCTCGCGCGTGGTCGCGGTACACGGGCCAGACGATGGGCAGACGCGTCAGAAGGTCGCCGGCCGTGCGCACGATATGCCCGCAATCCCAGCAAGTTTCGTGCGTGGTCAAACGGTCGTAGAGAAGGTAGCGCATGCCGCCGTGGATGAGGTGGGTGGAGGCGGCGGTGGTCCCGCAGCCGGGAGCGCCGCGCTCGACGAGGGCGACGGTGAGTCCGCGCAGGGCGGCGTCGCGCGCCACGCCCGCGCCCGTCACGCCGCCGCCGACGACGATGACGTCGAAGGGCGCGCTCATCAGCGACAGTGTAGGCTTCCCATCGCGCCCCGTCAAGGAGCGTCCGGACAGGGAAATGATAGAATCCGCCGATGTCTCGGCCGCGGCTCTATTTCCTGGCGTTGCTCGCATCCGTCTTGACGTTCGCCGGGTCCTGGTCCTTGAGGAAGCTTCTCGATGGCCTGCCGCCCATCCAGGCGCTGGAGGAGTACAGCCCGTCGCTGACCACCCGGGTCTATGACATGAAGGGCGGAGTGATCGCCGAGTTCTCCATCGAGAAGCGCGCGCTCCTGCCTCTCTCGAAGATCCCCGTCGATCTCCAGAACGCCGTCATCGCGGTCGAGGACGACAACTTCTTCAAGCACTGGGGCATCTCGCCTAAGGGCATGGTGCGCTCGGCGGTGCGCAATTTCGTGGCCCGGCGCGTGGTCCAGGGCGCTTCAACCATCACCCAGCAGTTGGCCAAGCAGATATTCCTCAAGCCCGAGCGCAAGGTTTCCCGCAAGATCCGCGAGGTCCTGCTGGCGTTCGAGATCGAGGTGAACTTCTCCAAGACCGAGATCCTACAGCTCTACCTCAACCAGGTCTATTTCGGCGAAGGGGCCTACGGCGTCCAGGCCGCGGCGCGCAACTATTTCGGAAAGGAAGTCTCGGAGATGACGCTGGCCGACTGCGCGCTCCTGGCCGGTCTCGTGCGCGCGCCCCGCGCCAACTCGCCCTTCTTCCGCTCCGAGAACGCGCGCAAGCGCCGCGCCGTCGTCCTCCAGCGCATGCTGGACGAGGGTCTGATCACTGCCGCGGAGCGCGACGCGGCCAACGCCCAGCCCGTCCCGGTCTCCAAGCCCCTGGGTTTCGACACCCAGGCGCCTTACTTCGTGGAGCACATCCGCCGGCGCCTCGAGCAGAAGTACGGCACGGCCGCAGTCTGGCGCGGGGGCCTCAAAATCTACACCACCCTGGACCTGGAGGCGCAGAAGAAGGCCGAAGAGGTGATGCAGAAGGCGCTGGAGGAGTTCGACGTCAAAGCGCAAGCCGAGCATGAGAAGAAGATCCAGGAGCTCCAGGCCGGCGGCGAGCCCCTGCCGCCCGAGGTCTCCACGGCGCCGCTCTCCAATATCCAGGGCGCTTTCACCCTCATGGACGTCAAGAGCGGGGCCGTCCGCGCCATGATCGGCGGCCGCGACTCGCACTTCAACCGCGTGACCCAGGCTAAGCGCCAGCCCGGCTCCACCTTCAAACCCTTCGTCTGGGCCGCGGCGCTCAACTCCGGCATGACCGCGGCGAGCCTGGTCGATGACGCGCCTCTGGCGTTCTATTTCGACGGCCGGGACTGGCGCCTCCTGGAAGGGGCGACAGACCAGTATTCCATCAACCTGGCCACCCAGCCCTTCGCCGCCTCGCCCGACTTCAAGATATGGGTCCCGAACAATTTCGACGGCAAGTTCCTGGGCCGCATCACCCTGCGCATGGCCCTGGCCCACTCGCGGAACATCTCCTCGATCAACCTCATCACCCAGGTCGGCCCCCCGATGGTCGTCGAGATCGCCCATCGCGCCGGCATTCGTTCGGACTTGGAGCCCGCGCCCGCCCTGGGCCTGGGCGCTTCCGTCGTCACGCCTCTCGAGATGACCAACGCCTTCGCCGCCTTCGCCAACGGCGGCATCGCGGTCACGCCCTACACCGTCGAGCGCGTCGAGGACTCCAGCGGCCGCGTGCTGGAGGGTCACCTGCCCTCCGACCGCGAGGCTATGTCGCCCCAGTTGGCCTACCTTACCGTCAACATGATGAAGGCCGTCGTGCAGAACGGCACGGGCACGTACGCCCGCAAGCTCAACCGCCCTCTCGCGGGCAAGACCGGCACCTCCAACGACAACCGCGACCTGTGGTTTATCGGCGTCACTCCGGATCTGGCGGCGGGCGCTTGGATGGGCTATGACGATTTCTCGTCGCTGGGCCGAAAGGACTGGACGGGAGGCTCGACCGTCCTGCCGTGGTGGACCGCCGTCATGGAGGATGTTCTCAAAGACGCGCCCAAGAGGGATTTCCCGGCGCCTCCCGGGATCGTCTTCGCGGCCATCGACTCCGAGACGGGGCTCCTCTTCGGCCCGAACTGCCAAAAAAAGAACAAGCTCCTCGAGGCTTTCGCGGCCGGGACCGAGCCTAAACGCTATTGCGACATCGACCATGCGCAGCCGGTCTCCCAACAGATGGAATCGGAGCCCGCGGCCGGCGCGACCGGCTCCGTATTGCCGTCGGCGGCCGGTGAGACGCCGCCGCCTCTTCCCAGCGAGGATGAGATCGAGGGCAAGCCGGCCCCCGCTGAGAGCGAGGAGTCGGCGGGACTCGAATGAACTTCCGGCGATCCGGCGACGAGGATGAGGGCGGTCTGAGCCTGCGCGGGGGACTTCTCGTCGGGGCGGCGGCGGTGGCCATGATCGGGGCATGGATATGGCTGGCTCACCCCGGCGATGAGACGATCTCCTCCCAGGGCTTCAACATGGGCATCGGCGGCCCCGCCCCGGCGCGGCCGCGGGACCTTCCCGCCGGCGCCGCGCCGGCTTTGACCCCGCGCGAGTCGGGAGACGTTTTGGCTATGATCCGCCGGGAGCCCTTGCCCGGCAACATCGAGCATTCCCCGTCCGGGCCCTCAGTCGATCCGGGATTCCTGACCAAGACGACTCCCCCTGCCGCGGCCGGAGCGGCCACGCCCCCCTCCGCGCCCCGCTCCGCTCCGCCGGAGGCGGATAGGCACGCGCTGGCGGCGGCGGGGATTCCTACCGATGCCAAGGGCCTGTCAAATCTCGGCGCCCAGAAGGGTCTGCTCTCGGCCGTGACCGCGAAGCTCCTCGATCACCCCGCGATCCTCAAGGCCGTCTTCAACAATAAGCTCGTCGTGGACGCCTTCATGAGCCGCGACGTCTCGCTCCGGAACTGCTCGGATTCCGGCGCGCTCAAGAGCTATCTTTCCGACCCCAACTCCGCCGGCATGACTAAGGTCTTCCCGGTCCTCCAGGCGGCGCTCTCGAACCCGGCCTCGGCTGCGGCCTTGGCGGGAACGGAGATGGCCAAACGGGTGACCGAGTGTCCGTCCGTGCGGGCTATGGCCAAGGATCCTTCGGCCTTCATGGCCGTGGCCGTTTCCAATCCGAAGGCGCTCCAACTACTCGCCGATCCGCGCCTGGCCCAGTCCTTGGCGGCTCATTCTGAGGCCTCGTCTTTGCTGAGCGGGGTGACCGCGTCGATGGGCGGGGCCGCCCCTCAGAGGTAGACCCGCCTCAGGTGGCGCGCCGCCGTGCGGCGCACCGGCAGGGTCACCACGTCGCCGGCCTTCGCGTCTGGGGCGTCGGTGGCGTCCACTAGGACGTGCGTGATCCCGCAGCGGCCCACGAAGGGCAAGCGCATGCCCCGGCACATGCCCCAGTACTGGAAGCCTCCACCGAAGCCGATGAGGCGCTCGGCCGGTTCCATGGTGAGGCCGTCGGCGTAGCCGACCGGCAGAGTGGCGATCCTCATCCGCTTCGCGGCCACGTACTCGCTGGCGTAGCCGATGGAAGTTCCTTTACGCATCTCCCGAAGGGAGATGATGCGCGCGCAGAAGCGCCACGGGTTCTTGAGCGGAGCCGGCCGCGACTTCGAGGGGTTGATGCCGTAGAGCAGGTTGCCCGCGCAGGCCATATCGAATCGGTGGTGGGGAAAGTCCACGAAGACCGAACTGTTGGCCGCGTGGACGACGAGCCCGGGGTCCTTTTTTTTATAGGGCGCGGCCAGGCGGCGGAAGGCGCCGAGCTTCTCCTCGGCCTCGACCGCGTTCTTTCCCGGCACATAGTCGATGTGGGTGGAGAGTCCCTCCACGCGCACGCGCGGCAGGCGCGACAGCGACATCATCAGCGCGTGCAGTGCGCGGGGCGCGACGCCCCAGCGGCCCAGGCCCGAGTCGACGTCGACGTGCACCCCGACGCGGCGTCCACCGGCCGCGGCCTGCAGGGCGCGGGCCTGCTCCGCCGCGTCCACGGTGGCGGTGACCCGCAGGCGAGCCGCTTCGCCCGCCTGCTCCGGAAGGATGGGGGCGAGCAGGAGGATGGGCGCGCGCAGGCCGGCCTTGCGCAGGACGGAGGCTTCGCAGAGGTCCCGCACGCCGAGTCCGCAGGCGCCCGCCTTCAGCGCCGCGTGCGAGACCTCGACGGCGCCGTGGCCGTAGGCGTCGGCCTTGACCACGGCCAGCAGCCTCGCCGCGCCTTCCAGGCGGGAGACGACCCAGCGCGCGTTCTGCGCCACGGCCGAGAGGTCGATCTCCACCCACTTCAGATCCTTCGGTTCGGACATATCTGGATTATCCAATTTAAATGGATAGAATAGACACGTGGCGGTCATGAAGATGGGCACGCGCGGTTCGCCTCTGGCCTTGGCGCAATCCGGCCAGGCGGCCCGCCGGCTCGAGGCGCTCAACCGCGGGCTCGTCATCGAGACCGTCGTCGTCAAGACGAGCGGCGATCTCTTCGGCGCGCCCCCGCCGGAGCAGGCGAAGAACCTTCCCCAGGGCGCCAAGGGCCTCTGGGTCAAGGAGATCGAGGAGGCCCTTCTCGACGGGAGCATCGACTTCGCGGCTCACAGCGCCAAGGACCTGCCCGCCCTCTTGGCTCCCGGGCTGTCCGTGGCGGCCTACCCCGAGCGCGAGGACCCGCGCGACGCGCTGGTTGCCCGGGAGGGACTGGCCTGGGCGGTCCTGAAGGCGGGCATGAAGGTCGCGACCTCGTCGCTGCGTCGCCGGCTCATGCTCTCCGCCGCCGTGCCGGGCGTCCAACTCCAAGCCCTGCGAGGCAACGTGGACACGCGCCTGCGCAAGCTGCGCGAGGGCGAGTTCGACGCCATGGTCATCGCCGTCGCGGGCCTCAAGCGCCTCGGCCGCGGCGAGGTTCGCCACGAGCCCCTCGACCCCTCCGTGATGCTTCCCTCTCCCGCGCAGGGCTCGCTCGCCCTGGAGGTTCGTTCCGACCGCACGGACGTAGCCCGAATCGTCGGCGCCCTCGACCACCCGGCCACCCGGCTCTGCGTCGAGTTCGAGCGCGGCTTTTTGGGCGCGGTGGGCGGCGGCTGCGGCTCGCCGGTCGGCGCCTTCGCCCTCCCGCGGGGCGGCGGCGTGTTCCTCGAATGTTTCTTCGCCCGAGAGGGCGAGACGGCGGGCCGGCGCGTTCGCGGCCTCTGCGCGGATCCCGCCCGCCGCGAAGCCTTCGTCGCCGAGTTGGCCGCCCAAGCCCGCAAGGCATGACCGGGCGCGTGCTCGGCGCTCCCGGTTGCGGGGCGCGAGCCTTCCTCGCGCGGCGCATCCTCGCCGGTCGCGCGCCCGTCGGTCTCGAACCCCCCCGGGGACCCCTCGTCCTGGTCCTGCCGGACGCCGACGCCGTCGAGGACGTCGCCGACGCCGTCAAGGCGCTCCTGCCCCTCTTCGCGGGGCAGGCGGAGGTCTGCGCCGTCTTCGGCGACGACCCGCGCGAGCGCCTGGCGTCCTTGGAACTCCTGCGGGTCGGCGCGCGTTTGGCTCTGGCCACCGCCGAGGGCCTCGCCGCGCCCGCGCACCCGCCGTCCGACTTCTCCGCGCGCACGGTGCGCTTTCGCTGCGGCGACCGAAGTCCGCGCGACAGCACCATCGAAGCGCTCGCCGCCGCCGGATATCAGCGCGTGGATTTCGTCGAGAGCCCCGGCGAATACGCGGTGCGCGGCGCGGTCCTGGACTTTCACGCCCTGGAGCCGGCCGTCGCCTACCGCGTGCTCTACGATGAGGACCGGATCGCCTCGATTAGGCCCTTCGATCCCTTGTCGCAGGAGCCCGAGGCGGTGGTCGCCCTGGCGGTCGCGACCCCCGCGGAGGAGCCGGCCCAAGGGGGGCGCGTCGCGGACTGGCTCCGGGACGGGGCCCTCTGGCTCGTCTGCGAAGGCGTCGAGGTTCCGGTCCCCGAGGGCGCGCGCGTCCTGACTCTCGGCGGCCTCGTCGAGAGCGGCTCGGGCGATGCGGACTTCGGGGCTCGTCCCATCGGGCCTTTCGCCTGCGATCCGCGCAACGCCTGGGTCGAGATGCGCCGCGACGCCGAGGCGGGCCGCCGGGTCGTCCTCTTCAGCCTCAACGCGGGCGAGGACGCCCGCCTGCAGGAGCTCTTGGCCGCGGAGCTGCCCCACGGCGCGGCCCAGTTCCTGATCGGCCCCCTGCGCGAGGGCTTCCGGCTCGAGACCGAGGGCTTGGCGCTGTACACGACCTCCCAGATCTTCGAGCGCGATTGGCGCGGGGTCAGCCGTTGGAAGCGCTTCGCGGCCAAGGGCGCGCAGACCGTGCGCTGGCGCGAATTGCGCCAGGGAGACTACGTCGTCCATCAGGAATACGGCGTGGCGCGCTACTCGGGCATGGAGCCCGTTTCGGTGCCGGGCCATGGCGCGCAGGACTGCGTGAAGCTCGAGTTTCGCGGCTCGGATCGGCTGTACGTGCCGCTCACCGAGTTCGACCGCATCCAGAAATACGCGGGAGTGGAGGGCAAACGCCCGCGCCTGTCCAGCCTCGACACCCGCACCTGGGAGGAGGTCAAGCGGCAGGTCGTCGAGGGCGCGCGGGAGCTGGCCGAGGAACTCCTCAAGCTCCAGGCCAAGAGGAAGACGTGCGTCGGGCATGCCTTCGCGTCGGAGGGCATGATGGAGCGCGAGTTCGCGGCCTCCTTCCCCTTCGAGCCGACCGAGGACCAGGCCCGCGCCATCCGCGAGACGCTGGAGGACATGACGTCTCCGCGCCCCATGGACCGCCTCGTCGTCGGAGACGTGGGCTTCGGCAAGACCGAGGTCGCCATGCGCGCGGCCTTCAAGTGCGTGATGGGCCTTAAGCAGTGCGCCGTCCTCGCCCCCACGACCGTGCTCGCCGACCAGCACTTGCGCACCTTCACCAAGCGCATGGCGGGCTTCCCGGTCAAGCTCGCGATCATGACCCGCTTCCAGACCAAGGCGGAGCAGAACCGGACCCTGGCCGAGCTCAAGGCGGGCAAGGTGGACGTCGTGATCGGGACCGCGCGGCTCCTGCAGAAGGACGTGCGCTTCCACGACCTGGGCCTGGTGGTCGTCGACGAAGAGCACCGTTTCGGCGTGGCGGACAAGGAACGCCTCAAGAAGGTCCGCATCAACGCCGACATCCTGTCGCTGTCGGCCACGCCCATCCCGCGCTCCCTCCACCAGGCGATGACGGGACTGCGCGGCATCTCGCTGATACAGACCGCGCCGACGGGCCGCCAGCCGATCGTGACCCGGGTGGGGCCCTGGGATGAGCGCGTGGTTTCGACGGCGCTCGCCGAGGAACTCGCGCGCGGCGGCCAGGCCTACTACGTGCACAACCGCGTGCGCTCCATGGCCGACGCCCTGGAGACCGTCCAGCGCCTCTGCGGCGGCGCGCGGGTGGCCATGGTCCACGGCCGGATGCGCCCGCGCGAGATCGAGGCGGCCATGTGGGACTTCGCCCAGCGCAAGTCCGACGTGCTGTTGGCCTCCACCATCATCGAGTCGGGCCTCGACATCCCGACGGTGAACACCCTGCTCGTCGAGGACGCCCAGGACTTCGGCCTGGCCCAGCTCTATCAACTGCGCGGACGCATCGGCCGCGAACGCCAGCGCGCCTACTGCTGGCTCTTCCATCCGCCGCAAAGCGCCCTCAAGGACCTTCCCGAGGACGCGCGCAAGCGCCTGGAGGCGCTCAAGGAGTTCGGCTCGCTCGGCGCGGGAATCAAGCTTGCGATGCGGGATCTCGAGATCCGCGGAGCCGGGGACCTCCTCGGCGCCAAGCAGCACGGCTTCATGAACGCCGTCGGCGCGGATTACTACTCCCAGATATTGGAGAGCGAGATCGCGCGCCTGCGCGGCCAGGCCCCCGAGGACGACCGCGCCGTCTCCATCGACTTGCGTTTGCCGGCCTACATTCCCCAGGACTATCTGCCCGGGGAGATCGAAAGATTGAAAGTCTACAAGCGGGCGCTCAAGGCCGCTCCTGGAGAGGCCGAGTTGATTCTCGAGGAATTGGAGCGGCTGTCCGGGCCGGCGCCGCAGGCGGTGCGCAATCTCTTCGAGCTGATCTGCCTGCGCGCCGCCGCTCGGCGCGCGAAGATCGAGTCCATCGTGGAGTTGGAGAAGGCCGTGGAGATCCGGTTCCGGACGGACGCGCCGCCGTCGCCGCAAGCGCTGGCCCGCTGGATGCAGGCCTTCGCCGGCCGCATCGCCTTCGTGCCCGACTCGATGGAAGGCGACGCGGTCAGATTGTCCCTCGACGACCGCGCCGCCGCGCAGGCCGTGCGGGAGTTCCTCGCCGCATGAGCGTCTTTCATCTCGGAAATGATAAGATGGATCCGGTGAAAAAAGCCCTCTTTTTGGCGTCGTTGCTGCTTCTGGCCGCCTGCCGCGCGGAGAAGGACGCCGTGCTGGCTCGCGTCGGCAAGCTCAAGATCACGCAGTCCGAGTTCCAGCGCAAGATCGGCGAGGTCTCCCAGGGTTATCAGGATTATGTCCTGACCCCGAGCGGCCGCCGTCAATTCCTAGACGTGCTCGTGCGCGAGAAACTGGTGCTGGTCGCGGCCCAGCAGTCCGACGTGCCCCGTTCCGCGGACTTCCGCGCCCGGCTCGAGCAGCTGCGTCGCGACGAGGAGGCTCGGGTGCGCGAGGGCGGAGAGGCCCTGCTCACCATGATGTGGCTCGAGGACCTGCGCAAGCGAGGCTCCATCCACCCCTCCGATGATGAGGTTCGCGCCTATATGACGAAGTATCCCGACGAGGTGGAGATACGACACATCCTGCTCGCTTCTCCCGAGAAGGCCGAGACGGTCGCCAAGCTCCTGCGCGGCGGAGCCAATTTCGCCAAGGTGGCGCAGAAGGAATCTTTGGACGCGGCCACCGCGTCGTCGGGAGGCCGCTTCCCGCCGTTGCTCTACGGAGAGATTCTCCCGGAGTTGGAGGAGGTCGTCTTGCGCATGCGCCAGGGAGAGATCGGGGGCCCGCTGAAGAGCAAGTTCGGCTACCACGTCCTGCGCAAGGACACCGAGCGCAAGCTCTCCTACGACAAAGAAGAGTCGCGCGAGCGGGTCGCGCGCCTGCTCGAGAAGCAGAAGTTGGACCGCTACCTTCAGCAAGTCCAGGAGAAGTTCCCGGTGGAGGTCATCGATGAACAGTTCAAATAGGGGCGAACGCGTCGCGGCGGTCCTGCTCATGCTGGCCGCGGCGTGCGGCACGGCGGCCGCCGCCGCCAAGACCAAGATGGAGGACACCGTCGCCGTCGTCAACGGGACCCCCATCCTCCTCAGCGAGTACCAGAAAGAGGCGTCCACCGCCCTCGACTACTGGTCCAAGACCAACCCCGCGGCCATGGCCGATCCCGTCAACGCGCGCAAGATCCGCGAGAACACGCTGGAGGAGCTGATCACCCGCGAATTGCTCGTCCAAGAGGGCCAGAAGCTGAAGCTGAAGGTCCGCGAGCGCGAAATCGAGAATGCCGTCGACGAGATCAAGGCGCGTTTCAAGAAGGACGAGACCGGCCGCCTTCTCACCGAAGCGCAGGCCGACGAGACCTTCCAACGGCAACTCCAGAACGAGGGACTGGACTTCGGCCGCTTCCGCGAGCGCCTGTCGCGCCAGATCCTGGCGCGCAAGGTCATCGACGAGCAGGTCAAGGCCCGGACCGCGCCTGCCGCCGAGAAGGAGGTCCGGGACTATTTCGAGAAGATCAAGTCCTACATCGCGTCCAAGAGCACCGAGGCGCCCAAGGGGTTGGACGAGGAGGAAGGGCTGGCCCTGCGCGAGGCGGCCGCCCAGGTCAAGACCATGAGCTCGGAGCGGGTGCGCGTCTACCGCATTCTCATCCGGGTCTCCGCGTCCGCCACCGACAACGAGCGCAAGCGAGCGCTCAAGACCGCCGCGGAGATCAAGAGGCGTCTCGACGGCGGCGAGGAATTCACCAAGGTCGCCAAGGAGGAGTCCGAGGAACCGGAAAGCGCGGCGCGAGGCGGAGACATCGGCTACGTCCTGCGCGGCGTCGCGCCGCCCGAGTTGGAGAAGGCCGTCTTCTCCATGGGCGTCGGCGAAATCAGCGCTCCGATTGCGACCGAGGTCGGCTACCACATCGTCCGCGTGACCGAGAAGCGCGCGGACGAGACGCCGGACTTCGACCGCTTCAAGGACGATCTGGCCAATTTCCTCGGCAACGTGTCCTTTCAGAAGCGCCTGGAGTCTTTCGTGCAGGGCTTGCGCGAGAAGTCGGTCATTGAGCGCCATCTCCCGACGACCCCTTAAGACCCTCGCCTTCACCTGCGGCGATCCCGCGGGCGTAGGGCCTCAGACGGTCATCGCCGCTCTGCGCGCCCGCGCCCTGCCCGCGGACGTGGCTCCGGTCTTGGTGGGCGAGAGCTCCGTCTGGCGCCGCGCCGGCTGGCGTTCCACCGACGGCCCCATCCGGGACACCTCGCTGGGCCTCAAGCCGCCTCCTCCGGGCGTGGCGGGCGCCGTCGGCGGACGCCTCTCCGCCGCCGCCTTCGAAGAAGCCCTGAGGCTCGTCGCCCAAGGGCTCGCGGCGGGGATCGTCACCGCGCCCATCTCCAAGGAGTCTTGGGCCGCGGCGGGCTATCCTTGGCGCGACCATACGCAGCGTTTGGAGGCCTGCGGGCAGGACGGCGCGGAGATGGTTCTCGGCGTGCCGTCGCGCGGGCTCTGGTGCGCGTTGGCGACGCGCCATTTGTCTCTCAAGGAGGCGGTCCGCCGCGTCGGCGCGCGAGAGATTTCGTCGGCCGCGCGCGCTCTGGCCTCGGCCCTGCGGCGGCTGGGCAAACCGCGCCCGCGCCTGGCCCTCTGCGCGCTGAACCCTCACGGCGGCGAGCAGGGGCTCATCGGCCGCGAGGAGGGGGAGAGGCTGGCTCCCGCGGCCGCGGCCCTGCGCCGCCGGGGACTGCTCCTCGACGGGCCCCTGCCCGCGGATTCGGCCTGGCGCCTGCACTGCGAAGGCGCCTACGACGGGCTGGTCTGTCTTTACCACGACCAGGCCCTGATTCCGCTGAAGGTCGCGGGCGGACTGGGGGGGGTCAATTGGACGATGGGCCCGCCCTTCGTGCGCGTGTCCGCCGCTCACGGCGCGGCCTGGGACGCGGCCCGTTTCGGGGTGGCGGATGCCTCCGGGATGATCGAGGCCGCGCGTCTGGCGGCGCGGCTGCTCAGTCTTTGACGGCGCAGCCCTTGGCCTTCAGCTTGCGGGCGAGGATGGACCGATTCCATTGACAAATCAAGGGGCGGGGGGATACACTGCCGAGATGAGCCGCGTCCCGCGCGCCCTTGCGTTGCTCCTGCTGTTTTGCGCCTCTTTTGCCTGCGTGGAAGAGGGGAATGCGGGTGCAGACGCCGGCAAAGCGGCAGCCGCCGCCCCGGCGCAGGAGGCGGAGCGCTCCGCGCTCTTCGCCAAGGAGGCGGCCGACGCCCTGCGCGCGCAGGACTATCCCGCCGCCTATCAACAGGCCTCGCGCGCCATCGAGCTCAACGCGCGGAACGCCCAGGCGCTCAACTATCGCGCCGTGGCGCTGATCCATCTCAATCGCCATCAAGAGGCCGTGCAGGACGCCGGCGCGGCGCTCATTCTCGCGCCGGGCAACGCGGCCATCCTGCAGACGCGCTCTCAAGCGTTATCCCATCAAGGAAAGTACCAGGAAGGCCTCATGGATGCGGACGCGACGCTCCAGCGCGACGCGGCCAACGCCTTCGCCTATGAGAGCAAGGCCTTCGCCCTGGCCGGGCTCCATGAGAATTCGGCCGCGCTCGAGGCCCTGCGCAGCGCCGCCGGGATCGATCCTCGTTTCCAGGGGCGCCTGGAGCGGGCGTTGCAGTTGCCCCAGGACACAGACCTGACCCTCCTCTTCGATGACGGAGCGGCCGCCCCCGCTCAGGGCTTGAGTCCGAGACGCTTCGCGCGCCTGGCCGTGTTGACCGCGGTCGGGGGACTTCTCATCGCCCTCGCGGTCCTGCACATCGCGTCGGCCTCCTGGCGCGACCAGGTGCGCATGACCGTGCGCAGGGCGCTCGCACCCGCGGCCGACTCCGGGAACGCGCCGGCTCCGGGGGACGCCTTCTGGACCCAGTATGAGTTGGTCAAGGAGATCGGCCTGGGCGGGATGGGCGTCGTCTACGACGCCCGGGATCGCGCTCTCGAGCGCCGTGTGGCGGTCAAGAAGATGCGCGACGAGATCCGCCTGGACCCGCAGGAACGCCGGAGCTTCGTGCGCGAGGCCCGTCTCGTGGCCCAGCTTCACCACCCGGGGATCGCGGACATCTACGGCATCGTCGAGGACGGCCCCGATATCTATCTGGTCTTCGAGTTCGTCGAGGGGCGCACACTCCAGGACGCGCTGAAGTCCTCGGGGCCTTTGGAATTGACGCGGGCGCGGGCCATCCTCAAGGAGATGGCCGCCGCCGTCGAGCACGCCCACGAGCGCGGCGTCATCCACCGCGATCTCAAGCCCTCGAACGTGATGCTGACGCCCGAAGGCCGCGTGAAGGTCATGGACTTCGGCGTGGCGCGCCAGGCCAAGGACACGCTGGCCAAGCTCTCCGGCGCCGACACCGTCGCGGGCACCCCGTCCTACATGGCGCCCGAGCAGGAGCAAGGCGCCGCGCGCAGGGAGTCCGACGTTTACGCCCTGGGCGTATGCCTTTATGAGATGCTGACCGGTTCTCTTCCTTTCTCCGGCAGCGGCGCGGTCATGCTCCTTAATAAGCTCACCGGCAAGCACATCCCGCCCACCCAGCGGGCCCCCTGCCTGCCGCAGGCGTTGGACTTGCTCATGGCCGTCGCCCTGGCCCCCGACCCCGACCAGCGCTACAAGACTCCGGCCGAACTAGTCGCGGCCCTCGAAATCATTCCCGTCGCGCGCGCCTGAGCCGCGCGGGGCCGATGGGTAAAAGCGCGGTAAAAGCAACTCGTTTGCCTTGACAACTTCCGGGGGTCCCCTTACACTTGCGGATATGAGCCCCCTCTGCCTTCCCGCCTTCCTGCTGTCAGCCGTTCTCTGCGCGCCGTCCTTGGGGGGCCACGACCATCATGGCGCGCCCATCGCCGCGCAGGACCAGGTGCCGGTGGAGGAGGCCCGGAGGCGGTGGCGCGCGGATGTCGAAAGTTTAAGCAAGCAGCATCCCTGGGGGGAGCGCTACTTCACTCAGATTCTCGACAAGCTGGAAGCGCGCCTTCAGAGGCAGGGGATCGCCACGGTCAACCGCGGAGAAATCGATATGGTCGGCGGCATGATCGAGCTTGAGATCGAGAAGCGCCGGCAGGAACGCGGGGCCAAGCTCCTCCCCGAGGACCAGCGCGCCGAGGCGCTGGCCCGCATCGAGGCGTCCTACAACGAGAAGATGAATAAATTCCCCGGCGGCAAGGTCATGGACGATCTCCATTCCGCCATCCACGACGCCTCCCGATTATTCCATCGCGGCCCCAGGCCCAATCCGGACATCCCGAGCGGTCTGCCCAGCGGCGGCCATCTCGACCACATGGCAGGCCAGTCGCCCGATGACCCGGATGTCGCGCGCCTGCAGGCTCAGCAGAAGCTGGCTTCCGGAGACCTCTCCGGGGCCCTGAAGGCCGCCGTGCGCGCCGTGGACCTGGGCGGCGGAGCCGAGGCGCTGGCCACGCGCGGCGATATCCTGTACCGGATGGGGGACTATCAGAAGGCGAACGATGACGCGCGCGCGGCTCTGCGACTGGACCCGGGCAACGCCGAGGCGATGTCTCTTGCCCATGCGACCGATGGGCGGGCCGGGGCCGCCGGCTCTTCGCCGGAACGTTTTTCCCTGGGGAGCGCCGCGTCCCGCGGGGAGGGCGGCTTTGCGCCGCGCGCCGGCCTTCCGGCGGGAGGAGATTCCTCGCGCCGTTCGGCCGAGCAGGCCGCGCGGCAGGGGGAGAACGCGTTCCGGTTGGGCGATAACGCGGGGGCGCTCTCCTATGCCAATCGCGGCCTCGAGCAGTCTCCGGGAGATCTTTATCTGTTGGCCCTGCGCGCCGCGATCTACTCGCGTCGGCGCGAGTACGACAAGGCGGAGGCGGACGCCAATCATGGGTTGGAGAAAGACTCCCAGAACCTGACGCTCCTGCGCGCCAAGGCCTTCGCCCAGAACCGGGGCAAGCGTTGGAAGGATGCCGTGGCGACTTCGAACCACCTGCTGGAGCTCAACCCCAACGACCCTTACGGCTACGCCTATCGCGCCCACGCTTACGCCGGTTTGGGCGAAAAGGACGCGATGATGGCCGACATCGAGCGCGCGGCCCGCTCCGATCCCCGGTTCGGCGACGCGGTCCGTCAAGCCGCCGGCCTCCAACTCCCTTCGGACGCCGATATTTTTTTCCTCTTTCCAGGAGAAACCGCGTCCGGCGCGACCGCGGCAGCCCCGGCCCCCTCGGGACGGGCCCGGAGTTTAGGTCTCCTGGCGGGAGCAAGCGCGCTCGGGGGACTTCTCCTCGCTTTAGGCCTGCTTCGGAGCGTGCTGGCGCCCCTCAAGGACCAAGTCGTCTCGGTCCTCACCCGGGTCACGCGCACCGGCCCTCAGGTGGGGGCGCTCCAGACGCCGGAACGGCTCCACGGATCCCTGCCGGGCCTAATCCGAGGGCAGTACGAGATTGCCCGCCAGATCGGCGCGGGCGGCATGGGCATGGTCTTCGAGGGCACGGACCGCTTCCTGGGCCGGCGCGTGGCCATCAAGAAGATGCGCGATGAGATCCGCCATGACGCGCGCGAGCGCGCCCGCTTCGTGACGGAGGCCAAGACCGTCGCGACCCTCCACCATCCCGGCATCGTGGACATCTACGCCATCGTCGAGGATGGAGAGGATATCTTCCTCGTCTTCGAGTATGTGGACGGCAAGACCGTGCACGAGTTGGTCCAGTCCCAAGGCGGTTTGGAGCCGGGCCAAGCCCTGCGCATCGTGCGCGAGGCGGCCTCCGCCCTGGAATACGCCCATTCGTGCGGGGTCATCCACCGCGATATGAAGCCCTCGAACGTGATGGTGGACTCCGCAGGTCGGGTCAAGGTCATGGACTTCGGCATCGCCCGAGCGGCCAAGGACGCCATGACCCGCTGCTCCGTCACCAGCACCGTCGTCGGCACCCCGCCCTACATGGCGCCCGAGCAGGAACAGGGACAGGTTCGCCGCGAGTCCGACGTCTACGCCCTGGCCGTTTGCGCTTACGAGATGCTGACCGGCAAGCTCCCCTTCATCGGCGTCGGCGCAGGCATGCTGCTCAACAAGATCAACATGAGCTACGTGCCGCCCGCGCGCCAGAAGCCGGGCTTGCCGCCGACCCTGGACGCGGTTTTCGAGCGGGCCTTCCAGGCCGATCCGGATAAACGCTATCGCACCCCGGCCGCTTTCTCGGCGGCCATAGAGTCCGCCGTTCCGACGTCCGCCCGCGCCTGAATTCCGAGAAGCCCTTGCCGACGGTCTCCAGGGCTGTTATACTCTTTGTGTCGGGGGTGAATCAGCTTCGACAGATGTCGTTGAGCCGAAGGTCGCAGGCCTGGGTTGGTCAGGGCCCAGTCAAAACCGGACCAAACAACAACTGCCAACACTCAGTTGGCTTGGGCCACTGCCTAACACGCAGTGAGCACACGCCGGTCCTCGACACCTGCTGGAGGGTCGCCGGCGTCAAGAGCAGGGTGCGGTCCTTCCCCGTGATCCCGTGGGCGGGGGGCCTAAGACCGAACGGGATTAGCCCGGGGAGCACGCGTCCGTCGGTTTTCCCCGGGCGAAATCAAGGACGGGCTAAGCCTGTAGTGACCCCGGTCGGCGCCGTTTGGACGCGGGTGCAAATCCCGCCACCTCCACCACTTTGATGGGCGACTCGCGCGCGGTCACCCTGCTGGGTTCGTACGGGCTCTTCGCGGGGCTGGCATTACTAGTCGTCGCCCGCCCCGAGTATGGGCCCGCTGCTTTCCCGGCATTCGGGCTCACTCTCCTCTGGTCCGACTTCCGTCGGGACGCGGAGTCCCCGGTCGTCCTCGCCTTCCTCTCTACCCTGGTCGGCGGCGTGCTCGTCGCCCGCGCGGTCGAGCCGGTCGTCCACTTGGCGCTGGGCCTCGCAATCGCGGGTCTATGGACGCTGGCCGCTGGCTTGGCCGTCCATCGCAGCCGCCAGAACGCCGACGAGCGCTCCCAACTCCTGGAGCAGATGTCCCTCCAGGACGCCATCCGCGACGACGACCGGGACCTGAGGTACTACCGCTCCTACGAGGAGACCGTGGGCTCGGAGACCCGCCTGCGCCGCGACATGGCGGACGCCGCCAAGAGCCTCTCGGGCACGCTCGACGCTGGGGAGGTCCAGACGCGGCTGATCTCGGTCCTGTCGGCGCGTTTTCCCGGCGCCCGCGTGGAGGTGACCGCCGGCGCGGCGCAAGACCCTCTCTTGTTGGCCGCCCAGCGCCGCCGCGGCCCAATCCTGATCAAGGACGCGCGCGCCGAGGCCCAGGTCGTTCCCGGGGCTCGTTTCGGCTCCGGCGTGGCCATCCCGATGAGGGTCATGCGTCACCCCGCGGGCTTCGTCAAGATCGAGAGCGACAAGGCCGGCGCCTTCGGCCCCGACGACGTCAAGGCGGCCGACCTTTTCACGACCATGGCCGTGCTCAGCCTCGAGAACATCCAACTCTACGAGAGCGTTCACCGCCAGGCGACGCACGACGCTCTGACCCAACTTTACAGCCACCGCGCCTTCCAGCAGCGCCTACAGGAGGAGATCCTGCGCTCGGGTCGCAGCCAGAGTCCCCTGTCTCTGATCATGTCCGACGTGGACCACTTTAAGATCTACAACGACCGCTACGGCCACCAGGCCGGGGACCTCCTGCTTAAAACCCTAGCCGGGATCCTGGCCTCCTTCGCGCGCCCCGTGGATTTCGTGGCCCGCTACGGCGGCGAGGAGTTCGCTCTCATCCTGCCGAACTTCGTGCGCTCCGAGGCGGTCCAATTGGCGGAACGCCTGCGCGCGCGCGTGGCCGAGGAGCCTTTCGTCTTCCAGGGTCAGCCCACATGCGCGACCATGAGCTTCGGCGTGGCGTCCTTCCCGCAGGACGCCACGACGGCTTCTCAGATCGTGCGCTCCGCCGACGAGCGGCTCTATCGCGCCAAGGGCGGGGGGCGCAACCAGGTGGTCGGATGAGGCCGGAGTTGTTCGAGGCGGGAGCGGCCCTAGTCCCGGGGGTTGCACTCTGGCTGTCCTATCCGCGGCGGTCCTGGGCCGCGGCGGTCTGCCTCGGCGCGTCACTGGCCGTGGGCGGGGCCTTCCTCGCCGCGTGTCCTTCGTCTTCCCGGTCGGGCGCGGCCATGGCCGCGGGCGCGGCCGTCCTCGGCACGATCCTAGCCTGGCGGCTCTGCCGTCGACGAGAGGCCGACTACGCGGCCGGGGCGGCGCGCCTCGAGGAGGTCCGCGTTCAGCGCGCCCGCTTCGGCTCGGAGTTGGCTCGCCTCAAGGAGAGAGGCCAGAGCGCCGAGCGCGAGCACCGCGAGACCATGGCCGTTTATGGCATGGTCAAGAGTCTGGCCGAGGCTCTGTCCTGGGAAGATGTCCGACCCCGCATCGAGGCCGCCATCGAACAGTACTTCGGAGCGGGCTCCGAGTACGCCGTCTATGTGTCAGGCCTGCGCGACGAGGGCGAGGTTCGCCCCCTGTGCCTGCGGGGATTGAAGTCCTCTCCGGGCTCGTCCTGGGCCACGCTGGGCCGCCTCCTCCAGGAACAGGGCGCGGCCCCCGCCGCGCCCAAGGTCTTCGAGCGGCCGGAGCGCGCCGTGGGGATGCCCATCCGCGAGGGCCAGGAACTGCTGGGCTACCTCTACGCGCGCGTGCCGGAGGCGGCCGCCTCGCAGGCGTGGCTGGTCAAGACCCAGGCCTTCGCCTCGGAGCTCATCGTGGCCTTCAAGCGCGTCAAGCTCTTCCAAGAGATGGAGCGCCTCTCCGAGTTGGACGGGCTGACGGGCGTGCGCCGCCGCGGCGCCTTCGACCGTCGCATCGCCGATGAGACCGTGCGCGCGAAGACCTTCAAGACCACTTTCGGGCTGATGCTCCTTGACATCGACCATTTCAAGAGCTTGAATGACCGCTACGGTCATCCGTTCGGCGACCAGGTCCTCAAGCGCATCGGCGCGGTGCTGGGCGCCACGGTCTACGACACCGACTTCGTGGCGCGCTACGGCGGCGAGGAGTTCGTGGTCCTCCTGCCGCGAGCCGAGTCCGAGGGAGCCCGGCGCAAGGCCGAGGCGATTCGGGACGCGATCGAGGCGGAGGTCTTCTCGATCGGCTTCGAGACCGTGCGCGTGACGGTCTCGATCGGTCTGGCGCACTTTCCGCGCGACGCGGCCACGCCGGAGGAACTGGTGGCGCAGGCCGACGGGGCCATGTACGCGGCGAAGTCCGGCGGACGCAATCGTGTCGTCGACTGCGAAGCCCTGCGCCGCCGTTAGCCGCATCCAAGGAGGATATCAATGGACGAGACGAGCCAGAACCCCGCTCCCCCGCCCGAGGCGCACGCCGCCGGTCCTCGGAGGGTCAAGCGCCGTCTGATCACAGCGCTCCTGGCCCTGCACGCCGCCGCTCTACTGGCGGCCGGAGCCCTGGTCATGCGGGCCAAGTCGGAGTCCCCGAGGCTGGACGGCGAGAAAACCAAGGCCCTCCTGAACCTCACACCCTATGACACCGTGGGGTGGGTCGCCATCCGCGGCCCCATCATGGCCTCCGACTCGAGCAAGCCGTGGGGTCACGGCGCGGAGCAGTGGTCTCGGCGCATCGAACAACTCGCCGAGACGAAGGGCGTCAAGGCCATCGTCTTGGACATCAACTCCCCGGGCGGCTCCGTCGGCGCGGTCCAGGAGATATATTCCCGCATCCTGCGAGTCAAGAAGGAGAAGAAGATCCCCTTCATCGCCCTCTTCGGCGACGTGGCGGCCTCGGGGGGGTACTACATCGCCTCGGCCTGCGACAAGATCGTGGCCCATCCCGGAACGATTACGGGCTCCATCGGAGTCATCTTCTCGGTCTCCAACATGGAGGGGATATTCGCGAAGATAGGTTACAAGATGGACCCCATCAAATCCGGCAAGCACAAGGACATCGGCTCGCCCGCGCGAGCGATGACCATCGAGGAGCGCAAGATCCTCCAGGACCTCATCGACGACGCCTACGGCCAGTTCGTCCAGGCGGTCGCCGACGGCCGCAAGATGACAGTGGAGGAGGTCAAGCCTCTGGCCGACGGCCGCATCTACTCCGGCAAGCAGGCGCTGGCCAACAGGCTTGTCGACCAAATCGGAGACTCCAAGGACGCTCTCATGCTCGCGGCCAAGCTGGGCGGCATCAAGGATGCGAAGCCGCGCGTGCGACGCGACGGCGAGAAATTCAGCGACCTCCTGGAGCTCCTCGAGTCCCGCGCGCGCCTCGTCCTGGGCGTGGGGCCTGTCAGCTTCCCCCTGTCCGGCGCCCTATCCGCGCACGGCATGATGTACCTCTGGTCGGGGTGGTGAGATGGACGTCCTGGAACTCCTCTATGATTATTTCGAGGACCGCGCCCGCGCGACGGCCCTCATACGCCGGCACCGGCCCTTCGTCCTGGGCCTGCTGGGCGCGCTGGCCGGAGGCTCCAGCCTCTTCTTCGCCGAGGCCCTGTCGGGGAAACTGACGCTGCTCTCCTTCTCCTGGCCTTCGTTCCTGCTGGCGCTGATGTGGCAGCTCACGATGCTTTTCTTCACGACCGCGCTCCTGCACCTCATCTTGGACCTGACCGGCGCGCGCGGCGGCGCGAGCGCGCTTTTCGTTCACTTGGGGCTTTCCGAACTGGCATGGCTGGCCGCCGTGCCCGCCGTCCTCATCGCCCAGATCCTGGCCCCGCGTTCGCCCTGGCCCGTGCGCCTGACCTTCCTGGGCATCGGCCTGTGGTCCTGGGCCCTCAAGGCGCGGGCGATGCGCGATGAGTACGCCGTCGGCGAGGCCCGGGCCTGGGTCACGTTGGGACTGCCCTACCTCGCGCTGGCGGCGCTGGCCGCCGTCACGACGACCCTGGCGCTGGCGGCCCTCCTGGTCAGGGCCTACTCCTCGTGAGTCCCAAGGAGCCGATTCCCGAGCGCTGGGAAGGCCTGCCCGTCGTGAACTCCGCGCGCATGCGCGCGCTCGATTTCGACGCGACCGCGCGCTTCTCCATCCCGGCCGCCGACCTCATGGAGAACGCCGGGCGCGCCGTGGCCAGGGAGACCCTCGCCTTCTTCAAGGAGCGCGGCGTCGAGCCGGCCCAGGCCAAGATCGTCATCTGCTGCGGGCGCGGGGCCAACGGCGGAGACGGTCTGGTCGCCGCGCGGTTCCTGCGCGAGGCGGGTGCGGGCGTGCTCGTCTTTCTTTGCCCGAGCAAGAAGGACGCGGGCTACCCCGAGCTCGTGCGCCTGAACCTCCAGAAGGCGTCCGCGGCGGGCGTCGAGCGGCGCGAGACCGGGCCCGAGTCGGGCCTGGCCGCGGCCCTGGCGTCTTGCGACGCGGTCCTCGACGCGCTCCTGGGCACCGGGTCCAGCGGCAAGCCCGCCGGCGCCATCCACCATATGATCCAAGAGATCAACCGCTCCAAGAAGCCCGTCGTGGCCGTGGACCTGCCCACGGGCCTTCATCCCGACACCGGCTACCATAGCGGAGCCTATCTCACCGCCGACCTGACGCTGGCCCTGGGCCTGCCGAAGAAGGGGCTCTTGGCCCCGCACGCCAAGCGCTTCGTGGGGACGCTCAAGGTCCTCGACATCGGCTACCCGCCCGAACTCATCGAGGAGATCGCTCCCAAGTGAGGCGCGCCGCCCTCGCCGCCCTCGCCCTGTTTGCGGCCTGCGGCCGCCCGAAGGGACCGTACGCCGTTTTCGAGACCTCCAAGGGACGCATCGTCGCGCGGCTTTATGCGTCCCGGGCGCCGAAGACGGTGGAGCACATGAGGGCGCTTGCCGAGGGGACCAAGCCCTGGAAGGATCCGAAGACGGGCCAAGCCGTCCTGCGCCCCCTCTACGACGGCACCGTCTTCCACCGCGTCGTGCCCGGCTTCATGATCCAAGGCGGCGACCCCGCCGGCACCGGCGAGGGCGACCCGGCCGCGCCGGCGCCCGACGAACCGAAGGGTTCCAAGTTCGACCGCGCGGGTCTGCTCGCCATGGCCAGTTGGGGGGCCGGGACCTCCC
This sequence comes from Elusimicrobia bacterium GWA2_66_18, assembly GCA_001799675.1. Taxonomy (GTDB): domain Bacteria; phylum Elusimicrobiota; class Elusimicrobia; order UBA1565; family UBA9628; genus GWA2-66-18. The sequence goes on from MGTX01000001.1 coordinate 55,439, forward strand.
AGACGCAGTTCTTCATCACCTTGGGGCCGGCTCCCGATCTGGACGGCAAGTACACGCTCTTTGGCGAGGTGGTGGAGGGTCTGGATGTTGTTAAGTCCATCGCCGCCGTCCCGCGCGACACTGAGACCGGCAATGACCGTCCTTTCGACCCGCCGGTCCTCAAGCGCCTGCGGGTCGTCCCGTAGCATTCGATAGGAGGTCGTTTTATGTCGATGCAGAAGCTGTCATGGGACCAAAGCTACAGCGTGGGGGTCGCGGAACTCGACTCGCATCATCAAGAACTCTTCAAGCTCCTGAATCATTTTCTCGATCTGGCCGGCAAGGACTACAAGTCCGAGGTCGTGACCGAAGCTCTCACCAAGATGACTCAGTACGCTTGCCTTCATCTCGACCGGGAGGAGGAACTCCTGCGCGAGCATGGCTACCCGAATTTCGCCGGACACAAGGAACAGCATGCGCGGTACAAGGCGAAGACGGTGGAGCTCTGCATGGGATTGATGGCGGGGAAGTCCGATACCCCCGCCGAGATCGGCTCGTTTCTGCGAGACTGGTGGAACGGCCATGTGCTCAAGAACGACATGGAGTATAAGTCATTCCTCAACGAGAAAGGAGTGAGGTGACGCGACTTACGCGCGGCCCGTCGCAGATCTGACCTTCGCCGCGATCTCGGCCAGACGCCCCTTGACGCCCGGAGCGCGCTTCTCCAGCAACGGCATGACCTCGCGGCGCACCCAGTTTCGCGCGAACCGGGGCTCGCGGTTGCTGAGGTCTTCGCGCGACTTAAGCCCATGGACCGAGAGGTAGGTCCGGACCTCCGCGCGCGTCAGAGGCAGGAGAGGCCGGATGAGTTCCACCCCGGGTCTTAGGGCGCGCCGCGGCGCGATCCCTCCGAGGCCTTCGAGGCTGGTGCCGCGCAGGAGATGGAGGATGACAGTCTCGGCTTGGTCATCGAGTTGATGGCCCGTGGCGACCGCCGAAAAGCGCCCGCGGCGCGCGCGCAAAGAGAGCAGGCGATATCGTTCCTTGCGGCCCGCTTCCTCGAGCCCGAGTCCCCTCGCCTTCGCCCGGGCCTTCACATCCGCATGGACCACCGAGACCGGCAGACCCAGCCGCGCGCCCAGTCCCACCACGCAGGCCGCGTCGCGGTCGGCGGCGCGCCCGCGCAGGCCGTGATGGACGTGGAGCAGGCGGACCGTCAGGCTCTTCTTGCGGGCCTGGACCGAGAGCCAGTGCGCCAGGCACACCGAGTCCGGGCCGCCGGAGACCGCGGCCAGGACGCGTCCCCCCGGGGAGAGCAGGGCGTGGGTCTTCTCGAATGAAACCAGCTTCGACCAGATCCGGGCGGCGAATTCCTTGCGCCTCATCTTGGGTAATGTGCCTCTTAACGTTGGGAGGAAACAAGGGGGGCGACGCGCCCGCGTGCGGGCGCGAACTTGCTACACTCGCCCACATGACGCTCAGTCTCGTGGCGCTGGCCGTGCTGACGGCCGCCCCCGCGCCCGCCGCGGCGGATTCGCGCAGCGAGGAGGCCGTGCGCGAGTCGGTGCTGCGCCTGGCCGCCGGCGACGTGCCGGGATCGCTCACGCAGGCCCAGGCCGCGGTCGCGGCCGACCCGCGCAGCACGAAAGCGCTCCAGCAACTCGCCCGCGCGGCGGGAGCGGCGCTCGATTTCCCGGCGGCGGAGCAGGCCGCCGCCCGCGCCATGGAGATCGACGGCCCTACCCCGGCGCTCCTTTGCCTGCGCTCCGAGGCGAGGGCCGGCAACGGCGATTACGCGGGAGCCCTAGCGGACGCGGAGCAGGCCGCCTCGATCAATCCGGCCAGCGCGAAGTCGGTCATGCGCCGCGCGGCGGCCAAGGAAGGCCTGGGCCGTCCTGCCGAGGAGTCCTTGGCCGACTACCGGCGGGCGGCCGAGTTGGACCCCGCCTACGCGCCGATGCGCGACGAGGCCCTCTTGCGTCTGGCGCCCGCGAGGCGTCCGCGCGGCGGGCTGGCCGGGCTGGCCCTCCTGGCGGTTTCAGGCGCGGCGGGCTGGGCCTGGGCGCGCCTGCGGCGCGCTCCCGAGCCCGAAGCGTGCGTCCCGGCGGCACGGCTGGTCTTGCCGGGGACGGGACGCTTGGAGCCGCGGCAGGCGCTGCGCGCCCTCGCGTCGGCGGCCGCGCAGGCCGAGGGGCCCGAGGATTCCTTCGTGCTGGCCCAGGACCTCTACGAGCGCCTGACCGGGCGCCGGCCTGCGCCGGGCGGCGGCGCGGCGGAACTTCCGACGGCCATGGACGCTTTCTTCGAGAGGGCCCTCAACTGCGATCCGCAGCGGCGCTTCCGCAGCGGCGTCGAGCTTCTCGGCGCTTTCCGCAGCATTGTCGAACCGCCGATCGACTGATTTTTGATACGATTCGAATCCAGCGTCCTTCCGTAACGATTCTTGACGCCCGCCGACGGGAATTGATAATCTCGACCGACAGGAGACTCTATGGCAAAGAAAGTCCTCGTGATCGATGACGAGCCGGAAATGATCAACCTCGTCAAGTACACCTTGGCCGAGGCGGGCTTCGAGGTCCATTCCTGCGACAGCGGGCGCGAGGCCTGGGATGATATCATCAAGATCAAGCCCGACGTCCTAATACTCGACGTCATGCTTCCCGGCATCGACGGCTATTCGCTCCAGCTCAAGATCGCCGGGGACCCCGCGACCAAGACCATGCCCATCGTGGTCCTGACCGCGCTCGAGCCCGCCCGGACGCTCTTCCAGAAGTTTCCTCAGGTGGTCGGCTTCATTACGAAACCCTTCAAGCCCGAGGATCTGCTGCAAGCCGTCCAAAGCGCGGCCGAGCGCAGCGGCGGCTCTTAAGCCGTCCGCGGGCCCTCGCTCCATGTCCGATCAACCCTCCTACGACGCGATCGTAGTCGGGGCCGGCCCGGCCGGCCTGTCCGCCGCGATCGTGATGGCCCGCGCGGGCCTGAAAGTCGTCGTCCTCGAGCGGGGAGAGTATCCCGGCGCCAAGAACGTCCAGGGCGCGGTGCTGTACTCGAAGATGCTGCACGAGATCGTGCCCGAGTTCTGGAAGGGGGCCGATGCGCCCGTCGAGCGCCCGATCCTGGAGCAGAAGACCTGCATCATGACCGAGGACTCCTGCCTCACGGTCGGCTATAAATCCCAGAAATTCCTGGAAGGCATTCCGAACTGCTACACGATTATCCGCGTCCATTTCGACCAGTGGTACGCCAAGAAGGCCGAGGAGGCCGGCGCCGAGATATTCTGCGGCGTGATGGTCAGCGACGTGGTCAAGCAGGACGGACGGATCGCCGGCATCAAGACCTCCGACGGCGACGAACTGACCGCCCGCGTGGTCATCGCGTGCGACGGCGTCAACTCCATTATCGCGCAGAAGGCCGGCTTCCGCGCCGAGTTGAAGTCCTCCGAGGTCGCGCTCGGCGCCAAGGAGGTCATCGCTTTGGCCCCCGGCGTCATCGAGGACCGCTTCCAGCTCAATCCCGGCGAGGGGGCCACGATGGAGATGTTCGGCTCGATCTCGCTCGGAATGCTCGGCTACGCGTTCCTCTACACGAACCGGGAGTCGCTGTCGCTCGGCGTCGGCTGCAAGCTTTCCGACTACCAGAAGAAGGGACTGCGTCCCTGCGACCATCTCGAACACGTCAAGCAGCATCCGCTGGTCAAGAAGCTGATCTCCGGCGGCAAGCTGCTCGAGTACTCCGCGCATCTGATCCCCGAAGGCGGTTACAAGTCCATGCCTCCCTTGGCGGCCGACGGCTTCCTGGTCGCGGGCGACGCGGCGCAGATGACCAACCCCGCCTACCGCGAGGGCTCGAACCTCGCGATGACCGCGGGCAGGCTCGCCGGCGAGACCGTCATCGAGGCCAAGAAGAAGGGCGACTTTACGCAGGCGGCGCTCTCGGCGTACAAGAACAAGCTCGAGGCGTCCTACGTGCTCCGCGACATGGAGGACATCATGGACCTCGAGGAGCACGTGGAAAACTCCCCGGGCTTCCTCGAGTTCTATCCGAAGCTGGCCTGCGAGCTGGCGCACCTGCGCTTCTCGGCCGACGGCGCGCCCAAACGCGACCATTGGAAGAAGGCGATCGGCATGATCGGCCGGCGCGGTTTCCTGCGCGTCGCCAAGGACCTGTTTCCCTTGAGAAAGGTGGCCATCTAAATGGATATCAAGATCGAGACGACCGTCGAGGCCAAGCTCGGCACTTTGGAGTGGAAGAGGCAGCCGGATGCGAACATCCTGCTGCGCGATGCGGGCGCGTCCGCCCCCTGCGCGACCAAGTGCGCGGCCAAGACCTGCACCACGGTCTGCCCGGCCAAGGTCTACGAGTGGGAGGGCGCCCACGGCAAGATCGTCGTCAACTACGAGAACTGCATCGAATGCGGCGCCTGCCGCATGCTTTGCCCCTTCGACAACATCAACTGCGAGTGGCCCGGCGGCGGCATGGGCGTCAAGTACAAGTACGGCTGAGCGCCGGCTCGAGCCCGCTCAGCGCTTGGGTTGGTGAGGGTGGCGCCCGTGGTTGTCGTGATGCCCGTGGTCGCCGTGCTTGGAAGATTTTTTAGCCTTATGGCACGCGTAGTGGTGGCGGCAGAGCAGATAGACGACCGTGCACGCGGCCGCGATGACGCCGGCCAGCATGACCAGCGCCAGCAAGGAGTTGATGTCCTTTAATTCACGAGGCATCAGCGCGATGTTCATTTCAGGTCCCTCACGGTGAGCAGACCCGAGTTCTCGTCATAGTCGAACAGCTTGCCGTAGCGCGCCCAGCGCACGAGGGTCTTGAAGACCTTCTCCGAGTTCTCGTGCGGCACCCGCAGGGCGATGGTCTCGAGCACGTCCGCGCGGTCGACGGCGCGGTTCTCTCGACGCAAGGCGTAGTCGTGGACCTCGCGGAAGAGGCGCAAATCGAGCAGGGCCAAGCGCCAAACGGCCTTGCGCTCGGCGGGGGAGGCCTTCACGAACGCTCGGCCGCGCTCGGTCATGACCACGGTTTGCTTGGGCGTGTCCACGAAGGCCAGCAGTTCGGCGGCCTTGACCACGGTGATGACCTTGCCGAATTCCTGGTCGGTCTCGGCCGCGACGCGGAAAATATTGTCCTGGCCTCCGCGGGCGTCGAGATACTCGAGCAGGCCCGTGATCTCCGAGGTGGAGGCGTTCGGGAGGGGTTCGGCGTTGAGGGCGCGCACCGGGACCGTCTGGGCGGCAGGCGCCTCGGGCGTCGTAGTGGCCGGGACGGCCTCGTCCGGCATCTCGGCGCCGGTGATGATCTCGTGAAGCCGGTCGACCAGGGCGAGGAAATCAGGGGCGCGGTAGTCGCGCGGGCGAGGGAGCTTGTTCTCCACGATGGTGCGAATCTTGCCGGGGTTGGCCGCCAGCACGACGATGCGGTCGGCCATGTAGACGACTTCCTTGATGTCGTGGCTGACCATGACGATGGAGGAGGGGTTGCGGTCGCGCGCGGCCCAGATGTCGAGGACCTCGGCGCGCAGGGACTCGGCGGTCAGGGCGTCGACCTGGCTGAAGGGCTCGTCGAGGAAGAGCATCTCGGGGTTGATGGAGAGCGCCCGCGCGATGCCGACGCGTTGCTTCATTCCGCCGGAGAGCTCGCGCGGGTAGGCGCCCTCGAAGCCGGCCAGACCGACGGTCTTGATGGTGGCTTCAGCGCGCTTGGCCACTTCCTCCGGGGACAGGCCCAACGAGCGCAGGACCACGGAGACGTTCTCGCTGACCGTCATCCAGGGAAACAGGGCGAAGCTCTGGAAAACGATGCCGACTCCCGGGTTGAGACCCGTGAGGGGCCGGCCGTGGTAGAACACTTCGCCGCGCACGGGAGGCGTGAGCCCCGCCAGGGCGCGCAGGAGAGTGGATTTTCCGCAGCCGGAGGGACCGAGGAGCGCGATCACCTCGGCTGGACGCACCGCCAGGCTCACGTCCTGGAGCACGGTCAGGGGTTGGCCGTTGGGCTGGGGAAAAACCTGCCAGACCCCGCGGGCCTCGCAGAGGGTGGGCGTCGTGATGAGGGTCTCCATGTCTCTCCTTTCAGCGGTTCAGCGAGAATCGGCGCTCGGCGAGCGCGTAGAGGCGGCGCCAGACCGCGCGGTTGAACAGGACGACGAGCGCGGACATCGTCACGACGCTCGCCGCCAGGGTGGGAAAGTCGGCCTTCTCGGCGGCGAGGCTGATCTGCGCGCCCAGTCCGTGGGCGGCCATGACCTCGCCTTTGAATGTGACATATTCGGCCACGATGCTGGCGTTCCAGGCTCCGCCTGCGGCCGTCACCCAGCCCGTCACCAGATAAGTGAAGACGGCGGGGCCGTACACGCCGCGCAAGCGCTCCCAACGGGTCAGTCGGTACGCTTTCGCGGCTTCCAGGAGGTCGGCGGGGATGGCCATGGCCCCGGCGATGACGTTGAAGAGGATGTACCACTGCGTGCCGAGGAGCATGAGAAGCACGCTGCCCCAGCCAAGGCCCACGCCCAGCGCGCGCAGGGCCGCGATGACCGCCGGGAAGAGCATGGGCGCCGGGAAGGAGGCCACGACCTGTACCACCGGCTGGAACACCCGCGATAGGCGCGGCGACAGACCGATGGCCAGGCCCGCGGGGAGGGCCCAAAGCGTTCCCAGCATGGTCGAGAGGAGCACGCGGCCGAGAGTCCAGCCGGCCGAGCCGAGTATCGCTCTCCAGTGCAGGGCCGGGACCATGCGCAGGATCGCGCAGATCCTCCACACGCCCGCGCCCAGCAGCGCGATCAGCAATAAGAAAAGCAGGCGCGAGACCCAGGCGGCCTTGCCCTCGCAGGCGGACGAGGATGAGGCGTCCGGCCGAGAGACGGGGTCCTTCGGGATGAGCCGCCGCAGGAACCGGAAGACGAGGGGCAGGAGTCCCGAGCGGCGCAGCAGGGAGAGAAACCAGGAGGTCGGCGTCTCGCGCGCGCCCGAGTCCTCGGCGCGGAACTTCTGCGCCCAGACCACCACCGGGCGCCAGAGGAGTTGGTCGAGGGCGACGATCATCAGGCTCATGGCCGCCGCGGCGAAGGCCATGGCGCGCACGTCGCCCTTCGCGGTCGCGGCGGCCATGTAGGAGCCCAGCCCCGGCAGGCGGTAGTCCTTGTCGCCCAAGACGAAGCTCTCGCTGATCATCAGGAAAAACCAGCCTCCCGCCATGCTCATCATGCTGTTCCAGATGAGGCTCATGGAGGAGTAAGGAAGCTCCAGGCGCAGGAAGCGGCGCTTCCAGTCGAAGCGGTAGACTGTCGCGACCTCGACCAAATCGGGCGGCAGGGCCTTGAGGGACTGATAGAAGCTGAAGGTCATGTTCCAGGCCTGGCCGGTGAAGATCATCAGGACCGCGGCCAGTTCCAGGCCCATGTTGCTCGACGGAAACAGCATCACCAGGGCGAGGACCAAGCCGGGCATGAAGCCCAGGACCGGCACGCTCTGGAGGATATCGAGCAGGGGCACCAGGATTTTCTCGGCCAGGGCGTCCTTGGCCGCCCAATAGCCGTAGACCAGAGTGAACAGGAGCGAGAAGCAGTAGGCGATGATGCCGCGTGAGAGGGAGAAGAACGCGTACTTCGGCAAGGCCCAAGGCGAGAGTTGTATGTCCACGCTTGGTCTCAATTTGTGGGTCCATTCGCCGCCGAGCGAGAGGATTGCAAAGACGAGCCCGACGACGGAGCCCAGCAGCACGAGGTCCACGGCCGCGGCCATCGGGGCGCGGCGCCAACGCAGGAGCACTCGATAGAGGGACGAAGTCATCTCAGAAGGAGTAGTTGATGTCCATGAAGACGGCGAGGCCTTCGCGGCCGACGCCGAAGTCGACGGATCCGACGACCTGGGGCTTGGCCACGGCGCGCATGGCGGCGCCGACGACGGGGCGGACGTACTTCGCCGCGGCGCGTCCGGGGTTGTCGAAGGCCGTGCCCGCGCCGACGAAGGGGGCGAGTTGGAATTGGGTCGTGACCCCCGCCATCCGGCTTTCGAATAGATTGAAACGCTGCTCCATATTGACCGTTGCCACGCCTCGGTCGATGTAGCGCCCCTCGCCGTAGGCGCGCAGGTTGTATTTGCCGCCGAGCTTGGGCATGATCCAGAAGGGAGGCGTCGGGCCGAGGAGCTGCTCGTAGCGGGCTTGGACCGCGAAGACTCTGCCGTCGCCGGAGGACCAGGGCTTGTACCAGCGGGCGTCCAGGCCGTAGCGGCTGTAGTCGTAGGCGCTGGCGAAGCCGTGGAAGGCGCGCTCGGCGTAGATCTGCGCGTAGGCGCCGCGGCTGGTGGTCACGCCGTGGTCGCGGGCGTCGTAGTCGAGACTGAGACGGTGTTCGTTGGTCTGCTGGCGGCCGCGCGCGAGCTGGGCCGGGTAGGCGGCGGTGAAGAGAGGCAGGTTCGGCAGGGGGCCGTCCAGGATACGGTCGGACTGGAGGTGCTCGGTCAGTCTTAATCGCCAGGCCGAGCCCTGGAGCAAGGGCATCCCGACGCCGGCTTTGTATTGGAAGTACTCTTCTTTGTAGTTGGCTTCGCCTTTCTTGGGCGCGTCGGGACCAAAGCCGTAGAAGCGTTGGCCCGCGTCCACATTGTACTGCAGGCGCGCGTAGACGTCGTAGTCGCTGCCGAGGATGCTGCCGTCTTCGTATTGGCCCAGGACCTCGCGCTCGTACTTGGACCAGGAGCCGCGCAGGGTGAGGCTGGCGTCTTCCTGAGGGTAATAATAATAGCGGTAGGTCGGAATGATGCTGAAGTTGTCGTTGTAGGTCAGCGAGGGGGCGTGGATCTGCTCGATGCGGTCGTCCTTTGCGCCTTGGATCACCCAAATGGGCATGACTCCCGCCGTGATGCCGCGGTTGGGGTCGGTGTCGATGATGGGAAGACGGATGAACATGCCGCGCCGCAGGGGCCGGATCATCCAGCGCACGATCCAGGGGGTCGCATCCTCCGCGGGGGCCTGCCGGACTTCCTCGGGGAAGGCGCGGGAAGGCACGCTCTCCAAGTCCTTGGGCTCGTCGGCGCGGGCCGCCCCGCATGCGGCCGCTAAGAGGAAAGCGAGGACTGTTCGACGCAGCATCGCGTCGAGTCTACCATTCCTTCCTCAGACGGGCAAACGGGCCAGGCTCCAGCGCGCCTGCTCGGAGAGAATCTTGTCGGGGTCGTCGGCGAAGAGCTCCAGAAGGGGGCGAAAGCGCGGCAGACCGGCGTTGCCCATCGCCAAGAGGACGTTGCGCAGGAGGCCTCTGCGCTTGGCCCGCGAGACGGGAAGATCACGGAAACGGCGGCGAAAAGATTCGGCGTCGAGTCCGGCCAGATACTCAAGAGGCATGACGAGAGGCTCGCTAGGCTCGGGCAGGCATCGACCGCGTTTTTCGAAGCGGTTCCAGGGGCAGACTTCCTGGCAGACGTCGCAGCCGAAGATCCGGTTGCCCACGCCGGGGCGCAGGGCTTCGGGAACGGGGCCGCGGTTCTCGATGGTGAGATAGGCGATGCACTTGGAGGCGTCGAGCACCCGCTCGCGCGCGAAGGCGTCCGTCGGACACGCGTCGAGACAGAGGCGGCAGGAGCCGCAATGGTCCGGCGCCGAGGAGTCGGCGGGAAGCTCGCGGTCCAGGGCCAGCCCCGCGATGAGGAAGTAGGTGCCCAGTCTCGGGGCGATGAGCATAGCGCTCTTGCCCTGCCAACCCAGGCCCGCGGACAGGGCGTAGGAACGTTCCAGGAGCGGGCTGGTGTCGCAGAAGGGCAGGCCGTCGGTTTGGGGGACGACGGTACGGACCCAGTCGAGAAGAGACGCCATCTTGGCCTTCAATAGAGGATGATAATCCTCGCGCGCCGCGTAGCGCGCCAAGACTCCCTCTCCGGGGGCCGCCGCGCCGCGTTCGTCCGCCCCACCGTAGGAGAAGCCGCACATCAGCACCGAGCGCGCGGAAGGCAGCCACGCGCGGATGTCGCGGCGGCAGGCCTCGTTGCGGGCCATGTAGTCCATGGTCGCGTTCATTCCCGCCGAGACCCACTCATCGTAGGCCTCGGAGCCGGCGGCCGGCGCGGCCGCGGCGATGCCCGCCAGGTCGGCTCCGTCTTCGAGGGCGCGGCTCTTGAGGGCGGCGGCGAGTTCGGCGGGGCTCAGGCGGTGCGCACGACTTTCAGGATCTTGAAGGAGCGGGGGCCGGCGGGGAGCTGGACTTCGACGGTCTCCTTGGACTTGCGCCCCAGCAGGCCCGAGCCGAGCGGGGACTGGACGGAGATTCGCCCCTCCGCCGGGTCGGATTCGTCCTCGCCCACGAGCGAGTACTCCACGGTTTCGCCGTCGGAGTCCTCGATGGAGACGGTCGTGCCGATGGCGACCGTGTCCTTGGGAATGTCCATCTCATCGATGATCTTGGCGCTCTGGAGCTTGTCCTGGATCTTGCCGATGCGGCCCATGACCTCGCCCATCTTCTCCTTGGCGGAGTGGTATTCGGCGTTCTCCTTCAGGTCGCCCTTCTCGCGGGCTTCGCCGATGTCGAGGGAGAGCTGGGTCTTCTGCTTCATGAGAGCCTTGAGCTCGAGCGTGAGTTTCTCGTGTCCGGCGCGGGTGAGGTAGGTGTCGGGCATGGTGAAAATGATATAAAAATTATCGCCTCGCCAGCCGGGTTCATCCTCTGAAAGTCGGCGCGCCTGACCGGGCTTGGCCTGCTCTCTTGAGATCGCGCGGCGGGTCCTGTCGGCGATGGGGCCCATCGGGCTCTGCTCTCTTCGCTCGCCCCCGCCCGATCCGACCCATCGCCGCCACCCGCCGCG
>MGTX01000002.1:0-123 GCA_001799675.1 Elusimicrobia bacterium GWA2_66_18
AAGCAAAGTATCCCGAGCTCCATGAAAATGTTGTCGAGAATGTACTGTGAGAGCGAGTCGATAATATTGGTGCAACAAAGGGGGCAATCAAAATGGTCTATGCACACCAGGACAGAGTGGAAC
>MGTX01000002.1:206-2145 GCA_001799675.1 Elusimicrobia bacterium GWA2_66_18
CCCAAAGATAAGGTGAAAATCGTTGCAAAGTTTTTCCACCCGATGAGCTCCTGGCGGTGGTATGCCACGGAGTTCGACCCCGAGAGCGGCATGTTTTTTGGGTTAGTGGCTGGTCATGAACTGGAATTGGGCTATTTCAGCCTGGAAGAATTTTTGGATACGGAAGTAAAGATGCGGCTTCCGTTTGAGCGGGACCTGCATTTCGAGGGAACGCTTGACGATGTAATGAGAGAGGCGAGTCGATAATAAAAATAGGAAAAATCAAAAATTAACCGAAAGCCCATTGAAAGGAAGATGACACGATTATGATAAGAATCCCGAACACCAGAAATGAGAACAGCCTGTATAACGCTGTTGAGTTCGTTTCGAGGGCACAGGCAAAAACGGATGTGAGGCGGTCCATGATATATTTTTACAAGGAAGGGGATTTTCTGCTCGCTTCGGACGGACATAGGCTTCACACCGGCATACTGAAAAATGTTGTGGAGCACGAGGTAGAAGCGTGGCTTCCCGAGGACGGCGCATACGAAATTATCTCCAAAAATAGAAAAGAATTAATTATCAGTAAGGTTGAAGGTGTTCCTGATTTTCCACGGAGCTGGATGAAAGTTTTTGCAGTAAAGGATTTTGATTTCACTGAAACAGTGGCAGGGGGCAAGTATCCCGGCGTAAGCAAGGCGGTATGCGATACATTGAGAATGTGTCCAGAAAACCAGCATTTTGACATGGATTATATGACAGACGTGTTCAAATCCGGATTTTCCGAAACATGGACTATCTTGATGGGCGGGGAGTTGATGCCCTGCCTTATGAAAAACAGTTACAAGGCGGCTGCGGTGATGCCGATAAGAGCGTAAGCGAGGGGTTGAAATGAACGAACCGGATGCAATTAGCCGTCAGGATGAAAGAGAAGCAAGATCCCTTGCCCGGCAAATCGAAAGTTTTATAAATGGGCATTCCACCGGGAAGCATGCCATGGAAGCGTTCGCGGATGAAATGGTGCATCATGCACACAGGACGCTACAGCAATCCTTCATGCGGTATATATGGGTTCTGCTCCAAGCCTGGGCGGCCTGTAAGAAACAAGGCTGTTTCGATTTGCGAAATGAAGCCACCGTGGAAATGGCGGAAAAGATTGTAAACCAATTTGAAAATGATGCAGCGTTTCCGTTTATTTGAGTAGCCAGACGTTTTCAAGCAAAAAAAATCACCACAACAATTGAGTCGATAATACAACCAGAAATTAAACTGGAGATTAAACGGCAATGGGAAAACGGTTTGTTTCAAGACGGAAAACCCGAGGCAAAAAACGATTGTATGAGTTTCATACAGATTGCTACGATTGTTCCTTCATTAGCGAGAATTGCGCCGGTAATCTGGACAACATTGCCGTGGCGGTAGCAATCGATGGCGTGGAAGACAAGGTATGCTGGGCGAAAATAGTACTCAACAGAAAAATGAGTCGATATATGCGATATGGACATAAACGGAAAAGGCAAGGGAATCGAATGGCAATGTGATACACACATCGTTGTTCGTAAATCCTTAGAAATGGAGTAGGCACCATGAAAAAAACGAAAAAAGAGGTCACGTGCCATGCATGCGAGTTGTCTAATGGTGTGTGCAAAGTGTATGCCGCAATCACCGATGCCAACATGAAACTGAATGATGTCATTAAGGAATCCGGCAATCTTCAATTCTGGCACACGGTTTTCCCCATGGCAGCACAGCTCTGTAAATATTTCACGCCAGGCATGTATGTGGATTGACGAAGTAAAAAAATATGTGGTTTGCACCTGAGAACTTCAATCTTTGAGATGATGTGAGTCGATAACGAAAGTAGAGGAAAAGAAAATGGAAAAAATCGGAACCATAAAGGAAATGCTGGAAGGGAAAGATTTCGGCGAAAAGCAACTGTTCATTGAGGAGTCGAAGAACT
>MGTX01000002.1:2209-3819 GCA_001799675.1 Elusimicrobia bacterium GWA2_66_18
AGACGACCATGAACGCGGAGGCGAGGGCGCCTGCCTGCGCGTCGGACATCCTCAGGTCTCCTTGGATGAGGGGCAGGAGGGAGTAGAGTACCTGGCGGTCCACGTAGTTGAGGATGTTCACGGCGAGCAGCAGGAAGAGGACTCCCCGCGGCGAGGCGACCTTCACGCGACCCGGACCTTGTAGGCGGCGTCGCCGGGGCGCACGCGGTCGGCGACCGACACGGCCGCGGTCTCGCCCGAGAGCGCGCTATGGACCAATTCACGGCCGACGCGGATGCGCTCCACGCGCTGGATGAGGTCCGTGGAGCGGCCCTTGACGCGCATTCCGTCGCCGACCGAAAGCGGGACCTCGAGGATCAGGCTCATCTCGCGCGTCTTGTCATCGTAGGAGCGGACCTTGCCCAGCAGCGGGGCTCCGATGATTTGTTCCTCGGGCGAGATATCCTCGATCGGGGTGCGGTGCGGCGCCTTCGGCGCCTGGGATTGAATGCGATCAAGATTGCGCGTCTTCTTATTCCCGTGGGTCATGGGGATCCTCTGAAAATCACTTTCCGATGCAGAAACGTTCGAACACGGCGCGCAGGACCTCGTCGGTCGCACCTTCGCCCAGGATGAGGCCGAGTCGGGCGTGCGCCTCGCGCACGTGGAAGGCGGCACGATCCTCCCAGGAGCCGGGGTGCTCCGCCAGGGCGGCGCGGGCGGCGTCGATCTCGGCGAGGGCGGCGTCCGCGGCCGAACGGTCGCGCGCGCCTAGAAGAAGGGACTCCCCCTCGTCGCCGCCGGAGGCGACTGCGGCGAGGGCCACGGCGCGGGAGAGCTCCGCGAGTCCCGCGCCGGTCTTGGCCGAGACCTCGAGTCCGCCGAAGAGCCGGGCCTCGTGCGCGAGAAGGTCGCACTTGTTGAACGCGACCACCACCGGACGGCGCTCGCGCGCGGCCAGCCCCAGCACGCGCTCGCGCGTTCGCGCGTCGGCCTCGTCGCCGGGCCGGGAGGAATCCACGACGAACACGACCGCGTCGCAGGCGAGCAAAGCTCTCTCGGCGCGGGCTACGCCCTCGCTCTCGGCCTCGTCGCGGGCGTCTTCGCGCAGGCCGGCGGTATCGATGAGCGTGGCGGCGAGCCCTTCGAGGACGGCCGGCTCTTCGAGTGTGTCGCGGGTGGTGCCGGCGGTCTCCGAGACGATGGCGCGGTCTCGGCCCAGCAGCGCGTTGAGCAGGCTCGACTTCCCCGCGTTCGGCCGGCCGACGAGGCAGACGCGCAGGCCCTCGCGCTCGTGGCGGCCCCGGTCGTAGGCGGCCAGCAGGCGCTCGAGAGGCAAGCGCAGCGCCGCCAATGACGCGTCGGCCTCACCGCACGAGAGCGGGTCCAGGTCCGAATCGGGATGGTCGAGGCGCGCCGAAAGATGGGCGAGCAACTCGAGCAGGGGTGCGCGCACCGCGTTCACTGCGCGGCAGACGCCGCCCTCCAGACGCTCGAGCGCGGCGCGGCGGGAGCGCGCGCCGCGGGCGCCGATGAGCGCCGCCACGGCCTCGGCCTGCGCCAGGTCGAGGCGGCCGTTGGTATAGGCGCGGCGGGTGAACTCTCCCGGCTGCGCCGGGCTGGCGCCCGCC
>MGTX01000002.1:3877-287817 GCA_001799675.1 Elusimicrobia bacterium GWA2_66_18
GCACGCGACGCCGCGGGCTTGGGGCCCGCTCACTCGCACGATGCCCAAGGCGGCTCGCCCCGGCGCGGTGGCCGGGGCGACGATCGTGTCGGTCATTGATTCTTGGGGCGGATGACGATCTTGCGCCAGGGGCCCTCCCCCTCGGAGGAGGTGGTGATGTGAGGGCTGGATGCATAGGTGCGATGGATGAGGCGGCGCATGGACGCGTCCATGGGTTCCAGGCGGACGGGCTTGCCGGTGGCCTTGACGCTCTCGATGGAGAGAAGGGCTGCGTCGAGGATCGCGCGCTCCTTCTTCTCCCAGTAGGACAGGGCGTCTACCTGGACAGAGGTCGAGTCGGCGTCGCCGCGCGAGAGTATGAGCGTGGCCAGGAACTGCAGCGATTCCAGCACGCGGCCGTCGTGTCCGACCAGTTGGGGGGCGTCCTGGGACTCGACGACAGCCTTCACGCGTTCCATGTCCGCGTCCCACGAGGTCGATACGGTCGGGGCGGCGATGGACATCAGCTTGAGCATTTCCTCGACGAGCTGCTGGGCCTTGGCGCAGGCTTGCTGGGCCGCGGAGGCGGACAGCGGGGCCGACGCGCGGGAGCTCTTCTCTCGCGGGGCGCGCGATGGTTGGCGGACGGCCGGCTTGGGCGCCGGAGGCGGTGCGTTGAGCGAGAGCGACGGCGCGGACGGTTTCGGCGGAAGGTTTCGGGGCAGCGGCACGGGCCGGGGGGGCGCAGCACTGCGCGGCGGCGCGCTAGGCCGGGGCGCGGGGCGCGCGGCGCGCGGCGTACAGGGCGACGGGGCGGGGCTGTCTGGGCCCCAGCGCTTTTCGGTCAGGCTCACGCGCGCGGGCTTGGCGCCGATGCCGAGGAATCCCGAAGCGGCTTCCTGAAGGACGGCGACTTCGACCTGGTCGCGACGCAGTCCGCTCTTCTTTAAAGCGGCGTCGACTGCTTCTGCGACGGTGCGGCCTTCGCTTTCGATTGGTTCCATGGTATTTCTCCTGAGGTGGTCAGGCTGCCTCTAAGCGGTCCTTGAGCGTAAGTTGGAGGACGGTGCTGACGAGGCTGTTCGTCAGCCAGTAAAGAACAAGGCCAGACGGGAAGTTGAGGAACATGAAGGTGAATACGATCGGCATGAACATCATCATCTGCTGCTGAGTTCGATCCCCCGCGGGTGGACTGAGCTTCGACTGGAGGAACATGAGGCCGCCCATGACCAGAGGCAGGACGTAGTAGGGGTCCTTGGCGGAGAGGTCGCGGATCCAGAACATCCAGACCGCGCCGTGCAGTTCCCAGGAGTTGCGCAGGGCGTTGAAGAGTGCGATGAAGATGGGCATCTGCAGGAGCATGGGCAGGCAGCCCCCGAGAGGGTTCGCCCCCTTGGTCTTATAGAGCGCCATCGTCTCCGCGTTCAGCTTCTGGGGGTCGTCGGCGTGGCGTTTCTGGAGCTTCGCGATCTCGGGCTGGAGCATCTTCATCGCCGCCGCGGCCTTGAGGCTCTTGTACGTCAGGGGGAAGAGCAGGACCTGGAGGGCCAGGGTCAGGACCACGATGGACCAGCCCCAATTGCCGGTGGCGCGGTGCAGGAGCTCCAACGCGGCGAGCATGCCGCGTCCGAGTTGGGCGAAGAAGCCGAAGTCGATGGAGCGCTCCAGGCCCACGCCGTAGCGCGTCAGCCAAGTGTGTCCCTTGGGCCCCAAGTAGTAGGGGACCTCCCAGGAGAAGCTCCCGCCCGGCTTGAGGGTCACGGGCTTGGCGGTGAGAGTGAGAGCGGGCGGATCCGTCGTGGCGGCGGGCTCGAAGTGCTCGGCGGAGGGCATGAGCGCGGCCAGGAAGTAACGGTTGTCCACGCCGACCCAGCGGAAGGGGCCCTCGTGGCGGCCGGGCTTGAGGACCTCTATGCGGCCCTTGAGCCCCGGGGACTCGGGCGTCAGTGCGACGGCGCGCCAGACCTTCGGGTTCTCCTTCTTCTCGCTGTCTATGGTGCCCAGGCCCGGGCCCACGGTGAGCGTCCACGGCCCGACCGCGAGATCCCTCCGGGTGGCATTGAGGACGGTCACGCTGAGCCGGGGCAGGACCGTGCCTTCCCCGGGCTTATATTCCTTGAGAATGTTGAGCCCATCGCCGCGCGTCGCGGCGTAGATGAGGCCGTTCTTCACGGCGCGGTTTCGAGTGAACTCCAATTCCGGCCAGGTCGCGAAGAGGCCCGGGTCGGGTGCGGAGACCAACTCGACACGGCCCAGGGGTTCCGGGTAGCGGAAGCTGATGAGAGCGGCTCCGCGCGGATGGACGCGGGCTTCGGCTTCGCCTAGGCTCACCATTTCCGACTGGGCGAGGGCCTCGGCGGGGTCCCGCGCGGGGAGCCCGGAGGCGGGGGCCGCGGATCCCGCGGCGGAAGCGCCCGTGGGCGGCGAACCCGTCGAGGCGGGGGCTGCGGCCGCGAGGGGCTGGGGCGCGGGTGGCCTGACGCGCTTCTCGACGAAGCCGAACCAAACGGCGTAGACTGCGATGGAGAGTGCTATGGCGATCCAGAGGTTTCGATCCATGGTGTGTGTTTCTCTTTAATGCGTCTCAGCGGGCACCGCGTCGATGCCTCCGGGGTCGAACGGATGGCAGCGCGCCAGGCGGCGCACGCAGAGGAGCGCGCCGCGCCAGGAGCCGTGGAGAGAGACGGCCTCGCGCGCGTAGTCGCCGCAACTCGGATGGAAGCGGCAGGCGCGCGGGAAGCAGGGCCGCAGGGCGGCCCGATAGAAGTCCAAGACGGCGATCAGGACGGTCTTCATGCTTTTAGTCTTCCGGCTTGCCGCAGGAGGTCGAGGAGGTCGGACTCCGCTTCCCTCAGAGTGATCCACGGGACTCCGGGGCGCGGGTAGGAGACCATCTCGAGGCCTGAGGCCAGATCCGAACGGTGGAGGCGGAAAGCCTCCCTCAGCAGGCGCTTGAGCCGGTTGCGCCTGACGGCGCCGCCGACCTTCGCGCTCACTGAGAGCCCCAGTCGGGGCTGCGCTCCAGCGGGGCCTTCGCGGCACCATAAGATCAGCCACCGACCTATGGCCTTGCGGCCGGTCTCGAAGACGAGTCTGAAATCCTTGCGGTCCTTGAGGCGCGCGTCGGCCCCGAAGCCGGACGTCTTCGTCAAGCCTGCTTGTTGGTCAACATGCGCCTGCCTTTGAAACGACGGCGCTTGAGGACGTTGCGGCCGCCGGTGGTCTTCATGCGGGCGCGGAATCCGATCTTCTTCGCACGTTTGCGTTTGTGGGGTCGATAAGTGGGGAGCATAATGATGGATTATAGAAAAATGTTATCATCGATTGCATGGAAAATCGGCATCCTGAGAAGGCGATCAGCGTTCTTCTCAAGGAACAACGTCTCTACCCCCCTCCCGCGTCCTTCGTCAAGTCCGCGCTCGTTGCGGGGAAGGCCGCCCGAGAGCGACTGCAGGCCGCGGCGCACCGCTCATCGGACAAGTTCTGGGACTCGGCCGCGCGAGAGCTGCGCTGGACCAGGGTCTGGCGCAAGACCCTCGACTGGAAGCCGCCCTTCGCGAAATGGTTTGTAGGCGGACGGCTCAACCTCGCCGACAATTGCCTCGACCGCCATCTCGACGGCCCCCGCCGCAACAAGGCCGCGATCATTTGGGAGGGCGAGCCCGGTGAGACGCGCACCATCACCTACCTGCAGCTCCACCGCGAGGTCTGTCTCTTCGCCAACGCCCTCAAGGAACTCGGCGTCAAGAAGGCGGATCGCGTGGCCATCTATCTGCCCATGGTCCCCGAGGCGGCGGTGGCCATGCTCGCATGCTCGCGCATCGGCGCCGTGCACAGCGTAATCTTCGCAGGCTTCTCCGCCGAGGCTCTGCGCGAGCGCATCGTGGACGCCGGCGCCAAGGTCGTCGTCACGGCCGACGGCGGCTGGCGCAAGGGCGCGGTCGTGCGCCTCAAGGATGCGGTCGACGAGGCGGTCGCGGGGGCGCCGTGCGTCGAGAGTGTCGTCATCCTGCGCCGCACCGGCGGCGACATCACCGTGTACGAGGGCCGCGACCATTGGTGGCATCGCCTGACGGCCAAGGCTTCCTGCGACTGTCCGGCGGAACCCCTCGACAGCGAGCATCCTCTCTTTATCCTTTACACGTCGGGAAGCACGGGCAAACCGAAAGGAGTGCTCCATACGAGCGCCGGCTATCTCGTTGAAACCGCCTGGACGACAAGATATGTGTTCGACCTGAGAGACACCGACGTCTATTGGTGCACCGCGGACGTGGGCTGGGTCACCGGACACTCCTACGTGGTCTACGGCCCCCTGGCCGTGGGCTCGACCATCTTCATGTACGAGGGAGCCCCTCTCACCCCCCACCCGGACCGCTTCTGGAGCATGGTGGAGCGCCACCGCGTCAGCGTCTTCTACACCGCGCCCACCGCCATCCGCACCTTCCTGCGCTTGGGCTCGGACTTTCCCCGGCGGCACGACCTCTCCTCTCTGCGCCTCTTGGGCACCGTGGGCGAGCCGATCAACCCCGAGGCCTGGAGTTGGTACCGCGACGTCATCGGCGGAGGACGCTGTCCCATCGTTGACACCTGGTGGCAGACCGAGACGGGCGCGATCCTCATCTCGCCCCTGCCGGGCGCAACACCGACCAAGCCCGGCTCCGCCACCCTGCCGCTGCCCGGCATCGACGCCGACGTGGTGGACAAGACCGGCAAGCCCGTCCCCCTCGGTTCGGGCGGCTATCTGGTGGTGCGCCGTCCCTGGCCTGCGATGCTGCGTACGATCTGGGGCGACGACGAGCGTTATAAACGGGAGTACTGGTCCCACATCCCGGGCCTCTACTTCACCGGCGACGGCGCGCGCCGGGACAAGGATGGTTATTTCTGGATCCTGGGCCGCATCGACGACGTTCTCAACGTAGCCGGCCACCGCCTCTCCACCATGGAGATCGAGTCCGCGCTGGTGGGTCATGCCTTTGTCGCCGAGGCCGCGGTGGTCGGTCGCCCCGACGAGGTTCTCGGCCAGGCCGTGGCCGCCTTCGTCACGCTCAAGGGCGGACGCACTCCGTCTCCCGAGCTCAAGGAGGAGCTGCGCGAGCATGTGGCCAAGGCCATCGGCGCCATCGCCCGGCCCTCGGAGATCCGCTTCACCGACTCCCTGCCCAAAACGCGCTCGGGCAAGATCATGCGCCGCCTCCTGCGCGAGCTCGCGACCGGCGGCGCCATCAAGGGCGACGTGACTACGCTCGAGGACTTCGCCGTCCTGGCGAGACTCCAGCAGGACGAGGAGTAGGAATCCTGGTCGAACGAATCCTCCTCGCGGTACTGCTCGCGGCAGTCCTATGGGCTCTGCTTAAGCCGGACAAATCCGGATCCGCACGGCGGGCGCTGACGGCTGCGCTCCTGGCCCTGCTCTCGGGATGTTTCCTTTATTACACTCGCAGCGAGAGATATTTCCCGGACGCTTTCCCCGCTGAGTTGGCTCCTCTGACGGCGTTTCTCCTGCAAGCGGCGCTCCTCGCGCTGGGTGCGGCTGCCTTTGCGGCCGCGGGTGCGCGGGGCGGCGCCCGCCTCGGGGCCGTCTTCGGCCTGATCCTTGGCGTGGTGGGATGGTCGGCCTCGCGCTGGCCGCAGCTCTCTCGTGCGCTCGAACTCTCCGGCGCGCCCTTCGCCGGGTCTTTTCTGGGAACCCTGCTGCCGACGGCCGCAGCCCTCACCGCCGCGGCGTCCGCCGCCGTCGTCCTGTGCGAGGAGGCGCGACCCCATGCGCGCGGCCTGCTCCTGGCCTTGGCCGCGGCCTGGGTCCTGCCGACCGCAGCGACGCAGGCCGCCCTCGTGCGCTGGTGGGGCCTGGGCCCGCGCTCGCTCGCCGAGGCCGCGGCTATCGCCACCAACCGTTCCGCGGAGACGCTCAGCGTCCTGTGGCTGTACTCCAGCCGCGGCCGCTCCATCCAGAAAGACGCGGTGCGCATGGCGTCGGATACGGTGGACCTCTCCCCGCAGAGCCTGGTGAAGCTCGAGGACTTCCTCCCACGCGTCGGCTACCGCGGCGTATTCGCGCTCGAGGCTCTCTGCGCGGTGCGGCAGGGCTGGAGGCAATGGTGGGAGGCAGACCGAGCGCTCGATATGGTCTCCCTGGAGGCGCCGGGCCTCGTCCATCCCGATTACCGGTCCGCGCTGGACCTCATCAAGGCCGGGCCGCTGACGCCCGACCGCCGAAAACGCCTCGATGATCTGGCGGACGCCGCGGCGAGGAGCTCCGCGGGTTTCGAGGACGTGACCCAGAGCCAGTACATCTTTGAAGGTTTCTCCGCGGCCTACGCCCGCTTCGGCGACGAGGCCAAGGCGCGCCGGTGGCTCAACCGCGTGGACAACCTCTGGCCCATGACCGAGAAGAAGATCGAGGTCACTCCCGTCGAGGACTTCCGCGAGGGGCGCGTGAGCGGGACGCTCCTGGTGGACGGACGCGCGGCTCCATCGGTGCGCGTAGGGATCTTCATGGTTTGGAAGAGTTCCGGTCCCGCGGGGAGGACGACGGCGCGGCTGCTTTCCGCCTCGACCTACACGGACCCGGACGGCCGTTTCGATTTCGCGAACCTGGGCCCGGGCCGCTACTGCCTGGCCTTCATGGCCCGGCCGGAGGTCCTGCGCGGGCGCGTGCTGGACAGTCCTGATGAGTTCGAGCTTGGCTACGAGAAACCCGACCTAGTCCTGCCCGCCATCCGTATCGAGCGCGATACACAGGGCGTGCCGGAACCCTTCGCGCCGAGCGGCTTGCCCGAGGTTCCGATCCCGGAGGTCCCCGAGGCCGTGCTGCGCTGGCCGCGGAGGTAGCGCCGGATCAAGACGCGATCCTATAATGAGCGCCGTGCCCAGGAGCCTATTCTCCGCCTCCATCCGCGCCTGCGTCGCCCGCCGCGACCTGGCCGCGCTGTCGCGCGTGGTGCGTGCGGCCGGAGCCGACGCCCTGGTCGCCGCTTGGCCGAGCCTCTCGCCGCTGGAGCGGTTGGCCTCCTTCAAAATGCTCCCCCGGCGGGATGCGGCCGCGGCCTTCTCGGGGCTGGACCCCGATGGCCGCTGGCTGGCCTTTCTGGGCGCGCCGGCCGAGAGCGTCGCTCCCCTCCTCGAGGACGCGCCGCGCGGCGCGCGGCGAAGCCTGAGGCGCGTTTGCGCCGCCGAGCGCGAGGCGATGCGTCGGGCGCAGAGCCGATGATTCTCAACGCCTTCGGAGTTTCCCTCGCGCGCCGCGCGCTCGGCGAGTACGACCGCCTGACGACCGTGTTCACCGAGGAACTGGGCAAGCTCCCGGTGCGCTTCGTGGGCGTCTGCCGCCCGGCAGGCAAGCTCAAGGCGTTGGCTGAGCCGGCCGTCTGGGCCGAGTACCGCCTCCATGTTGCCCCCCGCTCCGAGTTCGCCAAGTGCGTGGGCGGACGAATCGTGTCGACATTCCCGGCCGCGCGCGCGGACCTGGCACGCACCACCGCGCTTCTCTACTGCTGCGAGATCCTCGACAAGCTGACGGCCGAACGCGCGCCCAGCCCGGAGAAATATCGCTTGCTCTGTGCTACGTTGGCCGCGCTGGAGGCGTCCCCAAGCCGCTGGCTCTCCCTCTCTTTCGGCCTGCGCCTCATGGACCTGGCCGGTTTCGGCCTGCGCGAGCGCGCGCCCGCGCCCGCGGCCTCGGTCTGGGAGGCCTTGCACGAGACCGAGCCGGCCGAACTGGCCGGACTCGGCTTCGAGCGCGCCGCCGCGATGTCGGCGCGCCGCGCGCTCGAGGCGCACTTCGAGACGCAGACCGGCCGCCGCCTCAAGACCGCCGAATTCAGGGAATCCCTCCTCACCGTCCCACGTCCCGAAGGAGTCACCAAATGAAGAGCTTCCAAGAGATCATCCTCGAGCTGCAGTCGTTCTGGTCGCGCGAAGGCTGCGCCGTCGTCCAGCCCTACGACCTGGAAAAGGGCGCCGGCACCTTCAACCCCGCGACCTTCTTCGGCGCCCTCACCGCGGTCCCCGCGCGCTTCGCTTATGTCGAGCCCTCGCGCCGCCCGGCCGACGGCCGCTACGGCGACAACCCCAACCGCCTCGGCAAGTACTACCAGTTCCAGGTCATCTTGAAGCCCGTCCCGTCCGGGATCACGGACCTCTACCAGAAATCGCTTAAGGCCATCGGCCTGGACCCGAAACAACACGACCTGCGCTGGATCGAGGACGACTGGGAGTCGCCGACGCTCGGCGCCTCGGGCGTGGGCTGGGAGGTGTGGCTCGACGGCATGGAGATCACTCAGTTCACCTACTTCCAGCAGATGGGCTCGATGCCTCTCTTACCGGTCTCGGTTGAGATCACCTACGGCCTGGAACGCATTGCGATGCACCTTCAGAAAAAAGATTCCGTTTATGATCTGGAATATGGCGGCGGCCTGACCTACGGAGATCTTCACAAATCGCAAGAGCGCGAATTCTCACGATATCATTTCGAGACCGCCGATACGGCGCTTCTTTCCCGCCATTTTAATGAATGGGAAGCCGAAGGAGGACGCTTGACCGCGCTCGCAGACCCATTGCCTGCCTATGACTGCGTGGTGAGAATCTCGCACCTCTTCAACACGCTGGAGGCGCGCGGGGCCATCTCGGTGACGGAGCGCGCCCAATACGTCACGCGCGTGCGCAACCTGGCGCGCAAGGTGATGCAGCTCTACATCGAAAAGAATGCGCCGAAGGCCGTGGAGGCCGCATGATGTCTCTCAAAAAGAAGAAATCCCCCCTCGAGGCGATGGCGTTTTCCGACGGCCAGATCCCGTATGAGGCGGGAAGAAAGAAGGCGTCCTCGCCCCCCCGGAAAGCGCCTGCGAGAGACTTCCTCCTTGACGTTCACACTGAGCCCCTGCCCGCCCGCTTCGTCGCCCCGGTCCTGGAGCAGTTGCGCACGGGCGCCGCGAAATGGCTGGAAGGCAAGGCTCCCCACGGAGAGATCTCCGTCTCCGGAACCCTGCGCCATCTCATCGTCACCGTGAAGTCCGTCTCGCCCAAGGGTCACGACAAGTCCGAGAAGTTCAAAGGCCCCAAGGAGCAGGCGTGGAAGCTCCCCGACGGGAAGTTCACGCCCGCAGCCGAGGGTTTCGCGCGCAAATACGGCCTTTGCGCCGCCGATCTCAAGCCTGAGGACGGCATCCTCTACGCGGAAGTCCACTCCAAGGGCGAGGCCTCATCGGCTTTGCTCCAGGCGATGATCCTCGATCTCCTCAAGTCTCTGCAGTTTCCCAAGTCGATGACCTGGGAGCCGTCCGGCTTCAAGTTCGGCCGACCCATCCGGGCCCTCACCTGCCTTCTCGGCGATAAAGTCGTGGCCGTGGAATTGGCGGGAGTGAAGTCCGGCCGGGCGGTCTATGGACACCCTGTCTTGGCCAAGGCTCCAACCGTGCTGAAGGACCCATCCAAGCATTCCGCCGTCCTGCGCCAGGGCCTCGTCATCATCGACCCCGCCGAAAGGCGGGAGTATCTACTCAAGGCCCTCGAGCTGACGACCAAGAAGACCGGCGGCCGGACCGAGGACGATGCGGAGCTCATCGATGAAACGGTCTTCATGGTCGAACACCCCGTCCCCATCTTGAGCAAACTGCGCGAGGAGCACATGAAGCTGCCCGCGGCTCTGCTGAAGTTGGTCATGAAGAAGCAGCTGAAGTTCTTCCCGGTGATGGCCCGCGACGGGAGTCTTCTTCCGTACTTCGTGGGCGTACGCGACGGTCTGTCCTGCGGCAACGCGCTGGTGCGCGAGGGGTATCAACGCGTGCTCGAGGCGCGCTTCAACGACGCGGCCTTCTTCTTGGGCCGCGACGCGGCCTCCACTCTGGAGAGCAAGCTTCCCCTCCTTGAGCGCGTCATGTATCAGAAGGCGCTGGGCTCCATCTCGCAAAAGGCGGCGCGGGTGGAGTCGCTGGTCTCCTGGATGGGATCACATCTGCGCCACACGGCGCCGATCGACGAACGCGCCGCGTCCTCGGCCGCGCGGCTGGTCTATGCGGACTTGGTCACCGATGTCGTGAGGGAATTTCCGGAACTGCAGGGTCAGATGGGCGGGGTGTACGCGCGCAACGACGGCCTAGACGAGCGCGTGGCTCTGGCCATCGAGCAGTTCTACTTCCCGGTCGCGGCCAAGACGCCGATCCCGGCTACGCCGGAGGCCGCGGTGGTCTCGCTGGCGGGCAAGCTGGACAGTCTGTCAGGCTGCTTCGCGGCGGGCCTGATCCCGACGGGCTCGTCCGACCCCTACGCCCTGCGCCGACAAGCGCTGGGGGTGGTGCGCATCCTTCTCGAAAAACAACTGCCTTTGGACCTGGAGCAGGCTCTTGAGGAGGCCGTCAAGCTTCAGCCCGTGGTCGTTCCCGGGCCCGGGAAGCTCTCGGCCCAGCTCGCCGACTTCGTCTGGGGGCGCGCGCAGTCGCTCTTTGAAGAGATGGGCTACGCGTCCGACGAGGTCCGATCGATTCGCGAGGGCGCTCTTAAGGATTTGCCCAACGCGTTCCGGCGTCTGGCCGCGGTCCGGGCCGTGCGCCGCGAGCCGGCCTTCGAGTCCCTGGCGGCCTCCTTCAAGCGGGCCGCGAATATCCTGCGTCAGGCCAAGAGCGAGAACAGCGAGCCGCCAGACCGCGCGCTTCTTCAGGATGAGGCCGACTTCGACCTCTACGACGCGCTGGTCGGCGCCGAGGGCGCGGCCAACGACCGCATCGTGCGCGGAGATTTCGAGGGCGGGCTCAAGAGCCTCGTCGCGGTGAAGCCGTTTTTGGATCTGTTCTTTGAGAAGGTGATGGTGATGGTCGAAGACGAGAGCCTCAAGCGCCAGCGTCTGGCTTTGCTCGGCAAGCTGGCGCGCGCCTTCAAGCGCGTGGCCGACCTCTCCGAGATCCAGTCTTAAAGCCCGGCGCGCACGCGCCAGCCGGCCTTGGCGATGGGCATGCGGCGTCCCACCCCGAACGCCTTCGAGGAGATCTTGAGGCAAGGAGGGGCCTGACGGCGCTTGAACTCGCTTGAGTCCATGCGGTCGAGAAGGGTCTCGGCCGCCGCGCGGTCGCCGACGATCTTGGCCACTCGGCCGGGCTCCAGGCGCGCCTGGACCCAGGCTTCCAGAGCGTCGTCGACCTGGTCGTAGGGCGGCAGATCGTCTTGGTCTTTCTGTTCCGGTTTGAGCTCCGCCGAAGGCGCCTTCTCGATGGTGCCGCGGGGTACGACCACCCGGTCCGCGTTGAGCCAGGCCGCCAGTTGATAGACCAATCGCTTGGGCGCGTCGGCCAGGGGAGCCAACGCTCCGCACATGTCTCCGTAGAGCGTGCAGTAGCCGACGGCCAGTTCCGACTTGTTGCCCGTGGTCAGCACGAAGCCGCGGCGTGCTTTGTTGGCCAGGCCCATCAGGATGACTCCCCGCGCGCGGGCCTGTAGGTTCTGCTCGGCCAAATCGGGCGTTCCCCGGCCCCATCCGCCGCCCAGCGCCTGCAGCAGCGTTTGGTAGACGCCTTCAATACTCACGGTCTTGAGCTCGATGTCCAGGTTCTTGGCCAATGCCCTCGCGTCTTCGACGCTTCCTGCCGAGGAATAGGAGGAGGGCATGGAGACGCCCACCACGCGATGAGGCCCGAGGGCGCGGACGGCGAGTGCAGCCGTCACGGCCGAGTCGATGCCGCCGGAGAGGCCCACGAAGGCCGTTTGCAGGCCGCACTTGGTCGCGAAGTCCTTGATGCCGAGGATGAGGATGCCGCCGCTCTGGCCCGCATCGTCCGGCTCGGCGGACACCGACGCCCCCTCCCAGGTCCGCGTGTCGATGACCAGCAGGTCCTCGGCCGCGAAGGCCGCGCGCGCGCGCAGCACGCCCTTCGCGTCGTAGGCGAGGCTGCCGCCGTCGAAGACGATTTCGTCGTTGCCGCCCACCGCGTTGCAGTAGAAGAGCGGCTTCTTATGGCGCTCGGCGTGATGCGAGAGCAAAGTCCGTCGCACGGCGGTCTTGCCGCGCAGGAAGGGCGAAGCCGACAGGTTGAGGAGGAGGTCGGCCCCGGCCTTGACCTGTTCGGCGATCGGGTCGACGTGGTAGAGGCGGCGCTTGGAGATCGGGTCCTTGGACCAGGCGTCCTCGCAGATCGTCACGCCCAGCTTGAGCCCGCTCCAGGCGATGGGTTTGTTTGCGCGGGCGGCCTCGAAGTAGCGGGACTCGTCGAAGACGTCGTAGGTGGGCAGGAGGGTTTTATGACGGATCGCCGTGATTTGGCCGTCGTGCAGCAGGGCCGCGGAGTTGCGCGCAGGCTTGCCCACGCGGTCTTTGTTGCGCGAGACGAAGCCCACCAGCGCGGCCGCGCCGCGGACCTTCTTGGCGAGTGCGCGCAGGGCATCCTCGTTGGCCTCGGCGAAGCCCCGCTCCTCCCAAAGATCGAGAGCCGGGTAGCCGCCGAGCGACTGCTCCGGGAAGACGAGGAGGCGAGCGCCGCGGCGAGCGCCCTCGGCCAGGGCGGAGAGGATGCGTTCGGCGTTGCCGCGCAAGTCGCCGACCGTGGCGTTGACCTGGGCCAGCGCGAGCTTCAAAATCAGGCCCCGCTCGTGCGCAGGAGGCCGTCGAAGACCTCGCCCGCTCCCATGAACTTCTCGTCGATGGCGTTGCGGACCGCGTCCTGGATCGTGGCGGAGCTCAGACGGCAGACCGCAGCCATGCCCTCCATCGCCCAGGTCATGCACTCCGCCGGGTCCTGGTGCGTCTCGGCGGCGACGGCGCTCATCTGCTGGAGCACGGCCGTCGCGGTCGCGGGGAGGTCCTTTTCGAGGAGCATCATCCCGCTCATAATCCCCCGGCAGGCAGAGCTCACGCTGACGTGGGGATCTTGGCGCTCGCCGGTGCCGGTCACGGCGGTCACTGCGATCTTCTTGACGATCTCGGCGGCCGCAGCGACGGCCGCGGCCGCCTCCACGTTCTTTAGATTGTCGAGGACTATCTCCTTAGCAAGCTTCTCGAAGTCGTAGAAATCCAAGATCGGATTATAGAAAATCGAATGCTAGAATAACATAATGCCGACGCGCGCCTTGACCGTTGCGGTCATCCTGTCTCTGTGCGGCTGCGCGGGTCTGCCTCCCCGTGAGCCCACGGCGGTGTCCCACGGGATGTTGAGCGTGCGTGCGCGCGTGCGAGGGGCGGTCATCCCCTTCAGCGGCGACGAGGCCGACTCCGCCGTTGTTGAACAGTTGGGCCCCAACGGCGAACCCCTGCCCGGCAAGGAGGCCGTGGCGGGGTTGTCGGGCGGAGGCTTCGTCTATTTCCTGGACCTCCCCCCCGGACGCTACGCCTTGATCTCGGTCTCCTTCCGGGCGCGAGGCGTGCGCTACCGCGTGAATATCCCGCCCGCTTCCGGACGCAAGGAGGCCGTGGACCTCAGGCCCGGCGCCGCCGCCTTCCTGGGAACGCTCTCGCTGGACGGCCGCTTGCCGGACTTCGAAGTGGCGGTGGAGCGGGCCCTTTCCGTCCTCGGGCATCTGCTGACGCCGTGGATGCGCCGGCCCGTCGTCGCTCGCGACGCGGATCTGCGCGGCCTGGATCGCGGAGCGCAGGAGGAGGCGCGCGCCCTGCACGCCGCGCGCCAGGTTCTCGGCGCCACCCAGTGGAAGCGCGTCGTCGAGGCTCGCCGACGCGAGATGGGAGCTCCCGAGCCGGTCGCGATGAAGGGATTGGTGCGTCCGAAGCAGATGACGCTGAAGGCCGAGGCCATCCTCTCCTGGCGCGACACCCTGGAATGGGGAGAGCCCCAGCGCGCCGGAAACGGACTGGTCTGGACCAAGCCCGGAGGGTCGGCGCGCATCGCGGTCTTCTTCACCACCGCCGCGGCCCAGGGCTTCGTCGGCTATGAAGCTGCGGTTGCCGAGATGCGCGCAGCCGCGTCCACGACCGACGTCGGCGATCAGGGCGCCCTCTACGAGGTGCGCGTGTCGACGCACTACGGCGTCGCCGCGCGCGTGACCTCCACGCGCTACCGCGAGGGGACCCTGGTGGGCAGCGAGTTCAAGGTCGCCGTCACCGAGACCGTCCTCGTTCCGTATCCTGCCGGGATGTACACGGCGCGCCTGCGCGCCGCGAAGGACGAGTTTGATGAGGTCCTGCCCGCTTTCCGCGAGTTCCTGCTCCAACTCGTCCTCGGCGCACCCCAGAAGACCGAGGCCAAGCAGGACGATATCTTCCTTCCTCTATGACGCATAAAGACGAACGCCGCCAAACGACGCGCATCCTCAACGAGTTCTATGTCGTCCTCCAGGACGACAAGGGCGGATTGATCGACGACCACGCCCTGGCCCATGACGTCTCCGACAAGGGCTTTAAGGTCGAGACCAACGGTGTCCTAGAGAAGGGGCAGGACCTGCGCTTCCGTCTCCATCTCTTCGAGAGGCAGGAGATTCTCGGCCGAGGGCGCGTGGTCTGGGTCGACCGCACGGGTCTGGCCCTGTGGGGCGGAGTCGAGTTTCGCTCCCTGCCCGGGGCCGATCGCCGGCGCCTGCGCCGCCTCACCAGACCCTCGAACGTGAAATGGCCCGTCATCATCGACAAGGCCTTCATCGCCGCCTTCTGGGCCACGGCGAGCGTGGTCTTGTGGATCGGACTGATGAGCCCGGTCCTGCGCGGCGTCATGCTCGATCTGGCTCCGAAGGCGCTGGCGGCCGTGGCGATGGGCTGGTCCCTCAAGGAGCTCCTGCGCCCCCGTCGTTAGAAACCTTCGCGGCAGCGGGGATCCATGGCATCGCGCAGGAAGAGGCGCGTCCCCCCGGCGCGAAGGACGAATCCCCAGCGCTCGTGGCCCCAGAGAGGGGCTTGCCTGGTGTAGGCGAGGAGGAAAGGGCTTCCTTTCCCGCTGGGGTCGTAAGAGACGAAGCGCAGCAGCGCCGTTTCGGCCATCAGGTCGGAGGGCATCTCGGCGCAGCCTCCAAGGAGCCTTCCCCCGTCGGCCAGGCGCAGGCAGCGGCGGAAGGAATTGGAGATTTGCGCTCCGGTCACCAGCACCGTCGGCGCGGTGAGGCCCGCGATGCGCGGGTGCGAGGCGTAGTCGATCTTGAGGAGGATCTTCTCGGGCCGGGGGTCGGAAAGAAAGGCGGCCGCGCCCGCGTCATCGGGGCGCATCCGGAAGGAGCCGGTCTTGGCCTCCTCCACTGTCGCGGCCGTGAGCGCCGGGCCCAGCATCTTGTACAAGTCTTCCTCGACCGCGTTCGGCAGGGGCGCGTAGAGGGCGTTGGAGCCCTTGAGCGTGAAGCTCTCCGGGACTCTGATGGCGATGATCGGGTCGCCCACCGTCTCGCGCGATCCGCGCAGGAGCGCTGCGCGCAAGCGCAGAGGCTTGCGCTCGCGGCAGGCGCCGCCGTAAGTCGCGGAGGTGCGGGCCACGAAGAAGAGGTCCGCACCGCGGCTGCCCACGACCAGGAAGCGGGATCCGGGGATGAGGCCCCGGGCGGCGCCCTTCCGGGAGGTCTTGTCGTAGATGATCCACGCTCGGCCATTGTCGTAGACCGGGAAGAGTCCCTTGGACCCGTATTCGTCCTGGGCGAGGGACGGCCGCGGCCAGGCGCAACAGACGAGGAGGACCGCGAGGGCGGCGCGGGCTAGACCGTTCCCGGCGCTATGCTCGGTCATCAGTCGAGGATAGCAAATCAGGGCAGGGTGAGAGACTGGGGCGCTTTCGGGCGGCGGCGCGCGGGCATGAGTTCCTCGGGGATGCGGCCCAGTTCGCGGCCGGTGAGGATATCGTAGACGACCGAGCCCTCGCCGGGCGTGATCACGGCCGCGCGCGAGAGGTCGGCGCTGTAGACGATCTCGGTTCCCGTGGCGGGATGGTAGAGTCCCTCCTCTCCCCAATCCTGGAATCGGCGCCAGACCCAGGGCTCGCCCTGGTGGAGCAGGAGCCACACGCCCTGCTCGCGCAGCCACCATCTCTTCTGATGGAGGACCAGCGGCGTCTGCGCGGCCAGTCCCCACCAGCGCTCTCCGTCTTTATCGAGCCAGACCCAGCCGCCGTCTCGGGTCAGACCGCGCGCTTGGCCGTCGTGCCAGGAGTCCCCGTCCCAGTGCGCGGCGCGGCGCCGGTCGGCCGGCAGGACCTCGGGGTCGATGGGCTCGAGCGCGGAGAGCTTGCTCGCGGGAGGCGGCAAGGGCGAGCCGAGGGCGTCGGTCTCGGGCCTCCGCGCGGGCAGCCCCGCCAGAGAGAGGGGCGGGCGCAGATCGGAGGGCGGCGGGCGCAATGGGCGCGGGCCGAGAAGGAGGGACAGTCGCGGCGGCAGGAAGCGCGCCGTCTTGACCTCGCCCTGCCGGACCTGCCGGACCGGAAACGAGACGGGCGCGAAGAGGGAGGCCGCGCGCGCGGGACGGCGGCGCAGGTCTGCGGAGGCTCGGGTGTCCGCCGCGGCGTCGGAGGTGCGCAAGACGGCCGCAGAGCGGGTCGGGCGCGGCGAGGCGCAGAGGGCGGACTGGGCGGCCTTGCTCCCATCCGGAGGCGTGGCGGCAATGGACGCATCCGGCCGCGCAGGCGTGGAGCGGGGAGGAGCGACGGAGTGGAGACCCTTCTTCGCGGAGGCTCTTCCCACGGGGGCGGCGTCGGAGGTGCTCGGACCTCCGCCGCCGCGCGAGTCTTTCCGGGCACGCTCCTCCTGCGCCCGCGAAGGGACGGAGGAGCGTACGCCGAGGGTCGAGGAGAGGCGATGATCTTCGAGGGGGGGCAGTGACCGCCGCGGCGGCGCGCCGCTCCCCGGGGCTGCTGCGGCCGCCGCGCCGGCGCCTGCGTTGAGAGCGTCGCGCCATTCGCCTGCGGCCGCCGTGCCGACCGCCCCCGTCGCGGAGGCGGAGGGCGTCTTGAAGGGTCGCGATCCCGCGCCGGAGCCCAGAACGGCAACGCGGCTCGGCGGGCGGACCGTGAGTAAGGTCGTGAGAAAGGTTGTGACGGCAAGGACGGCCGTCAGGAAGGCGTCACGAGAGGCTCGTTTGCTTTTCATGAGGGTAGTTTGGCTTGAGGTCGGCGTCGGGAGGATGGCCAAAGGGCCCGGATCGGACTGGGACGAAAGTCCCAGGGAGACTCGATTCTGTAACATTGCTCCTCCTATACTTCATACGGCACGCCCCATGGATCAGTTCCATCTCTGGAAGGAAGACTATAAACGAGAGGTCGAAGAGATCCTCTCCTCTCGAAGGCGCGCGCGCGAGCGCGGCGAGGACCCCGGCCCCGGCTTCGGCTCGGGCTTCAGCGGGCGTCTGGCCGACCTGGTGATCCCCCCCGCCGGCGTCTACGCCGAGGCGGAAGTCCTTAGGAGCCGTCTCAAGGAAGCCGAGGCCTTGACGGCGGAACTCCGGCGCCGCGTTGAGGCGGCGGAAGCCGAGCGCCTGCGCGAGCGGGATCGCCGCGAGCGGATCAAGGACGCGGCCATGAGGCTGGCGATCTCCCTGAGAGATATCCAGGCGGAACTGGCCGCGGCGCGCAAAGACGCGGAAGAGGCCAAGGCCGCCGTGCAGGCTGCCCGCCAGGCTGAGGAGGCTGCCCGCCAGGCTGAGGAGGTCGGCGCCGCACGGCTACGCGAGGCGCGTCTAGACGCGGATCAGGCCGCGGCGCGCGCCGAGGAGGCGGAGCGTTTGTCGCTGGCGCGTAATCAGGCGGCGCGCGATCTACAGGCCCGCTTCGACGCCATGCAGTTGGCCGCCGACGCCCAGCGCACTCAGGCAGCCTCCCTCGGCGCCCGCTTGGAGGCCGCGCTGCAGCGCGCCGACGAGGCTGCGACGGACGCGGAGGCGCGCGTCCGACAGGTTCAAGCGGAGATGAAGACCCTGCGCGCAGAGCTAGACGAGGAGCGTGCGCGCGCAGCTTCCCGCCAAGCCGCCGCGACCGAACTCGAGAGGAGCCTGCAGAACGCGCAGGCCGAGGCCCGCGTCGCCGCTGAGGAGGCGGACAAGGCCCGGACGCGCATTATGAAGGAAACCGGGCGGCGCCAGGCCGCCGAGCAGGCCCTGGAGGCTGAGTCGCGCCGCGCTGCCGAGGAGGCGCGCGAATGCGCGCGCCTAAACGAAGAGGGCGCTGCGCAGAGAGATACGGCGCTGCGGCTCAAGGCTGAAGCCGACCTCGCCCGAGAAGAGGCGCGCAGGCGCGAGGAGGAGATCCCCGGGCGCGTCGAGGCCGCGATCTTCGCGGAGATGTCCCGCGCCCAGGCCGTATTCGCCGAAGGTCTTGCCGCCGCTCAGGCCCGAGCCGAGCATGCCGAGAGCGAACTGGAGAAATCGCGTCTTGCGCAGGCGGAGGCCGCGGAGAAGGAGCGCCAGTTCCAGCAGACGCTCTCCGACTACCGCGACCGCATGACCGAGCTGCTGCAACAACTGCACGTTAAGGAGGTTGTCGACGAGACTCGCGCCCAGGCCGTATTCGCCGAAGGTCTTGCCGCCGCTCAGGCCCGAGCCGAGCATGCCGAGAGCGAACTGGAGAAGTCGCGTCTTGCGCAGGCGGAGGCCGCGGAGAAGGAGCGCCAGATTCGCAAGACGCTCTCCGACTGCCGCACCCGCATGAAAGAGTTCACCGACGAGTTCACGGGACGCCTGGCCCAGGTCCGCTCGCGCGTCGATCTGGAGGTCGCCGCCGCCCACAACCGCGAGGCCCAGACTCAGATCCGTTATGAGGCAGAGGTCGGAAGACGAGAGGCCATGTTGGAGGAGGAGCGCGCGAAGCTGCGCGCCGAGATGGAGGATGCCCGGGCCGCGGCTGAAAGGGAGTTCGACAAGGAACGCTCGGCCCTGCAGGCATGCTGGCGCGCGCAGGCGGAGCTCTTGGAGAAGCTGCGCAGCGAGCAGCAGGGCGAAAGCCCCGAAGCCTGAGCTAGCCGCGGAAGGCCCGGGGGCGTGGGCCGCGGCCCGCCCAGTGCTTAAGCGCCGCGACCGCGCGCGCGGCTGCGCGCCCGTCTCCGAAGGGATTGGGCCCGCGGGGGCGCGGAGGTCGCGCGGCCAGACGCACCAGCGCCTCCTCGACGGCGCGCGGCTCGACGCCCGCCAGCCGTCCCCAACGCCCCAGCGCTTCGGGGCGCTCCGTCACATTTCTGAGTACGAGGAAAGGCACGCCCAGCGAGGGAGCCTCTTCCTGGATGCCGCCGGAATCCGTGGCTGTGAAGGCGCAGCGCGCAAGCAGGCGCAGGAAGTCCGGATAAGGCAGGGGCGGCGTCACGACGAAGCGCCCGCGCGGAAGGCCCGAGAGCGGGGCGCGCGCGGCGGGGTTGGGATGCGCGGGGAGAACCCAGAGGACTTCGGGGCGGCGCGCGGACGCTCGGCGCAGGGCCGAGATGAGGCCGCGCAGAACTTTCCCGTGGCTCTCGCGGCGGTGCAGGGGGACGACGGCCAAGGGACGGCCCGCGGGCAGGCCGGCCAGCGCGCGCGGCGCCGATCCGGCCGGTTGCGCGAGGACCGTTTGGAGCGCGTCCACGACGGTGTTCCCCGTCACATAGATCGCGCTCGGGGCGATGCCTTCGCTGAGGAGGCGGCGTCGCGCCAGTGGAGTGGGCGCGAGAAACACGCAGGAGAGGCGGTCCACCACGATGCGGTTCATCTCCTCCGGCTCGGGTGAGCGGAGGTTGCCGGAACGCAGGCCCGCCTCCAGATGCGCGACGGGGATGCCGCGATGGAAGGCGGCCAAGGCCGCGCCGAGAGCGCTCGTCGTATCGCCTTGGACGAGAAGGAGGTCCGGCGCGCGCAGCGCCAGATCCGCATCCACGCCCGCGATCACGGCGGTCAAGAGGGCGTTGAGAGGTTGGCGGGGACGCATGACGCGCAGGTCCCGGTCGGGGCGCAGGCCGAAGGCGGCAAGCGCGCCTACGAGGATCTCCCGGTGCTGGCCCGTGGAAAGCAGGCGCACCCGGAAGCCCGGGTCCCGCCTCAGACGCCAAACGACGGGGGCCGCCTTGACGGCTTCGGGACGGGTGCCGACGACGGCCAGGACCTCGAGAGGCCGGCGCATGGCGGCCCTCAGTCTTCGGCGCGGCGCGGGCGGGCGTAGCCTGCTTTCTTGACCAACGCTTCGCGCTCGGCCACGGCCAGGTCCTCGCGCGTCATCTCGCGCACGAGTTCGTCGAAGCTGATGCGAGGCTTCCAACCGAGTTCCCGGCGGGCCTTGGCTGCGTCGCCCAGGAGCGTATCGACCTCGGTCGGCCGAAGGTAGCGGGGGTCCAGGGCCACGAGGGTCTTGCCCGTGCGCCGGTCCACGCCGCGCTCGTTGCGCCCCCGTCCCTTCCATGCCAGCTCGAAGCCGAGTTCCGCGGCGGCGGTTTCGACGAACTCGCGGACCGAGTGCTGCCGGCCCGTGGCGGCGACGTAGTCCTGCGGCGCGGGCTGCTGGAGCATGAGCCACATCATCTCCACGAAGTCGTGGGCGTGGCCCCAGTCCCGCTTGGCGTCGAGGTTTCCCAGCCAGATGGTCTCGTCGAGATCGAGCTTGATGCGGGCCAGACCGCGAGTGATCTTGCGCGTGACGAAGGTTTCCCCCCTCCGAGGAGATTCGTGGTTGAAGAGGATTCCGTTGCAAGCGTAGAGGCCGTAGGCCTCACGGTAGTTGACCGTGATCCAGTAGGCGTAGAGCTTGGCCACGCCGTAGGGCGAGCGCGGGTAGAAGGGCGTGGTCTCCTTCTGAGGCGTCTCTTGGACCTTGCCGAAGAGCTCGGAGGTGGAGGCCTGATAAAAACGGGTCTTCTTGGCGAGGCCCAGGGTCCTGATGGCCTCGAGTAGGCGCAGGGTCCCTAGGCCCGAGGAGTTCGCCGTGTACTCGGGCTCTTGGAAGCTGACGGCGACGTGGCTCTGGGCCGCGAGATTGTATATCTCGTCGGGCCTGACTTTCTCCATGACTCTCAGGAGGCTAGTCGAGTCCGTCATGTCCCCGTGGTGGAGGAGGAAGCGCAGGCGCTTCTCGTGCGGGTCCTGGAAGAGGTGGTCGATGCGGTCGGTGTTGAAGAGGGAGGTGCGGCGCTTGATGCCATGGACCTCGTAGCCTTTTGCCAGGAGAAATTCCGCGAGGTAGGAGCCGTCCTGCCCGGTGATGCCGGTGATGAGGGCTTTTTTCATGCAGCTATTGAAGCAAAACCAAGGCCGGAGGGATAAGAGAACCTTGACGGGAATCAGCAGGGAAGATACACTCACTCGTAATACCTCATGAGCGCGTGACCCAAGGGAGACACCTATGAAAGACGCCTTGATCGTCGACAACTCGGAGTTGATGCGGATGGTGATCAAGGACTTGCTGGAGGAAAACGAGATCAAGTCCGTCGGGGAAGCCAAGAATGTCGCCGAGGCCATCGACGCCTACCAGCGCCAGCAGCCCGATCTCGTGACCCTCGACATCATGATGCCCGGAGGTTCAGGCATCGACGTGTTGAAGAGCATCATGGCGAAGAATCCCAAGGCCAAGGTCCTGGTCATCACTGAGTCGGGGCGGGATGGCGTGGAACGGCAGCTTCTGCGCCAGGGGGCCTGTGCCGTCATCCACAAGCCGTTGACGAGTTCGTCGATGAAGAAAGGGCTCCAAGCCGCGGCCGGAGGCGGCGCGGCCGGCCCAGAGCATGCGTTCTCTCCCCGGGTTCTCATCGTCGACGACTCCTCTGTGATCCGCACCATGCTCAAGGACATCGTCGCGGCCCGGGGCTGGGAGGTCGTAGGGGAAGCCGCGGACGTCGCGCCGGCGATCGACTCTTTCCAGAAGCTGCTGCCGGACCTGGTGTTCCTCGACCTGGTGATGCCGGGTGGTGAAGGAACCCAGATCCTCAGGCACATCATGTCCAATAAATCAAAAACCAAGGTGCTGATCGTCAGCTCCCTGGCCCAGACCAAGCTGACGGAAGAGTTGATCCAGGGCGGCGCCGCCGGGGTCATAGCGAAACCCTTCACTGAGGAGGAAATCAACGCGGCCCTCTCCAAGATGTATCCCGCCGCGAGCGAGAGGGGCAAAGAGGGCAAAGAGGGCAAAGAGTTTTCCGCGGAGCAGCGCGACGCTCTCGAGCGTCTTTTTATATCGAGCGGAGAAAGCTGCGCCCAGGCCATGACCAAGATGTCCAAAGCGCCCTGGACTCCGATCAAAACCCAGCTCCTCGCCGCCACGAGCGCGGAGTTCCTGTCCCTCGCGGACCGGGGCCATCGCATGCAGGTGATTCCAGTTCAGATCACCGTCAAAAAGACGATCATGATCGTCGGCCTGGTGATGATGTCGAAGAACGCGGCGGAGCAGATTACGCGCGCCGTGACGAAGAACGCGGCCCCGACGCTGGACGGCGAGTTGGTGAAATCGATGATGCTGGAGTGGACGAACATCCTCGTCACCGCGGTCGTGAACGCCTTCGCCAATCAACTGGGCAAGGTGATCGTCAGTTCCAGCCCCAGGATATTGGACTGGCCGGTCAAGGACCTGATTACCCGCGTGCCGAGGGAGTTGTCCGACAATCCCGAGCGGGTCATGGCCGCTTACAACACCTTCTCCTGCAAGAGCCTCGAGGCGGACTGCGAGACTCTGTTCATCTTTCGAACCGACAACTCCCCCCTCGTCGCCCAGTAATACTACTGGTTCGCGGCGGGCAGCAGGTAGAGCGCACCCGGAAGGACGGACGCGGGGGCGGTCATGGAAGAGACTAGGACGGTCACGCAGCCCGAGGAGACCTCGAGGGAGGCCACTGAGCGGGTGGAAACCATGAAGCGGAAAGCCGTGCCGGCGGAGGCTTTCAGCGTCGCCTGGCCGTGGGTGAATTCGGCCTCTCCGGTCCGGACCGAGACCTCTGAGTCCGAGGGCACGGGCGGCTGGGGCATGTCGGGCGCGATGGTCAGGGTCCCGCTCCAGCCGCGGACTTCGTAGGAGCCGGCCAGGCGCGCGGGGCAGAGGGTCCGCGTGCAGGGGCGGGGGCCGGCGCAGCCGGTCAGGAGGACGGCCGCGAGCAAGGAGGCGCGGCTCATTAGTTCAGGGCGCCGGACGGGGCGACCGCCTCCGAGAAGGAGGGCAGATCCAGCGCGACGCCGGTGGGGCGCCGAAGGTCGGTGACCTTCGAATGGTAGAAGAGGACGACTTTTCGCACATAAGAGCGGGTCGAGGAGAACCAGCGGGTCCGGGTCAGGAATTTGGGGCCCGCGTGATAGGCGGCTATTACGCGCTGCATAACCCAGTGGGGCGCGTCGGTGTAGCGCACGCCCTGGAGATGGAAGAGGCGCCAGGCGGTCTTGAAGAGCCGTTGGATATAGGCGGCGCCGGCCTTGATTCCGTATTTGGGGTCCAGAAGCTTCCAGGAGGGCACGCCCATCCCCTCGGCTGTGACGGGCATGACCTGCATGAGGCCGCGGGCTCCGGCCGGAGACAACGCTTTGGGGTCGAATTCGGACTCCGCGGCCATGATCGACTTGAGGAAACGGGCGTCCAGATGGTACTTGCGGGCATATTTCAGGATCAGATCATCCCAACGGTCGGTCTTCAATGGCTGAGAGAGGAGGATCTTGAAGGTCCGGCGGTAGGCCGGGGTCTCCCGAGGGACCGGCACCACTAGTTCCTGGTGAAGGCGGGCGGCGGCCGGGCGGGTGTCGCGTAGGGCCTCGGGCGGGGCGGGGGCACGCTCGGAGAGGCGCGGGGCGGCCACGACGGCGCTCGGCAGGGTCTCCGAGCGAACCTGGGAAGCGTCGAACATCTTGTTGAGACGGCCCGCCGCGGCGGTACCGGCGGAGGGGAAGGCGAACGCCAAACGAGGCCCTCGGGAGGGGACGTTCCTGGGGTCTTGCGCCTGGGCGCTCTGCAAAACGAGGGCCGCCAGGGCGACGGTCACGGCCGAAAGGCGACGCGTGAAATTGACGATGCTTCATTATATCATGATCCCCGGATTTGTTAACATAAGTAGGTGGGCGATCATGTCATGATCATCGGGGCCACGGGGCTGGTGGGCAATGCCCTCCTGCGCGCCTGGAAGGCCCGCGGCGACCGGGTTTCAGCCGCCACCTATCACTGCCATGCCTCCGGGGGCTTCCTTCAGTTGGACATGCAGGACGAGACCCGGGTCCGGGCCATGTTGGCCGAAACCCGCCCCTCCCTCGTCGCCGTCCCGGCCGCCAACCCCTATGTGGACTACTGCGAGCTAAATCCGGAGGAGACCCGCCGCGTCAATGTGGAAGGCACGCTCAACGTGGCCCGGGCCTGCCGCGAGATCGGGGCCCGGATGATTTTCTTCTCGTCCGATTATGTCTTCGACGGCGTCAAAGGCATCTATACTGAGGAAGACGCCCCCTCCCCCCTCAACGAATACGGCCGGCAGAAGGTCGCCGCCGAGGCCGGCGTGCTGGCCTACGACGGCCGCAACCTAGTCCTGCGGGCCTCGGGCGCCTACGGTTGGCAGTGGGAGCCCAAGAACTTCGTGCTACAGGTCAAGAGCCGCCTTTCCGAGGGCAAGACCATGCGCGTGGCCTCCGACCTTCGCTACAACCCCACCTATGTGGAGAACTTGGCCGAGATCACGGTCGCGCTGGCCGACACCGGGGCCGAGGGGATCTTCCACGTGGTCGGCGCCGAGGAGATCGGGCGGCACGAGTTCGCCGTCCGCGCGGCGAGAGCCTTCGGGCTCGACGCGCGCCTCATCGAGGCCGTGCCCGCCGTCCGCCTGGGCTCGACCATCCCGCGCCCGAAGGCGAGCATCTTGCGCACGGACAAGGTCCGCGCCGCGCTCGCCGTCCAGCCCGTGGGCGTGGACGAGGGGCTTCGCCGCATGCTCGCCCTGGAGCCGGCGTGGCGCGAGTACGCCCTGACGCTGCCCGATCCCGCCGCCAAGGCATCGCCGTTGCGTCGTGATATTTTCGACGGCGGCATAGCTTCTCGGCCGGGAATTTGATATAGTCAACAAGTTCTTACATCTCGGAGGATAGAAATCCGCTCATGATCAACGTCTCGATGAAAGCCATGCTGGAAGCCGGAGTGCACTTCGGCCACCAGACCCGTCGTTGGAATCCGAAAATGGCTCGCTTCATCTTCGGAGAGCGCAATGGCATCCACATCATTGATCTCCAGAAGACCGTCAAGGAGCTTAAGAAGGTCGGCCAGTGGGTGCGCGACCAGGCCGCCTTGGGCAAGCGCTACCTTTTCGTCGGCACGAAGAAGCAGGCTCAGGATCTCCTCAAGGCAGAGGCCGAGCGTTGCGGCGCCTCCTACGTCTGCGAGAAATGGCTGGGAGGCACGCTCACGAATTTCGCGACGTTGCGTAAGTCGGTCAAGCGTCTCGAGGAGCTCGAGAAGTGGCAGAGCGACGGCATCTTCGCCGTCCTGCCCAAGAAGGAGGTCTCCCGACTCAACAAGGAGATGAGCAAGCTCAAGAAGAACCTCTCCGGCATGCGCGGGCTCGACAAGCTCCCGGACGTCATGTTCGTCGTGGACCCCGTCGAGGAGGACCTGGCCGTGCAGGAGGCCCGCAAGCTCGGCATCCCGATCGTCGCCGTCTGCGACACCGACTGCGACCCGGACCTCATCGACCATCCGATTCCGGGCAACGACGACGCCGCCCGCTCGATCAAGCTGTTCTGCGGCCTGGTCGCCGACGCCGTGCTCGAGGGCAAGCTCGCCTACGAGGCGGCGCTCAACGCGCAGTCCGTCGCCGGCGCCGAGGCCCAGATGCTCTCAGACGCCGCCGCCGAGACCGCCGAAATCGAGCAGACCGCCGACGTGGTCTACGCCCCCGTCGAAGAGACGACCCAGCAGGGGGCTTGACCATCATGCCGACCGTCGACTCCACCCAGATGATCAAGGACCTCCGCGAGAAGACGGGCGCGGGCATGATGGACTGCAAGCGCGCGCTTGACGAAGCCAAGGGAGTCTACGACGAGGCCTTGACCATTCTCCGAAAGAAGGGCATGGCCGACGCGGCCAAGAAGTCCGCCCGGGTTACGAAGGAAGGCGCGGTGGCCTTCAAGATAGACGGCCCGGCCGGCGCGATCGTCGAGATCAACTGCGAGACCGATTTCGTGGCCAAGGGCGAGGACTTCCAGGCCATGGCCAAGACGGTCTGCGGCAAGGCCTGCGCCGGCGCTCTGAAGAGCGTCGAGGCCGCCAACGAGGAATTCGTCAAGCCGCTCGTGGGCAAGCTCGGCGAGAACATGAATCTGCGCCGCTGCGACCGCTTCGAGCTCAAGGGTCCCGGCCTCATCGCGGGCTACGCCCACCAGCCCGACCCGTCGGCGCCGGCCAAGAAGGGCGCTTTGATCGAGATCTCAGCCGTGAGCGAGGCGGCGGCGAAGTCCCCTGAGTGCGCGGAGCTAGCCAAGGAGCTCCTCCTCCAGATCGTCGGCTTCTCTCCGAAGTATCTGAACCGAGATGAAGTCCCCGCTGCGGACATCGAGAAGGAGAAGGAAATCCACGCCGAGATCCTTCGCAAGGAAGGCAAGCCCGAGGCCTCCATCCCGAAGATCATCGAGGGCAAGATCAACAAGCTCTTCTACCAGCAGTGGGTGCTTCTCGATCAGGTCTGCGTGCGGGACAACAAGACGCCCGTGCGCGAGATCATCAAGGCGACCGGAGCTAAGCTCGGCGGCGAGGTCAAGGTCGTTCGCTTCGTGCGCTACCAGTTGGGCGAGTAGATCCTCGAGGATGCCCTCGGCCAAGAAGTTCTCAAGCAAGAAATACTCGAGGGTCCTCCTCAAGCTTTCAGGTGAGTCGCTGTGCGGAGAGAGTTCCCACGGCATCCGTCCAGAGGCCTTGTCGTCGATCGTCTCCGAGGTCAAGCTTGCCGTCGACACCGGAGTGCATCTGGGCATCGTGGTCGGCGGCGGCAACATCTGGCGCGGCGAGAAGGACAGAGGCGAGGCCATCGGCCGGGTCACGGCCGACTACATGGGCATGCTGGCCACTCTCATTAACGCCCTGGCCCTCCAGGACGCGCTCGAGAAGCTGGGCGTGCCGACGCGGGTCCAAACCGCCGTGGAGATCAACAAGCTCGCCGAGTCCTACATTCGCCGCCGCGCCATCCGCCACCTCGAGAAGGGGCGAGTCGTGATCTTCGCGGGCGGTACCGGCAACCCCTACTTCACGACGGACACCGCGGCCGCCCTGCGCGCCGTCGAGATCGAGGCCGAGATCCTGCTCAAAGCCACCAAGGTGGACGGCGTCTACACCGCCGACCCCAAGAAGGACAAGAAGGCCGTCAAGTTCGATCTCCTCACCTTCATGGACAGCATCCAGCGCCGCCTCAAGGTCATGGACGCGACCGCGCTCACGTTGTGCATGGAGAACCGCTTGCCCGTCGTCGTTTTCGATCTGGCCGTGAAGGGCAATATCGCCCGCGCGGTCGCAGGCCAGAAGGTCGGAACACTGATCACCACGGAGTGAGACCATGCCCGTCAACGACGCCGTCAACGCCGTGATCTCTAGGATGGAAGAGGCCATGAAGGAGCGCCTCAGCCGCATGGCCAAGGACCTGTCCGTCATGCGCACCGGGCGCGCCAACCCCGTGATGCTCGAAGGCATCAAGGTCGAGGCTTACGGGACGCTCGTGCCCCTCAAGCAGGTAGCCGCCGTCTCGGTCCCCGAGGCGCGCACCCTGGAGATCCGCCCCTGGGATCCCACCACCCTCATCGACATCGAGAAAGCCCTCCAGAAGGCCGACGTCGGCGCCATGCCCCAAAGCGACGGCAAGATGCTCCGCATCAACCTGCCCATGATGACGGAGGATCGCCGCAAGGACCTCGTCAAAGTCCTCAAGAAACTCGGAGAGGAGTTCCGCGTCGGCGTGCGCAACGACCGCCAGGACGCCCTCAACAAGGTCAAGAAGTCCTTCCAGGCCAAGGAGATCACCGAAGACGACCTTCGAGGCCTCGAGAGCCGCATCCAGAAGATGACCGACTCCTTCACCGGCCAGATCGATGGCCAGGTCTGCGCGAAGGAGAAAGAAGTCCTCACCATCTAGTGCCGCACGACCCAGCGCGTCGCCCACGCCACGTCGCCGTCATCATGGACGGCAACGGCCGCTGGGCGGCCGCTCGGGGACTGCCGCGAGCGGCGGGTCATAGGGCAGGCGTGGATTGCGTCCGCGCCATCGTCCGCGCCGCAGGGGAACTCGGCATCGAGGCCCTCACCCTCTACTCCTTCTCGGCGGAGAACTGGCTTCGCCCCGCTTCGGAGGTCGGGGAGTTGATGAAGCTTCTCTCCTGGGCTTTGAAGAAGGAGGCCTTGGAACTCGACAAGAGAGGAGTCCGCCTCGGCGCCATCGGGCGTCTGGATGCGCTTCCAAAGAGCGTTCGCAGCGCGCTGGACTCCGCCATCGAACGATTGAAGGGCAACGCTGGTTTGAGGCTCACGCTCGCCTTAAATTACGGCGGCAGGCAGGAGATCGTCGACGCGGTCAATAAGGCTCTTTCCGCCGGCGCCGTGAAAATCGACGAAGAGTCCATCGGCCGCAATCTGTATACGACCGGCCTCCCGGAGCTCGACCTCCTGATCCGCACGTCCGGCGAGATGCGCCTGTCCAACTTCCTTCTTTGGCAGGCCGCCTATGCCGAAATCTTCGTCACCCCCGTGCTCTGGCCCGACTTCCGCAGAGAACATCTGGAAGCGGCGCTCGAAAACTTCGCCAAGCGCGACCGCCGTTTCGGCGGGCTGTCAGCCAAGTCCTGAGCGCGGGGGATGACGGCATTGACATACATCGAAATGCACATTACTATGACATATCGCACGGAAGCAGGAGGGGCCATGAGATCCGCGACGTTCAGCGAGTTCCGTAACCAGGCGAAAAAGTATTTCGACGCCGTCGAAGACGGAGAATCGATAGAGATCTATCGTCATGGCAAGCCTGTCGCCATTCTGGCGCCGATCCGCAAGCATTCCCTCGAGCGCTGGCGGACGGCCCGACCCTTGACTCTTACGGGGGCGTCTTTGAGTCACGCCGTCCTCGCCGACCGCGAGGACGGCCGCTGATGCGCATTCTCCTCGATTCGTCCGCTCTGGCGAAGCGGTATGTTTGCGAGCCGGGCACGGAGCAGGTGCTTAGCCGCTGCCGGGACGCCGATGAGATCGTCCTCAGCGTTTTGTGCGTTCCGGCACTCGTGTAGGCGTTCAATCGCCTTCGGCGCGAGGGAAAATTGTCAGCGGCGCGCTACCGCCGGCTCAAACGAGACTTCGCGGCCGATCTTGAGCAGGCGATGATCGTTGATCTCACGCCCTCCGTCGTTCATCGGACGGTTTCCTGTCTGGAGCATGCTCCCCTGCGGACCTTGGACGCGATCCAGGTGGCTTCGGCGATCGAGTCTTTGTGCGATCTTTTCATCAGCGCCGACCGCCGTCAATGCGAGGCCGCGGCTCGCCTGAAGCTGAGGACTGAAAACGTCGGGAACCTCAACTGATTTAGTAAAATAAAAAGATGCTGCTCCCGCGCATCATGACGGCGCTTGTCGGCATCCCCCTGCTGGTCTGGCTCGTGCACGCCGGGGGGGTGGCCTTCGGAGTGTTCACGACCGGGATCTCCGCGCTGTGTTGCTACGAGTACGCCCTCATCCTTCGCCTCGGCGGCCGTCCGGTTCTGCCCATCACGACCATCCTCTTCGGCTGCGCGATGGCGGCGTGCGCGGCCTTCGACGGGCCCGTGGGGCTCGTGCTCACCGCCGGCATCGCCCTGGTCACCCTCGTCGAGATGGCCTCGGGCGTTCATTCCATGGACCGCGCCGCGCTGAGCGTCTTCGGAGGGTTGTTCGCAGGCTGGATGCCCGCGCATCTGGCGCTCATTCGGGACCTCCGTCCTCACGGGGAAGCTTTCGTCTTTATGACCCTGGTCTCGGTCTGGTGCATGGATACGTCCGCCTACGCGGTCGGCCGCTTGGTGGGACGCCGGCCCCTGGCGGACGTCCTTTCGCCCAAGAAGACCTGGGAGGGGGCGGCCGCGGGCTTCGTCGCGGCGGTAGCGGTCTGCCTGCTTGTCCAGCGCTCCATGCTTCAGGACGCATCCCCCCTCCACGCGGCGCTCATCGGCGCCGTCATAGGGGTGACGGGGCAACTCTCAGACCTGGCCGAGTCCATGGTCAAGCGCGACGCCGGGGTC
The DNA here is from genome assembly GCA_001799675.1 of Elusimicrobia bacterium GWA2_66_18. Classification (GTDB taxonomy): domain Bacteria; phylum Elusimicrobiota; class Elusimicrobia; order UBA1565; family UBA9628; genus GWA2-66-18. Next base: position 33,890 of record MGTX01000002.1, read on the forward strand.
AAGGATTCCGGCGCGCTCCTCCCCGGCCACGGCGGCGTGTTCGACCGGTTTGACTCGTACATTTTCTGCGCGCCCGCCGTCTATTACGTTCTGAGCTTGCGATGAAGAAGGTCGCTATTCTCGGCTCGACAGGATCGATCGGCATCAACGCCTTAAACGTCATCCGCGAGATGCCGGGCAAGCTCTCGGTCTTCGGCCTGGCGGCGCACTCCAACTCCGCGCTCGTGGCCCGGCAGGCCGCGGAATTCGCAGCCAAGGCCGTGTCGATGTTCGAGCCGAAGGCCTCGGACGAGTTGAAGCGCCGCCTCGACGGCCGGACCCGGCGCCTGGCGCCGGGAGTCGAGGGGCTGTGCGACATGGCCTCGCATCCCGATGTCGACGTCGTCCTGACTTCTCTCGTCGGCGGAGTGGGATTCGCGCCGCTCCTGGCCGCCATCCGCGCGGGCAAGATCATCGCCCTGGCCAACAAGGAGCCCATGGTCATGGCCGGCGCGCAGTTCATGCGCGAGGCCGCGCGCTGGGGAGCGCGCATCGTGCCCGTGGACTCCGAGCCATCGGCCATCTTCCAGTGCGTGCAAGGTTTGAGCCCCGATCCTCGAGCGGTCGTTCCCCTGAAAACGATCCGCCGCGTCTTCCTCACCGCCTCGGGCGGGGCCTTCGCCAAGTATAAAGGCGATCTGTCGAACGTGACGCCGGAGCAGGCGCTCAAGCACCCGACCTGGAAGATGGGACGCAAGATCACTATCGACTGCGCGACCCTGATGAACAAGGGCTTCGAACTCATAGAGATCATGAACCTGTTCGGCCTCAAGCGCGAGCAGATCGAGATCGTCATCCACCCGCAGTCCATCTTCCATTCGGGCGTCGAGTTCTCCGACGGCTCCGTCCTGGCGCAGATGGGCGTGCCGGACATGAAACTCCCCATCCAGTACGCTATGACCTTCCCCGAGCGAGCCGAACGCGTCATCGAGCCCCTCGACCTGGTCAAGGCCGGCACTCTTGAGTTCCGCGCGCCCGACTTCAGCCGATCACCGTGCCTGGAGCTCGCCCGCGAGGCGGCGCAGAAGGGAGGAGGCATGCCCGCCGTCCTCAACGCCGCCGACGAGATCGCGGTGTCGGCCTTTCTCGGCGGCCGCATCAAGTTCACCGACATACCGCGCGTAGTCGAGAAGACTATGGCGGCGCATCAAGTCAGCGGAGGCCTTCCGGGCTTCCAAGAGATCGTCGAAATCGACGCCTGGGCGAGAGCCAAGGCCGAGGAGTCCTGCCGATGAGCATGGTCCTGTCCTGGCTGTACACGATCTCCGCCAACGCTTTCGCCCTGGGGCTGGTCATCTTCCTCCATGAGTACGGTCACTACCTGGCCTGCCGCAAGCTGGGCGTGCGCGTAGAGAAGTTCGCCTTCGGTTTCGGCCCCGAACTGCTGGGCTTCACAGGCCGCGAGGGGACGCGCTTCGCGCTTTGCGCCATCCCCTTCGGCGGCTTCGTCAAGCCCGCCGGCGAGGACCCGACGCAAGCCAACGGCGTCGCGCCGCAGGCCGACGAGTACTTCGGGCAATCGTGGAGCCGACGGCTCATCATCGTCTACGCGGGTCCGGCCATGAACTACGTCCTGGCCTTCGCCCTCTACACCGGCCTCATTTGGGCCAAGGGTCTTCCGGAGCCGTCCAAGGAGGCGGTCATCGGCAACATGATGATGGGCCTTCCCGCGGACAAGGTCGGCATCGAGGTCGGCGACCGCATCCTCTCGTTCGATGGGCGCGTCGTGACCGGCTGGGATGATCTGGCCAGTTCCATCCACCGATCCGCCGGCAAGGAAGTCTCCCTCGGCCTCAGTCGCAAGGACAAGACCCTCGAGGTGAAGGTCACCCCGCGCATGGACGACTCCGGCCGGCAGGGCGTGATCGGGATCATGCCCAAGGCCGAGTACCGCCCCGTCGGCCCCTTCATAGCGATGTACGAATCGGCGCGTCTGTGCTGGATGCAGAGCAAGCAGACCGTGACGACCATCGCGGGCAAGATATGGAAGCGCGAACGTCCCGACCTGGCCGGTCCCGTCGGCATCTTCCAGATGGTCTCGCGCGCGGCACGGGCGGGTTGGGAGGACTTCCTTTTCCTTATCGGCTTTATCTCGGTGGCCATCGGATTCTTCAACCTCCTGCCCCTGCCGCTCCTCGACGGCGGGCACGGCGCGTTCTACTTCTGGGAGGGCATCCGCGGTCGCCGTCCCTCGCCCGAGTCCATGGAGAAGGCAAACACCGTGGGCCTGGCCTTCCTCCTATCGTTGCTTGTCTTTGCCACATATAACGACGTCCTGCGCCTGCGCGCCGACCGCGCCGCCAAAGCAGCCAAGACCGTCCCCGTCGAGACTAAAAAATGAAACTCTCCCGCTACCTTCTCCCCACCCTTCGCGAGGCTCCTTCAGACGCGGACAACGTGTCCGCCCGGCTCATGCAGCGCGCGGGGATGATCCGCAAGGTCGCCTCGGGCATCTACGATTGGCTGCCCCTGGGCCTTAGGGTTCTTCGGAAAGTCGAGCGCATCGTGCGCGAGGAGATGGACGCCGTCGGAGGGCAGGAGATATTGCTGCCGGTCATACAACCGAAGTCCCTCTGGAAGGAGACGGGCCGCTGGGACGTCTATGGCAAGGAGCTCCTGCGCCTGAAGGACCGAAAGGACGCGGAGTTCTGCTTCGCGCCGACCGCCGAGGAGGTTGTCACCGATCTCGTGCGCCGCGAGGTCCGTTCCTGGCGGCAGTTGCCGACGATGCTCTACCAGTTCGGGCTCAAGTTCCGCGACGAGATCCGCCCCCGCTTCGGCGTGATGCGCGCGCGCGAATTCCTGATGAAGGACGCCTATTCGTTCCACGCCGACGAGGCAGACGCTTCCTTGCATTATCAAAAGATCTACGAGGCCTATCGAAAGATCTTCGTGCGCTGCGGCCTGAAGTTCAAGCCCGTCGAGGCGCAGTCCGGGGCCATCGGAGGCTCAACCTCGCACGAGTTCATGGTCCTAGCCGAGACCGGCGAGGAGACCATTGTCTCCTGTTCGAAGTGCGACTACGGCGCCAACCTCGAGCGCGCAGAGGTGAAGGACCATTACGCCGCGCCTGAAGCGTCGTCATTTAAGTCCGTGACCAAGTTTGAAACGCAGGATAAGACCTCCGTGGCCGAGGTGGCCAAGCTCGTCTCTCGTCCCCTGACCGACTTCCTCAAAACGCAGCTCTACATGATCAACGGGCACAAGCCCGTCATCGCGCTCATGCGCGGCGACCACGAGATCCACGAGGCGAAGCTCGCCGCGGCCGTGGGCTCTCCCGCCCTCCAGCGCGCCAACGAGGCCCAGTACCGGCAGGTCATGGGCTGCAAGGTCGGCTATGGGGGGCCGCAAGGGCATCCGGACGCGCCCGTCTACGCCGATTTTGCCGCCAAGTCCGTCTTGAACGGAATCACCGGCGCTAATCAAGACGGTCTGCACGTCGATCATTTCAACATCTCCCGCGATCTTCCCGCTCTCAAGGGATATTTCGATCTGCGCTGCGCCACCCCCGAGGATCCATGCCCTCGTTGCGGTTCCCGGACCGTTTTCTATAAAGGCATCGAGGTCGGACACACTTTCAAGCTGGGGACGAAGTACTCCGCCGTCCTCAAGGCCGAGTACCTCGATGAGCGCCAGAAGTCGCGGGTCATGGTGATGGGCTGCTACGGCATCGGCGTCTCGCGCGTGGTCGCGGCGGCCATCGAGCAGGGCCACGACAAAGACGGCATCCTGTGGCCGCCGGCGATCTCTCCGTTCCACGTCGCGCTGGTCGTGCTCGACGAGGCCGATGACGCGCGCGTGCGCCCTGCCGCCGACTCCCTGGTCGCCTCTTTGGAGTCGGCCGGCATAGAGGTCCTCGAGGACGACCGGGACGGCAAGCCCGGCGTCAAGTTCAAGGACATCGATCTGATCGGAATCCCCCACCGTCTCGTGCTCTCCAAAAAGACCCTGGACGCAGGCGAGGTCGAGTACAAGCGCCGCGGCGTCGCTTCTTTCGAGCGCTGGAAGCTCGACGAAGCCTCCGATCTCCTCGGCGCCCTGCTCGCCGTCCCCGCTCTCTAGGGAAGAAGATCCGACAGCCGCTCCCCAATACATGCTATAATAATATCAGTTCGTCCGTTGCGGGACGCGCGTTGAAAGTGGCTTTCGGTGCTGGCCACTTTTTTTATTGAGATGAACATGGATGCCAAAGAGATCGAGACCCTTCTGACCCCCCTCCTGGAGCAGGAGGGCGCGGAACTCGTCGACATGAACTGGAGGCGGGAAGGACACCGCTGGGTCCTGCGTCTTTTTCTGGACAAGGGGGGCGGCATCACGCTCGACGACTGCGCCTATCTCTCCGAGAGAGTAGGAGCCTTCATCGACGAGAAGGGGAGCATCGAGCAATCGTATGTCCTCGAAGTGTCTTCCCCGGGCCTCGACCGGGTGATCAAGAAGGAAGGTGATTTTGAGCGTTTTTCGGGCAAGCCGGTGAAGATCCGCCTTAAGCTCGCCGAGAACGGGCAGCGGAAGTTCTCCGGGACGCTCAGAGGCCTTGCCGAAGGCAAGGTCGCCGTGCAGATCGGCAAGATCCTCAAGCAGTTCGACCGGCGCAACATCGATGAACTGAGGCTCGACGACTCTGCCGCGATCGATCTTGGAGAGGAGTGAGCATATGGCCAAGTCCGAACTGATGACGGCATTGGAGCAGATCGCCCGGGAGAAGAACATTCCGGTGTCGGAGATCCTGTTCATGATCGAAGGCGCGGTGGTGTCCTCGCTGCGCAAGCACGTGGGCAAAAACGCCGACATCCGCGCGGTCATCGATCGCGAGACCGGCGCCTTCTCGGCCGTCGTGGTCAAGAAGGTGGTCGAGACCGTGACCGAGCCCGAACTCGAACTGACGCAGGCCGAGGCTCAGAAGTACAAGAAGGACGCCAAGATCGGCGATGAGGTCGCCTATCAGGCCCCCGCCTCAGACTTCGCCCGCATCGCCGCCCAGACCGCCAAGCAAGTCTTGACCCAACGCGTACGCGAGGTCGAGCGAGACAAACTCTACGAGGAGTTCAAGCCCAAGGAGGGCGAGATCGTCTCGGGCTCCGTGCACCGATTCCTCGACCGTAACATCATCGTGGACCTCGGCAAGACCGAGGGCATCCTCCCTCTCCGGGAGCAGATCCGCCGCGAGCGCTACGGTATCGGCTCGAACGTGCGCGCGGTGATCCTTCGCGTCGACAAGGCTCAGCGCGGCCCGGCCGTCGTGCTCTCGCGCGCCTCGGACCTATTCCTCCAGCGTCTCATGGAGATGGAGATTCCCGAGATCGCCGACAAGACCGTCGAGGTCGTGCGCATCGTGCGCGACCCCGGCTTCCGCGCCAAGGTGATCGTCCGATCCAACGACCCAAAGGTGGACGCCATCGGCGCGTGCGTGGGCCTGCGCGGCTCGCGCATCCGCTCCATCATGAACGAGGTGGCCGGCGAGCGCATCGACCTCATCCCCGGAGCCGACGACGCGGAGAACGCTCTTGCCAACGCCTTGGCTCCGGCCAAGGTCTCCTCCGTGCGCATCGTGGACGCGGAGAACCGCGTGGCCGAGATCCTGGTGGCTGAGGAGCAATTGGCCCTGGCTATCGGCAAGGATGGGCAGAACGTGCGCCTGGCTCAGAAGCTCACCGGCTGGACCCTCGAGGTGAAATCGGAGGACCAGAAGAAGACGGAGAGCGACACGGCCGACAAGTCGGCCGCCAAGATCCTTTCCGCCCTGGAGGGCTTGGGCCCCAAGACGGTGGACACCCTTGTCAAGGCCGGCATCACCGATGTGGCGCGTCTGGCCGCCTGCAGCGCGGCGGACCTCACGGCTTTATCGGGCATCGGAGAGAAGACCGCCGCCAAGATCATCGCTTCGGCCCAGGACGCTCTCGCCAAGGCCCCGGACCCGGCGCAGCCCGCTGCGCAGACGCAGCGGGCCTGAATGCTGAAATGCTATCATGTCCTAGGACCTTGAATCATGAATAAGAAGACGACCAAGAAGACTGCGGCCAAGAAGCCTGAGGAGGCGCTCGAGAAGCCGAAGAAGGCTGTCGTCAAGAAAGCCGCCTCCTCCGTCAAGGCCAAGCGCTCCTCGAAGAACAGCGGCAAGCCCGAGGTCGAGGGAGTCTTCAAGGCCGAGGCGGAGGTCCGCAGCAAGGCCGAGGAAGGCTCGATCGCTCCGGAGAGTTCGCGACTGGTCTCCGCTTTTGACCTCTTCAAGAGGCGCAAGGTTTCCACCTCCACCCCGTCCGTCACGCGTCTGGCTGCCGGAGCTTGCCTGCCGAAGCCTCTCGTGCCTCCGGCGTCGTCGGCGCCCATGGCCCACGCCGCACCACCGCCGACCCCGGCCGCTCCCGCCGCAGCAGGCGTGCTTCCCGCTCTCGTTGCCAAGCCGCCGGTCCCCGGCACCCCGGCCCTGCCGCCGCGGGCCGTCCCCGGACAAGTCCAGGCGTGTCCCGCCGTTGCGACCTCCGCGCCCGGCTCCGCCGCGCCGGCCGCTGCGAAGCCATCGGTCCCGGGCATGCCCGCGCCGAAGCCATCCCAACCCGGCGCCAAACCCGGCATGGCGCCGGTCCCGCAGAAGCCGGTCATCCTCCGCCCGGGCGCCATCACCACGCGCCCGCCGACGTTCGTCCCTCCGAGACCGGCGCCGCGTCCAGGCCAGCCCGGCTACCGGGGAGGCCCGCACCGCCAGGTGACGCGCCCGTCCGCCGCGCATCGCCCGGTTCCGCCCGCAGCGCCGGCGGTCTCCAAGCCTGTCGAGGGCGCCAAGCCGGTACTTAAGAAGATACAGGTCTCCTCGATGATCACGGTGCGTGAGCTTTCCGAGAAGATGGAAGTCAAGACCAACGACGTCATCAAGAAACTGATGTCGCTGGGAATATTCGCCACCATCAACCAGCGCCTCGAGACGGAAGCCGCGCAGGTCGTCGCCTCCGACTTCGGCTTCGAGCTGGAAGTCGTCGCGATGTATAAAGAAGAGGAGTTGGCCGTCACGAAGACCGAGCAGGAAGATCCGGCCAAGCTCAAGCCGCGTCCCCCCGTGGTCACCATCATGGGCCATGTCGACCACGGCAAGACCAGCCTTCTCGACGCCATCCGCAAGACCAGCGTCGCCGCGGACGAGGCCGGCGGCATCACCCAGCATATCGGCGCCTACAAGGTGAAGGTGGGCAAGGGCGAGGTCGTCTTCCTCGACACTCCCGGCCACGAGGCCTTCACCGCGATGCGCGCGCGCGGCGCCAAGGTGACAGACATCGTCGTACTTGTCGTTTCCGCCACCGACGGCGTCATGCCGCAGACCGTCGAGGCCATCGACCACGCCAAGGCGGCCGGCGTTCCCATCGTCATTGCCGTCAACAAGATCGACCTCCCCGGCGCCAACCCTCAGAAGATTCGCCAGGACCTTTCCAACCACGGGCTCCAGCCCGAGGAGTGGGGCGGCAAGAATATTTTCGTCGACGTCTCCGCCAAAAAACAACTCAATCTCGACAAGCTCCTGGAGAGTCTTCTCCTGCAGTCGGAAATCCTCGAGCTGAAGGCCAACCCGGACCGCCTTGCCTACGGCACCGTGCTGGAAGCCAAGATGGATGCCAAGCGCGGCGCCGTGGCGACCGTGCTTATCCAAGCCGGCACGCTCCATACCGGCGACTCATTCGTCGCGGGCCTGGCGTACGGCAAGATCAAGGCCTTAGTCGACGACCACGGCCTGCGCATCGAGACCGCCCCCCCCTGCACGCCCGTCGAGGTTCTCGGCCTGACGGGCAATCCGCAGGCCGGCGATGCCTTTACCGTCGTCGAAAACGAGAAGGCCGCGCGTGACATCGCCGAGAAGCGCCGCCTGATCCATCGCGAGCAGACCATGGCCCACCAGAAGCACATGACTCTCGTCGGACTGCGCTCCGCCCTCAACGCCGGACAGTCGAAGGCCAAGGACCTGCACATCGTGCTCAAGGCCGACTCGCAGGGTTCCCTCCAGGCCCTGCGAGACTCTCTGGAAAACCTTACCACCAGCGAGTGCCGCGTGCGCATCATCCACGGCGCCATCGGCAACGCCAGCGAATCGGACGTCTTGCTTGCCTCGGCCTCGGACGCGGTCGTGCTGATGTTCCACGCGGACGTCGAGCCGCGCGCCGAAGAGGTCGCGGTGCGCGACGGCGTCGAGATCCGCAAGTACGAAGTCATCTATGACCTCATCGAGGACGTCAAGGCGGCCCTCGAGGGATTGCTCGCTCCGGAGATCGTGGACATCGTCGTCGGCAAGGGCGAGGTCAAGCAACTCTTCGCGATCCGCAGCGGCATGGTCGCAGGGGCCGCCGTCCGCGACGGCAAGATCGCGCGCGGCGGCTTCATCCGCGTCGTGCGCGACGGCGCGACGGTGTACGAGGGCAAGATCACCACGCTCAAGCGCTTCAAGGACGACGTCAAGGAAGTCGAAAAGGGCCAGGAGTGCGGCATCGGCATCGAAGGCTTTGACGACTTCAAGGTAGGAGACATTCTCGAGTTCTACGTCAAAGAATCGCGCACGCGACGCTTGAGCCAGTCGCCGCGCTAGCCGCGGAGGCTGACATGTACTCGCGCAACGATCGCCTCAAGGAACTCTACAAGGAACTCATCACCCGGCTCCTGCGCGAGGTCAAGGACCCCGGCCTGACGGGCTTCCTGACCGTTACGGACCTCTCTCTCTCCGTGGACCGCAAGACCGCCACGGTCTACTACTCGATCCTGGGCTCCGAGGCGGAGCGCGAAGCGGCAGGCAAGGCCCTCCTGCGCGCCGCCCCCTATCTGCGCGTGCTCCTCAAGAAAAAAGTGGCCGTTAAGGTGGTCCCGAACATCGTCTTCGAGTACGACGAGACCCCGCGAAAAGCGTCGCGCATCGATGAGCTCCTCAATAAGCTCGAGCAGGAGAAGGGCGCTTGATGAGCCTCCCGGCGGGCATGCTGCTCGTCGATAAGCCGCGCGACTGGACCTCTCACGACGTGGCGGCCGTTCTGAGGAAGCTCTTCGCGCGCGGCGTCAAGGTCGGCCACACGGGCACCCTGGATCCGCTGGCCACGGGACTGCTCGTGGTTCTCGTCGGCCCCTGCACGCGCCTCCAGGCGCGGCTCCAGGGCTTCGACAAGGTCTACTCGGGGACTATCCGCCTGGGCGTTAAGACCGACACGGGCGACGTCACCGGCAAGGTGCAAGCCGTCTTCCCCGTGCCGCCGCTGAGCCTGGCGGACCTGACGCGGGCGCTCGCTGCCCTGGAGGGCGAGGTCTCGGCCCCGGCCCCGGCCTACTCCGCGGTCAAGCATCGGGGCAAAGCCCTCTACGCCTACGCCCGCGCCGGCATCCCCGTTCCGGTCAAGCCGCGTACCTGCGTGATACGCTCCTGGAAGGCCCTGGCCTGGGAGAGTCCGGAACTGACGCACAGGCTCTCCTGCGGGAGCGGGACCTATGTCCGCTCGTTGGCCGAGGTCCTGGGCGAGAAGCTGGGCTGTGTGGGCGCGGTCTCGAGCCTGCGGCGCGAGAAAGTCGGTCCCTTCGACATCGCGCAAGCGCTGTCCTTGGACGCGGCGCGCGCCCTCTCCCCGCAGGCCGTTCGCCGCGTGCTGAGCGCCTCTCTGTCCGTCCTCGACCACGCGCTCAAAGAGACTCCTGCCCGGTGAGGACGCTGCGCGGCCGCGTGGTCCGCGGGACCCGCCTCGGTCGGCGGTTGGGGTTTGCCACCGCTAATCTGAAGGTCTCTCCCGGCGCGCGGCCGCCGCGCGGCGTCTGGCGCGTGAAGGTCTCCGGCACGACTTTGGGCGAGCGCCCGGCCGTCTGCAACGTGGGCGTGCGCCCCACGCTCGGCGGTCGCCGGCTGGTCGTGGAGGTCCACATTCCGGGCTTTCGCGGCGACCTCTATGGGCGCACCCTGAAGATTGGATTCCTCTGCCGGATTCGCTCCGAGAGGAAGTTCTCGAGCCTCGCCGCGCTCAAGGCCCGCATCCGTCTCGACGTGGCCTGCTTGACGCGAGGGCCGCGTTGAGCGCCAGCAAACCGAACGTGGCGACAAGAAGGAGCACGGAGAGGGCGTTGATCTCTGGAGTCACGCCGAATTTCATCATGGAATAGACCTTGATGGGCATGGTGACGATGCCGATTCCGGCCAGGAAGAAGGAGGTCACGAAGTCCTCGAAGCTCACCGTGAAGGCCAGCAGGCACCCGGAGACGATGGCGGGCATGGCCAGGGGCAGGGTGACCTTCAGGAAGGCGGTCAGCTCCGTGGCTCCCAGGTCCATGGCGGCCTCCTCCAGGTGCGACTCGCCCATGGACTTCAGGCGCGCGCGCGCGGCCCCGACGGTGTAGGGCAGGCAGATGAGGGCGTGGGCGCAGGCGAGGGCGCCGAAATCCAGCTCGTAGCCCGCGCGCACGAGGAAGCTCAATAGGCCCACTCCCAAGGCCACCTCGGGCATCATCAGCGGCGCGTCGAGCAGGGCGCCGTAGCCCTCTCGACTCTTGAAGGGGCGGTGCCGGGTCAGGGCATAGGAGGCGAGCAGGCCCAGGACGGCGGCGATAGCCGCCGCGGCCGCCGCCAGCTCGAGGGATGTCAGCAGGGCGCCCAGCAGCTCCGCGTCGTGGAAAAGGAGCTGGTACCACTTGAAGGTGAAGCCGCGCCAGACTACGTTGCGGTGCGCGTCGTTGAAGGAGAAAACGGCCATCACGCCGAGCGGCAGGTACAGGAACGCGTAGAGCGCCATGCAGTAAAGAGAGAGGAGCCGGCCGTGCCTCATGCCTGGTCGTCCCAGCGGCGGTAGAGCCATAATCCGCCGACGAGGCAGGTCAACAGAAGGCAGGTCAGGGCCGCTCCAAAGGGCCAGTCCTGCGCCATCAGGAACTGGTTTGAGATGAGGTTTCCGAGCAGGTAGTAGCGCGGCCCGCCCAGGATCTCCGCGGTGAGGAAGTCGCCCAGGCAGGGCACGAAGGTGAGGAGGCTTCCGGCGATGACGCCGGGAAGGGACAGGGGTAATGTCACCTTGCGAAAGGCCGTCCAGCGGTCGGCGCCCAGGTCGTAGGCCGCTTCCACATACTGTCGCGGGATCTTTTCCAACGAGCCGTAGAGGGGCAGGACCATGAAAGGCAGGTAGAAATACACCAGGCCCAGCAGGACCGAGAACGACGTGTACAGGATTGAGATCGGCGCGCTGATGAAGCCGAAGCGCAGCAGGGCTGCGTTGAGCAAGCCCTCCTTGCCTAGAATGATCATCCACGAGTAGAAAGCCACCAGAGCCGAGGTCCAGAAGGGGACCATCAGGCCGATGAGCATGGCGTTGCGCCAGCGCCCGGCGCGGAAGCTCAGGAAGTAGGCCAGCGGATAGCCGAGCAGGAGGGTCAGGAGGGTCGTCCCCCCCGCAAAGCCCAGAGTGCGCAGAAGGACGGGAAGATACTTGGGATCGAAGGCCCGGCGGTAGTTGTTGAGGCTCAGGGTCCACAGGATCTCGCCGTAAGGGCCGTTCTTGGCCAAGGAGAGCAGGAGCAAGCCCGCGGCGGGCAGGACCAGGAAGACGATCATCCACGCCGCGGCCGGGGCCAGCAAGAGGTGGCTGGCCAGCGGGCGGCGTCCGCCCAGCAGCCAGGACAGGGCTCGGTCCATCAGGAGACCTTCACGTCAGCCCAGACCTGGTTCCACATTTCGGATTGCTCCGGGTCCAAGATGTGGTGTAGTTGCAGTTGGCCCATGGTTTGCGGCGTCGGGTAGACGCGCGGATCGCGGCGCAGAGCCTTTTCGACGAGAGGGAAAGCTTTTGCGTTGGGCGTGGCGTAGCGCACCGAATTGGAGATCGATCCCGCGACTTCTGGTTCCAGGAGATAGTCGATCAGGCGTAGGGTGTCCTCTCGGTGGCGCGAGCCTCGCAGCATGGCCAGGCAGTCCACCCACATGTACGTCCCCTCCTTGGGCAGGACGTAGTCGAGATCGGGGTTGTCTCGCGCGGCCTGGAAGAGGTCCCCGGACCAGGTCATGGCGAGATCGATTTCCCCCGCGACGAGACTGTTGAGGTAGGAGGAACTGGAGTACTGCCTTACCAGTGGTTTCTGCCTCAAGAGGAGCTCTCGGACCTTGCGAAAATCTTCCGGATCGCGGGTGGTCTGGGGTATGCGCAGAAGCTGCATGGCGACCGCGACGCAGTCCCGTACGTTGTCGAGCATGGAGATGCGATCCTTATACTTCGGGTCCCATAGGTCCCACCAGGAGCTCGGCTGCTTGGCGAGCTTGCGGCGATTGTAGGCGATGCCCGTGGTCCCCCAGAGATACGGGATGGTCGTCTCGTCGGGGTCGTAGGATGGGCGGCGGAAGCGGGGCGCCAGATTGCCCATATTTTTGAGCGTGCCCGAGGGCACGGCATCGATGAGGTTGAGGGATTTGAAGCGCGGGATGAGATAGTCGCCGATGACGACAAGGTCATAGCCGCGCGCGCCTGCGCGGATCTTGGCGAACATCTCCTCTTCGTCGGCAAAAAGGTCGTAGCGCACGCTCACGCCGGCGCGTCGGGTGAACTCCGGCAGGGTGTCCTTGCCGATGTAGTTCGACCAGTTGTAGAAGTTGACGACTCGTCTCGTGTCGGCGCGGCGGCAGGCGGCCATCAGTGCCGGCATCAGAGGCGCTAGGACGGCGATCTTCAGGAAGTCCCGGCGGGTGGCGTCAGTCATCATCATCGGGCTCGAGAATATATACATCCTCGGGTTGAACCGCGGCGATGACCGGTACGCCGATGTCGTCGTGAACCGCGTAGCGGTCGCCCCCCGCTACGGCCGTCAGCATGCGCCCAGGCGATTTCTTGAACAGTTCCAAATAGATCTGGCAGGCATCGCCAAGGAAGACGGTGTCCTTGAGGGTCGCGGCAAGGCGCAGGGCGCCAAAAGGCAGTTCGTCTTTGTAATAAACTTTCACGCGTTCCGGGCGGATGGCGACCCGGACGCGCTTGCCCGGCAAGGGGAGCCTCTCGCCGACGTCGAGCGGGACGTCCAGCTCGAATTCGTCTTCCAGCATCAGGTGCGCTCGGCCCGCGGCGGCGGGCAGAACTCTCGCCGAGAAGATGTTGGCGCCGCCGATGAAGTCGGCCACGAAGCTGGTTTTCGGAGATTCGTAGATTTCCCCCGGCGTGCCGATTTGTTCCACGCGTCCCTGGTTGAAGACGGCGATTCGGTCGGACATGGTCATCGCCTCCTCCTGGTCGTGGGTGACGTAGACGAAAGCGATTCCCAGGCGCTTCTGGAGGTTCTTGAGTTCCAGCTGCATCGACTTGCGCAGCTTGAGGTCCAAGGCGCCCAGCGGCTCGTCGAGCAGGAGCAGGGCGGGGCGGCCCACGATGGCGCGGGCCAGGGCCACTCGCTGCATCTGTCCTCCGGAGAGGGAGGCGGTGCGCCGGCCTTCGAAGCCGGATAGCTTTACGAGCTGCAGGGCCTCGGCCGTGCGACGGGCGATCTCTGCCTCGGGCGCTTTGCGCAGGCGCAGGCCGAAGGCGACGTTTTCGGCTACGTCCAGGTGAGGAAAGAGGGCGTAGTGCTGGAAGACGGTGTGGACGTCTCTCTCATAGGGCGGTTGGTCGGTCACGTCAAAGCCGCTGAGTTTTACGCGGCCCGAGTCGGGCGCCTCGAAGCCGGCGATGATGCGCAGGGTGGTGGTCTTGCCGCAGCCCGATGGCCCCAGTAAGGTCATGAACTCGCCCTTGCGCACGAAGAGGCTCACGTCGCGCAGGACCACGCTGCCGCCGAAGGACTTCGTCAGCGGGCCGATCTCGAGAAGCGTCTCGTCGCTCATCCCTTGAAGGCGGCGACGGCGTCGCGGATGAGGCGGAAGGCCGCCTCGGCTTGGGGCTCGGAAATCACCAGCGGGGGCGCCAGGCGGATGGTGTTCTCGTGGGTGTCCTTGGCGAGCAGGCCGCGGCGCATGAGGTCCTCGACGAGGGGGCGCACGCGGCTGGTGAATTCGAGGGCGAGCATGAGGCCTCGGCCGCGGGCCTCCTTGAGCGCGGGATGATGCAGGGTTTTGAGCCGCGCGAGCAGGACGGCTCCGACCTTGGCGGACTTGCGCGCCAGGTCCTCGCCGCGAATGACGTCCAGGGCGGCCAGGCCGATGGCGCAGGCCAAGGGGTTGCCCCCGAAGGTCGAGCCGTGGGTCCCGGGGGTGAAGAGCGACATCACCTCTTCCTCCCCGACCAGGGCGGAGATGGGATACAGGCCTCCGGAAAGGGCCTTGCCGAGGACGAGAAGGTCGGGCTTGACGCCCTCGTGGTCGCACGCGAACATCCTGCCCGTGCGGCCCAGCCCCGTCTGGATCTCGTCGGCGCACATGAGGACGTTGTACATCGAGCAGAAGCGGCGCACGGCCTTCAGGTAGCCCTTGGGCGGGATCACCACGCCGGCCTCTCCCTGGATGGGCTCGAAGAGGAAGCCGACGGTGTTGCGTCCGATGGCGCTCTTGAGGGCGTCCGCGTCGCCGTAGGCGATGACGCGGAAGCCCGGCGTGGCGGGGCCGAAGCCCGTCGACGAGGCCGGATCCGAGGAGAAACCCACGATGGTCGTGGTGCGGCCGTGGAAATTGTTCGCGCAGACCAGTATCTCCGCCTGGTCCTCGCCGACGCCCTTTCGTTGGTAGCCCCAGAGGCGCATGGCCTTGATGGCGGTCTCCACGGCCTCGGTTCCCGAGTTCATGAGCAGGGCGCGGTCCTGGCCCGTGAGCGCGCAGAGACGCTCCAAGAAGGGGCCCAGGAGCTCGTTGTGGAAGGCCCGCGAGGTCAGGGCGACCTTTCCGAGCTGCTTCCTGGCCGCGGCCACGATTCGGGGATGGTTGTGTCCCTGGTTCAGGGCGGAGTAGGCCGCGAGGAAGTCGTAGAAGCGTTTGCCCTCGGCGTCCCAGACGAAGGGGCCTTTGGCGCGCGTGATGACCACCGGAAGCGGGTGGTAGTTGTGCGCGCCGTACTTTTCGGCGAGCGCGATGGCCTTTCGGCTGCGGTCTCCCATGGTCAAGATTCTAGCACACCGCCTCCGCCCGCTCTCATGAGGCTTCCTGGAGAGATCGCGCGAAGACCTCCGCCACGCGGTCCGCGTCGGCCGCGGTGAGGCAGAGAGGGGGCTTGATGCGCACCGTGCTGCCCTCGAGCCCCCCCTTGCCGACGAGCACGCCGTGGTCCTTCATGCGGTCGACGACCGCCAGGGCGAGCTCGGGCGCGGGCTCCTTGGTCTTCTTGTCCTTGACCAGCTCGACGCCGATCATGAGGCCCATGCCGCGCACCTGGCCGATCTTGTCCGACTTGGCGGCCGCATCCTCGAGGCCCGCCATGAGCCGCGCGCCCACGCGCTCGGCGTTGTCGGCCAGGTCCGAGCCCTCGACGACGTCCAGGACCGCGTTCGCGGCGGCCATGGCCATGGGGCCGCCGCCGAAGGTGTTGTAGTGGAGCAGGCCCTTCACCGAGGCCGCGATCTCCGGCGTGGTGATCACGGCGCCGATGGGGTAGCCGTTGCCCAGGCCCTTGGCCATCACGATGATGTCCGGCTTGGCCCCCCAGTGCTGGATGCCGAAGAAGTGCCTGCCGGTGCGCCCGACGCCCGTCTGGACCTCGTCGCAGACGTACAGGCCGCCGTGCCGGTGGACGAGCTCGACCGCCTCTGTAAAGTAGGACTTGCCGGGAGTGATCGCCCCGCCGACGCCGAGGATGGTCTCGGCGAAGAAGCCGGCGATCTTTCCCGAGGTGCCGGTCTTGAGGAGTTCGGCGAGGCCCTTCACGGCGGCCTTCGTGCTCTGCTCGGCCGTGCCGTCGAAGCGGTAGGCGTAGTCGGCGGGCGTAAACGAGACGCCGACGGGATAGGGCGAGAGGTTGCGCCAGGCGTGCTGGCCGGTGAGGGCCACGGTCATCAGGGTGCGGCCGTGGTAGGAGCGCTGAACGGCGATGAACTCGTGGCGGCCGGTGTGGGCCTTGGCGAGCATCGCGGCCATCTCGTTGGCCTCGGAGCCGGAGTTCGTGAAGAAGCAGACCTCCATGTCGGGGTTGACGGCCTTGGCCTTGGCCGCGAGGCGCTTGGCGAAGGCGCCGACGGCGGGGTGGAGGTAGAGGGGCGGGTTGTGCTGGAGCAGGTCGATCTGCGCCCTGAGCGCCTGGACGAAATGCGGATGGCAGTGGCCGATGGATACGGTGGCCACGCCGGCGAAGGCGTCGAGGTATTCCCTGCCGTTCTCGTCGTACAGGAACTGCATCCGGCCTTCGACGATCTGGACGGGCTTGGCGAACATGGGCCCGGGCAAGGGGAGGAGGTGCTTGGCGCGCACGGCCGCCGTCTCGGCGGAGGCGGGCCAGAGGATTTTGGACGCGGCGTTCTTGGTCTTCATGAAGATCTCCGGACGAGTTTTTCGTCTATAGAGAGGAACAGGCAGAGTCCGACGCCCGAGAGCAGTCCGTCGAGAAGATTCACGGGCGAAGGGATGAGAGAGACGGGGTTCCAGGGGCTCCTGCCGTAGGCGGGAGCCACCCAGAGGAAGAAGGCGAGAAGGGCGTAGGCCGCCAGGGCCCCGGCCACGGCGGCGAGCGCCCCTCTCCAGCGGGCGGTGCGCCCGGCGGTCGCGCCGAGAGCCGCGATGGTTCCCCAGATGGACGCGACATAGACGATCTTGACCGCGCTCTCCCATTGGAACGTGCCGGGCAGGCCGCGGGGCATGCCCCAGCCCGGGTAGCGCGTGAGGACCGCCATGGTCCCGGCGATGCCGAGCAAGGGGCCCAGCAGGCCCAGCAGGGCCGTCCCGGCCCGGCGGCCCGCCGCTGCCCCGATGGCCGCGTAGAAGACCGCGGTGTAGAGGGCGACCGGCATGAACTGGGGGCCGTAGGGCCCGCGCAGCCAGCCTTCCGCTCCGGCTCGGTCGGCCAGGGTCGTCAGGATATGCGCCAGCGCGGCGCCGAGCAATCCCGTCAGAGCGCCCCCGACCACGGCCGAGAAGGGCGTCACCTTAGTAGATGCTCGAGGATCGCGCGGCTCCGGTGTAGTCGAGGAAGACGGTCTTGAGCTCGGTGAAGAAGTGGAGGCCTTCCTTCGACATCTCCCTCTCGCCCACGCCGGAGCCCTTGATCCCGCCGAAGGGAACCTGGGCCTCGCCGCCGATGGTGGGGCTGTTGACATGAACCATCCCGGCCTCGGCGTCCTGCGAGAAGCGCATGGCCAGCGTCAGGTCCTGGGTGTAGATGGCGCAGGTGAGGCCGAACTCGCAGTCGTTGGCGAGGGCGAGCGCTTCCTCGAAGGTCTTCGCGCGCGTCACGGCGAGGACGGGCCCGAAGATCTCCTCGCGCCACAGCCGCATCCTCGGCGTCACGCCGTCGAAGATCGTCGGCTCGACGAAGCAGCCGTGCCTGAGGTCCGCGTCCTCCAGGCGCCTGCCGCCGCACAGCAGCTTCGCCCCCTCGGACTTGCCGATCGCGATGTATTCAAGGTCGGTCTTGAGCTGGCTCTCGTCCACCGCCGGTCCCATGCCGACGGTCTGGTCCATGCCGTCGCCGACCTTGATCTTCTTGACCTCGGCAAGGAGCATCTTCAGGAACTCGTCGGCGATCCGCTCGTCGAGGATCAGGCGCGAGGTCGCGGTGCAGCGCTGTCCGGTGGAGCCGAACGCTCCCTTCATCACGCCGCCGAGGGCGAGCGCAAGGTCCGCGTCGCCCCAGACGACGGCGGGGTTCTTGCCGCCCATTTCGCAGGTGACCTTGATGCCGCGCGCGCCGCCGAGGGTGTGGACGCGCTTGCCGATCTCGTTGGATCCGGTGAAGGAGACGGCCTTGATGCGCGGCTCCGAGACCAGGATGTCGCCCATGGCGGAGCCGGCGCCCAGCACCAGGTTCAGCACGCCCGGCGGCAGGCCGGCGGCCTCGAAGATCTTGACGATCTCGACGGCGAGCGCGGGCACGAGCGAGGCGGGCTTGAAGACGACGCAGTTGCCCGCGACGAGCGCCGGGGAGATCTTCCACACCGGGATGGCCCACGGGAAGTTCCAGGGGGTGATGATGGACACCACGCCCAGCGGCTGGCGCAGCGTATAGAGGAGGTTCCGCGGCAACTCGGAGGGTTGGGTCATGCCGCCCATGCGCATGCCCTCGCCGGCGAACCACTCCATCAGGTTGATGCCCTTCTCCATCTCGCCGAGCGCTTCGGAGAGAATCTTGCCCTGCTCGCGCGTCATGAGGCGCGCCAGTTCCTCCTTGCGCTCGCGCGCGATGGCGGCGGCTTTGGCGATGATGCGGCCGCGCGCGGGGGCGGGGGCGGCGCGCCAGGACGCGAACGCGGCTTCGGCGGCATCGACGGCGCGGACGGCGTCGGCCTGGTCGCAGCCCTTCAGCTTCGCTACGACCTGGCGGGTGTCGGCGGGGTTGGTGGAGACGATCTCCCTCGTCGTGGAGCCGTCCACCCATTTGCCGGCGATGTACTGCTTTAAAAGAGAGACTTCGGGAGTCGGTTCCGTCGCGGCGGCGGTCATGGGTTCCTCTCTGAAAAGCACCATCGGATTATATCAATTCGTCGGGGATAATCGCCGCAATGAAATCAGATCGGCTTCCGTCACGCCTGGCTGACTTCGCACTCCCACAACCCGCGCGTCTCTGCGTCCGCCAGAGCCAGGATGTCCGACTGCCTCCAGCCGTCGCAGTCCGAGCTCGACAGCAGGTATTTCGCCGAGAACTCATGGCGGGCGAAGTGGCGCTCCAACAGGAAAGGCTTGAGCGGCATTGGAGGGGTATAGGATTTCGTCGTCTTGGTCCGCTGCGGCCTTCGGGAAGACCTGTTAAGCTCAGGGAGCTTCGCCGACTCTTCCCGGCAATGAGCTACATGCTGTCAATGCGATTTGTGTATCCTTCGATAAATTGGCGAGCTTTCTGGCATTGCTCACCGCTAATCCCTGTAGCAGAGCTTCGTTGCGACTTTCCCTTGCCGCCGAAATCTCTCATGAGGTTATGTCGGCTGTCATTATGACCCTCTTGAAAGACGATATGGCCGACCTCATGCGCCAGAGTCACAATAGCATCCTCATAAATATTTTTTGCAGCGACATGAGGATCATTGTAGTCCGTAAGGAATATCGAAAACTGAGGAAAGGTCTTTTCAGCCAGTTTTCGTGATTCATCATTTTCATATATTTCTCTACCCCGGATTACAGCCGTACCTTTGTTTGAAAGTTCAGGCCCAAATCCCATTCTGTCATCATCGTATTTCAAAATCATAACGGGGATGCCTTGGGGTTCATACTGTTTCTGGAGGAATCCCCAATGCGCCTCAGTTGCTTGAGTCATGCCAAAAAGGTTGGCAGAGAATACTAGATCAAGCCCTTGCGACGAAAATATGCGAATTGGGACGGGAGATTTAAGAGTAATACCACAATGAGCGTAAATCTTGTTGAACTGGTCCAATTCATCTTGGATTCGCGTCTCGTTGTAGACCGAGTCAAAAGTAAGAATCGTGATAGATAACTCGATCATGTCATTTTTAGAATAGGACCCATACCATGGCGGAGAAAATTTCTGTGGGTTTAGCGTCTTTAAGGAAAGCAGGCTCGGCACGTTAAAACTAGCTATTGTTTCTTTGATTTTGTTTCTGTATTGGTCATCGACCGTTGACAACTCATTTCTAAATTCACGAAAAACGCGGGATAATCGGGCGCTTTCCTCTGTCAATGCTGCAATAGTAGCCGGGTCTTCGCCAGCTTTAGCGGTCAACTGTCGAATCGCAATATTATTTTCCTTGGGGTCCTTGATGCCGTTGAGATATTGAATGCGCGCTTGCTGTTCCCTGATATCCTTAGTAACTTCATTATATTTTTCCAGGAAAGACTGTCCCCCAGATTCCGCAAAGACTCCTGAAGTTAACCCGATAGTTAAAATAAACGACCCGTATAGCCTTTTCATGATTTTTCACTCTCAATACGGCATTTATTCACCGGCATCGTAGACGTCGCTAAGCAGCGGTCCATATCTCAAGTTTAGCCGCCCCAGGCTCGGGTTCAAGAGCCGATGGACCTAAAAATAATGACCCCAAAGACCTGTGCGATGGGGCGCCCAAAGTCAGGCGTCGCGCGCCGGGATGGCGACTCCAGGACGAAGGCCCCATTTTTTTATAGGTCCATTTGATCGTTTCGGGAACCCTAAAGGCCCCTGACCTGGTTTAGGTCCTCTTTTATAATAGTGAGGATCTCCGCAGTTCCGCAGGAACCCATGACGAGAGTTAAAAAGAGCATCGCCTGCCTTATCGCTCCTGAGGATCGCCTTTACAATGGGGGGGTCCGTTTTGTGAAATCAAAACGCTGATCCTTGGCATCAGTCTAATGGCTCCCCTGCATTCATCAACGGCCTTGCGCGCGGCCTCCGGCCGACGCCTTCCTCTCGATGCCGCCCACGTCAGAGCCGTCGACCTCCTGCATTCCCGCGCCAAGAAACATGGTCTGGGAATCGTATTCTTCGGCGGCTGGGGCCTGCCCGAGCCTGGGGGAACCTGGCGCGCCGGCCCAGTCGCGGTCCTGGTGGACGCCCTTCGGCCCGAGTCCGAGCTTCATGTTTTAGCCGAGGACATCCAGACCGGCTTGGAACGCGAGGGCGGACGCCCCGTGCAAGTGCTCGCCCGATTCCAAGGGCGGATTCCGCGCTGCGAGGCGGATTTCAGCGACGGCGTCGCCGAACTGCTCGCGCTCCTGCCTGACAATGCCTTGAGGGAGACTTCTGATTTGCGAAAAGCGGCACGGGAGCTTTACTGCCCCATTAATCTTCCCCGGCGCCTTCTCGGCAGCCGCGATTTCGGCAACGGCCTCCTGGGCGCAGCGGTGTTCACCGCGTCGTTCTCCCTGGCTCTTGGATTTCACGGCATCGCTCCGACCTTGGGTTTTGTGTACGGTCTTTTCGGCCGCTACCTGGCCCGGGGGCGGGCGTGGATATCCTTCTCGATGGGCAATGGGCCGAAGGGCAATGCCGTTGCCCTGGCGGTCGACGCGGTTCATGGGATCGCTCTGATGACTTTGGTCATCAACCCGGCCGCCGGGCTCGGGATCAGCCTGCGCCGCATCATCGGGACCTCCGTCTGTCACACCCTGTCGAAGGGGGCTATGCGGCTTTTTATCGATAAGCGCTTCTCGGTGGAGGGGCACGACCGGCAAGCCATGGGCGTAACGCTCTCGACTCTCGCCGATTTCTGCCATGGGCTGACCACGAGCTTCATGTATGCCGGATGGGCGGCGGCCGGCGCCGTTCAAGCAGGCTTGGCCTGCTGGTGCGTCTGGGTTCATTTCTGGCCGCGCAAAGCCGGAGAATCGGCGTGATCGCCGAACGTTTCAGTCGCGCCCGCCGACGCTATCGTCGAGAGGACGGCGCCCGCATCGCCTTGGTCGTGCTGCCGTCTCCGGATTACGACGTGGCGACCTTCAATCTCTCCAGCGCCGAGTTGGCCGGCTATCTCCGGCACGAACACCCGGAACTTCGCGACGGCATCCACTTCATCGAGCCCGATATCGTTCTTTCGCGCACCGAGAGCTTGACGCGCAGCGCAGGATACTGCCTGGAGGCTCTGCGTCGAATCCAGCCCCACATCCTGGGTGTTTCGGCCAAGATCGGATCGCACCGCCACCTCCTCGATCTGCTGGAAGCCCTTCGGGAGGAGCCTTGGGCGCAATCCTGCGTACTCATCGTCGGCAACGTTCTCTCCACCTTTTCGCACGATGTCTTCTCCGAGCGGCACCCCGAGGCCCTCTATGCCGTCGGTGATGGGGAACTGGCCTTGGAGGCCGCCTATAGGGCCCTCAAGGACGAAGCCGTTCGGCTCGAGGACATTCCCAGCGTCGCTTATCGGAAGGAGGGGGAACTCAAATGCACGCCGCGGCGAATGCTCGATCATGCGCGGGTGAGCTGGCTGCCGGCCCTCGACATGCTCGATACCGCCATCGAGCGCAAGGCCGACATCGTCGTTCGCGCCACGACGGGCTGCCCCGCCTCCTGCACCTTCTGCTCCATCAAAGCCGTCAACTTGGAGTCCCAGCCCACGGGCCGCCTCCAGGACATGGGCTGGGAGTCCTACCCGCCCGCGCGCACCGCGCGCCTTTTCGCCTTGCTGCAAGAGCGCGGCGTCAGGCATGTGAACTTGGCCGATGATGAGTTCGGGAATACCGATTTTCGTTTCATCGAGATGTTCGCCGACCTTCTGATCGCCCAAAACAATGCGATCACGTTCAACGTCTCCATGCGCCTTGACGCCTTTTGGAGCCCGGCCATGCCCGCCGCGGAGGTCGCGCGCAGGCGGGGGATTCTGCGCAAAATCTCACGGGCGGGGCTTCAGCATCTTTTCGTCGGCGCGGAATCCGGCTCGGCGAGCCAGCTCAGGCGCTACGGCAAGGGATACCCTCTCGAGGTCAATGAGCGCACCATTGATATCCTCCTCGAAGAGAATATCCAGCCCTGCCTGGGCTTCATTCCATTCGACGCGTTCGTGACCCGCGCCGAGCTCGAGGCGAACCTGAAATTCCTGGAGACTCTCGTGGGGGGCCGGGCTCTCTTCGAGCTCGTCGCCAGCCCCATCAATGTCATGAGGGTCCAGAGGGCCACGCCCTACGAGCGTCTGCTCCAGAGACGCGGTCTTCTCCGCGGACTCGAGGACAATCTCACTTTCCACCAAGTGGAGTTTGCCGACCCGCGGATGGGCGCGGTGGCTCTCGCGGGCCAAGAGTGGTTCCGCGAGGTGCTTTCCCTGCGTTATCCGATCATCCAGCTCTACCGGATGTCGCAGACGAGCCATGCCTTCGACCCCGCCAGTCACCGCCGCTCTCGGACGGCCATTCGCGCCTTGCACCAGCTCGACGTCGGTTACGTGCGGGCGATGCTCGCCGTCTTCGACGGCGACATAGAGCCCGCGGAAATGCGCGATTGCGCGGCCAATCCGCTCGTCAACGGATTCGCGGGACTCCAGCGGGCGCGCGAGATCTGGGCCGAATCGGCCCGCAAGGCCGAGCCCGCCTTCGCGGCCATTACGCTGGGGTTCCGCCAAAAAAGGGCGCCCCTTGAACTCGAGATGCGCGGTCTTCTTGACGAAGCTTACAGTTGCGAGGCGGAGACCGAGCCTCCGAGGAATGCGGGCGCGCGCTTGAGGAACTTGCCGTGGCCGGTCTTGCCCGCCCACTTGCCGCCCTCGACCATCGCCTCGCCCCGGGAGAACACGTCGCGGATGGAGCCCTTCACCGTGACGCCCTCGTAGGGATTGTAATCCGCGGCGCTGTGGTGGTTTTTCACGGTGAAGGTATGCGGCCGGTTGGGGTCCAGGATCACGATGTCGGCGTCGGCGCCGGGATTCAGGTGGCCTTTGCGCGGATAGAGGCCGAAGAGCTTCGCCGGAGCCGTCGAGGTGATCTCGACGAAGCGGTTCTCGCTGATCTTCCCTTTCTGCACGGCGTCCCAGAGCAGCAGCATCCGATATTCCACGCCGGGAGCGCCGTTGGGGATCTTCGAGAAGTCCTTCTTGCCCAGCTCCTTGCCGGGCTGGTTGGTTCCGGCCTTCATGCAGAACGAGCAGTGATCGGTCGAGACGACCTGGAGATCGTTGCGCGCCAGGCCCTTCCAGAGCCTTTCTGCGTTGCCTTTGGGCCGCAGGGGCGGCGACATGACGAATTTGGCGCCCTCGAAGCCGGGACGGCGATAATCGTCGTGCGAGAGATATAAATATTGCGGGCAGGTCTCCGCGAAGACGGGCAGGCCGCGCTCGCGCGCGCGGCGGACCTCCTCCATCGCGTCGCCGGCGGAGAGATGGACGAAGTAGATCGGCGCGCCCGCGATCTCGGCCAGGGCGATCGCTCGATGCGTGGCCTCGGCCTCGGCCGTCATCGGGCGGGTGAGCGCGTGCCACTCGGGGCTGAGCTTGCCCTCCGCCAGCGCTTTGCGGACCAGCACGTCGATCGCGGAGCCGTTCTCGGCGTGCATGCAGATCATGCCGCCGTTGTCCTTGGCGCGCATCAGCGCGCGCAGGATCGTCGCGTCGTCCGACATGAAGATGCCGGGATAGGCCATGAACAGCTTGAAGGAGGACACGCCCTCGTCGACCAGCTTGTCCATCTCGTCCTGCCGGGCCTCGGTGAAATCGGTCACGATCATGTGGAAGCCGAAGTCGACGGCGGACTTCCCGTCGGCGCGCTCATGCCAGTCGTCGAGCGCGTGGCGGAAGGTCTTGCCCTTGCGCTGGATGGCGAAGTCCACGATGGAGGTCGTGCCGCCGAAGACGGCGGCGGTGGAGCCCGTCGAGAAGTCGTCGATGGTGGTCGCGCCCATGAAAGGCATGTCGAAGTGCGTGTGCACGTCTATGCCGCCGGGGAGCACGACTTTGCCGCGGGCGTCCACCGTCTTGCGTCCGGGTTCTTCGATGCGCCCGACCGCGACGATCCGGCCGTCGGCCACGCCGATATCCGCCACGAAGGTGTCCGACGCGCTCACGACGGTGCCGCCTTTGACGATCAGATCGTAGCTCACGAGTCGTCCCCCCACTTCATCAGGATGCGGTACGCGGCGAAGGAAACGGCGAAGCTGAGGAACCACGCGTAGCTGTACAGCGAGGTCCACAGCGGCGAGACGTCCATCAGTCCGACGACTCCGAGAAAGCCCGGGATCACCGGCGCCACCCCCAGGACCAGCGCCGCCATCGCCACGCCGTTGACGCCGTTGACGTACCAGTACGCGCCGTCCTTCTCATAGAGAGCGCGCGCATCGAGCTTCGCGCCGCGCAGGACGTAGTAGTCGCAGATCAGGATGCCGCCGATCGAGCCGAGCAGGCTGGAGTAGGCGACGAGCCACTTGAAGATGTAGCCCGAGGGGTCGGCGATGAGCTTCCAGGGCTGGATCAGGATGCCGACGATCCCCGTGATGTATCCGCCCATCCGGAAGTCGATCTTTTCCGGCCAGAGATGGGAGAAGTCGTTGGCCGGTCCGACCACGTTGGCCGCGATGTTCGTGGCCAAGGTGGCCAGGCATAAGGCCGCCAGAGCGAGGGCGAGCACGAGAGGGTTCTTGAACTTGGCGATCAGGTCGACCGGGTCCCAGATCGACCGGCCATAGATCACGACCGTCGCCGAGGTCACCGCGACGCCGATGAAGCTGTAGAGCCCCATCGTCAAAGGAAGGCCGAGCGCCTGGCCCCAGACCTGGTCCTTCTGCGATTTGGCGTAGCGCGAGAAGTCCGGGATGTTCAAAGACAGCGTCGCCCAGAAGCCGATCATCGCGGTCAGGGCCGGGAAGAAGAACGCCCAGAACCGGCCCTCCTTCGGCTGGCCGACGTCGAACGCCGAAGGCGCGGCCAGCATCGGCCCGAAGCCGCCGGCCTGCGCGTACGCCCAGCCCAGCAGGGCCAGGCCCAGCGCGATGAGGAGCGGGGCCTTGATATTAAGGAGGACGCGGATCGATTCCACGCCCCGATGGATGACGTACATATTGACGCCCCAGAAGAGCAGGAAGCAGGCCCACTGGGCCGCGTTGAGCCCCTCGAAGAGCGGGGGCGCGCCCGCCATCGACGGCAAAAAGAGGCCGAGGAGCTTGTAGATCGCCGCCCCGCCGATCCAGGTCTGGATGCCGAACCAGCCGCAGGCCACGAGGGCCCGCAGGAGGGCCGGGACGTTGGCCCCGAGGATGCCGAAGGCCGGGCGGCAATAGACGGGGTAGGGGATGCCGTATTTCGTGCCCGCATGGGCGTTGAGCACCATCGGAAGCAGGACGATGCAGTTGCCGAGGAAGATCGTCGCCACCGCCTGCCGCCAGTTCATCCCCTCCGCGATCAGCGAGGAGGCGAGCATGTAGGTCGGGATGCAGGCGCTCATGCTGATCCAGAGCACCGCGAAATCCTTCGTCGCCCACGTGCGGCGCGCCTTGCCGACTGGTGCGATATCCTTGTTCCAGTACGGCGAGCGCTGGACGGGTTCCGGATGCTCGGGGATGTCCGAGTCCAGGAAGATGGCGGAGAGGCGTCTCATGGGATCTGCTGGACCAACTCGCCGTAGGTCTCGGGGCGGCGGTCGCGGAAGAACTGCCAGACCTTGCGGACCTCCAGGATCAAGTCGAAGTCGAGCTCGGCCGTCACGAGGGAGTCCTTGTCGCGCGGGCCCACGGCCGCCAGCTTGCCGCGCGGGTCGCAGAAGTAAGACGAGCCGTAGAACTCGCCGATCTTCCAGGGGCCTTCCGTGCCGACGCGGTTGCTGGCCCCGATGAAGTACTGATTGGCCACGCAGTGGGCCGGCTGCTCCAGTTTCCAGAGATATTCCGAGAGGCCGGCGACCGTGGCCGAGGGGTTGAAGACGATCTCGGCCCCGTTGAGGCCCAGGATGCGCGCCCCGTCGGGGAAATGCCGGTCGTAGCAGATGTAGACCCCGACCTTGGCGTAGCGCGTCTGGAAGACGGGATAGCCGAGATTGCCGGGTTTGAAGTAGAACTTTTCCCAAAAGCCGGGCGGGCAGTGCGGAATGTGATTCTTGCGGTACTTGCCCAGCAGCGTTCCGTCGGCGTCGATGACCGCGGCGGTGTTGTAGTAGGTTCCCGTCGAGGGCGTCTCGTAGATCGGGGAGACGATGACCATCTGGTGCTTCTTGGCCAGTTTCTGCATCAGTTTCGTGGTCGGTCCGTCGATGGGTTCCGCCGTGTCGTACCACTTCGCGTCCTGCTCGGCGCAGAAGTACGGGCCGTAGAAGATCTCCTGCAGTCCCAGCATCTGCACGCCCTGCTTGGCCGCCTTCTCGATGAAGGCGACGTGCTTGTCGATCATGTTCTGCTTGATTTGCTTCAGCGAGTGTTTCGGCGTAGACCAGTCGCACGACGCCTGGATGAGTCCGCACTTCACGATCCGAGCCATGGTTCCTCCGTCAGTTCTGGATGCGTCGGTTGAGCTGGGTGAGCCGTTCGATGACCGAGGGCACGTCGAAGAAGCGCTTCTCGAAATGGAGCACGGACGCATCGTCGATGGGAAGGCGCAGTTGGTAGCGGTTTTCCTCCTCGTTGCGCTCGAATTGGGTGCCGTAGACCTGGGGCAGGCCGATGGACATGAGGAAGCGGTCGAGCGACGCGGCCAGCAGCCAGCGCGCGGAGCGGTGGCCGTTGAGCGCGGCCATGGCGGCGAGGCGGTGCGCGGTCAGAAAATCATTAGGGGCGGCGCCGTGCAGGAAGATGACGCCCGCCCGGTAGAGGTCGGCGGCGGTGTTGACCTCGCCGCGAGCCATCATCTCCCGGACCTCTTTGCGGCGGGCCAGGTCGCTCTGCTTGAGGGCTTCGACCGCGGCGGAGGACGAGAGAATTTGCGCGCGCTCCTTCTGATCCGCGTTGAACAGGTCCTCCAGACGCAGGTTGTCGGTTTCAGGAGGCATGTCGCCGCTTCCTGCGTCCCAGGCGATAGCCCTTCATCCCCGCCGCGGCGTATTGCTCCCAGGTGAGGGGCTTAAGGCCCGTCTCCACGGTCTTCATGGAGATGCAGCCGTCCACGGGACAGACCAGGGCGCAGAGGTTGCAGCCCACGCAGTCGCGGGCCCGCACGCGCGGCACGCGGCTGCCGGGGCGCAGGTCGATGCACTGGTGGGCGCCGTCGTTGCAGGCCACGAAGCAGACCTCGCAGCCGATGCACTTGGCCGGGTCGATGACGGCCGCGGTCTTGTGGTGCAGGTCCAGGCGCTTCCATTCCACCACTCTGGCGGCCGCGCGGCCGACGAAGTCCGTGAGCGCGGAAAAGTTCTTGCGGCGCATCCAGCCCTCGAGGCCGGCGTTGAGGTCGTCGATGATGCGAAAGCCATGGTGCATGACGGCGGTGCAGAGTTGGACCGAGGAAGCGCCAAGGAGCATGAACTCGACCGCGTCGGACCAGTTGGAGATGCCTCCGATGCCGGACAGGGGCACGCCGAGGGTCTCGGGATCGTTGGCGATCGAGCTGAGCATGTTGAGCGCGATCGGCTTGACCGCGGGGCCGCAGTAGCCGCCGTGCGCGGCCTTCTCGCCGACGGCGAACTTGGGGATCATGGTTTCGACATCCACGCCCATGAGCGAGTTGATCGTATTGATGAGAGAGAGGCCGTCGGCCCCGCCCGCTCGGGCCGCGCGCGCCGGCACGCGCACGTCGGTGATGTTCGGGGTGAGTTTGACGAGGACCGGGACCGAGGACTTCTCTTTGACGAACTCGGTCACCATCTTGACGTACTCGGGAACCTGCCCCACGGCCGCGCCCATGCCGCGCTCGCTCATCCCATGGGGGCAGCCGAAGTTGAGCTCGAGGCCGTCGCTGCCGGAGTCCGACACCTTGCGGACGATGTCGTGCCAGGCTTTGCGCTCGCAGGGAACCATCAGCGAGGCGATGACCGCGCGCTTCGGGAAGCGTTTCTTGACCTGGGAAATCTCCTTGAGGTTGACCGAGAGCGGCCGGTCGGTGATGAGCTCGATGTTGTTGAGGCCCGCTATCTTGGAGGTTCCCAGGTCGATGGCGCCGTAGCGTGAGGTGACGTTGACCACGGGCGGGTCCTGGCCCAGCGTCTTCCAGACGGCCCCTCCCCAGCCGCGCTCGAAGGCGCGCATCACCTGCTCGCCCGAGTTGGTGGGCGGGCCGGAGGCCAGCCAGAAGGGGTTGGGAGACTTGATGCCCGCGCAGTCCGAGGAGAGGTCGACGGCGAGGCGGCGTTTCATAAGGTCGAGATCCAGTACTCGTTGTCGGGCGGCGGCGGCACGCCCGGGCGCAGGGCCCGGTGGATACCCCAAGCCGCGCGCTTGCCGTCGGCCGCGGCGTTGACGACCTCTTTGCCGCCGTTGACCGCGTCGCCGCCCGCGTAGACCCCCCGGCGGGAGGTGCGCAGGGTGTCGGGGTCCGTCTTGATGGTCCCGTCGCCGTTGAGCGCCACGCCGAAGGCCCGGGGCAGAGCGTTCTCCTTGCGCTGTCCGATGGCCTTGATGACGCGGTCGCAGGGCAGGGTGAACAGCTCCGTCGAAGATTCGATCAGGCGTCCGGCCTTGGTCGACGTGCGGGCGAACTCGACGGACTCGGCCTTGCGCAGACCCAGCACCCGCTTCGGGACGGCGTTCATGAGGAGCGTGACTCCGTCGGTCTTGGCCAGGGCCACCTCGAAGTCGTAGGCCGGCATGTCCGCGAGCCCCCGCCGGTAGGCGAGGATGACGCGCTTGGCTCCGGTCCGCACGGACTGCGTGGCGGCGTCGATGGCCGTGTTGCCTCCGCCGACGACCACGACGCGCTCGCCGGAGGGCAGGCCGCGTCCGCGGCGGGCCTTCACGCGCTCGATGAAGGAGATGGCGTCGACGACCCCGGGGAGGTCCTCGCCGAGGATGCCCAGGTCCCGGGTTCCGGCGAGACCGGGGCCTAGGAACACGGCGTCGAAATCGCGGAGGAGCTTCTTGGGGGCCAAGTCGCGGCCGACCTCGCGGTTCGTGACCACCGAGCAGCCCAGGCGGAAGAGGAGGCGCAGTTCCTCAAGGGACGTGCGGCGGTCCATCTTATACTCGGCGACGCCGAAGGTGTTGAGGCCGCCGGGAAGTCTGCGTTTCTCGAAGATGGTCACGGCAAACCCGAGGCGCCGCAGGTAGGTCGCGCAGGAGACCCCGGCGGGGCCGGCGCCCACCACGGCCACGCGCAGGTCGCTCTCCGGCCCGGGGTCGAAGGGAAGCGCGTCGGCGGAGTGCACCGCGTCGGTCGCGTAGCGCTGGAGGCCGGCGATGCGGACGGGCTCGTCGTTCCAGGCGGCGTAGACGCAGGCCCCTTCGCAGAGGACCGGCACCGGGCAGACGCGGGCGCAGGAGTGGCCGAGGGGGTTGGCCTCGAGGATGGTCTTCCCGGCGCCCAGGGGGTCGAAGGAGGCCAGTTGGCGGATGAAGCGGGGGACGTCGATCGAGGTCGGGCAGGCCTGGATGCAGGGCGCGTCATGGCAGTAGAGGCACCGGGAGGCTTCAAGACGTACTGCCTCAGGCGACAACGGCTTCTTGAGCTCCGCGAGATTGTCGCGCCAGGCGGATCGCCCCGTCGAGGAGGCCATCATGGCGGTATTTTAACCTATTTCAGGACTTGGATGCGTCCAATGGAGGGCTGCGGCGTGAGGGCCCTGGAGAGCGCGCTCACCCCGTCGCGGACGTAGAGGGAGGAGACGAGCACCACGCTCGAGAGCAGGAGGCCTACGGCGATGTTGCCCTTTTGAAGTTC
Organism: Elusimicrobia bacterium GWA2_66_18; assembly: GCA_001799675.1. Classification (GTDB taxonomy): domain Bacteria; phylum Elusimicrobiota; class Elusimicrobia; order UBA1565; family UBA9628; genus GWA2-66-18. Next base: position 64,103 of record MGTX01000002.1, read on the forward strand.
CCGGCCTTCCTCCATCTGCTTGGTCAGACGGCCGAAGAGCCGGAGGGTGACCGAGATCGAGACCACCGCCAGGAACATGGACATCGCCAGATGCGCGCAGATGAGGCCGCCCACCTTCAGCAGGCTGGAGTTCTCTTCGGTCGGGGCCAGCATGTGGAGACGGAACATGCTGATGGACGACTCGGCCCCCGCCATCAAGATCTGGGAGGCGCAAAAGAGGATGGTTCCGACGAGGAGGCCCACGGCGATATTGCCCTTCTTGATCTCGGACTCCATGTCGAAGTCGGGGTTGGCCTTGATGAAGGTTCGGTAGGTCAGGTAGATGACGAAGCCGGACAGCACCACCATGAACAGGAAGTGGAACAGGCTGACGATCACGCGAGTCGCGAACATTTTTTCTCCTAGAAGAACGGCTCGATTTTATAGCCCTCGCGAGCGTTGAGTTGGCTGACGGTCTCCTCGGCGACGCGCCCGGGCGGAAGCCAGGCGGGACCCGCGGGTTCGAGGAGGAGGTACTGGAGTCCTTGATGCTCGACGAACATGTCGCCCTGGTCGGGTATCTGGAGGACGGCCATGAGATAGTGGCCGGGCACGGAGATTCCGAGCATGCGCATCTGGGCCCAATTGGAGAGGATCGAGGCCGCGACCGCGGTCTTCGTGTCGCAGTCCCCCCAACCCGAGAGGACTGCGGTGATGGGCGGCAGGAAGCCTCCGGTGTGCTTGCCTTTGTAGACCGGGTCGGGCTGGCGGTAGTGCATGGCCGTCTGCACGAAGGAGAGGACCGTGCCGATGATATCGGCCGAGCGATATTTGCGCTGGGTCGCGAAGCGTTCAAGGGTCAGGGCGAGGGTTTTGATGAGAGGGCCGTTGTTTCGAACGACGGCCGGCATGTCCACGCGCGCCACATTGCCCTCCTCCACGCGGAAGCCCTTGGACTTCATGTAGTCGCGCAACTTCTGAGCGTACTCCTTGTCCACGGCGGTCACGGCCGCGTCGAGCTGGGCTTGGGGCTTGCCGGTCTTGACGGCGATCTTAAACGCGCTCTGCCGGGCGTTCTCCCGCCATTTCTTGAGGTCGTCGAGATCCTCGGTTCGATAGCCGAAGGCCTCGTCGTACTTGCGGAAATCCGCCTCGGAGACCTGATAGGAGAACCTGATCTTGTCTTGGTTGAAATTGAGGAAGCCGTATTCGGACGAGCGAAAATCATCGGACTTGCGGATGTGCTGGAAGAGGCGTGCCGTGTAAGCCTCTGTGGGTTGGAAGCCAGATGCCTGGGAAGCCAGAAGCTGTCCGGCTACGGGAGAAATGACGAGCCTCGCATTCCACTGCCCGCCGAGATGGAAAGCCGCGACGAAAGCGACGGCGAGGGCCGCGTGAACACACCACGGTGGCCGGCGACAAGACATTTAAGGAGATTAGCATTTCGGTCTTGCGCGTGGAGGCAGCGGATGTTATCCTCCTCGTCGTGATGAGCGAGATGGACCCTCTCGTCGGAACGATGCTCGGTCCCTGCCGCCTCGAGGCCCTGGTGGGCCGCGGCGGCATGGGACGCGTCTACCGCGCCCGCCATCTCACGTTGGACCGGATCGTGGCGGTCAAGCTCATCGACCGCGCGCAGCCAGGAGAGAGCCCCTCCCAGGGCGTTCTCTCGGAGGCCCGAGCCGCGGCCAAACTCGACGACCCGCGCATCGTGGCGGTCTACGAGGTCGGCGAGGCCGAAGGGCTGCCCTATATCGTCTTCCAGTGGGTCGAGGGAGAAAGCCTGGAGGCGCGCGTCAAACGCGTGGGCCCCCTGCCTCCCGCCGAGGCCCTGGCCATCATGCGCGAGGTGGTTCTGGCCCTCAAGGCGGCGCACGTCGCGGGCCTCGTCCACCGCGACGTCAAGCCGGCGAACATACTGGTGGATCGCCGCGGGACGGTGAAGCTCGCGGACTTCGGCATTGCGCGCGCGGCGGGCGAGGCCATGGGCGCCGACGAGCAGGCCTCCGGGTCGTTCCACTTCATGTCTCCGGAGCAGGCGCTGGACAGCCCCCCCGACCCGCGTTCGGACCTTTACGCGGTCGCTTCGAGCTGGATCTTCGCTCTGACGGGGAGCCCTCCCTTCCCAGGGCCTGCGCTGGACGCCCTCATCAAGCATCGCGAGGAGGAGCGCCCCGACGTGCGGAGGCGATGTCCTCAGGTCACGGAGAAGACCTCGGCGCTCATCAGGCTGCTCATGGAGAAGGACCCCAAGGACCGTCCAGCCGACGCCGACGCCGTTCTGTTCGAGATGTCCTCCGTGGGCATGCTTCTGGATACGGACTCCACGGGCTCGCCTTTCCGCATCCTCCCGCCGCCTCCGCCGGACCCCGCCGCCGTGGCTGCGGCCCCCGTTTCTGTCCAACTCACCCAACCCGTGCCGCCCCCTCCCCCGCCCCAGCTTGCCGCTCTGGGCTCGCGCGGGAGCTTCCTGGCCCTGCTGGCCGCCCTGGCCCTGAGTTCGCTGGTCTGGCCCTGGCGCCGGGCCGTGTTCGAGGATCTCGTCGCCGGCGCCGCGCTCTTCGCGGCGGGACCGGCCTTCCTCACCATCGGTAAGCGCCGTCAGACGTGGCGCAAGGTCCTCGGCGTCCTGCTCTGGCTTGGCGCGATGGCCTGTTTCGGGCGCTTCATCTGGCGCGGGCCGGCTCTCGTCTGGGCGAACCTGGAGGTGCTCATCGTGGCCGGCTTGGGCGCGGTCTGCTCGGGCGGCGTCGCCTATTTGGGGTCGTGGGGGACCGAGAAGGAGGAGATCTTCTGGGCCCGCCTCTTGGCTCCCTGCGGCGGCCTGCTGCTGGCGGCGGCGGCGGTGACCTGGACGGCCCCCGAGGGCGCCTCGTGGATGGACACGCTCCGCGTCGAGGGTGCCCGCGTCTGGCAGGTCTGGACGAGGACGGGCGGCGGCTGGCGCTGGGGCGGGCTGGCGGTCCTGGTCGCAACGGCGTCGGCCGTCGGAAGCCTTAGGATCGCCGATGACTCGAAGGCCGAAGGCCGCAAGCTCAACTGGAACCGCTGAGGCTTAGGGGAGGAGGTGGGCCGATGCGCTCACGCCGGCGATGAGAGGCTCGGGGTAAACGCCGAAGAAGAGGACTCCCGCGACCGCCACGGCCAGTCCGCCGTAGATGTAGGGTCCCACGCGCAGGGGCGAGCCGTCCGCGCTCGGGGCGCGGAAGAACATGCGATCCACGATGCGGAAGTAGAAGTACACCGAGGCGACGGAGTTGAGCACGCCCGCGACGGCGAGCCAGTAGCGCCCGGCCTCGATCGCGGAGGAGAAGATGTACAGCTTGCCCATGAAGCCGGCCAGGGGCGGGATGCCGGCCAGGGAGAGCAGGCAGAAAGTCATGACCAGGGCCAGCCCCAGGGATCGCTTGGAGAGGCCGTCGAAGGCGTCGAGGCCGTAGCCGCCCTCCTCGCCGACGGCCTGGGTCACGGCGAAGACGCCGATGTTCATGGCGACATAGATGAAGGCGTACAGCATGACGCCTTCAAGGCCCATGGGCGTGCCCACGGCCAAGCCGATGAGCAGGTAGCCCGCCTGCGCGATGGAGGAGTAGGCGAGCAGGCGCTTGACGTCGTTCTGGAAGAAGGCCGTGAAGTTGCCCACGGTCATGGTCAGGACCGAGATCAGCCCGACGAGGGCCTGAAGCCCGTATTGCGCGGCCGGAAAGATGGTCCCGTACACGCGCAGGAGGACGGCGAAGGTCGCCAGCTTCGGCGCGATGGAGAGGAAGGTCGTGACCGGGATCGGCGCGCCCTCGTAGGCGTCCGGCGCCCAGAAGTGCATGGGGGCCAGGGAGGCCTTGAAGCCGAAGCCGAGGAAGATGAGCACGAGAGCCAGGAGGAGCATCGGCCCGGGCGCGGCCGGGCCGGGGGCGAGCTTGGTGGTCCCGACGGCGCCGAAGTAGAGGGAGATGCCGAAGACCATGATGGCCGAGGAGAAGGCGCCGAACAGGAAGTATTTCATCGCGCCTTCGTTCGACTTCGGGTTCGAGCGTTCGAAGCCCGCGAGCACGAAGGAGGAAATGGAGACCAGTTCCAGGGACACGAACACGAGGGTGAGGTCCGAGGCGGACACCAGGTACATGAGGCCCGCCGTCGAGAAGAGCATGAGGGCGGCGAAGGTCCCGGCGTGGCGCGAGGGCAGAGCCTGGTAGTCCAGGCTCAGGAGCAGGCAGAGGACGGACGCCAGCAGGGTCGTCATCTTGAAGAACTGCCCGAAGGAGTCCACGACCCAGAGCGAACCCGTGCCGCGGCTGGCGGGCTGCGCGAGAGCGCAGACGACGAGCGCCAGGACGACGGCGGCCGATATCCAGGCCAGGTGATAGAGCCACCGCGAGCGCGTCGGGGGCAGGACCATGTCCGCCAGCATCACCGCCAGGGCGAGACCCGAGAGGATGAGTTCCGGCCGGAGCAGCCCGAGATTCAGCATCTCATTTCCCCAGCATGTGGACGATGGTCGCGTTGATCAGGTCCAACGGCCACTTCGGGTAGACGCCGAACCAGACGGTGACGAGCGCCAGAGGCACGACGCAGACCAATTCGCGGACCGTCATGTCTTGCATCCCGGCCCACTTCTCGTTGAAGGCGCCGAGGAAGACCTTCTGCAGCATGCGCAGGAAGAAGGCCGCCGTGGCGATGATGCCCAGGACCGAGACGGTCGTCTGCCATTTCCAGGCCGGGAAGGCGCCGAGGAAGCACATGAACTCGCTGATGAAGCCCGCCAGGCCGGGCAGGCCGAGCGAGGCGAAGCAGGTCATGGCCATGAGTCCCGAGTAAACCGGTAGCTTGACGGCCAGGCCGCCGAAAGCGGAGATGTCGCGGGTGTGGGCGCGGTCGTAGACGACGCCTACGAGGAGGAAGAGAGCTCCTGTGATGATGCCGTGGTTGACCATCTGGAGCACGGCGCCGGAGAAGCCGGTCGCGCTCATCCCCGCGATGCCGAGCAGGCAGTAGCCCATGTGGTTGACCGAGGAGTACGCCACCATCTTCTTCATGTCGGTCTGCGCCATCGCGCAGAGCGCGCCGTAGACGATGTTGATGACGGCGATCGTGATGAGGGCCGGCAGGAACCAGGCAAAGCCGAGCGGAGTGATGCCGTAGGCGATGCGCATCAGGCCGTAGACGCCCATCTTCAGGAGGACGGCCGCCAGGATGACCGAGATCGGCGTCGGAGCCTCGACGTGGGCCAGGGGCAGCCAGGTGTGGAACGGGAAGGCCGGGATCTTGATGGCCATGCCGAAGTAGAATCCGAGGAAGACCAGGATCTGGAAGCGCGGGTCCCAGGCGGACTGGGTTTTCATCAACTCCAGCATGTCGAAGGTGTGCGGCAGGGACTTGAAGTACACGGCCAGGATCGACAGGAGCATGAAGACCGAGCCGGAGAGCGTGTAGAGGAAGAACTTGATCGCCGCGAACTCCTTCTTCGGTCCGCCCCAGACGCCGATGAGGAAGTACATCGGCACCAGGGTGAGTTCCCAGAACACGTAGAAGAGGACCAGGTCGAGGGCCGCGAAGACCCCGAGCATGCCGGATTCGAGGACCAAAAACCAGAAGAAGTACTCCTTGACGCGCTCCTTGATGCCGAGGGATCCGACCAGGGCGATGACGCTCATGAAGGCGGTCAGCAGGACCAGAGGCGATGAGAGGCCGTCGACTCCCAAGACGTACTGGACGTTGAGCGAGGGGATCCATATCCAGCGCTCGACGAACTGCATCGCGGCCGTGCCGCGGTCGAACGACGCGATCATCGCCAGCGAGGCGGCCAGCGAGATCGCCGCCGCCAAGAAGGCCGCGGTCTGGATGGTCTGGACCTTCTCCTTCGGCAGCATCAGGATGATCAGCGCTCCGGCGAGGGGCGCCCAGGTGATCAGGCTCAACATTTCGATTCTCCTGCGTGGTCAGCGCGTCAGGATCAGGGTCGCGGCGAGGCTGAAGGAGATCGCCGCGTACATCAGATACTCTTGGACCTGCCCTTCCTTTACGAGGGAGCGCAGGCCCACTCCCAGGTCATTGCCGAGGCTCCCCACCCCGTCGACGGCGGAGTCGACGAAGATGTTGTCGAAGGCGTCGCTGATCCGGGCGAAGATGAGCATCAGCAGCCCCCATCCGTCGACGAAGACGCGGTCCACGACGTTTGCGTCGATCCAGAAGGCCAGAGCGGCGGCTTGGTCCGCGAGCGCGACGAGACCGTAGAAGAAATCGTCGAAGTACCAGCGACGCTCCAGGAGAGTGCAGATCGGGGCGAGGTTCGCCTTGACCGCGTCGGCCAGCGCATAGGTCGGCCCGCGATACATGAAGAACGAGAGCGTGATGGAGCACAGCACCAGGGTGATGGCCGTCATGTGCAGCCAGGGCGGCAGATGGCTTTCATGGCGCTCGCCGCGCCCGGAGGACTCGCCGCGGGCCTCGTGGCCGGCGGTTTCGGCCTTCGCGCCGTCGACGGGAACGGCGACGGCCGCGGCCGTCGCGCCGGGCATGACCGAGATGGTCGGCTTGGCCAGGAGTTTAGAGACGAGCCCGTCGTGATCGAGCCCCGCGCCCGCCAGCGCGGAGAACACGGCCAGAATGACGAGGGGGCCGGTGATGAGGACCGGGGACTCGTGGGCGTGGGAGAACTTCTCGTGATCGCGGTCGTCGCCCCAGAAGGCGAGAAAGAAAAGCCGGAACATGTAGAAGGCGGTCATCAACGCCGTGAAGAGGAGTATCCAGAACATCGCATGATCGTGGTTCCAGACGTCTGCCAGGATCAGGTCCTTGGAGTAGTAGCCGGAAAGTCCGGGTACGCCCGAGATCGCCAGGACGGCGATGAGCATGGTCAGGAAGGTGAGGGGCATCTTCTTGGAAAGCCCGCCCATCCGGCGCAGGTCGTTGGTGTGCACCGCGTGGATGACGGATCCGGCGCCGAGGAAGAGGAGGGCTTTGAAGAAGGCGTGCGTGGTCAGGTGGAAGAGTCCGGAGGTGAAGCCGCCCACGCCGAGCGCGCACATCATGAAGCCCAGTTGGGAGACCGTCGAGAAGGCCAGCACGCGCTTGATGTCAAAGCTGACGAGCGCCATCGAGGCCGCGAGGAACGCGGTGATGAGGCCCATCCAGCCCGCCGCTTCCATCGCCGACGGCGAGGCGAGAAAGACGAAGTAGGTCTTGGAGACGAGCAGGATGCCCGCGGCCACCATGGTCGCGGCGTGGATGAGCGCCGAGCCCGGGGTAGGGCCTTCCATGGCGTCCGGCAGCCAGATGAAGAGGGGGGCCTGCGCCGACTTGCCGGCGGCGCCCACGAGGATGCCGACGGCGATGACGGTCGCGACCGTCGCCGGCATGAATCCGTTGTCGAAGAACTGCTGGATCTGCGAGAGCTGGAAGGACCCCACCTTCGCGTAGATGAGGAGCAGGGCCAGGTAGAGGCCGCTGTCGCCCAGCTTGGTCGTCATGAAGGCCTTCTTCTGGGCCTCGCAGGGGCCCTCGCGCTCGAACCAGAAACCGATGAGGAGGTAGGAGGACAGGCCCATCAACTCCCAGCAGGCGAAGGTCACGAGCAGGCTGCTCGAGACGACCAGGCCCAGCATCGCGGCCGTGAAGAAAGACACGAAGGCGAAGTAGCGCTTGAAGCGGGTGTCGCCGTGCATGTAAACGACCGAGTAGATCTGGACCATGAGGCTGACCAGGGTCACGACGACGAGGGTGACCGCCGCGGGGCCGTCGATGAGCGTGCCCACGGACATGTCGACGATGAAGGATTTCCCTCCGATCGAGGCGGCCAATGAGAACCAGCGCCAGTTGCGTTCGTAGGGCAGGACGCCGCCGCCGAAGGCCGCGCTCCAGAAGATGGAGACGGCGATGGTCAGGCACGCGGTCATCGCCCCGATGCCCAGCCAGGGCAGGGGCGAGCGGGGGTCTTCCTTGCCCGCGAAGAGCATGACAAGAGAGGCGAAGAACGCGATGAGCGGCAGGAGGTAGGCGTGCTCGATCATGGTCAGCCCTTGAGGAGGTTGAAGTCCTCCACGTACGCGGTGCCTAGGTTGCGATGGATGGCCATCAGGAGGGCGAGGCCGACGACGACCTCGGCTGCGGCCACGGTTATAATCAGGAGCGCCAGCGTCGTCCCGGCCACGCCTTCAGGGTGCAGGAAGCGGTCGAAGGCGGCGAGGTTGACGTTGGCCGCGTTGAACATCAACTCGATGGACATCAGAATGCCGATGACGTTGCGGCGCGTCAAGACCCCGAAGAGGCCGATGAGGAAAAGTAGGGCGGCGACGGTCAGGTAGTGGGCGAGGGTCACCGGGAGGCCTCCGAGCGGGAGAAGAAGATCGCGCCAAGAAGGGCGGCCATGAGCACGAGAGAGACGAGCTCGAAAGGGATCATCCATTCGCCCAGGAAGAGACGGCCGATGTCGCGGGTCGCGGGCTTGGCGGCGGTCGTCGCCAGGGTTCCGGAGAAGAAGCGCGCGATCTTGAGCAAACCCTCGCTCGAGACGGCGCAGATGAGCAGCGCCGCCATCCACTGGTCGTTGACTTGCCGCAGGTGCAGGTCGCTGGCGCGTCCCAGGAGCATCACGGTGAAGATGATGAGGACCGCGATGCCGCTGACGTAGACCATCACCTGGGCGGCGAAGAGGAAGTCCGCGCCGAGCGAGGCGAAGAGCCCCGCCAATCCGGCCAGGCAGAGGCCGAGGCAGAGCGCGGAGTGCACGGTGTTGCGCATGGTCACCACGCCGATCGCGCAGACGAGGACGAGGGTCGACAGCGAGTAGAAGACGATATGTTCGAGCATGTTCAGTTCCGGCGCGGCGCGACTTCGTGGATGCGCACCTGCCCTTCAGGGTCTTTGAAGTCCTGGGTTCCGCGGTCGAAATACCTGCCGATGAACGGGAAATCTTTTTTCCAGCAGCGGACCATCTCGTCGCGTTTGGTGAAGATGACCTCGTAGTCGAGGGAATGCCAGACGGACTTGGGCTTGGTCGGGCAGGCTTCCTCGCAGAGGCGGCAGAAGTTGCACTTACCGAAGTCGATGGAATACCAGGCGACCTTGGCGACCTTCTTGCCGGCCTCGTTGATCGCGTTCTCGAGCGCGATGCAGTTCGACGGGCAGGCCTTGACGCACATGCTGCAGGAGATGCAGGCGCCCGCGTCGAAGAGGAGCGCGCCGCGGAAGCGCTCGTAGGGGACCAGCTTCTCGGTCGGATAGTGGACCGTGACCGACGGTTTGAGCATGTATTTGAGGGTGATCCAATGCCCGCGCAAGATCGCCGCCGCCGCCCGGCAGACCTTCGAGAAATAGTCGATCATGGCGTCCTCACTTGAGCCAGAACGCGAGATAGAGACCCGCGAGCGCGATGTTGGCGAAGCTCCACGGCAGCAGGAACTTCCAATTGACGTCCATTAACTGGTCCACGCGCAAGCGCGGCAGGGTCCAGCGCACCCACAGGAAGACGAACATCATGAGCATGGCCTTAGCGAGCATCCAGACCCAGCTGGGGACCAGAGTGAAGGGCGTCCAGGGCAAGGGGGAGCCTCCTCCGCCCAGGAAGAAGGTCGCCAGGAGAAATGATCCGAGCAGGACGTAGGCGTACTCGGCCAGGAAGAAGACGGACCACTTCATGCCCGAGTACTCGGTGTGGAATCCCCCCACCAGTTCGGACTCCGCTTCGGGTATGTCGAAGGGCGTGCGGTTGGTCTCGGCGATGGAGGCGATCAGGAAGATGAGGAAGGCGACCTGGCCCACCACGGGGTAGAAGACGAACCAGCGCGGCGCCATGCCCCACCAGAACCCCGACTGGGCCGAGACGATGACGGAGAGGTCCAGGGAGCCCGCGAACATGATCACGGGCACCACGGAGAACCCGCGGGGCAGCTCATAGCTGACGATCTGCGCGGCGGCGCGCAGGCCGCCCAGCAGGGAGTACTTGTTGCCGGAGGCCCAGCCCGCCATGACCACGCCGATGACCGAGATGCCGGCGAAGGCGAAGATATACAGCGCGCCGACGTCGAGGCGGGCCGCCGCGAGCTCCGAGCCGAAGAGGACGGGGGCGAAGGCCGCGATGCAGGGGGCGATGACTATGGCGGGCGCCAAGGCATGGACCCATTGGTCGGCGGCGGCCGGCGTGATGTCCTCCTTCAGGAACAGCTTGACGCCGTCCAGGATGGTCTGCGCCCAGCCGTGGAAGCCGCCGGCGTAGGTCGGGCCGACGCGGGACTGGATGTGCGCGGAGATCTTGCGCTCCCACCAGATGGACCAGAGGCCGTTGAGGAGGATGACGTGGAGGACGATCAGGACCTTGATGGCGATCCAGACGGCTTCCACGGCGACCGTCGAGATCCCCTTCGCCGCGGCGAAAGAGCCCATCAGGGCGTAAAGCCTGTCCCCCCACTTGGAGAGTTCTCCGATGAGGGCGCCGCCCGCGAGAATGCCCAGCACGATTCCCGCCAGCATCATGGCGCCGTTGCGATAGCCGGGCAAGGACCAAGGGCGCGCCCACTGCTCGATGGGCCAACGGCGGTTCGTCATGAGGATTCCGTTCTTGTCGTTGAGCACGGGTTCCGGCAGGGACGCCTTCACCGACGCGGGCTTGGGCGAGGAAGACGTCATCGGTCCACCTCTCCGAGGACGATGTCAATGGAGCCCAGGAACGCGATCACGTCGGAGATCTTCATGCCGACGAGCTTCTCCTGCAGGATGGCCAAGTTGAGGAAGGAAGGCGCCCTCACGTGCATGCGGAAGGGAGACATGCCGCCGTCGCTGACGAGGTGGATGCCGAGGTCGCCGCGCGCGGCCTCCACATGGGCGTAAGCTTCGCCGGCCGGAGGTTTTGGCACCTTGGCGACGCCGCTCGCCATCACGGGGCCTTCGGGGAGCCTGGCCAGGACCTGCTCGATGATGCGCACGGACTGGCGCATCTCGAGCACGCGGCAGAAGTAGCGGTCCCAGCAGGAGCCTTCCTTGCCGACCACGACGTCGAACTCGTAGTTCTCGTAGCCGCAGTAGGGGTCGGCCTTGCGCGCGTCGTAGGCTACGCCGGAGCCTCGCAGGTTGGGGCCGGAGAGAGCCCAGGAGACGGCTTCCTCGGGCGTGACGAGGCCCACGCCCTGGGTGCGGGCCATGAAGATGGGGTTAAAAGAAAGGAGTTGATCGTATTCGTCCAGCTTCGGCTTGAAGTATTCGAGGAACTCCTTAAGCTTGGAGGTCCAGTCCGCAGGCACGTCGATCATCACGCCGCCAAGGCGAATGTAGTTGTAGGTCAGGCGGGCGCCGCAGAGCATCTCGAAAAGGTCCAGGACCATCTCGCGCTCGCGGAAAGCGTACAGGAAAGGAGTAAACGCGCCGATATCGATGCCGTAGGTGCCCACGAAGAGCAGGTGGCTGGCCACGCGATTGAGCTCGCACATCATCACGCGCAGGGCGTCGGCGCGCGCCGGGGCCTTGATGCCCAGGAGCTTCTCGGTCGCCAGGCAGAAGACCAGGTTGTTGGGCATCGCCGCGACGTAGTCCCAGCGGTCGGTCAGGACCACGCAGTGATGGTAGCTGCGAACCTCGGCGAGCTTCTCGGTGCCGCGATGGAGGTAGCCGATGTCGGGGACGGCCTTGACGATGACTTCACCCTCGATGGTGAGGCCGACCCGGAGGACGCCGTGCGTGGAGGGATGCTGGGGTCCGAGGTTGATGAAGAGCCGGTCGGACGTCGCCGCGCTACTCATCGTAGCGGTCCTTGACGTGGACGTAGTCTTTGCGCAGGGGGTGTCCCTGGAGGAAATCCGGGGTGAGGATCTTGAGCAGGTTGGGGTGGCCCTCATAGCGCACGCCCAGCAGGTCGAAGTTCTCGCGCTCCTGCCAGTCCGCGGACTTGAAGAGGCCGACGAGGCTGGGGGCCGAAGCCGCGTCGCGCGGGACCTCGAGCTTCAGGAATACCCGAGCCCGGTCCGTGCGGGAGACGACGGACCAGACGAACTCGATGACGGGCCGGTACGGATACCCCGCCGCCGCGGCCGACTCGACCTCGATTTTCGCGCCGCCGGGCAGGAACGCATTGAAGTTGGGTTGGCGGATGTAGCCCTTCATGTTCACCGGGCCGAGATAGTCGACGGCGGTCGCCATCTCGAGATAGTCAAATCCTTCTTTCTTGAGCCACGCGGCCATCGGGATCAGGTCGTCCTTGGACGCAAGCTTGACCGTCAGATAGTCTTTCACTTGGACGGCGGCCTTCTCGATTTTTGGGAACTCGGCTTGAATTTTGGAGAGGATGTCGTCTTGGGTCATGGGATTATGCCGCGACGTCCCGGCTCCCTTTTTCCTGCTGAGGAGTCGCCAAGCCGCGTTTCAACGACATCTTTGCGATCTTCTCCTGGAGCTTGACTACGGCATACTGCAGCGCCTCGGGGCGAGGCGGGCATCCCGCGATGTAGACGTCCACGGGGACGATGCGGTCGACGCCCTTCACGACGGAGTAGGAATCGTAGTAGGGGCCGCCGCAGTTGGCGCAAGAGCCCATGGAGATCACGAACCGGGGTTCCGGCATCTGGTGATAGATCTCGAGGATCGGTGCGGCCATCTTCTTGACCACGGTGCCGGCGACGATCATGACGTCGGCCTGCCGGGGGCTGGCGCGCGGGATGACCCCCATGCGGTCGAAGTCGAATCGGGAGGCGTAGGAGCCCATCATCTCGATGGCGCAGCAAGCCAGGCCGAAGGTCATAGGCCAGAGCGACTGCTTGCGCCCGAGGTTGATGAGGGCGTCTGCGGTCGTAAGCACCAATTCGCCGCCCGGCATTCCCTTGGCGAGTCCCGGCAGTCTCTCGAGGATCATGCCCATGGTCTTACTCCCAGCTCAGAGCGCCTTTGCGCCAAGCGAAGGCTAGTCCTAGGAAAAGGACGGCCAGAAAGGCGCCCATCTCCAGCAACGCAACGCGTCCCAGCTCCCGGGCGGCGACCGCCCAAGGATAAACGTAGAGGAGCTCGACGTCGAAGAGAACGAAGAGCAGGGCGAAGGCGTGGAAGCGAATGTTGAGCTTCACCTCGCTTGAGCCCACCGCCGGAATGCCGCACTCGTAGGTGCTCTCCTTGCGGGCGTAGGGGACGCTGGGGCGAAAGACCTTCGCGGCGATCAAGACGACGGCCGCGAAGCCCGCGCCCATCAGGGCGAAGGCGTAGACCGCGGCGTAGGCGCTCATCATATGGATTTCCTCTGGATCAAGACCTTGAAGGACTCTCCCATTCCTTCAGGGTGGACAAGGGTCTTGATCTGGGCGCGTTCCTTGTAAAGAGAAGCCATGTCGCCGCTCGCCGCGGCCAGCCAGGCGTCGATGCCCCCCTCCATCAGGAAGCGAGACAGGCTCTGGTAGGACTCAAGCTCGAGCCCGGCCTGCTCGCCCGTCCGGACGAGGGCTTCGAAGTCCGCCGGCAAGGTGATGTCCTTTTGGCCGGGTTCACTGGAGAGTTCCGTCTCGATGGAGTGGCGGCGGTAGGCTCGGGGAGGGTTGGGCGAGTCGGGGGCGAAACGCTTGCCGTAGTCCACGCTCAGAACGAAGCCGGCGGCGAGGCGCGCGGAGACTTCGCCGATCCAGGCGCGCGCCTCGAGCGACACCCCATGGCGTTCGCCTTCGCTTAGAGCCTCGGCGATGGCGCCGGCGACGCGCTCCAGTTCCGGACGGGAGAGCGGACCGAGCGTCTCCCGGCCGGAGCGGTCGACGTACACTTCCCGCACCTCGCCCTCTTCCTTTTGAAGGAGATGCGCAGGAAGCGCGTCGATCAGTTCGTTGGAGTAAAGGACTCCCGTAAAGCGCGGCAGACGATCCAGGCCCGTGCAGGCGTCGACCTGCAGACCGAAGGCGGTGAGCATGCGGGCGGCGTCTGTCAAATCCCGGCGCGTCCTGTCTACGAGCGCGAATCTCAATCCTTTGCAGAGTTGGGGATGCTTCTCGCGCAGGCGGCGCGCCACCTGGCAGGCGAGCGTGCCGTCCCCGCAGCCCGCCTCGACGAGGCATAAGCCTTCGCCGGGTCTCGCCGATCTTACACGCTCCAGTAAGGAAGCAATGCGGTCGGCGAGTACGGCGCCGAAGGCAGGGTGGAGTTCGGGGGCTGTGTAGAAATCGGCCGTCCGGGCGCGCGCGCAATAAAAGCCTGACTCAGGATCGTAAAGCGCCGACTCCATGTGGTCCCTGAACGTGCGTATCACCCGAACCGTTGTTTCCCCCGCGGCGCTCAGACGAGATCTTCGGCTCCGAGGGTCTTCTTCTTCCCCTCGGTCTGGACTTTCTGCACGGACGCTTTCACGACAGCCTCGATCTTTGCGGACAGGGCGGCCATGTAATCGCCGCCGGTGCGCAACCCTGATTCCTTCACCATTTTCTTGATCTTGCTGACGACGACGAGAGTCTCGGCCATTTTCAAGTCCCTCCCGCGCGGGTCGCGCGAAGCTATGTCTGAAGACGTGAAACGATTTAAACAGAAAAGAGGACCCCGGACATTGACCTGGATCAATGTCCGGGGTCCTTGCGAATTTTGGCGCCGGGGGGAATCGAACCACCGACATGACGCTTATGAAACGTCCGCTCTGCCACTGAGCTACGGCGCCGCTTGCCGCGTCGCGTGCGATTATAGCAAGATGCTCTGGGATTTAACCAGACACAGACCGGGCGTGCTGCGGCGCGCTGAAATGATGTAGTATGGCGGTATATTCGGCTCAGGAGGCAATTTTGGCCAAAGCGAACTCCGCTTCCAGAAAGATCACAGTCGTCATCGCGGACGACCAGACTCTTTTCCGCGAGGGCATCAAGGACCTGCTCGAGAATGAGAAAAACATCCAGGTCATCGGCGAGGCGGCCGACGGGCGCGAGGCCCTGCGTCTCGTCAAGAAGCTCAAGCCCAACGTGGTTCTCCTCGACATTAAGCTGCCGCACATGGACGGCATCGAGGCGACGCGTCAGATCCACAAGGACTGCCCCACCACGAACGTCCTCATCCTGTCGGGCTACGAGGATGAGGCTCACGTCATGGAGGCGATCCAGGCCGGCGCCAACGGGTATCTCTCGAAGATGCTTCCCGCCTCCGAGCTCGTCAATGCGCTGAAGACCTTCGCCAACCAGGGCGTCATGATTCCCCAGCCGCTCATGAGCAAGCTCATCGAGGGGCTGCGCAGCATGGGCAACACGAACTCAGAGGCTTCGCTCGTCGCGCTCACCAAGACTGAGATCAAGGTCCTCGCGCTCCTTGGTCGAGGCCAGTCCAACAAGGAGATCGCCGCCTCGCTGGCCTGCAGCGTCAAAACGATCAAGAACCACCTCAACAGCATGTTCCAGAAGCTCAACGTCTCCAACCGCACCGAGGCCGTGGTTAAGGGCATCGATCTCGGCCTTATCTCCTCGGAGAAGCCTGACTAAGTCCGCACGCTCGCCTGGGCCTTGGCGGCGGAAGCGTATTCCCTGATCATCATCATCGCCACTTCGTTGCGCTGAATCTGGTTGGTGCCCTCATAAATCTGCGTGATCTTGGCGTCGCGCATGAACTTTTCGACGGGGAAGTCGCGCATGTAGCCGATGCCGCCGCACATCTGCACGCAGTCCGTGGTCACCTTCATTGCGACGTCCGAGCAATAGAACTTGGACATCGCCGATTCCTTCGTCCAACGTTTGACGTCCATCGTATTATTGAGGACGTCGTAGACGATCGCCTTGTCCGAGATCGCCTTCTCGTAGACGGGCTTCATCGCCTTGTCCATCGCCTTGGCCGTGGCGTAGAGGAGAGCGCGTGCGGCTTCGGTCTGGGTGGCGTTGTCGGCCATCATGTGCTGGATGACCTGGAAGCTTGAGATCGGCTGGCCGAACTGTTTGCGCTGGCGGATGTAGGCCATCGTCTCGTCCATGGCGCCCGTCGCGATGCCGAGAGCTTGCGCGGCCACGCCGGGGCGAGAACAGTCGAACGTCGTTTGGGCGGTGAAGAGCCCGAAACCTTCCTTATAAAGGAGATTCTTCTTCGGGATGCGGCAGTTTTGGAAGACGAGTTCGTAGGTCGGGTTGGCCCGGATGCCCATCTTGCGTTCCTTTTTTCCGAAGCCGAAGCCGGGGGTGGACTTCTCGACGATGAACGCGGAGATGCCGCGGGCGCCGCGGGACGGGTTCGTGCTCGCGAAGACCACGTAGGTTTCGGCGGCCTCGCCGTTGGAGACGAAGGTCTTGGTGCCATTGAGAACGTAGTGTTCCCCGTCGGGCTTGGCGGTGCACTTCTGAGCCGTCGCGTCGGAGCCGGCCTCGGGCTCGGTGATCGAGAAGGCCGCCAGCTTCTTTCCAGAGGCAAGGTCCGGGATATACTTCTCGCGCTGCTCGGCGGTGCCGAGGAGCATGATGGGGAGCACGCCGAGGCCCGAGCCGGCGAAGCAGAGGGCGATGCCTCCGCAGACGCGGGAGAGCTGCTCGATGACGAGCACCTGCTCCATCAGGCCGCCGCCCAACCCGCCGTAGGCCTCCGGAAGATAGACGCCGAAGAGGTCGGCCGCGGCCATCTTCTTGACCGCGTCCCAGGGAAATTTCTCCTCCTCATCGTGCTTCTCGCGGATCGGCTTGAGGTCCCTCAAGGCCACCTGATAGGCGAGGTCGCGGATATCCGTCTGCTGTTCGGAAAGATCGTAGTCCATGTCAGTCCTCCACCTTCTGCGTCCTGCTCAGAGCGTCGCGCGCGGAGGCCTGCTCAGCCTCTTTCTTGCTCTTCCCGGCCCCTTTCCCGAGGATTCTCGCGCCGATCCGGACCGTGACCGAGAAAGTCTTGTCATGGTCAGGACCGGCGGACGAGGAGAGTTCGTAGGTCGGGGGCATCTTGTACTTCTTTTGCAGGATCTCCTGGAGACGGCTCTTGTGGTCCGTCTCCGAGAGATTCCCGTGTCGCCGTGCGCACCATTCCCGCACGAACGCGGCCGCAGCGTCGAAGCCGCCATCGAGATACATGGCCCCTATGAGCGCCTCTAACGCGTTGGCGAGGAGGCTCCGGCGGGTGCGCCCGCCGGTCGTTTCTTCTCCCACCCCGAGGTAGAGATGGTTTCCGAGCCCGATCTCCTCGGCCCAAACCGTGAGGCTGGGACGCGAAACGAGAAAGGACTTCTTTTTCGAGAGGCTCCCCTCGGACTCATCGGGATAGTCCTCGAAGAGCTGGTGCGCGACGACCGCCGCCAGGACGCTGTCTCCCAGGAACTCCAACCGCTCATTGCAATCGCCCATCCCGCTCTCGCTGGCGAAAGACTTGTGCGTCATCGCCTGCTTGAGCAGCAATGGGTCTTTGAAGCGGTATCTGACGATCTCCTCGAGAGGCGCGGCCACGGCCGACGGCCTTACTTCTTCGAGTGGGCCTGGATGTAGTCGATCGCCTGTCCCACGGTCTGGATCTTCTCTGCTTGCTCGTCGGGGATCTCGGTGTCGAATTCTTCCTCGAGGGCCATGACCAACTCGACGGTGTCGAGCGAGTCGGCGCCGAGATCGTTGACGAAATGGGCCGTCGGCGTCACTTCGGCGGCATCTACGCCGAGCTGCTCTACGATGATCTGCTTCACGCGGTCTGCTATGTTGTCATCAGACATGATGTCGTTCTCCCTTTTGCTCCTTGTTTCACATGTACCCGCCACCGTTTACGTTCAGCACGTGTCCGGTGACGTACGCCGACTCGTCCGACGAAAGGAACAGCACGGCTCGGGCGATGTCTATGGGGTCGCCCATCCGACCCAAAAGGATCTTCTCGAGGAGCTTCTTCTTCGCGTCTTCCGGGATCGCGTCCGTCATGCGCGTCTTAATGAAACCTGGTGCGACGGCATTGGCGTTGATGTTGCGCGATGCAAACTCGCGCGCGATCGATTTCGTCATCGCGATAAGACCGCCTTTCGAGGCGGCGTAGTTGGCCTGTCCTGCGGCGCCTTCCTGGCCGACGATGGAGGCGATGTTGACGATCTTGCCGTAATGCGCCTTCATCATGGGCTTGATGCATGCCTTGGTGAAGTTGAAAGCCCCCTTCAAGTTGACGTCGAGCACGAGATCCCAATCAGTCTCGGACATTCTCATGATCAGATTATCCTTCGTGATGCCCGCGTTGTTGACCAATATATCAATTTTGCCCCACTTCTCAAGCACGGCCTTGACTGCGGCGTCGCATTGGTCGGACTTGGTGACGTCGCACGCCATGCCGAAGACCCCGCCCTTGCCTGCGTCGAGGGCCTTGGCGGAGGCGTCGCACTTCGCGGCGTCCACGTCGACGATGAGGAGTTTGGCTCCTTCGGCCGCGAAAAGCTCGGCCGTGGCGTAGCCGATTCCTTGTGCGGAGCCGGTGATAATGGCCGTTTTGTCCTTGAGGCGCAGGCCCGTGGTCGGGGCGGTTTGCGCCGCCGTGTCTGTGCTCATGTCATTCTCCTTGTCGAGTTGTGCGGCATTCAAGCCGGGACCGTCTCATCGCAGGCGTCGGCGCGGGCGACGGCTTCCTTCATGGCCGCGACAAGTCCCGATTCGGCGGTCCGGGCCGCGGCGCGCACGGCGTGGGCAATGGCCCGCGCATTTGAAGAGCCGTGGCAGGACACCACGATCCCGTTGACGCCGACGAGGAGCGCTCCGCCGTACTCTTCGCAGCTCATCTTGCGTTTGAGCCGTGTGAAAGGTCCCTTGAGAAGTATTCCTGCCAGGCGGCGCCTCCAAGTCGCTAGGATCTCGGATTTGAGCATTCCCATGACCGCCAGCGCGGCGCCTTCCATGGTCTTGACCACGACGCTGCCGACGAAGCCGTCGCAGACGACCACGTCGGTCTTGCCGGCGGGCACATCGCGGCCTTCGACGGCGCCGCAGAATTCCAGGCCGGCGCTCTTCAGGCGCGGGAAGGTTTCTCTGACCAAGTCGTTGCCCTTGCCTTCCTCCTTGTCGATGGTGAGCAGTCCCACCGTCGCGTTCTGTCTGCCGTGGAGGTGGCGGAAGATGATGGTCCCCATCAAGGCGAATTGGACGAGATGCCAAGGCTTGCAGTCCATGTTGGCCCCGCCATCCAGGACGAGGGTCACGCCCCGCGCCGTGGGCACGGGGACGGCGATGGCGGGGCGCAGGACTCCGGGGATGCGCTTGAGATGCCAGAGAGCAGCGACCATGGTGGCCCCGGGGTGACCTGCGGAGACGAGACCGTCTGCGTGCCCCTGCGCGACCAGCTCTGCGGCGACGAGGATGGAGGCGCGGGGCTTGGCGCGGCAGGCGACAGCCGGGTCCTCGTCCATCCCGATGAGTTCCGGGGCGTCTACGACCTCGAAGCGAGTGTCATCCGGGGCCACTCCGCGAGCCGTCAACTCGGAACGGACTCGCTCGGCCGGGCCCACCAGGACGACTTTCATGCCCCAGGCGTTGGCTGCCTGGACGGCTCCGTCGATGTTCGATGTAAATTCATCATCGCCGCCCGCGGTGTCAAGAGCTATTTTCACTCGGAGCTTCGCTCCTATTTGCCGCCCGGCCCAGCTTTCTTCTTCGTCTTGGGCGGGCGCACGAGCACCCCGTTGTAGAAGCCGTCGGGGCTGATGGTGTGCGGGCGATGCCAGCGGCCGTCTTTGTCCTTGCTCAAAGGCACGGACTCCAGCTTCCAGTTGGCGGCCCGGCGGCTGTCGCGGCGAGATCTGGTGTGCTTGCGCTTAGGATTGGGCATGTGTTCCTCTTGGTTATGTGGGAGAAGCAGGATTTTAGTTTTTATCGGGCCGAATGGTCAATCGGGGACGCGTCGACGAACTGGGGCCCTCGCCGACATGCCCGCAATCGGCTAGGTTGCGGTTTTTGCGGCAGGCCGTACACAGGCCCTTGCAGTCGGGCCTGCAGAGGGTCTTCATCGGCTGGGCGAGGGAGATCGATTGGCGCATCTCATCGGTCAGGTCCAGCGGACCTGCGTCGATGGGAGCCTGCGCTTCGACCGAGGCGACCCACTTCGTCTCGACCGGGGCCAGGCAGCGCACGCACTCGAAGCGCCAGCGACCTTCGGCCTTTCCCTCGAAGGCGGCGATGTCGTCGATGCGGCGGATGACTCCTTTGACGGCGACGGGTCCGACCAGGGCCCCCTCGCTCAGGGCGTCGGGAAAGAGTTCCGCAGGCGCTGCGGAATCGACCGGCAGTTCTCCTTTTTCTTTGAGGTCCGTCAACGCGAAACGCAGAGGGGAGCTCATAGCGCTTCCGGCGGGGACCCGAACCCGGACGTTTCGCGCACGAAGTACGGTCTCATGTCTTTGAGGTCGTAGTAGATGCGGACCAGGATCTCGGCTAGAAGGCCGATGAGCACCATCTGGAAGCCGATGAGCAGGCAGAAGATGGCGACTTGGAAGAGGGGCTGATCCTTGACGAAGATGCCTAGGTGGAATTTCTTGTAGAGCGTGTCGAACGTAAAGGCCGCGCCGAGCAGTCCCATGGCGACTCCCCCCCCGCCGAAGAGGTAGATGGGCTTGCCGAGGTAGCTGTCCATGAACTTGACCGTCAACAAGTCGAGCAGGACCTTGAAGGTTCGCGTGATGCCGTATTTCGACACCCCGCGCGTGCGCGCGCGATGGTTGACCGGCACCTCGGCCACCCGCGCCCCCAAAAATCCCGCCAGCGCCGGCACGAAGCGGTGCATCTCCCCGTAGAGCCGCAGGGGCTTCAAGTACTGCGCCTTGTAGAGTTTGAGCGTGCAGCCGTAGTCGTGGAGCTTGACGCCCGTCACCCGGGAGATGAAGCTGTTGGCGATCATCGAGGGGAGCTTGCGGTCGAGGAAACGGTCCTGCCGGTCCTTGCGCCAGCCGCTGACGCAATCGTAGCCCTCCTCCATCTTGGCGATGAGCTTGGGCACGTCGCGCGCGTCGTTCTGCATGTCGGCGTCGAGGCAAACGATCACCTCGCCCGTCGCGTGCTGGATGCCCGCCAGCATCGCGGCCGTCTGACCCGCGTTGCGCCCCAGCCGCACCGTCTTAAATCCCGGGTATTGCTTGACGAGCTTGAGGATCTCTTCGAAAGAGCGGTCTTGGGAGCCGTCGTCGACGAGGATGACCTCGTAGGGCTTGCCGAGCGCGCCCAGCGCCGCCGAGACTTCCTCGCCCAGCGCCGGGAGGTTCTCTTCCTCGTTGTAGACCGGGATCAGAGCCGACAGGTAGGGGCGAGCGGTCATCTGCGCGGCATTCTATCGTTTTACGGCCTAAAACGAAAGGCCGGCGCCGTTTCCAGCGGCGCCGGCCTTCGCTTTTGAGAAGTTTTACGCGTTGACCGGCACGCCGCCCATGTTCTTGACGATGGCCGCGCCGAACTCGGAGCACTTGATCTTCTTGGCCCCGGGCATCTGCCGCTCGAGGTCGTAGGTCACGGTCTTGGCCTTGATGGTGGCTTCGAGACCCTTGATGATCAGGTCCGCGGCTTCCTGCCAACCCATGTGCTCGAGCATCATCACTCCCGAGAGAATAAGCGAACCCGGGTTGACCATGTCCTTGTTGGTGTACTTCGGGGCCGTGCCGTGGGTCGCCTCGAAGATCGCCACGCCGTCGCCGATGTTGGCGCCGGGCGCGATGCCGAGGCCGCCCACCTGGGCGGCCGCCGCGTCCGAGAGGAAGTCGCCGTTGAGGTTGGGCGTGGCCAGGACCGAGTACTCGTCCGGGCGCAAAAGCAGCTGCTGGAAGGTCTGGTCGGCGATGCGATCCTTGATGAGGAGCTTGCCGGCCGGCATCTTCCCGTCGTGAATGTCCCACAACTCGGCTTCCGTGACGATTTGGTCGCGGAACTCGGCCTTGGCCACTTCATAGCCCCAATCGCGGAAGGCTCCTTCGGTGAACTTCTGAATGTTGCCTTTGTGGACGAGGGTCACCGACGTCCTCTTGTGGGAGAGCGCGTACTGGATGGCCATGCGCACCAGGCGCTTGGTGCCGGTGATCGAGATCGGCTTGATGCCGATGCCCGAGTCGGGAAACGGGATCTTCGCGCCCATCTCCTTGGTGAGAAAGTCGTAGACCTTCCGGCATTCGGGCGAGCCCTGCTGGTACTCGATGCCGGCGTAGATGTCCTCGGTGTTCTCGCGGAATATCACGATGTCCAGCTTCTGCGGCTCCTTGACGGGGCAAGGAACGCCCTGGAACCAGCGCAGCGGGCGCACGCAGGAGTACAGGTCCAACTTCTGGCGCAGGGCCACGTTGACCGAGCGGAAGCGCGGCGTGATCCACTCCGACTTGCATTTCGGGCAGGAGGCCGGGCGGTCCATCAGCTCGGCGGCGCAGTCGAGGCAGACGAACTTGAAGGAGCCGGCGGGCGTGGTGAGGGGACCCTTGAGGCCGACGCGGAACTCGCGGAAGGCGGCGACCGTCTCCTCGGGGAGCACGGTGTCCTTGTCGTAGTTCTTAAGAGCGGTGAGCCCGGCGTAGACTTCCATCCACGCGATCTTCTTCTTTCCGTGGTAAGCCGTCTCCACGGCGCCGTCGAGCACGACTTTGGTGGCCTTCCAGAGGTCGAGGCCGGTGCCGTCTCCCGGGAAATAGGGGATGATGGGGTTGTCGGGAACCTGGAGCTTGCCGTTCGCGTAGTCGATTTTCGCGCCGTTCTTGGGGACCTGGATCTTCACATAGGACATGGGGTTCTCCTCCTGTAAATCTTGTCTCAGACTATAGCTCATCTACGCGGCCCGGGTAAAGCGCGGCGCGAGGAAGGCCCGGGCGTCGGCCGCGCCGAGATCCATCATCTCGCGCAGGCCCGCGGCGCGGAAGTCGAGCACGATCGGCGTCAGTCGCCGCGACGGCGCCAGCCGATGGACCCGGGGAGGGCGGGCGGCGCCCAGGAGCGGGGCGAGACCTTCATCGATGAGCCTGCGGCCGGCTTCCCGCCCCGCCTGGTCGAGGAGACGGCAGGGGGTCCAGACGCGTCGGCCGACCTCGTCGGCGCGGACCATTTCCAGGATCATGACGGTCGCGCAGGCGGCCAAGGGCGAGAGGTCGAGAGGTTTCGCCATAGGCACGCCGGCGTCGATGAGACGCACGCGGCGGCCGCGATAGTCGAGGTCCACGGGCGGAAAGACGAGAGGGATGGCGCAGCTGGCGATTGCGTGTTCCACGAGCGGAGCGTCCCAGCCGGCGGAGCCTGCCGGGGAGAAGCGCGCGTTGATGGGCGCTCCCTCGGCCGGGCAGGATGAGACCACGGTGAAGTCGCAGAGGATCGAGCCCTTGGCTGAGGCGTCGTCTGGCTGCGTGTCCAGGAAGGAGCGCAGGGGCTGAGTCGAGAAGAAGGACAAAGGGCTCAGGCTCAAGCGAGGCCGCAGGGCCCAGGCGCCGAGTCCGCGCCAGCGCGCCAAGGCCTCGGGCAGTCGTCCGAAAGCGAGAGCCGCACCGTTGAGGGTGCCTATGCTGTAGCCCATCACCGCGTCGAAGCGCAATCCCGCGGCGTCGAGGACATCGAGAGCGCCGGCCTGCCAGGCGCCCAGAGAGCCGCCTCCCTGTAGGAATAATCCCAGGGGACGTTCAAAGGCATCAGTCACGGCGCCGCCTGAGGAGGCGGTCGTAGAGCGTCTCCTGCGAGCGGACCATCCCGTCGATGTCGAACTCCGGGCCGATGGAACGCGCGGCCGCGGCTCCCAGGCGGCGGCGCAGGTCCTCGTCTTGGAGCAGGCGCGCGAGGCGCTCGGCGAAGAGCTCCGTGTTCGCGGGCTCGACGAGGAAGCCGTTCTCCGCGTCCCTGATGAGGTCTACGACTCCGTCGACGGCGTAGCAGATCGGCGGCAGACCGGTCTTCATGGCTTCGACGAGCGAGCGCGGCAGTCCTTCCCAGAGCGAGGTCAGGGCGAAGACGTCGGCGGCGGCCAGCCACTGCGCGCCGTCGCGGCGCCAGCCTAGGAAGAGGAGCTTGCCCTCCAGACCCAGCGCGAAGGCCTTCGCTTCGAGTTCGCGTCTCAGGGGGCCATCGCCGATGAAGACGAAGCGCGCCTCGGGGACGCGTGCCGCGACTTTCGCCGCGACGGCCACGAAATCCCCTGCGTTCTTCTGGGGCTTGAGGTTTCCAATGGAGATGACGAGCGGCTGGCGACGGCCGATTCCAGCCGAGGTTTTGAGCGTCGCTGCGTCGACCTTCGCCGGGAAGTCGGCCAAGCGCACGCCGGAGCGGAGGACGACGCCCTCTGCCGCTCCGCGGATGCCGTGGCGCGCGGCGTAATCCGCGTTGGCGCGAGAGACGAAAACCAGTCTCGTCGTGACCAAGGCGCAGAGGCGCTCCAGCAAGACGTAGACGGCCTTCACGCACGGGCTCTGACGGTCATGGAAGCCGAAGCCGTGATAGGTATGGACGATCACCGGTACGCCGGCCAGCGCCGCGGCCAGACGCCCGAGGATCCCGGCCTTGGAACTATGGGTGTGCACGACGTCCGGACGTTCGGCGGCGAAGAGGCGGCGCAGTTCCAGGAGGGCCAGGAGATCTCGCGGCAAAGAGACCTCTCGTACCAGCGAGTCGAGGAAGATCGTCCGAACCTCCCGGTCGTGGCGGACTTCCTCGTCGAAATAGCCCCCCTCCCCGCAGACGAGGAGGGCCTCGAAACGGACCGGGTCTAGATGTCGGACCGTGTACAGGGTGTTTTGTTGGGCTCCGCCCATGTCGAGACGCGTGACCACATGGGCCACTTTGACGCGCATGGTTCGATTCTACTTCTTCGGACGCCGGAAGTTCAGCGTACGCTGGTAGGGCCCCACCGCGCTCTTGGAGCGGGCTGCGGCGGCCGGGACCGGGGGATGATCGAGATCCCGCACTTCATGGCGCGGGAAGTAGGTCTTGAGGATCGAGCGCCAGGGGCGGCCCAATGCCGCCTGGCCGGCCGCGCCCGCGCGGGGCAGGCCCAATCCGGAGCCGGTTCCGGCGCCCCAGACGACGAGCCGCGCGAGGTCCTTGCCGTCGTAGAGGGGTTGGAGGACGAAGAGGGTGGAGCGCAGGCTTCCCGGGGAGAGAACCGACTGGATCTCGCCTCGCCCAACGTACGTGACGCGACCGCGGGAGCCGACGATCTCGATCTCCTTGACCCGGCCGGTCGCGCTGCGTGCCGCCACGCGGATATGGCGCAGGGGGCCGATGTCCTTGCGGCGCTCCACGCGGCCGCGGAGATCCTTGGCCGTCATGACCCGAATCCAGCGCGCGGAGGCGGGACTGGGGGTCGGCGCCGCGTCGCCGAAGAGTCCCTCGGGCGGCGCTTCGCGCGCGAAACGCTCCAGGTCGAGAGGCGTCTGCCAAGACGCGAGCGGCTTGGCGGAGTCATCAACGGAGACGAACCCTTCCATCCCCGGCTCGCCTAAATCCCGGCCGTTCTCGGTGCGGCCGCCGCTGTCCTCGTGCTGGAGCGCGCGGGCGACCTGGCCGGCCTCCGCCATGACCAGCGCTTGCGTGGCGGCGACGCCCTCCGCGGCGGAGTGGAGCTCGCCGCTGACGCCTATGGTCCGCTGGAGACCTGCGTCATCGAGCAGGTCGAAGCGCTCGAGGGAGTCGGATCTGTGCCCGATGGACCATGCCGCGGCGGTGCGCGAGACCACGGCCTGCGCCCGGTAGGCCTCCGGTGGGCTGCCCTGCGGCAGAGCCAGGGAAACGACCCCGTAGAGATAGAGTTCCAGAGGGACTTCCTCGACGAGGCGGAAGCCCCAGGGGTTCGGGATGACCTCCACGGCGCCGCGGACCTCGCGGTCGCCGACGTCGACTCCCAGAGGGTCCGTGACCCGAGCGCTCTTGATAAGCACGGAACCGCGGCGTGCGTCCGGAACGATCTTGAAGGGCTGCTTGGCCACGAAGAGGATGTTGCGCGCCGCGTCGCGGACCTCGACGACGCCGGCTTCTGAGCGGTACTCGACCTCCCATTGATCGAAGGCCCTGCCGTTGTCGCGTAGGGTGCCGTAGAAGACGGAGGTCGCTTTGAAGGCGGAGTTCGCCATGAGATAGCAACGCGTCATGATCGCCGGGCGTGCGTCTGGAGCGCCGTAGAGGCCGACGCGGATCGAGCGCGTCGATGCGGGCAGAGGAGGCTCGGAGGCCTCGGGGTCCAGGACGGGGCGCGAAAGGCGGCGGGCGCCGGAAGCGGAATCCGGGTCGCCGACGATGTACTCGGCGTTGCGTTGGAGGATTTTGCGCCCGGCCGGGTCGGAGGGATCCATGGAGAGCAGTCGCCGAGCCGAGCGCCAGGCCGCGCGGTTGTCGCCGATGCGGTCGAGCAGGACGGTCAGGCCGCGCAGGGCTTCCAGGTCGAGGGGGTCCACCTCGAGGGCTTGGCGGAAGTACGTCAGAGCGGCCTGCTTGTCGCCGAGCGCCAACGAGGTCTCGGCGGTGAGCTGTGCTGAGGCCGCGATGGCGTAGGGTCCTGCGACCGCCGCGCGGCGCAGGGACTCGAGGGCGGCGCGGGGCTTGGCGTCCGTGAGCGCGACCAGCCCCAGCCCTAGGTGCGCCTCGGCCTGAGTGGCCGTAGTCGAGGACCGGTCCAAGGCCTTCTCGAAGGACTCGCGCGCCTCGCGCAGGCGGCCCTGGGAAAGGTAGGCCCAGGCGCGCTGGTTCCAGATGAAGCCGTCGGCGCCCTCCGTGAGGGAGGCCTTGATCCAGAGGGGAAGGGAGGACTCCGGGGCGCCGGCCTCGCGCAGGACCAGGGCCTGATTGGCCTCGGGTGGGGGCGTCGAGACGCCCAACTCGGAGAGGTAGCGCCAGCCGCTGGCGGAGTCCTCGTAGCGGCCCTGGAGGTAGGCGCCGTAAGAGCCGCGCACGGTTTCGGCGACGTTCGCTGCGCGCGCCGTCGAGGCGAGGCAGAGCAGGAGGACTGCGAGCGCGCGTGCGATCATGGGCGTTTCTGCGCGCCTGCCGCGTGCTTGGTCCGGGGGGGCGGGAAATCTTCAGGGTCGTCCTCGTCACGGGCGACGCGCATCTTCAACGGTTTTCGCGGGATGGCCAGACGAAGCTTCTGCAGGCGCTCCATGGCTGCCGCGCGATAACGCGGGCTGTCGAGGCCTAACGCCGAGTCTGCTGCGCGCTGGATCTTGTCCACCTCGAAGCCCTCCTCGCGGGCGATGGCGATCTCCGCGCTCACATCGCGGTGGAGGGTCTTTAGGCGCAGGGATTTGCGAGCTTCGAGGTCGCCAACGATGTCCCGGCCGAGGATGGATTTCTCGGTCTGCGGTGGATAACGCCAGGAGCGATGCCAGCGGCGGGGATATTCCTGCAGGAGATCGGCGGCGAAGACCGCCGCCGAGAGCGCGGCGATGACCGCGAAGGTTCGCGCGTTGAGCCAGTCGAGCGGGGTCTCCATGGGACCGTCAGCTCTTGGGAGGCTCGCCGGGCGGGGCTGCGGCGGGCGTAGGGGTGCTTGTGATGATGATGATTTTGTTCGCCGCGGAGGGCAGTCCCTGTCCCTTCATGACCAGTTCCTCGATCTCTTGGGCGAGGTACCAGGCCTCGATCTTGAGGTCGGCGGAACGCAGGTGCTGATGCGCGAGGATGGCGGTGTCGTGCAATCCGCGCAAGGTCTGGGAGATTCGCACGGACAGGCGCATCACGACCTGCGCATACTTGACGGCCCGTTCGTCATAGGCGGCGGTTCGTTCGATTGAGCCGAGCAGGACCGGAAGTCCCGAGATTTCCGTCGAGAAGGTGCGCACGTCTCGACGGAAATGCTGGAGGTCGTAGCCGAACATTGTATCGGGGTTGAGCATGCCGTTCTTTTGGGAGTTGGCGATGCGTTGGGCGCGCCATAGCAGGTCTTCGAGCTTCGCCTTGAGCGCCAGCACTTTGTCGCCGACGAGGCCGAACTGTCCTTCGAGCTGTTTGAGTCCAGCGAGGGTCTCCATCTCATTCCTTAAGGAGGTCGTCGAGGAGGGCTTCGTCGGCGGCCTTGCTCTTCGATTTGGACCCCGCCTTTGCCGCGCGCTTGGCGGGCGATGGGTTGGCTGGCTTGGCGGAGCCGTCCGCAGGCGAGCCCTGGGGCGCCATGCTGGGTTCGCCGAGCAGCGAGTCGAGGCTCTCTGCCTGCGTCGGCGGCGGAGCGGCCGTTTTGGCCTTGACTCTGACGGGCTTAGGCTTTGGGGGAGCCGGGGGCGCTGCGGCCTTGCCGGCGAGCACCGCTTTCGCGGCGGCGTTGCGGCCGGTCACTCTCTTAGCCGCCAGATCCGCCTCGAACTCGTAGGCCACGGTGGGCGCGCCCAGCGCGGCAGAGCGGGCGAAATAGTTGACCTGGACGCGCCCGTCCGAGAGGGGCTCGGCCATCCACGGCGAGAGGTTTCCTCCTGCCGGAGCGAGCGTCTCGAGGAGCGTTGAGATCGAGCGGCCGTCCTTGAGCTCCCAGTGCTTGACGAAATCGATCGCGCTCGGGCGTGGGTCTGAGGCAGGTTCGGGGGCGGGAGCCGGCTCGGGCGCAGACGGAGGCGGAGGCGGGGGCATGGGGGGCGAGTCTGCCAAGGGGATCGCTTTGTTTTTCATCCCCGGCAGTCGTTCGGAGAAGAAGGCCACCGCAGCCAGGACCGCCAGCCCTAAGACTCCTGCGATGAGGAGAGAGTGTTTGCGTCTGGGCGGTGCGGGCTGGGGTGCGGCGGCGTCGTAGACGACGGCCTCGGGCGCCGGCGTCGCGGAGGGCTGTGGGGAGAGGGGATCGAAGGCGACCATCGCCGCGGGCCCGGGATTCGCCGCGAAGAAGGGCAGAGGCATGGTCTGCTCTAAGGTGGGCAGCTGCGAGAGTTCGGTCACGGGCGCGGGCGACAAAGACGGCGCGACCGCGGGCATGACCATCTCGGGCGTGGGCGACAAAGACGGCGCGACCGCGGGCATGACCATCTCGGGCGCGGGCGACAAAGACGGCGCGACCGCGGGCATGACCATCTCGGGCGCGGGCGAGATCGGCGGCAGCTCTCCCGGATCGGGCAGTCTGGCCGAGGCGGTGACGGACACCGAGGCGAGGCGGTCGCGCATCTGCGCACGCAGGGACTCGATCTCGCCGGCCAGTTCGGTAAGGGTCGCGCCCTGGAGTTCGACGTCGTGCTCTACGTGCTTCTCGGCTTCGACGGCCTTGTCGATGATCTCACTGAGACGGCCAACCGCGGTGACGCGCTCCTCGATCTCGGACATCTTGAGCTTGAAGTCCGCTGCTTCGACCTTCAGGACTTCGGCCTCGCGGCGCCGCAGTTCGGTTTCACACTTGAGCTGGTCGGCCTCGCGCCGCAGTTCGGAGGACTCCTTCCCCTTGCCCGCCAGTTCCTCGTGGAGGCCTGCCAGTTCGGCGTCCTTGAGGCGCAAGCCCTCCTGGAGCTGGAGTACGACATCCTCCATGAGGGCCATCTTCTCCTGAAGACTGCCCAGCACGGCGAGGTCCTTGAGAGTCGGCTCAGGAGGCAGCCCGACCAGGGTCGCGACCGGGTCCTTGGCGCTGTGCGCCTGAGCGGCCCGGACGAGTGCTACGGAGAGGTCGGGCACCATTCCCGCCCTCTGCCAGTCGCCCATGACCGTACCCTTTCGTCCCTCGGGGCAGACCAGGCTCTCGGCGCTGAAGGAAGGAAGATGGCTCAAATCCTCTGAATCGTAGGGGCCGAGGACCTGATTGCTCTGGAAGATCCAATATTTCATGGCGAGACCATTATAATAGGAGGGACGCCGGATGCCGATGTCATAAATGTTAAGACCCTCCAAAAGAATAGCGGCCCGGAGCGCCCGCGTCAAGAGGTATTCAACAAGAGGTATTCATCTTGCGCGGCTGAGGCGGATTTGCTATAAATACATAACGGGCCATTAGCTCAATTGGTTAGAGCAGATCCCTCTTAAGGATAAGGTTCTCGGTTCGATTCCGAGATGGCCCACACGATCTAGAGACGGATGCGGACCGAGAATCCCTCGGTCCTGTTTTATTAAGGGGCGGGTGGCGGAACGGCAGACGCGCGCGGCTTAGGACCGCGTGCCGAAAGGCGTGGGGGTTCGAGTCCCCCCCCGCCCAGCCCCTCGCCCCGCCGGAGGCAACATGGGTCTTTTCTCGCTGAAGTCCGACAAGCCGAAGTTCAAGAAGCTCAAGGAGGAGGGCTGTGTCGTCACCCTTTCCCTCGAGATCCCGTCTGCCGAGATCGAGGAGCACACGCAGAATGCTCTCGTGCGCGTCCAACAGCGCGCCCGCCTGCCGGGCTTCCGTCCCGGCAAGGCTCCTCTCGACATGGTCAAACGGCATTTTTCAGGTCACGCGCGCGAGGAGGCCTTGGACGCCGCCATCCGCAAACACGTTCCGGTCGCCATCTCGGAACTCAAACTGCGCGTCGTGGAGACCCCGTCGGTCGAGGACGTGAAGTGGGAGGAGGGTGAGCCCCTCACCCTCCAGGTCCGCGTCGAGGTGGCCCCCGCTCCGACCGCCAAGGACTATGTCAAGATCCCCGTCGTGCGCAAAACCCACGTCGCCGACGCGCAGACCGTGGACAAGCGGCTCGAGGATCTGCGCGAGGCGCACGCGCGGCTAGAGGCCGCCAAGGAAGAGACCGTCGGCGCGAGGCACTTCGTTGTCATCGATTTCACGGCCTCGCGCGACGGCAAGCCATTGCCCAACGCCAAGGGGACTTCGGAACTGGTGGACATGTCGGCCGAGCAGTCGGTCGAGGGCCTGACGAAGGGCGTTCTAGGCATGAAGCGCGGAGAGACCAAGGTATTCAAGGTCATGCTCGGAGGCAAGGACGCCGACCTTGAGGTTGCGGTCAAGGAGATTAAGGTCAAGATCCTTCCCGCCGTGGACGCCGAGTTCGCCAAGGATCTGGGCTTTGCGACCGTCGAGGAGATCAAGGCCAAGTTGAAGGAGGTCCTGGACCGAGAGGCCGCCTCGGCGGCCGACTTCGAGCTGGTCCGCCAGATTGAGGAAGCTCTCGTCAAAGCCAACCAGTTTCCCCTGCCTCCCGCCATGGTCGCGCGCCAACTCGAAGGTATGATGGAGCGCATGGGCCGCCAACTCGCAGGTGCGGGCAAACTCCCTCAGAAGACCCTCGCGGACCTGCGCGCCAAACTCCAGCCCAAAGCGGAGGATGAAGTGCGTCTGGCCTTCGTTCTGAGTGCGGTCGCCGAGAAGGAGAAGATCGAGGTCGCCGACGCCGAACTCGAGGCCGAACTCGAGGCCGGCATCAAGGATGCCGAGGACGACGCCAAGAAGAAAGAATTGCGCGCCATCTTCGAGAAGCGCAAGGATCAGATCACCCGCATGATCCTTGAGCGCAAGACGATGGCGTTCCTGAAGGAGAAAGCCGTTTACAAGGACGCGTAAGCCTGCCGCCGCGGCGGATGCAAGCGGGCACGGCAGCCTTGAGAGCGTGCCTGCAAAGAGGTATCCTTTTTTCCAATGCCCTCAATACTTCCCATTGTCCTTGAACGCTGGCCCCACGGCTCGGCCGTCGGCTGCGATATCTTCTCGCGCCTCCTCAAGGATCGGATCATCTTCTTCGGAGGCGACGAGGGCGAGGTCACGACGGACTCCGCCAACCTTCTCATCTCCCAGATTCTCTACCTGGACGGCGAGGACCACGAGAAGGACATCCATCTCTATATCAACTCCCCCGGCGGCATGGTGAGCGCGGGCTTGGCGGTCTACGACACGATGCAGTTCGTGCGCGCTCCCATCTCGACTCTGTGCATGGGAATGGCCATGTCCTTCGGCGCGGTCCTGCTCGCGGCCGGCGCCAAGGGCAAACGGCACATCCTGTCCAACGCCCGCGTGATGATCCATCAGCCCCTCATCGGCCGCGGCCGGGGCGGGCAGGAGACCGACGTGCGCATCCAGAGCGGGGAGATGACCAAGACCCGCCGGCGCCTCTCGGAGATACTGGCCCTGCACAGCGGCCAGACCTATGAGAAGGTGGACGCCGACTGCGAACGCAACTTCTATCTTTCCGCTCAAGAGTCCCTGGCCTACGGCCTGGTCGACAAGATCGTGCCCGCGAGCAAGCCATGAGCGATCCCAGGAAGGCCCCGGCGCGCCTGCCGCTCTTGGCCGTGCGCGACGTCGTCGTCTTCCCGCATATGGTCCTGCCTCTTTCCGTCGGGCGGCCCAAGTCGGTCAAGGCCATCGAGACCGCGATGCAGAAGCACGACAAGCTCTTGGTCGTAGTCGCCCAGAAAGACGTGGCCGTCGAAGACCCCATGCAAGACGACGTCTACCGGATGGGCGTGCTCGTCGAGGTCGTCCAGTACCTCAAGATGCCGGACGGCACCCTCAAGGTCTTCCTTCAGGGCCTGAGGCGCGCCGCGCTCGGCGAGATGGAGTTCTCCGCCGCCGCCGGGCACTGGTCGGCGCCCCTCTCCTATCCCGAGGATCCCGTCAAGCTCACGTCCGAGATCAAGGCCATGATGCGCCACACTCTGGATATCTGCGAGGAGCACGGCAAGCTGACGCGCCGCTCCCCGGCCGAGTTGGCCGCCCTGCCGCAGGTCGAGGACCCCTCCGAACTCGCCGACAAGGCGGCCTCCGTGGTCGTCGTCAAGGCCGCCGACCGGCAGTCCCTGCTCGAACTGACGGACCCGAAAGCTCGCCTCGAGAAGCTGGTCGTGCTGGTCAAGGCGGACATCGAGATCCTGAACCTCGAGAGAAAGATCCACTCCCGGGTCAAGTCGCAGATCGAGAAGACCCAGAAGGAGTACTACCTCAACGAGCAGATGAAGGCGATCCAGAAGGAACTGCGCCAGAAGGACGAGTTCGCAGTCGAGATCGAGGAACTCAGGAAGGCCGTCAAGGACGCCAAGATGCCGGAGACGGCCGAGGCCGCGGCGATGAAGGAGGTCGCGCGCCTGGAGAAGATGATGCCCTTCTCGCCGGAGTCCACCGTCTCGCGGACCTACCTCGACTGGATGACCCACCTGCCGTGGTCCAAGCGCACGCGCGACGTCATCGACCTCGAGAAGGCGCAGAAGATCCTGGACGAGGACCACTCCGGCCTGCCCAAGGCCAAGGAGCGCGTCCTGGAGTATCTGGCCGTCACCAAGCTGACCAAGGGCCTGCGCGGCCCCATCCTCTGCTTCGTAGGCCCCCCCGGCGTGGGCAAGACCTCCCTGGGCAAGTCGATCGCCCGAGCCCTGGGGCGCAAATTCGTGCGCATGTCGCTGGGCGGCGTGCGCGACGAGGCCGAGATCCGGGGGCACCGCCGCACCTACATAGGATCGCTGCCGGGCCGGCTCATCCAGAACCTGCGAAAGGCCGGAACGCGAAACCCCGTCATCCTGCTCGACGAGGTCGATAAGATGGGGATGGACTGGCGAGGAGACCCATCCGCCGCGCTCCTTGAGGTCCTTGACCCCGAGCAGAATTCGACCTTCATGGACCATTATATCGACATCGAGTTCGACCTCTCGCAGGTGATGTTCATCTGCACCGCCAACGAGCTCGACGCCGTCCCAGGCACGCTGCGCGACCGCCTCGAGATCGTCCGCTTCGGCGGCTACACCCCGGCCGAGAAGAAGGCCATCGCCCTCTCGCATCTCCTGCCTAAGGCCCTGGAAGCCCACGGACTCAAGAAGGGGCAGTTCGAGATTTCCGACGCGGCGCTCGACCGCGTCATCGAGGAGTACACCCGCGAGGCGGGCGTGCGGCATCTCGAGCGCGAAATATCCGCCCTTTGCCGCAAAGCCGCGCGCCGCGTCCTCGCCGAGAAGGCCGAGAAGGTCCAGGTCGGCGAGACCGACATCCCCAAGATGCTCGGCCCATCCAAGTTCCCGCGTGAGAGAAACTCCCACAACACCGTGGGCGTCTCCACGGGGTTGGCCTGGACCGAGACCGGCGGTTCGACGCTGGCCATCGAGGCGGTCTCGGTTCACGGACGCGGCGAGGTCAAGATCACCGGTCGGCTCGGATCGGTCATGACCGAGTCCGCGCAGACGGCCCTCTCCCACGTGAAGTCCGTCGCTCACGAGTTGGGCATCCCGCTAGAAGCCTTCCGCCGACGGGACTTCCACCTCCATTTCCCCGAGGGCGCGGTCCCCAAGGACGGTCCTTCGGCCGGCATCGCCATCGCCACCGCGCTGGCCAGCCTCCTCAGCGGACGCCGCGTCGTCGACCTCCTCGCCATGACGGGGGAGATCACCCTGCGCGGGCGAGTGCTGGGCATCGGCGGGTTGAAAGAGAAGGTCCTGGCCGCCGACCGCGAGGGCATCAAAACGATCCTCTTCCCCGACTCCAACATGGGCGACCTCGAGGAGATTCCCGTCGAGGTCCGCGAGCGCGTCAAGCTCGTGCCGGTCAAGCATTTTCGCGAGGTCGCGGCCCTGGCCCTAGCCGCCGCGTCCGAACCGCTCGCCGCGGGCAAGCCCGTGTGGATCGCTCCCGGCGCGCCGTCCGCCGCGCCCAGCCCTCCGAGGCCCTCATGAGAGATCGAAACATCATGCTCACGCCGGGACCGACCCCCCTGCCCCCGCAGGTGCTTGAGGCGATGTCGCGTCCTCTCTTCCACCATCGCACGGAGAAGTTCGGACGTCTCTTCGCGCAGGTCATCTCGGACATGAAGTGGGTCTATCGCACCTCGGGCTCGGTGCTGATGATGACCAGCTCCGGTACCGGGGCCATGGAGTCCGCGGTCGTCAACCTCCTCTCCCCAGGCGACGCGACGCTCGTCTGCACGACGGGCGTCTTCGGCGACCGCTTCGTAGCCATCCACAAGGCCTACGGGCTCGCCCCGGAGGTACTGCCGTCCGAGTGGGGCCGCGCCGTGGACCCCGACGCTCTGCGCCGGACCCTGAAGGGCAAGCCCGGACTGAAGGCCGTCTTCTTTCAGCATACGGACACTTCGACGGGAGTGCTCAACGACATCAAGACCCTGGCGAGGATCGTTCGCGAGGAGTCGGGCGCCCTGGTGGTGGTGGACTCGGTCTCAGGACTGGCCTGCGAGCCTCTGGAGACAGACGCCTGGGGCCTAGACGCTGTTCTCACGGGCTCCCAAAAAGGGCTCATGAACGCCCCGGGGCTTGGGTTTGCCGCCGTGGGAGAGCGCGCCCGGAAGGCCAGCGACGAGGCCAAACTGCCGCGCTTCAATTTCGACTGGCGCCTGATGCAGAAGTCCCTCGCGGATCGAGAGACGCCGTGGACCCCCGCGATCTCCATCGTCGCGGGCCAGGCCGCCGCGCTCCAGCTCCTGCGAGCCGAAGGCATGGAGAACGTTTGGAAGCGGCACGTCGGCCTGGCCGCCCACGCCCGCAGGCTCCTCCAGGAGAAGTTGGGCCTTCCCTTCTACGCGAAGGACCCCGCGAACATCCTGACCGGCGTCGTGTTGCCGCAGGGCGTGGACGGCGTCAAGCTTCTCGCCGACATCCTGCGCGAGGACGGCATCTCCATCGCCGGCGGCCAGCTCGGCCTCAAGGGGAAAATCTTCCGTCTGGCGCACATGGGCTACATCTCCAAGGCCGACATCGACGCCGGAGTCGACGCCCTGGCGCGGCGCCTCGTCGGCGCCAAAGCCTGACCATGTCCAAGCTCAAGGTCCTCGTCACCGACAAGATCGACCCCGAAGGTCTCAAGTCCCTAGCGGCCCATCCCGGCATCGAACTGCGTTATGAAATCGCCCCGCAGCCCGAGGCGCTCGAGAAAGCCCTGTCCGGCGTCGGCGTCTGGCTCGTTCGCTCCGAAACCAAGGTCACCGCGGACTGGATCGGCAAGGCCTCGGCTCTTCGCCTGATCGGCCGCGCGGGAGTCGGCGTCGACAACATCGACCTGGCCGCGGCCACCCGCCGCGGTGTGGCTGTCATCAACGCTCCGGCGGCCAACGCCCTGGCCGCGGCGGAGCACACTCTCGCTCTCATGCTGGCCCTGGCCCGCCATGTCCCCCAGGCCGACGCTTCCGTCAAGGCCGGCAAGTGGGAGCGCTCCAAGTTCATGGGCGCCGAGCTTCACGGAAAGACCCTCGGCGTGGTCGGCCTCGGACGCATCGGCCGCGAGGTCCTTCGCCGCGCCCAGTCCTTCGGCATGAAGGTCATCGGCCACGATCCGTTCGTCACCGATGCATTGGCGCGAGAACTGGGCGTCGAGCCCGTATCGGTCGAGGCCCTCTTGGCGCAGTCCGATTTCGTCACCCTGCACGTGCCGGGCGGCGACAAGACCAAGCACCTCATCTCGCAGTCGGCCCTGCGGGGCGTCAAGAGGGGCCTGCGCCTAATCAACTGCGCGCGGGGCGATCTCATCGACGAGGCTGCTCTGGCCGAGGCGCTCAAGGACGGCCGCGTGGGCGCAGCGGCCCTGGATGTCTTCTCCACCGAGCCGCTGGCGTTGGACAGTCCGCTTCGCGGATTGCCCAACGTCATTCTCACCCCCCACCTCGGGGCCTCCACGGCCGAGGCGCAGAATCGCGTCGCCACGGAGCTGGCCGCGGCCGTGGTGGATTTTCATGAGAGGGGAATGGCCCCCAACGCGCTGAACCTCCCGGGCTTCGATCAGGCGACGGTCAGCGCACTCGGGGAGTGGCTGGGTCTGGCCGAGGCGTTGGGACGCTTCCTAACCCAGATTCTGGAAGGCGGCGTGCGCGAGTTCACCTGCGCTTTTGAGGGAGAGTTCCAGGCTTCCGAGCGCCGGCCTCTCGGGGTCTGCGCGCTCAAGGGGCTGCTCACACCCATCGTGGGCGAGACCGCCGTGAGCTGGATCTCGGCGCCCGCCATGGCTGCGGAGCGCGGCATCCGCGTCGGCGAGACCTCGGACCCGCGCTGCGGCGAAGGCGTGCGGCGCCTGCTGACCCTCACGGCGCAGACGGATGCGGGGCCGGCTTCGGTCTCCGGGGCGCTCCTGGCCCCGGGCGAGCCGCGCGTGCTGCGCCTAGGCTCCCTGAGCGTGGACCTGCGCCCGACGGGCAAGATGATCGTGCTCACCAACATCGATGCTCCGGGCGTCATCGGGCGCGTGGGCACCCTGCTGGGCAAGGCCGGCGTCAACATCGCCGACATGCGCGTAGGCCGACGTTCCCCGCACGGGAAGGCCGTCATGGTCCTCAACGTGGACGCCCCCGTCGCCTCGGAGATCCGATCGAAGCTGGGGCGTCTGGAGGGCGTTCGGCGCGTGCACTGGGTGGAACTCTGACGCCATGACTCCGGAGCAATGCCCGGACTGCGGAGCCAAGCTCGAGCCGGATATGCAGGCCTGTCCCAACTGCCCTCGCTCTTTCCCGGAGGACGAGCCGAGTTCCGGCGTCCATCCCCTCAAGCAGACCAAGGCCTACGCCTTCTTGATGCCGACGCTCTTCTTTGCGACCCTGGGAGCGGCCGTCTGGTATCTCGGGATGGGCCTCTTCCATCTCGGCGAGGAGAACGCCGTCGTCGAGGTCGCCCCCTTCCTGCGGGGTGGGCAGCCTGCGCCGGTCTCATCGTCGTCGGCGCCGCCCGCCGAGGCCAAGGCCGAGGCGGCCGTGGAGGAGCCCCCTTCTTCGGCGGTCGTCAGCATCGTGTCCTCGGAAGCCCCGAAGCGCAAGGCGCCCAAGGAGTGGCGCCTGCGCGGGACCGTCTACGACCTCCGGACCCTCAAGCCCGTCGCCGG
The DNA here is from genome assembly GCA_001799675.1 of Elusimicrobia bacterium GWA2_66_18. Classification (GTDB taxonomy): domain Bacteria; phylum Elusimicrobiota; class Elusimicrobia; order UBA1565; family UBA9628; genus GWA2-66-18. Next base: position 101,540 of record MGTX01000002.1, read on the forward strand.
GTGCGCCCTGCACTTCGTGGATGTGCGAACGAACCGCCGCATAGAGACGCGCTCCGACGCGAAGGGGTTCTACCGTTTGGTGGCGCCGCCTCTGCCGGAGCGCGGCTACCTGGTCTCGATCGCGAAGGACGGCTACTCGCCGTCTTATCTCGATCCCGGGACCGAGGGCGTGCGCGAGATGCCAGAGGACAGGCGCCAGGAGATCGTCAACGACCTATCGTCCCTGCTTACGGCCAACCCGGCGTCCGTGCAGGCGTACGACACGCAACCCCTCATCACCGACTTCTATCTCGCCCCGCGTCGCTAAGCGACCAGGCGGGCGCTAGACCAGAGTCTCAAGCTCAACGGATTTCTCTCCGAGCGATTGCGCGACGGCGGCGTGGGTGACCTTGCCGCGGTAGCAGTTGACGCCCCTGCGCAGGGCCTCGTCGCGGCGCACGGCCTCCTCGAGGCCGTGGCGGGCGATGTCTCGCGCGTACTTGAGCGTCACGTTGGTGAGAGCGTAGGTCGAGGTGTGGCTGACGGCGCCCGGGATGTTGGGGACCGCGTAGTGGAGCACTCCGTGCTTGAGCAGGATGGGCTGGTCGTGGCTGGTGACCTCGGCGGTCTCGACGCATCCGCCCTGGTCGACGGCGACGTCTACGATGACCGAGCCGGGCTTCATCTTCTTGACCATCTCCTCGGTGACGAGGCTCGGCGCCTTGGCGCCCGGGATGAGGACCGCGCCGATGACGAGGTCCGAGCCGACGACCGCGTTATGGATGTTCTCGTCGTGGCTCATGAGCGTCGTGACGGAGTTGCCGAACACGTCGTCGAGGTAGGCCAGGCGCGAGGCTGAGACGTCGAGGATATTCACGCGCGCGCCCATGCCGATGGCGATCTTGGCCGCGTTGATGCCGACGACGCCGCCGCCGATGATGGTGACGACGCCGCGGTTGACGCCGGGGACTCCCCCGAGCAGGACGCCGCGCCCGCCGTGGTGTTTCTCTAGGAACTGGGCTCCCAGCTGAACCGACATCTTTCCCGCGACCTCGCTCATGGGCGTCAGGAGCGGTAAAGCGCCGTCGCGCGTCTGGATGGTCTCGTAGGCGACGGCCTTGATCTTGGCCTTCAGGAGCGCTTTCGTCAGCGCCGGGGCGGGGGCCAGATGCAGATAGGTGTAGAGGACCTGATCCTCGCGGAAGAGGACGTATTCCTCAGCGAGGGGCTCCTTGACCTTGATGATCATGTCGGCATCGGCGAAGAGGCGCTGCTTGTCGACGATGGTCGCGCCCGCGGTCTTGTACTCCTCATCCGTGATCCCGGACCCCAGGCCCGCGCTCTTCTCGATCATGACCTGGTGGCCGTCCTTGACGAGGGCGCGCACGCCTCCGGGAACCAAGCCCACTCGGTGCTCTCGATTCTTGATCTCCTTTGGAACTCCGATCTTCATGGTCCTCTCTCCGGGGGATTCAGAGCAGCCCGAGCGCGTCGGCGAGCGCGGACGCGCTGGCCGTCTTGGGGAAGCCGTTGATGACGCGCAGGACCTTCCCGTTGCTGTCGCTGACGAGGAAGAGGGGCACGCCCCGGGGATGAAAGGCCCCTTCCGGGTCCAGCAGGGAGTCCGGTCCGAATTCGGCGGCGAATTCCCGGATGGGTCCGATCTCGGCCAAGCCGACGACCACGCGGCTGGCCACGCCAGTCGTGTCGAGGAAGCGGCGCAGCCTCAGGATGTCGGGCGCGGCCATGTGGCAGATTCCGCACCAGGGGGCCACCACGATCGTCAGGCATTTCTCGGTCGGGCAGGTCGAGAGCGAGGGCCCCACGGTGCCTGCCAGCGTGTGCAGGCGCGCGTCCGGCAGGCGCCGCGCCACGGCCGCGTCAGGGTTCGAGCAGGCGGCCAGCGCGGCGGCGAAAGCCAGCGCGGCGGTCATTGCCCTCATGGCTTAATTTTAGCAAACAAACAGCCCCCCGCCGTGGGAGGGCGCGAGATATTTTACTTGCTAGCGAAGCAACCAGTCGGCCGATCACCGCCACAAAAGCGTCTGATTGAGCTGAGTGAGTTCAAACCCGCGGTAGACGCCATCTCTAAACACAACGTTCAGCATGAAGCCGCGCTGTCTTCCACGGCCGACAGAGATCGGCAACGGAACTCCTAGCACCACGTTCACAATGGACTGATAGATGTAAACGGTCAGACCGTCCATGGATTTATGCACGATGTTCTCGGGCTTGCCGAGCGTCTGTTCGACCTGTTCCGCGGTGGTTTCCCCTGGCTTAAAGGACGATAGCTTTTCAATCGGAACGCGATGTCCGGTCCAGGTCGCCATGCAGCCTGTAAGCGACAAGAGGCTTAATATGAGCAAGATCCACGGAATCCGCGTGGTGGCGCCGAGTTGATCTGCGGGCGGCTCGGGCGGTTCGGTGAAGTTCATCGCAATGTAAAAGTATAGGTTTGCCGTGAACCGGCGGACGACGCCTCTAGCGCCTCGAAGCCGCGAGCGCCCTCAGCAGGTCCATCGAGGTGACGATGCCGCAGAGCTTGCCCTTGCGTGTGATCAAGAGCCGGTGGATGCGTTGTTTGAGAAGCATCTGCGCGAGATCCTTAACGGGAGCGTTCTCATCGGCCGAGAGGACGGCGGGGGTCATGATGTCGATCACATGGTTGAATTTCGGAATTTCCGGGATCACGGAGGTTTTTTCGCCCCCCTCCTCCTCCGAGGCCTTGCGGTAAAAGGAATGGGCTTTCCTCCCCCGGGGAGCGCTGCCGCGGTCGCGGCGCGCCATGTCCGTCAGCGAAACCACCCCGAGGATCTTTCCACCCTCTACGACGGGAGCCCCGGTGATGCGGCGGTCGGTGAAAAGGCGCGCGAGCGCCTGGATCGTCATCTCCGGACCCACCGTGATGACCTTGCGGGACATGATTTCCTTCGCTAGCATGGTTCCTCCATCCTAGTTCACTATAGCAACGAAACCTTCATCTCTGCCATAGGGGGCCAACGGCAGGTAGGCGTTGGAAAAGACCTCAAGCGGAACAGCACTACTTCTCCGCGGCCGCATTCTGTCTACGCCCGGAACCAGCCTCTGCGCGCAATAGAGCCGTCCCGATACGGTCCACCAGGCAGCGGATCCCGGCATACCCCAGATACGGCATCTCTCTGACCGGATGTTCTACATAATTAGGATACCCAATAGGGACATGCGCCGCATCGGCCCGGAAATCATATCCGGTGTGCGTCAAATAGACTCGACATCGGTCTTGCCGCTCCGTCCCCGGCTCCACCACCCGCATGCCCAATTCCCCGCACAACTCGCTGAGCCGGGCTTGGAGCTGCGCATCCTCCTGTTTCACCTCGGCCTCTCTCCCGGTGATGAACCTGAGTACGTGGGACTGCGTATCCCGGATTGCGGCCGCGCCCTCCCGAGCGATGACTCGCTTGGCCTGGGCCGCTCGTCCGACGCTCCTCGCTATTTCCAATAAGAACCGTTCAGTGGCGACCAAACCCAACGGCAATTCCGTCTCGCATAGCCGTATGTGCAAACGCCGGGAGAGTATGCGCGCCGCCTTTCGGGCATAGGGCAAAGACACTATAAGACTGGCGCGCGCCGCCGCTTCTAGTTCGCGCCGACCCCCACCGGACAGCCATATTGATACCGTGCGTAGCCCCAACGCCGCCAGAAGCCGCCGCAGTTCGCGCCGATTGCCGACGTGATCAGGCTCGTCTCGATCCTGTAGATAGCCCACCACCGCCACGCTGTCCCGCTCTCTCTGTCCGGACTCCAGGGGGATCCCTCTGGCCAACGCCTCGCAGGCAAGCGCATACCCGTCCAGCCAGTCTCCCCCCAGGGAACGAGAAGGCACATGGCATACCGGGACCCGGGAGCTTTGCGCTTGTCGCCTGGCGATCTCCCGCAAGGGGAATCCCTGCAACTCATTGAAATCAAAGGATGTCGCCAACACCACTTGGGCATCGGGCCGGGAACATATCCTGGCGAATATCCCCGCCACGCGCGCGGTGCGGTCCGTGCTCAGACTCTGCACCTCCTCCCGGGCCGGTCCCCGGCCGGTATGGACTATCCGGCGATGCCCCAACTGCGGCAACAGCCTACAGCGCAAGTTATGACAATATTGGATCTCCGCCTTGGTGAAAGTGCAGTAAGGCCCATCCACTATAAGATAGGCGCCCTCAATAGCATCGACCGCGATGTAAACCCCGTTAAGGAACGGCCAGGGTTGAGCCGGAGGGTTCATAGCCAAGACTTAAGCCCCCCGCGACGCCCGAGGAATGGGCGCATGGCGCATCTCTCCGACAAGATTTTTCCGGAACGCAGCAACCCGTCCATCCCCACCTCCAGGTCCTTCTCCGTGAAGCCTCGTAGCCCATGGGCCTCCAGCCTGGGGTCATGGTTGAAATGGGAGAATACGAGGTCCGCTCCCCGCGCGAGCTCTTGATCCAACTGCCCTCGGGACGCGAAAGGCACGAATTCCAGCGTGCCTGCCCCTTGCGCGGTCCGAGCCGCCCTGGCGCCGTCCCCTCCATTGAACACCAGACAACGCACGTTGCAACCCAATTCGCATAACAGCGCTGCCAACGAGAACCCGAACATCTCCCGCTGGGAAGTAAGGTATCCGATATCCGTCATGTCCCCCGCGAGCGCGACCGTCCGATCTCGTAATTCTTTTTGGATGTCTGCCAACCGACTTTTGCGCGCCGCCAGTTCCTCGGCATAGACTTGGTCCGCCCCGCGGCCTCCCAAAACAGAGGCTGTGCGTTCCAGCCAAGCCTTGGTCCCCGCCAGTCCGAATGGCGGATGGTATCTGACCACTTTAAATCCACAGTCCAAGAACGCGGCGTCCCCGACCTTTTCCCATCCGATAGGATTCCACCAGACCACGGCGCTCGCTTCTCCCAATTCCGGGACCTGCCGGAAATCCAAGGACGGCAGCAAGGTCCCGACCACGCGCAATCCCAAGCCGGCGCATAATTCTTTGGCCTCGAGCTGAGCCGCTTGCGAAGCAGATCCACAGAGCAGCACGGCCCGCGGATCGCGCCGAGATGCGAATTTGGTCTTGGCCAAAGAACGACGCAGCCATGCCTCGCAGGCGCTGGCCGACGGCCGCGTCTTGGACGTCCAAAACACCGGGATCCCCAAGCGGCTCTCTATGCTCTTTATGAACGCGGCTGGATTATCTCCGATGAGTTCAGGCAGACAGGTAGTGCGCAGGTGTATGGCGACCGGTCTATGCTCCCGGGCGACTCTATCCAAGGTGCGCCCCAAGAGGTCCTGCGTCCGCCCGGCCAATACATCCGCCTCGGTGATGCCCGTGCTTAAATACACATCCCCCTCGCCCGGATCCTGCGCCACTTCATCCGCGAAATAGCGCAGCGCCGCCACTGAGACATTCGGCGTCATCACTTCGCATTCCCGAGTCCCATGATGTATGCGCGCACAGCGCTCGCCCAAACGCGCTTGGCTGTCCAAGAACGGATGCTGCGGATAAAAGAACTTCCAAAAATCCGGGGTGTGGTCGCATCTCTCGTAATAACTGTCCTGACGCGAGGGCCCCTGATTGCCGCGAGGATCGCAATAAAGCAGGCTATCCCTGCCCAGACGGGAGATAAGGGCAACGAAATCGATACGCGCGAATCCTGCGGTTATCGCGGCCAATATTCCGCTTTCCGCTGGGGTGGGTCTCCCCGGGCGGTTGAGTTGTCGGATGTCTATTCCCACCGCGCCCCCATTATGAGAGCGGCCCAGGCGGGGCACGGCAGCCAACTCCAAATGCGTGGCCCCGTCGATCAAAGCAAACTGGAGCTCTAGACTGGTAAAAGACGCTGATTCCAATCTCCAGCCCTTGGCCGTGCCGTCTATCAGGCGGCGCAAAAAAACCAGCCCCTCCCGCCCCAATCGTTGACTCGATGATCCCATAGGATTATCCGACGATCCCAGTGTATCTATCTTAGCATCATAGAAGCCTGGCGTCGCAGCACGGCTCTGTACGGCTCTAAAAAAAATAATATTGTTGAGGTTCAGCGCCTGATGGAATTTTCAGCCGTTTGGATTCATTAGTATAGGTCGGGTGTCGAGAAACTCAAGAAGGAGAACGCCGCGGGGAGAACACGTGAAGTTCTCGCCCGAAAAGAAGATGAAACTGTCGAGGATCTCGCGATTGAAAAAATCGTTGAAAGTGCGATTTGTGTTCGTCAGCTGCATAGTCGCCGCAACTGTGCTTTTGTTCATTCTACTGGAAATCGTTTCTTTTGGACTCAATGCCAGCTTCAGCAGGGCGACTCCTCCGTTTCTCATTGACACCGGCGTGCTGCGCGGCGCAAAAGAAGGGAGAAGCCTCAACTATCTGGACCCGCTGCTCGGTGTTGCGCATAACCCCTTCACGCTGAAGACGCTCGGCCATCGAACTTTCCATGGCTTCGAAGTCCACGGCGATCCCGACGACAGGCAAGCCCTTCGCATTATCACGCTGGGCGGCTCAACGACAGAGTGCTTTGTCGGCAACTGGCCAAGGGCCCTCTACGAAGAATGCAAAAAGAGGAAGATTCCGGTGGTCTTGTTCAATGGCGGAGTCTCCAGCTACGGTTCGGGACAGGAGCTATTCAAGCTCATCCGCGACGGAATCATATTGCGCCCCCACGTGGTGGTCTCCTATGACGGCGTCAACGACCGCGGCAGAGGCAACAGCGGCGGCAACGAGGGAAGCCATAGGTTGCTTCATCCCGTCCACTATCGCATCTACTCCCAACTCCTATGGGGAGGCCCATCCCCTTTATTGCCAAACACCGTTGCCGCCCTGCGCCGAACCCTTTTCTCCAAAAATTCAATCGAGGGGATTGAGTGGGGCCTGCCATTCACCATGACATCGGCAGCTGGGTGGCTGCTGAATGTCCGCACGATGAATGCTGTGGCCTCTGAGTTCGGATTTCATTATGTTGACTTCCTTCAGCCGGCATTCGGCGTGGGAGACTACCGCCCGTCCCGTGAAGAATACGCCAGGGTGCGCGTTCCCGACAACGACCGCAAGGAACTCGACAAGTTCTACAGAGAGGCATTGCGCTTTTCCTCTGATCAAGAATATATCGTCGACCTCACGAACGTGTTCGCGGGCCGCAACGGTTTCTTTCGTGATTATTGCCACCTAGATGAGGAAGGCAATCGCCTCGTGGGCCATGCCGTGTTTCGCGAGCTCGAGTCACGACGGTGGCTGGATCGCTTTCCGTCGCCTGCTGCGGAGCGGCGCAGGCAGCGGTAGTTCAAGATCAGCTTAAACTGTTTCCCTGCATCGCGCGACCCAAAACCTCAATTCCGATGTGGTACCTTGTACATTGTGCGCATTGTTCATTCACGCATCGACCTGTGATCGAATGAAGACTGTGTCTCCTGGACGCGGCGGCCCCATCAGACTGATGCTCGTCGAGTTGACGCTCGATGAGCCGGAGCGCCAGAACGGCGTCGAGGCCTATCCTCTTCTGATGGGCCTGGGGTCAATGCTCGGCTGGCGCGTGTCGTGGTGCACTCTGGGCGTGCGGTACGACCCCACCCTTCGCTACCGTCTGCCTCCGCGGGACCTCGGTGCGCTGCTCGCCGAGATCTCCCGCCGTAAGCCTCGGATCATCGTGATTAACGAGCATCTGCAGGAAGACCAGTGGACGCGGGTGAAGGCGACCAGAGCGCGACTGGTCCACTCTTCCCTCGACGAAGGAACCCTCGACCATTTCGCCGACTTCGTGCGGCAGGAGATCCCTGAGGCCGCAGGGGCCGATCTCGATAGCCCGCGCCTCTTCGACCGGATCCAGCCCGAGTTTCGCCGAACGATCCTCAACAAGACTCCATGGGCGAAGCTTTCGATCATCCGTGTGGTCACAGGGATGCGATGTTCCTACCGCACGCACGTCGCGCAGAACCCTTACTACCGCGGCATCGTGCCTTCCGCGAAGACCATGCGCTGCTCTTTCTGCGACCTGCGCCGCATGGCCATGCCCTTACGCGACGAAGTGTCCTTCGCTGTGCGCCTCATCGAGGCCGCCTGCCGGCAGCGCCGAGTCGAGAAGGGCCGCGAGTACCGTTTCGAGACGCTGGGCTGCCGGCTGTGGCGCAGATTGGGGGAGTTCGTCGAAACCTTGACGCGGCGGGGAGTGCGCTCCGCGGAACTCAACTTCATGCCGCGGTTCGACGAGCTCCTATCGGCGCGCGAGATGATCTCCCGCTGCCTTCCCCTGATGGCGCGCGGCGGCCTCGCCATGCGCCTCTACGGCATGGGAGTGGAGAATTTCTCGCCGGCAGAGAACATGCGTCTCAACAAGGGGGTCACGGCCGATCAGGTCCACGAGGCCACCCGTTTCATGAAGGAGATGGCCGCACGCTGGCCGGGCACGTTCCGTCTGCCGCCGGGCGGCTTCAGCATGATCCTGTTCACCCCGTGGACAACGATCGAGGACTTGCGCATTAACGTCAACAACATCAAGCGTTGCCCGATGATTGATCCCGCCTTTGCGCTCGGCAGGCGTCTACAACTCTTTCCCGGCCTGCCCGTCACAGCTTTGGCCGAGAAGGACGGTCTCGTCGCGGCCGAAGGGAGCGGCCTCTTCTATAATTCGGGCTGCATTGCGAAGGTTGACCGCCAGGAAATCCCCTGGCGCTTCCAGCATCCGGAAGTCGATATTCTATGGCGCCTCGCCCTCAGGATATCCTCCGGCCATGTCTTCCTGGAGGGCGCGCGGAGTTCTCCGCCGAGGGAGATGCTCGATCCTCTGTCGCTATTCCGACGCGCCATCGAGCGCGCCGCGGCGTCAGCACCGTGTCGAGAGAGTCCTACTGCTTCGAGGGCGACTGGAGCGGTTCGAAGACGTCCCGCCGGATGAGACCAAGGCGCTGATTGCAAGCAATGATAAAATGGGCCGGATGAACACGTTGACGATTTTTAGAACCCGTATCGACCTCCTGAGGACATATCTCGCTCGTCGCGTCGGACCGAAGCTTCTCCCTATTTTATGTGTTGGCTCGATGATCGGCGCCGTGTGCCTTTTCATCTGGCAGTCCCACCATATGGATTCAGCCCACTTTCCCATCCGGTTACTCCTGAATTTCGATGCCTGGGGCTATTCCGACGAGGGCGAGTCTCTTCTCCATGGAATCAGTTCGGGTTGGAGTCCGATCCGAATGCCTCTGTCCAGCGTGCTGGCCGCCCTATTCTTTCGCCACTGGGGGTTTTCCCCATCAGATTGGGGGATTCTTTCCGTCGGTCTTAAATTTGGCCTCCTCTTTGCCCTCAGCGGGATGCTTCTCCCGGGTATTTTCCCAGTCTGTCTGGCCCTGGGCACACTGATCCTGGCCGATGAGAACATTTTTTTAACCAGTTATATGGAATCGGGTTCTTCCATATTTTTGCTGATTGTGGCGGGACTGCTGGTTTGGCGCGAACAGGCCTTGTCGTACAGACAGAGCTTCCTGCTTTCCTTCGCCATCGGGACCAGCCTCTTGTTTCGCTCTCCCCTTGTGTTTTTTCCGCCCCTTCTGGCTCTATTCGAGGGGCAACGCGCTCCATCGATCCGGTCGTACTGGAAGCACGCGCTGATCCTCTGCATCGTCCCGTATCTTTTTCTGATCCCCTGGGTTCGGATGAACTGGGCCCTCCATAATCGGTTCATCCCATTGGAATATGACGCGGCCAACGTGAACATCGCCGCGGGAGCGCTGGGGTTTGTAACCTCCATGGACGGAGACTGGCGCCAAATTGTTGGGCCTACGGGTCCCGACAAGTTTTGGACAATCTGGAGGTGGGCGGCCAGCGAGATCGGGCGTCACCCCCTTCGCTATCTGAAGGCTTACGCACAACGAATCGAATACGTCGTGACCCTCCACCCGGCGCTCTTCCTGGCAGCATTCTTGACGCTGTGTCTCTATCGCCAAAAACGGGAATTCCAGGTCTTGGGCCTTATGGTTCTCTACTACGTAGGCATCTATTGCTCCATGGCCGTGGTGTCACGCTCTTTTGATCCCCTCGTGCCGGTGCTGGCCGTTCTAGCCGCCTGTGGCCCGTTCGCCCTGCTCAAGACGAAAGCCATCGTCCCGGGACATCGCCAGCTGGCGAGATACGTCATCAGCTTGTTGCTCGCGATCGTGACGGCATGTGCCCTCTATGCGGCAGCGAAGGTCTCCCTGTACGCGGCCCAAATCACCCAGACTTCCGCCTCCAGCAGGGAATTGCTGGATGACGCCATCCGCACTCAGCCACAGCATGCATGGCTTCTTTTCGCACGGGGCAGAAGACACCTTGACGCCGGGAATATCCCCGAAGCGATCTCGGATTTGTCTCGAGCCGCAGCAATGAGCCCGCGCGATCCGGGATGCAGGTTAAGACTGGCTTGGGCTCGCATGATGCGGGGCAATCCCCAATCCCTGCTGGCATGGCCGATCCTTCCCAATGGGCGCAACAACAATCTCAATGTAGACGCCCATCTTTTCAAAGCGCATGCGTATTTGAGGATGGGGCGGCCCTCCGCCGCACATCACGAGCTGAAAGACGCAATGGAAAGCGAGCTTCTGATGACAGCTCTGAACGAGGCAGGGACGCCTCGGGAACGGGGGATTATCGAGCAGATGCGATCTGCTCACGCCGGGTTTATCAATAAAGCATCGCACCTCTTGACGAATCGCCCCGCCCGGGAGCAACTCGCCATGCTCGGCGAGCTGGCGAAGTTGGCTCCGCGAGACGACGTTCTCACGCTCCGGCGCGTGGATCTTATGCTGGAAGTGGGCCAGATTCGCAGGGCACGGGAACTCTTGGAGCACGCCGGGGCCGGAGTGGACGCCCAGCGTGAGGGGCTCCGCAGGGTCGCGCGGAGCTATCAGATGAAGGGGGACTGCAAGAGCGCCCTCCGGTTATGGGACATGATCCTCCAAGACCCTCATCACCAGGCCAAAGATTTCAGCGATCAATCCGTCTGCGAGGTGCAATAACTCTCTCCTGGTCCGAAAAACGCAATTGGAACGCCGGACATGCAGATCGCGGGCAACGGATCGACGGCGGGACTCCTGCGCTGGTACATCGACCGCAGCACTCCGGAATTTGGGCTAGGGCTCGTTGACCGTCACGACGCGGTCCGCGGCCACCGCCTTGAGAGACCGCTTTCGGCCGGAAGGCCATACCACGTCCAGTCGATCCACGCTTTCCCAAGATCCCAGTCCGAAATGGCAGAGAAGGCTGTTGCCGGAGAGATAGCTGCCCCCGGCCGTGACCAGGCAGGTCTGGGACCTTCCGTCGGACATGGCCGCGGTGACCCTGGCCCCCACGGAGTCCCAGTTGCCGCGCGTTGCTGCCAGCCCGACCTCCAGCCAGTGGTTCCCATTCGGCACGAGGTTGCGCAGCAGAAGGGCGCGTCCCCCGTTGACGTTGATCGCCACGTCCACCCGCCCGTCCCTGTCGTAGTCAGCGAAGGCTGCTCCCCGAGCATTCAGGGGGGTCTGGAAGGCGGGCCCGGCGCTAGCGCTGACGTCGCTGAACGTGCCGTTTCCGTTGTTGTGAAAGAGCTGCATCCTCTGCGGGACCAGGCGCTCCGGATGATCCCTGTCCTCGAAGGTGGAGCCGTTGACGATCAAGAGGTCCAGGAGCCCGTCGTTATCGTAGTCGAGGAAGCCCACCCCCCAGCCGACATAGTCGAGGGTCGCTTCCCCTAGCCCCGCCGCGGCGTTGCCGTCGGCGAAATGAAGCCTCCGGCCCGGAATGTCCTTGTCCCGGCGCTCGCGCAGAAGATTAATGTAGAGGCTTTTCTCGTGGGCGATCCACTCCGTGACAGCCAAGTCCTGGTCTCCGTCTCGGTCGAAATCCCCGAGAGCGATCCCCATGGAGCTCTTGACGTCCCCGAGCCAAGCCGAACTGGTCACGTCGGCGAACCTGCGACCGTCGGTGTTTCGGTAGAGGATATCCGGGCTCACGTCGTCTGCCACATAAAGGTCAGGCCGGCCGTCCTCGTCGAGATCGGCGAAGAGGCACTGCATTCCTTTGCCTTCCCCGTTGGCCACGCCAGCCTCGCTCGTAACGTTGCGAAAGCGTGCCGCTCCTTCGTTATGATAGAGCGCGCCGCTCTCGGGAGGGTAGGCAAACGGGCTCAAGGTCGTGGGGATGCTGAAGCCTCCCCGCTCCACAGCGGAGCTCCGAAGCCTCCCGCCGGGCCTGTCCTCGAAGCGGATATAGTGGGGCACGTAGATATCCAGCCTGCCGTCGTTGTCATAATCGCCGAGACAGGCTCCCGTCGCCCAGCGCGTGTCGGAGAGGCCGGACTCGCGCGTGATCTCGGTGAACTTCCAGCCTCCATCGTTGCGGTAAAAAATGTTTCCCCCATAACCGGTCACGAACAGGTCGTGCCGGCCGCTGTTGTTGAAGTCGCCGAAGACGCAGCCCATGCCCAGGCCGCGCCCGTGCACGCTCGCCTTCTCCGTCACGTCCTCGAAGGTTCCGTCGCCGCGGCTGCGGTAGAGGGCGTTGCGCGGGCGCGAACCGGACTCGGCCTTCTTGGGGTCAAGCGGAGCGGCGTTGAGCAGGTAGAGATCCAGATTACCGTCTCCGTCGACGTCGCCCCAGCAGGCCCCCGAGCCCATATCCTCGGGCAGCAACGACGAGCGCCGGCCTTGGAAGTGGCGGAAGTCAATGCCGGCGCGGCTGGAGACATCCTCGAAAATAGCAGGCGCGGCGGCAGGCTTCGGCGGCGGCGCACGCCTCAGCCAGGAGACCCCTACCGCGAGCAGCGCCGAGAGAGCTGCTCCCGCCCAGAGCGCGCCTTTGCTCATCTGAGCACGTCGACTTTGGCTTGATCCTCGGATAGGTCGGTGACCGGGAAGGTGGTCCCGTTGTTGCCGGTGGCCAGGTCGGCGATGAACTGATTGAACTTGCGATAGCGCAGGCGCGCGGTGATCGTCAGCGGCCCGCGGGTCCCCTGGGGCAGGGCACACTCGTAGGGCGCGGCGTCGGAATAGCCGACGAAGATCGCCCGCTTAGTCTTCTGGCCGACCATGTCCCACAGGTTATGGCGGTCGATGAGAGCTCCGTTCTCGTCGACACCCCGGGATCGGAAGAAGAACGCGCCCTTGTCGACGTAGTTCTTGGCGTCAAGTTTTCCCGACACGAAGATCGTCTTGCCGTCTGCGTCTAAGACCTTCACCTCAAGCCACGTCTCTATGATGTCGAGCGGCCCCGTGGGCACGCCATGGCCGGCCTTGTTGTTTGTGACGATGACCTGCCACTTGAGCCGTCCGGAGGTTTTTTGCGGCGCGTCGATATGGATCGGCACGGCCGCCCCTTTGGCCCAACGGCTTTGGATCTCGGGGACGACGGAGCGACCCTTCAGCCACTCCTCGGTGAGCTTGAACTGCTCGGCGTCCTTGTTCAGCCAGGGGATGGCCTGGTTGGCGCCGATGAAGCGGTGGGAGCGGTGCTTGCCGTCGGCGCCGCGCGAGGGGTCGTTGAGGCGGCCGCGGGCCGGGTCTTGGGAGACAACCAGGCGCATGTGGCAGTCCTTGCAGGCCAGCGTCTTCTCCGGGTGGCCTTCGACGTGATAGCGGCCCTTGCGCCAGTCGTCGTACTGGTTCTGAAGCTGGACCCAGCCGAAGTGGTTGATCTCCTTGTCGATAAACTGTTTGTGGCAGGCCGAGCAGAGCTCCGGCTGGCCGTGAAAGTCCTTGGCCAGGTCCTCCGTGTGGGCGCGGGGCAAAGCACGCAGCAGGAAGTAGTTGACCTTCTTGCCCACGCGTCCGGGATAGCCCGCGAAAAGGTAGTCTCGCGGCGGGGCGAAGACATAGTTGCCGTTACCCTCGGTCTTGCCGTTGAGTCCGCGGATGCCGTGGCAGGCCACGCAGGATGAGCCCTCGTCGCTGCCGGGGCTATCGAGGCTTGAGCCCGGGGTGTTGGCTCCGGACAGGAGCGCCACCGGATCGTGGCAGGCGGCGCAATAGCGGGTGGCCTCCTGGCCGCTCTTCTTGATCATCATGTTCTCAACCGCGCGGTAGACGAGGTCGGTGGAGGACCAATGGTGGGCGTTGGCCTTCCATTCGTCGTAGATCTGGCGGTGGCAGTCGCCGCAGCCCTGGGAGCCGGAGAGTCGGCGCGAGTCGATGATCCCGCCGGAGGCCGTTGTCGCGTTGCTGGGCGCAAACGGCTTGGGGCCGAAGCGGAAGCTGTAGCCCGCCGGCGGCCCGTCTTTGTAGATCGTGGGCTGATAGGCGGCGGCCAAGGCCAAGGTCATCACGACGAGCATCCCGCAGCCGGCTCCGGCCCAGGCCAGGAGCGTGCGCGTCGATGACGGCCAGAGCGCCGCCCCGCTCAACCGTAGGATCGATTTGGCGAGGTGGTAGACAACCAGCGCGGCTGCCGCGTAGCTGCTCCAGCGATGGAGCCAGCGCGCGACATCGGGCAGCAGTTCGCCGAAAGCGGCGGTCCAAGCCGCCCACAGTCCGGTGAGTCCCGACAGAGAGACTGCGGCCAGCGCCGCGTAACCGATCCAGACCATCAGCCTTTCAGAGGAGTTGTTGGCGCGCCAGGCATGGGTCCAGGCGTAGACGGCGAAGGGAGCGATGAAGACCAGACCCAGCGCCGTATGCAGCAGCACGCCGAACTGCAGCCAGGCGCTCAGGCCTGGCCAAAGCGTGACGACCGCGCCTGACAGAAGCTCATACAGGAACAGCCCGATCCCGATCCCCAACAGCGGTGAAGCCAATCTTCCGGCCTTGCGCTCAAAATCTTCTTCACCAAACATGGGCGCCGACCTCCTTGATGACGATTTCCCGGCCCGAGGGAACGTCTATCCTATAAGAATGCCGGCCGTCCGGCCAATCCACGCGGATGGCGTCGACGCGCTTGACTGCGCCCAGAGACAGCCGCAGAACGCCGGCTGGGACCGCCTGCCGCCGCGTCCGCCGCCCTGAGAAGATCGTGACCACCGCGCGCGCATCCTCGCGCTCCGGCACGACATCCACTTTCAGCCAGTGAAGGCCGCCCGTCTCGGGCAGCGGTAAAGGGGACGGTTCAAGCGGGTCGTCGTAGGGGGAGCGTTCGGCCTGCGTCCGCTGTCTCTTTTTTAGAGCGGAGAAACGGTCCAGAAGGAGCCGCGCCTCTTCAGACTGCCCCCGGGATTCCAGGGACCGGGCCAACCGGTAGAGAGCCGGCCCGTGGTCGGGCCGCAAAACGAGGACGCGGCGCAGGGCTTTCTCGGCCTCCGCGGTCCGACCAAGCGCCGACAGAGACTCCGATGCCCCCAGCGGAAAGGCGGGCTCCCCCGGGTCCAGCACAGCCGCGAGCTCGAAGCGCTGCACCGCCTCGGTCTCCAGATTCAGACCGGTCAGGCAGCGGCCGAAAAGATACTGGACGCGCGGGCTGTTGGGCGTCCGGATCTCGGTTTCTTTAAGCTCCCGCAGCGACTCGTCGTAATGGCGCCGGGCCAGCAGCACCATCGCCAGGTTGAGGCGGAAGGCGACCACCTTTGGATACGCGGAGGAAATCGACTCCAGATCGCGCGCGGCAGTCTCATACATCCCCATCCCCCAATGGGCGATGGCGCGGTTGTGAGCCGAGAAGGCGTCTTCGGGGGCGCCCTCCCAGAGGGTCGAATCCGTCTCGGATGCCCCGACGAAAGCGGCCGACGACGATCCAAGGATAACCACGAGGACAAGGAGGCGGATCATATTCCTTCTTCCGTTTCTTCGCGGATGAGCAGGACCTGGTCGGTTGCAACCCCGCGCAGGACCTGCCGGGTCCCGCTCGGCCAGCGCACCTCGACGCTGTCCACCCGGTCTTCTCGTCCCAGGCCGAAATGGAGCGAGCGCAGGAGGCTGTTCTGGAACCCCCCGCCTTGGGGCCCCATCTCGGCCGTTTGCGCCCCCGAACCCGCCTGCACCGTTATCCGCGCTCCGATACCGTCCCGGTTGGAACGCGTCCCCTCCAGACGGACCTCGAGCCAGTGGTTGGATTCTGGGCAGCGGCCCTGGAGAAGGGTCAGGGGATGGAAGCCGGCTACGATCAGATCGAGGCAACCGTCCCCATCCAAGTCGGCGTAGGCGCTCACCCGCGAATTGCCTGTGAATGAGGCCCCACTCTCCTCGGATCGGTCCACGAAACGCTTCTTATGAGGTTCGTAGCTCCAGAAGACCTTCGTCTCCCGATCGAACCAGGGGCGGAACGGCCACCATCCGTTGACTTGATAGATGTCCAGCCAGCCGCGATTGCCCGCGTCCAAGAACATGCCGTTCCAACCCGTCAGCTTGATTATCCCCTCGACCGTGATGCCCGCGATTGCCCGCGTCCAAGAACATGCCGTTCCAACCCCACCCCGTCGGCACGTCCTCGACCAAGGAGGGATAGGCGTCCGTGAAAGTGCCGTCCCCGTTGTTGCGCAGGAGGCAGTTCCTCTGGGCATACTCGATCGTTCTCGTCCTGATCCTGGGATGAGCATCCGGGAAGAGCCTCCGCACAGGGGGCCTGTAGTCTCCAACGTAGGTTATGAAGAGGTCCGGCCAGCCGTTCCTGTCGAAGTCGGCGACCGAGACGCCCATCCCGAATCCGGCGCAGGTAATTCCCGCCTCACGCGAGACATCACGGAACGTCCCGTCGCCCAGATTGCGGAAGAGAACGCTCCGGCCGAAATCGTTGACGACGAAGAGGTCGGCCCAGCCGTCCCTGTCGTAATCGAAGGCCGCCGCCCCCAGGCTCCAGCCGACATCCGCGACTCCTGCCGCCGAAGAGACGTCCTCGAATCGCGCGCCGAGATTGCGGTAGAGGCGGTTGGGCGTGCCGTCCCTGGCGTTGCCCGGAGGCGGTATGCGGCCGAACATAAAGTCTCCGTACTCGGCGAGGTAGAGGTCCAGTCGGCCGTCGTTGTCATAGTCGAGCCAGACGACGGAGGCCGTCTGCAGCGCCGCGGTGGATATCCCGACTTGCTCGCTGACGTCCACGAACTGGCCCTGCGCGTTGCGATAGAGCCGATCTCGTCCATCGTGCCCGTGCAGAGTCAACAGATCGGCCCAGCCGTCGTTGTCGTAATCCGCGGAACTGGCCCCATGTCTGCAAGTCGCACCGGCCAGGCCCGTCGCGGCGGTGACGTCCTCGAAGCGCAAGCCCCCCCGGTTGCGGAACAGCCGGGACTGGGCAAAGTCGCAGAGGAACACGTCGGGGCGGCCGTCGCGGTCGTAATCGAGCAGCGCCATGCCTCCCGGCATCTGGTCCGTGTCGAACTCGCTGATCGGCGCCTCGGGGGTCGTCATCTTGATGCCGGCGTCTCCGGGATCGATCCTCCCGAAGAAATCCTTATTTTCCTGCGGGGGAGATTCCGGCGGCACAAGCGAGAACCGCCCCTCCCATATCGAGCCGGCGCGCCGCAGGTCCTCCAGCCCAATAGTTCTCTTTCCCGCCGCATGCGCGGTTTCTTGCGCCCGTTGGATGGCGATGGCCGACATCACGCAAACCATCTCCACCAGCGCCTGCATCGCATGGGGGGAAAGCAGCGCCAGATTCGCGCCCGTTCCGGGGTCCATCAACGCCGCGATGATCTCCCAGGGCTCAGCGGCGCGGCGCACGGCCTCCCCGGCGGCCTCCGGACAATGGAATCGGGCGCCACCCGACATGAACTCCGCGCAAATCCCGTCGCGCCTCCTCGGGTAGAGCTTCTCGATGGTCTCATCCATCAACTCCCCGGAGATTGACCTGAAAAGCGGATCTGCCTGCGCATCCGCCTTGCGCCAGATGATCTCGACGTGCCGGTTCATGAATTCCCGGACGAAAGCGTCCATCTCCTGCCCGGCCGCCCCCCGGCCGGCCAGCTTCCTCCACACTTGCCCCCCGTCGCCGCGTCTCGCCGCGGCCTGGGCGCGCGCGAATACAAGGTTTTGGGCCCAGCTTTGGTCGATCTTCATCACCCCCGCTTCCATTGCTCCGGGATGCAGCATCTCGGCGGCCTGGCGGGCGCAATCGGGCCTTGACGACGCACGGCGGCACTGCGTCTCGAGACGGTCGGCGAGAACCTTGAATAGAGCCAATGCACGACCCAATTCGTCGCAGTTGTGGCGCGTAAGACCGCTCGCCATGGCGCGCGTGGAAGTCATTCCCAGCGCGAGCTCGCATCCCGTCCCCTGACCGAGGGAAGCGCGGATATCCTGCTCCGAGACGGCGATGTGGGACATGTCGGGCATCCATGCCTCCAGCCCCCCCTCCCGGAACATCCCGTCACCATCGCTCCTGTTGATATTTTTGATCTGGAAGCCGGCGACTTGCCTCATGGCCTCATCAAGATGAGCGGAGAAGTCCTCCCGAGGCTTCATCCGCTCGAAGACACGGATGCGCGCCATCAGATCGGCCGCAAAGGATTCCAGTTCCCGGCCGGCCGGGGCGGCCGCCGCGGCCGGATGGCCTAGACCGAGGACCACCAAACAGACGGGAACAAGCGCGCTCATCTTCCAGGCATCCACTCGACCGGGTATAAGATTGCTTGACATGTTGGAAGTATAGCTTCTCAAGCGCGCGGCCTGGGAGATTCTAGATGGTTCCGTCGCCAGAACCGATATTGAAGCTCCGCGCCGTTCCATCCATTGCCGGAGTTGCCATTGATCTGGGGCTTCCTCGATCTAGCCTTGAGTCGTTTTGCGCCCGCTGGGCGTGCTGCCGGTTATCTCGTTTCAATGGTCGCGGGGTTGTGTTTTTTCAATTTTAGGGCCATACTTCATGCATGCCTCAGTTAGAACGTCTGCTCGCCGTATTGAAGGACCCTGAGATCATTGAGTTTATCATCAACGACGACGGCTCCGTCTATGTCGAGCGCGGGAGCACGGTCTTGGACAAGCTTGACTTCCACGCGTCTCCAGAAGACATTTCTGCCTTGCTCTGCGTGTTGGGAGGGCCCGGCCTCAACATCGGTCCGGCGCGCCCATACGCGGAACTCTCCGCTCCGGACGGTTCTCGTGTCCACGTCCTTGCCTTTCCGATAGTGCGCGGGTCCTTCGCCGTCACGATTCGAAAACGTCCATCTCATAGACCGTCGATTAAAGAACTTGCTCTGGGCGCGACGTTGACGCCGGCCTGCGCTGCCTTCCTCGATTGCGCGGTTCAACAGCATAAGAACATTCTCATCGTTGGGGGTGCGAGTTCAGGAAAGACGACGCTGCTCAATGGTCTTTGCGGATTGATCGGCGAGACGAATCGCATTCTTGTTATTGAGGACATACCGGAGTTGTCACTTCCTCAGCCGCACGTCGTCTATATCAAGACGCGCATGCGTGACCCCGACGGTCTTGTTGACGTCAGCCTGCGCGACCTCGTGCGCAACACGCTGCGCATGAGGCCGGACCGGATTGTCGTAGGGGAGGTGGCCGGTCCCGAGGCCCTGGATATGCTTCAGGCTATGAATCTCGGCCAGGAAGGGGTGATGGCGACACTCCACGCCAACTCCTGCCGCGAGGCGCTTCAGAGGCTCGAGACTCTTGTCTTGATGGCGGGCTTAGACATGCCGCTCAGGGCTGTGCGCGGAAACGTGGCTTTAGCCGTCGACTTGATCGTCTTTCTGGCCAGGCTCTCCGATGGAACGCGCCGCGTCGCGCAAGTAGCCGAGGTCACAGGCCTCGAGATTGAAAACATTCTGATGATTGATCTGTTTAAAATGGAGTCGAGAAAATCGTCTGGCGGACAAACCTTTGCGTTACGGCCAACTGGCACTGTCCCGAGATTCTACGACCAAATGAGGGAGCAGGGCTTTGAGCCTCCGCTGGAGTTCTTTCGTGCATGATCAGTGAATAAGTGAAAACCTGGTCGTGTCGCGCACTATTGAGTTGCAGCGCCTAGAGGAAGAGAAGCTGGAGCAGGATGGCGAGGTTGCGAGTGGGAACGACTGCCGCGGCTATTTCCTGTTTTACGGTTTTGGCCGCGATTGTTTTCTCGCGAACCGCAAAACGCTAGAATAAGGGCGTGCTCTGCGGCGCGATCCTTTCTCTGGTTCTGATCCTCGAGGGCTCGCTTTCCCCATCGCAGGCGGCCGGCTCAGACGAGCGCGGGCAAACGGCCGCGCGTCTGAGCGCGTTGTATCAAAGCCTGCCCGCTCCCGAGGGAAACGCGAAGACCGAGAACACGGATTACATGCTCCTTGATTCCCTGAGCGCCGTTTATCTTTCCTACGACGCAAAGCGCCTCCCCGGACCTAAAGACTGGCTCACCTCGCGCGGAACGCGCGTGCCCGTGGATGCGTTAATGGCGTCGGTTGCGGCGATCTCCGACGCTTACCGTGAATTCGGCGTCGATGAGGCCTTTGCCTATGAGTTCGCCTTCCGCGTCCAAAAGGAGATCGTGGAGGCCCTCCCTGCCGATTGGGAGGATTACCAGAAATTCTTTCTGCCCTTGCTTGAAAAAAGCGGACTGCATTTTCCGGACGGCAGGATACTCTCCGACCAGCGGCTCCTGGAGGGACTGCGTCAGGTCCAGCAGATAGTCGAGCTTTACCAGGAATACGACATCCCCTACCTCGCGGGCTACTCCCAAGAGAACCCCAAAAGAATTTACATCGACCGCGGCCTCATCGCCCAAAGCGCGGCGCCTTTTTTGATTATCCATGAGGTGACCGAGAAGCTTCTTATCGACGCTCTCGGCCCGCAGGACCAGCTCTACGTCCACACCCATCAGTACGCCCAACGCCTGGAGCGCGAATGCGTCATCGCCTCGGGCCTTCCCTGGCGCCAATATCAGGACGTGGATATGCAGCGAGAGATCAAGCGCGCCGAGGACCCTCAACGGGTCTACAAGCAGACCCCCGCCGACCTGGACCTCACGCCCTATCTGGAATACAAGGATGTCGAGACCCTCGCGAAGCTGCGCGCGTCCGCGAAAGCCGTTCCTCAAGGAAAGCAACCGGGAATGAAGCTGGGGATGATCCGCCCGGGAATCCTGCACGTCTACTTCGACAGCGGATTGGAGATGGCTAAGACGCTCTTGAGATTCCAGGAGTTCTACGAATCCCCCGAGTTCCGAGGAAAGTATTTCACCTTGGAGCAGTTCATCAATTGGCACACAGAAAAAAACGGAAAATTCGACTACTACCAAGCCTGGGGAGGCGAGGCAGGCAACGGCTTCAACCTGCCCAGCCGCGTGCTTGAGCCGTTCTTCGCGGGTCAATTCGATCCCCTGTCTCCGCGGGAAGCCGGCTTCCTTGAATTATTCCGGCACCGCAGGCACGCCGATTTCTACGTCATCGTGACGGCGAGCAACTCCGGAGAAGAAATCAAGCACGAGATGGCTCACGCGCTTTTCCACTCGGTCCCCGGCTATAAGAAAGAAGTCCTCGCCATCTTGAAAGCCTACCGGACCGGAGCGTTGGAACGCTTCCTTGTGGAAAAATACGGATACAACGTCTCAGTCGCCAGCGACGAGGCCCACGCCTGGATTATGACGGATACCGAGACTCTGCGCAAAGACGGCTTCGACCTTCGCCCCCTTTCCAAGGCCGCAGATGAGCTAAAGGTCGTCTACGGCAGATACTTCCAGTCTTTCGACACTCCCATCGTCACCCGCGATCCGTAGCATTGCTGGTCCCCGTGTGCTTGGCGACTACGATCATGTCCTCATAGAGACCGAAAGTCTTCTCCACGGCGTCATTGGCGACCCGGACCTCCGCGGTGGGGGGAAGCATGTTCTTGGGATTGGTGTCCGTACGGACCTTGGGAAACTGAGTCAAGGATCCCAAGGTGATGAGAACCGTCAGGAACACGACCCAGCGGGGGTGTTCGACGGAGAACTCGACCAGGGAGAAGCTTCTCAACTTATTCATGGCATTTTCCTCGAATTCGGGCCGCCACATCTCCCTGTTCCTGAAGGCGCTCGATTAGCACCTGCCTTAGAAGATCGTAAGCTTTGAGCATTTTGGGAAAGGCTAAACGGTAGTAGATGCGCTGGCCCTCGCGCCGCGCCGTCAGGATTCCCTTGTCCCGCAGAATGGTCAGTTGCTGGGAAACGTTGGTTTTGGGGATTCCCATCTCCTTGGTCAAGTCGCCGGCTGTTTTTTCGCCCTCACGGAGCAAGTGGATGATCTCAAGGCGCTTGGCGTTGGAAAATACGGAACAAACCTGCGCATGCATCTCGTAGATCAGCCTTTCGGCTTCCTTTCTTGCCACGGGGACTCCTTATTTATGTGGTTGCGAAATAACGCAACTACATTATAAGCATGGCGCAATCCCTCTGTCAAGGTTTTCGCTTCTAGCAGCGGGCTGTTCGGCCGGTGGGCGCCGCCTGCGCGGGTAATGGAATCGTCTGATTGCTCGGCGCAGCCAAGATGAAAGAAGGCCGGAGCCCTTGACAAACTGGGCTCCGGCCTCTTGAGACGTCAACGGACTAAATGCTCCGGGCTCAGGACTCGAACCTGAAACCTTGCCGTTAACAGCGGCCTGCTCCACCATTGAGCTAGCCCGGAATGAGGTTAGTCTAGCAAAGAGCGCAAGCGCGGTCAAAGAACCCTCGGGCGTGCGAATGTTTTTGCCTGGATTTGATCTGGAAGGGCCTTGATTTTCTCCCGTCTTCAGTCTATCCTTGCGCGGTATGGCTGACATCGTGAACCTGCCGACCCTGCTGACCGACGTGGTCTCTCGAGGGGGCTCAGACCTCCACCTCCTCCACTCCCTCCCCCCAGTCGCCCGCATCGCAGGCGAGATCGGAGCCCTCCCCTACGCGGCAATGAGTTCGGACGAAATCTATCGCCTCATTGATCCCTATCTGATGGACATTCACCGCGCCACCTTCAAGACTGAGATGCGCCTGAACTTCTCGCATACCATTCCCGAGGTGGGGCGCTTCCGTTTCAACGTGTACATGGCGCTCGGCACGGTGGGCGTCACCTTGCGCGTCATCCCCACCAAGACCTATCCCATCTCCTCGCTCGGCCTGCCGCCCGTGGTGGGCAATCTCGCGCACCGGCGCTCGGGTATCATCTTCGTGACCGGCGCCACGGGTTCCGGCAAGAGCACGACGATGGCGGCGATGCTCGAGTGGATCAACCAGACGGGGCGCCCCGGCAAGATCATCACCATTGAAGATCCCATCGAAACCCTCTTCAAACCCTGTCGCTCCATTTTCGTCCAGCGCGAGGTCGGAGTCGACACCGCCTCCTTCGACGTCGGCATCATGGACGCCCTGCGTCAGGATCCGGACATTCTCTGCATCGGCGAGATGCGCGATGCCCCGTCCATCCGCGCGGCCTTGCTCGCCGCCGAGATGGGACACCTGGTGCTGACCACCCTGCACACGCGAGACGCCTCGAAGACGGCCCAGCGCATCATCGCCGCTGTGCCCAACTCGGACCAGGAGGCCCTGCGCGACCAGTTGGCCTCCACGCTCGAGGCCGTCATCTCCCAAGAGTTTCTTCCCCGGGCCGACGGCAAGAGCCAGGTCGTGGCCTGCGAGATACTCATCGCCACCTCGGCCGTGCGCCAGCTTATCCGCGAGAACAAGGTCGAGGCGATCAGCGACGCCATTCAGGCAGGCGGGAAAATCGGCATGATCTCCAAGGACGCATCCATAAAGAACCTCTTCTTAAAGCAGTTGATTTCCAAGGAGACCGCTCTCGAGCACATGCGCAATCCCGAGATTCTCTCTCACTGAGATGTCCGGTCTCTCGTTCGCCTTGCGCCGGGCGCTGCTAGTCGTCCTCGTCCTGCCCGCGGGCGTCTTCGTGATCGCCGCGGATGACGTCAAGGAGAAGGGCTTGGGCGGCGTGGCGGGCCCCAAGGGCTTCTCCGTCGCTCCGCGATGTCCGCGGGGTACGATCCCCGTCGCCGCGGGCGCCCTCCAGCCCTACCGCTGCGTGAGAATCGCGGCAGGCGAGGGCGTCTACGCGAACTTCTTCCTCCCCCGTGAGATGACCTTCGAGTACCCGCGAACCTTCCGCATTCAGGACGCCTGGAAGGAAGATATCCCCACGCTCTACCTGACGCTCGACGACGACTCTCCGGGCAAACCCGTCAGCATCACGGTGACCAAGTACGAACATGGACAGGCGACCTATCAGGAACTCGACGACGCCATCGCGCGTGACATCGAATGGCAGCGGGCCAAGGATGGGGGTGTGCTGCCGGTGGCCGGCCTCAAGGCTCGCGTGACCTACGTGCCGGGAGACACGCGCAGCGTCTACCTCCCCCTGGACAAGGACTCCTACTATTCCTTCGTCTACAGCGCGCCCACGCACGCCTATGAGGCCCATCTGCCGGCCTTCCAGCGTCTCCTTGAGGGGCTGCGTCTGACCCGAGAGAGGCCGTGAGCGCTCTCAAGATTCGAGACGAGGGCCCCGTCCGAGTCCTCACGCTGTCGCGCCCCCCGGGAAACACCCTCGACCTGGCGATTCTGGCGGACCTGCGCGCGGCCGCGCGCGAAGCCGGTCGGGTCGCGTCCGTGCGGGCCCTGGTCCTGGAATCGGACGTCCCGCGCTACTTCTCGAGCGGCCTCGACCTCGCGGAGCTGGCCGCCCTGCCGGCGGCACGGCGCCGCGAGCCCTTCGAGTCCCTGATCGCGGCCTATCGCGCCCTGCTCTCGCTGCCCAAGCCCGCCGTGGCTTCGATGTCGGGCTCCGGGCTGCTGGGCGGCTGGATCCTGGCCATGGCCTGCGACTGGCGACTGCTGGCCGAGAACGGCAAGGTCTCCCTGGCCGAGATCCGCGCGGCTCTCACCCCGACCACGGCCCTGGTCTCTCGCCTGCGCGAACTCTCCTCGGACCCGCGCGCGGTCAAGGAAATGATCCTGCGAGGCAAGGCCCTCGGCGCGAACGAGGCCCTGGCGGCCGCCCTCGTCGACGAGGTCCTGCCGGAGTCCGAGGTCCGCGAGGCCGGTCTCGCCTTGGCGCGCCGTCTGGCCAAGTCGCCGCCGCGCGCGTACGCCGCGGTCAAGCGCGCCCTCGGTCGGGCGGCGGCGGACGACGCCCGTTGGGCGCGCGCCCTCGAGGAGTTCTCCGAGTCCTTCGAGGCGGAGGAAGGCCGCGAGGGTCTCGAGGCCTTGCGGGCAAAACGCCGGCCGCGCTGGGAGGGGCCCTGACCTACGCCGAAGACCTTCTGTCCGGGCGCGTGGCCGTGGTGACGGGAGGCGGCACGGGCCTCGGCCTCTTCACGGCACGGGAGTTGGCCTCGCACGGCGCCGACGTGGCGCTCGCCTCGCGCGGCGAAGCAAGGCTTGCCGCCGCAGCCGCCGAGATCAGAGCGGCGACGGGCCGCAAGGTCCTCGCGATCGGCGCGGACGTTTCGGACTACGCCTGCGTCAAGAAGCTCTTCCAGCGGGTGGACGAGACTTTCGGCCGCGTGGACATCCTGGTCAACGGCGCCTCCGCCAACTTCGTGCGTCCCTCCGAGACGCTGACCTCGGTGCGCTGGCGGAAAGTCGTAGACATCGTGCTCAATGGGACCTTCCACTGCTCGGTGGAAGCCGGTCGGCGGATGCTGGCCCGAGGCGAGGGCGCGATCATCAATCTCGTCGCTTCCTACGCATGGACGGGCGCGCCCGGTTTTGCCCCCTCGGCCTCGGCAAAGGCCGGGGTCGTGGCCCTGACCCGCACGCTCGGCGTGGAGTGGGCCGCCCGCGGCGTACGCGTCAACGCCGTCTGCCCGGGGCTCATCGACACCCAGCAGTCGCGCGAGCGGCTCTGGCCCGAGGAGTGGATGCGCAAGGCCCTGCTGGAAAGCGTGCCGGCGCGTCGCTTCGGACGAGAGAAGGACGTCTCGGACGCCGTCCTCTATCTCTGCGCGCCGGACACTCGCTACGCGGCCGGGGAGGTCCTCACCGTGGACGGAGGCGCCGCCACCGGCGGCGTGCCCTACCTGCGCTTCCTGGAGAAGACCGGAATCGTGCGGCGCGTTCGCTCCCGGAAAGACTCAAAAAAGCCCCCCCCCGCGGGGAACCCTCTCTGATCAGCCAATTGCGTTCCGACCTCAGGCGGCGATATTGTCGTGGTGCTTGGCGTTGACCTCGGCATAGGTCGACTTGGCGGCCTTGGCGGCGGCGACGAACGCCTCCTTCTTGGCCAGAGACTCATCCTTCACCTTGTGCAGGAACTCCGTGCCCTTCTCTCGGCGCTCCTTGAGCCAGTCTCCCAGTTCCTCGCGCGTTTCGCGTCCCGAGCGCGGCGCCAGCAGCACACCGAGCGCGGCGCCGACCGCGGCGCCCGTCAGAAAATAAAAAATCCCGTTGCCTCTCTCGTCGTTAGCCATGACGTCCTCCTTGATGATAGGCCCAAGATGACACTTCGCCGCAAGGTCTGTCAAGAGACCTCAGGAGGGTTTTTTGAGCCGGGAGAGTTCGGCCTGGTATTCCTGTATCTTGAGGTGCAGTTCCTCCTCCAGGCGCAGCTCCTTGGCGTCCAGGGCGCGGGCGCGTTCGCTGAGGGAGGACTCCAGCGCGCGCTTGCGCGCCGACAGGGACTTCTCCATTTCCGCCATGCGCTCGGTGAAGGCGAGGGCGCGCTGGCGCTCGGCCTCTTCCAGGGCTTTGGCGGTCTCGCCGGAGGCGAGGAGGCGGCACTCCTCGAGGGTGCGCGCGCTGTCGAGCTCGCGCAGGCGATCTCGCTCGGCCAATTGTGCGCGCAGGCAGGCGCTGTCTCGCTCGCGCGCGCAGGCCTCGTCGGCCAGGGCGCTGCGGTCCTTCTCGGCCGCCGCCAGGCGCGTCTCGAGATCCTTGATGCGCGCGGCGTCCGTGAGGGTCTTGCGCTCGCTCTCCGCGTGCAACGAGTGGAGGCGTTCCTGCAGGCGGGCGGTCTCATCCCGGAGTCCGGCGCGTTCGCGGACAAGGTCCTCGAAGGCCTTTTCACGAGCGAGACGCAGGGCCTCGTCATGATGCTGGCGCATCTCTCCCAGACGCGATTCGTGCGCGGTCATGCGCTGGGCGGCGTCGCGCGCGTGGGCGTCTCGCAGATCCGCCAGGCCACGGTCGAAATCCGCGCGCAAGGCCTGCTCCCGGCGCAGGGCCTCTTCCTCGCCGCGGCGGCGGGCGATCTCCGCCTGATCGCGGGTCCGCGCGTGCTCGGCCGCGAAGGTCCGTCGCTGTTCGTCGAGGGCCGTCTCATATTTACGCACGAGCTCGGCCTCGCGCGAAGACCAACGCGCGTCTAGATCCTTCTCCTTGCGGAGGTATTCCTCGCGCAGTCCGGCCTTCCACCCCTCGTACTGCTCGGCCAGGGCGCGCGCGGAGCGATCGCACTCCGCGACCTTGCCTCGGTGCTCCTCGTCGAGGGTCTTTTGCCGCTGGTCGAAGGCCGCGGAGAGGGCGGAGGTCTCGGCCGAGGCCGCGCGGCGGTGCTCCTCCAGGAGCTCGACGCGGCGACGCTCGTGCTCCGTTGTGAGCGCGGCCTGGCGCGCGAGGAAGTCGTCCTGGCGCTGCTCTTCGCGGGCGCGGGCTTCCTCCTCCAGGGCGCGGCGGCGCTCGGAGAGTTCCGCCAGGCGCTCCTCGCGCTCCTTTTGAAATTCGGACGACTTCAGGGAGACAAACTCATCCTGTGCGCGCACGCGCTCGGCGTCCTTGCGAGCGGCCTCCTCGAGGAGGCGCTGGCTCTTGTGCTTCAGTTCGGTCTCCGCCTGTACGCGCAGGACGTCGAGCGTGCGCAGGCGTTCGCCATGCTCGGTCTCGAGGGCCTTGCCGCGGGCGAGCCACTCGGCCTGCAGGGCTTGGCGCTCGGCATCCAGGTCGGCGCGGGCGCCGGCTCCGAGGCGCCGCTCTTTCTCGGCCCAACCGTCGATGAGGCGGCGTTCGCTGTCGGCGTAGCGGGCCTCTGCCTCTGTGCAGCGGCGCTTGAAGTCCTCATCGAGCTCGGCGCGCCGCGAGAGCAGGAGCTCCTCGATCTCCTTGGAACGGTCGGCCAGTTGCCGCGAACGCTCCTCGAACTGCTTGGTGACGGCGCTGTCGAGTTGGGCGCGAGATTGCTTGGCCTTAGCCCACAGCCCCTGCTCCAGTTCCGACCACTGCGCCTGGAGCTCGGTCTCGCGGCGCTGGTAGCGCTCCACGAGATCCTTCTCCTTGAGTTGGTGGGCCTTGACCAGCAGTTCCTCGCGGGCCTTGAGCCTCTGCTCCTGGTCCTTGGCGACGGCGCCGAGAGTGCGTTGGGCCTCGTCGTTGGCGCGCTTGAGGGACTCGATCTCGCCCTCGCGGTCCTGGAGTTCAAGCTCGCGCGAACGCACGGAGGCCGCGATCTCCCGGTCGCGGGCGCTGCGCAACTGCTCGACCATGTCGAGCTCGTGGCGGGCGCGTGCAAGGGCCTCATCCTTGGCGCGGCGCAAATCCGCCATCTCGGCGTCGCGCTTCTCGAGTTCCGCGCGGAGCTGTGACCAGGCCTGCTCCTTGTCCTGCTGGGTCTTGGCCATGGCGGAGAGGTCGGCGCGCAGGCGCGCGAGGATCTCCTCGGTGGCCCGGCGGTCCTCTTCGATGCGAGCGCGCTCCTCGGCGCGGACCTCGGTGCGGGCCTCGGCCTTCCAGCGCTCCATGGAACGCTCGCGCTCGACGCGTTCCTTCTCCCAGGCTTCTGCCTGCTTCTGCCATTCGGCCAGGCGCTCGTCGAGCTGGGCTAGGCGCGTCTCGAGATGCTTGCGCTTGGCGACCTCGTCCTGGGCCTGCCCCTTGAGGGCGCCATTGGCGTCCTGCAGGTCTCGAATGGTGGCCAGCGCGCCCCGGATGGCCAGGCGCGCTGCGTCCAAATTGTTGATCTCACGCAGGGCCTGCTCGTCCCACTGCTCCATGTCAGCGTCAATATAAGTGAAAAGTGTTACGGAAAAATGGCGCCGTGGCGGTTGCGGCAGCGGCAACTGGACGGGGAGGAGCGTTTGAGCTACAATGTCCTACCGCCGAGGGAGCCGCCAGGCCCGACGGGGGGAGGGATCGCGTTGAAATCCGAGGCCACGCCGCAGAAGATCGAGGTCACCGCCGCAGCAGCCGGTGTCGTCCGCGTCAGAATTCCCCAAGGCAAGGGTTTCTTTAAGGTCGCAGTGGAGAAGCGCCACGGCGAGTCCAACTCACTCTTCCTCGAAATCAACGGGGCGCGTAAGTTCGAGGTCGGCAACGACTGCGACACCTGCCACTTCTGGTTCAAGATGGTCCAGGAACCCCGCCTGCCGACCACGCGCAAGATCGCGAACCTCCCGAAGACCATCCAGCTGCCCCGCCCCGTCGACGAGTCCCTCGTCATGGAACTGGCCCCCCTCCTCGAGCTCATGGAGAAGGGCGAATACCTGGTCTTCGAGACCTCCGTCAACCTCGCCGGTCCCTTCGACTCCGAGGATGAGGGATCCTATTTCTTCCAAAGCGAGTTCATGGAACTCTGGGACATCGAGGACCCGAAGGAGGAAGGCCTGCTCTCCGGCTGGGAGCACTACGAGGGCCAGCGCCCCCGCGTCTTCCGCCACGGCGACACCGGCGTCGTCGAGAAACAGTTCGACTTCGTCATCCCGCTCGTGCCCCGGGCGGCTCTCAAGGAAGAGTACGTCAAGCTCTACCAACAGATGATCCAGAACGGTGACCGCCCACGCGTGTTGATGCTCGGGATGTACCAGCGAGGCATCCCCGAATCCGTCAAGAAGGGCGCGTCCAAAGTCCTCCACTCCTTCATGGCCGGCTTCCTTCTAGACGGTCACCACAAAGTCGCGGCCTATCGCCGCGCGGGGGTCCCGGCCAAGTTCCTGGTCATCCTCTCCCCCAAGGCCAGCAAGTACCATCTCCTTAAAGAGGAGAGCGGGAAGGCCCAGCAGCGCTTAGAGGAGCGTCTTTCCACCCTCAAGCCGGTCTGAAAATAAGCCTTGAAAGGGCGGGGATCCGGGGTTATGATTCGAAGGACCCCTCGCAATGATCTAGGACTTTAGACCTAGGTAACGAGGGGTCCAGGGCCCCTGACCGTATAGGCCCAAGAGGAATACTCTACTCGTGATGAGACCCCGCCGCCTGGCAGCCCTCCTCGCCGCGGCCGCGCTCGCTTGCGCGGATCTTCCCGCGTCGGCGGATGAAGCTCGGACCGTCACCGCTCGGGGCGCCGTCGCGACCTCGGTCAATCTCGGCGCCTTCAGCGCCCCGGCCAAGAAGCTCAACGACCAGCTCTCCGAGCAAGAGAAGGACATCCTAGCGCACCTGACGGGGGCCAAGACCAAGTCCTTCGCGGAGTTGAAGGCGCGCCACTCGAATCTCAAGTCCCGGCTGGAGCAGGCGCCGGAGCTTCGCCTTGATGAGAAGGCGCTCCTGGGCGAGAGGCTGCGCCGGCACGAGATCCTCCTGGCCCGGGCCGAGGCCCTCGCCCGCGGGGGAGCCCGCCTCGACCCCCGCCTCGAGAAGGTCCTCAAGAACGCCGAGAACGCCTCGCCGCAGGGGGCCTTCGACGCCCTCGATCAGGTCACCAACCAACTGATGACGGCGGCGACCAAGCCCGCCGAAGCGGGCAAGGTCTTCGACAACCTGCGCGCTCGCTTGGGCGCGACGCCTCAGGACCGGCAAGCGCTGGACGCCGTTCGCTTGGACTTCGCCGCCAAAGACAAGGAGCCCATCGTTTTCACTCCTCCCGGAACCAAGGGCACGAACGCGGCCCGTCTGCACGGCGCGAATGTCGAGATTTCGGCGCCCGTGACGGCTCGGACCCTGAACAC
The DNA here is from genome assembly GCA_001799675.1 of Elusimicrobia bacterium GWA2_66_18. Taxonomy (GTDB): domain Bacteria; phylum Elusimicrobiota; class Elusimicrobia; order UBA1565; family UBA9628; genus GWA2-66-18. Next base: position 132,131 of record MGTX01000002.1, read on the forward strand.
GCCGCCGGCCTCTCGTCCGCCCGTGAGCCTGGCGGCGCTCAACGCGGCCGCCTGCGAAGCCTGGCAACCCTTCCGTCTCGCCCTGCCCGACGGACAGGAGAAGGCGTTTCTAGACGCCCGAGGGCTGAGGCTCGAGGAACTGCGCCGGTTGGCCTACGGGGCCGAGCGGTCCCTGGGAGGCGACCCCGAGTCCTATCGCAGCTTCGACGACCTCGTCGCGCGCCTGCAGTCCTTCGAGCGGTCCCTGGCCGCCGCGCTGGGCTTGCCCGCGGACATCAAGGACTTCAGCGAACTGCGCCCCCGCCTGGAACGCGTGCGCATCGCGCAGCCCAACTTGGGGGCCTTCGTGGCCGCCCTCTGGCTGTATCGCGGCTTTCTGCGCGAGAGCCTGGTGGCCGGCGCCGTCCCCATCGGCGCCCGCTTCAAGCCGTGGGAGACCTTTCCGAACGGCCAGGGAGGAACCGGAGCAGAGGTCATGGGGGCCCAGCGCGGCGGCGTGGGTTATGTGGGTCTGCGCTACGATGCCGCCGACGGGTCCTCCCGCTTCCAGGGATTTTCGCGCGACCGGCGCAAGGGCCTGATCCTTCTCGTCGACCAGGCCAAGACCCAGACGGTGACGCAGGTCGACTTCGACGGCGAGGGCAAAGTCCGCCAAGCCTTCACCGAGGTCTTCGCGCTCGGGGTCAGGGTCCGCTCCGAGACCCTGGACATGCTCCAGGGCGTGGGCGAGGTCCATCATTATGATTCCTGGGGCAAGGAAGTCCGCGTCGAGCGCAACGACGTCAAGAAGGGCGTGCGCGACATCTCGGACCTGGTCAACGGTCTGGACATGCGCATCGACCAGGACCAGCGCGTCGAGATCCGCGGCGTGCCGGCCCCGGACGGGACTCCCCCCGCCGTCTCCCTGCGCATCGGCTCCATCGACGGCCAGGGCCGCTTCGAACTGGAGAAGATGGTCCTACAGGACGGCACGCAGGTCGTCGTCCGGTCCCAGCGCGTCACCCAACTCCTCGATCAGGCAGGCAAGACCTTGGGCTGGGAAGCCCGGATCGCCGACCTCCTCACGGACCCGGACGCCCGCGCGCGCCTGGCCGGCGCCGCGGCCCAAGACATCGTCGAGGCCCTCGGCTACGACGATCAACTGGGCTACTCGACGGTCCTGGCTGAATTCCTGCGCGACCATGCCAAGCTCGAGCCGGGGTCCGACGATGCGGGCGTGCGATTCTTCGTCAGCGAGGTCAAGAGCGGAGGCGTCGACCCCCTCAAGAACTTCCAGCTCATCTTCAGCTACAAGAACGGGACTAAGCGCGTCGTCAGCGGCGTCTTCAAGCGCGCCCCGACCTTCGAAGGGCGGGTCCAAGACGGGGGCAAGGGGCAGGTCTCCTTCGGCGTCATGGGCGAGATCCTGGTCGACAAGGACGGGCAGGCCCGACAGAACGAGCGCAAGATCGAGCTCGAATATCTCTTCGACGGCAGCCGCGTGCGCTGGCTGACCCTGACCCAGGAAGCGGTCGCGGCCGAGTGGTACAAGCCCTGGCAGAACAGCCTCACCGTCTTCCATCAGTTCATGCAGCGCGAACGGCGCGCGCCCGGAGGCGCCTGGGCCGGGGCGACCAAGAAAGGCGCGGACGGCAGGCCCGTCGCCGACCTATGGGAGTCCGCGGAGAAGCCCAAGGATGCCGAGGAATATTCCACCCTCGGCGCCTGGGCCAATGGCATCAACAGCACCCCCATTCTCGGCCACGGCCTGCGCTTCATCGGCGACGGCCTGGAGACCGTCTACTCCGGCGTCCACGCGGGAGCGGACTACGCCATCGCGGGTATGACCGGCTCAGACCAAATGCGGCTGGAGGCCGACGCGAGCCTCTCGCGCAACCCGCTGGTCAACCTCTTCGTGGCCGGCTTCCAGCCCGACCCGGAGGCGGATACGGAGGGCTACCGGAGATGGCGCGAGAAGGTCTCCGGCTTCCACACCGCGGGCATGACGCCGGGTGAGACCGAACTGCTGGACGCCCGCGCCCGCCGCGACCTCGCCAAGAACCTAGAGGAGCGGGGGACGACGCTCGACCGCGACCCCCTCGGCTTCTACGCGGCTCAGGATGCTCCCGTCAGCCAGGACGAGCGCTTCGAATCTTTTAAGCACTTCGGCGCGGACTCCTACGGCGAGCGCCTGGCCGAGAACGGACATCCGGTCCTGGGAGGTCTGACGCGCGGCGCCGAGACTTTCGCCAAGAGCGCGCCCGCCGGAGCGCTGCTGGGCGTGGTGGGGAAGGCGGCCCAGGGCTTGGAGGCCATGGTCCCGACCATGACCGGGCTTTCCCGCGTGGGCGTCGAGGCCCTGGCCGTGACCGCCCGCGCAACGAACTGGGCGTTGACGGGCGCCATGGTGACCCAATACGGCTTGACCGCCTTGGATCATCTGGGCAAGACGTTCCAGTACTGGGGCGACCCGATCAAGATGTCCATGAACGGAGGCGACTTCCTGGCCGACCTGGCTTTCGGCGGCTTGATGGTGAAGGGTTTCATGGACAGCCGCGCCAAGATCGACCTGGAGGGACTGAAGTCGGAGCCCGAGACTTCTCTCCCCGTCAAGTCCAAGGTCGTGCGCGCGGTCGAAGTCGTCGCTCAGGGAGAGGCGTCGTCGGCGTCGGTCGATGTGACGCCGGACGCCGTCGCCCCGCGCGGCTCGACCGGGCAAGGGACCTCGGCCCCGATGGTGGGCGTGCGCGTCGACCCGTCGGCCCCGAACGGGGGCTCGGGATCGAGCGGCGTCAAAACCGGGCTCGTGAACTCCGTCAAGCAGGGCTTGCGCGGGTGGGTGGACTCCCATTTCGGCAGCAACGGAGCTCAGAATTTAGCCTCCCGGGCGGAGATCCCCGGCGGGGGCCTCAACCTGAAAGTCGAGGCCAACGGTCCTCCCGCGGTCCGCAGCCGGATGAGCGGCGTCGGCCGTTGGTTGGAGGCGCGCACGCCCACCTCCATCGCTCGCGCCCTGCCCATGACGCCGGCCATGAAGAAGCCCTACCTCCCTGCGCCGGGGCGCGAGCCGCGCAAAGATTCAGTCGAGGCAGTTCGCACGGTCGCGCAGGGCGACGGCGAAGGCGCCGGCACGGAGTCCGACTTCCCGGAAGATTCCTCCCCCCACAACCACGATCCCAATGAAGACCAAATTTACGACAAGACATCTGACCCCGACAGGAATACGGGCGCTGAGATCCCGACGGATTCCATCGACACCTCCAACGGCGATCACACTAAGGGAGAAGGGGCGGATTCCGGAAAGTCTCCGACGGCTCCTAAGCCCGGTGATTTCGGCGGCAAGGGAGGAGGAGGAGGAGGAGGTGGTGGTGGTGGTGGAGGGGGCGGAGGGAGCGGAGAAGATGGAGGAGCGGCGGGCGGCGAGGGCGCAATAGCCGGCAAGGGCGGCGAGGGCGGAGGCTTCGGCAAGGCCGGCGACGGGGCCCCGGCTTTAGACAGCGCGGAGGTTGGTCCTGCGCCTGCGAGAGGCGCGCACCCGGCTGGATTCGGGAAAGACTCGAATCCGGCGCGGACCTCCCAGACTCTGCCCAGCGAGTCGGTCATCAGCGGCGGGCACGCCCCCACTCCCAATTTGGCCCGACGTTTCGACGGCGCGTCTGAGCGTCCGGGCACGGCATCCTCTGTTTTGGCCCCGACACCGATGAGGGGCGTGGGGGCCGGGGATTCTCCGGCTCTGCCGCGGCTCGTGAGCCGGGCCTCGGAGCTGAATCATCCGGGGGAGGCCATTCCCGCGCCCGTGATCGACGCGACCGCAGGCGCGGCGCGCGCGTCCGCGCCGACGCCGGCCGCAAGACCGGGCAAGCCGGAGGAAGAGGACTATAGCTACACCTATCTTGCTCCCGCGCGGCACAAGTACGAGCTTCCTGACAAGGACACGCCGCGTTCCGAGGACTGGCGCTATCTTCTTTCCCTCGGCCTGCGCATCTCGGCGGCGATGGCCGTAGGCTACTTGATCTATCACTCCGACGTCGCCTATCTTCTCGGCGTCACGCGCCGCCGCCGCCGCGTTCCCGGTCCCATATCGGGCGGCGATGATGATGGAAATTAAGTAGAATCGCATTGCCGCCTCGCGCGGAAGGACGATGCTCTCTCGCTGCCCCAGTTGCGGATCTCAGACCCAGGAAGACGAGCGCGTCTGCGCTGCGTGCGGCTGGGATTTCGTCTCCCACAAGCGCATCGAGCTCCCGGCAAAGAAGCCTTCTGCGGCCCCCGCGGCGGACGGAGACTTGGCCGCAATATTGCCGCCGTCACGCGAGGCTCCGATCCCCGTGGAGCGCCAGAAGCCGTCCGGGCCTGAGTCTGAGAGCGCGCGGCCGGAGGATAAAGTCGCCGTCGATCTGCCGTCCGTGAAGGCTCCTCCGGAAGTCGTTGCCGAGCCCGAGCCTGCGCAGGTCAGTGCGGACGAGTCGCCGCTCGAGGCCACGCCGCAGGCGAAGACCGCAGGCGCGCCGTCCGCCCGCCGTTATTCGCCGGTCCACATCGCGGCCGTGGCGGGCGCAGCGATCGCCGTCGTGAGCCTGCTTAACGTCTATCTCCTCCGGCGCTCCGAGACCACTCTCGTCTCCAATCCGCCGATGGGAGTCTCGCCGTCTGGCAAGGCCCCGGCTCCCGACGCGGCCCCTGTCGCGCCGCAGCCCGTGCCCGAGCCGACAAGCCGGCCTCGCGTCGAGAGCCGCCCTGCGGCCGCCTTCATCGCGCCTTCGCGCGTGAGAATTCTTTCTGCGGTCAACGTTCCCTCGCCCGCCCCGGAGACCGCAGTCGAGCCGGCCAGCCCTCCCGTTGCGACCGCGACGCAGGAGGACCCCGAGGATCCTGCGCCCGCGCGTCGTGCCAAACCCACCGGCCCGACCTGGTCCTTCGAAGGGATGGTCTTCGACCTCATCACCGCGCGCGGCGTCTTCGCCGTCAAGCTGTCCTTGCGCGACCCTGACGGCAACGTCGTTGGAGAGACCGAGACGGGCGGAGACGGGCGCTTTAAGATCGTCGTTCCCGCTGGAGGCGCCCGGGGCTACAGGCTCAGTCTCGCTCATGGAGACTACAGCGACCGCTACATCGACGAGGGCGACGCCATGAGCTCCCTGCGCAACGCGACACCCGACGAACGCGGGATCCTCATGAAGGCCGCGGCGCGAAATCTCCCGTGGGTCGGCACGCCCAAGAAGATCGTGCGCCGCGATCTAGCCGTCGTCCCGCGCTCTCATGAGGAGCCTTGACCTACGGCCAGTCCGCCCTTCTCGGGGCCCTGCAGGGCTTGGCCGAGTTCCTCCCCATCTCGAGTTCCGCCCACCTCGCCTTGGCGCCGTGGGCCCTGGATTTCCGCGATCCGGGCCTGACCTTTGACGTGGCCTTGCACCTGGGCACCCTGCTCGCGATCACGGCGACCTATGGGCGGCGCTGGACGGCTCTCCTCGTCGGCGCGGCGCGCGACCCGCGCGGCGAGGACGCGCGCCTGCTGAGCCTCCTCGCCCTGGCGACCGTGCCGGCCGTCGGCGCCGGTCTCGCGCTCGAGTCGAGGGCGGAAGAGTCTTTCCGCGATCCGCGTCTTATCGCCGGCATGCTCATCGTCTTCGGACTGATCCTGGAGGCGGCCGAGCGCTGGGGCGCGCGGCGCCGCGAATGGGCGGACGCGGGCTGGAGGGTCTTCCTCGCCGTGGGCGCGGCGCAGGCGCTGGCGATCGTCCCTGGGGTCTCGCGCTCCGGCGTCACGATCAGCGCGGCCTTGGCGCTGGGACTGACGACGGCCGGCGCCGCGGACCTCTCCTTCATGCTCTCGGCGCCCATCATCGCGGGCGCGGCCGCGCACAAGCTCAAGCACCTGACGGGCGCAGACCTCACCGGGCCCTTCGTCTTCGGCGTGGCCGTCTCCAGTTTGACGGGGTGGGCCGCGATCCGATTCTTCCTGAGAGGGCTTTCGCGCTGGGGCCTGCGTCCCTACGTGCTGTACCGCGCGGCCCTGGGGGCGGCGGTCCTAGCGCTCTCCTTCGCCCGCTGATCAGCGCGCGCAGGCGGCCTCGACGTCGCCGACCTCCTTAGGAACGCAGGTGAGGTTCAGGGGCGGTCCGTCGGCCTGGACGACGACGTCGTCCTCGATGCGGATGCCGCCGAAATCGAGGAAGGTCTCGGCCTTGGCGAAGTTCACGGAGGTCTTGTGCTTGCGCCGCAGGGCCGGGTCCTTGATCAAGGCCTCGATGAAATACACGCCGGGCTCCATGGTGATGACGAAGCCGGGCTCCAGCTTGGCGACGAAGCGCACGGGAATTTTGGTGGGGTTGGGCATCTTCCGGCGCTTGCCGCCCGTGGTGTCGTGCACGTCGAGACCCAGCATGTGCGTCAGGCCGTGCGGATAGAAGAGACGGGTCGCGCCGTTCTCGACGAGGCCGTCGGTCTCTCCTTTAAGCAGACCTAAAGACTTCAGACCTTCAGCGATAATCCTCATCGAGTGGACGTGCAGGTCGGCGGAAACGATCCCGGGCCGGGCGGCGTCGATGCACGATTTCTGAGCGGCAAGCACGACCTGGTAGACGTCGCGCTGTCGGCGGGTGAAGCGGCCGTTGACGGGGAAGGTGCGCGTGATGTCCGCGGCGTAGCCCTTGAGTTCCGAGCCCGCGTCGATCAGCAGCAGATCGCCGCTCTTGAGAATGGCGTCGTTGCGGCGGTAGTGGAGGATGGCGGCGTTGGCCCCGCTGGCCACGATGGAAGGGTAGGCAAGGTGCTTCATCCCCGCCTTCAGGCACTCCGCGTCGAAGACGGCCTGGAGCTGGTACTCGCGCATGCCGGGGCGCGCCGCGGCCATGACCGTGCGGTGGGCGGCGCCGCTGACCGCGCTGGCGCGGCGCATGAGCGCGAGTTCGCCCTCCGTCTTGCAGGCGCGCAGGTCGTCAAGCGCGTCGCGCAGAGCCGCCTTCGGCGCGATCTTGCGGCGGCTGATCACTTTCTTGAGCTCATCGGCGTACATGACGCGATCCACGCCGAAGAGAGCGCGCGCCTCGGTCGGGCTCGGCACATGGCCTTCCCATACGCGATGGTGGTTGTCGATGCGCGGCACGAAGAGGATCTCGCGGCTGCGTTCGGCATCGAGGACGAGATGGCAGCCTGGATCCTCGACGCCGGTGAGGTAGAGGAAATCCGAGTTCTGGCGGAAGACGTAGTCGACGTCGCGGTTGCGCGGCTGGGGAGTGCCGCCTACGATGTGGATCAGGCCCGAACCCGCGAGTTTGCGCGTGAGCGCCGCGCGCAGCGTCCGATAATGGTTCACCCTCGAATTATACTAAGCTTTGATATGGTCGACGCGCTCATCTTCGACGACGATCCCGACGTGGGCGAACTGGTCGGCGAGGTCCTGCGCGCGCGCGGCCTCAACTCGGCCCACTTCCCGAGCGGCGCGGGCGTGGTCCAAATCGTCAAGGACACCCGGCCGCGCCTGGTTGTCCTCGACATCATGATGCCGGGCATCGACGGCCTGACCGCTTGCCGCGCCATCCGCGAGACGCCGGCCACGAGGCACGTCAAGATCGTCATACTCACGGCCAAGCATTTCGTCCAGGACTGCGAGGCGGCCGAGCGCTACGGCGCGGACCTCTTCGTCCACAAGCCATTCGACGCCGCCGCCCTGGGCGAGGCCATCGGCAAGCTCCTCGGCGTCGCGCCGTCCTTTGCCGCGCCCGCACCCCCGGCCGCGCCCCTCGTGATATCTCTTCTTCAGGGCGGGGCCGTGCTCGAAGCAGCGGGTCTGTGGGTGTTTTTCGACGCAGGCGCGGGCTGCGTGCACTGGCTCTCCAGCCGCTCGACGCCGCCCACCGCGGTCTGGGTGCTCCTCTCGCGCTACGATGAGGAGTCCCTCGCCGATCTCGCGGCCTTCGCGCCCTTGCTCTCTGCGGGCGTGCGGATTAATCTCGCGGGCCCCGACGACGCCGACTCCATGCTCCAGCGCCTGGCCCCGCGCATGGGAGGGACCCCGGGCCTGCGCGCATCGCGCACGCCTCTCCTTTATCCCCAACGCGAGGGGGAGCTCCAGCTCGCGCCCGGGATCACCGCCGCGACGCGTTACACGCAGCACGCAGGCTCCTGCCTCGCTTGGCGCCTCGATGCCCAGGCCCGGCGCCTGATCTGGTGTCCGGCCAACGAGATTCCGCCCGTAGCCGCGCAGTGGAACCGTCACGAGAGAGAAAAGTTCCGGACCCTCTTTGCCGGCGCCGACCTCCTCATCCACGGCTTTGGCCGGGGACTGCGCCGCGAGGCCGCCCTGAGCGACCGCTATCGCGGGGCCTGGGAGCCGGTGGTGGCCCTGGCGCGCGAGGCCCGGGTCACGCGTCTGGCCCTGATGCCCATGGGCGGGGCCAAGACCGAGGGTTTAGCCGACGAGTTGGCGAGATCGTCCGGGCCGGGCCTAGTCGAGTGCCGCCTGGCGCCACCGGGCTCGGGCTGGATTCTTTAGGCCCAGGAGCGCTCGGACCTGGAAGCAAGGATCATCGTCGCGGGCCAAAGCGCAAGGACCGTAAGTCCTAAATTTCCCAGGCCAAAAGAATTCCCCCAATGACCCCTTTGGTCCCATGCTCTCGTACGCCATTTCGCGATAAAAATGATAGTGTCACCTAAATTGCGGAGGTGCACTCGCATGTTGAAGAACTCCATCGTCTCGTTCGTCTCGGCCGCCTTTCTCGTGGCCGGACCTAGTCATCTGACCCCCGAAGCCGCCGCCCAGATCATCTCTCGAGGCCCTGTCACGGGCACGTCCGTGACTTCGGCGATCGGCACGGGTCTCAACAGCTCGGTCCCGTCCGCGCTCTCCCCCATTATGCCGGCGTCCTCGCAGGGCGCGCTAAGCGCGCCCACCCTGCTGCCCGTGAAGGGCTTGCCACTGGCCGTGATTCAATCCCAGGACTCCTCGGTTGGCGTGGCCGAAAAGGCCACCGCCCTCGGCATCATGTTCGACGACTCTGTTCGCACCGGAGCCGAGACGTTCGGCCAGCCCGCTCAACCGGTCTATCAGCATTCTGAGCGAATTCCACAGAAAGCGTCGTCGGGACGGTTCTGGACTATGGAGATGCTTGAGGGTTTTGTAAAAGAGCATGGCGAGACTCTTCGCAATGTTCCGGGAGTGCGGGATGTCGTTGTTGGACAGAATGAGGCGCTGGGCGGGAAGTTGGCGTCCCTGACCATCATTGTTGATTCATCCAAGGATATCGCCGAGGTCAAGAAGGCCATTGAAAAAGCGGTGCCGGATATTAAGCGAGTCTATGGAGTCTTGGGTGCGCCCAATCAAGCGGTCTATCAGCATTCTGCGTAAATTGCTCCCGCCACAGCGAAGGGCGAGGCCTTTCTTGGGCCGACGCGGCATTACAAAAGCTTACGTGATCTTTGGGCCAGCGGCGGCATTTGCGTTCGCAAACCTCGGCATGCTATAATAATTTTTGAAAGCCGTCGCCCCTCAACTTGTCCGGCACCCTGAGGCGGCTTTCATTTTTTCACGAGATCGTCAATGACGGCTGAATGCGTCAGCGGGGCGTGCGCCGGAAGGCGTACGCCTCGTTCGTTTGTCTAGGACCAAGGAACGATAATCCATGATCTCTTCCCGCCGCAAAGACGTTCGCAACATCGCCATCATCGCTCACGTCGACCATGGCAAGACCACTCTCGTTGACGCGCTCCTGAAGTACACCGGCGCCTTCAACGTGAAGGCCGACGCGGCGCAAGAGCAGGTCCTCGACAGCAACGACCTGGAGCGAGAGCGCGGCATCACCATCCTGGCTAAGAACACCTCGATTAAGTTCGAGGGTGCTGCGATCAACATCGTGGATACCCCCGGTCACGCGGACTTCGGCAGCGAGGTCGAGCGCATCCTCAAGATGGTCGACGGCGCGCTCCTCGTCGTCGACGCGGTCGAGGGTCCCATGCCTCAGACACGCTTCGTCTTGCGCAAGGCTCTGGCTCTCGGCCTGCACCCCATCGTCGTCATCAACAAGATGGACCGGCCGCATATCCGCCCTCAGGAGGCGCTCAACAAGATCTTCGACCTCTTCATCGATCTGGGGGCCACCGACCCGCAGATGGACTTCGCTGTGGTCTATGCCGCGGGCAAAGCCGGCTGGTCGAGCCACGACGCGGCCGTGACGGGCGTCGACATGAAACCCCTCTGCGAGACCATCCTCAAATCCGTGCCGGGACCCATGGTGGACCCGGACAAGCCCCTGCAGATGTTGATCACGATGCTCGACTACAGCAGCTACATCGGCAAGATCGGAATCGGTCGCGTCCAAAACGGCGAGATCGTCAAAGGCGGGACCGTGGCGCTCATCAAGGCCGAGGACGGCAAGGTGATCCCCGGCAAGATCACCATGCTCCAGATGTACGACGGTCTCAAGCGCAAGGATGTGGAGGCGGTGAAGGCCGGCGACATCGTGGCCCTGGCGGGCCTGGAGTCGATCAACGTCGGCGACACGGTTTCCTCCGTTGATAACCCCGTGGCGCTCCCCCCTCTCGAGATCGACGAGCCGACGCTGTCCATGGAGTTCATGGTCAACAACAGCCCGTTCTCGGGCCGCGAGGGCAAGCTCGTGACATCGCGTCACATCCGAGAGCGCCTGCTCAAGGAGCAGCAGATCAACGTGGGCCTCAAGATCGAGCAGTTGAGCGGCGAGGGTCACTTCAAGGTGTCGGGCCGGGGCGAGTTGCATCTGTCGATCCTCATCGAGACGATGCGCCGCGAAGGTTTTGAACTTGCCGTCTCGCGCCCGCAGGTCATCTTCAGGGAAATCAACGGCAGGGTCTGTGAGCCGATGGAGAACCTCGTCGTGGATGTGCCCGCCGACTATCAGGGAACGGTCATCGAGACCCTCGGCCGCCGCATTGGGCAGCTCCAGAACATGGCTCCCGAGGGCCGCTCGCGCGTGCGGCTGGAATACGTGATCTCCTCGCGCGGCCTGATGGGTTTCAAGTCCGAGCTGATGGCGATGACCAAGGGCACGGGCATGATGCACCATAGCTTTCACGGCTACGGCCCGAAGGGCTCCGAGCCGCCTCCCCGTCCCAACGGCGTGCTCATCGCCATGGGGCTAGGCTCGACGACCGGCTACGCCCTGTCGGGGCTGCAGGAGCGCTCAGACTTCTTTCTCGCGCCCGGCGTGGAGGTCTACGAAGGGATGATCGTCGGCACGAATTCGCGCGCCACCGACATGATCGTCAACCCCTGCAAGGCCAAGGCGCTGACCAACATGCGCTCGAAGGCGACCGACGACGCGATCCAGCTGGAGCCGCCTCGGATCCTCAGCCTGGAGCAGGCCCTGGAGTTCATCGACGAGGACGAGTTGCTTGAGGTTACGCCCAAGAGCATCCGCCTGCGCAAGAAGGTCCTCAACGGCTCCCTGCGCAAGCGCTCGGAAGAGAAGGGCTAGTAGATCCAACCCGGTACGCCCTGCGGGCGTTCGCGGGACGCCGGGCGGGGACGCGGGATGTCCTCCATGACGGGCTGGCGCTCATCGAGGCCCGAGAATTTCTCCCTTTCGGGGGCGTTCTCGATGAAAGGCCGACGCTGTCGAGCTCGGACCGAGGGCGGCATCCCGCCGAAGCGGTAAGTGATGGTGAATCGGTGCGCTGCCGAGAAGGAGTCCGCAAGGGCCCAGGCGTAATCAAGCAAAACGGATTCCTTCCAGCGCAGACCGAAGCCCATCGTCAGCCCCCCCTGGTCGCCCCGGCGGAACTGGTAGCCCAGGCGCAGGCCGTAGCTCTTGACCCATAAATACTCGAAGCCGGCGTTGGCGTGCCAGGTCTTCTCGTCTAGGAGGTAGTCCGCGTCTGCGGCGGCCACGATGTCGTGGAGCGAGGGCGCACCGCCCTGCCAGGCGAACCCCGCGCGGACGGCGGCGGGCAGAGGATCCATTTGCTCCACGTACTTGAGCTTGCCCCCGAGGTTGAGAACCGAGGAGCCGAAGCTCCAGCCCGTTTCCGGAGCGGAGACGAGATAGCCCACGTCGCCTGCAAAAGCGCTGGCGTGATAGCTTTCCACCAGGGTCGAGCGGATGAACTTGGCGCCGACGCCCAGGAAGTGGTCGATGGCGTAGGTCGACTCGCGCAGTGCGATGGGGGTCATCCCCGCGCGCTCGGCGTATGCGAGAGAGGCGACCATGTCGCTGCCCGCGGAGAGGTTCTGGGTCGACTGAAGCGAGCCGTCGGACTGGAGACGATTGACCTCGATGTTGCCGCCCTGCGACAGGAGGAGGCTGGCCCCGAAACTCGTGTAGCCGTTGCCCGAGATGCCCGTCAAAGGAGTGGGCCCGGCATAGGCGAGGTTCTGAAGTTGAGTCTCTCCCGCTCCGGCTATGTAGGTAAAGCCGGCTTCGTGCGCGTTGAGGCGCGCCAGGCCCGCGGGATTGTAGCTCAGAGCTGATGCGTCCGCGCTGACGGCCGTGTAGGCGGTCCCCATGCCCAGGGCCCTCGACCCCAGCGGGACCTGAAGGATGGGCGCCGCCGTGACGCCGGGGTTGTCGGCCGAGCGCACCGGTCCCCCGACGGCCAGAGCCGTCAGCGCGAGCATCCCGGCGCGAAGACGTCGTCTCATTTGATAATGGCGATCTTCTGGGTCTTGTTGATGCCGGGACCCTCGGCGCGGATCAGGTAGATCCCGCTGGCGACCACGTTCCCGTTAAGGTTGCGGCCGTCCCAATCCACCGAGCCCTTTCCGGCTGGGACCACGTCGTCGAAGAGGGTGAGGACGTGCGCCCCCGTGATCGTGTAGAGCTTGAGGGTCAAGCGTCCTGGGGCGTTCACGGCGTATTTGACGGTGGCCTTCTCCGCGCGCAGCGGGTTGAAGAGGTTGTTGTAGGCGGTCAACTCCGGCTGCGAGGACGTCAGGTTGATGGGGTTCGACAGGCCCAGGGAATGAGTGCTGCCGTCGACCGAGTACTGCGCGGGCGCGGAGTCGGACGCGTTGTAGCCGAAGACCTCCAGATACACGGTGCCCGCCGACGGGAATCGAGACGCGAATCCGGGGGCCAGCCGGACCTGGCCGTTGATTCGGCCGGCGGAGTTGGACGTGCTGACGAGCAGCAGGAAGGAGCCCGCAGCCGACGTGGTGCTGGTGGCCGTGTTCTGCATCGCGGCAAAAGACTGGTTGCGCAGCTGGGCGTGATCGAAGCGCCAGTCCTGATTGCTGATGAAGGTCGATACATCGACCACGAAGGAGATGACGTCGCTGTCGAACGCCGCGCTGATGATGCCGCCGGAGAGGGCGCCGCTCCGGGGGTAGACGACCTTGAGGGCGTAGGGCGTCGTCGAGTTGACGCCGCTGGCCGAACCGTTGAGCGAGTCGCCCCCGACCACCTGAAGATAGAGCAGGCCGCCGGCGGGGTTGTTGTAGCTGAGGCGTACGCTCGAAGCGGTGGTCGTGCAATCGCCGACGTCGCAGAAGCCGTCGATGGTCCCGAAGCCGTTGTAGGGAGGGGCAGAAGCGGCCACCTGGCGCCGCGAGCGGTCGAAGAGTTTGAGCTGATACCCTTTATAAAAGGAGTCCGAGCGCGGCAGGTCCAGCGTGGCCTCGACGAGGCCGGGACCCGCGCCGAAGGACCAGAAGTCGGCGTCGGCCGTGGGGTAGATCGTGGCGGCGACGGAAGAGAGGGTGCTGATGTCCACGGCGCTGCTGAAGCCGTCGTTAGGCTCGTAGGCGTCGCCGCTGCGGGTCAGGCCGTGAGCGTTGAAGGCCGCGTTGATGAAGCCCTGGTTGGAGTTCGGCGTCCCGCAGGCCGTCACGCGGCCCAACTGGTCGACCCGAAGCAGGGCGTCCTGGAATTCTTGGAAGCTTTCCGGGAAGAAGAGCAGCGACTGGAAGACGAGGCCGTCCGCGCAGGAGCGGCCGTTGGCGTAGCCGAGGTTCTGGATGCGGTCGCGGCGGATGTCCCAGAGGGCCTGGGAGAAGAAGATGCTGTCGTCGTGGATTTCGCCCGCCCAGGTCCCCGCGCTGAGGACTTTCACCCCGTTGCGCACGCTGTCGAGCTCGCGCAAAACCGAGACCCCATCGCCGCAGAATCCCGACGAGCATACGTAGCTGCCGATAGACGATCGATCCAAGGAGCTGGCCGAGAAATAGTCTGCGAAACCCTCGGAAATGGCCCCAGCCTGGCCGAAGTTCTGGATGGGCCAGATTTTCTCGACGAGATAGTGAACGTACTCATGGTGCGAGACCGTCGCGTCGTCGGTGAAGAGGTCCGAGGGAGAGAGTTGGCTGACGTCGCCGAAGAAGAGGTTGTCGTAGTCCGGGTTGTAGAAGGCGTTGATCATGTTGGGCCCGACGTGGGCCATGGCCACGACGGGGCGGACGACCGGCGCGGCGCTCGACTTATTGACGTCGCCGAAGAAATAATCGTGCATCAAATTGAGGTGGTAGAACAGGTTGATCTCGCTGCGCAGGGAATTGGAGGTGTCGGCGGGGACCCAGGTGTGGCTGGAGTTCGCGAGCTGGGTGTCGGCGTCCGTCAGGGTGAGGAAACTCGACACGGCCACGTCGTAGCCGTCTTCCTGCCCGGATTCGTTCGACATGAGCGCCAAGTGCATCTTCTTGCCGTGCACGGCGGCGGCGCGGAACGCGCCGCGGTTGCCGATGTAGTTGGCCACGGGTTCGTCGTATTGGTTGTAAAGGGTCATCTGGTCGTCGTCGGTGATGTCTCCTCCCTCGGTGGCGCTGCCCGAGAACCCGCCGACCCGGAAGCTCGAGAAGAAAGGCAGGAACTTGACGGCCGCGGGCGCGGCGACGGTCAAGTCGATGGTGGAGACCAGCACCGAGGAGTTTGGATAGGGGTGGGGCGAGGCGACGGGCGTGGCGACGCTGCTCCACGCGCCGCTGCCGTTGTCGAAGTGCGCGCTGGGCCCCGTGAACTGAGCGACGTTGACGAAGGGGCCTTGAAGAGACATCACGACCTTGCCCGTGGCGGTCCCGCAGAAGTAGCCCTGTCCGGAGGTGGCGTCTTCTCTCGTCTCGACTCGGGTCGCGTTGCTGCCGATGTAGACGTACTGATGGTTGAAATGGCGGCCGACCGGCCCCGGGGTGGTGCTGGGGTCGACGTCGTAGACCATGCCGTCCACCGTCCCGCTCGTGAGGCAGGCGAAGCGGAGGTTGTTGTAGCGGAAGAGGACCTGCCCCGTCATGGCGTCGAGGTAATAGCGCCACGCCGCCCCGGGAGACTGGACCTTCACCTTCCAGGCCAGATGAGCGCGTCCCGTCGTCTCAACCGGGAGGATCACGAGCTCCGGCGAGCCGAGAGTTTTGCCATGGGAGTCCAACTCGGCGGCGCGCGCGGCGGCTTCGGCCGCGAGCGCGGGGGTCGTGGGGATGTTCAGGTCCGGTTCATAAGTGGAATGAGCTCCGAGGACGGAGCCCTGCTCATCGAGGTGGACCTTCACGGAGGCGAACTCCACCGGGATGCCGCGATAGTTCTGACGATAGAGGACATGGCGGTGGCCGTCTCCGGTCGTTTGACGCGAGTCCGTCAGGTTCGCGGTCTCCACGCCGAGCATGGCGGCGTGCGCGTTCAGGAAGGCGCGCGCCGCAGCCTCCGGGCGGCCGGGGCGGGGGATGGTCCTGCCGCCGACGACGGCGAAGGGGTTGCCGGTGCGCGCGTCATAGCGGATCTTCCAATGCCCCCCCTCGGAGGCGTTAAAGGCGCTGAAGGCGCTCTGAGATCGGGCGGAGGGCGCGCGGCGATGGATCTTCTCCAGACGGTTTAGACCGAAGCGACGGGCTTCCGAGCGAGACTCCGCGGTCGGACGAATGGCGAGGGCCGGCAGCGAGGCGAGTGCCACGAGGGCGGCAGTCAGCGGCAACCGCCTCATCGGCTCGACTCCACGCGCCTCAGCCTCGCCACGATGGCGACAGCGGCCTGGACGCGCACGAGAGCGGCGGGATCCTCCCGCATGACTCTGACGAGGAGGCCGGTCGACTGGGGACGCTTGGAGGCGGCCAGAGCCGCCACGGCGAGAGCCTTGAGTTCGGGATCTTGCTGTCCCAAGGTCAGTTCGGGGAGGTTCAAGTCCGTCTCCTCGCCTCGAGCGGACAACGCCGCGGTGGCGATGAGGGCGGGCTCCGGAGCCGGGGACTTGGCCAAGAGTTCCCTGAGCGAGGCCGTGGACTCGGGCTCCTCCCGGCGCGCCAGGGCGCGCAGTGCCGCCAGGCGCACGCGCCCGTTCTTGTCCTTGAGGGCGGAGGCGAGCTGAGACGCCGAGGAGGGGTCGCCCTTGAACGATCCGAGAGCCGCCGCGGCTTCGGTCCTGACGGCGACCGAGACGTCGGTGGCGAGGGCCTTCTTGAGCGATTCGAGACCTTCGCGGCCGATAAGGCCGAGGGACCGGGCCCCCGAGGCGCGCACGGTCTCGTCGGGGTCCTTGAGCGCCTCGAGGAACTGACCGGCGGAAACCAGACCCAGCCGCCCCAGGGCCACCGCCGCGGCGTCGCGGACTTCTCCGGCGGGGTCGGCCAGGGCGGCCTGGAGCGCTTCGCGGGCGGTCTCGCCTCCGGCCTCCCCGAGTCTCAGCGTGGCGCGCGCGCGCGCGGCGTCGCGGGCCATGAGGCGCAGTTCCTCGGCGGGAGTGGCGGAGGCGACGGTACGGACCGCCTTCATCTCATCGATGAGAGCGGTGAGGCCCTGTACGTCGCCCAGGATGCGCAGGCTGACGGCCGCGGCAATGCGAACGTCGGGCTGGGCATCTTGAAGGGATCGCTTGAGCAGGGGGATGGCGGCGCGGCTGCCCAGCCCCCCCCACGAGGCGGCCACGGCGGCGCGGACCTCGGGATCGGGGTCCGACGCGAGGCGAGAGAGAAGCGCGATGGCCTCTCGGCCCAATGCGGCGGGAGCAGGGCTCGTGGATTGACTCACGCTCGCCTGGGGGCGGGCGGCATGGACGGCCGGGACGAGGGCCGGGAAAGCGCTCAGCAGGAGCATTCCTAAGAATATTATCAGGGATGCGTTACAGGAGTATTTCAATGCGCCGCCGGAAGAAATCGTGGGCCCGCCAGGAATCGAACCCGGATCTCTTGGTTCGAAGCCAAGTGCTCTATCCGTTGAACTACGGGCCCTCGGGAGCGATTCTACCACACTAATCTCTCATATGACCGTTGGGCCTAGGACCAATGCCGCGTCGGGCTTCCCGAAAGTCCCTGGGCTTCCCGCCGCGAACGGGTACCCTATCCGTATGCGCAAAGCGCTCGTATTCGTGCTGGCCGCCTGCTGTCTGTCGAGCGGCGTTGCTGCTCGCGCGGCCTTCATCGCCGAGATCGCCCGCGCTCCATCGGCCTCCGGGACTGGGGCCTTGGCGAAATGGACGCGCCCTCTTGGCGACTTTCTCAACGCAAGCGCGCCCTCTCTCGACTCGGTCCGTGAACTCTCAGGCGATCTGAGCCGGATCGACTTGGGCGATCCCGCAGCGCTTTCGCAACTCGAGCCGCTCCGGGCGCAATTGCGCGCCGCGGCCTCGAGCCTGCTCGCCTCTCCTGATCCGACCTCCCGCGAAACCGATCTCCATGCCGCTTCCCTCAAGCTCACTCTGCTCAACCAACCGTCCGTCCGCAGTTTGCTGACCGAGGAGCAGCAAGGGCGAATTCCGGTGGTTTTCTGGATCTACCAGAACCATTTGATCGAGGATGTACGCCTGCACGATTGGGCTGCGTCGAAGCTCTCCGTCGCGGAGAAGATCGCGGGGATATCCAAAGCGCTTGACGACTCCCGCGTCCTGAATCCCGACGGCAAGCCCGCGGCTCTGCGGCCCGATGCGGGCGTCGAGGTCGAGATCCTCGACGGAGACATTTCGCAGGTCAAGGCCCACGGCCTGATCTCCGCGGTCCAGCTCAGCGGCTTCTGCCGCGGAGGCATCAACGCGATGCTCGAGCGCGTCGGCGGCCCCGGCTTTGGCCGGCAGGTCTCGGCGGCCACGCCGCTCAGGGACGGCCAAACCCTTCTCGTCCGCGGCGACTCCGAAAATAAGGGCCGTTTCGAGAACGTCGTGTTCGTCGCGGACGATATGCGTCGGCCTCTTCGTGAACTCGTGTCCCTGGGCCTCAAGGCCGCGGACGCGGCCGGATTGACGCAGGTCTCCCTTCCCGCCCTGCGCGCGGGCTGGAATTTCGGCTTCCTCGAGAAGACGTATGAGCAGGTCGTCTCCGAGACGGTCAAGGGTGTCAATTCCTTTCTGGCAGGCCGACCTGCGAATGTCAAGAAGATCTCCTTGGTGGTCCACAGCAACCCGAGGCTGCTCGATCTCATGCGCGCCGCCGCGGCTCCCGCCGATCTCGAGCCCCTCGCGTCAAGCCTGCGTCAGAATCCGATCAACGGCGCGAGCTACGCCTCCGAGGCCGACTTCCTTTTCGAGTTCGCGAAAGCCGCCCGCAAGAAGTTTGAATTCAGCGAAGGGCTCTCGCCGCAGGCGCAGCTCCTGCTCGGATTGGAGCGACAGGGCGATCAAGGCTCCTCGATATTCCTGAAGAACCTCGCTATCGTGTCGGATGACCTCTACCTCTGGAGCGACGCGAGGAACGCTCCCGAGCGTCTGGCGCTTGCGGGGCTGCGGGCGCGCTTAGGCGCGGCCTCGGTCAAGGCGTCGGGCCCGACGAACTCCGAGCCGGTCGCGCCCATGAGGGGCCTGTGGATTTCGCGCTTGGCGCCGGCGAGCTTCGGAAGCGCGTTGCGCGAGGCGCTGGAGTTCATCTCGGCGCGAGATCTCGCCGTGGCCGGGTTTCCGTCCGTCATCGAGCGGTGGGCGCGTTCTCCCGCGCTGAGGGCGCGGATCGGTCGGTTCGAGGAGGGGCTCGCCGCGCTCAACGACGGCTTCGATACCCTGCCCGAGACCTCCGTCTGGCGGCTTGCCCTGGAGGTCAACGACGGCGACGTTCTCGATGCCGCCGAGATGCTCGGCGGGATCATCGGCCAGACCAAGCGGCCCCTGCGCTACGTCGAGCGCGAGTTCATCCCGCGATTTCCCGAGGCCCTAGGAGCCCAGGAGGACTTCGTCAAGGCGGCGCGCTGCTACTACATGCTCGGCCTTATCCATGAGAAGGGGCTGGCGCGCTTCGGGCGCTCCGGCCTGTATCCGCCCGGTTCGTCCGCGACGGGGCCGAAGTTTTGGCATTTCTATGGGGCCGCCATGGTGGCTTCAAGGCTGCACCGGCATCCCGGCTATGCCGGCAAAGCCGCGGGAATCTTCATCGGCGCGGCCTACGAGGCGGTCAGCCTCCGTCACAATCTCGCCTTGCTCCGTTCCAGGGGACCGTTCCGCGGCCTGGCGCTCGGCCTGGCCGACGCAGGACGCGACATCATCGCCCACGCCCAAGGCCACGATTTCGGACGCGGCCTCTTTTTGGGCGCCGCGTCCGAGCGCGTCCCCATCGTTGTCGCGGGCGGGGCGCGGGCGCGGCTGCGCCGCGCGCGCGGGTATGCTCTCAATGCCTGGTGGCAATTGTGGTGGGAGGCCGGACCGCCTGCAGCGAAGCTTTGGAACGGCTATCGCGCGCGGCTCAAGGCGGCCGAGACCGCAGGTCTCAAACCGACCGTCATAGATCCCAAGGGGCTCTTCATCTCGCTGCGCCTGCTCGGCCTTTCGGTTCGCACGGCGGCCGTGGCCGAAGGAGTCGCCTCCGATGAGACCGTCCTCTCCGAGGCTCGCGCCCTTTTCGCGCGCCACATCGCGGCCGGAGACGAGGCCCGCGCGGCCTTCAACCGGTTCCTGGACCGGGCCAGGCTGTACAACCCGCTCCAGAGCCGCGCCAAGCTCAGGAGCCTGGCCGCCTATTGCCTGCGCGAGAGTTCCGTCCTGCCCTCCGAGGATCTGGCGGCCTACTACGATGGGCTGGCGCGAGACGACGCGGCCTTGGCCGAAGCCGGCGCGAGGAGCGCTCAAGTCCTGGCCGATTTCAAGCAGACGGCGGATCGGATCATCCGCGAAGCGAACCGGTCCGTCCGCCCTGGGCGGCGCGTCCTGGGCTTCGTCGTGTCCGGAAGCTTCGCCAAGGGCGGCCCGCGGCCGGGCAGTGATCTGGATCTTCAGCTCGTCACCGAGGATGGAGGCGCTCAGGACGGGAATCTTATCTCCGAGTTGGAGGGCGCCTGGGCCAAGCTCCAGCCGACGGTTCCGCTGGAGGTCTTCTCCAACGCCTACCTGCCTCCAGATCCCGGTCTCATCGCGACCCTTCATCCCGAGCCGTATCTGATCGTCTCGCCCTACCCCGAGGCCGTGGCCCTGCTCTCCCGCGAGGAGACCCCGGCGCGCGCGCCGCCCGAGGGCCGCGACGGCGCGCTGAGCCGGGTCTCTCGAGTCCTTCTCAGAGGCTGGCTGCGCGCGTTGCTCACGGCAGGAGAATCCTTTCTTTCGGATTCCAGGATCCCCCCAGAGTCGCGTTGGGGTGAAATATGAGATCGTCGATAAAAGAAGAGTCCAGATCGATCTTGTTCATATCGATGTCCTTGAAGACCACGGTTGCCTCGCCCCGAGATGTTTTGTACGTCCACACCTCGTAATTGTAGTGCGACCCCGATGCAACCTTGATACGGCGGAAGCGCTGGTCGCGCCGGATCGCGTCCAATATCGGCCCAATCGAGACGCGATGGGCCGAGGAATATTTGACGACGGATTTCGCGACGAGGCCTCCCTCTTCCGGGAGCGTCGCCAACTGGCTGAAAGCGATATGCGCGACCCCCAGATCGATCGCCCAGTCGAGGAAGCGGGTCACCCCCTCAGCCGAATCGATCCCCCCCTTGATGAGGTTTGCATTCAAACGGATCGAGATGCGCCGGTCGATCCTGCCCAGAACTTCCTTCAGGTCTTTCGTCGTCGGCGCCGTTTTGGAACCCATGATCGATCGGTTCTCGGCGTCTAAATAGTGATGCCGGCTGATGTTGATATGCGCCAATGTCGAGTCGTTGATTTCACGGACCCAGTTCTTCAGATAACTCCCATTGGTCGTGATGACCGGATCCCGGACCTTGTATCTCTTGAGAAGATCGAGGATCATGGGAAGCTTCCTGTCGATGGTCGGCTCTCCTCCCAGGACCAGGGCCGTGTGATCGATGCCCTGTTTCCTGAGGAACTTCAGGCTAGCCTCGAAACGCCGAAGGTATTCCTTGCCGTTATTCTCCCGGTCGATCGGCACATCGG
This sequence comes from Elusimicrobia bacterium GWA2_66_18, assembly GCA_001799675.1. GTDB lineage: Bacteria > Elusimicrobiota > Elusimicrobia > UBA1565 > UBA9628 > GWA2-66-18. The sequence goes on from MGTX01000002.1 coordinate 153,293, forward strand.
AGCGAGCGATGCAGAAGGCGCACCGCGCGTTGCATCGCGGCGATGGGTTGACGTACAAATTAACGTTCGGATGAACCCTATATTCCTTATCTCCGACCTTGAGGACCTGCGCCGGTGCGGCAAAAGCCCCCCCCAACACCGCGGAAGGTTCCTCCGTCGCCGTCCGGCCCGCGTAGAGAGCTTCGATGCCCGCGGCCGCCGCGTTCGGGTCCGGGTCGACGGGGAAGGCGGCCATTCGCAGGGGGCTAAGCAGAGACGTAAACTCCGCCCGGACAAAAGAAGGCAGCGCAAGGCCAAGTCCGGCGTCGAGCGTCGAGGGCGCACGTGCCGTCGCCAGGCTCGCGCCGCCGGCCTGAGGCAGGCGGATATCCGACGGGCAAGCAACGATGCCTTGGGCCGCGGCGGGATTCACTGCGCTCCGGAGGACCTGCGCCCTCGCCGCAGACGACGCGACCATGAGAGCAAGGAGCATGCTTGCCGATTTTCTCATAGCATTTAAGGATAGCAGCCGCGGCCGCGCTGGACAGGGGCTAGGGACCCTCCCGCATTAGGTCTAATGGGCCGCCGGGGTGGGCCTGCCGGGAACACATTGCCCGGCAGACGGCGGCTACTGCGCTGCGGAGAGAACGCGCTCGACGACTTCGGCGATGAGGCGGTCTCCAGCCGCCGTGCAGTGTCCCCATTGCCCGAACGCCAGGTCCCGGAAGACGAAGGAGTAACCGCTCTCCGCGAGCGCCTCCCGGAAATTGCCCCGGTTCTCGGCGAAAAGGATATTTTCAGGATCGCGGAAGACGGCCCGCAGACCGGCGCCGGAGAGGGTGGGATACTGCATCGCGACCAGTCGGATTCCGCGCTTGCGCAGAATCTCCCTTAGCCGTCGATAATTGGCCGCGGTCACCGGAGAGACGCCCTCGGGAGCTCCGCCGGCGGAATCTGAGGACGACAGACCCGCCTCGGCGCCCCTGCCGTGCGTTTCGAACGCGACGACTTGACGGAAAGCTTCACCGATGAGGTCGGGCCGACCACGTGCTTGGAAGAGGCCGTCAAGGCTCATCAAGACCCGATTGACCATGGCGGGATCCGAGGAACGGCCTAGGACCGCCCACAGCAGTTTCTCAGCCTCCGGCGTCTTGTCCTGGAGGACCAGCATCTCCGCCAGCAACACCTGGCGCCACTCGGACTCCTGGGCGCGCGCGGCATTCCGGCGTAAGACCTGCTCCGCTTTCGCGTAGCGCCGTCGGGCACGGTAAAATTCCACGAGGTTGGAGTGCGAGGCCCAATCATCCGGGTCGGCCTCGACGGCGCGTTGGCAGGCCCGTTCGATGCGCGCGTCCTTCGCCTGACCCACCAAGAGACGGCGGCATTCCCTGCTCAGTCCCGGCGCCGGCAGCACATGTGACGGGCGCCGCCGGCGCAGGGTCGTAGCGAGAAGCGTGCCGCGCAGCAGCTCGTAACGCACATATCGCGCAAGCTTCCATACCCTGAGCCCGGCCATGAATCCTCGCCACCCGCCGGCTCTTCTGGCCGCGGTCTCGAGGACTCCGTACCATTTAGGATCATTGATGCCCATCATGACCACGACCGTCTGGGGAGTGTACACGTCCAGAAGGCCGGGCAGGCGCGCCAGGAGTACGGCGGAGTTGGTGGAGCTGCGTCCCGCGTTAATGACCGCGAAACGGCGGGCCCCGGCGCGCCCGTTGAGGATCGCCTCGAGTTGCCGCGGCCAAGAATGGTCCGGCCTGTCCGTCGGAGCGGTCGTGGATTCTCCCAGGCAGAGGATTCGCTCCCGCGTCCGTTCCCAGCCCGCGCTCACGGACGCGCGCTCCTCGAGAAAGCGCAGATGGCCTCCGGCCGCGCGCATCGACAGCTCGACGGCCGTCAAGACCAGGAGAAGGGCAAGAATCATAGCCACGGCCCCGACCGGCAGATATCCACGCTTGCTCCGAGCCGGTCTCATAGGCGGTGAGCATAGCAATGTCGCCGACTGATCTAGATCCGAATCAACGAATAAGGCCAGCCTTCTTCAGCATGGTTTGTAGGGATTTGGTATCATTTCCACAAGAATCCGACACGGAGGGACCCGATCATGGGCGGCCATTCCCACTGGGCGAACATCAAGCATAAGAAGGGCGCGGCAGACGCCAAGCGCGGCAAGGCCTGGACGAAGCTGTCGCGCGAGATCTCGATCGCGGCCAAGCTGGGCGGCGGCGGCGACCCCGACTCCAACCCCCGCCTTCGCAAGGCGATCGTGGATGCGCGGGACCTGCAGATGCCCTCGGATACGATCACGCGCGCGATCAAGCGCGGCGCCGGGGAACTGGAAGGCGCGGCCTTCGAGGAACTGGTCTACGAGGGCTATGCTCCCGGAGGCGTGGCGCTGCTCATCGAGTGCACCTCGGATAACCGCAACCGCACGCGCGGCGAGATCCACACGATCATGGCCAAAAACGGCGGCTCGCTCGGCGCGCCCAACTCGGTGGCCTGGATGTTCAAGTCCAAGGGATATCTCACGGTCAAAGCCGAGGGCGCTCCGAGCGAAGACGAGGTGATGGGCCTGGCCCTTGACCTCGGCGCCGAGGATTTCAAGACGGAGGACGATATCTATGAAATCTTCACGCCGCCCAACGACCTCCTCAAGGTCAAGGACGGCCTGGTCTCCAAGAAGATTGCCGTCGCTTCGTCGGAAGTGGCCATGATCCCCGATAATCTCGTCTCTGTGCTCGAGGGCGACGCCCCGAAGGTCCTGAAGCTCATTGAACTTCTGGAGGACTTGGACGACGTCAAGAACGTCTACGCGAATTTCGACATTCCCGACGCGGTGATGGAGAAGTTGGCCGCTTGACCCGAGTCCTCGGAGTCGACCCGGGGATGCATGAGACCGGCTGGGCCGTCCTGGACGGCGCGGCGGCGCCGCCGCGTCTCGTCTCCTCGGGCGTCATCCGCACCCGGCCCGGCGTGCCGCTGCCGCTGAGGCTGAAGGCGATCCACGCCGAACTCACCGCCGTGATCGTCGAGCATGCGCCCGACTCCTGCGCAATCGAAGAGATGTTTTTTACGACCATCGCCGTCACCGTGCGCGCCACGCTCCAAGCCCGTGGGGTCGCTCTGCTCGCCTTTGCCCAGGCGGGCCTCGCGGGCCACGAGTACAACCCGCGGACCGTGAAGCTGGCGTTGACCGGTTCGGGGCGCGCTGAGAAGGCTCAAATGCAGGCGGCCGTGCAGAAGGCTCTGGGCTTGGCCGACAAGCTGCGTCCCAACGACGTCGCCGACGCCGCGGCGATAGCCCTGTGCCACTTGCGCACGGGGCGCATGAAGGGCCTGACGGTCCTGGACGCTTGGGGTGGAGGAAAGTGATCGCGTCCTTGCGCGGTCTGGTGCTCTCCAAGGACCTCGAGTCGGTCGTGCTCGAGGCCGGAGGAGTGGGGCATGAGGTTCATGTGACGGCCGCGACGGCGTCGCGCCTGCCCGCGCCCGGCGGGACGGCGCTCCTGCATGTCGTGCCTTCCTATGCGATGTACGGCGGCGGCGAGACGCTCTACGGCTTCCTGGACGCCGCGGAGAAGGCGATGTTCTGCGCCTTCCGCGACGAGATCCCCGGCACGGGCGCCAAGAAGGCGCTCGAGTATCTCGACAAGGCGTCGAAGTCCCTGCCCGATTTCCGCCGCGCCGTGATCGACCGCGACGAAGCGCTCCTCTGCGGCGTCTTCGGCTTCACGAAGAAGACCGCAGCCAAGATCATCGCCGCCCTGAAAGGCAAGATCGACGAGATGCGCATGGCGGGAGCCCCGCATCTTCAGAAGGTCTCCGATTGCGTCCCCGCGACCGGCTCCTGGGGTCAGGCCCTCAGCGCCCTCGTGGCCCTGGGCTATAAGCAGGCAGAGGTGCGCTCTGCGCTCCAGGCTCTCGCCGAGGAATGCAGCGGCAAGGACCTGAGCGCCGAGCAGCTCGTGCGCCAGGCGCTCAAGAAGCTCTGATGCCCGGCTTCGAGAAAGACGAATCGGTCTTGAGCCCGGCGGCCCTGGGCGAAGACGCGCCCGCCGACCGCGCCCTGCGCCCGAGGACCCTCGACGAGTTCATCGGGCAGGACTCCCTCAAGGCGAACCTCCGAGTCTTCATCAAGGCCGCCAAGCAGCGCTGCGAACCGCTGGATCACTGCCTGTTCTACGCGCCGCCGGGCCTGGGCAAGACGACCCTCGCCAACATCCTGGCCCGGGAGATGGGCGTCAACCTGCGCGGCGCCTCGGGCCCCATCCTCGAGCGCATCGGCGACCTGGCGGCCCTGCTCACGGACATTTCCGAGGGAGACGTCTTCTTCATCGACGAAATCCACCGTCTCAACGCCGTCGTCGAGGAAGCGCTCTACCCCGTGATGGAGGACTACACCTTCTTCATCTCCACGGGCAAGGGCCCCTCCTCCTCGACGCTCAAGCTGGCGGTGCCGCGCTTCACGCTCGTGGGGGCGACGACGCGCTCGGGTCTGCTGACCGGACCGCTGCGCGACCGCTTCGGCATCGTAGCCCAACTCGGCTTTTACGGCCCCGAGGAACTGCGCCGCATCGTCCTGCGCTCGGCGGGGCTGTTGAAGATCGCCGCCGACGCGGCCGGCGCCGACGAAATCGCGCGCCGCTGCCGCGGGACCCCGCGCATCGCCAACCGCCTTCTGCGCCGCGTGCGCGACTTCGCCCAGGTGGACGGCGACGGCCGGATCACGGGTGATGCGGCCCGTCACGCCCTGTCCAAGCTCGAGGTGGACGCCGAGGGCCTCGACGCGATGGACCGGCGTCTGCTCCGGGCCGTCATCGAGAAATTCGACGGAGGCCCCGTGGGCGTCGAGAATCTGGCCATCGCCATCAGCGAGGAACTGGACACGGTCACGGACGTCGTGGAGCCGTTCCTCATCCAGGCGGGCTTCCTCACCCGCACGCCGCGCGGCCGGGTGGCCGCCGCGAAAGCCTACCGGCATCTCGGCCTGAAGGCGCCGCGACGCCCGCTCGACCTCCTGTGATCGTCATGGCCTTGGCGCTGCTCTCCTCCAGCGCCGGCGCGATGGATGCGGCGGGGAGAGCTCGAGTGCAGGTCGCCATCGTGCGCCAAGCCGAGTCCTCGACCTTGGCCCCCGACGGGGCGGTTCGCGTCGTGCTGCCCGATGGACGCAGGCGCCCCCTGGAGCGCAAGGGCGAGCTCAAGCTCCGGCCGCGGGAAGGCGGCCTGAGGCTGGCCGACCTCAGTATCCCCACCGAAACGAGGCTGGAGCCCTTGGACGGCACGACGGTGAAGGTCGGCTCGGACCTCCACCAAGGGTCCCTGATCCTGCGCCTGGACCCGGGCCAGACCGTGACCGTAGTCGAGGAGGTGGGCCTCGAGGAATACCTGGAAGGAGTCCTCCCTCACGAGATGGATCCCGAGTGGCCGCTCGAAGCTCTCAAAGCCCAGGCCGTGGTGGCCCGCACCTTCGCCTACGTGAACATGGGGAAATTCCGCAAGGACGGCTTCGACCTGACCGCGGACACCCGCTCCCAAGTCTACCGAGGTCTGACCGCCGTCAACGAAAACATCCGCGCGGCCGTCCGCCAGACGCGCGGCGAGGTCCTGGGCTGGAAGGGGAGCATCCTGCGCGTCTTCTATCACTCCTGCTGCGGAGGCTACACCGAGGACTTCGCCCGGGCCTGGGGCGGCGACCCGAAGCAGACCCCCCCGCCCTTGCGCGGAGTGAAAGACCCTTGGTGCCGCGCCACGCCGCGCGCGCGCTGGACGGCTTTCTTTTCCTGGCCGGACCTGATGAGCGCCATCCAGGAGCGCATGTCCCTCGCAGGACCACTCACCGGGCTCAAGATCGCGCACAAGGATTTGTCGGGTTATGTGCTGAGATTCACCGCCCGCGCCGGGCGGTCGAGCGTGGAGGTCAAGTCCTCCGACCTGCGCCGGGCGCTGGGAGCCGGCGAGCTGCAAAGCACGAAGATACTCAAACTCGTGTCCAAGCGCACGGGCATCGAGTTTGTTGGCGCGGGTTCGGGCCACGGCGTCGGGTTGTGCCAGTGGGGCGCGCGGGTTCAGGCCGAGAAGGGCCGCTCCTACGACCGGATCCTGCGTTTCTATTTCCCGGGAGCCGAGCTCTCGGAGATCGCTCCTTGAAACAGAGCCTGCCGATCGCCGATTTCGACTTCGAGTATCCCGAAGAACTCGTCGCCTCGGCCCCGGCGGAGCCGCGCGATTCGTCGCGCCTCCTCGTCATTGACCGAGCCGCCCGCCGGCTTGAACACGCCGTTTTTTGGGATATCCCTCGATTCCTTCGACCGGGAGATTGCCTGGTGCTCAACCGCACCAAGGTCCTGCCCTGCCGTCTGAGGGGGCGTAAATCCACGGGAGGAAAGGTCGACCTGCTTCTCGTGCGGGAACTGGGAAGCTCCTCTTGGTCGGCTCTTTCCGCGGACCTGAAGGCCGGCCAATCTCTGGAGTTCCCTGGAGGCCTTCAGGCCACGGTCGAGGGGCTGGGAGAGGAAGGCGAATACCGCCTGGCCTTCGCGGCGCGAGATCTGCGCTCCTATCTCGCCGAGCACGGCCTGCCGCCCCTGCCGCCCTACATCGCCAAGAGGCGCGCCCCCTCCCGCTCGGACCTCGAGCGATACCAGACCGTCTACGCCCGCGATGAGGGCTCCATAGCGGCCCCGACCGCCGGACTCCACTTCACGCCTGAGCTCCTTGGTCTGCTCCGCGCACGGGGCGTGGAGACGGCATGGGTCACGCTCCACGTGGGGCGAGGAACCTTCCGTCCCATAAGGGGAGAGGACGCCGCGGCCCACACGATGCTTCCCGAGAGCTACGAGGTGGAGGCCGCTCAGGCCGATACGCTGCGTGCCGCCATAGCCCGCGGGGCCCGGCTGGTCGCCGTGGGAACGACCGTCGCGCGCACCCTGGAAACGCTTGCCTCTTCTCCCTTCGGCCTCTGCGCCGGTCGCGGCGAGAGTGCCCTCTACATCGCTCCCGGCTACGGCTTCCGCGCGACGAACGCGCTCGTGACGAACTTCCATCTGCCGCGTTCGACGCCGCTGGTGCTGGCCTGCGCCTTCGCCGGCCGGGATCTCGTTCTTTCGGCCTATCGCGAAGCGGTCGCACGCGGCTACCGCCTCTACTCCTACGGCGACGCGACCCTCATCCTATGAGCTTAGAGGAGAATCTTGCCATCGCGCGGGCCGTCATGGACGCGAGCGCCGATGGGATATTGCTGGTCACCGACCAGGGGATGAAGTCCGTCGCCTTGAACCGCCGTTTCCTCGAGATGCTGGATATCCCCGAGGAAATGGGGCAGAAAGGCGACCTCCAGCGCATAGTGGATTTCATCAGTCCCCAGATGGAGGATGTCGGGCTTTTCAGGCGGTCGACGATTGATCAGGCGTGCGATAGCTCGGCCCCGGAACGCCGTGACCTCCTCCGCATGAAGAACGGCCGCGTCCTGGAATGCATCTCCCTGCCTTTCTTCATCGCGGGCAAAGCGGCGGGACGCATCACCACCTTGCGCGACCTCACGCTCCACCACGAGGCGCTGCTCGCCCTCTCCCGCGCGCGCGACGAGGCGCTCGAAGCCGAGCGCTTGAAGATGAGCTTCCTCGCCAACGTCAGCCACGAACTGCGCACCCCCCTCAACGCCGTCGTCGGCTCCGCGGGACTTCTGCGCGCCACGGGACTCAGCCCCGCGCAGTTGGAATACATCGAGGTCATCTCCGCCGCGGTCAACAACCTGCTGGAGACGGTCGAAGGCATCTTGGACTTCTCCAAGATCGAGGCTGGACGCATGACGATCGAGTCCACCCCTCTGCGCATCGGACCCATCCTGGCGGCCGCCGCCGCGCTGGTCGCGCCGGCCGCCTCCGCGAAAAATCTCAGGCTCCAGGTCGACCCGGGCGAATCCTCCTGCGAGGAGTTCCTGGGCGATCCGACGCGCCTGCGTCAGATCCTGATCAACCTCCTGTCCAACGCGGTGAAGTTCACGCAGAGCGGCTGCGTCGAGGTCGGGGTGAGGGTCCTCTCGCGCCGGGGGTCCTCGACGGAACTGGAGTTCTCCGTCTTGGACACGGGCATCGGCATCACGCCCGAGCAGGGCGCGCGGCTCTTCACGCCCTTCACCCAGGCCGACAGCACCATGACGCGGCGCTTCGGCGGAACGGGTCTCGGATTGGCCATCTGCAAGAGCCTCGTCGAACTCATGGGCGGAAAGATCGGCTTTGAGAGCGCTCAGGAACGCGGCAGCCGTTTCTGGTTTCGGCTCACATTGGAGCGCGCGCCGCTCTCCGCAGAGAGCCCCCTCGCCCCTAGCGCCGCGCCGCTCCCCGTCCAAGGGCCGCGCGAAAGGGTCCGGGTCCTCGTAGTGGAGGATAACGAGACCAACCGCCGGCTCCTCGTGCGCCAGATGCAGCAGCTGGGCTGCGGCGTCGAAGCCGTCGGCGATGGGGAGGAAGCCGTGACCAGGACTCGAGGCGAGGACTTCGGCCTGGTCTTGATGGACTGCCAGATGCCCGGCACCGATGGGCTGGAGACGACGCGCCGCATGCGCCTGACGGAGTCCGGTCAACGCCATGTGCCCATCATCGCGGTCTCGGCCAACGCGACGGAGAAAGATCGGCGCCACTGTCTCGAGGCGGGGATGGACGACTTCGTCTCAAAGCCCGTCACGCTGGAAACCCTCGCCGCCGCGCTGGATCGTTGGGACCGCCCCTTCGACGAGCCCTCCCTCTCCCGCTTCGCAGTCTTGACCGCCGATTCCCCCGAGGCATGCGCGCGCCTGCTCGACGAGTTCCTCGCCGACGCCCGGGAGAGCTTCGCCGCGGCGCGCCGCGCGCTGGACCGCGGAGAAAACGAGGTCTGCGCCCGCGCGGCGCACACCGTCAAGGGCGCGGCCGCGGCCGTCGGCGCCCGCGGCCTTAGGGAACTCTCGCGCCTCCTGGAAAGGGCCGCCTCGCAAGGTGAGCCGCGGGAGCGGCTGCTCTGCCTTCTCGACCAGGCCGCCGCGGAAGCCTCCCGGGCCGCCGCGGACGTCGCTCTGCGACGGCCTTCTTGATGTGCTTTAGGACGACGGCTTCGGACGGGCCGGCGCGGGTGGGGGTGCTCGAGACCCCGCGGGGGCCGGTCGAGACGCCGGTCTTCATGCCCGTGGCCACGCAGGCCAGCGTCAAGGCTCTCGACTCCGACGATATGCGCCGCCTCGGCACGCGCGCGATCCTGGCCAACTCCTACCACTTGTATCTGCGTCCGGGAGTCGAGACGATCCGGTTGGGCGGAGGTTTGCACCGCTTCATGGATTACGAGGGCTTCATCCTCACTGATTCGGGCGGCTTCCAGGTCCTGAGCTTGTCGGACCTGCGCGAGATCGATAACGAGGGCGTGACCTTCCGCTCCCACCTCGACGGATCCAAGCACCGCCTGACGCCGGAGTCCGTGATCCGAGTTCAGGCCGAACTGGGTTCGGACGGCTGGACCACCCTCGACGAGTGTCCGCCCTATCCCTGCGATGAGGCGGCCGCGCGGCAGGCGCTCTCGCGCACCATGGATTGGACCGACAGGTCGATCCTGGCCGTGGCGGCCGCGCGCGAAGCGGGCGCCAAGTCCCTGTTCTTCCCCATATTGCAAGGCGGCTTCTTCCCGGAACTGCGCCGCCGCGCGGCCGAGCACATGAACGCGATCCCGGCCGACGGAGTCTCCATCGGAGGCTTCATGGTGGGCGAGGACAAGAATATGACGTGGCGCACGCTGACCGAGACGGTCTGCGCCCTGCGTCCGGATCGGGCGCGCTACCTGATGGGCGTGGGCACTCCTCTCGACCTATGGGAAGCGGTCGCCTGCGGCGTGGACATGATGGATTGCGTCTACCCGACGAGGGTGGCGCGCACGGGACAGGTCATGGCCTCCAGCGGCAAGTACAACGTGATCAACGCGCGCTTCCGCCGCGACTTCACCTCCTTGGACCCGGAATGCGACTGCTTCGTCTGCGCCCGCTACACCAAGGCTTATCTCGGGCATCTTCTCCGCGCCAAGGAGCTTGCGGCCTACCGCCTCCTCTCATACCACAACCTGCACTACATGGACCGAGTCATCGCCCAGATCCGCGCCGCCGTCACCGCCGGCCGCTTCCAGGCCGCGCGCGCGGAGTTCCTGTCGCGTTATCGGCCGCTCTGAGGTTTTCTTGACGTTTTTCACGGGGAAATGTCATAATCGCGGGCCGTTAGAATTGGAGGATTGAATGGACTTCATCCATACGATGAAATTCCCCTTTGCGATCGTCATGGGGATATCTCTTTTCGCGCTTGCCGTCGCCTTCTGGCTCATCGAATGGGTCATGGCCAAGGACACCGGCACCGACGAGATGCGCAAGATTTCCGACGCCATCAAGGCCGGGGCAGAAGCGTTCCTGCGCCGACAGAACTACACCATCGTCTCGCTCTCATCGCTGCTCGCGGTCGCGATCTTCGTCCTCTACGCCTTCGTGCGCAAGCCCAACGAACACGACCCGGCCGGCCCCATGGTCATGGCGGTCTGCACGACGGCCTCCTTCGTCGCCGGCGCCCTCTGCTCGCTCATCGCGGGCTACATCGGGATGTGGGTTTCCATTCGCACCAACATCCGCACGGCCTCCGCGGCGCGCAGTTCGCTCAATAACGCTCTGCGCATCGCCCTGCGCGGCGGCGCCGTGGCGGGCCTCTTCGTCTGCGCGATGTCGCTCATCGGCGTCGGAGGGCTCTTCATGCTGCTCAAGATCCTGGGCTACCCCTTCGCGAAAATCCCGTTCATGATCGTCGGCTACGGCTTCGGAGCCTCCTTCGTGGCCCTCTTCGCCCAGCTCGGAGGAGGCATCTACACCAAGGCCGCCGACGTCGGCGCCGACCTCGTCGGCAAGGTGGAGGCCGGCATCCCCGAGGACGACCCCCGCAACCCGGCGGTGATCGCGGACCTCGTCGGCGATAATGTCGGAGACTGCGCCGGCCGCGGCGCGGACCTCTTCGAGTCGACGGCCGCCGAGAACATCGGCGCCATGATCCTGGGAGTCGGCCTCATCCCTTACTTCGGCTGGAGGGGCGTGGTCTTCCCCCTCGTCGCGCGCTCTCTGGGCATCCTCGCGTCCATCGTCGGCGTGATGGTGGTGCGCACCGAGGAGCACGAGGACCCGATGGATGCCCTCAACATCGGGTATTATCTGACCTCCTTCCTGGCGGCCCTGGGGTTTGCGGGCGCGGCCTGGTGGATGCTCCGCAGCGAGGCCGCCCCCAATGCCTGGCTCTACTACACCACCTGCGGCTTCATCGGCATCCTGACCGCGCAAGCCTTCGTGTACATCACCCAGTACTATACCGAGTACAAGTATCGCCCCGTCCTCTCCATAGCCGAGGCCTCTAAGACCGGCCCGGCCACGAACATCATCTCGGGCATCGCGGTGGGTCTGGAGTGCACGGCCATCCCGATCATCGTCATCGGCGCGGCCATCCTCACCTCCTATAAACTGGGCGTCATGGCGCTGGGCCCGACGGCAGGCGTCACCGGAGGGCTCTTCGGCACCGCCGTCGCCACCATGGGCATGCTGGGGACCGCGGCCTACGTCCTGGCCATGGACACCTTCGGCCCCATCACGGACAACGCGGGCGGCATCGTGGAGATGTCGCACCAGCCCGAGGAGATTCGCAAGAAGACCGACCGCCTCGACGCGGTGGGCAACACCACCAAGGCCCTGACCAAGGGCTATGCGATAGGCTCGGCGGCCTTGGCGGCCTTCCTGCTCTTCTCGGCCTACCTAGACGAGGTCTACAACTACACCGGCCGGCGCATCGGCGTGGACCTCTCCAAGCCCGAGGTCTTCATCGGCGCCATGCTCGGCGCCATGCTGGTCTTTCTCTTCTCCTCCATGGCGATCAAGGCCGTGGGCGAGGCGGCCCAGACCGTCATCGCCGAGGTTCGCCGCCAGTTCAAGGAGAAGCCCGGCATCATGAAGGGCACGGAGGACCCGGACTACGGCCAATGCGTGGACATCGTCACGATCGGCGCCCTCAAGCAGATGATCCTGCCCGGCCTGCTCGCCACCGCGGGGCCCGTTCTCGTCGGTCTCTTCATGCGCATGTTCATCACCGAGACGGACAAGACCATCGCGGCCGAAGCCGTGGCGGGAATGCTCATGGTCGGAACCATCACCGGCATCTTGATGGCATTGTTCTTCAACAACGCGGGCGGCGCCTGGGACAACGCCAAGAAGTACATCGAGACGGGCGTTTTGGGCGGCAAGAAGTCCGACGCCCACAAGGCGGCCGTCGTCGGCGACACCGTCGGAGACCCGTTCAAGGACACCGCGGGCCCGTCCCTTCACGTCCTCATCAAGCTTCTCGCGACCATCACCCTCGTCCTGGCCCCTCTTTTCCTTTAAACTGCAGCAGGAGGAACCACATATGACGGATACTCTCGTTCAGAAGGACGCGCCGGACTTCAAAGCGGAGGCGCTGGTAGGCAAGGGTTTCAAGGAGATATCCCTCTCCGATTATAAAGGAAAGTGGGTCGCGCTGTTCTTCTACCCGCTTGACTTTACCTTCGTCTGTCCGACGGAGATCGTCGCGTTCTCCGAGCGCTACGAGGACTTCAAGAAACTGGGCTGCGAGGTCCTGGGTTGTTCGGTGGACTCCAAGTTCACCCACCTGGCCTGGACCAACACGGCCCGCAAGGAAGGGGGCCTGGGCGCGATCAAGTATCCCCTGCTGTCCGACCTCACCAAGAAGATCGCCCGCGACTACGGCGTGCTGGTCAATGACGCCCTGGCCCTGCGCGGCCTGTTCCTCATCAACGCCAAGGGCAAGGTCGTCTACGCCGTCGTCCATGACCTCGGCGTGGGACGTTCGGTCGACGAGACCCTGCGAGTGCTGGCGGCCTTCCAACAGACCGAGAAGACCGGAGAGGTCTGCCCGGCCAATTGGTCCGAAGGCAAGAAAACCATGAAGCCCGACCCGGCCAAGTCCAAGGAGTACTTCGCGACCGTCGCCTGAGCCGTTGCGGCGCCAGAGCCCCGGCCCGTCAATTCCGGCCGGGGCTCGCTATTCCCCCCTAATTTTCCCCCTTCCCGACCCCACCAGAAAGTGGTAGGATTTACGGCGATTAAGGAGAACAAATGCAACCTGCCGCCCCGAACCCCCTGATGAATCTGGCGCCCATCGTGGCCATCTTCGCCATCTTCTACTTCCTGCTCATCCGCCCCCAGCAGAAGCAGCAGAAGGAGCATGAGGCGATGCTCAAGAACCTCAAGGCCGGCGAAAAGATACTCACGACCGGCGGCCTGTACGGCGTCATCACGGGCTTCAAGGGAGACGATCTCGAGGTCCAGTTCTCCCAGACCGTGAAGCTCACCGTTGCCCGCTCCGCCGTCGCCCGGCTCGTCTCCTGCGAGACATCCGCCGCGGTCGCCGCCTAAACCCGACCGGGAAGTCCAAGGATATCCCCATGTCCAAGACCCAGACGAAATGGATAGGCCTGCTCGCCCTCGTCGTCGGCGCCCTCTTCATGCTCTACCCTTCCATCAACTGGTACTCCCTCGACGCCGTAGAGCGAGCTAAACTCGAGGCTCTGCGCGAGCGCCCGAAGTACTTGGTGAACCTGGGCCTCGACCTGAAGGGCGGCACCCACATGGTCATGGAGCTCGAGGTCGATAAGCTGGACGCCAAGACCCCCCTCAACGACGCCATGAGCCAGGCGATCGAGATCCTCCGCAACCGCATCGATCAGTTCGGCGTGGCCGAGCCCCTCATCGTGCGGCAGGGCGCGCGCTGGATCGTCGTCCAGTTGCCCGGCGTGACCGACTCCGTGCACGCCAAGGAACTCGTCGGCAAGACCGCGATGCTCGAGTTCCGCATGGTTGACGACACGGAGAAGGGTCGAACGGAACTCAATAAGATCCTCGAGCTCGGCAATCCTTTCGACGCAAACGGCGTCGTGAGCCCCGCCGCTGCCAAGCTCGTCCCCGAGGGGCTGGTCCTCTTCAAGGGCAAGGACAGCGCCATGTACCTCCTGCAAAAGGAGTCGCCGCTGACCGGCGCGTCCCTGGAGACCGCCAAGGTGGAGACCGGCGGCGAATACGGGCTGCCCGTCGTGGCCTTCAAGTTCAAGCCGGAAGCCGCGGGCAAGTTCGCGGCGCTCACCGCCGCCAACGTCAACAAGCACATGGCCATCGTGCTCGACGGCATCGTCTACTCCGCGCCCGTCATCAAGGGCCGCATCTCCGGCGGCTCGGGCATCATCGAGGGCCAATTCACCCCCGAAGACGCCAAGTCGCTGGCCATCGTCCTGCGCGCGGGCGCCCTGCCCGCGCCCGTCAAGGTCATCGAGGAACGCGTCGTCGGCCCCACGGTCGGAGAGGACTCCATCAAGGACGGCGTGCGCTCGGGCGCGATCGGGTTCATCCTGGTCGTCCTTTTCATCATCATCTACTACCGCGCCTCCGGCCTGGTCGCGGTCATCGCCCTGGGCCTGAACCTGGTGCTGTTGGTCGCGATCATGGCCTATCTGCGCTCGACTTTGACCCTGCCGGGCATGGCCGGCATCATCTTGTCGCTCGCCATGGCCGTCGACGCGAACGTCCTGATCTTCGAGCGCATCCGCGAGGAGCTGAGGCTGGGCAAACCGGTCAAGACCGCGCTCTCCGTGGGCTATGATCGCGCCTTCTCGGCCATCCTGGACTCCCATATGACCTCGCTCATCTCCTCGGTGTTCCTGTTTCAGTTCGGCACGGGACCCATCAAGGGTTTTGCCGTTACCTTGACCATCGGCCTGATCCTCTCGCTCTTCACGGCGATCGTGATCACGCGGATGATCTTCGACTACTACCTCGAAAACAACGAGGTCGAGGAGCTCTCGATCTAATGGAACTTTTCAAAAAACCCAACATCGACTTCATCGGACTGAGATGGATTCCCATAGGCGCGTCCGTCGTCGTCATGGTCCTGAGCGTGGCGACCATGACGATCAAGGGCTTCAACTACTCGATCGAGTTCACCGGGGGCTCCTTGGTGCAGGTGAGCTTCCCCGCCTCATCAAAGGTGGACGTCGACGGCGTGCGCAAGGCCCTCGAGGCGGCCGGCGTGAGCTCCGAGATCCAATCCGTCCAGGGCGAGCGCCCGACCTTCATCCTGCGAGAGAAAGGCACGGACACCGCCGCGGTGGACGCCTTCGTAACCAAGATCCTGGACGCCCTGCGCAAATCGTATGCGGGCGTCGAGCCGAATCTGGACCGCAAGGACGTCATCGGCCCCGTCGTGGGAAAGGACCTGCGCCGCCGCACGGTCTGGGCCATCCTCTTGAGCCTCCTCGGCATCGTGGTCTACGTCGCCTACCGCTTCGAGAACCCTATCTGGGCCATCGCGGGCGTGCTGGCGCTCTTCCACGACGTGATCGGCGTCTCCGGCCTCTTCTCCTTTCTCGGTCTGCCCATGGACCTGCTCATCGTCACGGCGCTGCTGACCATCGCCGGATACTCGATTAGCGACACCATCGTCATCTTCGACCGGATGAGAGAGAAGCTGCGCACGACCCGCGGCATCCCCCTGGCCGAACTCATCGACTCGTCGATCAACGAGACTTTGTCGCGCACCATCATTACGGTCTTGACCGTCCAGATCGTAAGCCTGGTCCTGCTCTTCGCGGGCGGGCCGGTTCTTCGGAACTTCGCGCTGGCCATGGTCGTCGGCAACCTCCTGGGGACCTACTCCTCCATCGCCGTGGCCGCGCCCCTCGTCTACGAGTACCAGACGCGCTTCGGAGGTCGCCGGCACAAGTGAGGAAGATCAAGAGCTTCAAGCTCATCCTGCGGCCTCACGAGGTCAAGAGGCGCGCGAAGAAGGCAGGCCTCGACCTTGAGACCGCGGGCCTGGGTGATCCCGCCCTCGCCAAGCTCCTGGAGCGCCTCGCCAAGGCGCTCGCGCCCGGCGTCCTCTTCGATACTTTCGGGTCCGCGGACCCCGACCAGTCAATCCTCTCCCCCATGCCCGGCTTGGCCTACAGCCTCATCCTGGCCGGCCTGGGCGAGGCCTTCACGCCCGTGCGCGCCGCGCAGACCGGCGTGCCGGAGGGCCTCTGGCCCCTGCTTGAAGAGGCCGCCCTCGACGAGTCAGTGCGCTTCGCGTCGGGGATCATCGCCGACGAGGCCGAGCAGGACAACTGCGAACTGTCTCCCCTCACCCCGCTGGCCGAAGTCGCGGCGCTGGAGGCCGTGGTGCGAAAACTCGACGGCGTCAAGCTCGGCATCTCGTTCCAGGACGGGAAGCTTTTCCCCGCGGCCTCGCTCGCGGTGAGCCTCTCCTGGCTCGCCAAGTCCAAAGCGAAGGGCCGCTCAAAGTAGTGCTCCAGGCGCTCGGCGCCTGCCTCGCCTACGCCTACGTCTCCTTCGTCGGGCTCACGACGCGACTGAGCGTCGTTCGGGGAGATAGCCGCGAACGCCTGCGCTCGCGGGGCCGCCGCTTCATTTACGCCTGCTGGCACCAGCGCCAGATATACTTCACCTACCTCCACCGCGGCGCGGGCGCCGCCGTGCTCGTCAGCCGCTCCCGGGACGGGGAACTGATCGCTAAAATCCTGGAACTTTCGCGCCTCGCGACGATTCGCGGCTCGTCCTCGCGCGGAGGCGCTGCGGCCGTGCGGGAGATGATGGAGGCCGTCCAGTCCGGCCTCGACATCGCCATCACCCCGGACGGGCCGCGGGGCCCCGCGCGCGAGGTCAAGGAGGGCGCGCTCTTCCTGGCCCAGAGCCTGGGCATTCCCATCCTGCCCCTGACTTGCGCCCTGTCGCGCAAAATCGTCGTCAAGAAGGCCTGGGACCGCTTCCATTTTCCCCTCCCCTTCGGGCGCGTCGCCGTTGTCTACGGCGAACCCATCGAGGTGCTTCCCCACGACGACCTGAAGGCCAAGGCCGCCGAGCTCAAGGCCGTCCTCGACCGCCTCACCGACGAGGCGGACGCCCTCGTCTCGTGATCCGGCTCCTCCTGGCCCTCGAGACCCTGCTCGCACCCTTCGTCGGGCTAGGCGTCGTCGCCGTATTCTCCTTCTCACGGCGCCGAGGCCTGATCGCGGGGCTGATCGCGGAACTGCCGGAGCGCTTGGGAGGTCTCTGCGCCGAGGGCCGCGCCAAGCTCTCCGGACGGCGCGTCTGGTGGTTTCACGCGGCGTCGGCGGGAGAGGTCGGCGGACTGGCCCCCCTCCTCGAGGAGCACGCCGCGCGGCCGGGCGCTCCCGCGATCTTTCTCACGACCATGACCGCGGCGGGACGGGAGGCCGCGCGGCGCCTGCCTTCGGTCGCCTGGGCCCAGTTGGCGCCGGTCGACGCGTGGCCCTGCGTGTCGCGCCTGCTCGGCGCGCTGAGGCCGGAGCGCCTGGTGCTGGCGGAGACGGAGCTGTGGCCGACGCTCATCCTACTCGCCGCGCGCTCGGGACTGCGCCCGGCGCTGGTCAACGCGCGCCTCACCGGGCGCACGACGGTCCTGCGCCCGCTCACGCGGATTCTCGCCCCCGTGCTCGCCTGCCTGGAGGCAGTCGGAGCGCAGAGCGAGCCCGAGGCGGAGCGCTTCCGCGCTCTCGGCGTGCCGCGCGAGCGCGTCCGCGTGACCGGCAACTGCAAGTACGACCGGGGCGAGGTCCCGTCCGCCGCCGCCGAGACCGACGAGCGCCTGCGTCTGTTGGGCTGGAAGGACGCCCCCCTTTTCGTGGCTGGGAGCACGCACCCGGTCGAGGAGGACGCCGTCCTGGCGGGATATCTCCAGGCCAAATCCATAAGACCCGAGTTGAGGCTCATCCTGGCCCCGCGCCATCCCGAGCGCGCGGCCGAGGCCTGGCGCGCGCTCATGGACGCGTCCTTGCGCGCGCAGCTCTGGAGCCGGCTCGGGCCCGATTCGACGGCCCTGGAAGGATCCGAGGCCCTGCTCGTAGACGAGATGGGGCCTCTGCCCTCGCTATTTGCCCGCGCTAGGGTCGCCTTCGTCGGCGGCACGCTCGTCGCGGTCGGCGGACACAACCTCCTCGAACCCGCCCTGGCCGCGGTCCCCGTCCTCTTCGGACCCCACACGGGGCACATTTCGGCTCCGGCCGACCTTCTGGAGGCCGGGGGCGGAGGCTTCCGTGTCCGGAACGCCGCGCAGATCGCGGATCGCCTCGTGGAGCTGCTCTCAGACGCCGGGCGCGCCCGCGCCGCCGGCGCCAAGGCCCGGAGCGCCGCGCAGACCCTGCGCGGCGCCACCACGAGAACCGCGGCCCTTCTCGAAATGATAAAATAACGGTTGTCTCATCGAATCCTCGTCGTGCGCCTCTCCTCTCTTGGGGACGTCATCCTGACGGGCCCGGTCTATAAGAATCTCAAGGCCCATTGGCCAGACTGCCGCGTCTGCGCGCTGGTCAAACCCCAGTTCGCGGCCGTGCTGAAGGGCCATCCCGGCGTCGACGAGGTCATCGCCTACCGGGGTTTGGCGGACGCGCTCGCGCGCATCCGCGCGGGCCGCTTCACCCACCTCCTCGACCTGCACGCCACCCTGCGCTCCTGGCTGATCCGGCGCCTGTCCGGTATCCCGGAGCAGTCGGTCTACCGCAAAGACGCCTTGGCGCGTCGACTCTTCGTGGCCTTTGGCGTGGCGTCCCCCTCTCTCCAACGCCACGCCGTGGACCGTTACCTGGAAGCCCTCGCGGTCTGGGGCGTACCGGCCCCGATGCGCGCCCTCTCCCCGGCGGACTGGGGCGCGCGCGCGGATGCGCCCTCCCCGCGCCGAGTCGTCGTCCTACAGACCTCCTTTCTGGGAGACAGCCTGCTCACCCTGCCCCTCCTGCGTCGCCTCAAGGAAAGCCTGCCGGGCGCGACGCTCGCGGTCCTGACTCTCCCCAAGCACGCCGAGGTCTTCCGCGGCAATGCCTGGGTCGACGAGGTCCTGCTCGACGACAAGCGCGGCGAGCACGCGGGTTTGGCGGGCCTCTGGCGCATCGCCCGGCGGCTTAAGCGCCGCTCCTTCGACCTCGCCGTCATCCCCCACCGATCCTTGCGCTCGACTTTGCTGGCGTGGCTGGCGGGCGTGCCGCGGCGCGTGGGCTTCTCCTCCAGCGCGGGGAGCTTCCTTCTCACCGACCGCGTTCCGTTCTCCTGGCTCGCCCACGACTTGGAGAGAAACCTCGCCCTCGCCCGCCCCCTGGGAGCGGCGAGCGCGCCGGCGCGAGACGAAGAGCGCTACATCGAGCCTTCCTCGCTCGGCTGCGAACTGTCGCGTCTGCTCGCCGAGAAGGACCTCTCCTCGACGGATCGGCTGGTCGGAGTGCATCCCGGCGCCGCCTGGAGTACGAAGAGATGGCTGCCCGAGCGTTTCGCGGAGCTCTGCCGCCGTCTGGCGCGCGCGGGTTTCAAGCCGGTGCTGGTGGGCGGCCCCGCGGACGCGCCCCTCGGCGCCGAAATCGCTCGGGCCTCCGGCGCGGCCGACCTCACGGGCAAGACCAGCCTTGAGGACCTTAAGTCCCTGATGGGAAGGTTCTCCCTCTTCGTGACCAACGATTCCGGACCCATGCACCTGGCCGCGGCGGCGGGCGTGCCGGTCGTGGCCGCCTTCGGCGCGACCACGCGGGAATTGGGCTTCTTTCCGTATGGGGCCGCGCACCGCGTCGTAGAGGCCGAACTCTCCTGCCGCCCCTGCGGCCTTCACGGCGCGCGCGCCTGCCCGCAAGGACACTTCCTGTGCATGAGGCTCGTCACCGTCGATCTCGTCTGGGACGCCTGCCGAGCGGCCCTGGGCGCGGGAACCGCGAAGTGAATATCGTCCACCTCGAAGACGAACCCTGGGACTCAGGCATCGCCCATTACGCCGTGACGCTGGCCGCTCAGCAAGCAAGCCGCGGCCACCGCGTTGAATTCTGGGGCGCGAACGATTCTCCCGTGCTCAAGGACGCAGCCGCGCGCGGCCTGCCGGTGCGCGCGTGGCAGCCCGGCCCCGCGGGCTGGCTGCAGATTCCCTCCCTGCGCCGGAAGATAAAGGCCTTCTTCCCGCAAATCCTCAACGCGCACACGGGTTCCTCCCATGCTCTCGCGCTGATGATTGCCCCCAAGGGGGCGGCCGTGGTGCGCACTCGCGGCGACGCGCGGCCGGTCATGGCCACCTCGCTGACCCGCTGGTCGGCCCGGCGCACCCAGGCCTTCATTGCGGCCAACAGAGCCATCGCGGCCCAGATCTCCTCCTCTTTCCCGCAAGCTCGCGTCAGCCTCGTCTGCCAGGGGATCGAAGGTCCCGACGCGAATGCCCCGATGCCGGGCGGACCCGTGGTAGGGATGATCGCGCGCTTCGACCCCGTCAAGGGTCACGGTTATCTTTTCGACGCGGCTCGGATTCTCAAACCGAGAGTGCCTCACTTGAAAGTCATCTGCGCCGGCGAGGGCAGCCTGCTCGAGCGGCTGCGCTGGCAGCTCAAGCCCCTGGGCCTGGACGCCACCGTGCTCCTGCCCGGGCGCGTGCCCGACAAGTGGGTGTTCCTCTTAGGCTGCCGCATCGGAGTGACGGACTCCACGGGCTCCGAGGCGGTCAGCCGCGCGGCGCTGGAGTGGATGGCCGCCGGGCGCCCGCTGGTCGCGACCCGCGTCGGGTGCCTCCCCGACCTCGTCGAGGACGGAGTCACCGGGCTCTTGGCGCCCCCCGGCGACGCCGCCGCCCTGGCTTCGGCCGTGAAGTCGCTTCTCGACGATCCCGCCCGCGCCGAGGCGATGGGCGCGCGGGCCCGCGAACGATGGTCGCTCATGTTCTCGCTTGATGCGTTCTATCTGGCGACCCAGGACGTCTATGGCGAGGCGCTCGACTCTCTTTCACGTTGACGGCGAGCGCGGCCTGCGGGGCGGGGAGCGGCAGCTCCTGTACCTGGCGGCGGCCATGCGCGCGCGCGGCCGCCGCAACGTCGTCTACTGCCGCGCCGGCCAGGAACTGGAAGGCGAGGCCCGCCGCCTGGGCTTCGAGGTCCGCACGCTCCCTTTTCTGGGCGAAGGCGACTTGTTCTCCGGCGTGAAGCTGGCCGCAGACGCCCGTCGCGAGAATGCCGTGCTCCACGCGCATACCGCTCACGCCGCCGGCGCCTGCGCTTTCGCCTCTTTGGCCGGAGTCCCTTTCGTGGCGCATCGCCGCGTCGACTTTCCCGTCGGGGCGCTCGCCCGGGCACTGAAGTACGAGTTTGCGGCAAAGACGGTCGCCGTCTCCGAGGCCATCGCGAAAATCCTGCGCGACGGCGGCCTGTCGAAAGAAAGGATCGCCGTGGTGCCGGACGGACTGCCGGTGGACGCCGAGGAGAGCTCTTGGTGCGGGGTCGAGCCGGAGCGTTTTAAGCCGCCGACGACCGAGCAAAGAATGGACTATCGCCGGATGCTCGCGGCGGAGCTTCGCATCGATCCGGCGATGGCTTGGGTCGGCAATCTCGCCGCCCTCGTTGCCCACAAGGACCACGACACCCTGCTCGCCGCCGCGCTCATCATCCTGCTCAAGCGTCCCGGGACGCGCTTTCTCGTCGCCGGACGCGGACCGGAGGAGTCGCGCCTCAAGCAGAGAGCGCGGCGCATCGGCCTGGAGGGGAAGGTGCTGTTCGTCGGTCATCGCCCCGACCCGCTCCCCCTCCTCAAAGCTCTCGACGTCTACGTCCAGTCGTCGTGGGGCGAAGGCATGGGTTCCGTGCTCATCGAGGCCGCGGCCTGCGGCGTGCCCCGCGCCGCCACGACGGCCGGAGGCATCCCGGAGGTCGTCGTGGACGGCGAGACCGGCCTGCTCGTCTTGCCTCGCAACCCGCAGGCTCTGGCCGACGCGCTCATCAAGCTCCTCGATGACGGCGCGCTCGCGCGCCGCCTGGCCGCCGAGGGTCTCAAGCGCCTGCCGCGCTTCGGCCTGAAGCGGATGGCCGCGGATATGGAGAAGATCTATGACGCCGTCGATTAGCGCGATTCTCATCGCCAAGGACGAGGAGGCCGACCTTCCCGGCTGCCTGAAGAGTCTCCAGGGCCTGGCGGTCGAGGTCGTCATCGTCGTGTCCGAGGACACGACGGACCGGACCGAGGAGATCGCCCGCGCCGCGGGCGCCCGGGTCCTCCTGCGACGTTTCGATGATTACGCGTCTCAGCGCCAGGCCGGTCTCGACGCGGCGAGAGGCGAATGGTGCCTCTGGATCGACCCGGACGAGAGGGTCTCCGCGGCGCTCGCAGCGGAAATCCGAGCGGCGCTGTCGGGCCCCGCCTCGGCCGGAGGCTACGACATCTCCTTCGAAGTCGTTTTTCTCGGCCGGACCCTCCGGTGGGGCGGCCTCGGCTGCGAGAAGCATCTGCGCCTCTTCCGGCGCTCCCAAGCGCGCTTCGTCGGCGGCGCCCTGCACGAGGGCATCGTGGTCGACGGCCTCCTCGGCCGCTTGAAGGGCGTCATCGTCCACGAGCCCTACCGCGACATCTCCGACTATCTCTCCAAGCTCGACCGCTACACGACGCTGGCCGCTCGCAAGCGCTTCCAGGCGGGCCGGCGATCCAGCCCCCTGCATCACCTGATACTGCCTTGGAATTTCTTCTCCCGCGCCGTCCTCAAGCTCGGCGTCCTGGACGGCTACCCCGGCCTGGTTTGGGCGGGGTTGGCTGCGTGCCACAGCTGGCTCAAGTCCATGAAGCTCCGGGAGCTTGAGCTTCGGCGTTTCAGCAAAAGGGCTCCAAATTTGGCAGACTGAGGCGGCCGAATGATATCCGAATCCCTGGCCCTGCTCGCAGCCGCCGCCGCGGCCGGCGCCCGATGGAACTGGTGGCGTCCCGTCGTGTCCGGCGGCCTGCCGACGCTGATGTACCATAAGATCGGAGACCCCCCTCCGGGCTCCACGCTCGCCAAACTCTGGGTCTCCGCCGCGGATTTCCGCCGCCAGATCTCCTATCTGAAGGAACACGGCTACACCTCCATCACCTTCGCGGACTGGCGCGACGCAGAGAAGGGTCTCACAACCTTGCCGGAGAAGCCCGTCCTCATCACCTTCGATGACGGGTACATGAACAATTTCGAGCTGGCCTATCCGATCCTGCGCGAGTCCGGCATGAAGGGCTGCGTCTTCCTGGTCTGCGAGACCATGGACGGCCACAACTCTTGGCACGATCCGGCGCTGGAGCCGTGGCTGAAGATGCTGACCTGGGCGATGGTCCGAGAGATGCAGGATTGCGGCGTCATCGAGTTCGGCTCGCACACGATGCGGCACCGCAGCCTGGCGTCGATCCCCCTCGATGAGGCCCGCTGGGAATTGACCGAGAGCAAGAAGCGCCTGGAGGACAAGCTCGGCCGCGAGATGCTCGGCTTCGCCTATCCGTACGGGGCGGGCGCCTACCAACCCGAGGTCCGCGCGGCGGCGCTCGCCGCCGGTTACCGCTTCGACTTTTCGATCAAGCAGGGGATCTCCCGCCTGCCTTGGGACCGCGAGAAGGAGGCCGTGCGGCGCTTGCTCATCCGCGGCGACGACACGATGGTCGATTTCCACCTGAACATGACGCGCGGGCGCGCGCGCCTTTGATGCCTCCCGAGGCCCCCAAGAGCATCCTCGTCGTCCAACTGCGCCGCCTCGGCGACGTGATCCTGGCCACCCCGGCGCTGGAGGCCCTCAAGAATCGCTTTCCCGGCGCCAAGCTCGACTTCCTCGTCGAGGCTCCGGGAGCCGAGGCCGTCGCCGGCAGCCCGGCCATCGACGAAACGCTGGTCTACGACGCGAAGGGCCCCGCGAGCGCGCTCGCCTGGGCGTTCAAGATCCGCGCGCGCCGCTACGACTGGATCATCGACTTCCTCGCCAATCCCCGCACCGCCGTCCTGACCGCGCTCTCCGGCGCGCTGGTCAAGGCCGGCCCCGCGCACGTATCCCGTCGCTGGGCCTACAACCACCGCATGGTCCAGTCTCCGAGGGCTTGTTACGCCGCCGCGGAAAAAGTCCTCTGGCTCTCGGGGCTGGGAGTCCTTGCCGAGGACGCCCCGGCGCTGCCGCGCATTCACCTGGCGCCGCGCCCCGCGACCCCCGAGAACGTGGTCGGGCTTGCGCCTGCTTCGAGAAAGATCACCCGTCGCTGGCCGGCCTCGTCCTACGGGCGGCTCGGCAAACTGCTGCACGACAAGCACGGCTGCCGGCTCAAGGTGTTCTGGGGCCCGGGCGAGAAGGACCTGGCCGACGAGGTCGTGCGCGCCGTCGGCGGGAGCGCGCTCGCGATTGCCGAAACGCGTTCGATCTCGGACCTCGCCCGCGAGCTCGTCTCGTGCCGGGTGCTGGTCGCCAATTGCGCGGGACCCAAGCACGTCGCCGTGGCGCTCGGCGTGCCGACCGTGACGATCCACGGGTCCTCGGATCCCGCCTCCTGGACTCCGCCGCATCCCGACCACCGCTTCGTGAGAATCGAGGAGTTGGCGTGCATCGGCTGCCGTCTCAACGAGTGCCCCTACCATCTCGAATGTCTTCGCCAGCTCTCGGTCGAGCGCGTCTTGCCGGTCGTCTCGGAGCTCCTGGCCCGCTCGCAGGCGACCCCATGACCGAGCACAGCGCCTGGAACAAGCGGCGCTCCCTCCTCAAGAAGACCCTTCCCGGGAGGGTCTTGCTCGGCGCCGCCTGCCTGGCTTACGGCGCGGGCGTGCTCGGGCGCCGGCTCCTCTACGACCTGAAGATCCTCAGGCGCAAGCGCCTGGATGCCCAAGTGATTTGCGTGGGCAACCTGACGGCCGGCGGCACGGGCAAAACCCCGGCCGTCCTTCTCGCGGCTGAAACCCTGCGCCGCCGCGGCCACGAAGTGGCCGTCCTCTCGCGCGGCTACGGGCGCAGCGCGCCGAGAAAGGAAGTCGCCGTCCTCCTGGACGGGCGCCACACCGACTGGCGGCTGTGCGGCGACGAGCCCTGGATGATCCACCAGTCTCTCCAGGGATTGGGCGTGCCCGTGCTGGTCTGCCCAGACCGGGCCAAGGCGGGCGAGCTCGCCGTCGAGATGTACGGCAGCCGGGTGCTCATCCTCGACGACGGCTTCCAGCACCTCAAGCTGCACCGCGACCTCGACGTGGTCCTGGTCAACGCGCGAAACCCCTTCGGCGGGCGCCGCCTCCTCCCTTTGGGAGACCTGCGCGAGCCCCTCTCGGCCCTGCGTCGCGCGCAGATGGTCATCATCACGCACGCCGATCGCGTCACGGCGTCCGAACTCTCTCTTCTGCGCGAGGAGATCTGGAAGGTCCATGCGGGAGTCAAGCTCCTTGAATCCGCGCACAAGGCCGACCATGTCCTGGACGTGCGCACGGAGAAGAAATACCCCCTCTCTCTCCTGAGGGGGAAGTCGGTGGCCGCCCTCTGCGGATTGGGCGACCCTCTCTCGTTTGAAGCTCAGTTGGAGGAACTCGGCGCCGAGCTCGCCCAGGCCTGGCGCTACCCGGACCACCATCCCTACACCGAGAGGGAAATGATATCCATTGAGGCCTTGCGCGGCGGCCTGCCCCTGGTGACCACATTCAAGGACTTCGTGCGCCTGCCCGGAAACTGGCGCGATATCCTTAAGGGAGAGGTATTGGTCCTGGGCATCAAGCTCGTGATCCTCAAGGGCAGAAACGTCTGGATCGACACGCTCGATGCGCTGGCCAAGGACGCCGGGAAGCAGCCGTGAGCCGTCGCTCAGCCCTCCTCAGCCTAGCCGCGGCACTCTCGGCCTGCGCCGTTCACCGCATGGCCATCGATCCCGCGCCGACCCTGCCCGACCTTGCCGCCACGGCGCCCGCGGTCTCTCCAGAGCCGGCGCTCGCGCCGGCCCCGAGTCCGGCGACGCCCGTCTCTGCGGCTGCGGCCTCCAACCCGGCGGCCGAGTCGCCCTCGGTCCAGACGGTTAAGAGACGCGCCTGGGGCCGCGTGTCGATTACGACCGCGGTGCTCTCCCCCTCTCAACTCATGGGCCCGGATGTCCCTTATTCCTCCGCCTTCATGCGCCTGCCCGTCTTCCCGGAGAAGATCGTCCTGCAGGTCTCCTGGGGGCTGCTCAGCGTGGGCGAAGCCACCCTCACCGTGGACAAGATCGTAACCTTCAACGGACGCCCGGCCTACCACATCGTCAGCGAGGCCCGTTCCAACTCCTTCTGCGACTCCTTCTATCCGGTTCGCGACCTTAATGAATCCTGGCTCGACGCCCGCACGCTGACTTCTCTCGGTTATTCCAAGAAACTGCGGGAAGGGCGTTTCTTTCGCGACGAGTGGGTGCTCTACGACCGCGACGCGGGAACGTTCATCGCGCGCCGCACCGACCGCGACGGCAACTTCGCCGTGCGCACCGGCACCATCCCGGCCTCGGTCCAGGACATCCTCTCCAGCGTCTACTTCGTGCGAGCCCAGGAGCTCAAGAACGGCGACCAGGTTGTGGTGGACGTCAACACGCCGGACAACTGGCCCCTCGTGGTGAAAGTGACCTCCCGAGAGCAGGTTGAAACCCCCGCGGGCCGCTTCTCCTCGGTCCTCGTCGAGCCCGCCATGCGCCGGGAAGGGCTGTTCGTCCAGAAGGGCAAGCGCCTGCGTCTCTGGCTTTCGGACGACGCGGCCAGGCGGCCGCTGCTGATGAAGGTCGAGGTCTTCTTCGGCCATGTCACGGCGGTCGTGCGCGAAATGATATGATGCCTTCCCGTAAGATGCGCAAAGAGCTTCTGCGAACCCTCGCCAGATTCCACGGGCGGCGCGTGCTCGTCGTCGGTGATCTCATGCTGGACCAGTACGTCCGCGGCACGGTCGGCCGCATCTCGCCTGAAGCGCCCGTCCCCGTCGTGCGCGTGACGGGCGAGACCAGCATCCCCGGAGGGGCCGGCAACGTCGTCAACAACCTGGCCTCCCTCGGCGCCTCGGTCTCGGTCGTCGGCGTCATCGGCGAGGACGAGGCCGGTCGGCGACTGGCCGAGCAGTTCCGCTCCAAGGGCGTGGACATGGAAGGAGTCTGCGTCGACGTGGATCGCCAGACCACGCAAAAGTGCCGCGTGGTCGCCGAACGCCAGCAGGTCGTGCGCTTCGACCGGGAGACCACGGGCCCCCTCTCGCACGCCACGCAGACGCGCCTTCTGGCCGGCCTCGCGGAGGAACTTCCCAGGACCGAGGCCGTCATCTTCTCCGACTACGGCAAGGGCGTCATCGGCCCGCGCCTGCTGGCCCTCGCCATAGGCGCCGCCAACCGCAGGAAAATCCCCCTGACCGTGGACCCCAAGCCGGAGCACTTCCGCAGCTATAAGGGCGTCACCTGCGTGACCCCGAACACGGCCGAGGCCTGGGCCTGCATGCGCCGCGAGCCCAAACCGGGCCAGGACGCTCTCGTGGCCTTGGGCCGCGAGATTCTCCGCATGCTCAGGAGCCGCTCGGCGCTCATCACCCGCGGCGCCGAGGGCATGAGCCTCTTCGAAGCGGACGGGAAGGTCACCCACATCCCCACCGTGGCCCGCGAGGTCTTCGACGTCTCGGGCGCGGGCGACACCGTCATCGCCGCCTTCACCCTCGCCCTGGCCGCAGGAGCGCCGCTCGACCGCGCGGCGTCGCTCGCCAACCACGCCGCCGGCATCGTGGTGGGCAAGCTCGGCACCGCCGTCACGGACTGCGCGGAGCTCTCGGAGGCGGTGCGGTGAATCCCTGCCTGATCGTGATCCCGGCCCGCCTGGGCTCCACGCGATTTCCCCGGAAGGTGTTGGCTCGTCTCTCGGGGCGGAGCATGGTGGAGTGGTGCTGGCGAGCCGCCGTGGCCGCAGACCTCGGCCCCGTCCTGATCGCCGCCGACGCTCGGGAAGTCGCCGACGAGGTCCGCCGTTTCGGCGGGCAAGCCGTCATGACTTCCCCCTCCTGCCCTTCGGGCTCAGATCGCGTTTGGCTGGCTGCCCGCGGCCGTCGAGAACCGATCATTCTCAACTACCAAGGAGATATGCCGCTCTTAAAGGCAGCGACGCTTCGGGCCGTGGTGAAATCGCTGAGTCGCGGCTCGGACATCGCCACCGCCGTCATCCCTCTCGTCGATGAGCGCCGCGCGCGCGACCCGAACGTCGTCAAGGCCGTGCTGGCCGAGAGCGGCCGCTGCCTCTACTTCTCCCGATCCGCCGTTCCATTCCCTCGCGGCGGGGCCCCGGTCCGCCGCTGGGAACACCTGGGATTGTATGCCTATCGCCGCGAGGCCCTGCGCCGATTCGTCGCCCTGCCCCCATCCGAGCTCGAGAGGACGGAGAAGCTCGAACAGTTGCGCGCGCTGGAGGCCGGAATGACGATGCGCGCCGCGGTCGTCTGCGAGCGCCCGGTCTCCGTCGACGTGCCCGCAGATCTTCGACGCGCCCAACGACTCCTCCTCCGAGGCAACCAATGACCAAGTACATCTTCGTGACGGGCGGCGTCGTCAGCTCGCTCGGCAAGGGCATCTCCGCCTCCTCCATCGGCAAGCTCCTCCAGGCCCGGGGCTTGGCGGTGACCATGCTCAAATGCGACCCGTATATCAACGTCGATCCCGGGACGATGAATCCGTTCCAGCATGGGGAAGTGTTCGTCACGGAAGACGGCGCCGAAACGGACTTGGACCTCGGCCATTACGAGCGTTTTCTCAATAAAGAGATGCATCACTACAACAACTTCACGGCGGGACGGGTCTACCAGACCGTCATCGACCGCGAGCGCCGCGGCGACTTCCTGGGGACCACCGTCCAGGTCATCCCGCACATCACCGACGAGATCAAGAACCGCTTTCGGGCCGCCGCCAAGGGCGCCGACGTGGCCATCATCGAGATCGGCGGCACGGTCGGCGACATCGAGAGCCTCCCCTTCCTAGAAGCCGCGCGCCAGATGGGCCTGGAGGCCGGCCGCGACAACGTCCTCTACATGCACGTGACGCTCATCCCATACATCAAGGCCTCCGAGGAGCTCAAGACCAAGCCGACCCAGCACTCCGTGCAGAAGCTGCGCGAGATCGGGATCTCTCCGGACGTTCTCGTCTGCCGCACCGAGAAGCCTCTCGGCGCGGACATGCGGGCCAAGCTCTCCATGTTCTGCTCCGTGCCCAAGGAGTCCGTCATCGAGGCGCCGGACGTCGAGAGCATCTACGAGGTCCCCATGGTCTTCCACAAGCAGGGCCTCGACGACCAGATCATGATGCTCCTGCGCATGCGCACGCAGGCCAAGGACCTCGACAGCTGGGACCGCGTCGTGGACCGGCTCAAGCGCCCCAAGCGCGAGGTGACCATCGCGCTGGCCGGCAAGTATACGGACTACAAGGACGCCTACAAGTCGGTCAACGAGGCCCTCATCCACGGCGGCATCGCCAACGAGGCCAAGGTCGCTATCCGCTTCCTCGATACGACCGACCCTAAGATCTACGAGCAGCTCAAGGACGTCCACGGCATCCTCGTGCCCGGCGGGTTCGGCGACCGGGGCATCGAGGGCAAGATCCGCGTGGCCCAACTCGCGCGCGAGGAGAAGATCCCGTACTTCGGGCTCTGCCTGGGGCTGCAGATCGCGGTCATCGAGTTCTCCCGCAACGTCCTCAAGCTCGCGGGCGCGCACTCCACCGAGTTCGACCCCAAGTCCCGCTATCCGGTCATCGATCTGATGCCCGAGCAGAAGGGCGTCAAGAGCATGGGGGCCACCATGCGCCTGGGCACCTACGAGTGCACGCTCAAGAAGGGGTCGCACGCGCATAGGGCCTACGGCGCGCTCCAGATCTGCGAGCGCCACCGTCACCGTTTCGAGGTCAACAACAAGTTTCGAAAACTCCTCGAGGACGCCGGGCTGAGCGTCTCCGGCATCCACGCCCCGAAGAACCTCGTGGAGATCGTCGAGCTCAAGGACCATCCGTGGTTTTTGGCCAGCCAGTTCCACCCCGAGTTCAAGAGCCGTCCCGAGGCCCCGCATCCGCTCTTCCGGGACTTCATCGCGGCGGCCGCGGATCGCGCCGAGACCCAGCGCAGGACCCATGCGCACGCGTGAGGTCCGCGTCGGCTCGGTCGTCTTCGGCGGGGGCCGCCCCGTCGCCTTCATCGGCGGGCCTTGCGTCATCGAGTCAGAGGCGCTTCTTCGCAAGGTCGGCCGGGCGCTCAAGAAGGCCAGCGAGGCGCTGAAGGTCGGCTTCGTGCTGAAGGCCTCCTACGACAAGGCCAACCGCACGTCGGTGAAGTCGTACCGCGGTCCCGGAATGGAGGAAGGCCTCCGCCTCCTCGCCAAGATCGGCGCGGAACTGGGCGTGCCCGTCGTCACCGACGTCCATGAGCCCTCTCATGCGGCCGTGGCCGCCCGCTACGTGGACATGCTCCAGGTTCCGGCCTTCCTGAGCCGCCAGACCGACCTCCTCGCGGCGTGCGGCCGCACCGGCAAGGCGGTCAACGTCAAGAAGGGGCAGTTCCTCTCCCCCTGGGACATGCGCCACGCCGTGGAGAAGATCTATTCGACGGGCAACAAAAACGTCCTCCTCACCGAGCGCGGCTCCACCTTCGGCTATGGGAACCTCGTCGTGGACATGCGCTCCTTCGAGATCATGCGCTCCCTCGGCGTTCCCGTGGTCCACGACGCCACGCATTGCGTCCAGCTTCCCGGCGGCAGCGGCGCGACCACGGGAGGCCAGCGGGAGTTCGTCCGCCCCCTGGCGCGCGCCGCCGCCGCGGTCGGCGTCGACGGGATCTTCTTCGAGACCCACCCCGACCCGGACCAGGCTCTCTCGGACGGCCCCAACTCGCTCTTTCTCGCCGACGCGCCGGACTTCATGCGCGAGGTCCGAGCCTTTGACGCTCTTTCCAAGGAGACCCCCCGATGAAATGCGCGAGTTGCGGAGTCGAGAACAAGGACGCCGCCAAGGCTTGCCGGAAGTGCGGCCGCGACCTGAGCGTGCCCCCGGCGTGGTTCCCGGACGCGCGTTGGCACGTCAAGGCCCTGGGCATCATCTACGCCTGCCTGGTCCTCCTCTACCTAGGCGTTACGACCGTCCTCTCCGGCCTGCCCAAGCCCTATCATCTGCGCAAGATCCCCAGGGAGCTGACGCCGTGGCTCAACCCCGGAGGCAAGGTCCATCTGCCCGAGGGGCAGTTGAAAGCTCCCCCGCGGTCAGCGGCCGTCCCCGCGGGCCGGTGAGACGCTCGGTCCTCGCCGTCCTGCTCGCCGCCGCGTCCTGCGCGCCGCGCAGGGAGCCTGCGCAGGACGGCCGGCGCCAGGTCATCGAGGGTCTGACCTTGAGCCAGTCGATGGGCGGACGACCCTCGTGGACCCTGCGCTCCCGCCTGGCGGTGCTGCACGAAGACGAGCAAGAGGCAGAACTCTCCGCGCCCTCCATGGACTTCTACCGCGACGGCAGGATCGTCTCGCGCGTCGCCGCGCGCGGCGGCGCCGTGGACACCGAGAAGCACGACGTGCGCCTCTCCAGCTCCGTCGTCGTCGACTCCCTCGAAGACCACTCCCGCCTGACGACCGAGGAGCTCCTCTACTCCTGCGCCCGCGACCGGTTCTTCACCTCGGCCGACGTGCGTCTCCAGAGCCCCGAGGGCGTCATGCGCGGGCGCGGGCTGGAATCGTCTCCGGACCTCTCCGAGATCCGCATCTTCGACCAGAGCTCGGTGTTGAACGGCAAACCCCGATGACCCTGCCCCTCCTGCTTCTGGCCGCCTCCTGCGCCGGCGCGCAGCCGCCCGTCGCCGCCGCCGGAAGCGTCGTTCGCAGCAAGGAATGGGTCATCCGTCGCGGCAAGAAGCGCGAGGAGGAGTTCAAGGGGGACGTGCGCTACGAATCCGCAGGCGCCCGGCTCGACGCCGACTGGGCCCTGTATCGTCATGCGACGCGGGATTGGCGGGCCCGCGGCGGCGTCCGCCTGCGCAAGACGCTCAAGGGCGGCGACGAGATCGAGGCGCGCGGGGAATCGGCGCGCCACGATGAGAAGACGCAGGAGGGCGCGCTCGACCCCGCCCCCGGGGGCCGCGTGGACCTCGTGCGCACTCCCTTGGAGGGCGGCCCGGACCGCGGCGAGGCGGGCCGCTTGTCCTGGAAAGGAGAGGAGACCGTCACGCTTTCCAATGGCGCGCGCGTCTGGGGGCCCCGCCTGGAACTGCTGGCCGATTCGGCCCGGTACGAGCGCCCCGAACGCCGCCTCGTGCTGGAGGGGGGCCGCCCCGTCCTGCGCAAGGTTTCGGGCGAGTGGACGACCGCCCTCAAGGCCGACCGCATCGTCGCCGCCGAGGTCCCCCGCCGCGTCGAAGCCATGGGGTCGGTGAGGGGCTGGCTGATCTTCAAGGACCCGGCCAAGCTCAAGGAACCGGCGAAATGAGGCTTGAGGCTCGAGGCATTCGAAAGACCTACGGCGAACGCATGGTGGTCAAGGGACTCTCCCTCCAGGTGAATTCCGGGGAAATCGTGGGCCTTCTCGGGCCCAACGGCGCCGGAAAGACCACCACCTTCTACAGCCTGGCGGGCTTCATCTCCCCCGACGAAGGCGCCATCATCCTCGACGGCCGGGACGTCACCCTGGAGCCCATGTACGCGCGCGCGCGCCTGGGCCTGGGCTACCTCGCGCAGGAACCGACCGTCTTCAAGGGCTTGAGCGTCGAGGAGAACCTGCGCGCGGTCCTGGAGCGCAAGGCGAAGAGCAAGCTCGAGCAGATGCGGCGGGTCAAGGCCCTCCTGGAGGAGTTCGGGCTCTGGGACCTGCGGCGCCAGAAGGCCTGGACGCTCTCCGGCGGCGAGAAGCGCCGCCTGGAAGTGGCGCGCGCCATGATCAGCTCGCCCAGGATCATCATGCTCGACGAGCCTTTCGTCGGCATCGACCCCATCACCGTGGGCGAGCTCAAGACGATCATCCGCAAGCTCGTCGGGCAGGGCATCGGAGTCCTCATCACCGACCACAACGTGCGGGAGACCCTGCCCATCATCGATCGCGCCTACCTCATCTACGACGGGCGCATCCTGGTGGAGGGCACGGCCCAATCCCTTCTCAACGACCCCAAGGCCCGCGAGCTTTACCTGGGCATGGACTTCACCATCTAAGTCGCGACCCCTTGGCTGCAGGCGAAGACGAAGGTGCGAGCGCGGGGCGCGCGCGCTCGCAAAACGCCCAGGTTCTCGTCGGCGTCCAGCACCTTGCCGTCGCGGTCGACCGCGACCCATTGGCCTTGGTACGTCTCGAGCACGCCCCAGATCGCCTGTCCCATGCGGACAGACTATGAAAGCCGCGTTGCCGACTTGTTACAAGTCCGTCTAGGTGAATATCTCGAGGTGGGCGTGGAGACCGGCGCCGCGGGCGCGGCGGACGGCCGCGCCGAAGAGCTTCTCGCCCTCGGCCGCGCGGCCGAGGGCGTGGACGACTTGGGCGAGGGACTGCAGGCAGAGGACCTCGCCGCGGGCCTCGCCGCCCGCGGCGAAGGCGGCCAGCGCCGCCCGGAGGCGGCGCTCGGCGGCGGCGAGTTCGCCGCGCCTCAAGTGGACTTGGCCGAGGCCCCAGTCCACGTAGGCCAGGTCGACGCGGTCGTCGAGCCTCGCGTACAGCGCGTAGGACCTATGGTAGCGGCGCTCCGCCTCGTTCCAGAGCCCGAGTTGGCGCAGGACGTTGGCCAGGCCGCAGTGCGCATAGGCCCGGCCGAACAGATCCGGTCCGGAGCCGAGGAGCCTGCCGGCCGCCGCGTAGGCCGCGCGGGCCTCGACGAAGAAGCCGCGCACGCGCGCGACGCCTCCCAGGCCGAACAGCGCGTAGGTCTGGCCCTCGAGGTCCTGCGCGCGGCGGAAAGCCCTCAATGACTCTTGGAAGTCGCGGTGAGAGCCGCGGAGGTCTCCCGCGAAGCGCCGGGCGCCCCCCATGGCCCAAAGGATAAAGCCGACGGCAGACCAGTCGCGGCGCCGGCGAGACGACCGCAGCAGCGGCGCCAGCCGGAGCAGGGACCGGGCATAGCGGCCCTCGGCTCGGTCGATGAGGGCGTCTTCGAGCGCCAGCGTCTCGAGCAGGTCCGCGTCGCCTTTGCGGACCGACGCGCGGGCGCGGCTCATTGCCTGCCTTGCCTCGCGGGTGGCTCCCAGGCTGCGCGCGCAGCGCGCCAGGCCGAGGAAAGCGAGGCTCGTCAGATCGAGGTCCTCGGGACCCAGCGCCTTCAAGGCCGCGCGGTAGTCGGCCTGCGCCCGGCGGAAAAAACCCTGAGCGCGCAGGGCCTCGGCGCGCAGGAAGCGCTTCTCCCCCGTCAAACTCGAGGGGAAACCGCCGGACAGCGCCGCGTAGGCTCGGTCGGGGCGTCCGGCGTCGAGGTCATCACGGGCGGATTCGAGACGGGAGATGGGGTCGCGGGGCATTAAGGGATGATATCAAAGTCGCGAATCCCTTATTGAACTATAATCTCAACAAGGGTATAATGAAGCCATGACGCTCGACCAGGTAGCCCTCGAGATGCCGGTCCGGATCGTCAACTTCACCTCCATCGACGCGACGGAGGTCGCGCGCCTCTCGGGGATGGGTCTCAGGACCGGGACCACGGTGACCAAGCTCATCGCCACCCCGCTCCAAGACCCGGTCGAGTGCCTGGTCGGTCCGCAACTCCTGGCCTTGGATCGGCGGCTGCTGCGCCGCATCCAGGTGGAGGCCCTCTGAAGCGGGTCGTCGCCCTCGCCGGGCGCCCCAACACGGGCAAGACCACCCTCTTCAACGCGCTGACGGGCCTGCGCCAGCGCGTGGCCAACTTCGCCGGCTGCACGGTGGAGAAGGCGGTCGGCGCCGTCACCGTGGCCGGTGCGGAACTCGAGGTCGTGGACCTTCCCGGCACGCACTCGCTGCTGCCCGCCACCGAGGACGAGAAGGTCTCCTTCCGATTCCTCTGCGAGTGCGCCGAAGCGGGCGAGGACCTGCTGGTCCTTTGCGTGGCCGAAGCGAGCAACCTCTCCAACGACCTGGCCCTGGCCGCGGGTCTCAAAGCCGCCGGCTTCCGCGTGGCCCTGGTCGTCAACATGATCGACGAGGCCCGGCTCAACGGCATCCGCGTGGACAAGGAGGCCCTCTCGGACGAGTTGGGCATGCCGGTGGTTCTGGCCTCGGCGCGCACCGCTGAGGGCTTGGACGCGGTCTGCGCCCTCCTGACCTCCCGCCCCCCGCGCGCGGACCCCTCCGAGGTCTTCGACTTCCGCCGGGCCTCGCGCCGCGAACTGCGGGATTTGCAGGAGGACGCCGTGCGCGCGGCCGACCGCGCCTGCGCCGTCGCGGTGAGCCTGCCGCATCGGGTGGTCTTGCCCACGATCTCGCGTTCCATGCGCATCGACCGCGTCCTCCTCCATCCCGTCGCGGGGCCGCTGATCCTGGCCGCGGCGATGTTCCTCCTCTTTCAAGCGCTCTTCGCCTGGGCGCATCCGATCATGGACCTGCTCTCCGAGGGCTTGGCCGCCTTGGGGGAAGCCCTTCGCGCGCGCCTGCCGGCGGGCGCTTGGTCGAGCCTCCTCTGCGACGGCGCCCTGCCCGGCGTCTCGGCCGTGGCGGTCTTCGTGCCCCAGATCGCCATTCTCTTCACTTTGATCGGAGCGCTCGAGCAGAGCGGCTATCTTCCCCGCGCCGGGGCGATGGTGGACCGCGCTTTGCGTCCCTTCGGCCTCGACGGCAAGGTCTTCATCCCCTTCCTCTCCGGCTTCGCCTGCGCCATTCCCGGCATCATGTCGGCCCGAACCATCGCCAGCGAGCGCCGTCGCCTCGTCGCCATCCTGCTGACCCCGCTCATGACCTGCTCGGCGCGCCTGCCGGTCTATACCCTCATCATCACCGCCTTCGTGCCCGCGAGCCTGCGGCCGTGGGGGCTCGACGGCAGGGGCGTCGTGATGACGGGGATGTACGTCTTCGGCGTGCTCATGGCCCTCCTCCTGGCTCTGGCCCTCAAGTGGACGAGGCTCTATGAGGCGCACCCCTCGCTCGTGACCATCCTGCCTCCCTACCGCGTGCCGCGCCCCCGGGAACTGCTGCGGTACGTGCGCGCGCGCGTCTGGCACTTTCTCTCCCGCGCGGGTCAGATCATCTTCATGGTCAGCATCCTCCTATGGGCCCTGGCCTCGTTTCCCCGCGCGCAGAGGACCCAAGAGGGCCTCGCGCCCGAGGCGGCGGCCGCGGTTCGCATCCAGGGCAGCGCCCTGGGCATGGCGGGCCGCGCCATCGAGCCCGTGTTCAAGCCCCTGGGCTGGGACTGGCGCGTCTCGGTCGCCGTGCTTTCCTCGCTGGTCGCGCGGGAGGTCTTCGTGGGCACCCTGGGGACCATCTACGCCATGGGCCATGAGACGCGCTCCACGCAAGGGCTGGTGCGCGCGCTTCAGGAGGCGAAGAAGGAGGACGGCACGCCGCGCTACGGGGTGCCGATGGCCGCGGGACTGATGATCTTTTTCGCGATCGCGCTCCAGTGCGTCTCCACCATCGCGATCGTCCGGCGCGAGACGGGCGGCTGGAAGTGGCCCGCGATCCAGTTCGCGACCCTGTTCGTCCTCGCCTACGGCCTGTCCTACGCGGCCGTGCGCGTGCTGACGGCGCTCGGCGCCTAAGAATCAGCGAGAGGACTTCAGGAGCCGCGCCGCGGCCTCGCTCAGCAGTCCAGTCGCGGCGGGGCCGATCGAGTTGGTCTCCTCGTAGTGATGGCCGCGCATCCGGGGGAGCATCAGCTTGGACTGGCGCGCCTTGAAATCGTAGGCGGGAACCAGATAACCGAGCTCATCGTTGGCCAGCCCCGCCAGCATCGGGACGGGCGACTTCACGAGATCTCGAAGGAACGGTCCCTTTGGGGCCTGAGATAAGTCCGGCGGATCGGGATTGCCGCTCGTGAGCACGGGACGGCCGAAGGCATATCTCCCGTCGTAGCCGCCCACGGCCAGCTCCGGAAAGACCTCTCCGGGCATGCCCAGGATAATGGCGGGGCCGATGCGCAGGACCGAGACCTCGCTCTCGACCCAGGGCTGGGTCTGCTCCGTCAGGCCGATCAGGAGATGGCGCAAAGCGAGGGACCATCGCTTCCATGAGGGCAGGGGGCGCCCCTCCGCGTTGAGCAAGCGGTGACCGAAGGTCAGGGCGGGCAGGGCGAGGCGGTAGCGGGAGTTCTCCACCGGGACCAGCACGCGCTGCGAGCGAAAGAAAAGTCCCGCGCCCGCGGCGCCGGGCTTGAGCGCCAGGGCCGCGTCGGCCACCGCGGCGCCGACGCGGGCGGACTCATAGAAATTCTCCGAGCGAGTGTCGGGCGTCATGAGCCCGCCGATCATCCCGTTGAGGAATAGGCAGGCGCCGCCCGTCTTCTCCTCCACGCGCGCGCAGAGCGGTCCCGGGAAGTCGGCCGTGATGAGATGATTCTCCTTGCCCAAGACCTCGGGATGGCAGGACCAATTCACGATCGTAACGACGGTCTTGCCGGCCTTGTCCATCAGCCTCAGCACGGCGAGATCCGGATCGATGACCTGAGGATCTCGCGAGTCGCGGCAGAGTCCCCGCGGGTCGAGGGCTCCCCGCGCTCCCGAGGCTCGAACGGGCCGCAAGCGGCTTTCCAAGAGCTTCAGGGCCGCGGAGACCGTCTCCTTGATCCGCCGGTGATAGCGGAGGTTCACGCCGGAGACTCCCGGGACCGGGCCCCAGAGTCCTAAAGTATCGGGGCCGGAATGGGTATGCGTGGCGTGAACAAAGAGGGAGCGGCCCGTCCGGTCGTAGCCCGCCAAGCGTCTGAGATCCTGCGTGTCGTTGATCGTCATGCCCAGCAGATCGAGACCGACCAGGGCGACGGTCGTCGCCCCCTCGCGCAGGACGAGGAGGCGGGCGTAGAGGGGGTCATGGACGCCGGCGGGCTTGCGCCCGGTCGCGCCGAAGCCCGCCAGGAGGACCTTCTCGGTCCGCAGGTCCGGGGTGATGTCCACGCGGCCGGCGGCGGCTTCGAGGCAGCAGGCGGGGCGAGGCAGCGCCGTGAGGGCGCAAAGGGCGGCCGCCGCGAGTCTCATGGGACGGCGAGAACTTTCGCGATCTTCTTGAATAGACGTTCGGAGTCGAACGGCTTGATGAGATAGTCGTCCGCCCCGGACGCGAAAGCCTTCTCCACGTCGCAGCCGCGGCCCAGTCCGGTGACCATGAGAATCTTGATCTTCTGGGTCTTGGGATCCGCGCGCAGGAACGCGCAGACGTCGAAGCCGGAGAGCCTCGGCAGCATCACGTCTAGGAGCACCAGGTCCGGGGGGCTCTTGCGCGCGAGTTCGAGGGCCTCGGCCCCGTCGAGGCAGGTGGAGACTTCATGGCCCTTGGCGGTCAAGAGAGCGGCCAGATTGGCTGCGATGTCGATCTCGTCTTCGACCACCAGGATGCGGGCCATCAGGAGGACCGCCGCGTCGGGAAGATGATGGACAGGCGCGACTCGCCGCTTTTATCAACGGAGAACTTGAGGCGCCCACGGATATTCTCCACCACGGCGCGGACCAGCCCCAGTCCGAGGCCGATGGCGCAGATGAGTTCGTCTCTTCGCGGCCGGGCGGGGTAAAAGAGGTCGAGACTGCGGCCGACCTCGGCCGGACTCAGAGGCGGGCCCGTGTAGGCGACCTCGAAAGCGACGTCCGTCCCGACGCGCAGCGAACGGACCCGCACGGGCCCGGCCGTGCGGAACTTACGGGCATGGAAGAGGAGGCTTGCCAGGCTGCGGGAGGCGCGCTCCGCATCGGTGTCGACTGGAGGCAGGCCCTTCTCGGGGAGGATGATCAGTTCGGCGCCCGCCTGCTCGAATCCTCTCGACAGGTTCGAGACGGCGTTGTTTAGGACCTCTTCGGGATCGGCGGGCAGGAACGTCGGCTTCAGGTCGCGCTTGAGCTCCAGATGGATCAGGTCACGAAGTTCGCCGACGAGGGCGCTCAGGCGCGCCATCTGGTCGCGGTTCATCTCGACCCATTTGACCTGGTCGTCGGGAACGGGGCCGAACACTCCGCTCAGAAAGTTGAGGACGGTCATGTTGACGGCCGTGACGGGGGTGCTGATCTCGTGCAAGGCGAAGGAGAAGAGGCGTCCGTAGAGCGCGGCGCGCGCGCGCAGGACGGCCGCGGCGAGCGCAGCGGCGACGGCTCCGCCCAGGACCGCGCCCAGGATGAACGCCGCGGCGGTGGCCATGTCCGCTCAGCGCCCGAAGAGGACGCGGGAAGTCCGGGCGTGCCGCCGCGCCAAGGCTCGGTATTCGCGCGCGCTGGCCGCGAGCAGGCGGAGCTCCTCCGGGCGCAGCTTGCGCACGACCTTGGCGGGGACGCCGAGCGCGAGCACGCCCGAGGGTATCCTGGCTCCGGCCGCCACGAGGGCGCCGGCGCCGATGATGACGCGCGAGCCGACGGTCGCCTCCATGACGATCGCGCCCATGCCGATCAGGGTCCGGTCGCCGATGCGGCAGCCGTGGAGGATGGCGCGGTGGCCGACGGTGACGTCCCTGCCTATGACGGTCGGGCGACCTTCGCGGGCGTGGATCAAGGTCAGGTCCTGGATGTTGCTGCCCGCGCCCACCGCGATGAGGTCGACGTCGCCGCGCAGAACGCAGCCCGGCCAGACGGACGCGCCGCGGCCGAGGCTCACGCGGCCTATGAGCTCGGCGCCGTCATGGACGAAAGCCTCCGGATGGACCTGAGGGGCGCCGCCGTCGAAAGATCGCCGCATATAGTAAAATCTAGCACTCTACCCCCCTTCTTTCAACATGGATCCAAGAGCCTCCCGCGGCGGCGATTTCCTGGTTCTCGGCTCGGGCATCGCCGGCCTCCTGAGCGCCGACAAGCTCTCCCGCCTGGGGAGAGTGACTTTGGTGACCAAGAAGGATGCCGCCGAGTCCAACACGAACTACGCCCAGGGCGGCATCGCGGCCGTCATGAGCGAGCTCGACACCTTCGCAGCCCACGGACGCGACACGCTGGTCGCGGGCGCCGGTCTCTGCGACGAGTCCATCGTGCGCCTGACCGTGGCCGAGGCGCCGCGGCGGGTGCGAGAGCTCCAGGCGATGGGGGTCCGCTTCTCTCAGCGCGAGTCCATCGTCGACCTGGGCCTGGAGGCGGGGCACTCCCACCGCCGCATCCTCCACGCCGGCGACATCACGGGCCGCGAGATCGAGCGCGCCCTGGTCGCCTCGGTCCGCCGCAACCGCCGCGTGACCATCGTCGAGAACCACCTCGCCGTCGATCTCATCTTGGATCCTGAGCGCGCCTGCCGCGGCGCCTACGTCATGGACCGGCGCACGGGCCGCATCGAGCCCTTCAGCGCCGGGGCCACGGTGCTGGCCACGGGCGGGGCGGGGAAGGTCTACCTCTACACCACGAACCCCGACATCGCCACCGGCGACGGGATGGCCATGGCCTGGCGGGCGGGCGCGGCGATGGCGAACATGGAATTCGTCCAGTTCCACCCCACCTGCCTCTACCATCCCCAGGCCAAGAGCTTCTTGTTATCGGAGGCCCTCCGGGGCGAGGGAGGGCAACTGATCCTCAAGAACGGCGCCCGGTTCATGCCGCGCTACCACCGCCGCCGGGAGCTGGCCCCGCGCGACATCGTGGCGCGGGCCATCGACTCCGAACTGAAGCGGACCGGCGACGAGTGCGTCTTCCTGGACATGACGCACCTGAGGCGCAAATTCCTGAAGGCTCGCTTCCCGAACATCTACGCCAGGGTCCTGTCCTTCGACATCGACATGGCCGAGCGCCCCATCCCAGTGGTGCCGGCCGCGCACTTCTTCTGCGGCGGCGTCCGCACCGACGCCTGGGCCCGCACCTCGGTTGCGCGTCTGTTCGCGGTCGGAGAGACCGCTTGCACCGGCCTGCACGGCGCCAACCGCCTGGCCTCCAACTCCCTGCTCGAGGCCTGCGTCTTCGCTCACCGCCTGGCCGAGCATCTGGCCTCTCCTGGCGCCATAAAGTCCTCGAGCGCCTTCCGACCCAAGCCCTGGAATCCGGGCCAGGCCGTG
This sequence comes from Elusimicrobia bacterium GWA2_66_18, assembly GCA_001799675.1. Taxonomy (GTDB): domain Bacteria; phylum Elusimicrobiota; class Elusimicrobia; order UBA1565; family UBA9628; genus GWA2-66-18. The sequence continues at coordinate 194,170 of MGTX01000002.1, forward strand.
ACCTCGGATGAGGCCGTGGTCGTTTCGCAGAACTGGGACGAGATCCGCAGCCTGATGTGGAACTACGTCGGCATCGTGCGCACCGACAAGCGCCTGGCGCGAGCCCTCTCGCGCATGGAGCTCTTGAACCGGGAGATCGCCGCCTACTACTGGGACTTCCTGCCCACCCCCGACATGGTGGAGCTGCGCAACATCGCCGACGTCGCCACCTTGGTCATCAAGTCCGCCCTCAGGCGCAAGGAGTCCCGCGGTCTCCACTACACCCTGGACTACCCCCGACGGCGCCAATCCTGCCGCCGCGACACGGTCCTCAGGCGCGCGCCGGGCCGACGCTGACGCCCGCCTCCTCGGCCGCCAAGCGGTTGTGCGTGCGGCAGAGCAGGCGGACGTTGCGCGAATCATCGGACCTCCCGCCCCGCGCGAAGGGCCGGACATGGTCGAACTCGAGCCAGTCCTTCGACCCGCACACCACGCCGTCCTCGAAGCGCCAGGCGCACCGGCCGTCGTCGCGCCGCCAGACCGCGCGCTTGACCCGCGCCGGGATATAGCGCCCGCCGCGCCAGGCGCTCGGGAAGCGCGTCCCGGCGGGCGCCGCGGGTTTTCCGCCGGCCTCCCCCGGCTTCAGGCCGAGGCGCCTCTGGGGGTCCTTGCGCTCCAAGAGGATCTCCAGGGCCTCGCGCAGGACGTCCTCCAGCCTCCCCTCCGGGTGTTTATGCCGCAGAACCTGCTTGGCACGGTCGATCAGGGTCATCAGCACGATGGCCGCGTCGAAGCCGATCCTCGGCAGGCTTATCCGGCGGGCGCAGTCGGCTTGCGCGGGGAAAGGGCATTCGGCGGCCACGAGCGCCTCGAGTTCGCGGCGCGTCTTGCCTCGAGCCTTGCGGATCCATTCCCTGCGGTTGCTGTCGTCTAGGACCGGCGACAGCACGATGAGGGCGGTCAGATGGAGCTCCCCCTTCCGGATGAACTCGAGGACTTCCGGCCAGCGGCGGGCCACCCGAGCCGCGCGGATGCGCCGGTAAGCCTCGCCCTCGTCGAAGCCGAGCGAGCGGATGCAATACGAATAGAGGTTCGGATGCCCTTTTTTGGCGCACAATTGCCGGCGGTCGTATTCCGCCATGTGCGCGAGCAGCCTGGCGAGATTATGGCGTCCGTGCGCGCACAGGAACTTCAGGCCCCTTTCGAGATCCTCATCCCTCATCCCACGGCACTCGTCGATCAGGCTCATGTCACTGACTCCAAAGTGAGTCGGCCGCGCGGTCAGCTCATGACCTCGGCGCCGCAACCACCATACGCGGCGACCACCTAAAAAGTTCCCGTGTCCGGACCGCCCGGGCGGCCGAAATGATAAAATGACCGTCTCATGGACGCCATACGGATCGTCGGAGCGAGGCAGCACAACCTCAAGAACATCACGCTCGACATCCCCCGCGGCAAGCTGGTGGTGGTGACGGGCCTGTCGGGCTCGGGGAAGTCGTCGCTGGCCTTCGATACTTTGTACGCCGAAGGCCAAAGACGCTACGTCGAGTCGCTCTCGGCCTATGCGCGCCAGTTCCTCGAGCTGATGGACAAGCCGGACGTGGACCACATCGAGGGCCTCTCGCCGGCCATCGCCATCGAGCAGCGCAATCCCTCCCACAACCCCCGCTCCACGGTCGCAACGGTCACCGAAATCTACGATTACATGCGCCTGCTCTTCGCGCGCGTGGGCCGGCCGCATTGCCCGAACTGCGGCTCGCGCATCAAGAAGCAGTCGGCGCAGGCGATCGTGGCGGAGGTTCTCCGGCGGCGCGTCGGGCAGTCCGTCGTCATCTACGCCCCTCTCGTGCAGAACCGGCCGGGGACGTACGAAGAGCTCTACAAACGCCTTCAAAGATCGGGATTCGTCTCCGCGCGGACGGACGGCAAGAGCCATGAATTATCATCGCCTCCCAAGCTCGATCGATATAAAAAACACGTCATAGAACTCTTCGTCGACAAGATGAAGGTCTCGGCCGACGAGAAAGAAAGGCTGAATGATTCCATCGAGATCGCCTTGAAAGAATCACGCGGATTAGTCCGCGTGGAGCCGGCCTGCGACCCGGCCGCGGGCTCGCTGCATTCGGAGCACCACGCCTGCCCCGAGTGCGGCCTCTGCCTGCCCGAGATCGAGCCGCGCCTTTTCTCCTTCAATTCTCCCTACGGCGCCTGCGGGGCTTGCGACGGCCTGGGCGTCAAGACCGAGGTCGACACGGACCGCCTCATCGCCGACCCGGGCAAGTCCATCGCGGAAGGCGCCGTCACGGCTTGGGCGGATCCCGTCACCACGCGCACCAACCGCTGGAAGAAATCCTGGTCGGGCTACTACGCCGAGATCCTGGGGCAGATCTGCCGCCAGTTCTCGATCCCCTTCGACAAACCATGGAATAGACTCTCCGACAAGCAGCGAGAGATCATTCTCCACGGCGGCGGGACTTACACGCCGTCCTGGGCGAAAAATCCGCAGGATTTCGAAGGCGTCGTGAACAATCTTGAGCGCCGCATGAAAGAATCCGAATCGGACTTCGTGAAAGGGGCCATCGCCGAGCGCTTCATGTCCCGCAAGGGCTGCCCCTCCTGCAAGGGGGCGCGCCTGAAGCCCGAGGCCCTCGCCGTGAGACTCGACGCGGTCAACATCAACGACGCCGCGCGGATGTCGGTCGAGCAATCCCTCGTCTTCTTCAAATCCCTCACGCTCTCCGAACAGGAACGGACGATCGCCAAGCAGGTGATGAAGGAGATCGTCTCGCGCCTGGAGTTCCTGTCGGCCGTGGGCCTCGACTACCTCACCCTGGACCGGGCCTCCGAGACCCTGGCCGGAGGCGAGGCCCAACGCATCCATCTCGCCACCCAGATCGGCTCCGGCCTGACCGGGGTCATGTACGTCCTCGACGAGCCGTCCATCGGCCTCCATCCCAGGGATCATGCGCGCCTGCTCGCCACCCTGCGCCGCCTGCGCGACCTCGGCAACTCGCTCATCGTCGTCGAGCACGATGAAGAGACGATCCGCGCCGCCGATTGGATCGTGGACCTCGGCCCCGGAGCCGGCGTCCACGGCGGCCGCGTCGTGGCCGAAGGCACGCTCCGCGACGTCCTCAAGGCGAAGGCCTCCCTGACCGCCGCCTATCTCCGGGGGGAAGGCGCGCGGCCTCCGGCCTCCAGAAGCCGCCCCCCGAAGGGTTGGCTGAAGGTTCGCGGGGCGCGGCAATTCAACCTCAAGAACCTCGACGTGGACATCCCCTTGGGGGAATTAGTCTGCGTGACCGGCGTGTCCGGTTCGGGTAAATCGACCCTGGTCCATGAGATCATCTACAAAGCCGTCGCCCGGAAATTGCACTCAGCCAAGGAGGCTCCCGGGCCGCACCAAGCCATCCTCGGCGTCGAGCAGATCGATAAGATCATCGTGGTCGACCAGACGCCCATCGGCCGCACGCCGCGCTCCAATCCCGCGACCTACACCGGCCTCTGGGGCCCGGTGCGCGACCTCTTCGCGATGCTGCCCGCCGCCAAAGTCCGCGGCTACAAACCCGGCCGTTTCTCCTTCAACGTCAAGGGCGGCCGCTGCGAGAACTGCCAAGGCGACGGCATGCTCCAGATCTCCATGCAGTTCCTGCCGGACGTCTTCGTTCCCTGCGACGAGTGCCACGGCCGCCGCTTCAACGAGGAGACCCTGACCGTGCGCTACAAGGGGAAGAGCATCGCCGAGGTCCTGGCCCTGTCCGTATCCGAGGCCCGGGTCTTCCTCGGCGCGCACGCCCCCATCGTCCGCGTCCTCCAGACCCTGGAGGACGTGGGCCTGGGCTACGCGGCCCTGGGACAGAGCGCCGCCACCCTCTCCGGAGGCGAGGCCCAGCGCGTCAAGCTCGCGACCGAGCTCTCTCGCCGCGGCGCCGGCCGCACCCTGTACGTGCTCGACGAGCCCACCACCGGCCTGCATTTCGCCGACGTCGCCAAGCTGCTCGAAGTCCTCCACCGCCTGGTCGATTCGGGCAACACCGTGCTGGTCATCGAGCACAACACCGACGTGATGCGCTCCTCGGACTGGCTCCTGGACCTGGGACCCGAGGGCGGCGACCAGGGCGGGACCTTGGTCGCGGCCGGCCGCCCCGCCGATATCGCCAAGGACAAGGCCTCGCACACGGGCCGCTTCCTGTCTAAGGAGTGTGTCCGAGTAATAGCGTAGCCCTCGGTCGAACGGCGTTGCCTTTCAGCTAGGCGCGAGGAGCGAGCATACCAGTAGGTATGTGAGCGACGAGCAACGACGCTGAAAGGCAACGCCGTTCGAGGGCCACGCTATTACTCGGACACACTCCTAGCGCCGGCGGCTCTGCTCGGCCAGCCAGAGCCGCCACTTGTTCTCGAAGTCCCCCACGCTGCGGTATCGGAAGGTCAGCCAGAGGGCCTCCGGGACGGTCTTGCCGTCGCGCAACTGGGCGCAGAAGCTCTTGAACTGCAGGTTGGTGTGCCGGCGGATGAGGAAATGGATGACGCCATAAGCCTGGACGTACCAGCCCGCGACCCGAGCTTTCTCGTCATGGAGGTCCTCGGTCGGCGAGATCTCGAAAAACCGCGCCATGGGCAGCCAGGCCGCGGGCTTCATTGCGATCATGCTCTGGTGCCATGGGGAGATCTCGGGCCGCTCGCGCGACTCGGCCTCCTCCACCATGGCCAGGCCCTCGTTGAGCCAGCGGGGAGGGTCACGCTTACGCTCCCGGAAATAGCTCACGAACAGGAGATGGGTGGTCTCGTGGGAGATGACCCGGAGCATCTGGGAGGTCTCCTTCATCATGGGTATGGCCACGGCCTTCTTGTCGTAGGCGGCCATGCCGTTGGACCAGGGCGGCGGGCTGAATTCCCCCTGAACGTAGGTCGCAAGGTCGCGGTAGACGTAGAGGGATATGCGCTCCTTCGACATCCAGGGCGAGAACGCCCCCAGGTCCATGCGCAGGCGGGAATGGATGCGCTCCATGCCGACTGCGAGCCCAGGCGGCAGCCAGGGCGACTGATGTAAGATATTAAAATGGGGGGTCGTGGTCTGCCTCCAGTCCCACTCCTTCTGCCGGGCGGAGGCGGGGGCGGCGGCGAGGAGGACGGCGAGGCAGAAGATCATCAAACTTTGGTAAAATAACAAATATGGCGCCAGCCGGCATCAGCCGCGGTCTCTCCTACAGGGCTCTGAGGAGACAGGTCAGGGAAACGGCGACTCTGGCCAGGATCGCCCAAGAAATATCCTCAAGCCTGCTTTTCGAGGATATCCTGGATCGCGTCTACAAATCCTTCCGCGGCATACTGCCCTACGACCGCATCGGCCTGGCGGTGATCAACGAGACGGGCCATGAGGTCATCGCCATCGGCGCGAGATCGAACGCGCGCAAGCTTCATATCGAGACGGGATATACGGCCACGCTCAAGACGAGCAGCCTCGAGAAGATCATCAAAACCGGCAAGCCCCGCATCATCAACGATCTGCGCGCCTACTTGCATAAGCATCCAGAGTCCGATTCCACCCGGAGAATCGTCGCGGAGGGCATCCGGTCGAACCTGACCTTCCCGCTCTGCGCCCAGGGCAAGCGGGTCGGCTTCATCTTCTTCTCCAGCCGCAAGACCGGCGCCTACACGCGAGCGCACATCGATTCCTTCCAACGTCTCGCCACGATGCTGTCCATCGCAGTCGAGAAGGGCCGGCTTTATCGGGAGGCGACGCAAGCCAATGAGATGAAGAATAGGCTGCTCGGCATCGCGGCCCATGACCTGCGCAACCCGCTGACCGTGGTGATCGGCTACTTGACGATCATGCAGGATGAGCCCGCCGACATCGCCTGCCAGTCGGAGCTGACGATCGTTATGAGGAAATGCAAGCAGATGCTCGAGCTCGTCGACGGCCTTCTGGACTCGAGCATCCTCGAGTCGAGGGGGCTGGAGTTGAACCTCCAAAGGCTGGATCTTGACGCGTTCCTCAAGCAAATCTGCGCCGACAGCCGAATCCTGGCCGAAGCCAAGTCCATCAGCCTGGAACTGAAGATCGAGCCGGACCTCCCGGCGCTGTCCGCGGACAGGGTCCGGCTTCAGCAGACTTTCGAAAACCTCATCAGCAACGCCATCAAGTACTCGCCGCCGGCAAAGACCGTCTCCATTTCCGCACGCGCCGCGGCGCGTTGCGTGGAGGTTTGCGTCAGCAACGAGGGACAGGGCATTCCGAAGGAAGAACTCCCCCGTCTCTTCAAGGAGTTCGGCCGCGCCAACGTCCGTCCGACCGGCGGCGAGCGCAGCGTGGGACTGGGTCTCTCCATCGCCCAGCGCATCGCGAAAGCTCACGGCGGGAGCATCCGGGTCGAAAACCTTCCGGGAACCGGGGCCTCCTTCATCGTTTCGCTGCCCTATCAGCGCAAAAGGCTGGGCAAGAAGTTCCTGGATCTTCGCTGATTTTTGGTAAAATGATGTCCGCAAAGACGTAGACCACCGTCCTATGGAGAGATGATGGCCACCATGCGCACTCTGTTTCTAAACCCCCCCTCCTTCGACGGCTTCGACGGGGGCGCGGGAGCGCGCTACCAGGCACGCCGGGAAATTCGCTCCTTTTGGTATCCCACCTGGCTCGCCCAGCCGGCGGCCCTCATACCCAACTCCAAGATCATCGACGCCCCGGCAGACGACCTGACCCTGGAGGCCGTGCTTCAACGCGCGCGCGGCTTCGAACTGTGCGTCATCCACACCTCCACCCCCTCCTTCGACAACGACGCCAAGGTGGCGCAGGCCCTCAAGACCCGCAATCCCGACATGCGCATCGGATTCATCGGCGCCCATGCGGCCGTCCTCCCCGAGGAGTCCCTTAAGGCCGCCCCCGTCCTGGATTTCGTGGGCCGCGAGGAGTTCGACTACACTTTGCTCGAGGTCGCCGAGGGCCGCCCCTACGAGTCCATCGCGGGCCTGTCCTATAGGAAGAGCGGCGAGATTCTCCATAACCCCGACCGGGCCCTCATCGAGGACATGGACGCGCTGCCCGCGGTGCTGGACGTTTATAAACGCGATCTGACCATCGCGAACTACTCGATCGGCTACCTCAAGCATCCCTACTTATCCCTCTACACCGGCCGGGGTTGTCCGGCGCGCTGTTCCTTTTGCCTCTGGCCCCAGACCGTGGGCGGCCACGTCTACCGAACCAAGAGCGCTGCGAAGGTCGTCGCCGAGATGGCCCGCGCCAAGGATCTGTTCCCCGAGGTCAAGGAGTTCTTCTTCGACGACGATACTTTCACGGCCGATCTGACCAGAGCGGCGCGGATCGCCGAAGGTCTCGGCAAGCTGGGGATCACCTGGTCTTGCAACAGCCGCGCGAACGTTCCCTACGAGCACCTGAAGACGTTTAAAGAAAACGGCTTGCGGCTTCTGCTGGTCGGATATGAATCCGGCAACCAGAAGATCTTAAACAACATCAAGAAAGGCGTTCGCCTGGATATCGCAAAGGAATTCACGAAGAACTGCAGAGATCTCGGCATCGTCATCCACGGGACCTTCATCCTGGGACTGCCCGGCGAGACCTCGGAGACGATCGAGGAATCGATCAAGTACGCCTGCAAGCTTGATATAGACACCATCCAGGTCTCCCTGGCCGCCGCCTATCCGGGCACCGAGCTCTACCGCCAGGCCATGGCCAACAAGTGGTACGATGAGAAGACCCTGGTCCGCAACGACGGCACCCAGGCTTCGGCCATCCAGTATCCCCACCTGCCGGCCGCCGCCATCGAGACGGGCGTCAAGCGCTTCTACTCGAAGTTCTACGCCCGGCCCACCCCCATCTTGCGCATGCTCGTGAGCATGGCCAGGGACCCCCTGGAGCGCCGGCGACGCCTGCGCGAGGGCAAGGAGTTCCTGGACTACCTCCGGGGCCGCCGGAAGCGCGCCGAGAGCCGCGCGGCGCCTTCTGAGACCAAGAAGGAGGCCGTTTCCGCCTGAGCACGACATCCATCGATCTCCCCCTCGCCGGTTCGGCGCTGCTGTCAGGAGTCTTCAGCCTGCTCTTCAGCCTGGCCGCAGGCGTCTTCGGCTGGAGGCTGCTGTCCCGCCTGAGCCGCCGCGCGGCGCCGGCGATCCTGCCCCCCGTCACCGTCATCAAGCCCCTCAAGGGCGCCGAGGGCCGGCTCTACGAGAACCTCGCCAGCTTCTGCCGCCAGGACTACCCCTGCTACCAGCTTCTTTTCAGCCTGCAGAGCCCCGATGATCCCGCCCTGGCCGTGGTCTCGCGCCTGAAGCGCGACTTCCCCGGCACGGATATGGAGATCGTGGTCTCCAAGAACCGCATCGGCTACAACCCCAAGGTCAACAACATGGCCAACGCCTATTCGTTCGCCAAGCACGACCTGCTCCTCATGTCCGATTCGGACATCCGCGCCCGCCCGGACTTCCTGCGGCGCATGGCCGCCCCCTTCACGGACTCCGCGGTGGGTCTGGTGACCTGCTTCTACCAGGCCGCGGGCACGCACGGCCTCTGGGGCCATCTCGAGGCCCTGTCCATCAACGCCAATTTCCTGCCCAACGCCCTCTGCGCGTCCTCCTTCGGCATGCGCTTCGCCATGGGGGCCGGCATGATGGTGCGACGCTGCGCCTTCGAGGCGAGCGGGGCCTACCAGAACCTGGCCGACCACTTGGCCGACGACTTCTGGCTGGGAGAGTCCATCCGCGAAGCGGGCTGGCGCCTGGAGCTCTGCGACGCGGTGGTGGACACGGTCCCGGACATCGCCGGCGCAACCGAGCACTTCATGCATCTCACGCGCTGGGCGCGGACCATCCGCATCTGCAGCCCCTGCGGCCACGCGGCGAGCCTCATCCAGCACGGCTTCTCACTGTTGAGCCTGAAGGTCCTCCTCCGGGGCCCGGACGCCCTTTCGCTGGCGCTCATGGCCGCGATCTGGATCGCCAAGGCCGCCGTGAGCGCCTCCTTCGCGGCGGGGCTGGGCGGCCGCCAGCCCGCGCGCGCCCTTTGGCTGCTGCCTCTCTCGGAGTGGTTCGGTTTCGCCGCCTGGCTGGCGGGCTGCGGCTCCCGCCGGGTCCTCTGGCGCGGCGAACTCTACGACGTGCAGTCTCACGGCCGCCTCGTCCCCGTGGCGCCGCCCCTGGAGCGCCGGCCGGTGACGGTCGAGCCTTAAGCCCCCGCCGATGCGGCGTTTCAAGGCGGTCTTCACGCCCGTCGTCTTGACCCTCGGGACCGCCACCTTCCTCTGCCTCCTCTGGACATTCGACCCGCCGCGCGTCTGGGACCGCCTGGTCGCCTTCGGCTGGGGCTTCGCGGTCCTGCTCCCCTTCCAGATCCTCGACCACATGCTCAACGCCTGCGGCTGGAAGCTCTCCTTCCCGCCTGCGGCCGCCGGGCGCGCCGGCTTCTGGGACCTGGTTCGAGTGCGCATCGCCGGCGACGGGGTCAACTACCTGACTCCCAGCGGCAACATCGCCGGCGAGTTCGTGCGTCCCGGCATGCTGAAGTGCGACCTGCCCGACGCAGTGAAGATCGCCAGCGTTTTCCTCGCCAAGGTCGCCCAGGCCGTGGGCCAGGCCCTCTTCGTCATCCTCGGCCTGGGCTATCTCCTGCTGGGACGCCGCTACGCCTTCCAGGGGAGCCAAGCGGCCTGGGGCGGCCTGATGATGGCGGCGATCCTCGGCGCCGTGGCCCTCGGGGTCTGGGTATTCGCCTGCGAGCCCCCCGCCTGGGTCGGCAGGCGCTTTCCGCAGGCCGTGGAGAAGGGCGCTCCCGTGCGCGCCCTGCTGAGGCATTGCCTGGCGCGCCATCCCTGGCGCCTGGCCGGCTCCACTCTCTTCTTCATGCTCGGCTACGGCTGGGGCGCGGTCGAGGTCTGGCTCATCGCCCGCCTCATGGGCAGCCCCATGGAGGCGCAAACCGCCCTGGCCGTCGAGTTCCTCTCGAACCTCGTCGACGCCGTGGCCTTCATGGTCCCGGCGAAGATCGGCACCCAGGAAGCCGGCAAAGCGGCCATCTTCAAAGGCCTGGGCATGCCCCCGGAGCTGGGATTTACCCTGGGCATCATCCGCCACGTGCGCGAAATCTCCTGGGCGGGGATGGGCCTGGCGTTCTACGCCGCGCACCGGAGGCGCCGGCCGCGCTCGAACCGCTAGGGCGGCGAGACGAGCCGCACGCCGCCCTTGTCCACGGCGTCGCGCACGCGGGGGCTCATCAGCGTTTCGAACTCCGTGATCGTCTGGTGCGTCGCGGTGGGGCGGTCCGTCACCGCGCTGTCCGGGTCCAGGCAGGGATGGAAGTAGATTTCGGTGGGCCCGTCGGGAAGGCGCGACAAGAGACGCAGGACGTAGTCCTCGTTCATCAGCCCCGAGCGCAGCAGCCCCCAACTCCGCGGCGCCTCCAGGCCCCGGGCCGCGCCCCTCACCCAGGCGCCCATGACCGCGAAGACGGCCGCCGCGGCCGGGGTGGCTAGTTCGCGCGCGCCGGGATGCTCCAGCCACACGGAGAGCTCCCCGGAAGGCAGGCGCACGCGGGGGATGGCGTACTCGCGGCAGAGTCCGCAGAGCACGGGAAATATGACGGGATGGACGTGGACGTTGAAATGGCCGTCGGCGTGGGTGGGCTTGACGCCCAAGCTCAGGAGGGCTTCGATCTGGCCCCGGATCTCCCCCTCCAGGCCGGCGCGGGCCCGGGGGTCGAAGAAGTAGCGCAGACCCGCCTTGGCCGGGGCCTCGGCGCAGAGCTCCAGGTGGAGCCCGACGCCCAGGCCGGGGTTTTCCCGGGCGATGGCCGCGGCCTCGTCCGCGCCCGGGCGCAGGACCATGAGGCTGGCGAATCTCAGCACGCCCGAACGGTGGGCCCGCCGGACGGCGGCGTTGACCGAGGCGTCGAAGCCGAAATCATCGGCCGTGACGATGAGGGACTTGGGGCTCAAGGCATGTCGACGCTGTCGATCCTGAGTTGGCATGCACTCCCGGCCGCGCTCGCTATGACGGTCGGGTCGCCGGCCGCCGCGGGGGTGCAGGTGCAGTCGCAGGCGCCGGGCGGAATGGTCGAAGGGGGGCTGCAACGGTAGCCGGGCACGTTATCGGCGCAGCTGATGCTGAGCAAGACGCCGCCATAGGGCGCGTTGCTCCAGCTGCTATGGATGCGGGCCAGGGCGGCCTCGTCGTAGCGCTTCATCTGGGAGGCCTTGTGCGTGCGCGAGGTCACCACGTAGCGCAGGAGGGTGATGCGCATGATCATGCCCGCGATCAGCGCCACGATCACCCCGGTGACGAGGACGTGAAGCAGAATGCTTCCGCGGTGGTTCATCAATCGAAAGTGTTCATATAGGCGCGGTTGATTGTCACGAGCGTGTCGATCTTGATGAACTGAGGGTTGACGAGATCGGGCTGGCCTGCCGTGGGCGCGTAGGTCTCCTCGCCGATGACGAACTTGATGCGCAAGCCGTTGATGGCGGAGTCACTCGTGAAGATGGCGCTGCCTGAGTTTTTGTAGACGTTGGTGGCGATGACGTCGTTGCTTTTGACCCCGGGGCCGGGAATGGAGCCGGTCGCGTCGCAGGCGGGCAACGGGGGAGGCGAGGTCGGGCATGTCACGGTCGCTGCCTCGGCCGACATGCGGCGCAGCCTGTTCGGGACGCTGCTGGTGTCCAAGCAGTAGTAGAACAAGAGCGCGTTCCGGCTTGTGTCATGGCGGCCGCCGCGGATGCGGCTCCAGTTCGTGCAGCCGACGGCCGCGTCGGAGGTGAACGTGCTCCAGTTCGGCAGGACGAGCACGTCGGCGTTCTCGAACTCCTTGTTCATGACCGTGAGGCTGGCCAGGGACCAGCCCACGGTCGTGCCTTTCCTGAGGCCCTCGATCTGGAAGCGCACCATGGAGGTCGTCAGCCCGAAGATGGCGGCCAAGATGATCGCTCCGAGGGACACCGCGATGAGCAACTCCACCAGCGAGAAGCCGCGGGAACGCGCCTTCATCAGATCTCCGTCCAATCGACCGTGACGTTCACCAGGGGCACCGGGCGGCCGTTGATGATCTGGGAAGTGGGTGTCACGTAGTATATGACGCTCGCGTTGTAGGGCGCCGCCTCGAACTCGGACGGAAGGAGGCCTGTGATCGTGTGGCTGCCGAGGGCCAAGGCGTAGACTGTGCCCCTGCTGTCGGCGAGAGGCGGGTTGTTGAGGCTGTAGCTCTCCGTGCAGGTGGCCACGGTGGCTCCCCCGCCGCAGTTGCCCGGCATGGGACCCGTGATCGAGCAGGCTCCCACCCCGCTGACATAGCACCTGCCCGAGGCGATGCTGCAGTTGCAGCCCGTGACTAAGTTCTTGAGCAGACTGGTGGTATGGCGGGCGGCCTGCGAGGCGATGAGGCGGCGGTCGTTCTTTCCGCCGCTGATCTTCGAGGAAAGGGCCGTGCTCAAGACGGCGGTGATCATAACGCAGGCGATGAGCATCGCGACGACGACCTCGATGAGAGTGTAGCCGGCGCGCGGCGCCGGTCGCCGGCGGCGCTCAATAGGTCGGCGCAGGGACCGATGTGCCATAAGCGCTGATCACCCCTGTCGTCTGCATCCAGAAGCGCCATGTGTTGTATGGCGGGGAGGCGGCCAATTCAGGGGGGGCGGACTTTCGATCGGCTGCGGCGTAGCCGGAACCCGCGCCGCAGGCGCCCCCGTTGCAGGCGGTGAAGGTGTAGTACTTGTTTTCCCAGTCCTGGTCGGCCAGGTACTTGCACCAGACCAGCACGCAGGCGTTGGTGTAGGGAGTTCCGCAGGGTCCAGCGCCGCAGGCTGAGCTGAATGTTCCCGTGACATATGAGCCGGCGTGATCGAGCGCGAACATCTTGTTGGTCGTGCCGATCATGTTGACGAGGCCCACGGCGTCGTCGGCCTTGCCGACCTCCACCGCCCTCAAATACTGGGGAAGGGCGAATGACGCCAGGATGCCTATGAGCAGACAGGTCACGACTAATTCGATGAGCGTAAATCCGACGCGGCTGCCGGAGCGTCGCATCATTTGGCTCCTATGGTTGAAAGTTTGAAGATCGGCATGAAGACGGCCAGAACGATGACGCCGACGAGCGCGCCGATGGCCACGACCATGATGGGCTCGATGACCGCGTTGAAGCGCCGGGTGAACTGGTCGATCTGCTCCTTGTAGAACGAGGAGAGGGTCACGAGCATGTCGGGAAGCTTGCCCGATTCCTCTCCCATGAACATCATCTCCGTGACGAGGTTGGGCAGCGTCCCCGTCTTCTTGAAGGACTGCGAGATGGACTTGCCGCTGGCAACGTCGTTCTTGACCGCGGCCAGCAGGCGCTTGAAGATGATGTTCTTGGCGAAGACGCCCTCCAGCACCGAGATGGCGTTGAGGATGCTCACGCCCGATTCGATGAGGGTGGAGAGCGTCGTCAGCAGGCGCTCGCAGAGGATGTTCTTGATGAAGTCTCCGAGCAAGGGGGTGGAGAAGATGATGAGCCACTTCGACTCCTGCCCGGCGTCCGTGGAGGTGTACGCGCTCCAGGAGAACCAGATGGCGATCAGGGTCAAGATGAGGCCGATCATGTGGTTGACGAGGATGTTCGAGAGGAGGATGATGAAGGCGGTCAGAGGCGGGAGCTTGACCTGGAAGCTGGCGAAGAGTTCCGCGAAGACGGGCACGATCTTGACGATGAAGAATGTCAGCACGCCGATGGAGACCGTCATCAGCACGCCGGGATAGGCCAGCGCCGTGATGATCTTGCCTTGGAGTTCGGCCTGGGCGGCGCAGTAGGAGCCGATCTGCTTGAGGACCTTGGGCAGTTGGCCGCCCATCTCGCCGGCCTGGACGAGCGATATCCAGAGCGCGTCGAAAATCTTGGGATGCTTCTCCAGAGCTTTGTAGAGGGCGGTGCCGCCGGCCACGTCCTTGGTGACCTGCGCCAGCGCGAACTGGAGGCCTTTGGAGCCGGAGTTTTCGCCCAAGAGCGAGAGGGCGCGCACGAGGGGCACGCCCCCATTGAGCAGGGTCGCCAGCTGTTCGGCGAAGAAGACCATGTCTCGGATGGAGACCGAGCCGCCTCCCCCGCCCTTGGAGCCTGCCGTTCCGCCCGCCTTGTCGGCGGTCAGCGAAAGTATGAAGTAGCCCTTCGCCTGAAGGGCTCTGATCGCCTCGTTCTCGTCCGATGCGTCTATCTCGCCGTTGGAGGTCTCCCCTTTGCCGTCTTGGACTGTATAGGAATATCTCTCCATTTTCTCTTATCCTTTTATGATTGTCAGTGTAACAGGGGTATCGTCGATTGTCAATCCGCCACGGTGACGGACATGACCTCCTCGACCGTCGTCAGGCCGGTGATGACCTTTCGAAAACCGCTGGCTCGCATGCTCCACATGCCGGATTCCTTGGCCGCCGCGCTGAGCTTGCCGATGTCGCCTCCGTAGCGGTAGATGATCTCGCGCATGGCGCGATTGATCTTATAAACCTCGTAGATGGCTTTTCGGCCCAGGAAACCGGTTTTGGAGCACTTGTCGCAGCCCCGCGGCTCGTAGAAGACCACCGAGGCCGGATCCGGGGTGGTTTCGAGGAGCGCCTCCCTGAGGACCATCTCGGCGATGTCGGCCGGAATCTTCGCGGGCTTCTTGCAATGAGGGCAGAGCACGCGCACCAGACGCTGGGCCGCGGCGAGTTGCAGCGAGTTGGCCAGCATGAAGGGCTCTATTCCCATGTCGATGAGACGAACGACGCACGACAGCGCGTCGTTGGTATGCAGGGTCGAAATGACCAAGTGTCCGGTGAGGGCGGCTCGCAGGCAGGTCTGGGCGGTCTCCTGGTCGCGCACCTCTCCGACCAGGATGACGTCGGGATCCTGCCGGAGGAACGAGCGCAGGGCCGAGGCGAAGGTCAGGCCGATCGACGCGCGCACCTGGACCTGGTTGATGCCCTCGATCTTCAACTCGACGGGGTCCTCGATGGTCATGATGTTGATGTCGGGACTCTTGATCGAGGTGAGGATGGCGCCGAGCGTGGTCGTCTTGCCGGAACCGGTCGGGCCGGTCATGAAGAACAGGCCGTGCGGCGCGTGGGCCGCCTCGAGGATGTCGTCGCGCTGCTTGGCGTCGAGGCCGACCTTGTTGATATCGAGCTCGACGGCGCCCTTGTCGAGCAAGCGCATGACGACCTTCTCGCCGAAGACGCACGGGCAGATCGAGACGCGCAGGTCGATGACGCGGTTCTGGACCTTGATCGAGAACTGTCCGTCCTGGGGCAGGCGCCTCTCGGCGATGTCCAGCTTCGCGAGGATCTTCAGGCGAGAGACGATGGCGCTGAACATCTGCTTGGGCGGGGGCGTGCGCTCGTAGAGGTTGCCGTCGATGCGGAAGCGCACGGCGATGCGCTCGTCGAACTGCTCGATGTGGATGTCCGAGGCGCGCTCCTGGATGGACTGCTTGAGCACCGCATTGACCAGCGAGACGGCCTGGGCGCCGTGCGCGTCCGCGACGATCTGGTCGAGGTTGAGACGCTCATCGCCCATGACCGAGGTCTCGGAGATCTCTTCTGCGCCCCCCTCCTTCTGGGTCTTGAGCGTGCGGTCGATGACGCTGCCTTCGAGGTAGAATTCGTCGATGGCCTTGATGATCTGGGTCTTGGCGGCGATGAAAGGCTGGATCGTGAGGCCCGTAAGGAGCTTGAGGTTGTCCATCATGAGGACGTTGTCGGGGTCCGAGACGGCCACGGCCAGGATATTCTCGTCCTGGAAGAGCGGAAGGAGGAAGTTCTCCCGGGCGTAGGACTCCGGGACGATCTCGGCGAGATTCTGGCCCTTCTCGGCTTTGAGGATCTTGTTTTCGCGGGAGGCGTAAGGGATGCCGTGATGCCTGGACAAAACGATCGCGATGGCGTCTTCCGTGCAGTAGGAGAGCTTCACCGCGGCTTCCGCGAAGGCAATTTTCATCTCCTCCGCCCCCTTGGCGGCCTTCTCGCGGTGTTCCTCCGTCAGCACGCCCGCGTTCACGAGCATATCAGCCAAGCTTTCGGACATGTGCGGTTATACCCCCCTGCAACCGAAGTATAGCCGCTCTACGGAGCCTGTCAAGCCTCAATCGCTGACGATGGTCGGCGTGATGAAAATGACCAGGTCCGAGTTCTTGCGCCGATTGGAGGTGCTGGTGAACAGCCATCCGATGATCGGTATGTAACCGAAGAACGGGACCTTGCGCACGACCTTGTTCTCGGTGGACCGCAGCAAGCCGCCCAGGACCAGGGTCTGGGCGTTCTTGATCCGGACCAAAGTCGACGCCGCGCGCGTGATGGGGTTGAAGATTCGGTTCGACGGCAGCGAGATCTCCGCCTCCTGGACATCCGTGAAGGAGGGCTGGACCAGCATGGTGATGTAGCCGTCTTTGTTCACCTGGGGCGTCACCTTCAGGACCACGCCGGTGTCGAAGCGTTCGGCCGAGGTCGTCGCCTGGGACGTGCCCTGGCCGCCCTGTATCTGGCTCTGGAGGGCCACGGCCTCCTTGGCTGAAATCTCGATCTTCGCGGTCTTGTTGTTGAGAGTCAGGACCTTCGGCTTGCCGAGGAAGCGGGCCTCGGAGCGCGAGACCAAGGCGCGCAGGGTGATCTTGAGCGCGCTGAGGTCCAGGACGCTCGTCTTGAGATAGCCGTACTGCGCGATCACGAGGCCGCCGGACCCGGAGGTCGAGCTGCTGTCTTCGCTGGCGCTGCTGCTGCCCAGCGCGCTGATGATGCCGCCCGCAGGGTTGAGCGGGTCGAAGAACTTGGTTCGGTTGAGGTTGGTGGGCGCGTTCAGCGGGAAGCTCGTGTCGCGCGCTCCGGCCGTGAAGGTGGCCAGCTCGCCGTTGGTGCCGCCCCACTCGAAGCCCAGTTCCCGGGAACGGTTGGAGTCGATCTCGACGATCTGCGCCTCGATCATCACCTGCGGAGCCTTCTTGTCGAGCTCCGCGATGATCTGCTCGACCTGAGGGAACACCTCCGGGATGTCCGTGACGATGAGGGCGTTCGTGCGGGGCTCAAGCTCGATGTCGCCGCTCTTGGAAAGCACCGTGCAGACCACCTTGGCCACGCCTATCTTCCGGTTCTTGTTCGCGCAGGGCTTGCTCTCGCTGCCTGCTCCTCCGCCTCCGCCGCTTTCACCTCCAGGGACGTCCTTCTCCCCCATATCATCGGCCGTGAGTGGGATGAGAGGCACATAGGAGAGGGTGTAGATGCGGGTGATGCGGTTCTCCGCCCGCTTGGAACGCTGGGTCACGACGTAGGTGTTGCTCTTGCCGATCTGCTGGTAGGTCAGCCCCTTGATCTCCAGAAGGACCTGGAGAGCCTCTCGGACCGTCACGTTCTGAAGGAAGGCCGTGACGCGCTTCTGATCCAGGCCCTCGGTGATGATGAAGTTGACCTTCGCCTGGGCGGAGATGGTGTCGAGGAAGGTCGCCAGCGGCGCTCCCTTGACGCGCACCGTCACGCGGGTGTCGAGAGGGGCCACGGAAGCGGCCGCGACCGCTTGGGTCGGGGTCGCCGCGCCGATGGTCACGCCCTGGGCGGAGCGCGACTCGATGAGTTTGTCGTCGCCGGTCTCACCCGCCTGGACGGAAGGCTCGGCGGGGGCGGGAGTCTCCCCCACGGGCCCGCCGTCGGACTTCGTTTTCATCTGCTCCGAGAAGTTGGGGTTGGCCTCGGGCTCGGCGCGACGGCGCTGCGCGAAGGCCGGCGCCCCGTCGAGCGCAAGCGCCGCGGCCAAGACGGATGCCGTCGCGGCCCGGGCGGTGCTTCGGCGTCCCTGAATGTCGCAGACCATGATGCCTCCTCCTGATCCTTACTCGTTGTTCACGTTCTTCATGAAGCGCCGTCTTTTGTGCTCGAAGGTGACGCCCATCGTGGAGATCTTGAGGACGCGGACCTTCCCGTCGTATCCTGCGACCGAGAAGCTCTCGCCGGAGGAAACGGTCGTGCCGTTGACTATAGCAAGACTCACTCCTCCGGGAGTGGCGACGATGCCCTGAAGTTCGATCATTTTTTCGACGGGCGGCTTCACGCGCTTGACGGGGGGACGGTTCGCGAGCCTGTTCGCCTCCTCAATCTCCCGGCGCGCGCGCTCCTTGGCGATCTCCGCCTCGCGGAGATAGACGAGGTCCAGGGGAGAGAGCATGGGGTCCCGGGGCAAGACGATGGTCGCGGCGGGCGAGGAAGAAACCGCGACGTCGGCGGCCGCCGGGAGCGGCGCCGAGGGGACCGCCGCCGGGGGCGCGGCGGCGTCCGCGGGCGGCGGCGGCGCGACGGGCGCGACCTTGAGCGCCGCCGTCGCCGGAGCGGCCGTCGAGGCGGCCAGGGGGTTGACCGGCTTCCTCGTCGCGGGAGCGGTCTGGAAAACGTTCCCCTCGGGGATGCGGCCTCGGGCTTTGGTGGAGACCGCTCGGTCGCGCTCGGCCTTCAGGTTCGACCACCAATTAAAGAAGAGGAAGCCGGGCACGGCGAGGGCCGCGGCGAGGATCAACCAGCCGAGTCCTGCCTTGGCGCCGGCTGCCGTGGCGGCCATCAGCGATACCTCTGCTTGGGGATGACCGTGGAGATTTCGCAGGTCGCCCGGTTGTAGCCGATGGAGCCCTTCTTGCTGAGCGAAACGGAAAGAATGTGCATCATCGGCCGGGCGCTCTCCAGCCGCAGCAGCCAATCGTATAACTCGAAAAAGCGAATGTTGAGCGTGACGTTGGAAGTCTGGTAGAGAAGGCCTTTCTGCTCCTGTTCGTTCACGGGACGGAAGTCGTCCGTGACCAGCCCCGCGACGTTAAGGGAGTCGCGCACGGAATTGGAGAGCCACTGATCCCTATCGTCGAGCGTGGGCAGGCGGGCGTAAGTTTCGGAGAGTTGCTCGGACATGGTCTTGTACTGGGCGCCGAACTCGGACAGCGTCTTGGCCTTCTGGATCTCGGAGTTGAGACGGGCGCTCTTCTTCTGGTGAGGAGCGAAGACGCCGGCGTACGAGACGAAGATCATCAAGCCGGACACGACGCAGGCGCGCTGGAAACGCTTGATTCCCTTAGTCTTCAAGGTATGAGAGACGATCCCGATTTCAGATATGATCGCCTCCACATAAGGCTTGACGTTGATCTCGACGGCCATTAGGGCTTGCTCCTGATGCTGAGAGAGAACTTGGTCCGTTCTTCGAGACTCGCGGCGAGGGCCTGGGGGTCGAGTCCCGACTGGCCGGCGTCGTCGCTCCCGGACTTCTGCACGGAGATCTGGACGTCGAAGGTCTTGCTCAGCATCGGCGCCTTGAGAAGGTTTTCCTTGAATTTAAAGGCCAGAGCCTGCTCGTCGGGCACGGTGCGGTCTTGCGCGCGGCCGGTGAGCGTGATCTCATAGGGGCGAGACTCCGAGGAGAGAGGGTTGCTGAGATCGATTCTGTCGAGCCACACGTTGGCGGGCATCGCTTCGATGATCTCTTTGAGCAACTGGGTGACCTTGGGGCCGCCCGAGCCCGTGATCCTGCGCAGTTGGTCCGTCTGAGACTGCATGTCCTTGATCTGCGCCTCGATTGCGTCCGAGGACATCCCCGAAAGGCGGGCGGCCACGTCGGGGTCGATCTTGTATTGTCTCAGTTCGCGCGCGCGGTATGCGTAGGCGGCCGACTCGTACAGGCCCTGGCCGGTGAAGAGGAGGGCGAAAGCGGCTCCGGCGATTAGGATGTCCCGCGCCGTCTCGCGCTCCTCCTCGGTGACTCGGTCCTGGGCGCAGAGGTCGAGGGCGGCGGTTGCCGAGGGCGGAGCGCTCATCGAGGCTCCCAGGGACGCGTAGCCGCCCCAGTCCCCGCTCTTGACCGAGAGGAGTTTCGGGGTATCCTGGATGACCGCTGCGACGCCGGTCTCGGCGGCGAAGGCGGCGCGCAGTTCCTCGAGGGCCGCGGTGTCGCCGCTGACCCTGACATGGGAGAGGCCGTCGAGATTGAGTTGTTTGCGCACGAAAGACAGACAGCCGGAAAGGTCGATCTTGCGCTGATCGCTAAGGGCCGCCGCGCCGCCCAGGAAAACCTCCCGGAAGAAGACGGGCGTTCCCCGGTCGCAGACGAGCACGCGGACGTTGGCGCCGTCGATGTGGACATGGAGGTAGGGTAACCCGTCTTTGGCGGGGTCGATCTCCTGCCACAGCCGCAAAACGGAGCAGGGTGCGACCTCGAGCGTCTTGAGCTTGAGCCCCAGAGCCTTGAGAAGCCCCTGGACGTTGGCGATGTTTTTCCTTTGGGTCACCATGATGAGCACGCCCAGGCGCGCCTTGCCCTGGGCATCCGGCGGCAGGGGTATGGCCTGGAAGTCGTGGGCCAGCAGGTCAAAAGGGATCGGGATGTGCTTCTTGGCTTCCAGAGGTACGGCCGTGTGCAGATATCGGTGCTCCATGGCGGGCATGGAGAAATAGCGCACCAGACCCAGGTGATGGGAGAGGGTCACGCGCACGCTCTTGGAATTCCAGCGCATCTGCGACATGGACTGCCGGAGGAACCCCGCGATCTTGAGCGGGTCGCTCAGGAAGTCCGTGTTCATCGTGGCCGTCGCGCCGGGGTTCTTGCCCTCTGCGGGGATGGGGATGCGCACGAGATGATCCACCGCCAATCGACCGCCCTTCTCGCGATGGGTCTCGGAGAGATAGATGACCTCGGGGCTCAGGTAGAGCCCCAGGCAGGGCCCGGCGGGAGCGCTCGTCGTCCCGAACGAAATCTGCTCGATGAGTTGATCGAATCGCGACATCTCAGTCGTTGCGGCTCATAATGATCTCGACCTTGGCGCCTTCCCCTGACGCGGAGGAAGACATTTGGATCTTCTTCGGCTCGATCTGGTATCGGTTGACCAGGAGACCGGCGACCATCTTGGCGCGGCGTTCGGCCAGGGCGGCGCCCTCCTTCTCGTCGGATGACGCATGCCCGACCACCTTGAGCGCCTCCAGGGGGTAGTGGGCCAGTTCCGCGGCGGCCGCGGCGAGGGTTTTCTCGGAGAAGGGGGTTATCGTGTGGGTGTCGGCGTTGAACGCGAGTTCGTAGCGCCCCGGGGAAACCGGCTTCGCGGCGGCGACATCCTCGGGCGAGACCTTGGGCGAGGTCTCCTTGTCTTGCGTTCCTTTGTCGGCCTTCGCGGATTTCTTGGCGCGGACGGGACGTTTGACGATCTTGCGCCTGGATGGGGCCGCAGACTTGGGGGGTGCGGTGATGGTGGTCGAGACGAACGAGGGCTTGACGCCCGCCACGAGAGGCTTGGACTCGTCGCCGGAGAGGTCGGCGGAAGGGGCCGTCCCGGCGGCCTGCTCCGGCTGCGCGGCCGCGAGAAGCTTCTCCGGCGCGCCCGCGTCCTCGAGGAGCGATATCCACCGGTGCAGGGTGCGCGAGCGGTTCTTGGCGTCCAGCGCGGAGAGGACGCATTCGTAGCGGCCGGCGGGCAGGGGGTTGCCGAAGTAGTGCCGGCGGCCGTTCCAGAATATCTGATGGAAGACCGGCCCTCCGCCGACGATCTCCTGGAGCGGCGCCGACTCCGCGCCGCCGAGCGAGGGCTGGAGCAGCTGGAATTTCCAGGAGACGAGGCCCGCGGGCGGGTCCGAGACCGAGAATTCGAAGATCGCGCCCTGGTTGCGGCCGGGTCGGATCTGCTGGGGATAGACTCCGAGGGAAATGGGCGGGCCCAATTCGTCGCCTATCGCGCTCTCGATGACTAGGTTCATGGGTTGATTGTATAGGAAAACGATGACCACGCCCTTGAAATCCAGCAGACCCTTGGGGATGTCCACCTGCGTATTGAGGAGATTGACGCGCACGCGGGGCGGAGCCACGCCCGCCTGGAAGAGGTGCGCGGAGATGCCCATGGTACGGCGCATGTCGAGGACCTTGGCGTCTCCCAGGGCCGTGCCTTCGGGCAGGATCAGGACCTGGGTGCTGCCCAGGGCGAAGATCAGCTTGGTCAGGGGATCGAGCAGGCGGCCGGCGTCGCGCTGAAATGCGATGCCGGCCTGGAAGAGCATGGACGAGGGGATGCCGACGGCTTCGGGATCTCCGTTCTCGCGCATCACGGTGCGCACGTGCTCGACGGCCTTGAGGTCCGAGAGGCTCTTCTCTTGGGCGGCGCGCAGGCGCGCGCGGATCTCCTTGCGCATGACGGCCTTGTTGGAGGCCGGCATATCGTCGTCTGGGGACGCGCGCGGGGCCGCGCTGAGCGGGCCGCGGGCGGCGGGCGCGGGTGCGGGCGCGAGCGAGGGCGCGGGTGCGGGCGAGGGCGCGTCGATGGAGTCGAGCCTCACTCTGCGCGGAGACGGAGCGGGGTTGCCGCCGGCTCCGCCGCCCGTGTTCATGCGATGGCTGATCAAGTTGAGGTAATCGTTGGCCATCGAACGCTCGGCGGGATCGCCTTTCGTCATGATCTCCATGAAGCGGTCCATCGCCTCCACGTCCTCGCCCTGCTCATAGAAGCGTATCGCCACGCTCATCGCGCGACTTAACCCGGCGCGCGAACCATCATCCTCCTGCGCGCGAGCGCAAGGGACGGCAAGGATCGCCGCTACGATGATAATCTTTTTAAAAGACATCATACAATGCGCCCCGGACGGAGGACCGCGCAGGCAGGAGCATACGAGAACGCAATTGCTGAATTATTACGGACTTTCCGCCATCTCGAAATAGCTCAGCGCGTCGGTCCCAGTTCACGCAAGGCCTGCTGAGCCGAGGCGTTGCCGGGTTCCACGCCCAGGGCCAGGCGGAATTGCTTCTCGGCCTCCGCGACGCGGCCCAGGGCCGCGTAGGCCTTCCCGAGGTTGACGCGCCCGGCGGCGCGCCCCCCCTCCTTGCGGGCGGCGGCTTCGAGTTCCGGGATCGCCTCGGCGGCCCGTCCGCGCAGGAGGAGGAGGCTGCCGTTGATGAAGCGCGCCTTGGCCGCCGTCGGGGCGCGGCGGGCGACCGAGGCGGCCAAAGACAGAGTGCGCTCGGAGAAGTCGCGGCGGGCGACGGCCGCGTCCAGGGTACGCAGATCGGAGAGGACGTCGAGGATAGGCGCGCGCGGGCGGCCGGACTGCCCCGGGAGGGCCGCCAGGTTTCGTTCCGCCAGAGCCAGGTCCGGCGAGATCGCCAGGGCCTTCTCGTAGGCCGCCTGCGCCTCGTCCCAGCGTCGGCCGAGGGTGAAGACGTAGCCGAGGTTGTTCCAGTGGTTCGGGTTGTCCGGGAATATCTTCACCCCCTCCAGGAGCAGGGCGAGGGCGTCGGCCGCGTGCCGGCCGGGGTCGCCGAGGTAGGCGGCGCTCAGGCCGTTGAGCAGATCGGCGGAGAGAGGGTTGATCGCCCAGGCGGTCTCATAGAGCGGCAGGGCTTGTTCAGGACGTCCCAGCCGGCCGCCGTAGACGGTGGCGAGGTTGAAGAAGATCTCGTCGTAGCCTGCGTTGGCGTCGAGCGCGGCGCGATAGGCCTCGGCCGCGTCGTTGGGACGCGCGGCGCGAGCATAAGCGTTGCCCAACTCGTAGAGGGCGTTCACCTCGCGCGGACCCCAGGAACGGGAACGCTCGAGCGCGTGGATGCCGGCGGACAGATTGTTTTGGCGCACCAGCTTGAAGCCCGCGAAATACCAAGCCTCGCGATTCCAGAACCGGACCTGGAGCCACGCGGCCGCCAGAGCCGCCAGCACGAGGGCCGCGGCGGCCGCGCGACGCAGGACCGCGGGCGCCTTCCAGACGAGGCGCTCCGGCGCCTGCCGCGCGCCGCGACCCATCACCGTCCCCGCGGTCCACCAGAACATGAACGCCGGAACGGCGAAGTGCAGCGAGACGTTGAGCATGTTGTCGGCCAGCATCCCCGCGCAGCCTGAGGCGGCGCCCGCCCAGAGAGGGTCCCTGCCGGGCCGTCCCGCCGACCATCGCCGCACGGCCCAGAAGAAGACGACCCAGAAGGCGACGAAGGCTCCCAATCCGAGGAGGCCCGTCTGGGAGAAGATCTCGAGGATCTCGTTGTGGGCGTTGTTGGCGTGCGTGCGCATGCCGCGGAAGAACGGGATCTCGTGGATGAGATGGCCCTGATAGAAAGGATAGAAGAGCTCGAAGAGCCCCCCGCCCTTGCCCAGCAGCGGGGCCTCCGAGCCCATGAGCCACGCGCAGGCCCAGATCAGGACGCGTTGATGCAGGGGGCTGTAGGAGCCGTCGCGCGCGAGGAACGTCGAGACCTCGGTGAGACGGCCCACGACGGTCGGCGTGTAGCCGGTGGAGAGGGCGCTCGCGGGCCAGAGGAGCGCCATGGCCGCGGCCGCGCCGACGAGAAGCCCCAAGGGGCGCGGCTGCTCGCGCGCCCGATCGCGCAGGCGCGGCGAGAGCGACAATGTCGCGCAGCCCACGACGGCTCCCAGCCACGAGGAGCGCGTCAGCGTGGCGAGCAGGGCCGCCTCCAGCGTGAGGAAGAGCCCCGCGTAAGCCCAACGCCGGGCCGGCCGGCGCTCCTCGATCGCGAGCGCCAAGGCCATCGGCATGAGCACGACGTTGTAGCTCGACAGGAAGTTCGGGTTGCCGAAAGTGGAGACGCATCGGCCGCCGTACGGATTGAGCGCGCTGGGCCAGACGCACTCCCAGTTGAAGTACTGCAGCACGCCGTAGGCCGAGGCCAAGAATCCCGCGCAGAAAGCGAGATGGAGGAAATCCGCGGCGCGGCCGCGGCGAGTCAGCCACCCGGCGCCGGCCAAGCCGAGGGCCCAGAGAAGAGCTCCGTACGGGTCCCAGGCCAGCGCCCGGAAATCTTCGGGGCGCGCGGCCAGGCGCGCGCGCGCCTGCGGGAAGGCGGTCCAGAGCAGGCCCCAGACCAGGGCGAAGGCGATCCAGGCGCCCAGAGAGACGTCGGAGCCTGCGTCGTCATCCGCCGCGACGGCCGCGGCGACGACGAAGGTCCCCACGCAGACGACCAGAAGGAAGACCGCGGAGCGCGCGCCTTCCGCGGCGATGGCGGGGCGGTAGAACTGCGCGTGGCCGAAGTAGCCGCGCAGCCAGCTCAATGCCCAGGCCGCGGCGAACAGCGCCAACGGCAGGGCGACCGGCACGCGCGGCAGGCGCCAACCCTCGTCACGCCCCGACTCGGTCCACGCCCAGGCCGCCAGGGCCAGGGCCGCGCCCGCGTGCAGGAGGGCGATCTGCGTGACGTAGGGGTTGCGCGTGAGGTTGGTAAAGAAGAGGAGCGGGCAGACGAAGTGGCAGACGACCAGCAGCCAGCGCCGCGCCGCGTTCATGGGGAGAAAAGCCTAGCAAATCCGCCGAGAACGCGGCCCCGCGCGCCCATAATTATTATAATCGAATCCATGAGCGTCCGGCTCAGCTTCACCATGAAGATCGGGCTCCTCCTCGCGCTGCCGCTCGTCGGCTCGCTCGTGCCCATCCCCCTGGTCACGCGGTTCCTGGATCGGACCAAGACGGACAGCCACTTCATGAACGTGGCCGGACGCCAGAGGATGCTGTCGGCGAGCATGCGCGATTGGGTCAACATGGTGGCCGTCGGCCAAGAGGAGGATCGCTCGGGCCTGCAAGATCGGATCGCGGCCTTCGATGAGGCGCTCGCCGCGATGGAGCGCGGAGGCTCCGTCCTGGGCGAGACGCTCGCCCCGCCTCCTGTGGAAATCGCAGCCCCTCTGGCCGCGGTAGGCGGTCTGTGGCGCAGGCTTCAACCGGACTTGGCCGCCATCGCCGAGCGGTCGCGCAAGGAGTTCCGCTTCCAGGCGGCCTACCGCCGCGCCAGGCCGGAAATGGAGAATCTGCGGGACCTGTCGCACCGGGTCGTCACGGTCTTCGAGGCGAGAAGCAGCCGTCTGCGCGCCGAGCTGCTGATGACGCTTCAAGTCATCGCGGGGCTGACCGGCCTCATCTTCCTGGCGGGCATCCTGCTCACCCGGCGCTACATCGTCCGGCCCCTCCTGCGCATCCACGCCGCGGCCAGGAGCATCGGTTCCGGGGACTTCACCCCGCATCTCGAGGTCTCGGCAACGGACGAATTGTCGGATCTCGCCCATGCCTTCAACGAGATGACTTCACGGATCCAGCGCCTCCTGGCCGCGCTGGACCTGAGCCGCAAGCACGCCGAGATCGTCGTCGCCAGCATGCCCGCGGGTCTTCTCGCCCTGAGCGAAGACCTCCATGTGCTTCGGGTGAACCGCTCTTTCCGCGAGGCCTTCGGCGTCGACGAGGCGGAACTCGCCCGCCGCCCCACGCTGACGGAACTCCTGCCGGTGGCGGGCCTTAAGGAGGCGGTCCTCGATGTCCTCTCCACGGGCCTGCCCAAGCGCGGCCTCCAACTGGACCTGGCCGCGAAGGACGGCTCGAAACGGTCCTTGCGGATCTCCATAGCGGGAACGCGGCTTGAAGAAGACGAACGGCTGGTGGTCGTGGTGGAGGACGTTTCCGAAAGCGAACGGATGAGCCGTGTCGCGACCGAGATGGGACGCCGCTATCATGAGATCATGGAGAACGCCATCGATGCCATCATCGTCATGGGTCAGGACGGCCGGATCTCCTATCTCAACGGGGCCGCGGAGAAGATGTTCGGCTACGCGCGGCCCGAGATGCTGGGGCGGCCGGTCACGATGCTCATGCCGGCGCACTACCGCGAGGCCCACGAACGCGGAGTCCAGCGCTACTTGAGAACGGAGCAGTCCGTCATTCTGGGCCGCGTGACATTGGTCGACGGCCGGCGCCGCAACGGCGAGACGTTCCCCCTTGAACTGTCGATCAGTTCCTCACGTGCGGACGATCAATTCGCGTTCACTGGAATACTCAGGGACGTCACCGAGCGCCGCAGGATCGAGGCGGCCCTGGCCGAGCGGGAGCTTCAGTTGCGCCAAGCTCAGAAATTGGATGCGGTCGGCAAGCTCGCGGGCGGGATCGCCCACGACTTCAACAATCTGATGACCGCCATCCTGGGATTTAGCGCCTTTCTTCTGCAAAATCTCAAGCCCGACGATCCGAACCGGGCGGACGTGCTGGGAATCGAGGCCGCGGGCAAGCGCGCGTCCGCCCTCACGAATCAGCTCCTGGCATTCAGCCGCAAGCAGTTGCTCCAGCCCAGGATCCTGGACCTCAATATCGTGGTTCAAGAGATCCTGAGCATGCTGCGGCGGCTCATCAGAGAGAACATCGAGCTGTCGCTCCGGCTTTCGGACCAGCCTCTGGTCGTCCGGGCGGACCGGGGGCAGATCGAACAGGTCATCATGAACTTGGTCCTCAACGCCAGGGACGCCATGCCCAAGGGCGGAAAGATCAGCATCGAGACCTCGGCCATCGAGCTTGGAGACGACCGCGCTCACCCCGGGTCTTACGTGACGCTGACGCTCAGCGACACCGGCGCCGGGATGAGCCCGGAAGTGCAGGCGCATCTCTTCGAGCCTTTCTTCACGACCAAGGAGCTGGGCAAGGGGACGGGACTGGGCCTTGCCACGGTCTACGGCATCATCGCTCAAAGCGGCGGTCACATCACGGTCGACAGCGAGGAGGGGCATGGATCGATCTTTAGACTCTACCTGCCCAAGGCCGGCGAGCGCTCTGAGAACGGCAAATCGGCGCCTCCCCAGCGGGATATCCCCCGGGGAGCGGGTGTGGTCCTGCTCGTCGAGGACGAACCCGCCGTCCTGGAGCTGGCGCGCCGCATCTTGACGCAGAACGGTTTCACGGTGATCGCCACCGCAGACCCCCTGGAGGCGCTCGCCCTCTGCGAGAGCGAGAAGGAGCCCCTCCGGCTGCTCGTCACCGACATGGTCATGCCCAAGCTCAGCGGCCTGGAGGTGGCTCGGCAAGTGCGGGACGCGCGGCCCTCGACCCCGGTGCTCTACATTTCGGGCTACACCGAGCACCCCGTCCTTCAACTGGACGACGAGGAACTCAAAAGCGCGTTCCTGCAAAAGCCCTTTACGCCGAGCGTCTTCCTGGAAAAAATCCACGAGCTCTTGGGCTCATAGCGCGCGAAAAAGCCGGGGATGGGATTCGAACCCACAACCTATCGCTTACGAAGCGATTGCTCTACCGTTGAGCTACCCCGGCTCAGATTTTCTTGGCGGCGATGAGGGCCCGGACGCGCTTGAAATCAAGCGGCTTCTGGAGGAACGTCACCCCCATGAATTGTCGGCGCAGTTTGCCCGTCACATCCTTCTCGGCCATGGCGGAGACGAGGAGGACGGGGATGGAGGCCGTGGCCGGATCGTTGCGCAGCTTGTTCAGCACGGCCACGCCGTTGGCGGAGGGCAGGTTGTAGTCCAGGATGATGAAGTCGGGACGCTTCTCCTGCGCCACCTTGAGTCCCTCCAAGCCATCTTGGGACCAGACGATCTCGTGCCGGTCCTCTTTGAGTTGCTGGCGCATGATGTTCGCCGCCAGCTCGTCGTCCTCTATTATAAGAACCATTGCCATGCGACTATGGTGTTATTTTTGTCGCCGTGCGGTCAAGGTTTCTCGTCCAGAAGGCGCCGGACGCTCTGGCGCAGGTCGTCGATGTCGAAGGGCTTGACCAGGTATTCGGAACTCGTCGAGTCGAAGAAATCCAAGACCTTCGCGTTGAGCATGTCTCCGGTCACGAAGAGCATGCGCGTAGACTCCAGGCGCCCCTGCAGCGCCAGTCGCGCGTGGAGGTCCGGCCCTGTGGCGTGCCCCATCGCCATGTCCGAGACGACGAGGTCGTAGACGTTGCGCTCCAAGAGGGCCAGCGCCTCGCCGCCGTCGCGCGCGATCTCGACGTCGTCGCCGTCCGCCCGCAGCAGGCGGGCGATGAGCTCCGCGATGTCCTTCTCGTCGTCGGCGACGAGGATGCGCTTGCCGGGCACGGCCGGATACGACGCCGGCTCCTGGACCGCCTCCAGCAGGTCCAGGTCTTTTTGGGCGGCGATGGGGATTTCCACGCGGAAGACGCTCCCCCGGCCTTCCCCGCTCTCCAAGGAGATGTCGCCGCCGTGCTCTCGCAGGATCTGCCGGCAGATGGACAAGCCCAGCCCCGTCCCGCGCCCCGCTTCCTTGGTGGTATAGAACGGCTCGAAGATCTTTTCCTTGATCTCGGGCGCCACGCCGCCGCCGTTGTCCGAAATCTCGATGAACGCGCGGCGCCCGTCGCTCCCGGTTCTCACCGAGAGCCTCTTGCCCTGCGGGGCGCGGGCCATCTCGCGCATGGCGTCGCAGGCGTTGCCGATGAGGTTCACCAGGACCTGAACGACCTGCTGGAAGTCGCCGATGATATCGGGGGGCTCGCTCGAGAGAGCCTTCTCCACTAGGACGCGCTCGGTCTTGGCGAGGCGGTATTCGAGCAGTTCCAAAGCCGAGTCGACCGCTCTATTCAAATCGACCTTCTTGCGCTCGCGCCCGCTTTGGCGGACGAAGAACAAAAGATTGTCGACGATCTTGCGGCAGCGGAACACGTTCTGGTAGACCCGCGTCAGGTCCTCCTGCATCTGGGGCGGACAGCCGTCATGCAGGGCGTTCTGCACGTAGCCCGAGATCGCCTGCAGAGGATTGCTGATCTCGTGAGCGACCGCGGAGATCAACTGTCCCACCGCGGAGAGTTTCTCGGCCTGGATCAGCTGCGACTGGAGCTGCGTGGTGCGCTCCAGGTTCTGCTCCAGGCGCCGGGCCATCTCGTTGAAAGAATCCGAAAGCGTCCTCAATTCGCCCGTTCCCTCCTCCTGGATGCGGTGGCCGAAATCGCCCTCGCCGATCTTGCGGGCGGCCGAGACCAGGACGGCGATGGGGCGGGTGATGGAGCGCACGAGAAGCAGGAGGATCGCGACTAGGACGGCGAGCCCCAGCAGGGAGGTCAGGAGCGCCACGTTCTTGACCTTGCGCAGAGGGCCGAGGAACTCCTCCAGGGGCGCCTCGACGATGACGGCCCAGGGCCGACGCCTCAGGAGACTCGACGCGACGAGCAGTCCGGAGTCGCCTCCCTCGCGCGGGCGAGCCTCCAGGCGGCGTCCATCGGAGGCCTGGACATAGGCCCGACCGCGCCGTCCCATCTCGACGTTCCTCAGCAGGCCGCGCAGCTGCGCAAGATCGTAGCACAGGACCAGGACCCCTTTGAGCTGCCGGAGTTCGTCATGGACGGGCTTGGAAAAATAGATGACGCTCCCCTCTCCCTCGAGCGCCTCGATGGATGAGGTCCACCACCCGCCGGGGCCGGCCGCGCGGGCCTTGATGAAATAGTCGGCGCGCGCGTGCGCCGGCCGAGAGGCGAGCGCACGCGAGCGTATCGCGCAGACCTCGCGGCCCCGCCGGTCGAGATAAAGGATCTGGGCGTAGACGCCGTTGCGGTCGGCGAAGTTGCGCAGGTAGCGCTCGAGTTCTTTGCGATAGGCCTCGGCCTCGTCGTCGAGCTGGAAATCGACGTTGCGGTAGTAGTCCGCGATGAGGGGGGTCTCGGCGAGGGTGAACAAGTCGCGGCGGCGCTGGTCGAGGAAGTCGTCGAGTCCGGCGGCCGTGCGCTGCGCTAGGAACTGCATCTCCTTGTCGACGGCGCTCAGCAGTTCCCGACGCGCCATGCTGTATTGAAGCCAAACGATCACGCTCACTCCCAGGATGACGATCGGGAGAATGCTGGCGAGCAGCTTCCACGACAGGCGCGAGGGAAGTCGGAGTCTCATTTTTTCTGCGGGCCGACGGAGTCGCAAGGGCGATTAGAATCGATGGATCAACTGGAGCGTCGTGCGCGACCCCACGAAACGGTTCTGTCCCCAGAACTCGATGGGGTGAGAGAGCATGGCCGTCAGGCCCGGCCCCTGATAGGCCAGCAACGCCGCGCGATTCATGCTCTCTCCAGTTTGATGGCGTCCTTGGCCGCGCGAGCGCCGGTTCCGGCATCCGTCCCCGGGAAAGCGTCGGGTTTTCTCGGGTCCAGCGGCGGTGAAAAGAGGGACAGCGCCGAGACTCCGCTGCGTCTCGTCACGAATTGATGTTGCATCCCCGGCGGTATCTCGAACATGTCCCCCGCCCGCAGGCGCGCTCGACGGCCGTCGAGATAGGCCGTGGCCGAACCCTTGAGGACGAACACGAACTCCGAGGTGAAGCGATGATACAGCGCCGGGGTCGACGAGAAAGGGGGCAGAGCCTCGTGCAGCAGGCAGACGCGGTAGGGTTCGCGCGGCACGGGAAGAAACCGCAGGGTCAAGCCGCCCGCCACGCGCTCACGGGGCAAGCGGCGCAATGACTGCATGCGGGCCGAGCCGGAAGACTTAGCGGTCTTCATGGACCTCGGCGGCGTAGAAATAAGGCATGCCCGTGACATAGGAGTGGAAGTCGACGCCGCGCCTGACGCCGCAGGTCTGCAGGCGCTGATAGGTGAAGATGCTGAGCGCCTCGTCATGGACATAACGGTCCAGCGCGCGCGCCAAGCGGTCGCGTTCGCTCTCGTCGATGGTCGCGGTCATTTGCTCCAACATCCCGTCGAATTTCTCATCCTTGGCGAGGCTGAAGGGCGATTTGGAATAGATGACGAGCGCCTGGAGGAAGTAGCTGTGCGCCATGGTGTCGGGGACGTCCCCGACGGCGAGATCGAAAATGGGATTGCTGAAATAGGCGCCCAACTGGCTCTCGGTCATGGTCGAGATGTGGAAGCGCACGCCGATATCCTGCAGATTCGCCGCGATGATCTTGGCCGGTCGCAGGGCGTTCTCGTTGACCATTGCGCTGAGCTCGAAACCATGCGGATACCCCGCGCGCTTGAGCAGCGCCTTCGCCTTTTGGGGATCATAAGGATACGGCTTCAGCTCCGGGTCGTGCCCGGGCTCGCCCGGCATGCTCAAGGTCGCGATAGGAATCCCGTTGCCCAGGAGGTCATATCTGATCAGGGAATCCTTGTCCACGCCGTAGTTGAGCGCCCGGCGGACGTCGCGGCTGCCGAGAGGGCCGCGATTGAAGCGCAGGGACGGCGCGAGCGTGTAGAATATCTTCGCCTTGAGCACTTTGGTGTCGCGCCGGGCCTGAACGGCCTGCGTTTGAGTGCCGGGCACATCGAAGAGCAGATTGATCTCTCCGTTGAAGAGCGCCTCGATTTGACGGGGCTTTTCGATGAACGCAAACACGAGCTGATCGATCTTCGGATATCCGCTCATCCAATACTCGCGATTGGCGTCCAGCACGATCCTGCGGCTGAGATCCCGACTTCCGAAGCGAAACGCCCCGGTGCCCACCGGCTCGCGCGCGAAGCGTTCTTCCCCGACCTCGCCGAGGTAGCGGGGAGGAACGATCAACAAGCCCCACGCCAGCCGGTTGAGCAGCAGGCCGTCCGGGCGCGTGGTCTCGATGTCGATGGTCTGCGTGTCGATGACCGAGACTTTCCCGATGGAGTCGAACAACCCCCGTCCGGGGAATCCGGTTTTCGGGTCGAGCAACCGCGAGATCGAGAAGCGGGCGGCCTGCGCGTCGAAGGGCTCGCCGTTGTGGAATCGCACCCCTTTGCGCAGTTGGAAGCGGACCTTGAGCGGGCTGAGGCGCTCCCACGAGACGGCCAGCGCCGGCTCGACTCGGCCTTCGGGATCAAAACGGACGAGACCCTCGAAAATCTGCTGGTTGATGATGTGGTTCTTCTGCGAAAACTCCTTGTGCGCGTCAAGCGTGGGCGGAGGCGCGACGTCGTTGCAGACGATGAGACGCTTCGGCCGATGCGCGGCCGCCGCGTCCTGCCGCGACAAGACGAGTCCAAGCGCCGCCGGCAGAAGAACGCAGCGGCCGATCTTCATATCGCCGCTATTATGCCTTATTAAAAAACCGCTCCAGCGTCTCGATCCGGACGGCCGCGGGAGGGCAGGCGTTCGCGTCGATGCGGGCGTCGATGACGGTCGGGCGGTCGGCCGCCAGGCCCATGCGGATGAACTTTTCAACTTCGCCGGGACGCTCCGCCTTGAAGGCCAGCGCCCCGAGGGCCTCGGCCATCTTGACGATGTCGAGCGGCCGGCGGAAGAGGCCGGTGTTGAACTTGCCCTTGAACTGCCGGGTCTCGCCCAGATGGACCATGCCGAATCCGCCGTTGTTCAAGACCACCCAGATGACCGGGATGTCGTTTTCAACGGCGGTGTGGACTTCCATGCCGTTCATGGCGAAGGCCCCGTCGCCGACCAGCGCGGCCACGGGGCGATGCGGCGCGGCCAGCTTGCCGCCGATCGCGGCGGCCACCCCGTGGCCCATGGAACCGAAGCCCATGTTGATGAAGAAACTCCCCGGCAGGCGGACCTCGAAATAATGGATGGCCCAAGCCATGACGTTGCCGATGTCGACGAAGAGGACGGCGTCGTCGGGCAGTGCCCGGCGCATCTCTGTGACGACGCGCTGAGGCTTCAAGGGGAGCGAGACGTCGTCCATGCTGCCCGCGTCGATGAAGCGGGGATGCGTCCGCTTCACGTCCTGCACCGCGATCAGACGAGCGGCGAGATCCGGCCCCGGGTCCATTCGTTGGACCTCGCGCTCAAGCTGAAAGCCGATCTCCATGATGATCCGCTTCGCGTCGCCCACCAGCCCCACCCTCGCCGGATAGTTCCTCCCGATCTCGGTCGGGTCGACGTCGATCTGCAGCAGGGAGCGGCCCTGGGCCAAGCGCGGGTCCCACGCGTGGGTGGAGGCCTCGCCCAGGCTGCTGCCGACGACCAAGAGGAGGTCCGTTTCGCCGGAGAGCAGGATCGCGTCGGCCTGAGGCGAGCCGGCCAGGCCGAAGACGCCCAGCGAAAGGGGATGGTCCTCCGGGAAAACGCCCTTGGCCTTCGGCGTCGTCGCCACGGGGATGGCGAGGCGCTCGGCCAGAGTCCTCAGCTCCTTGTAAGCCCGCGCAAGGTGGACCCCGTAGCCGGCCAGGATGGCGGGCCGGCGCGCGGCGAGGAGGAGATGCGCCGCCTCGCGCACGCTGTGGCGGTCGAAGAGTTCGGGCTGCGGACGGTACTGCTCGGGACGCCACACGTCATCGGCCACGGGGCGCTTCATCATGTCGGCGGGAACGTTGAGGTGGATGGGGCCCGGCCGTCCGGTGAGGCTTCTTCGCAGCAGGAAACGCGTCATGTCGCCCATTTTCCCGGGAGCGACGAGCATGAGGCTGCATTTGGTGACGGCTCTGTAGAGCTCCACGATATCGATGCCCAGAGGAGAGCTTTCCTGCGCCGCCGCCTTGCCGAACGCCGCCGTGGCGACCTGGGCGGTCACGATCAAGACCGGCACCGAGTCGCGGTGGGCGCAGGCGATCGCGGTCAGGGCATTGGTGGCTCCGGGGCCCGCCGTCGTGCAGCAGAGCCCCAGGCGCCCGCTCACCCGGGCGTAGCCGTCCGCCATGAACGCCGCGCCCTCCTCATGCTTGGCGATGATCGGGCGGATCCGTCCGCTCTCGAAGAGCGCCTCATACAGCGGCATCAAGGGACCCCCGGGGAGGCCGAAGATGCACTGCGATCCTTCCGCCTCCAGATATTTGAGCAGAAGGCCGACGGCCGTGATCGCGACGGCTGGAGCGCTGGGGGCTTCCGGGCGATCCAGCACGGCCGTCCGCATCGGGTTCATCGGCGCGCGAAGACTCCCTGCTCCAGCTTCAGCAGTTCCGCGGCTTTGGCGAGGAGTTCGTCGTGGTCCAAGGGCTTGCGGAAGAAGGCGTCGACCTTGACCTCGGCGAGCTTCTTTTCGGTCGAAGGAGTGTTCCTGCCGGAGATGGCGATGACCTTGATGCCTCGGGTCTCGGGCTTTGTTTTCAGCACGCGACAGACCTGGACGCCGTCCATCTTCGGCAGCACGACGTCGAGGATCACCAGATCCGGCGGCTGCTGGCCGATGCGGATCAAGGCCTCTATGCCGTCATGGCAGACCTCCGTCTGGAAAAGCTTGGGAGGACGACCGAAGGCCCCCTCGAGGACCCGCGCGACCTCCACGTCGTCGTCTACGATCAGAACCCTCATTAGGGACGAGAGTTCGGAAGGCAGCGCGATTCGCAGGCGCTGGAGGAACACGGCGAGGTCTTCCCTGGTCACGCGGTGATGCCCGCCCACCGTCTGATAGGATCGCAGCTCGCCGTCGTTGATCCACTTGGCCACGCTCGATGGATACACGTCGCAGAACCGGGCGATGTCATGGGTCGTATAGGTCTTCTCTGGCATGGATGTTCTCTTTACTCCTTTTACTCTCTTTACTGCGTTTGCTGACTATACCTTGTTCGGGCGTCGCCGTCAACCGTAAATTGCGTATAATCACGCCCATGGAACGACAGAGGGTGCTGGCCGTCGACGACGACGAGGAGATGCGCCGTTTCTATGAGAGATTCTTCCTCTGTCTCCAAAACGAGGGCTTCACGGCGACGGTCGTGCCGGACGCGGAGCAAGCCCTGGGCCTGCTGGCCCTCGATCCGGTGGACATCGTCGTCCTCGATTGGGGCCTGCCGGGCATCTCGGGCGCCGGCCTCGCCAAGGCCCTGCGCGCCAGCGCCAAGACCCGCTCGGTGGGAATCCTCATGGTCACCGGCCGATCCTCTCCCGCCGAGACGGTCCTCGCCCTGGAGTCGGGAGCCGACGACCATCTCGCCAAGCCCTTCGACGAGAAGGTCCTTCTTGCGCGCCTGCGCAGCCTGGCGCGGCGGCGCGCGCTGACCTTCGACTCGCATCTGGTGAGCCGCTTCCCGGGACTGGAACTCGACCAGGAGGCCGATCTCCTGCGCGTGGACGGACGCCTCGTCCGGCTGACGCCCAAGGAGATGTGCCTTTTCAAGATATTCCTGCGCAGGCCGAATATGCTCCACTCCCGCGTCTATCTCTGGGAAGCGGCCTGGGGCTACGAGGCCGAACGCTGGGACCACCTCATCGACGCGACGATCTCATCCCTGCGCCGCAAACTCGGCCCCCGCTGGGGGACGAGCCTCAAGGCTCACAAGGGCGCGGGCTACGCCCTGGAGATATAGGAGTGTGTCCGAGGTCTCCGAGGTTCCTTTGAGGTTCGGGGGTTACCCTATTGGGGAGGACTACGATGACGCCCATGCCTCCCCCGCAGAAGAAGGCCGGCCAAAACGCAGAGGGCCTCCCGGACCCCGAGCGGCTCTTAGCGCTCTCCTCGGACATGCTCGGCGTCATGGGCTTCGACGGACTCCTCCGGACGGTCAACCCCGCCTGGCAATGCACCCTGGGCCGCGCTCCCGGCGAACTCCTCGGCAGACCGCTGCTCGATCTAGTCCATCCGGAGGACCGAGAGAACGTCCAAGAGACCCTCAGGAAGCTCTCGAGCGTCGAGGGCGGAGAGACCTGCTTGGTCAACCGCTGTCTCTGCCGGGACGGCAAACTGAAATGGCTCCTCTGGCGCCTGACGGCCTCTCCCGCGATGGGGCTCTATTACCTCGCCGCCAGCGACATCACGCCGCAGAAGGCCCTCCATGTGAAGCTGCTCCGCTTGCAGATGGACTCGCAGATCGGACGCATCCTGGCCGGAGTGGCGCATGACTTCAACAACATCCTCTCCGTCATCGGCGGCTGCGCCGTCATGATGGCCGCGGATCGCGAGATGAGCGCTCAGCAGGCCCGCGATCTGGAGGACATCACCAACGCGGCGCAGCGGGGCGCCGAGCTCGTCCGGGTCATGATCGACCTTTGCCGTCCCGAGGGCGCCGGCGAGCGGCGCGACTCGGACCTCAACGAGGTCGTGCTCCGCATGGAGCGGCTGCTGCGCCTTCTGCTCCGCAAGAATATCCGCCTGTCCGTCAGCCTCGCCGAAGGGCTGGGACGCGTCAGGCTCGACTCCGGACGTCTGGATCAGATCCTGTTGAACCTCGTCGTCAACGCCCGGGACGCCATGCCCGATGGAGGGAGCATCACGCTCAAGACGCTCCCGGCCGAGGCGGGCGCTCGTCTCGTCGTCCGCGACACGGGAGTCGGCATCCCGCCGGACGTCCAAGCCCGCATGTTCGAGCCTTTCTTCACCACGAAGCCCCGGGGGAAGGGGACGGGACTGGGGCTGTCGACGATCCAGGAGATCCTCGCGCACTGCGGCGGGAAGATCTCCGTCTCCAGCCGCCCGGGCGAGGGCGCGACGCTGGAACTGTTCCTTCCCCGGGCCGACGCCCGCTGAATCAGTCCAGGCCGAGGTAAGCCTTGCGCACGGCGGGGTCCTTGAGGAGAGTCGCGGCGTCCTGCGCGACCGCGACCATCCCGGTCTCCAGCACATAGGCGCGCGCGGCGGCGCGCAGCGCGCGCTTGGCGTTCTGCTCGACGAGGAGGACGGTCACGCCTTCTTTGTTGATAAGCCCGATGATCTCGAAGATCTTATCGACCACCACGGGCGCCAGGCCCATGGAGGGCTCGTCGAGCATCAGGAGCTTGGGCGCGGCCATCAACGCGCGGCCCATGGCCAGCATCTGCTGTTCGCCGCCCGAGAGGGTTCCGCCCAGCTGGCAGCGGCGCTTGCCGAGGACCGGGAAGAGGTGGAAGACGTGGTCGTACTCGCGGGACAGGTCCTTCTCGCTCCGGCAGAAAGCGCCCATCTCGAGGTTCTCCATCACGCTCAGGCGCGGGAATATGCGCCGTCCTTCAGGGACCAGCGAAAGCCCCATGCGCATGATCCGGTGGGGCGGCAGTCCGGCGAGGTCTCGGCCCTGAAAGGTCACCCTCCCCTTCTCGGGCTTGAGCAGGCCCGCGATGATCTTCATCATAGTGGTCTTGCCCGCGCCGTTGTTGCCGATGAGGGCGACGACCTCGCCCGCGCGGACTTCGAGGCTCACGCCCTTGAGCGCGCGGATCTTCTTGCCGTAGATTGCGTGGACATCGTCGAGCGAGAGCATCGCGGGGGCCTTCTCGCTCACGCGCCCTCCCGGCCCAGGTAGGCCTCGATGACGCGCGCGTCTGCGACCACTTGGCGCGGCTTGCCCTCGGCGATCTTGACGCCGTAGTCGAAGACGAAGACGCGATCGGAAATGTCCATGACGACCCTCATCTGGTGCTCGATGAGGAGGACCGTCACCCCCCGCTCGCGCACCCGCCGCGCCAAGGCGACAAGGTCCGAGCATTCCGTCTGGTTCATGCCCGCCGTCGGCTCATCGAGGATGAGGAGCTTCGGTTCGCTGGCCAGGGCCCGGGCGACCTCGAGCTTGCGCTGGGCCCCGTAGGGCAGGTTCTTGGCAAGCTCGTTGCCAAGCGCGCGCAGGCCGACGAAGTCCAGAAACTCCTTGGCCAGGGACTCGACGGCGCTCTCTTCCTCCCGGTATGCCCGCGTGCGCAGCAGCGGGCCCAGAAGGAACTGGCTCGTGCGCGAGTGGCGGCCGACCATCACGTTCTCGAGCGCGGTCATGCACGAGAAGAGGCGGATGTTCTGGAAGGTGCGCGCCACGCCTCGGGCCACGATATCGTGGCTGGGCAGGCCGCGGATCGGCCGGCCTTCAAAGAGGATGTCGCCGCGCGTGCCCGGGTAGACGCCGGTCAGCACGTTGAAGAAGGTCGTCTTGCCGGCGCCGTTGGGCCCGATGACGCTGACGATCTCCCCCTCGTGGATGGAGAGGTTGACCGAGTCGACGGCCTTCAAGCCGCCGAAGTGCTGGGCAAGGTCGCGGACCTCCAGCAGGGCCGGTCCTGGGCCGGTCATGAGGAGAGTTCCGACTCGCGCCGCGCCGAAGGCAGCAGGCCCTGCGGACGGAACAAGGTCGCCAACACCAGGATGAGGCCGAAGAAGAGGTAGCGGTAGTTGATCCACTCGGCCGAAAGGGTCCACTGCATGAGCGGCGGCAAGCCCACCAGGATCAGCGCCCCCAGGAGCACGCCCGCAATGGAGCCCATGCCGCCCAGGACCACGATGGAGACGACCAGGACGGACTCCCAGAACACGAAAGACTCGGGGGTGACGAACTGCTCCCACAGCGCGAAGAGGGCGCCGGCCAGTCCCGCAAAGGCCGCCGAGAGGGTGAAGGCCAGGAGCTTGTACTCCCGGACCGGGATGCCTGACAGGCGGGCGGCGACCTCGTCTTCGCGGATGGCGACCCAGGCCCGGCCCACGCGGGAGGACTCTATGCGCCGGGACGCGACGACGGCCAAGGAGACGCCCGCGAGGATCAGGAGGTAGTATTGGACGTTGGGGTCCGGGGAAATGCAGGCGAGAGGCCGCCAGGGACGCACCTGCATGCCCTTGGGGCCGTTGGTCAGTGAGTCGAGGTTGTTGATGACCAAGCGCGCGATCTCCCCGAATCCCATGGTGACCACGGCGAGGTAGTCTCCGCGCAGGCGCAGGATGGTCAGGCCGAGCAGGGCGCGCATGGCCAGGGTGATGGCGACCGCCAGGACGATGGCCAGCGGAGCCGGGACATGGGCGCGCATGGCGATGGCCGTGGTGTAGGCCCCGATGGCGTAAAAAGAGATGAAGCCCAGGTCGAAGAGCCCCGCGTAGCCCAGGGTGAAGTTGAGCCCGAGGCCCAGGATCATGAAGAGCCCGATCACGCCCGCCACGCGCAC
This sequence comes from Elusimicrobia bacterium GWA2_66_18, assembly GCA_001799675.1. Taxonomy (GTDB): domain Bacteria; phylum Elusimicrobiota; class Elusimicrobia; order UBA1565; family UBA9628; genus GWA2-66-18. The sequence goes on from MGTX01000002.1 coordinate 233,532, forward strand.
GAGGTAGGGCTGCTCGACCGCCTGGGCCAGGAACGGGAATGCGGCGGCCGCCGCGAGGGCGGCCCCGAGCGCCCAGCGCGAACCCAGGAGCTTCTTCATTTAGACTTTCTCCGCCATCTTCTCGCCCAGCAAGCCCGAAGGGCGCACCAGGAGCACGACGATGAGGACCGTGAAGGCGATGACGTCGCGCCATTGCGCGCCGTCCGGGATGTAGCCGCAGGCCAGCACCTCGAGCAAGCCCAAGATGAAGCCCCCCAGGACCGCCCCGCGGATGTTGCCGATGCCGCCCAGCACGGCTGCGGTGAAGGCCTTGGCGCCGGGCAGGAAGCCCAGATTGTACTTGATGGAGCCGTAGTTCATCCCATAGAGCACGCCGGCCGCCCCTCCCAGGGCGCCGCCCACGAAGAAGGTGACGGCGATGACGCGGTCGGCGTCGATGCCCATGAGTCCGGCCGTCGAGATGTCGTCGGCGCAGGCGCGCATCGCCTTGCCCATCTTCGTGCTCTCGACGAAGAAATGGAGCAGGCCCATGAGTCCGAGGGCCGCGCCCAGGATGACGAGTTGGAGGGAACTGACGCTCGCCCCGAACAGGGAGATCTGACCGATGACCACCGGCCGGGGGAAGGACAAAGACTGGGTGCTGATCCAGAGGAAGACGCCGTTCTGGAGGACGATGGAGACTCCGATCGCGGAGATGAGGGGTGCCAAGCGGGAGACGGCGCGCAGAGGGCGGTAGGCGAAGCGCTCGACGACGACGTTGACGAGGCCCGCCGCGGCCATGCCGGCGACGAACATCGCGGCCAGGGCCGACGGGCCCGACCCGAAGGCCGCCGGCGCGAACGTCGCCAGGCCCAGAGCCGTGAAGGCTCCCAGCATCAGCACCTCGGAGTGGGCGAAGTTGATCATCGCGAGTATGCCGTAGACCAACGTGTAGCCCAGCGCGATCAGGGAGTAGATGGCTCCCAGCGTCAGGGCGTTGAGGATCTGTTGCGCGAGCACGGCTCAGCGGATCGAGTCGAAGGAACGGCCCTTCGACTTCGCGCGGGTCATGGTGACGATCTTGTTGAGGGTGTCGCCTTTCGCGTCGAAGCGGGTCAGGCCCAGCGCGCCCGTGAAGTCGGTCTTGCGCAGTTCCTCGATCATCTGGGCGCGGTTCGTCGCGCCCTTTTCCATGGCGGCGAAGATGATGCGCGCGGCCTCGTAGCCGAAGTGGTCGAAAGGCTTAAGTTCCTCGCCGGAGCCTGTCCAGCGCTTCTTGTAGTCCGCCATGAATTTCGCGGCGCTGGGCAGGTCCTCGACCGGCACGCCCACGATGGAGAGATACGCCCCGTCGGCCGACTCCCCCGCCACTTCGAAGAGGCCCGAGGTCTTGGATCCGTCGCCGGAAATGAAGACGAAGGGGTCCTTCATATCCAGTTCCCGCATCTGCTTGAGGAGGAGTCCCGCCTCGGTGTAGAGGCCGCCGAAGTAGAGGCCTTCGGTCTTTTTGACGGAGCCCTTGATCTTCGTGAGAAGGGCCTTGAAGTCCTTGTCGCCGACGGCCACGCCGTCCTCCGTGACGATATCCCCCCCCAGTTGGAGGAAGGTCTTTTTGAACTGCTCGGCGAGGCCCTGGCCGTAGGGGGTCTTGTCGTGAAGGAGGGACATCCGGCGCTTGCCGAGCTTGCGGTAGGTGAACTCGGCGGCGTAGGCGCCCTGGACGTCGTCGGTCGGCACGACCCGGAAGACCATCTTGGGGCCTATCCAGTCCGGGGAGAGCTGCTGGGCCGTGACCTCCGGGTTGGTCGCGGCCGGCGAAATCATGGCGACGGGCGCGCGCGCGTAGACCTTGGCGGCCGGGATGGCGCAGCCGGAGTTGTAGTGACCGACCACGGCGATGATGCGGGGATCGGAGATGATGAGGTTGGCGACGTTGACCGCTTCCTTGGGGTCGGCGCGGTCGTCGAAAGGGACCGCGGCGAGCTTATACGGGAAGCGTTGAGCCGTGTTGGCCTCCTCGACGGCCATCTCGACGGCCCGGCGCAGGCCCTGCCCCTCCGTTCCCATGTCGCCCGTCAAGGGGACGGCGACGGCGATCTTGAACGCCTTCTCCTTGGGACCGCAGGCTGCGACGAGCAAAGCGATGATCGCAAAGGCGGGGGCAGACCGACGAGAGGTCATGGCGGCTCCTGAGTTGGATCTGGATCAATATTGCAATTCCGGTGGATTATGCCTCATTGGGATTCGTTTTGTCCATGCTTGGCAATGAGGGCGTGTGGTATAATTCTTACCTAACATGATCAAGAATCTGGTGGCAGGCTGGCTGAGCGAGGCAGGCCGCTATCGCAAGCCCCAGGACTGGGCCGACCAAATCCGCCCCGAGATGGACTCAGGTTCCTCCAAGGAAATTCCCGAGCCCCTGCGCGACGCCATCTCCCGCTCCCAGGATGCGGTCCTGCGCCTCCAGAACCCCGAGGACGGCTACTGGTGCGCCCCCCTCTTCGGCGACACGACCATCGATTCCGACACCGTCATGCTGCTGAATTTCCTCGGTCGAGGCAATTCAATCAAGATCCGGCGCCTGGCCAACCACCTCCTCAACGAGCAGAACCCGGACGGCGGCTGGCCGATCTATCGCAACGGCCCTTCGGAGATCTCCGCCACGGTCAAGGCCTACTGGGCGCTCAAGTTCGCGGGCCACTCCCCCCACGAGCCTCGCCTGGAGGCCGCGCGCAAACGCATCAAGGCCCTGGGAGGCATCCATAAGGTCAATACTTACTCCAAGTTCTATCTGGCCATGTTCGGGCAGTACGATTGGCGCGGCGTGCCCTCCATCCCGCCGGAGATCATGCTCTTCCCGAACTGGTTCTACTTCAATCTCTACGAAATGTCGGCCTGGACCCGCTCGATCGTCGTGCCTCTGTCCATCGTCTGGGCGACCCAGCCCGCCATCCCCTGCCCGCCGCACGCCCGCATCGATGAACTTTTTGCCGACCACCGGCGCCATATCCCCCTTGCCGAAGTGGTCCCTCCCCACGGCCTGTTGTCGTGGAGCACCTTCTTCCTCATGTGGGACAAGTTCTTCAAGCTGATGGAGGGCAAGGGCGAACACTGGATCCGAGTCTGGTCCCTGCGCCTGGCCGAGGACTGGATGCTCGAGCGCGTGCAGGACTGCGACGGGCTCGGCGCCATCTATCCCGGCATCGCCAACACCATTCTGGCCATGAAGTGCCTCGGCTATCCGGACACGGACCCCCGTCTGGTGGCCCAGCTGCGGGAACTCGACCGGCTCGAGGTTCCCGGCACGGACCACACCCGATTCCAGCCCTGCCGCTCTCCCGTGTGGGATACGGCCATCTCCGTGATCGCGCTGGCGGAGTCCGGCCTGGATCGTTCTCACCCAGCCCTTGCCCAAGCCTGCCAGTGGGTGATCTCTAAGGAGATCAAGACCCGCGGCGACTGGGCCTTCACCAACGCAGCCGGCCCCACGGGCGGCTGGCACTTCCAGTTCAACAACGCCTTCTACCCCGACGTGGATGACACCGCCATGGTGCTCCTGGCCCTGCGCCACGTGAATTTGCGGGAGCCCAACGCCCATATCCGAGAGAAATCTTTCCTGCGCGGGCTCAACTGGATCTTGTCGATGCAGGCCTCCACCGGCGGCTGGGCGGCCTTCGATAAGGAGAACACCAAGGCCATCCTGACCAAGATTCCCTTCGCCGACCACAACGCGATGATCGACCCGCCGACCTCCGACATCACGGCGCGCGTGCTGGAGCTCCTCGGATCTATCGGCTACGACCAGAGCTATCCCGCCTGCGCCAAGGCCGTGCGCTTCATCATCGACGAGCAGGAACCCGACGGCTCCTGGTACGGACGCTGGGGAGTCAACTACATCTACGGCACCTGGCAGGCCCTGCGGGGCCTGGCCGCCATCGGAGAGGACATGAGCCGGCCCTGCGCGCGCCGGGCGGTGTCGTGGCTCAAGTCGGTCCAGCGCCCCGACGGCGGCTGGGGCGAGACCTGCGAGACCTACTGCGATCCCTCCAAGAAGGGGGCCGGCCCTTCCACCCCCGCCCAGACGGCGTGGGCCCTGATGGGCCTGATGGCCGCGAGCGTCTACGACGACGGCGTCCGCCGAGGCATCGAATATTTGATTTCCACCCAGCGCCCGGACGGCGCCTGGGACGAATCCGAATACACGGGGACGGGCTTTCCGAAGGTTTACTATCTCGAGTACACGATGTACCGCAACTATTTTCCCCTGCAGGCGCTGGGAAACTATCGCGCGGCCCTCCTCGAGGGCCGCGCGCGATAGCAGCAGATGTAGATGTAGATGGGTAGATGGGGTCAGGCTTTCAGTTCTTTCAAATACTCAAAGTATTTGAAAGAACTGAAAGCCTGACCCCACCTTAACCACCTTAAAAGAGGAGAAACGAAAGATGGCCATGTCCATGCAGGCGCAGTTGGCGGTCTTCAAATACCTCGTGACCCAGCGCATGAAGGGCGTGGAGAAGTATCCGGTCGTCATGATGCTCGAGCCTCTCTTCGCCTGCAACCTGGAGTGCGCCGGCTGCGGCAAGATTCAGTTCCCGACCGACATCCTGCGCAAACGCCTGAGTCCGCAGGAATGCTTCGACTCCGTGTCGGAGTGCGGCGCCCCCGTCGTGACCGTCGCCGGAGGAGAGCCTCTCGTCCACGCCGAAATCGACCAGATCGTCGCGGGCCTCGTCGCGCGCAAGAAGGTGGTCTACCTCTGCTCCAACGCCCTTCTCCTCGAAAAGAACCTCCATCGCTTTCAGCCGTCGCCCTATCTGATCCTCTCGATTCATCTTGACGGTCTCGAAGAGACCCACGACCGGATGGTCTGCCGCGAGGGCGTCTACAAGACCGCGATCTCGGCCATCAAGCTCGCCAAGTCCCGTGGCTTCACAGTGATGACCAACTCAACCATCTTCCAGGGAGAGAACGCCCAGGAATTCCGCCGTTTCTTCGATGAGAACATGGCCATGGGCGTCGACGGCATGATGATCTCCCCCGGCTACGCCTACGAGAAGGCGCCCAAGCAGGACGGCTTCCTCAAGAACGAGCAGACGAAAGCCTGGTTCGCCGAAGCGCTCAAGGGCAGGCGCAAGAAAGGCTGGGTCTTCAACCACTCGCCTTTCTACCTGGACTTCCTCGAAGGAAAGCGCGACTACGACTGCACGCCCTGGGGCCTGCCCTTGCGCAACGTGTTCGGCTGGCAGAAACCTTGCTACCTGATGGCCGACGCGGGCTACGCCAAGACCTACCAGGAACTCCTGGAGACCACCGACTGGTCCAAGTACGGGCATGCCTCGGGCAATCCGAAATGCGCCAACTGCATGACGCACTGCGGCTTCGAGCCCTCGGCCGTCAAGGAAAGCTTCTCTAGCCTTTCGAAATTCATCGAGATGGCGTACGACTTCGCCACCATCAAGGGACCGAAGCAAGCCGCCGGGAGCAGGGGCTAGCGTGGACTCGGCCTTCCTCACCGGCGGCACCGGGTTCGTCGGCGCGAGCCTGACGCGTCTACTCCTGTCGAAGGGTCTGCGAGTCAAGGTCCTCGCGCGCAGGCATGCCGACCGCCGGAATCTCAACGGCCTGGAAGTGGAACTGATCGAAGGAGACCTTTTAAATAAAGAAGCGCTGCGCGCCGGCTGCGCCGGCGCGCGTTATGTCTTCCACGTCGCGGCAGACTACCGCATATGGGCTCCCGAACCGTCCGATATGTACCGGGCGAACGTAGACGGCACGCAGGCCGTCATCCGTGCGGCTGCCAAGGCCGGAGCGGAAAAGATCGTGCACTGCTCTTCCGTGGCCGCCATCGCCCCCCCCCACGATAAGATGCCCGTCGATGAGACGCATGAGTACTCCTCCGCTTCTGAGGTGGTCTCCGACTATAAGAAATCGAAATACCTCTCCGACGTCCTGGCCCGGCGCCTGGCCGCGCAAGAGGGCCTGCCGATCGTGGTCGTCAACCCCGCCGCGCCCATCGGCCCCTACGACATCAAGCCCACGCCCACGGGCAGGCTTGTCGTGGATTTTCTCAGGGGCCGGATGCCTTCCTACATCGATACGGGCCTCAACATCGTGCACGTGTCCGACGTCGCGCTCGGCCATTGGCTGGCGGCGACGAAGGGCCGTCTGGGCGAGAGATACATCCTGGGCGGGGAGAATCTGACCCTCAAGCAGGTCCTGGACCTGCTCTCCGAGGTTTCGGGACAGCCCGCGCCGCGGTTCAAGACGCCCTACGCCGTGGCCTACGCCTTCGGCGCCGTCGATACGGCCCTGGCCCGCCTGCGCGGGACCGAGCCCATGGCTGCGCTCGACGCCATCCGGATGGCCCGCCACTACATGTGGTTCTCCTCGCGCAAGGCCGCCGACGAACTCGGCTACGCGCCCCGTCCCGCGAAGTCCGCGCTCAAGGACGCCGCCGACTGGTTCCTGGCCAACGGCTACGTGAAGGCGATCTCGGCCGCATGAACTCCATGACCGACGATGCCCCCAAGACATCCCGCACGGCGCCGCCTCGCGCTCCGGTGCTCATCATCGCAGCCACGCGCTGGGAAGCCGAGCCCCTGTCCAAGGCGTTGGGGCTTCCGGCCTCGGGCGAGGACCGCTGGGAGGGCCTCTCCTGCGGCCGCCGAGTCCTCGTGCTCAAAACGGGGATGGGCGCGCTCAAGACGCGCGATCGGCTGGAGCGCGACTGCGTGGCCGGCGATCATGGCCTCATCCTCAGCGCGGGTCTCTGCGCGGCGCTGCAGCCGGGCGTCAAGACCGGGGACATCGTCGCCGACGCGCATGAAGTCGAACTCGAATACGTCGCGCCTCTTAAAGAAACCGCGCAAAGCCTTGGTTGTTCGTTTCATTTCGGAAAAATACTTCACACCAACGTCATTTTGAAGCCGGAAATGAAGCGAAAGCTGGGGACCGAACACAGGGTGTTGGCCTGCGACATGGAGACCGCCGCGATCCGGCGCTGGGCCTGCGGCAAGACCCCGGTCATCGGCCTGCGCGTCGTGCTCGACGAAATCGGCGAAGAGATCCCCTCGGACGCCCCTGAGTCCGAGGATTTCGTCGCGCTGGCGCGCTACGCCCTGGCGCACACGGCCGAACTCCCGCTTTTGATCCGGACCGGGCTGCGCTGCGCCCGGAGCATGAAAGAACTCTCGAGATTCCTGAAGGCCTACCTGGAGGCGCTTTGAACTCGACGTTGGCCCGAGCGATGGACAGGAACGCCGAATGGGTGGAGGAAATGCTGGAGAAACTCCTCGCCCCAACCCCCGACCTCCCGGAGAACCTGCGTAAGGCGATGCGCTACTCCCTCTTCGCGGGCGGCAAGCGCCTGCGGCCGACCTTGGTCCTGGCCGCCGCCGAGTGCTGCGGCCTCCGTCCGCGCAAGGCGCTCAAGACGGCGGCCGCGTTCGAGATGATCCACACCTATTCCCTCATCCACGACGACCTGCCGGCGATGGATGACGACGATCTGCGCCGCGGCAAGCCGACCAACCATAAGATCTTCGGCGAGGCCATGGCTATCCTGGCCGGCGACGGCCTTCTCACCAAGGCCTTCGAGGCCGCGGCCGCAAACGCGGCGGAGCTTAAGCTGGACGGCGAAGCCGCCGCCGAACTCATTCGCCTCATCGCCTACGGCGCCGGCGGCGAAGGCATGGTCGGCGGCCAGGTCGCCGACCTCGCCGCCGAAGGCCTCGGCCGCCGTAGGAAGGCGGCGCGCATACTCGAGGCCGTACACCGCCGCAAGACGGGCGCGCTCATCGCGGCCAGTCTCGACGCCGGCGCCGTCCTGGCCGGCGCCTCCAACGCCCAACGCGGCGCCTTGCGTGCCTATGGCGAGTGCGTGGGCCTGTCCTTCCAGATCGCCGACGACGTCCTCGACGTGATCGGCGACAAAAAAAAGATGGGCAAGCTCGGCAGCGACCGCGACAACGGCAAGCTGACCTACGTCTCTCTCTATGGGCTGGATGGCGCTAATCGTAAAGCCCGGGCTTTAGCCCGGGCGGCGCACGCGCATCTGAAGCTCTTTGGCCCCAAGGCCGAGCTGCTCCACAGACTGGCCGACTACATCATCGAACGGGACAAATGACCATGGAACTGCTCAATAAGATCGACTCACCGGCGGATCTCAAAAAACTCCCCGTGGAACAACTTCCTCAGATCGCCTCCGAACTGCGCGCCTTCATCCTCGACACCGTCTCCAAGCTCGGCGGCCACCTCGGCTCGAGCCTGGGCGCGACCGAGATCACCATCGCCCTCCACTACGCCTTCGACACGCCCAAAGACCGGCTCGTTTGGGACACCGGACATCAGACCTACGGACACAAGGTCCTGACCGGGCGCCGCGGGCGCATGAGCACCATCCGCCAGTTCGGCGGCCTCTCGGGATTCCTCAAGCGCAGCGAAAGCGAATACGACGCCTTCGGGGCGGGGCACGCATCTACGGCCATCTCCGCGGCCCTCGGCATGGCGGTCGCTCGCGACCTCAAGGGCGAGAAGAACAAGGTCGTGGCCATCGTCTCCGACGGGTGCATGACCGGCGGCGAGTCCTACGAGGGCCTGCAGAACGCGGGACAGGTCCAGACCGACCTCATCGTGGTGCTCAACGACAACCAGATGTTCATCTCCAGCCGCGTCGGCGCCCTCGGGGCCTTCCTCTCGAAATTGCTGACCCTCGGCGCCGTGCGCAACGCGGAGCATTCCATCAAGACCTTCCTGGCCCGTTTCCAGTTCTGGGGCGGCTCCATCCTGCGCGTGGCCAAGCGCGCCAAGGTCCTCCTCTTCCCCGGCATGCTCTTCGAGGAGATGGGCTTCTCCTATTTCGGGCCCGTGGACGGCCATGACGTCGAGCAGCTGGCCCAGGTTTTCAAGCACGTCAAGCAGCTCAAGGGGCCAGTCCTCGTCCACTGCGTCACCAAGAAGGGGAAGGGCTACCCTCAAGCCGAGGCCGACCCCTACACCTGGCACGGGCCCGGCAAGTTCGACGTGGCCACGGGCCAGTTTCTCAAAGCTCCCGTCTCGAAGACTCCGCCGCCCGCCTACACCGCGGTCTTCTCCCAGGCCCTCCTGCGCGAGGCCGAGGCCGACCCCCGCATCATCGGCATCACGGCGGCCATGCCCGAGGGCACGGGACTCGACGCCTTGCGCGACCGCTTCCCGCGTCGCTACTTCGATGTGGGCTTGGCCGAGGGGCATTGCGTCACCTTCGCCGCCGGCCTGGCCTGCGAGGGCTACAAGCCCGTCGTGGCCGTCTACTCCAGCTTCATCCAGCGCGCCTACGACCAAGTCGAGCATGACGTCTGCCTCCAGAAGCTTCCCGTGATTCTCTGCCTCGATCGCGCAGGCCTCGTCGGAGAGGACGGCCCGACCCACCACGGCGTCTTCGACTTCTCGCTCTTGCGGATGCTGCCCGGCATGACCGTCATGGCGCCCGCAGACGAAAACGAGCTTCAGCATATGCTTCGCACCGCCCTGCGCTTCGACGGACCCGTCTCCATCCGCTATCCGCGCGGTTCGGGCGTGGGCGTGGCCATGGATGCCCAAGCCAAGGAACTCCCCATCGGCAAGGGCGTGCGCCTCAAGGACGGCTGCGACGTGACGATCCTCGCCGTCGGAAACCGCGTGCACCCGGCTCTGGAGGCCTCCCAACTATTGGAAGACCAAGGGATATCCTGCGGCGTGGTCAACATGCGATTCGTCAAGCCCTTGGACGTCGAACTTCTCAAGGAGTGCGCCTCCAAGACCCCGCGCCTGGTCACCGTCGAGGACAACGCGCTCCAGGGAGGCTTCGGCTCCGCCGTGCTGGAGGCCCTGACCCCAGGCCGCGCCGAAGTCCTGCGCCTGGGCATTGCCGATCATTTCGTGGAGCACGGCGCGCCTCACCTGCTCTACGACGCCTTGGGCCTCAGCGCCGACAAGATCGCGCAGCGCGTGGCCGCCTGGGTCCCGGGGAAATCCAGAACCCTCATCTGATCAACGGAGGAATAATGCCCCCCAAAGCCCTTTCCACGATCACGGTCGACAAACTCGTGCTGGCCAAGGTCCGCGGGTTCTGCGCGGGCGTGGTGCGCGCCATCGAGGTCGTCGAGCGCGCCCTGGTACTCTGCGGCGGGAAGGTCTACGTCCGCCATGAAATCATCCACAACCGCTACGTGGTCGAGGAACTGCACAAGAAGGGGGCCGTCTTCGTCGAGGAGCTCTCCGAAGTCCCCGAGGGCTCCTGGCTGATCTTCTCGGCGCACGGCGTCGGTCCCGACGTCGTCGCCGAGGCCAAGTCGCGCAGGTTCAAGATCATCGACGCGACCTGCCCGCTGGTGACCAAGGTCCACCTCGAAGCCATCGCGCTGGCCAAGCAGGCCTACACCATCATCCTGATCGGTCACCGCGATCATGTGGAAACCATCGGGACGCTGGGCGAAGCGCCCGAGCACATGGTCGTCGTCGGCAACGTCAAGGAGGCGGAGACGATCTCCGTCCCGACGCCGGACAAGGTCGCCTATCTCACGCAGACCACCCTGTCGCTCGACGACACTCGCGAGATCGTCTCGGCGCTGAGGCGGCGCTTCCCCAAGCTGGTGGCGCCCAAGAAGGACGATATCTGCTACGCGACGCAGAACCGCCAGAATGCGGTCAAAGCCATCGTTCCGCAGGTGGACCTCCTCCTCGTGCTGGGCGCTCCGAACAGCTCTAACTCCAACCGCCTCTGCGAGGTCGCCCGCTCCAAGGGCATCAGATCCCACCTCATCGAACGGGCCGCGGACATCAAGGACGAATGGCTGGAGGGCGTCAAGACCCTGGGCCTGACCTCCGGGGCCTCCGCCCCCGAGATACTGGTCCAGGAGGTCGTGACCCTCTGCAAGGACCGCTACTGCGTGGCGAGCGTTGAGGAGCTCGAGACGGTCGTCGAGACAGAGCACTTTGGCCTCCCCTATGAGATCGTCAATCTCGTCAAGGCGAAGGAAGGCGCATGATCAAGCCCGGCCAATGGATCCAACCGCGCCACGGCTCGCATGAAGCCTTCGAAAAGGACTATCCCAGGATCGAGGCGACCGGCGTGTCGGTTCTCTGCCCCGGCTGCCGAGACGCCGTCCATCTGACCCGCCGCACCCAGAGCGCCAAGATCGGGGGCTGGTGCAAACGCTGCAACCGAGGTGTAGGAACATGACCAAGACGCTCATCGAAGAACTCGTGATCGCAAACCCGCCGGTCGAGCCCCTCCCTAAAGAGAAGCCGGAAGAAGAGGCCGATTTGCGTAAACTCTCCCAGAAGAAGCCCCCCTCCCGCGGCCTCTGCCGCCGCTGCGGCGAGAACAAGCCGATCAACCGCCTTATGCTCTGCTATCCCTGCTGGGTCAAGAGCGAACTCGAGAAGAACGGCTGGAAAGACGGCCAGCCGCACCCCGACGAGTGCGGCTGCGAAGGCATCGGCGGGCACAGCCGCAAGTCCGAAGGGAATTAACCGGCAGAGCCCATCCGAGCATCATGATCCTCGCTCTGGCGCTCGGGCTATCCGTTCCGATCTGCGCGCCGCGCCTGCCGGCGGGCGACGGGGTCGCGGCGACTGCGCTGAGGGCGTTTTTCGACGGATCGCCGCTCGCGCCAGGAGCCGTGGCGTTCCCGCAAATCAGCTCCCTCGGCGGCTATCGCAAGTCTCTCTCGGCGGACTTCCCGTGGCGGGACAGCCTCCCTCAGACCGAGATCCCCCGAGATCAATGGGAGAGCTGCTGCGGCCACTGGGGGCCTCACGCTCTGCCATATCCGCCGGCCCAGGCGCCGGACGCTGACGACGGCGTTTCCTGGCTGAGGGACCGCGTCGTGGCCGTCGCGCTGAAATACGTCGGCCTCCCCTATCTGCACAGACATATCCCCGCCATGGGCGGATTGGATTGCTCGAACTTCACCGCTTGGGTCTACAACTACGGTTTTGGAATCAGGCTGAACTCGAACGTCCAGCGGCAAGCCGAGACCGCCGGCCGCCGCCTCGGGCCTGACGAGCCTCTCCGACCGGGAGACCTAATCTTCCTCTGGAACGATGAACGGTCCCGCGTCTCCCATGTCGCGATCTACGTCGACGAGTCGACCATCATCGACGCCGCAGCCGGCGGCGTCGCGGTCCGCCCCTTCTCCGACCGCCACCGCGCGCGCCTGGCCTGGACCCGACGAGTCTTCTAGCACGTCTTCTACAGAAGCCCCTGAACCTCGGACAAGGCAGACAGGGGAAGACAAGACCCTTGCGATTCCAACTCTGTTGTGCTATCCTGTACACAGGAAAACACACAATGAACGGAACGACCACTCTGACCATTCGCGTCCCTGTCGCGTTGAAGCACCGACTCGACAAGCTGGCGAAGACCATCAATCGCACCCGCTCATGGCTTGCGGCGGACGCGGTCGAGAATTATGTGGCGGATCAAGAGAGTTACGCCGCTCTGTTGGATCAGGCTGAGCATGACGTCGAGGCAGGTCTCTTCGTGCCCCACGACAAGGTGGCCCGCTGGCTGCTGTCTTGGGGCTCAGACCGCGAACTGCCGCCCCCAGCGTGCAAATAATCTGGTCGCCGACGGCCATAGCCCAACTGACCGAGATCCGCCGATACATCCAACGGGACAAGCCCGAGGCTGCTCGGCGCATCGCCGTCAAGATTGTGGCCAGCGCCTCAGGGTTGGCGCGCCATCCGCGCTTGGGCCATGGCGGGAGAAAACACGGGACGAGGGAACTTCTCATACCCGGCACTCCCTATCTCATTTCATATCGAGCAGAAGAGGAACGTCTCGTCATCCTCACGATCTTGCACGGAGCGCGCGGGCGTACTATTTGAAGACGGTCTTGCGATAGTGGCGCAGCTCCTCGATCGATTCGTGCACGTCCGCCAGGGATAGATGCTGCTTCGATTTTGAGTAAACGTACTTCGAGTCGGGATACCAGCGCTGGACCAGTTCCTTTATAGAAGAGACGTCGATGGAACGGTAGTGGAAGAAGTCGCTCAGGCGGGGCATGTACTTGACCAGGAAGCGGCGGTCCTGGCCGATGGTATTGCCGCAGAGGGGCGACTTGCCGGGCTCGCACCACGACGACAGGAACTCGAGGGTGCGCGCTTGGGCGTCCAAGACGGAGTATCTCGACTCGCGGCAGCGCTGGGTCAGGCCCGACTTGCCGTGCTGGTCGACGCACCAGGGGTCCATGCCGTCGAGGACCTCGTCGGACTGGTGGACGGCCAGGCACGGCCCCTCGGCGAGGACCTTGAGCTCGCCGTCTGTGACGATCGTGGCGATCTCGAGGATGACGTCCTTCTCCGGCTCCAGGCCCGTCATCTCGAGGTCGAGCCAGATCAGATTCGTCTCGTCAGGAGTCGCCATGCCGCCATCCTACTAAATTCGAATCCTTGACAGTCCGAACGCGGCTTGATAGACTCCGGGCAACGAAGGGCATGCCGCCCTACTCAGGAGGAGCAATGAACATGAACCGTTTGACGGCCGCCGTCCTGGCCCTCGCCGCCGCCGCCGCTCTCGCCGCCTGCGCGGGCAAAGCCCCACCCTCTTCGCCTATCGCCAGCAACGCCCCTGAGTGGGTCAACAAAGGCTCCGGCGCCTTCAAGGATTCCGCGGGCAAGCAGGTCTTCTACGGCGTCGGCATCGCCCAGGGCATCCGCAACCGCGCGCTCTCCGTCACCGCCTCGGACGACCGCGGCCGCGCCGAGATCGCCAAGATCATGAACTCCTACGTCACGACGCTGACGAAGGACTACATGGCCTCGGTCACCGCCGGCGACATGACGAAGTCGAGCGAGGAGCAGATGGTCTCCTCGACGATGAAGAACTTCGCCAAGTTCACCCTCCACGGCGCCCTGCCGGTCGACCACTGGAAGGACCCGTCCGACGGCACGATGTTCTCCCTCATCAAGCTCGACATGGCGGCCGTCCAGCAAAGCCTCAACGAGTCCAAGGATCTCGACAGTAAGGTCCGGGACTACGTGAAAGCCAACGCCGAGAAGGCGTTCGACGAACTCGCGGCCGAAGAAGCCAAGCACTGACATGCGCCTGACAGCTTGGAGCGCCGCGCTCATCGCGGCCCTGGCGATGTCGGCCTGCGGCGGGACCTCGGTCCAGCGCATGGACGCCGGCGAGGTCAAGGACGTCAGCGGCCGCTGGAACGACACGGATTCGCGCCTGGTGGCCGAAGAGATGATTTCCGACTGCCTGTCGCGGCCGTGGTACGCCAAGGCCCAGTCCGAGATCGGGAAGAATCCGACGGTGATCGTGGGGACGGTGAAGAACCAGTCCCAGGAGCACATCGCCACGGAAACCTTCGTCGAGGACCTGCAGAGGTCGCTCATCAACTCGGGCAAGGTGGAGTTCGTCGCCTCGAAGGGAGAGCGCGGCGAAGTCCGTGAAGAGCGGATGGACCAGGACACGAACTCCTCCGAGGAGACGCGCAAGGCCCACGGCCAGGAGACGGGGGCGGACTTCATGCTCAGCGGAGCGATCAACCAGATCGTCGACTCCGAGGGCGGGAAGGCCGTCGTATTCTATCAGACCAACCTCAAACTTCTGAACATGAAGACCCACCAGATCGCCTGGAACGGCCAGAAGAAGCTCAAGAAGTACGTCACGAAAGCCCGGGCGTCTTGGTAAGAGCCATGGGTATCGGACGGCCCCGTCTCTCGTTGGCGAGAGGCGGGGCCGTCGTTTGCCTGGCCTGCCTCTTGGCCGCCTGCGGCGGTCCCTCCGGCTCGATGCGCAAGGAAGTCAACGCCTTGATCTCGGCGCGCGACTTCACGGGGGCCGAAGCGCGCATCCAGCAGGAGAAGCTGGGCTCGTACGGCAAGAAAAATCAGGTCCTCTACTACCTCGACCTCGGCGCTGTTCAGCACGACGGAGGCAAATATAAGGAAAGCGATCAGAGCTTCGCGGTCGCCGAGACGCGCATGGAGGAGCTCTACACCAAGAGCGTCTCCAAGGCCGCGGGGACCCTCCTCCTCAATGACAATACGACCGAATACGCGGGAGAGCGTTTCGAGCGCGCCCTGGTCAACGTCTACCGCGCCCTCGACTACCTCTTCCAAGGCGACCGCGAAGGCGCCCTCGTCGAGATCCGCAAGCTCTCCCGCCTCCTGCAGGAGTATGCCGACGTCTACGGGGCGACGAGCGCCGCGTACAAGGACGACGCCTTCGCCCAATACCTGGCAAGCCTTCTGTACGCCGACGATGGGAAAGGCGATGATGCCCGCATCTCGCTCAACAAGTCCAAGAAGGTCTACGAGTTCTACGCCGCCTCCTACGGCACCCCCGCGCCGAACTTCCCCCTAGACGCCGGCGACGCGCAAGCCGGCGGGGAACTGGTCTTCATCCACCTCAACGGCACGGCGCCCCGCAAGATCGGCAAGTCCTTCTCGGTCGCGTGGAACGAAGCGGTCGTCGCGCTCAAGGCCAGCAAAGACGACGAAAAGGAATCCGCCCAGGCCCAGAACGCCCTGCGCGCCGGCCTTGTCGGCAACGCCGTCACCGTGGCCTACCCGGCCTACATTCAAGACCCCTTCCAGATCACGGGCTCCCAGGTGGAAGCCGCGGGACGCAAGGCGGGCACCCAGCTGATGGAGGACGTCTCCGCCATCGCCATGAAGGACCTCGCCGAGCGCCAAGCCCTCATCAAGGTCCGCGCCGTCGCCCGCGCCACCATCAAGTTCATCCTCGCCAAGACCGCCGCCGACGCGGTCAAGAAGAAGTACGGCGCCAATTCCTGGCAGGCCCTGGCCGCCCAGGCCGGCGGCTCCGCCGTCGCGGCCGCCACGGAGATCGCCGACACCCGCGCCTGGGCGACGCTGCCCTCACAGTTCCGCATGGCCCGTCTGCGGCTTCCGCCGGGCAAACACGATGTGATCGTGAGCTACAACGGCCCCACGGGAGCCGTCATCGCCACCCGGACCTTCAAGGACGTGACCATCCGCCAAGGCGGCCGCACCTACCTTCACGACCGAACGGCGCTCTAAGAACCGACTCGATGAGAGAAACCATGAAACGAACACTTTGGATCATGCTGTCCGTGATGCTCTGCGCCTCTGCAGCGAAGGCCGGCTCCAGGCCCGATTGGGTGGACGGCACGAGTCGCCAGTACCCTCGGGAGAACTATCTCGTCGGCGTCGGCATGGGCGACGACCGCGCCACCGCATCGGACCGGGCCCGCTCGGAGATCTCTAAGATCTTCACGACTCTCGTCGACGTGACCACGAATCTCAGCGAATCCGAGAGCACCGCGAAGCAGGAGGCGAAGACGGAGAACTCTTTCTCCCAAGCCATCTCCCAGAGCCTGCGGACCGCCTCGCGCAAGGCGCTCGAAGGCGTCGAAGTGGTGGAGAACTGGAAAGACGGCGGCACGATGCAGCAGTACGCCCTGGCGGTGCTCGACCGCTCCAAGGCGCTCGCCGCGGTCAAAGACAAGATCGAGGAATTCGACAAGCAGGCCCAGCAGTGGAAGTCTCAGATGGACCAGGCCTCCGACAAGGTGGGCAAGGTCAAGGCCGCGATGAAGCTTCTTTCCATCCTCAAGGCCCGTTCGCAATTAAACGAGGAGCTCCGGGTCCTGGACGCCGGCGGCAAGACCGTCCCCAGCCCTTTCGATGAGGCCGCGCTGCGCGCCCAGGCGGCGAAGACGGTCTCGGAACTCGACGTCATCGTCGACATCAAGGAGGGGAAATGAATCGACTCAAGCCGATCTCGGTGGCCCTCTCGCTCGGCGCGCTATTCTCTGCGCTCGCCGCGTCGGCGCAGGATCATCCGCTGGTTCCCGTCTACCCCGGTTCCAAACTCAACGACCGCAAGGCGGTCGCGTTCGACGAGTTCCAATTCCCCGCCGGCAAAATGTGGGCCAACAAGTTCACCAAGGAACTCCCCCTGGAGGGAAAGATCGAGCGCCTGAAATACTCAAACCCGCCGGAGCGTTCGACCTTGGAGCTGCTGCGCAACTACGAGACGGCTCTCAAGCAGGCCGGCTTCCAGATCCTCTTTAGCTGCAGCAAGGAGGAGTGCGGCAGCGGGGACACCGAGACCCAGGTGGGGCACTACGCCCCGGCCTATGACACGCGCTTCATCTCGGCCAAGCTCCCGCGCCCCGAGGGCGACGTCTACGCGGCGATCAACATCTCGGGGTATTACCACGACACCTGGATCACCGTCGTCGAGGTCAAGCCGATGGATGAGGCCATGTCCGGCCGCGCGGCGGCCGCCTCTCCCCGGGCGCAAGCCCCCTCCCCGGCGGACGAACCGCCGGCGCGAAGCCCCGAGCGCGCGACCCCTGCAGCCTCGTCGTCTCGCGGCGGGGGCAAGCAGGTGGTGACGGGAGTGGTCAAAGGCCTGGGCCAATTCGGGATCCAGGCCAAGGCCGGATCGGCCTCCGAGAAGGCGGACATCATCGTCGAGGGAGAAGTCGAGACCAACCCGTTCCAAGGCAACGACGCCCGGATCAAATGGGCCAGGACCACGGCCACGATCACCCTCAGGGACGGCCGAACCTCCAAGATCTTCACCCAGTTCAACGTCACCGACCGCCAAGGCTCGGGAGACTACAACGAAGCGGTCCGCCGCAGCCAAACCGAGATAGGCAAGAAGGTCGCCGCCCAGATCAACTCGGAGATCGCCGCCTACTTCGAGAACCAGTAGGGAAACAACGCATGCAGAAAAGGGCTGTATCCCTGACCGCCATCCTCACCGCTCTGCCCTATTTTTGCACTCCCATCATTGCCGGGCAGGCTCTTGCCAAAGAGGTCAAGAAGTCGGGGGCGCTGGTTAAGGTCGTTTCGACCGGAGGTCGCTGTACCTACGGCGGTTGTTACGGCGAAGTGAGCATCAACGCCGCCGGCGCATACACCTGGACTGAAGGCACGGGCGATCATTGGCACGTCAAGGGAGAGGGGCAATTGCCGCACAAGGACATTGCCCAGTTGATTGCCCAGATCAAAAAGACGAACTTCCTGTCGATAAAGTCCGTCGGGTTCAAAGGGACTTGCCCCTCGGCTTATGATGGACAGGCGCTGACGTTCACGTTCCAGACGGACAAGGGGCAAGAAGTGATCCCGGAATGCCAATACGCGGTGGACGACCGCCAACCTTTATTTAGCCAGATCAAACGTCTTCTGCGTGATATTTACGCCAAGCCTAAATAGTCTCCTGGCTCATTTGAAAGATTTGAAAGCCTGACCCCCTTCTTATTTGCGCAGCAGGCCTTGGATCAATTGCTTGGCGGGGTCGGCGAGGAATTTGCCGAGATTGACCTTCGACTTCGGATCGGAGAAGGCGCCGGTCACGGCGACGTCGATGGGAGCGACGTTGGCGACCTGGGCGGTTATGATCAGGTCCAGACCTTCTTGCGGAAGGTCGATGCTTCCCTTGGCCGACACCCGAGCCGCGTCCGAGTCCATCTCGGACTGGCGCAGGGTCATCACGCCGTTCTTGAAGGCGTAGTCCCCCGTGATCTGGCGCAGGACGATGTCATTGAAGTCAGGGAATAGGCGGATCCCCCCGACGCGTCCCAGCTTCTGGACGATGAGCAAAGGGAATACCAGGATCTTCACGAGCTTCGACTGCGTGGCCATCTCGCCGATGGCGTGGATCTTCCCCGGCCCCACGCCCAGCTTGGCTTCGCCGTTCAGGCTCTTGAGGTCGGGCGTGATGTCCGTGAGGTCCCAGGTGAGCTTGACCTTCTCGACCGAGGCGTTCGGATGCGTCAGCGCGCCGATCTCGAAGCGTCCGCGGGTACGAAGGGGCGAAGTCTTCTCCTCAGGCGTCGCGCCCGGCTTGGCCGCCTTGGCGGCCTGTCTCTCGGAGGCGGCCTTGTTCTTGGCCGCGAGATATTTGCCCAGGTCGAAGCGGTCCAGGGATGCCTCTAATTGGATCTCAGGCGCGCGGGAGTAGGCCTTGACGGTCAGGTCCAGGAGCAAGGAGCCGTCGGCGACCTTCCCCTTCAGGTTGGGGAGGTCGACGCGGCGCTCGTCGAAGGAGACGGCGCCGGTGAACTCGGACAAAGGCAGGCCCGCGACCGTGGCCGCGATGTCCTTGAATTGGAGCTTGCCCGCATAGACGGGCTTGAGCTTGTGGCCGGTGACCGAGAGGGCGAAGTAGCCCGAGCCGGCGAGCTTCATGTCCCGCGTCCGGGGCGTCAAGCGGGTCAGTTCATCCAAGACGAAGCTCTTGCATTTGACCAGGAGGTCGAAGGCGGCTCGACCCCCTGGGTCCGAGATGGAACCCTCCACCGCCACGATGTTCTTTCCCGTCTCCAGACGGAGCTTGCGCACGCGCACGGCCTTGGGCGAGTAGTCGACCTGGGCCTCCCAGCGCGAGGGCGGAGTCTGGAGCCCCGCGGGCACGCCCGGGAAAGGAAGGTCTTTGTCGGTCAAGGCCGGGAGATTCATATCCGCCTCGACCGAGATCTCCGGCTGCGGAGTCCCCGCCAAGGCCTTGGCCAGCGTGCCGTCGACTCGCACCGAGCCCTCCTTGGCCTTGAGCGAAACCTTCTCCAGGCGCACGTCGTCTCCGGACACGCGGACGGTTCCCTCCAAGCGCGCCGCGGGCAAGGAGAAGGACGCCGGCACGCCGGAGATCGCGACGGGCAGGTCTGAGATCTTGAAGGCCGGCAGGTCCAGTGCGATGAGGGCCGCCAGGTCCAAGACGGGCTTGGCGGAGCCGAGCCTGCGCACCACGCCCGAGACAGAAAGCGTTCCCTGTTTGAGCTTGGCCTTCAGAGACTGGACGCGCAAGTCCTCGCCGGAAAGGGATGCCTCTCCCTCCAAGCGGGTCGCCGGAACCCAGGCCTTGGGCGGCAGCTTCAAGAAGGGATAGCGGCCAGGCGGGATCTCGGGAACGTCCACGCCCCAAGACGCCTTGCCGTCGAAGACGGGCTTGGACGTGCCGAGGCCTCGGGCCGAGCCGGAGGCCGTCATCCGGCCCCCGCTCCAGGCTAAGCTCAGAAAACGCACGTCCGCCTGGCCGGGCGCGTAGCGGCCGGCGACCGAAGCCTCGGCCGCCGGGATTTGGAGCGCCGGTATGCCGGCCTTGGGGAGGAACTTGGCGAGAAGGGTCGTGTCGAGACCCGGCGTCTTGGCCTTGACGTCGGCCTCCGCGGTCCCCGCGTCGAGCTTCACTTTCCCCTCGGCCTGGAGCAGGGTCTTGCCCGAGGCCGAGAGGACCGCGTCGAAGGCGAGGTCGGGCAGGCTGAGGTCGGCGACGCGGCCGGAGGCCGAGAGTTTCAGTCCGTCCTGCTCCACGACGAGACGTTTGATCGCGGTCTTGAAGCCCTTGCGGTCGCCTTTGGCCGGATCCACGCTCCCGACCAAGACCACGGACGCATCGACCGGGCGCTCCGCCGCCTGGCCGCGCACGTGGAACGAGGCGTCCAGATCGAAAGATTCGGCCAGGCTGAAATCGTCCAAGGAAATAGAAAGGTCCGAGAGGGTCCAGGAATCCTTCCCGTCGCGGTACTCGATAAGGCCGCGGGTGATCCGAGCGCGCCGCACGCTCAATTCAGGCGCGGGGCCCTCCGAGGCTTTCTGCGGGGCGGCCGCGGCGGGAGCGCTGGAGGCCAGGGTCTCATAATTGAAGCGGCCGTCGGCGGCCTTGACCACTCTCACCTTGAGCCCGGCGGCGGAGACGGCGGCCACGACCAGCCGGCGCCTGGCCAGAGCCCGCCAACTAGGGCGCAGATGGAACGTCTCGACGCTCACGAAGGTCCCGGCCTTGAAGTCCGGCCGCTCGGAAATCTCCAGGCCCTTAAGCGAGAGCCCGGTCAGGCCGAGCCCGATGCGCTCCAGGCGCATCTCTCGTCCGAGCTGGCGGCGCGCCGCGGTGAGCACGCGCTCGCGCAGGACGGGCTCGGGGAAGTATGCCTTCAGAGCGACGAGGGCCGCGCCGACTCCGAGCACGGCTAGGGAGGCCGCGGCAGCGGCGGCCTTGAGCCAGAAAGAGGAGCGCTTCATGCGGGGATTCTACCTCTTCCTCGAGCCTGGGTGCACCCTCGAGCCTTGACAACAGGCGCAAGAGGGACGATAATCGGTTCATGAGCGCCCTCCTCCTCGTCACGCTACTCCTGGCCGGACCCTCCCGTGCCGCGCCTAAGAAGGATGAGTCCTCCCTTTCCGCCCTGCTCGGTCGCGTCACCGCCTACATCAACGGCCCCGTGCGCCGCGCTCCCCGGGTCTCGGGCGTGATGGCGGTTCGAGGAGGCATCCCCACGGACCAGGGCGAGGACCTCGATCTTCGCCTGCTCGACCGGGCGCGAGCCCTGCGCCAGGCCCTCCTGCGCCCCGACGCGGCGGCCGGCGAGGAGCGCGCGCTGCGCTCGATCTACCAGGCCCTGGCCGCCTCGGAATTGGTCCAGGCCCTCTCCATCGTCGAGGGCGGCGCGGCCAAGGCCGAAGCCTCCTTGGCTCTGGAAGCCTGGGCGGGCGAGGAGCGCCGACCCCCCCTGCCCGGCCCGGTCAAAACTCTCCTGACCGGCCCCGCCTCGCGCATCGACGACAAAGCCTTGGTGGCCGCAGGCTGGGCCGGTTATGCGCGGGGCCTGACGCCCGCCGGCGCCGCCCTGAGTCCGGCCCTCGGCGGCTGGGCGATTCCGCTTGCGACCGCCCGCCTCGACGAGACGCTCAAGTCGGTGCGCGACTCCACGCGCGAGCGGGGTCTGGATGAGGCGTCGAAGGCGCAGGCTCACGTCCTCGCCGCCGAGATCCTTCAAGCCCTGGCCAAGGCGGACCTGCGAGGGCAGGCCGAGGCCGTCCCGGCGCAAGCCTCCGCCCCCCTCCTCCCCGCCGACGACGAACCCGCCGTCGCGGCCGGACCCGAAGTCCCCTTCGAGCCGCGCGCCATCTACCAGAAGACCTCCAAGTCCGTGGTCCTGCTCCTCTGCGCCTCCAACGAGGGCTCCGGAGAACTCGGGACCGGATCCGTCGTCGACGCCTCCCGCCGCCGCATCCTCACGAACGCGCACGTCGTCATCCGCGATTCGACGCGCCAACCGTGGCCGACGATTCGGGTCTATTTCAAGCCCGCCAAGCTCACCGGCGACCCCAAGCACGACCTCGCCGACCCGATCGAAGGCAAGGTCGTCGCCTGGAACCCCGGCCTGGACCTCGCTCTCGTAGAAGTCCCCAGCCTTCCCGGCGGGACCCCGGCCCTCGCCCTCGACGACCCTCGAAATGTCTCCGTGGGCGACCGCGTGGCCGCCATCGGCCACCCCGAGCAGGGCGGCCTTTGGACTCTGACGACGGGCGTCGTCAGCACTCTCGTGGCAGACATGGGGGGAGTCAAGGGCAAAGACGTCTTCCAGACCGACGCCAGCATCAACCGAGGCAACTCCGGAGGCCCGTTGCTTGACGCCGCCGGCAGGATCGTGGGCGTCAACACCCTGATGTCGCGCAAGGCCGCCGACGGCCTGGCCATCACCTCCGTCAACTTCTCCGTGCGTTCCGACGTCGCGCGGCGCTGGATGCAGGCCCAGGGCCTCAAGCTGGCCTACGGAGGCTCAGCCCCCGCGGCGCCGACGGCCGCGGCGCGCGCGGCCGTGAAACCGGCCGCCGTGGCCGCCTCCCGTCCCGCGGAGATCGCCTCGCCCGCCCAGCCCGTCCAGATATCGGAGACGCAACCCTACCAGTACGATCCCGACGCCCTCATCGAGGCGGAGATCTCCAAGATGGAAGACCTCGAGAGCGAGATGCAGGGCGAGATCCGGAGGCGTAAAAAATGATCCATGTCCTGATACTCTCGGCCGCGCTGGCCGCGCTGGCCGCCCCGGCCTCGGCCCAGGGACGCAAGAATGTTTTGGAAACCCTCACGGCGGCGTTGGCCGCGGACCAGGGCTATGACGAGGCCGGGCGCGCGCGACTCCTCTCGGCCGTCAAGAGCCGCTTCGCCGACTACGGACTGCAGGTCGTCAACGAGAGCCGCAAGACCGCCATTCCCGTCGTGCTCCACGTCATCACCGAGGGCTCCTTCGACGAGGCCCCCGCCGAGCGCGTCGCCGAAGTCGCCTTCGCCGCCTACCAGGCCATGTCCCGGGGGGCCGATCCCGAGGTCGTCGAGGGCATCGCGCTCTACGGCTACCGCAAGAAGATCCCCGGCGACCACCTCGCCTTGTGGGCCAACGGCTACCGCAACCTGACCGAGAACAAGATCCCCTCCGACGTGGCGGCCGACCTCGTGCGCGTGGCCATGGAGAACGGCCTCCCGGATTCGGACTTCAACATCCTCAAATGGGCGCTGGTGGACGCCGTCAAGAAAGGCCACGACCCCAAGGATTACGCGACCTACCTCTTCGGCCATCTCTCCGAGGGAAAAACCGGACCCGGCCGCATCGCCAACGACGCCGCCTTGCTCTTCGCCAAGGCCCGCAAGGAGCGCCGCCGCGTGAGCCTGCCCGCCTACGAAGGAGTCTTCTCCAAGAGCGTCGCCGCCCAAGCTCCCTCCGCGCCGGAGCCCTCCGCCCCCTCGGCCCCCTCCGAGACCCCGATCTCGACAGTTCCCGCCATCGAGCCTCCCGTCGCACAGACCCCGGCTCCCGAAGCCCCGGCCGCGGAGGCTCCCGTCGTCGAGTCCAGGCCCTCGTCCCAGGCGACCCAGGCCCCCGCGCCCAAGGAACACGAAGCGATCCCGCCCAGCCGCCTGCTCTCAGAGGTCTGGCCGGGCATCGAGACCAGCGCGCGGTCCTACCTCGGCACGCCCTACGTCTGGGGCGGGACCACGCACAAGGGCATCGACTGCTCCGCCTTCACCCAGAACTCCTACGGTGAGAACAAGGTCAGAATCCCCCGCGTCAGCCGCGACCAGTGGAAGGCCGGCGACAAGGTCGGCGGCCCGGCCCTGCGCGACGGAGACCTCCTGTTCTTCAACACCATGGGCGTGGGCGTCTCGCACGTCGGGATGGTCGTCGACGCCAAGACGAACAAGTTCATGCACGCCTCCTCGTCCAAGGGCGTGACCTACGCGGACCTCGACAAGAACTACTACAAGCAGCGCTACCTAGGCGCGCGTCGCGTCGTTCCCTAAAGCCGCGCGCAGGGCGGGCCAGGCGGCGACGGTCCCGAGCGTGCCGACGAGGCTCAAGGCCGCCATGGCCTGATACGAGCCGTGCGAGGCGGCCAGGCGCTCGTAGAGAGCTCCCCCGACCCAGTTCGACGCCGCGGCCGCGAGGTTGAACACCGCCATAAACGCCGCGAAGGCCGTGGCCTCCGCGCCCTCGGGGCAGAGCCGCGCGGCCAGGTCCATCCAAGCCAGGCGGAACACGACTCCCGTCAGGGCGAAGAGCACGGTCAGCGCCAGGATGGAGCCGGGGCCGACGTAGAACAGATAGAGCAGCGAGAGCGGCGCGCCCGCCAGGACCGACCCGCGCGCCAGGCGCGCGGTTCCGCCCTCCCGGGCGGACAGGCGGCCGAAGAGAGCCGCTCCGGCCACGCCCGCGAGGCCACCGACCGTGGAGAGACCGCCGATGAAGAGGGGCGAGAGCTTGAGCGCCTCGCTCTGATAGTAGAACTGGGCCGTGCCGAGAAAGGGGCAGAAGCTCCAGAGGAAGATGCCGATCGCGGCGGCCCACGCCCGCCGGTCGGCCGCCATGGATTTGAGCCCCGCCCAGCCCCGCGCCGCGGTCTCGTGGATGCTCCCCGCGCCGGACTCCTCAAGCCAGAACGCGGAGGCGGCCGTCAGCGCCGGGAAGACGGCCGCCAGGAGGAAGGCAGTCCGGTACGTCGCGTGCGCGGCCAGCCAGCCTCCGCCCAAGCCCGTGACCACGAGCGCCGCGTAGAGCGTGCCGATCTGCACGGCCTGATAGATCCCCGTGAGCCCCCGCTCCTTGCCTCGCTCGACCATCACCCCGTCGCAGACGATGTCGCAGAGCACGAAGCCCACGTTAATGAGGATGAGCAGCGCCAAAGTCGAAGCGTAGCGGTGTCGCGCAGGCGCGGCGAGCAGGATCCAGCCCGCGCTGGAGACCAAGGAGACGGCGGCCAGGTGCGGCGCGCGGCGGCGGCCGGACCAGGGAAGGAAGTCGGTCAGCAGCCCGAAAAGAGGCTTGATGATGAGAGGAAACGTCATCCAAGTCACGAAGGCGGCGGCCCGGGCGGGACCGAGCCCGAGGGAGTCTTTTAAGAGATAGGAGACGGGTTCGTAGGCCAGGCCCGCCATGCCCTGCGCGAAGTAGTTGAGCGCGAAGAACCAATAGAGGCGGCGTCCGCGCGCGGCCACGTCAGTCGCAGCGGGCGTCCCGGGGGTCTTCCTTGCCCGGGTACCAGGGCATGACCACCATCGTCACGCCCATCGCGCGCACGGCTTGCTCGGTTTCGACGTCCGGCAGACGCTGGTCGTAGCCGAGGACCAAGAGATCGGGCTTCTCGCGGCGCAGGGTCGCGGCAAAACCGTGGGGATCTCCGACCACCACCCGGTCGGCCACCCCCAAAGCCTCGAGCCGCTTCTTGCGCAGCGAGGAGGCAACCGAGTGGGGCTTGCGGTTGTGGGAGTCGTGGGAAAGGACGACGACCAGGACGTCTCCAAGCACGCGGGCCTGTCGCAGCAGGCGCAGATGCGCCGGGTGGATGCGGTTGAAGCAGCCGGCCGCGAAGACGGTGACGGGCTTCTTCGATTCCAGGTCAGCCCTTCGCAGCGCGCTCGTCCTTCTGGGCCGCCTCAGCGGCCTTGGGCGCATCGTCCGTGAGGCCCTCTTTGAGGCCGTTCTTGAACATGTTGACGGCGCGGCCGCATTGCTTGGCGAACTCCGGAATCTTGCTGGGCCCGAAAAGGACCAAAGCGACGACCGCGATGATGACGATCTCCGTAGTGCCAAGGCCTCCCATTTCATCCTCCCAAATCTATAACTTCAATTTAGCATTTTAATAGAATCCAGACATGATCCGACCAGGTCAGGAGTCCAACTTCCGGGAGAGTTCCTCCGGGTCCGTGATGGGCAGACCGCAGGAGCGGCCCTCGCAAAGACGGGCGCTCGCCCGCGCGCCGAGCGCCATGGCGCCCACGGCCGGGACCAGGCGTTCCAGATCGGCCTTGGTCCGGGCCGTGAAGCCGGCCGTCACCAGATCCGGCCGCAGGCGCGCGCGGGCCGCTGCGAGGAGCTCACCGCCCCCCGGCAGGTCCAGCCCCGCGATCACGAGGGTCCTCGGGCGACCCAGGGCGCGGTCCAACGCGCAGAGCATGTAGGGCATGGAGTCCGGCCGCGCCTCGAGGCGCGCTCCGAAACGCTCGAGAGTCGCGTCGGCGAAACGCCTCAGATCCTCGCGCCCGGTCAGCTCGAACAGGCGCAGGGCCGCGTCGGCCAGGACGGAGCTCGCCGCCGGCTCCACGCCGTCGTGGTCCTCGATCGCGCGGGCGAAGAGCTCCGCGGCTTCTCCTTGCGCCGTCTGGTAGAGCCCCCCGTTCGCGGCGCCGAAGCGCCGGATCGCCTCCTCGGCCAGGTCCAGGGCCCAGGCGAGACGGCTCGGATCGAAGGAGGCCTCATAGAGGTCGAGGAGGCCCTGAGCGAGAAAGGCGTAGTCGTCGGCCATCCCCGCGACCGCGCGCTGCCCCTCGCGCCAGCGACGCCAGAGGACCTTGCCCGAGCCGTCGCAGAGCTCGCGGCGCAGGAAGTCGGCCGCAGCGTCGGCCAAGGCAAGGATCTCCGGGTCGCCGACCGCGAGGAAGGCGCGCGACAATCCGCTCAGGGCCAGGCCGTTCCAGGAGGTCAGGATCTTGTCGTCGAGGTTCGGCCGGGGGCGCCGGTCGCGGACCTCCAGCAGGCGCGCGCGGGCCGCCTGCGCCTGCGACTCGGACAGGGCCTCGGGGGCGCCGTCATAGGGGATGTTCTCGCCTTCGGCCTCGATGCCGTAGCGCGCGCAGAAGGCCGCCGCGCGCCCTTCGAGCAGGCCCTCGATTTCCTCGCGCGTCCACAGATAGAATGCCCCCTCCTCTTTATGTTCGTGGGAGATGGCGCCGACTGGCCCCGCCGGCTCGGGCGGCAGGCTGTCGGCGTCCTCGGCGCAGAAGAATCCCCCCTGAGCGGCGCGAAGGTCTCGCCGGAGGTATTCGACCGTGCGTCGCAGGGCGCGCGAGAGCTCCGCGTCGCGGCTCACGAGAACGGCGTCGGCGAGGTTCTCGAGGAGCTGGGCGTTGTCGTAGAGCATCTTCTCGAAGTGGGGCACGCGCCACTGCGCGTCGGTCGAGTAGCGGTGGAAGCCTCCGCCCAACTGGTCGAAAATCCCGCCGCGAGACATCGCGCGCAGGGCTCCGACCGCCAGGACCTCGGCCTCCGAGTCCCCCGTGCGGGCGCCCCGCCGAAGGAGGAAGCGCTGGCAGGCGGGCATCGGGAACTTCGGCGCCCCGCCGAAGCCCCCATTCTCGAGGTCGTAGGAACCCTTCAGAGCTTCCCATGCGGCGTCGAGGACCGCGGTCGCGGGGCGGCGCGCCTGCGCCTGCGCCGCGACGAACTCCGCGACGGCCTTGCTCAAGCGGTCGGCGTCCGACTCGATGTCCTTGCGCCGGATGCGCCAGAGCTGCGCGATGCGCTCCAAGAGCTGCTTCCAGCCGGGCCGGCCCCAGCGCGCGTCCGGCGGAAAGTAGGTCCCGCCGAAGAAGGGCTTGAGGTCCGGCGTCAGAAATACGTTGAGCGGCCAGCCTCCCTGCCCCGTCATGGCCTGCACCGCGCTCATGTAGATCTTGTCCACGTCCGGGCGCTCCTCTCGGTCTAGCTTGACGCAGACGAAAAGCCGGTTCATCCTCGCGGCGACCTCCGGGTCCGAGAAGCTCTCTCGCTCCATGACGTGGCACCAGTGGCAGGTCGAGTAGCCGATGGACAGCAAGAGAGGCCGGTCGGCCTCGCGGGCCGCGCGGAAGGCCTCCTCCCCCCATGGCCGCCAATCCACGGGATTGCGCGCGTGCTGGAGCAAGTAGGGGCTCTTCTCGGCGGCAAGCCGGTTCGGTCTCAAGCTTTGAGACGGCCGCGGCGCAGGAGCACGCGCGCCTTCTCGACGGTGACCAGGCCGTCGCGCATCATGCGGTTTACGTGGCGGCGCAGGAAGCGCGCGAGTTTGGGGCTCTCATCGACGATCTCCACGACGACCGGGAGGTCCTCGGAGAGGCGCAGCAGGTTGGCGGTGTGCAGTTCGCTGTTGCGGCCGTAGCCCATGAAGCCCTTGAAGACGCTGGCCCCGGCCAGACCCTCCTGCCGAGCGGCCTCGACGATGGCTTGGTGGAGCGGGCGGCCCTCCCACTGGTCCGACTCTCCCATGAAGATGCGCAGGAGCTGAGCGGATTGGAGGCCGCGGCGGAGCGCGGGCTTATTTTTCTTCATAGAGACCTCCCGACGAGGGTTCCCAGACGCAGCAAGATGAGGCCGCCGACGAGGCTGCCCGCGACGTTGAGCAGCGCCCGGACGAAGTCTCCGCCTTTCATGAGGTTGGAGGTCTCCAGGATGAGGGTCGAGAAGGTGGTGAACGCGCCGCAGAAGCCGGTCATGAGCAGGAGGCGGGCTGCCGGGCTCAGCGCGAAGCGCTCGGCGGTCAGGCAGTCGAACAGCCCGATGAGAAAGCAGCCGCTCATATTGACCAGGAACGTGCCGTACGGGAACGCCGCCCCCAGCGCGCGATGGACGCCGCCCGCCATGAAGTAGCGCGCCAAGCCCCCGGCGAGACTGCCGGCGGCCAGGCTCAGCCATGTGGCCATCGTCGTTCGAGGCATAAAAGAGGAATCCGTGAGGCAATGGTATAATATCGCATGGCCGTCGATATGAAGTTCATCCTCACGGGCGCCAAACGGGTCATCGACTCGCGCCCGATGTACGCCCAGGTGGTCGTCACCGACGACTGCAACCTGACCTGCTCTTACTGCGACGAGTACGCCCCGGGCGCGCCCGTCATCGCTCTGGAGACCCTAAAGGACCGCATCGACAAGCTCGACGAATTGGGCGTGTTGGTCTACGACTTCCTCGGCGGCGAGACCATGCTCCACCCGCGGATCGCGGAGCTGGTCGCGCACGCCAAGTCCAAGCGCGGAGGCTCGAACCTCGCCACCATCATCTCCAACGGATTCCTCCTGACCCAGAAGAACATAGAGGGCCTCAACGCCGCGGGCCTCGACTTCATGCAGGTCTCGGTGGATACCTTGCATCCGACCGAATGGTCGGACAAGTCCTTGAAATCAGTTTTGCCCAAATTGAAGCTTTTGGCCGAGACGGCGAAGTTCCAAGTCGAGATCCAATCGGTTCTCAACGAGGAAAATCTCGGCAACTACGACGAGTTCCGCGCGGCCTTGAAGGACCTGCCCTTCGCCTTCGGCTTCTCCATCATGCACGGCAAAGGCGGGAAAATCGCCATCCAGGGAGAGAAGTACCTCGGCCTACTCGCGAAATACGGCGTCTTCGAAGGCGTCAACTTCTACGGCGAGCATCTCAAGGAGATGCTCCAGGGAAACTTCGCGCGTCCGTGGAAATGCCTGGCCGGCTTCAAGTTCCTCTACGTGACCTCAGCGGGGGCCGTCCAGTGGTGCGCCCAGCAGCGAGGCGTCTCCTACGACTTGATGACCGCCACCCCCGAGAGACTCAAGGCCGACGGCGTGCACAAGCCTTGCGAAGCCGGCTGCGCCCTGGGCTGCGTGCGCATGGTCTCGCACACGCTGGGCGAGCCGCTCAAGACCTTCGGCGCCAGCTTCAAGCTCGCGGCCGGTATGAGCGCGCCAAAGAAGGCGCGCCTGCCCGCCGCCGCGTCCTCCTGACTCCGGGACCAAACCGTCACTTTTGAGCGGGAGTCTCCGCTTTGAGCGTGGCCTCGATGTCGATGGTCACGTCGACCTCTTCGCCGAGCATGACCCCGCCGGCGTCCAGGGCCTTATTCCAGACGATGCCGAACTCTTTGCGGTTGATCCGGGTCCTCGCGGAGAAGCCCGCCCGCTGGTTGCCCCACGGGTCTTTGCCCGCGCCTCCCAGCTCCAGATCGAGCACGACCGGCTTGGTCGCGCAATGCATGGTGAGCTCTCCGTGGAGCTTGGCCGTGTCGCCCTTGACGTCCGTCACTTTCACGCTCTTGAAGCTCATCGCGGGGCACTTCCCCACGTCAAAGAAGTCCGGAGATTTCAGATGCGTATCGCGCTTCTCGTTGTCGGTATTGATGGAGGCGGGATCGATCGACGCGCTGACCTTCCAGGCCTCGGGCTTGCCGGGCTCGTAGGACAGCGTCCCGGAGAAGGTCGTGAAGCGGCCGGGAACCCTGCCCACGAGGTGGCGGATCTTGAAGGCGATCTGGCTGTGAACAGGGTCGATCTCATAGATCGCGGCGCGCGCGGCGGGCGAGAGGACGGCGAGAACGGCGGCGGCAAGCAGGGTCTGGCGCATCGGGTGTGGCCTCCTGGCCTATCTGTAACCGAATCGATTATGATCGCGCTATTATAATTATTTTACGGACCGAGGAGACACTGCCCTGCCAAGCTCGCATTGACATCCCTTTGGACGTCTATGACGTTGCATAAGCCGTCGCGGTTTAAATCCGACGTGCAGGCCGTGGTGCCCAGGGCCTGATTAACCTGCAATTGCACGTCCACCACGTTGGTCGATCCGTCCCGGTTGAGGTCGCAGGCCGAATAAACGCTCAACGCCAGGCTAGCAGAGCCCGTGCCGATCGCATTGGCGGCGCTGATGGTCACGCTGGAAGTCCCGGCGGTCGTGGGCGTTCCGGAGATGAGGCCCCCGGTGCTCACCGACAAGGCCGCCGGCAGGCCCACGGCGTTGAAGCTCGTGGGGCTGTTGGTGGCCGTGATCTGGTAGCTCAACGCGATTGCGACCGTACCGGTTGAACTCAGCGCGCTGGTGATGACCGGCGCGGGGCTGGCGGTCGCGCTGTACGTGACCGTGATCGTATCGGTGGATGCGTTATTGGCCGCGTCTGTCCCGGTCACCGTGATGGTATTGCTCCCGGAAATGAGCGAGACGCCGGTCATCGACCAGGATGTCGTGCCCGCGGCGAGTACGGGAGCTCCTGAGTTGAGGGTATAGGTGATGGTCTTCAGGCCGCTTCCAGCATCCGAGGCGCTGCCGCTGAAGGTCAAGGTACTGGTGTTAGTGCTGTAGGTAGCGTTGGTAGTCGGGCTGGTGATGCTTATCGCGGGCGCGGTGGTGTCTAAGATGATGGCATCGCTGACTGAGGTGGAAATATTGCCGGCCGCATCTTCATACCAACAGTATACGGTCTTGGCGCCGTCTCCGATGCTGAGGGTGTAGGATATAGTTGAGGAGTAGCTGGCAGTTGAGGGTAAGGCAACCCAGCCTGCGGCGCCGGCGCTGGGGGTGGTGCTGGAGGTTGAAAGATAATAGCCAGTGACCCCGGTTGTGTCGGTGGCCGATAAGCGTAAGGATACGCCGGTGGAGTTGGTGTAGCCGGCGCTAGCGTTGATAGAGATAGTGCCTGCGGGGGCGGTGGTGTCGGAGGAGATAGAGCATCCTTCGTTAGGGGCGGTCTCACTGGTTTCTCTGTTGTTGCAGACTCCGTCGTTATTATTAAAACAGCTTAACACTATCTTGGAAGTGTAAGGGGTCAGAGTTATGGAACCGGAAATGACATTATTGTTCACATCGCAGTATTGTTTGCCTGCCAGATCCACGACTTTGGAAACGGTGGTTTCGTTATAGTAAATAGCCATATCGTCGGAGGCGTCGTTGTAGGTGGCGGTTACTTCTTTGACGGAGATATTGTCTATGTAGTATAGGGAGTCGGCGGCGAGACTCCCTATCGCAATCTGCGCGTTGGTTACGGCTGTTGTCGACATAAAGACAAAAGCGATTTCCCTTCTGGTTGTTCCAATTTTCAATTGATTGGTGCTGCTAAGCGAATCGTTGGGTGAGCTCCCTCTCCTTATGCGCACGTTAATGCCCCTCCATTTGTCGGAAATGACGCTGAATTTTACTTCATAAGTTTTGCCTGATTGTATTGCAAAAGTGTTCGAGATTAAAACGGCTTGGCTATTTAAAGAAGCATCGCTACTGGTAAACTTCATGACCCCGCCGTCTAACCCACCTGAAGAATTCCATAAAATAGCCGCCGTGCTCGGCCATTTAGTCCATCCATTAATATTAGTGTCAAAATTACCATTAGAAACTAAATTACCGCCAACTGTGGAGATTACTTTATATGGCTTTATTTCGAAGTAATCTCCCATGTCTTTGGAGTTAAGATCCTGGTTCTTGGAGGATTGCCATTCGGGGAGAAAGTAGCGTGAAAGTGGATATCCAGCTCTAAATTGCGTGGCGAAAGATTCATAATAAGAATGAGAATAGGTATTATAATCAAATATCGCGTATTGAGATAAACCTAAATCATCGCCGAAACTTGAAGAGAGATCCAAGGGCGAACGACCATCGAAAGAATTGAAAAAGTTATTATTAGTTACAACATCGTCGTTTGGAATGAGATATGCACTGTCCTGAACAAATTCACCTACCGCGGATTGGAATTTAAAGGCATTTGTTCTGGCTTTGAAAACATTGTTGTTATTTATGGTCTCAAAGTCCCCTTTCATGAATATCCCCAAATCGGCATTGATTACCGTATTATCTTTCACGGCCATATGGCTGACACCTCCATCCAAATATATCCCATTGGCAGTCGCTTCAGATGGCGCAGAACCATCATTACTGCCGCCAATTGAATTCGTAACAATGTTGCCGATTATTTGAGAATCGTGTGAATTAACGCCCCAAGTGTAGATTGCCCCGCAATCAGTCAAGGTGAGGCAGGTGTTATCAATAAAATTATTCTGAATAATATTATCTATTCCTGAAAAAAAACTTATGCCGGCGTAGCCGCTATAAAAAATTTTGTTATTTTTTATAACATTATTGCTGCCGCTGTATTGATGTATCCCGGCATAGCTGTTTTTAAGTCTCTGGCCGACAGTGCCGGAATTGGTGATCACATTATCTATAATGTTTGAATTGCTGGCTGACCGCACCCTGATCCCGCTATCGACGCTGTTATTGATTTTGTTGTTTTGAAAGGTTATATTGTTTGATTTTTGCAATAACGCGCCGATTTGACCGGAATTATATATTTCAATATTTTGAACACGGATATTAGAAGAATCGTACAAATAAATGCCATTTATACCCGCGTTCTTAATTAATATGTCATTTATATCTATAAAACTCCTGCCGGTAGCGTAAATTCCACTACTGCTTACGGAAACTTCCACAGTATGCGCTGAAGGATTATCTCCATTTTCTAGCCAGATATATATGCTCCG
The DNA here is from genome assembly GCA_001799675.1 of Elusimicrobia bacterium GWA2_66_18. Taxonomy (GTDB): domain Bacteria; phylum Elusimicrobiota; class Elusimicrobia; order UBA1565; family UBA9628; genus GWA2-66-18. Next base: position 266,779 of record MGTX01000002.1, read on the forward strand.
ACTAGCGCTATCGTAATGCCATTCCTTGGCTGCATCCAGCATCCATAATTTTCCTCGAAGATAGTAGCCATAACCTGCCCGTGGTGGTTGCCCGGAGTTGCTTTCATTCCATTCTATTCTGTGAGCGGCGGAATCATATGATGAAACAATGCGATTGTTTATTTGCCAATGCCTGATTCTTAGCATGAGTTCGGAACCAAGCACTTGATTTTGGATCAAGCTGATATCACTGTCAATTAAATAATTATTGACTGTTGAGTCCTGGTCAATCGTCAAATATCCGCTATTAGGGTAATGAGCCATGTCATAATAATCCCCATCAACAAGCAGTTGATTAATTCCAGTTAAATTTAAAGAGCTTATGTCGGCAGTGTAGATATTTCCGCTATATTGCATCCATCCGGTGACGGTTTTGGCGGCGTTGATTATCGGTTTGCTGCCTGTGCCGTAAGCGCCGAAAGTAATATAACTGCCAGCCGTTCCGGAAGAAGGAATTGTCAATTGTTCTCTCCATTCTCCGCCTCGTTTTAAAACGACAGAGTCGCCAGAAGAAAAAGATGAGGAATTGACTTTGGAAATTGTTTTCCACGGGGCTGATTGGGATAAACCATTATTGTTGTCACTGCCGGAGACAGAATCAACGTAATAAATATTTCCTGTAGAAGAACTGGAAGCGATTATTGGATTGACGGAAATAAAATACAAGAGAAAGGTTAAAAATGCTGGAATGTGCAATATGCGTTTCATAATCATTCTCCTGTTTACGGGCCGAGGACACACTGTCCTCTCAAGCCGGCATTCACGTCTCTTTGGACGTCGATGACGTTGCACGAGCCGTCGCGGTTCAAGTCCGACGTGCAGGCCGCCGCGCCCAGGGCCTGATTGACTTGTAATTGCACGTCCACCACGTTGGTCGAGGCGTCCCGGTTCAAGTCGCAGGCGGAATAAACGCTCAACGTAAGCGTGCTGACGCCCGTTCCGACCGCGTTGGCAGCGCTGATGGCCACGCTGGAAGTCCCCACAGTCGTGGGCGTTCCGGAGATGCGCCCCGTGCCGGTGCTCACCGACAACCCCGCCGGCAGGCCCGCGGCGTTGAAGCTGGTGGGGCCGTTGGCGGCCGTGATCTGGTAGCTGAACGCGGTCCCCGCCGTGCCGGTGGAACTCAGCGCGCTGGTGATGATCGGCCCGGGGCTGGCGGTCGCGTTGTAGGTGACCGTGATCGTATCGGTGGATGCGTTATTGGCCGCGTCTTTGGCGGTCACCCTGATGAGATTGGCTCCGGACAGCAGGGCTATGCCGGAGATCGACCAACTGGCGGTGCCGGCAGCGACGCCGCCGCCTCCTTTGTCGCTGGTCCAACTGACCGCGGATACTCCGATATTATCCGCGGAAGTCCCGGATAAGGCGATGGTGCTGGTGGTGGTGGAATAGGCGGCGCTGGATGTGGGGCTGGTAATCCTGATACTGGGAGCGACTGTGTCGGTTATTTGTCCTCCTCCGGTTGAGAACTCGTGGGCACCCATGTCAAAAGCCACGCCTGACGGACGAGCAGTGCTGAAAAAGTCTTCACTAACCTCGGTGATTGATATTCCCTTGTTAACGGCCGCTGATGTAGATAAAAGTTTAATTGAAGATGTATCAAATGTTCCCGCCTGCGGTTTGTAGCTGGGATTGCTTAGCCCGGGAATGGAAGTGACGATGTCGCCAACGCCTTGCAGGTTGGACGGCGCTGTGCTGGACCAAAGGTTGTGGTGGAAGTCCATGCTGGGGATGCTCGGAATGGAGCCTGGTTTCGAGAAGACGAGATTATTGACGAAGGTGAGCCCGCTGTTATTGAGACTGATGGAGCCTGAGTGCATGGCCTTGCCTCCGCCTAAGAACGTGTTGTTGTATATCCTGACGTCGGTGACCTTGGATGCGGGAACGTATTGCCCAAAGGTGACAAGACCAGCACAGCCCGCGAGGATGTTATTGGCGATGAGCAGGTCGTCCATGAGCTCTCCGTCTTCGCTGGCGATCGAGATGCATGCGGACCATCCCGGGCTATTCAAGTAGTACTTCGGGTCGCCGGTGTGATAGATAAGATTCTTCTCAGCCACGACCTGGCTGCTGTTGCTCAAATAGAGCTGACTAGACATGTTGTCATAGATATCGTTGCCTTTGATTTGGGTATTCTGCGTCACATTATTGAAGAGACCAGTTCCTAAACCCTCCCCCCAGTTGTGGAAAATATTGTTGTCAATGAGATCGATTTTCTCCGAGTACAGCAGATAGATTCCACCAGACCAGCCGGGCCCGCCACCAGTGAAAGTTGCTGTGCTTCCAGACCAGACAATGATGGGCGCGCTTCGTGAATATGCGGCGAAGTCGTTGGTATCCCGCACGATATTATTGCGGAATGACACATCATTGACACCGCCGATATAGACTCCCTCGTTTCTAATTCGGCTTATTTCGGAATTGCGGAATTGGACGGACTGGAAAGTCGTCGAAGGTCCATTATATTTTCCAATCAAGACACCATGCCCGCGGGACCGCGTTATGTCGATGCCATCCCATACGATGTGGTTCGCCTTGATAGACACCATATACGCCCAGACAAAGCAGGCTTGCTTGGGTGATGGTCCCAAATTGGCGTTGGAGTCTTCCCCCACCTCGTAACATTTGGTGTTGCTGTAGAAAGATTTGTTCATATTGGCAGGAGAACCGGCAGGAAGTTTGTATTCTCCATCTATGACGGGCTTATTGGCAGGGTCGTACGCGCGAATGGTAATGGGCTGCGATGCGGTGCCTGATTTTGCGACAGAGACTGTTTCATAATAAGTTCCAGCGGCAACACAAAGAGTGTCTCCGGGAACAAGACTTGAAATGCCGGCTTGAATGGTGGTGGCGGCTGATTTGCCGTTAATCGAACCCGACTTTGACACGTATTGAGTGCATGAGAAAGAGGAGGGAGAGAGAATGAGGAAGATTAAAAATGTTGAAATGCAAAATATGCGCTTCACGGTCATTATCATGTTTACGGACCGAGAAGACACGGTCCTCCCAAGCTGGCATTGACACCTCTCTGGACGTCGATGACGTTGCACGAGCCGTCGCGGTTCAAGTCCGACGCGCAGGCCGTTACGCCCAGAGCCGCATTGACTTGCAATTGAACGTCCACCACGTTGGTCGAGGCGTCCCGGTTCAAGTCGCAGGCGTAATAAACGCTCAACGTAAGCGTGCTGACGCCCGTGCCGCTCGCGTTGGCGGCACTGATGGTCACGCTGGAAGTCCCCACAGTCGTGGGCGTTCCGGAGATGCGCCCCGTGCCGGTGCTCACCGACAAGCCCGCAGGCAGACCCGCGGCGTTGAAGCTCGTGGGGCTGTTGGCGGCCGTAATCTGATAGCTGAAGACGGTCCCTACCGTACCGGCGGCGCTCAGCGCGCTGGTAATGACCGGCGCGGAGATGGCGGTCGCATAGGTGACGGTAATGGTGTCGCTGGAACTGTTGCCGGCGGCGTCCTTGGCGGTGACGGTGATGGTGTTACTTCCGGAAACTAAGGCGATACCGGCGACTGACCAGGAGGTGGTTCCGGAGGCGGTACCGGAAGTACTATTGGCGGAGTTGGTCCAACCGACTGCGGATACTCCGATATTATCAGAGGCAGTTCCGGATAAGGAGATACTTGAGTTGGTAGCGGAGCAGGTGGCGCTGGATGTGGGTGAGGTGATGGCTATGCTAGGGGAAGTGGTGTCTTGAGAAACGGCAGTACCCGGCGGTGGAAGTTTCCAGGTGCCAAGAGACGAACCGACATAGACATAACTATTGTCTGGCTTGACTGTGAGATACATCGGAGTAAATTCCGATCCTAAATTATCCGTAATATTTACCCAGGAATTTCCACCGTCAATTGACCGGAATATTCCACTTGAATTTCCTATCCAAGCCTTATAATATCCAGCGTACAGAATATTCGTATTGTTAGGATCTGCTGTTACATACAATGTATCTATTGAATTAAACCGACTCTTACTTAAACCGTTAGCCTCGTTTTTTAATGATAGGGTAGAACCATTGATTATATAGATTCCCTTGTTTTTTACTGCTACGTATATCTTATCTTGATTTTTGGGGTCTACGGTAATCTGGCCAACATCGTTATTTGCATAAGTAACCGGAATATCCGGATATGGATTTGTCCAAGCACTTCCCCCATTAGTTGATTTAAATATTCTAAAATAATTGGTAGCCGGAGCCGCGTCCCATGAATAGACAATATCCCCATTCCCCTGATACATCGCCACTACGCCCTTAGAAAGAGTTGTATATGTATTATTATTTTGTATATTTGTGAATTTATAAGTGTCCGCATAGGCAATATTTGAGTTGCCTGGGTGAAAGGCAAAGAAACAATATGTCCAATCCCTCTCCGTACCACTTATTAAATCCCAAGTAGGATTCGTTGCGTTGGCATTTCTCGTAATAGCAATTTGCCTGGTTTGCCAATCACCTACTGCTGTAATTATGGTATTAGAATTAGGCGCAATAGCTCCTCCCATTGTTGACTTTGCGCTCAAATATCTAGGTATTCTCATATTTCTAAACGTACCACCGCCATCCTCCGTAAGAAAGGGACCGGCATCAACCAAAAACATCCCAAATCTGCTGGAATTATTCCTATCAAAACTAATATTTGACATTCCCGTCTTCGTCATTTGAAAACCGGCTAATCCACCCGTATATCCTGTGGCTGAATATCTCCAATCAACCCCGCCATCAGTAGTTTTCCTAATATTACCTCCGTCTCCACTTGTAAAGGCGATATTTTTATCAGTTGGATGAACTGCCATTGGATTCATCCAATAGTTTGCTTTTGGGTCGGTATCGTAACCCCCCAAAGAACCAGCTATCCAGCCATCAGCATTTGACTCATCCATACTGGCAGGCTCTACCCATGTACTTCCGGCATCATGGGTGTAAAAAACACTTTTCCTGTTGAAACCGACAAAAAGGTAATTGGGGTCTGCGGGACTTATTGCTATAAATCTGGCTGATTTGCCTGCACTGAGCGCAGTTGTCAAACCATTATTGATTGTGGACCACGTTGTCCCGCCATTTGTTGTTTTGTATACGCCGTAGTTGTTTACAGTTAAATATATAATGCTCCCATTTGTCGGATGAATTGCAGCGGCAAGGGGATATGTATTATTAGGTAGGGTTATTTTTGTTTGCGCGGCAGAGCTTCCGCTATCTGCTACTTTATAGAACCCGCCATCAGAAGATACAAATATAATTGTGTTGTCAATAGGATGAACCTTCACATCCGTTATCCTTATCCCATCTAATATATATCCTCCACCGCTTTTTACTACTTGTGAAAAAGTCGCGCCCCCGTCCGTGCTCTTCATAAGGCCATCCTCGTGAGTGCCGGCATAGATAGTCCCTGTGGTTGTAAAAGTGAAATCAACGCCCCCCATTTCACCGCTCGGTTTACTGTAGTTAGTTGATTTAACTAACGTCCAGGTATCTCCTCCATTTGTAGTTCTATATATCCCATTCTGCCCGCCAGCAAAAGGCATATGCTGGCCCACTATACTCGCCAAAAATACTTTGTTAGCATTGGTAGGATCGACAGCTAGAGAAGCGCAACCAAGCGCTACAATTCCACTGCCTTTGGGAGTCCAGGTTGTCCCACCATCTGTACTCTTCCATACCTTTGACGTATCTGAACATAGATACACAATATTGGGATTGGAGGGGGCTATAGCTATGCTCATAACCTGCTGAAATCCCTCCCCGCCAGCAAGACTCGCTGTCTTCTGCGCTTGAGTCCTTAAAGGCACCTGCCGCCATTGAGCGTAAGAAATCCGTGGCATACATGTAGACGTCAACAGAAATACCCTGAATATCAGGATAATTTTTCTATTCATGGTGTTAATAAAGTGTATGAAAAGATTGAAAATATTAGAATGTAAAATATGCGCTTCATGGCTATTCCTTGGTTTACGGGCCCAGGAGACACTGCCCTCCCAAGCCGGCATTGACATCTCTCTGGACGTCGATGACGTTGCATGAGCCGTCGCGGTTTAAGTCCGATGTACACGCCGCCGCGCCCAGGGCCTGATTGACCTGCAATTGAACGTCCACCACGTTGGTCGCTCCGTCCCGGTTCAAGTCGCAGGCGGAATAAACGCTCAACGTCAGGGTCTTGGCGTCCATTCCGCCCGCGTTGGCGGCGCTGATGGTCACGCTGGAAGTCCCGGCAGTCGTGGGCGTTCCGGAGATGAGCCCCCCGGTGCTCACCGACAAGACCGCCGGCAGGCCCGCGGCGTTGAAGCTCGTGGGGCTGTTGGCGGCCGTGATCTGATAGCTGAACGCGGTCCCCGCCGTGCCGGTGGAACTCAGCGCGCTGGTGATGACCGGCGCGGGGCTGACTGTCGCGCTGTACGTGACCGTGATCGTATCGGTGGATGCGTTATTGGCCGCGTCTTTGGCGGTCACCATGATGAGATTGGCTCCGGGCAGCAGGGCTATGCTGGCGATCGACCAACTGGTGGTGCCGGCAGCGACGCCGCCGCCTCCTTTGTCGCTGGTCCAACTGATCGCGGATACTCCGATATTATCCGCAGAAGTCCCGGATAAGGCGATGGTGCTGGTGGTGGTGGAATAGGCGGTGCTGGATGTGGGACCGGCAATGCTGACGCTGGGGGCGATGGTGTCAGGGGTGATGGTTTTAGGAATGAGTCTAGCGCCAGCCCAATCGGCATGGTCATCGCTTCTATTGTCTCCCGAATCCGTGACAATTAATTTCAGCGAATTCTTGCTGTTAAGGTCTATGCTGATTGATTTAGTTGCCGTGGCGCCAGTCATGATTCCGCTGTCGTAAAGTTTAATGTTATCAACCCAGACCTGGAAAATCACGGAACCGCCGTTGGCTATCTCATCATCAACTCCGATGTCCGAAAGGAATGATGAATATTGATTGTTGATGTTGTAAACGATTTCTGAATAAGAATGGGTCCCGAGTCCTTTGGCATAGGTTGTTCCATTGAGGGTGATAGTTTTCCCGTCTCCGGACAAGGATTCTCCGTTGCTCGTATCCTTCTCTGCCGGCCCCCAGCCGTTAATAACTGCCGTCCAGTCGAGGTTGCTTAAATATATCGTCGAGGTTGAAGAGACATTACGGATAATCAAAGCCACGCCAACAGCTGCATCCCACCCAGTCGTTGCAGGAGCAGTGATAGCTGTAACGCCGCCGCCCTGAACCGAACCGCTTAAAAGCAGGCTACCGGTTCGCGGATCATACCATTCATAGGTATAACTTCCTGAAAGGAGTGTGAGTTTGGCGGGGGTTGTGGTTTTACTTCCCCAAAAATAGGCCAAATATTCTGAACCTGGATTAGCGATAAGCTGTTTATTGGCGCCCGAAGGGCCTTGGGTTACAAGAGAATCGTATTCATTGCCGCCGGCATCAACCGGCGACATTTCCCAGAAACGCAAAGACTCAACGATGTTGCGCAGGATTTGCAATCGTTGCGCTCCGGCTATCCAGCCAGGATCCCCGTTAACCATACGACTGGCCATATCTTCATAAAAAGCGAGGTGACCGCCGGATAAAAACATCCCCCAGGCTTCAAGTGTCTGAGGGTCAAGGTTAGCGCCGTAGAAATCGCCGGATTCGTTAACGCTTAAAACTTTATTTTTTGTTTGGGCGTTGTGGAAAAGATCGGAAATCTCTTGCGGGTTGGGATGGCTGCCGCTGCCGAGATGAAAATTCATCACGTCGATATACGGCTCGTTCCAAAAATATTGGATGCCGATCGTATGCATCCCTCCATATTGATGGCTGTGCGCGGAGACAAGGCGGGAGGTTGATGAATCAACTCGCCGCGCCCAATACTGCTGCCAAGGATAGACGCCGTCAATGTTGCCGCTAACAGGAAACTCATTCGCTATTTCAAAATAGACGTTATTGAATCCGCCGAGTTCAGTAACCGTTTTATCCACCAATGCCTGCTGGTAGTCTTTTAATTTTTTACCGGTGGTGGAAACTTGCGACGAATAGTTAAGGTCAAAATATTGGGGATTAAAATGGCCGTTGGCGTTGGCGCTAAAAACCCCGTTTGTGTTGAAATTTTTATTTTCAGCGCTTCGATATGTCGTATTTGACCACTCCGCGGAATCGTTAATGTTATCGGGGGCGAAAATCGTGACTTCCACGACAATATCCTTGTTTTTAGCCGCGGCGATGAAATCCTTTACTCTTTGCCAGTAAGCGGAATTCCACTGATCAAGATTATGCTTGCCGTTGGAGTATTGCCACGGAGTCAAAAAAGGGCCGTCGGGATAGGGAGTTTTAAACCAAGGATAAACCCAAATGCGAACTTTATTGATCCCATATTGGGTAAACCGATTCAATGCCGTGTTGTAAGCGTAAGTGGTATCGGCGGCCAATTCCTGCTGGTCAAACCCCACTAAATACGTATACTCCCCGTTGTATGTAAACCATCGGCCGACTCGATCAAGACCTGTTGCTGCATTTGCGGTCATTGGATTGACAGGAATGAATGGCGCACTGAATAAGATTAAAAATACTGGAATGTGAAATATGCGCTTCATGGCAATTCTCTTGTTTACGGGCCGAGGAGACACTGCCCTCCCAAGCTCGCATTGACATCCCTTTGGACGTCTATGACGTTGCATAAGCCGTCGCGGTTCAAGTCCGACGCGCAAGCCGCCGCGCCCAGAGCCGCATTGACCTGCAATTGCACGTCCACCACGTTGGTCGAGGCATCCCGGTTCAAGTCGCAGGCGGAATAAACGCTCAACGTAAGCGTGCTGACGCCCGTGCCGCTCGTGTTGGAGGCGCTCAGGGCCACGTTGGAAGTCGCGGCGGCCGTGGGCGTTCCGGAGATAAGGCCGGTCGTGGTGCTGACCGAGAGCCCCGCAGGCAGGCCCGCGGCGCTGAAGCTGGTGGGGCTGTTGGCGGCCGTGATCTGGTAGCTCAACGCCGTTGCCGCCGTGCCGGTGGAACTCAGCGCGCTGGTGATGACCGGCGCGAGGTTGCCGGTTTTGGAAATCGTCAGGATATAACCAACGCCTTTTATTTGGCTATTAGCGGTGTCGATTGCTATGTCAAATGTGGACTTTAATTTTATTTCAAGATGGTCGCCTGCGGCGGCAGTCGAAACATCGCCGCTCGCGTCGATGAGATTCTCCTCAAAATACTCATTAGCACTTCGAATAGAAGCAAGCGCTTCCCCCGGCTTAAGCTGGATAACTCCGCTCGTACTGGTAAACACCGCAAAAAGCTTGCCTGTCTTCCAGTGCCGCGAATACATGACATCTTTGTCGATATGGCTTTGCTGATAGCCGTTAGCATCGTAGCTATCATAGACAGGGTCGGTAGTGCTCTTGTTCCAAGCGCGATGAGAGGAATCAACCGCTATGGCGTTCAGATTATCCCAATTAGGGATGCATTTTATAAGTTTGAGCCTTGGGTAGACATTCGCGACGCTGTCGGTGAAAGTACTGGACATATTACCGAGCGCAAGATTCAAAAACCAATTATACCAAGCGCCATTAACACCGGCTTTTGCGGCAATAAGACGATTGATGTTTTCATCGATTTTACTTCTCTGATTGCTTCCAACCATATTCTTCGTAATGCCGGTAGGGCCGATCTTCACGCCGCTGGAATCGTAGTAATCGAAATTCTTGGGTTCATCGACGAAGTTCGTACTCGCCCCCTCTTCCATCACCAGATCCGGTATCAAATCCGCTTTGTCTTGACGCTGAGAGATGCCGTTGACCCATTCATCATAACCTGTAGTGCTATATATCCTCGCGGGATCAATGATCCACTTGGCATTGGGATATATTTTTTTGGTCTCCCGCATGAGTTGCTTAAAGAACGCGGCCAATCCATCCGGATAAGCGGCGAAATCCTTAGTTTTCGTGCCGTTAAGACCGATATGGTCGATCCCTGAATCCGAACCCGTCATCGCCTTAAGGGTCGTCTTCGTCTGACCGCCTTTGGTCGAATCCCACTTATAAAAACAACCCGCGAGATCCGGCACATCAAATTGATATCCCGCAAAATTAAAATTATTGCCTGCAAAAGTTCCCGCTGTCTTAATGATTTTTTCTACCACGTAATCGATAACGGCCTGTTGCTGAAAATCCCACAGAACCTCGAATTTATTGCTTCCATTCCACCAACCGGTAGCCAAATTATCCGGAAATTTATTAGCGCTTATGTTGACCATATACGCGCTATACCACGCTGCCTGGGTAGACGTATAAATCCTGCTTTTATCTATCATGAATGCGCCGTTTAAATTTTTATAATTTTCCAATGTTTCAAACACCTGATAATACAGATGAGGACCCAGCATGTAGAATTTCATCCCAGCGGTGGTGGGGGTGGATTTATAGTAACTGGAATACCAGGAGTAGACATTAATATAATCATATCCCATTTGCTTGGCATAGCGCACATTATTCTCTTTGGTGTCATGAACAAGAGAATAATAATTCTTCCAGTTCTCGTCTTGCGCCGTCTGAGCGAAGGCAATACCGCTGGTAGGCGATAAAATCGGGAAGGCCGTCAAAATCATGAAGACCGTGGGATATATATTATTGAGTTGCATAATAAAGCGACTCCATTCGATCTCTATGGGCCGACGACACACGGCCCTCCCAAGCTCGCATTGACATCCCTTTGGACGTCTATGACGTTGCATAAGCCGTCGCGGTTCAAGTCCGACGCGCAAGCCGCCGCGCCCAGGGCCTGATTGACTTGTAACTGCACGTCCACCACGTTGGTCGAGGCGTCCCGGTTTAAGTCGCAGGCGGAATAAACGCTCAACGTAAGCGTGCTGACGCCCGTTCCGCCCGCGTTGACGGCACTGATGGTCACGCTGGAAGTCCCCACAGCCGTGGGCGTTCCGGAGATGAGGCCTGTGCCGCTGTTCACCGATAGCCCCGCCGGCAGGCCCGCTGCGGCGAAGCTGACGGGGATGTTGATTGCCGTGATCTGGTAGCTGAAGTCGGTTCCTATCGTGCCGGTCGAGCTCAGAGAGCTGGTGATGACCGGCGCGGAGATGGCGGTCTCGTAGGTGACCGCAATGGTGTCGCTGGAACTGTTGCCGACGGCGTCCTTGGCTGTGACGGTGATGGCATTATTCCCGGAAACTAAGGCGATACCGGCGACTGACCAGGAGGTGGTTCCGGAGGCGGTGCCGGAAGTACTATTGGCGGAGTTGGTCCAGCTGACTGCGGATATTCCGATATTATCCGAGGAAGTTCCGGATAAGGGGATAGTGTCGGTGGTGGTGGAATAGGTGGCGCTGGTGGTGGGGCTGGTGATGCTAACACTGGGGGCAGTGGTGTCGCCGGATGAATTAACTAAAACATAGTTGCCGATGCGAGTGCTGGCGTGCAGGTCTCCGTTTCTGGGGTCTACGGAAAGAGTCAATATTGTAGAATATTCCCCTAAGTTATATCCTATATCCTGCCAATTTTGACCATAATCTACGGAGCGAAAGATGAAATATTTCATATTACGAGGTTCAGCGCCATAACCACCCAACCCAGCATATACCCGGCCTGGCTGGGTTGGATCAACAACAACGCTCATAGCTGAAAACAGAGCGTTTCCCTCATAAATATCTTCCGGTATTCCTCCGCTTTTTCCGATTTCCGTCCAAGTACCGCCATTGAATTTATAAATTCCAGCCATCGCTGCCGCATAAAGCGTGTTGGGGTCTTGAGGATCAATGGCCACCTCCTTCGCATTCCTAAATTTAGTATTTCCTAAACTAACCCAGTTTACCCCCCTATCCGTTGATCGCCACAATATTGAACTTCCCAAAGTTGGCTCTAAAGCGTAGATAATGTCTCCGTTTCCGGGATAAACCGCCCTTATGCTTCTATTGCCTGTAGAGGCCCAGGTTTGGCCATTGTTCTGGCTTATCAATCCCGTTTTATCAAAACCGGCGTAGACATAATTTGAATTCTGCGGGTGAAAACTTATAAAATTGAGAGATTCTTCAAAAGCCGGAGAAACCGCAGACCAATCGCTTTCATTGTTCCCCCCGTTCGTAGTTCTGATTAAGGTATAACGGGGAAGCGACCAGGTGCCGGCCGCCGTAATGATAGTATTCGTATTATTAGGATCAATAGCGGCCGCGGGCGTTGAGCGCCCGTCTATCCTCGGAATACGCAAAGGCCGCCAGGTACTTCTGTTGTCTTCGGTAATAAAGGGGCCGTGATCCGCAAAAAAATAAATGGTTTTATTGGGGTTGCCGGGATCAAAATACGCAGCTTGACTTGTTGGGCGCCCGGCGCCCATATAGCCATTTCCTGAATATCGCCAGGTCTGGCCGCCGTTGATGGTTTTTACAAGCCTATCCGCCTGAAAATGCGTAATAGCTGTATTTTTGTCCGTTGGGTGGAAAGCCACCTGGTTGCCAAAAAAACCACCTCCCGAATCAAGTAATAAATTCCCTTCATCAAAATTGTCGGGTTGCTGCCACGTCTCTCCGCCATCATGGCTGTAAAAAATATTAGGGGCGCTTAATTGTGTTCTTACATAGAGATAGTTAGGATCCACCGGACTGATACTGATATTTTTATACTCACCGTTTGTCGTCAATCCATTACTCTTGCTTACAAAGGTGTTCCCCCCGTCTGTGGATTTAAAAACTCTAGAAGTCCCCGCGGCGGCGTAAATGATGTCGTTATTGGTATTGGTCTGAAGAACCACCGCTATGGTTCTGGGATAATCGGGAAGATTGCCGATAGTTGACGCGGTTATTGTTCCATTATTGTCAATTGCTTTATACAATCCGTTTGCAGAAGCTGATATTCCGTTATCGTTATTGTTGTTAGCGGCCACATACAGTATTGCCTGGGAACCGCTTTTGTGAATCTCCATATCCAAGATTCTCATATTATCCAAACTGGTATTAGTTTGCAATCGCATCCAACTGGTTCCTCCATCTGTTGATTTAAGAATACCTACAGAGTGAGTGCCGGCGTAGATGGTCTGATGCCTTGTTCCGTCAAAACTGCCGGGATCAAAGGCGAAATGCTGACCTTCTCTGGCGCTGTAGTAATTTGTTTGGTAAACTCGTTGCCATGTGCCGCCTCCGTCCGTGGTGCGGTAGATGCCGGCCGCAATAGAATCTGGCTTAGATGTTTCATCGACATCTTGCACTAAACTGCTGGCAAAAACAGTGTTCTCGTCTTTTGGATCCACAACCAAAGAACCTGCGCCCTTTGCCCTGAGGCCGTTCCTTTGGGAAATCCAGCTATTCCCTCCATCAACTGATTTCCAGACATTGGTAGTATTAACGCCAAGGTAAGTAATATTGGGATTGGACGGAGCGTAAGAGATGGTGGTAACCATCTGCATCCCCTCGCCTCCGGAAAACCCTGCAGCCTTCTGAGCCGCACTTCTTATGGGAACCGGATGCCAGCTTGACCAATCCGCCTCTGCTGCGGTCGTCGGATTGACGAAAATAAATTGCATAACTAGAATGCCAAATACGCGCTTCATACCATCCTCCTTGTTTACGGACCGAGGACGCACTGTCCTCCCAAGCTGGCATTGACATCCCTTTGCACGTCGATGACGTTGCATGAGCCGTCGCCGTTTATATCCGACGTGCAGGCCGTCACTCCCAGAGCCGCATTGACCTGCAATTGCACGTCCACCACGTTGGTCGCTCCGTCCCGGTTCAAGTCGCAGACGGAATAAACGCTCAACGTAAGCGTGCTGACGCCCGTTCCTCCCGCGTTGACGGCACTGATGGTCACGCTGGAGGTCCCGATAGTCGTGGGCGTTCCGGAGATGAGGCCCCCCGTGCTCACCGACAGCCCCGACGGCAGGCCCGCGGCGTTGAAGCTCGTGGGGTCGTTGGCGGCCGTGATCTGGTAGCTGAAGTCGGTTCCTATCGTGCCGGTCGAGCTCAGAGAGCTGGTGATGACCGGCGCAAGGCTGGTGGTCGCGTTGAGAGTGAAAATATAACCATTGCCCATGACCTGACCATTGCTTGTATCAACCGCTACGGTGAAACCGCTCTTCAGCTTAATCGTGTTGCCGACGATGTTAACATCCGCGCTCCCGTCCCCAGCCTCTATAAAATAGCCATCGACGCGCTGCGTGGAGAGCGCGGTTTCACCAGCTTTAAGCGTTATGACCCCGTTCGTGGAATTGAACACCGCAAAAAGCTTTCCAGTTTTCCAGTGGCGGGAATACAGGACGTCCGAGTTGATATAGCTCTGCAGGTTGCCGCTGCTGGTTCGGCTTTGATAGACGCTGCCGTTCCAGCTTCTGCTGGCCAAAGGAATGTTGTTAAGATTGTCCCAACTGGGGATGACGCGGATGAGCTTCAACCGGGGGTAGACTTTGGTGATTTCGGTAAAATTCGTCATATTCCCTGTGCCGCCGAATCTTCCGAACCAATGGTACCAAGCGCCGTTGATGCCGGCTTTGCCGGCATAAAGACGGTTTTCATATTCGCCGATGGCATTGGGCTGGGTGGTTCCGACCATATCCTGGGTAATCCCTAGTTTGTCAGTCAAACCCTTAACTAGACTATTGCTGAATATATCGACAAAATCCACGCTCGAGCCTTCCTGCATCAGCATATCAGGATTGACCCCCGTCCGATCTGTTTCCGCGGCATTGCCCACTTCCTCGATCCATTCGCTGCTATAGCGGGTAGCATCCATGCCTCCTGCTCTATACAACGAATACGGCTCTAACCCCCACTTCATGTCCGGGTATTTATTTTTGGCCTGATTTTGAAGTTGTTTAAAGAAAGCCAAGCTGGCCTTGGAATAAGTGGAGTACTCATAGGCTATACTGCCATGCTGTAGACCGGAATCTGTTTGGCCGGTCAGCTGATATAAAGAGGACATATTCCTCTTCCCTGAAGAATCAAGCCGTTGGAATTCTCCTTTTATGCTCCCTTCATCAAAGAGATAGCCGGCAAAATCTCCCTTGCCGCCGTCAATGACCGAGAAAATGCCCATATGTTTGTCGACCAGATTATTGATGACCGCGCTCTGCTGGATATCCCATTGCGGCCTGAACCTGTTGCTGGGCGGATAATCCCCATCGGGATAGTAGGATGAAGCTAAATTATAGGGGAAGGATTTCGCGGTATTAATCCAGACCATATTCTGCTCCAGGAAATCCTTCTGTTCCTGCGTGTAGTACATGATTAGTTTGGCGGTGGCCGAGGACTCCAATAAAGAAGATTGCGTCGAGGTCACGGTAAATCTAAAAACCGTGGAACTTGGCTGCTGAGTGACGGTATAGATCCCATTATAATCAGGGTCGTTCGCGTTATATATCTCGATCTTGCCGGAGCTGCCCATGGTGGGTTGAGTAAAAGTGGCGGTGACCGTATTCGAGGATTTAGATAAAGAGGCATCCCGTTCCATCGTATCTATGTATGCAGGCACGGCGGGATCCGCGTCTCCTGCGGATCTGTATGAGATAACGGTGTAATATGGATTGATCAGATAAAATTTAATTCTCTTGCCTCCGTTTTTTTCATACTCGTCATTAATGGTTCGGTATTGAGAAATAGTGTACGGATTAACCGCGATATACTCGTAACCCATCTGTCGAGCATACTTCATGGCGTTAGCCGCAGTGCCCCGCCACGCTATTCCATACCAATTCTTCCAGCTTGACCAATCTTCTGCTGCTGTGGTCGTCGGATTGACGCAAATTAATTGCGTAACGAGAAAAATGAACGACATCGGCATGTAAAATATGCGCTTCATGGCAATGATCCTCCTCACGGGCCGAGTAGACACTGTCCTCCCAAGCTGGCATTGACATCTCTCTGAACGTCAATGACGTTGCATGAGCCGTCGCGGTTTAAATCCGACGTGCAGGCCGTCGCGCCCAGGGCCTGATTGACTTGTAATTGCACGTCCACCACGTTGGTCAAGGCGTCCCGGTTCAAGTCGCAGGCGGAATAAACGCTCAACGTAAGCGTGCTGACGCCCGTTCCACCCGCGTTGGCGGCGCTGATGGTCACGCTGGAAGTCCCCACAATCGTGGGCGTTCCGGAAATGAGGCCCCCGGTGCTCACCGACAAGCCCGCCGGCAGGCCCGCGGCGTTGAAGCTGGTGGGGCCGTTGGCGGCCGTGATCTGATAGCTAAACGTCGTTGCCGCCGTGCCGGTGGAACTCAGCGCGCTGGTGATGACCGGCGCGGGGCTGACTGTCGCGCTGTACGTGACCGTGATCATATCCGTGGATACGTTATTGGCCGCGTCCTTGGCGCTCACCGTGATGAGATTGGCTCCAGGCAGCAAGGCTATGTCGGAGATCGACCAACTGGCGGTGCCTGATGCGGTTCCCGAAGCGCTGTTGGCGGAGTTTTCCCAGGTTATGGATGTTACTCCGACATTGTCGGAAGCAGTTCCCGATACGTTGATGCTTGATTGAGTAGTGGCATAGGTCGAGTCAGTTGTAGGAGACGTAATGGTGACGGCAGGTGCAATGATATCGCTGCCGCTGGAAGTGAGCCTGGCATTGGCCCAGTCGGCATGATCGGCGCTTTTGCCATCGCCGCCATCTGTAACTATCAGCTTTAAGGTGTTTTTCCCGCTCACGCTGACATTCACCGTCTTGGTCGCAGAAGAAGCGGTCATCATACCGCTGTCATAGACGTTAGTTCCGTCAAGCCAGACCTGGAATATGACTGAACCTCCGTCGGCGATTTCATCATCAACGCCGATATCAGAAAGAAATGTTGCATATCGACTATTCAGGTTGTAAACAATCTCGGAGTATGCATGGGCGCCGAGTCCTTTGGCATAGGTTGTTCCATTAAGGGTGATAGTTTTCCCGTCTCCGGACAGAGACTCACCGTTACTCGCATCCTTTTCCGCCGGCCCCCAGCCGTTAATAACTGATGTCCAGGTCAGGTTGCTTAGATAGGTGATAGTGTCGGTGGGATTGGGAGCCGACGATGATAATGTAAAAATATATCCTTTATTGATATTGGTGAAACTTTTTAACCGTATTTCATTTCCCACAATGCTTACATCGGCGCTCCCATCACCAGATTCAATAAAATAGCCATCGGTACGCTGTGTGGAAGTTACGGCCTCGCCAGAATTAAGTTTTATAAACCCGGCTGTTGTTAAAAACACCCCAAATAATTTTCCTGTCTTCCAATGCCGAGAATGGATCATATCACTACTAGCGTAACTCTTTGCGCTTTGATAAACGTTCCCATTCCACGAACGACTGGCAAGAGTAATATTATTCAGATTATCCCAATTCGGCAGAACTCTTATAAGCTTCAGACTAGGACTGACTGCCGTAATAGATCTTACTGACATATCGCCCAATCTCCCAAACCAATTGTACCATGCCCCATTGATGCCGGCCACGGCTGCAATCTTCCGATTCTGGTTATCTGTAGACCAGTTAAGCGGCTGGCTCGAACCAACCATGTCTTTGGTGATACTGACCCCGGAATTAAAGTTTCTGACGTCATCCACGAATTCAGTTCCTCCGCCCTCCTGGCTTAAAAAATCAGGGGTTAATTCATTTTTATCGGTTCTATCTTTTATTTGTTTTATCCACTCATCATCCCAATCGTCACGATATAATTTATACGGTTCATGTATCAATTTAGAATTAGGAAACGCTTGCTTTATGCGCGTTTTTAATTTTTTAAAAAAAGCCGCTAAACCATCTTGGTAGGTTGCATATTCGTGAGTGATGCCGCCATGCAGCAAGCTGGAATCCGACCCTGTCCAATAACTCATATTCACCCATGTATTTGGCCATACATGAAAATCGCCTTTAAGTCTGGGCACATCAAACATAACACCGGCAAAAGAAAATCCAATACTTGTATTTTCAAAAGATCTAGCCGCAAGAACTATTTTTTCAACCGCATAATCAACAACTGCCTGTTGTTGGAAATCCAACTGAGCATAAGGCCTATCTGCGGCGCCATCAAACCAGCCTGTTGCCAGATTATTTGGAAACGCATCCGTGCTCTTCCATGCCATGTATTTCTCAAAGAAATTCTTTTCCGCTATCGTGTATGAGCGGTTCATGGGAATGATATTATCATATCCTTGGAATACGTATTGCTTATTCCAGTAAGGGTTTACGAGATAGAACTTCAGGCCGGCTCGGTTAGCAATCCAATTGTAACTATAATCAGCAGTAGCAAGATTATTTATTCCTATATAATCATATCCCATCTGTTTGGCGTATTTGATATTATTTTGCGCTCCATCCACCCAGCACACCGCATAAAAATTCTTCCAGCTTGACCAGTCTTCTGCTGCTGCGGTCGTCGGATTGACGCAAATTAATTGCGTGCCGAGAAGGATTAAAAATATCTGAAGATAAAATATGCGCTTCATGGCAATGACCCTGCTCACGGGCCGAGTAGACACTGTCCTCCCAAGCCGGCATTGACATCTCTTTGGACGTCGATGACGCTGCAGTATCCGTCGCGATTTAAATCCGACGTGCAGGCCGTCGCGCCCAGCGCCTGATTGACCTGCAATTGCACGTCCACCACGTTGGTCGAGGCGTCCCGGTTCAAGTCGCAGGCGGAATAAACGCTCAACGTAAGCGTGCTGACGCCCGTTCCGCCCGCGTTGGCGGCGCTGATGGTCACGCTGGATGTCCCCACAGTCGTGGGCGTTCCAGAGATGAGGCCTGTGCCGCTGCTCACCGATAGCCCCGCAGGCAGGCCCGCGGCGTTGAAGCTCGTGGGGCCGTTGGCGGCCGTGATCTGGTAGCTAAACGTCATTACCGCCGTGCCGGTGGAACTCAGCGCGCTGGTGATGACTGGCGCGGGGTTGCCGGTCGCGCTCGCTACGGTCAGGATGTAGCCGATTCCCTTGACTTGGCCATTGGTCGAATCAATGGGGATGGTCACAGTTGAGTTTAAGGTGATTTCTTTGCCGGATGATGTATCGGTCACGGTCAACTCAGAGGAAGCGTCGCCGGTTTCGATGAAGTAGCCGTCGGTTTTTTGGATGGAGGTGACGGTTTCTCCGGAATTGAGCTTGATCTTGCCGTTGATGGTGTTGGTGGTATTGAAAACGGCGAATATTTTGCCGTTCTTCCAGTGGCGGGAATACATGACATCCGAGTTGATATAGCTTTGGAGTTTCCCGTCTTTGGCGCTTTGATAGACGCTGCCGTCCCAGCTTCTGTTGACCAAAGGGATGTTATTAAGATTGTCCCAGTTGGGGATGACGCGGATGAGTTTGAGGCGAGGGTAGACTGCCGTAATGGAAGTGAAGCCGGGCATATCGCCTGTCCCACCAAATCTCCCGAACCAGTTATACCAAGCGCCGTTGATGCCCGCCTTTCCGGCATAGAGACGGTTTTTATCCTCACCTACGCTGTTAGGTTGGCTGCTTCCCACCATATCTTTGCTAATATTGACCCCGGAATTAAAAATATTGACATTATCCACAAATTCAGCGCCTGACGATTCTTGGAATAGCATATCAGGTATCAGCTCATTCTTGTCCGCCCTGTCTTTTATACTATATACCCAATCTTCATTATAAGGTCCAGCCGTGCTATACAGCCTATACGGTTCCAGTATCCACTTGGCATTGGGAAATTCTTGCCTCATTCTTGAGTTTAATTTTTTATAATAAGCCACCATTCCTTCTTCATATGTAGCGTATTCATGCGTAATGCCGCTATGCAGTAAAGAGGAGTCCGATCCTGTCCATTCCGATAATTTTATAAACGATTCTTTGTTTAGGGTGCTATCCCACTTCCAAAAGGCGCCCATCAATCTCGTTTCATCAATCATATAGCCGGCAAAAGTAAATGGCAACGACACGTTTTCGAATTCTTTAAATATCGCTATTTCTTGTTCCACAAGCTTATCAATGACTGTTTGCTGTTGGAAATCCCACGACGCGCTAAAACTAGTGCTGCTGTTCCATGATCCCGTAGCCATATTGTTTGGAAATGAATCGGTGCTTTTCCATGCCATATTTTGGTTATAAAAATCGATATCCGGCTGTGAATAAATTTTTGTTTTATTTATAAAAGAACTGTTGATAGTAACGAATTTACGTACAGCGTGATGATGAGGACCGATGTTATAGAATTTAAGCCCTTTAGCGTCGGGATTGCTTGTGTAATTAGCAGGATTTTCATAGCCGCGCAAACCGATGTAATCATAACCCATCTGTTTTGCGTATTTGATTTGCTCGGCTGAATTTCCTGTCCAGGCGATTCCATACCAATTTTTCCAGCTTGACCAATCTTCTGCTGCTGCGGCTGTCGGATTGACGCAAATTAATTGTGTAACGAGAAAAATGAACGACATCGGCATGTAAAATATGCGCTTCATGTCAATTCTCTTGTTTGCGGGCCGAGAAAACGCGGATTTCCACCCACAGCATAACAGATCAATGTTAAGCCTGCGTCTCTATAACCTTAAGATTGTGTAAAGCACGAAAAATCGCCGATGACCTGGGCTGCGCCCTCTCACGGCTTGGCGTCGGCCTCGAAGCGGATCTTCGTGCCCACGAAGATCCTGGAGTAGACTTTGCGCGCCGTCGACGCGGGCAGGCAGAGGCAGAGATGGGGGAAGGCCTCGTGCTCGGTCTGGTCCAGGGGCGGGCCGTGCAACACCAGGCCCTCCTTGGTGAAAAGCACGTATTCTCCCAGGGCGCGGGCGCGCGGGGAGGCGCCGACCTGGGGCGGCTCCCACTGGAACTGCCCCCCGATTTGCTCGGACTTGCCTCGCTCCGGCGAGGCGAAGCGCTCCTTGGAGACGATGGAGGCGACCTTCGGCACGGACCGGATTTCCGCGCCGACCGCGCGGGGGCGCGCGCCCTTGAGGGGCGCGGACTCCAGGGCCTGCTCGCCGCGCATGATCTGCACGCGGTCGAAAGCCGGCTCCACGAGCAGATAGGTGGTCATGATCTCCCACTGCTTCTCCAATAGACGCTTCTCCTCCGCGAGGGCCAGGCCTCCCTCGAAGAGGGCCCGGCGCGAGCGCGAGAGG
>MGTX01000002.1:287833-318200 GCA_001799675.1 Elusimicrobia bacterium GWA2_66_18
TGGCGCGAGAGAAGTCGCGCAAAACCAGGTCGCGCAGCCCCTGCCGTTCGGCGAGTTCCGCCTCCAGGTCCTCCCGGGCCGCGCTCGCCGCCGCGAGCTCGCCCGAGGCGGCCTGCGCGTGCGCCGCAAGCCACCGCTCCAGCATCCACTCCTGCGCGAGGATCAGCATCCCGACGACCAACAAAGCGGGCGCGAATACTCTCCCGTCCAGGCGCCGCAACCACTTGTCGAGCGTCCCTTGAGCGCCGCTCATTCGAAGATGAACACGCGCGCGCCGTTGGGCACCGTCTGGTAGAGCTTATCGAGATCTTCCGCCCCGACGCGCACGCAACCGTGGGAGGCGGGGCGCCCCAGGAGTTCCGTGCTCCTGGTCCCGTGAATGAGGTAGCCGTCGCCCAGGTTGAGCACGTAGGCGCCCAACTCGCCTTCGACCAGCCGCGAGGGGTCCTCGGGGGGCGGCACCGGCTCGCCGGCCTCGACGTAGGCCCAGTCGGGCTTGCGCCACCGGGGGTTGAGGCCCTTGCCGATGACGCGGAACTCGCCGCGAGGCGTCACGAACTCCCACTTGCGCCCCGAGCGGGCGTCCGCCAGCACGCCCCCGCGCCCCACCGAGACATCGGCCTGCCAGAGCAGCTTGAGGCCCTTCTTGACGAAGAGCTTGTTGGCCTTCGCGTCCACGACCAGGTAAAGAGCGCCCTTCAGGCGCCGTCCGACCTTGGCGCGCAGGACCGCGACCTCGTCGGAGATGGCCTTCTGGGTGCGCAGGTAGCCCTTTTCTTCAGGCAGGATGTTGGGCAGGCCCAGGAGGAACTCGGACTCGCGGGCCTGAGCCGCGGACTCGTGGGCGAGTTGGGCAAGGCGGCGCGCGCCGCGGTCTAGGGCGGCCGACTCCCCTTCCAGAAGGTCGGCCTCGCGCGAGAGGGTCTTGGCCGCGCGAGACACCGCGCAGGCCCGCCAGCCGAAAAGCCCCAGCCAGGCCGAGAGCCCGAGTGGATAGAGAGTCCGCCCGAAGGGATTCACCGCGAGGATTCTACGACATCATGGGGCCTGCGGAAATGCTATAGTGCCTTCAGTAGCCTGCATGAGCGTCTCTTGACTGCGACGGTTCCCAAGGCTTCCATTTCATCGTATCCGAAGCCTCAGGAGAACACATGAAGCAGTGCGAAGCCGTCACCCTCGCCTCGTCCTACGCGGCCGCGCATCCATGCCTCAAGAAGAACGGGCTCAAGAAGGTGGGCAATAGGTTCCTGTGCGCCCACCACCGCGCCGCCAAGCCCGCACGGAAGGCCCGCGCCGTCGCCTGATGTCGCCTCTGCTCGGCGCCCCCCTGCGCTGCGTCCTGGCGGCGGCCGGCCTGGCGGTCTCCTTGCTCCCGCGCCGCGCGGAGATGTTCCTGGGGCCGCTCCTGGGGCGACTGGTCCTGGCCCTGGGTTTTCGGCGCCGCATCGCCCTTGAAAACATCAGCCATTGCCTGCCGGAACTGGGCCCGCGGGGCTGGGAACTCCTGCTTCGCAAGAACTATGAGCATTACGGCATCCTCTTCTTCGAGTTCCTCCACTTCTTCTCCCCCCTCAAGGGGCACTACCGCGCCTACGGCGCGCGCATCTCCAGGCTCGAGGGCCTCGAGCATTTGGAGCGGGCGAACGCGAAGGGCAAGGGCGTCATCGTCGTCTCCGCGCATCTTGGCTTCTGGGAGATGAACCCGGTGGCGGGAGCTCTGGCGGGCGTCAAGCCCACGGTCGTCACCACCGTCCTCAAGCCCCGCTGGCTCCATGAAAAGGTCACGGCCGCGCGCGCCGAGGCCGGAGTGGCGGCGGCCTTCCACCCCGGCTCCGTGCCGACGGTGCTCAAGGCCCTGCGCCGGGGCGAATGCGTGGCCTTCATGAACGACCAGTACGCGCGGCCCCCCATGGGCCTGCGCGTGCGCTTCTTCGGAGCGCTCGTGGACACGCTCGCGGCCGTGGCCCCCATCGCCGCGCGCACCGGCGCCGCCGTGGTCCCCGTCGCCGGTTACCGCGACGCCGAAGGACTCTGCCGCGTGCGCGTGGAGCCGGAGTTGGAGATCGACCGCTCCTCGGGGGGCGTCGAAGCGACGACGGCTCGCTTGGCGGCGAAAGTGGAGGGCTGGGTGCGAAAACGCCCGGAACAGTGGCTGTGGATCCACCGCCGCTTCAAGCATGTGGACTGGAACGACCGGAGCATGGAGACGATATGAAAATCGACGCTTTCGCGGCGCTCGGACTGCACCCCGACCTCGTCAAGGGGACGGCCGCGATGGGCTTCACCGAGCCCACGCCCGTCCAGACTCGGGCCATCCCGCCCGCGCTGGCGGGCGGCGACGTCCTGGGCTGCGCGCAGACGGGCGGAGGCAAGACCGCCGCCTTCGCGCTTCCCGTCCTCCAGCGCCTCATGGCCGCGCCCAAGCCGGGCCCGCGCGCCCTCGTCCTGGTCCCCACGCGAGAACTCGCGGCCCAGGTCGAGACCTCCTTTCGCGACTGCGGGCGCTTCGCTCCCGTCAAGGTCGCCGTGGTCATGGGCGGCGTGGGCTATCACGCCCAGCGCCAAGCCCTGGCCGGCGGCGCGCAGGTCGTCGTGGCCACCCCCGGACGCCTCGAGGACCACATCAAGCAGGGCAGCGTGCGCCTGGACCGCATCGAGGTCCTGGTCCTCGACGAGGCCGACCGCATGCTCGACATGGGCTTCCTGCCCGCCATCAAGAACATCGTCGGGCGCCTGCCCAAGCAGCGCCAGACCCTGCTCTTCTCGGCCACGCTGGGGCCCGACATCGAGAAGATCGCCTCCTTCGCCCTGCGCGGCCCCCAGCGCATCGAGATCTCGCGCCCCACGACCGTGGCGGCCGGCATCACCCAGATGGTCTACCCCGTCGCCTCGGATCAGAAGACCGAACTCCTCGCGGCCCTGCTCGGCGTGGCGGGCCTGCGCTCGGGGTTGGTCTTCTGCCGGACCAAGCACGGCGCCGACCGGCTGGCCAAGCGCATGCACGACCGCGGCTTCTCCATCGGCGTGCTCCACTCGGGGCGCACCCAGGGCCAGCGCACCTCCGCCATGGAGGACTTCCGCAGCGGCAAGACCCAGGTGATGATCGCCACCGACATCGCCGCGCGCGGCATCGACGTGCGCGAGATCAGCCACGTCGTCAACTTCGACGTGCCCCGCCACCCCGAGGACTACGTCCACCGGGTCGGCCGCACCGCCCGCGCCCACGGGGTGGGCGACGCCATGACCCTGATGGCGCCCGACGAAGTCTCCTTCCTGCGCGACATCGAGAAATTCACCGGCGTGGTCTTCCCGCGCGCGCAGCTGCCGGGCTTCCCCTACGGCGCCCGTTCTCCCCACCCGCCGTCGCGACCGCACGCCCCCCAGCCGAACAGGCCGCACGGCCGCTCTTTCGTCCAGCGCAAGGGACGAGGCCGGCGACCTTGACTTCCCGGCGGATCTGCGCTAACATATCAAACATACCGACTGGTCGGTTTATCAGAGTTTTATGATCCAGCCCCGAGGGACCCGCCGAGCGCCGACGAAATCCGAGAAGACGATCTCCGGGATTCTCTCCTCCGCCGAGCAACTCTTCCTCGTCAAGAACTACGCCGATGTGACAATGGGCAGGCTTGCTCAAAGAAGCGGCGTCACCAAGGGCGCGCTCTACCACCATTTCCCCAGCAAGGAAGACCTCTACCTCCAGATGATGCATGCGGCCCTGGCCCGCAAGCGAGCGCTCTTTAGCCGAGCGGTCGCCTGCGAAGGGACCTGCCGGGAGCGCCTCAAGCTCCTCACCCAGGCCTTCTTCGGCCTCCCGAAAGACGAGATCGGTCTCATGCGCCTCGTGCGGCGCGACGTCAATATCTTCGCCCCTGCGGTGCGCGCCAAGCTGGTGCGCAGCTATCAAGCCTCGCTGCCGTCCTTGGTCGAGGCCGTCATCCGCGACGGCATCCAAGCAGGCGAACTCGCGCCGGCCGACCCTCGCCTGTTAGCTTGGCATTTCGTCGCGACGGTCGAGGTGACTCTCGGCCGCCACGCGGATTTCGTCTTTAAGGATTCTGGAACAAAACTCAACCACGTTCTCGACATCTTCTTCCGCGGCACCGCCGCGGCCCGCCGGACCCGAGAAGGAGCGCTCTCATGAAAGAACGGATCTTCGACTCCTGGCGAGGGAAATCCCTCGAGGAGGCCCTCGGCGCGTGTCGGGACCTCGTGGAGGACACCACCTTCCCGACCGTCAAGAAATGGCGGCAGGGCGGCGGCAAGGTGGCAGGGCATTTCCAGGTTTATTTCCCCGAGGAGATCGTCCACGCCGCCGGTATGCTTCCCTTCAAGGTCCGCGGCGCGGCCGTGGAGCCCACGAATGCCGACTCTCACTTCGGCTCCTACCTGTGCTCCATCCTTAAAACGTCTTTGCAGATCGCCTTGACCAAGACGGTCGAGCTCGACCTCTTCGTGTCGCATCCCATCTGCGACGCCGCTCGCAATCTGGCCGCCATCTGGGGGCGGAACTTCGCTTATCCCTGCCAGATCCTTTATTTGCCCCAGAACCCCAACTCAAGCCGCAGCGCCGCCTACCTGCGCGGCGAGTACGACCGCCTCCTGCGCACGGTCTCGGAGATCGCCGGACGGAAAGTTTCCGCCGACGACTTGAGGCGCTCCATCGCCGTTTTCAACGAAAACCGCGCCCTCCTGCGCGGGCTCTACGACATCAAGCGGCAGGCTCCGTGGCTGGTGACGGCCGATGAAGCCTATTGCCTCGTCAGCGTGGGCGGGCTCATCCCCCGCGAAGAGCACAACGAGCTCCTCGACTCGGTCCTGCCGCGCCTGCGCGAGCGGGGCGCCAAGCCGGAGGACCGCACGCGCGTGGTCTTCGAGGGCGCCTTCTGCGAGCAGCCGCCGCTGGATCTCGTTCGCATGCTGGGGCGCACTTGTTACGTGGTCGACGACGACTTCCTCATCGGCTTGCGCTACCTCACTTCGGACGTGCCCGCGGGCGCCGACCCCCTGGCCGACTTGGCCCATGCCTACATCTCCCGCTCCACTTATAGCCCGGTCCAGCACGACAACGACAAGCCCAAGGAGCTCATGCTGCTCGAGCGGGTCAAGCGGGCCCGGGCCGACGCGGTCATCGTGGCGGCGGCCAAGATGTGCGAGCCGGGTCTCGAAGAGCAGGTGGCCTATACCGCGGCCCTCGACGAAAAGGGGATCCCGTTCTTCGTCACCGAGTTCGAAGAGAACATGACGTCGTTCGAGCAGCTCGAGACGCAGGTCGAGACGTTCCTCGAGAACCTTTTATTCGCGTAGCCCCGGAGGCAAGTCATGGACACCCAGATCGCTCATCCTGAGATCGTCGGCCGGGGCAACCGCGACGGAGCGCAGCTTTTCCGCGAGTGGTTCGAGGGCCTCTCGAAGACGGCCGAGGACGGCGGCCAAGCCGCCTACGTCTTCGTGATGGGGAGCCTCAACGAGATATTGAATACTTTCGACCTGCCGGTGGTCTTTCCCGAGATCAATTCCCTGCAGACGGCCGTGCGCCGGGTGGCGCATGAGTTCCTCGACCAGGCCGAGGACCTCGGCTACTCGCCGGACATCTGCGGCTACGTCAAGGCGGACGTGGCCCTTCAGCACCGCGGCGGCGCGCACCCGATGGGGCGCGTCCCCAAGCCCGCGCTCGCGGTGCTGACCAACGCCTGCAACACCTACATCAAGTGGGCCGAGATCTGGGAGCGCATGTACAAGTGCCCGGTCTTCACGATGGACATCCCCGGCACACGGCAGGGAGGCGTCGTCACCAAGCCCGGGGAGCTCGACTTCGAGAACGACCGCGGCTACGTCGAGGCGCAGATCCGCGAGCTCATCCTTCTCTGCGAGAAGACGACGGGCCGGAAGTTCGACATCGACAGGCTGCGCGAGACCATGCGCCACGCCAACGAGATGAGCGCCTGCTGGAAGCGGGTCATCGAACTCAACCGGAGCCGCCCCTCGCTCTTCAACGCCCTGACCGACGGCACGATCTACCTCGGCGTCGCCAACGGCTTCCGCGGCACGCCGGCCGGCGCGCGCTACTTCCGCGAGCTCGTCGAGGAGATGGAGTACAAGGCCGCCCATAAGATCGGAACGTTGACCGACGAGAAGTACCGCCTGGTCTTCATCGGCGTGCCCTGCTACCCGATCTTCCGCCGCTTCAACGAGCTCTTCACGCAGTGGGGCGGAACTTTCGTCAACTCCTCCTACCTCTGGTTCGCCTCCGGAGGCCTGAACCTCGGACATCAGTACGACTTGGCTAGGCCCATCGAGAGCCTGGCCGAGGGAGTTCTCATCAGCGTGCGCGACGCCATGGACAGCATGTTCCACCAGGACCGCATGATCGAGGACATCCTGGAGGATTTCCACGTGGACGGAGTCATCTATCATCCCATCAAGAGCTGCCGCACCGTCTCCACAGGATTGGCCGACGCGCGGCGCCACCTGGGCCGCAGGAGCGCGGTGGACTCGCTGTTTATCGAGTCGGACTTGATGGACAAGCGGGTGGTTTCGGAGGCGCAGATGAAGAACCGCATCGACGCCTTTTTCGAGGGATTGACGGCGCGGCGCGGCCGGGCGAAGGCCGCGCCGGCCGCCTGAAGGTTCAGCGAGGGACTCTCATGGCATACGCAGCGGGCGTGGACGTCGGATCGACGCAGACCAAGGCCGTTATCATCGACGAAGCGCGCAAGATCGTCGGCCGCGCGCTCATCGACACCGGGGCAAACGTCGTCGTGGCCGCGGAGAACGCGTTCGATAAGGCCCTGGAGGCCTCCAAACTCGAAGACGACGAGATCGAGTATGTCATAGGGACCGGCTACGGCCGCTACCGCGTGACCTTCGGCAACGCCCAGGTCACAGAGATCAGCTGCCACGGGCGGGGCGCGGCGCACATGTTCCCCGGAACGCGCACGGTCGTCGACATGGGCGGCCAGGACACCAAGGCCATCCGGGTCGCAGCCAACGGAGAGATCCTGGACTTCTGCATGAACGACAAGTGCGCCGCCGGGACGGGGCGCTTCCTGGGCGCCGCCGCGGCGGCGCTCGACATCCCGCTCGGCGATCTCGGCGCGACGGCCCTGAGATCGACGAAGACGGTGCGCATCAGCACGACCTGCACGGTGTTCGCCGAATCCGAGGTGCTCTCCTGGCTCGGCAAAGGCAAGAAGATCGAGGACATCCTCTGGGGCGTCCACCAATCCATCGCCATGAGATCCGCGGGGCTGATGCGCCGAGTGGGGGTCGAGGAGCAGGTGACGTTCACGGGGGGCGTGACCAAGAACATCGCCATGGTCAAGGCTCTCGAGGAGAAGCTCGCGGTCCGCCTGAACGTCAGCGAGGACTCGCATTTCATGGGAGCGCTCGGCGCGGCCTTGTTCGCGCTCGACCGCATCGTCGCCAGCCGAGCTCCGCACGACGCGCCGCAAGAGGTGAAGCTATGACGAATACCGCAGGCATCGACGTCGGGTCAACCTACACCAAAGCCCTCATCATCGATTCCGCAGGGCGCATCCTCGCCAAGCATCAGCAGCCCACGGGATTCAAACTGGACGCGGCCGCGCGCGACGCGTTCGAGCAATGCCTGGCCGCCGCGAGGCTCAAGCGCGGCGACGTCGGCTACGTCATCGCCACGGGCATGGGCCGTCACCAGGTGGAGTTCAAGGACCTCCATGTGACGGATCTGACGGCCGGCGCCCGGGGCGCGGCGTTCCTTTTTCCGGGAACTCGAACCGTCCTCGACGTGGGCGGCCAGACGATGAAGGCGAGCCGTCTCGACGCCGCGGCCAAGGTGATTTCGTTTCGGCTCAACGACAAGTGCGCCGCGGGCACCGGCGCTTTCCTTGAGAAGACGGCCCGCTACATGGGCTACTCCACCTTGGAGATCGGCCCCCTCATGGCCACCTCGAAGGCGGCGGTTCCGATCTCCGGCGTTTGCGCCGTCTTCGCGGAGTCCGAGGTCATCAACCATCTCTCGCAGGGGGCCCCGCCCGCAGACATCATGCAGGGAGCCCTCGAGTCCCTCGTGAGCCGTTCGGTCCAGCTCATCAAACGCGCCAAGGGCGAGCCGGAATTCACGCTGATCGGGGGCATCCTGCGCTTCGAGTCGATGGCGAAAGCCGTGCATCATCACCTCCAGTGCGACGTGAACGTAGCACCCCCCGAGATGGTCCAATTCGTCTCCGCGCTGGGGGCGGCCCTCCTGGGCCGCGTTCGGCTCAGGATGCTCGCGCGGGAATCCGCGGCGAGCCGGCCATGACGGACCGCAAGGATTTTAATTTCTCGACCGAGGTTCGCGTCCGTCTCTCCGAGACCGACGCTTTCGGCATCGTCTTCCACGCGAATTTCTTCATCTACTTCGACGTGGCTCGCGTCGATTATCTTCGCAACCTGGACGCCCTGCGGTTCATCTCCCCGGAGAACGCCCGAAACAACGCCCTCGTCGGCGCCACCGCCGACTTCCGTTCGCCGGCCCGGTTCGACGACATCCTGGTCGTCCACGCCCGCATCGCCGAGATCGGATCCTCCTCGTTCACTTTCGACTTTATGGCGACGAACAAGGCCGAGAACCGCCTCGTCGCCACCGGACGAACCACGCTGGTCGTCCTCGACGAGAAGACTTGGAAGCCCATCCCCGTCCCCGAGGAATTCCGCGGACTGATCCGGAAGTTCGAGGCGGGCAGCCTGACCGAGAGGAAAACGCCATGAACACTCCCGTGACGCGGACCCCGCCCGCGGCCGCCCTTCCCAAGACGATCAAGACCTGGCGCATGGAGCGGCCTTGGTTCAAGGACAAAGACGGCGGCCGCGTCACCGAAGGCTCCATCGCGCGCGCCGATCTGCCCATGCCCGAACCGGCGCCCGGCGAGATCGTCATCGAGATCGCCGGCTGCGGAGTCTGCCACACCGACCTTGGGTTTTACTTCGAGGGCGTGCCGACGGTGAACAAGCCCCCCCTCACGCTGGGCCATGAGATCAGCGGCGCCGTCGTCGCAGGCGAGCCGGCCTGGGTAGGACGCGAGGTTATCGTTCCCGCCGTCCTGCCCTGCCGATCCTGCTGGATCTGCAAGACCGGTCGAGGCAACCGCTGCCTGGCCCAAAAGATGCCGGGCTCAAGCCTGGGCGTCTACGGGGGGTTCTCGAGCCATATCGTGGTGCCCGCCCTCGACGTGTGCCCGGTCCCCAAGGACCGCCGCATCGAGCTCGCCAAGCTCGCCGTCGTGGCCGACGCGGTGGCGACCCCCTACCAAGCCGCGATGCGCGCGGATCTTAGACCGGGCGACAACGTGGTGGTCGTCGGCGCGGCCGGGGGAGTGGGGCTCTACATGACCCAGCTCGCCAAGGCCCTGGGCGCTTCCTGCGTCGTCGCCGTGGACGTCGATGGGGAGAGACTCCGGCGCTCGCTGCAATACGGGGCCGATGCGGCGCTCGACGCCAAGGGCAAGTCCGCCGACGACGTCCGCAAGGAGTACGGGGCGCTGCTCAAGTCGCGCGGCTTGCCCAACTACGGCTGGAAGATCTTCGAGGTAAGCGGCACCAAAGGAGGCCAGGAGACCTCCCTGGCCCTGCTAGGTTTCGTGGGGACGCTGGTCATCGTCGGCTTCAACCTGGCCAAGGTGGAGTACGGAATATCCCGCCTGATGGCCTTCGACGCTCAGATCATCGGCACCTGGGGCTGCCTGCCCGAGCGCTACCCCGCCGTCCTGGGGCTGGTGCTCGGCGGCGCGGTCCAGGTGGAGCCTTTCGTCGAGCTCCGGCCGATGAGCTCCATCGTGGAAACATTCAATGAAGCCCACCGGATCGGCTCGCCCCAGAAGCGCATAGTGCTGACGCCGGATTTCTAACAGGAGATTCATATGACTCTGGATTGGATGCCGCGCGACAACGAGCTCAAAGACCACGGCGTGGGCGGAGACGCCTACTGGGGGACGCTCGAGACGCCCCCCTGCGCCGTCTATGAGAAAAAGCCCCTGCGCGGGCCGGACGGACGCGAGATCCCGGACCTCCACGTCGCCTGGGTCACGCTCAACAATCCCAAGCAGTTCAACTCCTACACGACTTCCATGGTGAAAGGAGTCACGGCGGCGTTCGCCAACGCCGGCCTCGACCGCAGCGTCGTCGCCGTGGTCTTCACCGGCGCCGGCGACCGCGCGTTCTGCACCGGCGGCAACGTGAAGGAATATTCCGAATACTACGCGCGGCGCCCCGCCGAGTACGGGCAGTACATGGACCTTTTCAACTCCATGGTGGACTCGATCCTGGGCTGCAAGAAGCCCACGATTTGCCGCGTCAACGGAATGCGCGTCGCCGGCGGCCAGGAGATCGGGATGGCCTGCGACATCACGGTGGCCTCCGACCTGGCCGTCTTCGGCCAGGCGGGCCCCAAGCACGGCTCGGCGCCGGACGGCGGCTCGACCGACTTCCTGCCGTGGTTTCTCACGATGGAGGACGCGCTGTGGAACTGCGTCTCCTGCGAGACGTGGTCCGCCTACAAGATGCTGCGCAAAGGCCTCATCACCAAGGCCGTCCCGGTGCTCAGGAAGGACGGCCGCTTCCTGCGCAACCCCCAGGTCATGACCGAGGACTATGTCGTCGACGGCGAGATCGCCTACGGCGAGATGAAGACGGGACCGGAACTCGAAAAGGCCCGGGATATCGTCAAAGGAACGCCCATTGACTTCGAGCGGCTCGATCAGAGCGTGGCCGACATCGTCTGGCGCTTCGCCAACCTCTTCCCCGGCTGCCTCATGAAGTCCATCGACGGCATCCGGGCCAAGAAGAAGTACTTCTGGGACCAGATGAAGCTTCCCAACCGCCATTGGCTGGCCGCCAACATGTCGACGGAGGCCTTCCTGGGTTTCGGCGCCTTCAATACCAAGAAGCTCACCGGCTCCGACGTCATCGACTTCATCAAGTACCGCCAGCTCGCGGCCCAGGGCCGCCCGCTCGACGAGTCCTTCTTCGATGAGGTTCTCGCCAAGCCGCTGGAGAAGGCCCCCGTTTAATCGCGCTGGATAGGCTGGATGAAACTTTAAGGAGGAATCGATGAAACCGGCGATCAAAGATCTCATGGACGACCATCAGGTCATCCTGAAAATGCTGAGAGCCCTCAACGGCATGTGTCTGCGTCTGGGCGAGGGCAAGGATGTGGCCGCGGCCGATCTCGACGCGGCGTTGGATTTCATCAAGACGTTCGCCGACTTCTGCCACCACGGCAAGGAGGAGGATATCCTTTTCCCGGCCATGGCGGAGGTCGGTTTCCCGCGCGAGGGCGGGCCCGTCGCCGTGATGCTCATGGAACACGAGCAGGGACGCGCTGACGTGCGGTCCCTCTCCGCGGCGCTGGAACGCGCGCGATCGGGCGACTCCGCGGCGCTCAAGGATGTCTCCCGCAGCGTCATGGGCTATGCCTCCCTCTTATCGGCTCACATCGGCAAGGAAGACAATATCCTCTATCCCATGGCCATGGACGCCATCCCCGAGGCGCGCTGGAAGGTACTGAAAAATGAGTTCGACCTCGTAGAAAGCGAGCGCATGGGCCCCAAGCGGCGCGCCGGCTACGCGGCGCTCGTCGACCGCCTATTGCTCGCTTATCCGGCGCCGGAGCTGGCGCGGCCTTCCGGCGGGATGTGCCATTAATCGCCGTTGAGCCCCGACTTTCAGTCGTTCGGGAAAGACCGGCGAAGAAGTTCAGAGACGTAGGACAAATCTCGCGCCGTCTCCAACTTTCCGGTCAACCATAGACCGCGCACAAAGAGGATCATCGGCGCCACCCAGGCAATCGAGATCGTGACGAGTTTGGCGGCCGGAGGCCACGAGGAGACCCCCGCCGCCGTCCCCAGAAGGCCCACCGCGATGAGCCCCGCGAAGAAAACTCCCATCGCGATCATGGTTGTCCGACGCTGCCGCCCGACGGTCGAGCGCTCGATCTCTCGGAATTTATCCCAGGACGGAAGACCTCCCGCGCCGTTGCGTATCGCGTCCCGGATCCGAAAGTAGATGGAGGTAGGCATCATCGGGAAATTCAAGATGTCCGCGGAGCGTTTCTCGACGGCCAGTATGTGGCGAGGAGCCACGGAGCGGCCGTATCGCTCGTTCGCCGCGAAGGCATCGGCAGCGCTCCTGAGGGCGCGGTCGGAGGAGTCCGCGGAAGAGATGATCTCCGCGAGTTCAAACGCCGCGGGAACGCTCCAAGATTTCTCGCCGCCGATCTCGGGACGCCCGAGCGCCGATAAAAGCGGGGAGGCTTCTTGGATGATCCAGGGGCCCTGGGGAGCTTTTTTCAGGGCTTCGATCCGGCGCCTGTAGAACTTGGACAGATCTGCCTCGACCGGATAAGGGGATTCGTCGGCGGCGACCCAGCCGTGCCGCGTCTTGACGAGGATGTTCCCGGCGTCGAAGGCTCCAGCCGCGATCCTGCGGGGGAGCGCCTCCCAGAACTTCTCGACGTGCTTGAGCCACTTCGTCTGGAAGCGCGCCACCTTGCTCCTCATCCGCGCCGCTTCTTCCCGGCGGGGGGCGTCGAGATAGAGGGCGACGGCCTCCGCCTGGGCGACCTGACCGGAGATGCGGTCCGCGGAGCCGGGATGAAGGGCGCTCGACTTGGCCGTTGCGAGGGACTCGTCTGCGATCTCCGCAGCCTGGATCTCGGCGCCCTTTGCGGACGTGCGCAGGACGATAAGCTTGTCCTCGATCCCCATGGAGGCGAAGGCCTCAGGCGTGGCGTAGAACCTGAGGTTCTGGGCGAGCAGATCGAGAACCTGAGGGGCGGCCGCGAAAGGGTAGCTCGCGTGGGAATCGAGGGTCGACAACGCCGTCAGGGAGGGACAGCCCAAAGTCGCGATGCGTTCGGCTCCGATAGAGGAAAATAGTTCCGCCACGGGAGAAATCCAGGCATGAGCGCCGGCGGAAGGGGCTACGACGGCCGCGCCGGCGGGCACGGCGAGGATGAGAGCGCAAAGCAAGGGGAAAATATTCTTGATCATCATGTTTTAATGATAGCTTAGAAGCTTCCTTCGGACCAGGAGCCAAAGGCCCCCCCCCCCGACAACCATTGGGCCCGGTTGGACCTAGGCCCTCCGGCGTTTGCCGAACGACTCCAGCTCGGAGGCCGCGTCTTTCATTGGAAGAAGAGAAAATTCGGCTAAGCGTCGCGCCAGACCGGCTTGCGCTTGGCCAGGAAGGCCTTGCAGCCTTCGACCGCGTCCGGCGTTTGCATCAGCTCGCCGAGGTAGGCGTTCTCGGCGAGTTGGAGCTTGGCCGCGAAATCGTCGGGGTGGAGCCGGCGCAGGAGGCGCTTAGAGAGTCTCAGGGAACTCCGGCTCATCGAGGTGAGCCTGGCGATAGACTTGCCGCATTCGGCCTCGAAGGTCTCCGCGGCAAACACGCGGCTGGCCAAACCCAGCCTCAGCGCCGTCTCCGCGTCGACGGCGCGGCCGCTCAAGAGCAGCTCGCGCGCCGCCCCCGCGGCGCAGATCGTGGGAAGAAGAACCATCGCGACGGGAGGGAAGACCCCGAGTTGGATCTCCGGCTGGCCGAACTGGGCGCTGGAGGAGGCCAAGACGACGTCGGCGGGCAGGACCAGCTCGCAGCCGCCGCCGAGCGCCGCCCCGTTCACGCACGCCACCACGATCCCCTCGAAGGCGGCTAGCTTCTTGACGGCGCCGTGGAAGACGCTCAGCATCCGCTCGACTTTGTCGGGCAGGTGGTCGCCCACGTCCGCTCCCGCCGAGAAGGCCTTGCCGCGCCCCCGGAGCACGAGGAAGGCGCTGCCCGCGGCCGCGTCGAGGGCCGCGCCGATCTCGGAGAGCATCTCCAGGTTCAGGATGTTGAGCGGGGGACGGTTGAGGGTCAAAGTGAAGACCCCGTTTTCCGCGCTGGTCTCGATCATGGTCATAGATACTGTCCCCCGTCCACTTGGATGACGACGCCGGTGATGTGTCGCGCCCCGTCTCCGCACAAGAATGCCACCGTATGGGCGACGTCCTCGGGGCGCCCGAGCCGACCCAGGAGCGTCTCGGCCAGGGCCTTCGCCCGGACCTCCTCGGGCACGCCGGCCGCCATCTCCGTCTCGATCATGCCCGGCGCCACGCAGTTGACGGTGACGCCGGAGGCGCCCAACTCGCGGGCGGCGGCCTTGGTGAGGCCGATGACGCCCGCCTTCGAGGCGCAGTAGTTCGCCTGCCCGAACTTTCCGCGAAGGCCGTTGATCGACGAGATGTTCACGATCCGCCCGCCGCCGGCCTTGCGCAGGCGCGGCGCGGCGGCGCGGATGTGGTTGAAGGTCCCCTTGAGGTTGACCGCGATGACGTCGTCGAACTGACTCTCGGTCATCTTCCACAGCACGGCGTCGGCGGTGATGCCCGCGTTGTTGACGAGGATGTCGAGGCCGCCGAGGGCGGAGGCCGCGGCCTCGACGCAGCTCTCGACCGCCTCCGTGTCCGCGGCGTCGACGACGGCGCACCGCGCCCGGCGGCCCAGCGCGGCGAGCTCCCGGACGACGGCCTCCCCTTGCGCGGCAGGGCCCTGGTAATCGAACGCGACGTCCGCGCCGCGGCGGGCCAGCTCGAGGCAGATGGCCCGGCCGATGCCCCGGCTTCCTCCCGTCACGAACGCCTTCTTGCCCTTTAGTTCCTTCATAGGAGCGTCGATCATAACCTCATCACCTGCCACGTGGCGCCCCGCCCGTTGTCGCTCGGAGCGAACATCGCCTCGATCTCAGGGGCGTAGTCCGCGAGGATCCTGGAGCGCACGAGCTTCATGGTGGGCGTCAATTGCCCGTTGGCGAGGCACGGAACGCCGCCCACGAGCACCGCCGCCTTGGGACGGGCGTATTTCTCGACGATCGCCCGCGACGCATCTACGAGCTCCGCCTTGATGAGTTCCCGCACCCGTTCGTCGGCGAGGAGGGACCCGGCGCTCACGCTCAGGCCGCGGCGGCGGGCCGCCTCGGCCACGGCCTCGGGATTGGGGAACACGAGGGCCCCGACGTAATCGCGCCCGCCTCCGACGACGATGGCGTACTGCACGAGAGGGCTCTCGGCCAAGGCGCTCTCGACGTTCTGCGCGATCACCATCTCCCCGTTCGTGAGCTTGAACATGCCGTCCACGCGGCACTTGAGGACCAGGCCGTGACCCCGGATCTCGCCGTAATCGCCGGTGCGCAGCCAGCCGTCCCGGGTGAAGGCCCTCGCGTTGCGTTCCGGGTCCCGGTAATAGCCCAGCATCACATTGGGACCCTTGACGAGAATCTCGCCGTCCTTGGCGACGCGGACCGTCACGCCGGGTATAGGCAGGCCCACGGCGAACGGGCGCCGATCCTGGTCGAAACGCGTGACGGTGACGCAGGGAGACGTTTCAGTCAGCCCCCAACCCTCCACGACCGGGACCCCCTTCCTCTGGTAAACTTCCGCGACGTGCTTGGGCAGCGCGGCCGCGGCCGTGAAAACGAAACGCAGCTCCGGGTGAAAGATGTCTCGCTCGGCCTGTCGACTGCGGCGGCTTTCCTCTATAAGAGCCTGATGGATCCTGGGCACGCTGAAGAAAATGGTGGGCCGGACCTTCTTGAAATTCTCGATGAGAACCCCGATGTCCTTGCCGTAGCTGTCGTCGAGAGTGATGTGCGTCCCGCTGTAGAGCGCGCCGAAAAGCTCGAAGATGCCGCCGAAGCTGTGGTGCCAGGGCAAATACGAGAGAATGCGCCCGCCGGGCTTAATCTTCCAGAGGAGATCCAGCGCCCGCCGCTGGGAGAGGATATTGCGATGGCTCAGGAGCACGCCCTTCGGCCGGCCGCTGGTTCCCGACGTGTACATCAAGAGGGCCGGATCGAGAGGACGAACCTTGCTCAAGGCCCTCTCGAAAGAGGACAAAGAGGCCCCGCCGAGGAGGGTCGCAAACGCGCTCACGCGGGGACCGGCCTTCTCAGGCTTAGGGCATCGCAAAGGGTCCATCAAGAAGACGCGCTCAAGATTGCGCGCGGCGCGCGTCGAGAGGACCACGCCTAGGCGCTGTGTGTCGCAGACCGCGAGGAAGCGGGCGCCCGAGTGCTCGAGAATGTAGTCGAGCGGTTCGCCGGAGTAGCCGGCGAAGATGGGGCAGGCGACCGCGCCGACGCTCATCGCGGCCAATTCGAAGACCAGCATCTCGCTGCGGTTGCGGGAGCAGATCGCCGCCACCTCGCCCTTGCCCAGCCCAAGCCGCAGCAGGGACTCTCCCACCTGGGCGACCTGCAGGCAGAGGTCCTCCCAAAGCAGCGTCCGCATGCCGCCTGCCCCCTTCTCGCTGAGGGCCGGCATGCCGCGAAAGCGCTCACGGCGCTCCCGCAGCATCATGCCGATGCTGGCGGGATAGCGGCCGAGCTTCACTCGGCTACGCAGCGTGCGTCGCATGGCTCTCCCGACTCATCAAAGCGGCGCCGAGCGCCCCCACGAACTGCGCCTGCGGCGGAACGAACGGCGCCCGCCCGAGCTTCTCGGCCAGGATGTCGGCGATGACGGGATGGGTCGCGATGACGCCGCCGCTGAGCGCGACCTCCCCGTCCAAAGGATCCATCTCCAAGATCCTCTTGACGACGGACTCATAGCAGCCGCGCAGTATCCCCTCCGGGCTCGCCCCCTCCCGGATGTGATGTATGATCTCGGTGCAGGTGAAAACCGTGCAGTAGCTGCCGATCTCGACGGCCTTCCGGGCACGGCGCGCCATCATGCTGATCGCCTCCGGCGCCACGTCGAGGCGGCGCGCGATCTCCTCGAGGAACGCGCCCGTGCCTGCGGCGCACTTGCGGTTCATCTTGAAGTCGAGCTGGCGGCCGCCCTCCGTCACGCGGACGACCTTATTGTCTTGCCCTCCGATATCGACGACGACGTGAGGCCTGGGCAAGCAATGGTAGCTGCCGCGCGCGATGCAGGATATCTCGGTCATCGTCGGGGGCCCCTCGACGCAGCGCGATCGTCCAACCCCGGTCGCGACGACGGCCAAGCCCCGCGGACCTCCCGCGGCGGTCTCCTCGAGAACCCGCCGCGACGCGCTCTCGAAATCCATTCCCGTCTTGAGGACGCGTGCCGCGACGATCGTTGCGTCAGAGTTGATCACGACCGCCTTAGTGAACGACGAGCCGATGTCCACCCCGGCAAAGCACGTGGTCGTCATATCGTCAGGCTCGAGGGGCCCTAGCCGAGAGTTGCTCGACCAACGCCTCGACGGAGGTCTCCGTCTGGTCTTCGGAAAAGCATCGCAGATCGCAGAGGTCGCCGTAGAGCGTCGTCGATCTGATGCCGTGCCCCTCGAGGAGGCGCTGGGGCAGCCCGAAGCGGGAATTCGTGTTGTAGGGGCAGGTCTTCGCCTCGTGGAAGAGGATCGCATCGATGGAGTACGCCTTGACGGCGTTGACGAGGTAGGTCTCCTTGTAGCCCTCGCTGCGGTTGATGAACACCTTGAGATTCGCTTCGGCCATGGATTCCAGCGGCCTCTTGTAGTCGAGCTCGTCGAAGACCCAGGAGAGGCAATAGGTCGAAGCGACGGCGCAGACCTTCAGGCGCGTAAAGAGCTCGGAGAAGAAACGCAGCTTGCCCCAGTTGGGCATCCCATCCCAATAGAACCGCAGGCGCTCCCCTTCGACGGCCGCGGCGCCTGCGCGGACCAGCGCTTCGGCTTCCTCGACCAAGCCCCGGTAGTAGTCGCGCGTCGCCTCCTGACCTCGCATCACGACGATGGGGGCCATATGGATCGTCGCGTCGAAGAACGTGATCGGCGACGGCCGAGCGCGCCCCGTCTCAAGGAAACGCTTCCAATACGCGCTCGCCTGCGAGGAGAGCTTGACCACCTCCGCCAGCCGCGCGCGGTTAAGCGGCGCGCCGGCAAGGGGCGCTAGAGCCTCGGCCATACGCTCGAGTTGAGCGGTCACGTCGGCGACGGACTCGGGGCCGATCGAAGCGGCCTTCCAAGGAGAATGAATCCCGAGCACGGGAACGCCGAATTCCCTCCCGTAAAAAGAGAACCAATCCTGGACCTCACGGCACTGGCTCGTGTTGTAGACAAGGACATCGGGCTTGGGAGGGGCGTCGATGCCGTAGGCTTCCTTCAGAGGAGTCTCGCACCGCAGATGCGCCCCTATGTCGGCCGTCAGATACGAGCAGATGTCAGGCGAATACCCCTTCGCGTTGGCCTGTCCGATGAAGCCGGTGGCCTGGCGGCGCGCGCCCAGGAGCGCGCCGTGGTTTTCGGGAAAATAGAGATGAAATCCCATCGCCTCCAGGAGCTCGACCGGGCCCGCGCTCGTGCACCAAGCGACCTTCTGGGCGGGATCTTTGCCCGCGGCGTCCAAGCCCAAATAGTAACCCTTAAGGAGGCCGTTGAGCTTACCCCTCGACGCCTCCAACCTCGGAGATTTTGCGGTCGCCATCCCTACCTCCCGGTGAACGTCGGCGAGCGCCGCTCGAGCAGCGCTGCAAGCCCCTCGCGCGCGTCTTGGGTCTGGAAGATCTCGCGGATCCGGCCGAGTTCCAGGGCGAGTCCCTCATCGAGGCTGACCCGAAGGCCGGCGTCGATGAGCTCATTGGCCGTCTTGAGCGCCCGGGGGGCCTTCTTCGCCAAGCCCTGGAGGGCTTTGACCAACGCCTGGTCCGCGCCATCGACAATCTTGCCGGCGAGAAGATCGCCGATCCGTCCGTCAGAAAAGGCATCACGGACCTTCGCGACCGAGCCATAAGGAGAGACCGAGCCCGCAGGCGAGGGAGTGCCGCCTCCACACGATGTCGGAAGGCGGCCGCCGGAGCCGGCCAAGAGCTTGGCGTGCTCCAATGCCTCCTCCGGCGGGAGTACGGCGTCCGCCAGCCCCAACGCGACCGCCTCCTTGGCCCCGAGAGGGGTCCCGGTGAAGATGTAGAACTTGGCCAGCTCCTTGCCGAGGAGCCGCGGCAGCCTCTGGGTGCCGCCCAGACCCGGGTAGATGCCCAAAGAGGTCTCCGGCAGACGGAACACCGCTTTCGGCGTGACGACGCGCGCGCGGCAGGCCAGGGCCAGTTCCGTGCCGCCCCCCAAGGCGGCCCCGTCGACGAGAGCGACCACCGGCTTGACCGAGACTTCGATCCGACGCAGCAGTTCCTGGCCGAACCGAGTAAAGCGCACGACGGCGTCAAAATCTCCCGTCTCGATCGATCGGGCGAAGAACTTCACGTCCGCCCCTGCCATGAACGCCTTCCCCCGCCCCTCGAGGACGATACCGCGCACCTCGGGGTCCGCTTGAGCCGCGACGACGGCGTCCAAAAGCTGCGCGGCCAAAACCTCATCGAGCGCATTCAAAGTCTCAGGACGGTTAAGCACGATGCGCGCCACGCCGTCCTCCTTGAGAAACTCCACGTAACGGAGCTCCCACTTCCTTCCGGAACGCTCCCGCAGGCCTGCTGGAAAACTCAGGGAGTGCCTTTCGCAGATCTTGCGAACCCAGTCGGAAGCGACCGCCAACCCAAGCCGGTTCATCTCTTCGAACGGCCCGTGCGCCCAGCGCAGGCCGATGCGCGCCCCGCGGTCGATGTCCTCGCGCGTCGCCCCGCCCTCGGCGGCCAAGGCGGCGGCGACTGCGAACACCACGCCCCAGAGCCGCTCGGCGACGGCGTTAAACCGCGCGGGATTGGGCTCTCCTGCGACGGTCCAAGGGACCTTGGCTTCGGTCTGCTTTCTTAAAAGCGCCGCGGGTGCGTAGAAGGATCCCAACGCGCGGCCGAGCCCCTCGGCGGCGTGGCAGGCGATCGGCACGCCGGTGGCGTTCATGAGCGCGAACGGCCCCATGCCGACGGCGAAGGCGCGTTCGGCCGCCGCGTCGATCGTGGCCATGTCGGCCGTCTTGTCCTCGAGCATGCGCGCGGCCTCGTTGAGCCACGGCACGAAGAACCGGTTGACCGCGAAGCCAGGAGAGTCTCGCACCTCGATCGGCGTCTTGCCTGTCGCCCGCGCGAAGGCCAGCACGGCCGCGAAAGCCGCGGGATCGGTCGCCTCGATGGGGATGACCTCGACGAGGCGGTTCTTCACGGGATGGAAGAAGAAGTGCATGCCCAGAAAACGCGACGGGCGGCGCGTCGAACGCGCAAGCTCCGCCACCGACAACGACGACGTGTTAGAGGCGAAGATGGCATCCGGGCCGACGACCCCATCGAGGCGGGAGAAGAGATCCTTCTTGGCCTTCTCATCCTCGTAGATGGCCTCGATGACGAGGTCGGCGTCCTTAAGCTTCTCGAGGTCCGTCGTGAACTGCATGCGCTCGAGCGTCGCGAGCGCGTCCTCAGGGCGCAGGACGCGCCTCTTCTGTCCCTCCTCCAGCAGGCCTTCGATGGCCTTGCGAGCCTTTTCTAGGTAAGCCGCTCCCTGGTCGACGAGCACCACGCAAGCGCCCTCCATGGCCATCTTCTGTGCGATGCCGCCGCCCATCGTCCCCGCCCCGACGACGCCCACCGTGCGGATCGTACGAATCATGGTCGCCTCCCACGGCAATTGACGCGACCGTTTCCTCGCGTAGGCTCGGTCATGAGCGCTCCTTGTTCGGGATGTGATATTCAAGGCCCTTGATGAGGGCCGCCACCGTCTGGTTATAGGGGACGGGGACCCCGGCGCGAAGGCCTCGCTCGGCGATCATTCCGTTGAGAAAATCGATCTCCGTCTTGCGCCGGTTCGCGCAGTCGGCGCACATCGACGGCTTGTGCGCCCCGGCCTTATTGAGATAGTCGACGCAGTAGTGGAAGAAGCCCGCGGGGAAGCTCACGCCCTCCGACCCGGCGACCGCCATCCCTTCGCGGATGATGCCCTCGGCGATGGCGCGCAATTGGGGCATCCCCATGACGGCCTGGATGCTCAGATCGGTCAGGGCGCTGATGGCGCACAGGGCGGAGTTCAGGATCACCTTCTCCCACACCTGAAACTGGATGTTGTCGCTGTACTGGGTCGCGAGATCCGCTGCCGTCAGGAGCGCTGCGAGCTCGCGCGCGGCGGGGACGCAGTCAGGCTCGAGCGCGCCTATATGGTTGGGGGGATTGAAGAAACCCACGCCGACGGTCTGAGAATCAACGATGCGGCCTGCGTAATTGATGACGACCCGCATGACGCGCCTGCGCGTAGCGAGCGCCCGCGCGATGACTTCCTCGGTGCCCAGGCCGTTTTGGAAGCTGACGACAAGGAGCCTGTCGTTTTTAAGGGCCTTCACATCCTGCATGACCTCCTCGAGGATGCAGGCCTTGATGGACAAGAACAGGGCATCGGGCGGCTTGCTGCTGAACTCCTGGATGGACTGGTAGACTTCCTGAACCGGGACGGTGAAATCGCCGGAGATGCAGCGGCGCGGGTCCTGGATCTTGACCCCCGAACGCTTGAGCCCCGCGACGCGCTCAGGATCGGCGTCAACCAAGACGGTTTCCTCGCCTTTCTTAAGGAGGTGTCCGGCTAGGATGCTGCCGACCACGCCCGTGCCCACGACCGCGATTCTCATGGTTTTCCCCTCAGACCCGTCAAGTCCCGCAGCGCCCGCGCGACGAATATCCCGGCCATGCGCCTGCGATAGGCCGCCGGAAAATCCGCATTATCCACCGGGCGCGCTCGGCGCACGGCGGCGCGCGCCGCCTCGGCCACTCGCTCGAGGGTCGGCTTGCCTCCCGTCATGATCGTCGCCGCC
Source organism: Elusimicrobia bacterium GWA2_66_18 (assembly GCA_001799675.1). Classification (GTDB taxonomy): domain Bacteria; phylum Elusimicrobiota; class Elusimicrobia; order UBA1565; family UBA9628; genus GWA2-66-18. The sequence goes on from MGTX01000002.1 coordinate 309,513, forward strand.
TCATCGGCGATGATGGGCGACGATGCCAGCGCCCCCAGGACGATCCGGCACGCCGAAACCTCCCCGCCCTTCATCTGTAAAGAGACCGCGACACCCAGCGCCGCGAAGTCGAAAGACCCGCGCCGACGGAGCTTGCGATAGGTCGAAAGCCGCGGGTCTAAGTCCAGCTCCACCGCGGCGATAAGCTCTCCCGGCTTAAGCCGCAGTGAGCGGCGTCCGGTGTCCTGGTAGATCTCAGCCAAGGCCGCCTCACGCTCGCCGACGGGGCCGACCAGCCGCACCTGAGCGCCCAACGCGATGAGCGCCGGCGCCAGGTCTCCCGAGGCGACGGCAAAACAGCGCTCGGAGCCGACGGCGGCCCGGCAAGGCGCCTCTTGATCCGTCTTGAGACAGAAGCCCTGGGCCTCGCGCCAGGAACCGCTCTGGTCGTAAAAGCTGCAGCGGGTATCAAGGGCAAGATTGCCTCCGACGGTGGCCGAAGTCCGGATCTGCGGCGTGGCGACGCAAGCCGCAGCCTCGCGCAGGGCGCCCAAGCGCGCCAGGACGGGAGACTCAAGCAGTTCTTCGATAGGGGTCCCGGCGCCGATGACCACCCGGCCACCGCGCCGTTCGACGCCCGAGAAACCCTCCACGCGGCTCAAGTCCACGAGCGTACGCGGTCTCAATTGACGCCGCTTGAGCTTGGGCACGAGGTCGGTGCCGCCTGCGAGAGCCGCCCCCTCGGGCCCGGCCTCGACCAAGAGGCGCGCCGCCGCGACAAGACTGCGCGGCGAGACGAGCCGTATCTTGGGCAGCCTAAGCATCGCGCACCCGAATAGGCTCGGGAAACGGGACTTCCGGGAAGCGGCTCGGGCCGATCCGTCCCGAGCCCCCGCGGGCCTTCGCATCGAGTGCCTCCAGCACCTTCTCCGGCGTGAAGGGGGTCGCGTCGATGCGCACGCCCACGGCGTCGTAGATGGCGTTGGCAACGGCCGGAACGACGGGGATCAGAGGCCCCTGTCCGACCTCCTTGGCTCCAAAGGGGCCGCCGGGATCGCCGGACTCCACGAGATGGATATCGAGCTCGGGCATCTCGAAGAGGCCGGGAACCTTGTAGTCGAGAAGCGACGGCTTGCGGTGCAGGCCGCTGGGATGAAAGACCTGCTCTTCGCTGAGCGCTTCCCCCAACCCCATGTGGATACCGCCCTCGATCTGCCCGAGGACGCAAGCCCGATTGAGCGCACGACCGATGTCGTGGGCGAAGTGGATCTTCTCCACTCGCACGAGTCCCGTCTCGCAGTCGCAACTCACCGAGGCCACGCAGGCGGAGAAACTGTAGGCGGGCGAGACTCCGACACCCGAACCCTTGAACGCGCCGAACTTCTTGGGCGGGGTGTAGCTACCCCAGGCTTCTATGCTCTTGGTCTTCTTGAGCGCCGCGCGCAGGGCGGCCTCGAAGGGCCGGCGGGGCGCGAGACGATACATCTGCGCCTTGAGGTTCTCGGCCGCCTGCTTGGCGGCATTGCCCGCCATGTAGGTTACGCGGCTGGAATAGGAGCCGAGATCGAGCGGAGTCAGTTCGGTATCGGCCGCCACCAGGCGGATGCGCTCCGGAGCGATTCCCAGGACCTCGGCCGCCACCGTGACCACCACGGTATCGGAGCCTTGCCCGATGTCGGTCGCACCCGAATAGAGCGTCAGCGCGCCGTCGGCCGTCGCCTCAATGCGGATGCGCGAGTGCGGGCCTTCGTTCCAATAGATGGGAACGCCGGCTCCCGAAAGGTAGGAGCCCAGCGCGAAGCCTAGGCCCCGCCCATGCGGCAGACGGCCGTGACGCCTGCGAAAGTCCGAAGCCTTGGCCACCGTCTCAACGCACTCGCGCAGGCCGCTGGAGCCCAGGCGGAGCATGTTGACGGTGATGGAATCGGGCGTCGCCAGGTTCTTGAGGCGCAGGTCCACGGGGTTTACGCCCAGTTGCTCAGCCGCCTTGTCGATGTGCACCTCGAGAGCGCAGCGCGGCTGGGGGATGCCGTGCCCGCGCTTGGGACCGCAGGGAGGCTTGTTGGTCGAAAAACGAGCGGCCCGGAAGCTGTAGTGAGGCAGGCGGTAGGTGGTCGGCTGGAGCGCGCCATGATAATAGGTGCAGACGGTCCCGAAGCTCCCATAAGCGCCGCCGTCGAGACATGCCTCGAAATCGAGATCGAGGATCCGCCCATCCTGGGCCCAGGCCGAACGGATGCGCATCAGCGAGGGATGGCGCCCGCGATGGCAATAGAAGACCTCTTCTCGGGTGAGGGCGAACTTGACGGGACGGCGGGTCCGCCGGGCGAGCTCGGCGGCGCAAATATCGTGGGAGAACGGGTCGAGCTTCCCGCCAAAACCCCCTCCGAGACTCGGGACGATGACGCGCACGCTCTCCTGCGGCATCGCGAAGACCTTGGCGACGATCTGGCGGAGGTGGAAGGGAGTTTGGCTCGAGCAGCGCAGCGTGAGCTTGCCGCCCTTCCAGACCGCGAGGGCGGCGTGCTCCTCGAGCGCTAAGTGCGTATTGCCCTCGTAAAAGAAGAGATCCGTGCGCTCCAAGGCGGACGCTTGCGAGGGCCTCTCGCCGAATTCATAGGAGATCGCCTTATGCAGGCGGCTGTCGGGCCCCGGCGGCTCCTTGGCGGCCTCCTCGATGCCCAGGCAAGCGGGGAGGGGCCGGTACGAGACGTCGATAAGCCCGAGCGCCTCCTGGGCGGTTTCCTCGTCGTCTGCGGCCACGGCCGCCACCGGCTCGCCCACATAACGAACGCGCCCTATGGCAAGGGCCGACTCGTCCTGGCTGACCGGGATGATGCCGTAGCGGACCGGCAGGTCGTCCCCCGTGATGACGGCGCGCACCCCCGCCAGCTTCCCGGCACGCGCGATGTCGACGGCGAGGATCTCGGCGTGAGCGTGCGGACTGCGCAAGAGACGGCCATGGAGCATGCCGGGCAGGCTCAGGTCATCGGTGTATTTCGCGCGCCCCGTCGCCTTCGCCAAGGCGTCGATCTTGCGCGGGCTGCGGCCTATGTATTTAAACCTTCGCGCCACGAGTTCTTCTTCTCATCTTTCGAGCGGCCAGCCCGACGGCCTCCAGAATCTTGTAGTAGCCGGTGCACCTGCAGAGGTTGCCCGAGAGAGCCTCCTTGGCGCAGTCCCGCCGCCCGTCGCAACGATGCCCTTTCTCCTCGAGGTGGGCCTTCGCGGAGAGGATCATCCCTGGTGTGCAGTAACCGCACTGTACCGCCCCCGTGTCGGCGAAGGACTCGACGAGGGGATGGCTCTCGGGGACGCCTTCGATCGTCGTCACCGAACGCCCCTCCAACCGGGACGCCACCGTGAGGCACGAGTAGACCGGCTTGCCGTCCAGCAAGACGGTGCAAGCTCCGCACTCGCCCATCTCGCAGCCGTGCTTGGTGCCGGTGAGTCTTAGGTCCTCACGAAGCACCTCGAGGAGGGTGCGGTGGGACCGGATCCGGAGGGTGCGGCGCTTGCCGTTCAAGGTGAACCGGAGGGTGCGGCCGGCGGCGGCGCTCACGCCGCCTCCACGACGACGGCGATCCCTTGCCCGCCGCCGATGCAGGCCGAGGCCACGCCGTAACGCTTCTTGCGCCGACGTAACTCCAGAAGGACGGTCAGGATGAGGCGGGTCCCCGTAGCGGCCAAGGGATGTCCCAGCGCGATCGCGCCGCCGTTGACGTTGACCTTGTCCCGGTCGAGGCCGAGCGCCTTCTCGACGGCCAGATATTGGGCGGCAAAGGCCTCGTTAATCTCGAAGAGGTCGACGTCCGCCAGAGTGAGGCCGGCCCGACCGAGCGCGGCGCGGACAGCGGGGACCGGCCCGATCCCCATCTCCTTGGGGGAGACTCCGGCGGCCGACCAGGACACCAGACGACCCAGAAAGGGCAGGCGCCGCTCGCGAACCTCAAGGCCCGAGGCTAAGACCACGGCGCAGGCTCCGTCCACGACGCCCGAGGCGTTGCCCGCTGTCACGCAACCGTCCTTGCCGAAGGCGGGCCTGAGCGCCGCCAGGCCCTCGAGGGTGCAGTCTTCGACGCAATGGTCATCGTCGATGACGGAGCGTCCCTTGCGCTCGTCAAGTGCAACGGGCACGATCTCCTCCTTGAAGAAGCCCGCCTTCCGCGCGCGGACCGCCTCCCGGCAGCTGCGCAGGGCGAAAGCGTCCTGCTCCTGGCGGCTCACCCCGTGGATGCGCGCCAGGTTCTCGGCGGTCTGAGCCATGTTGAGGCCGGCGATCGGGTCGTAGAGGGCGCTGAGGAGGGCGTCCTCGAATTCCAAGTGCTTGAGCTTGGGCGCCGCCCCGCGCAGGCCGCGCACGACGAACGGAGCCTGGCTGAGGTTCTCCGTGCCTCCCGCCGCGACGAACCGCGCATCGCCCAGGCGGATGAGGCCGGCTGCGGACACGACGGCCTGGATGCCGGTCCCGCAAATGCGCGCAACGCTCAGCGCGGGCACGCTCTCCGGGACGCCTGCGCCGAGCGCGACATGGCGCGCGCCGTAGATGGCATCGGGACTCGTCTGCAAGGCGTTGCCGAAGACGACATGGTCGAGTTCGCTCGCCGCGAGACCCGACTTATCGATCGCCCCTCGCAGCGCCACCGAGCCCAATCGCAGCGCCGATACGGACTTGAGCGTCCCACCGGACTTGCCGGCGCCGTTCTTGCCCCCAGCCCATTCCGTGAACGCCGTCCTGGCTCCGGCCAGTATGCAGACGCTTGAATCGGTCAGTTCCATTATCTTATTCAGCGCTTCTATTATAGCGCTTCCTGTAGAATATTGCGCGAGCCGAATATTTACGCAACGATGCAGCCAACGCCAATGTAATTCCTGTTGGCCTATTCGTTGCGTGGAGTTTGGGATTGTAAAATGGAGAAACGCTTATGAACTCAGTTCACCATGCCGAAAAAACACGGCTTCCGACCGCCCGCGATTTCTACGACTCCGACGAACTCTTTCTCAGCGATGAGGAGAAGATGGTCCGAGATGAGGCCCGGAAATTCGTCAAGTCCGAGATCCTGGGCCGCATCCGCGCCTGGGACGAAGGAAACCTCGCGCCTTACGCCAAGGGCGAGGACCTGACCCGGGACATCGCCCGAAAGATCGCCGGCGCCCTAAGCCTCTTCGGCGCGACGCTGCCGGAGATGGGCAAGTACGTCGGCGAGTCGGATTTCGTCTTGATGTCTCCCGCCGCCTACGGGGCCGCCATGCGCGAGATCGAATACGCGGACACCGGCATGCGCAGCCTCGCGTCCGTTCAGAGCTCGCTGGGAATGTTCGCCATCTACTCCTTCGGCTCGGAGGAGCAGAAAAAGAAGTGGCTCCCTTCACTTTATCATGGGGAGAAATTGGTGTGTTTCGGACTGACCGAGCCGCAAGGCGGGTCCGATCCAGCCAACATGAAGACCCGCGCGGAGAAGGTGTCCGGGGGCTGGGTCTTGAACGGAGGCAAGGTCTGGATCACCAACGGCTTCGCGGACGTCGCGGTCGTCTGGGCGAAAACGGACGAAGGAATCCGCGGGTTCCTCGTCGAGAAGGGGACCCCGGGATTCTCGACGCGCCATGAAGTCAAGTGGGCCATGCGCTGCGGAACCGCCTCCGCGCTCTCCTTCACCAACTGCAAGATCCCAGCCGACAACCTCCTGCCCAAGACCGTCTGCAAGCCGGGACAGGACCTGAAGTGCTTCCTGAGTTGCCTTTCCGAAGCGCGCTACGGCATCGTCTGGGGCGCGGTCGGCTCCGCGCGCGCTTGCGTGGAGGAGGCCATCCGCTTCTCGAAGGACCGCGTCCTCTTCGGCAAGCCGCTGGCGGCGAAGCAGGCGATCCAGTCGAAACTCGTCTGGTGCCTCAACGAGACCGAGAACGCCAACCTCGTCGCCATCCAGCTGGCGCGGCTCAAGGCCCAGGGCAAGCTCCACTACGCCCACATCTCGCTGGCCAAGTACAACAACGTCGACAAGGGGATACAGATCGCCCAGCACTGCGTGGACATGCTGCCGGCCGACGTCTTCACCTTCGAGGCCTACGATTCGGGCCGGCACCTGCGCAATCTTCAGATCGTCAAGAAGTACGAGGGGGCCCACGAAATCCACGCCCTCGTGGTGGGCCGAACGATCACCGGCGTCTCGGCCTTCTAAAGCACCCGCTCGCCGGATGAGCCGCCGCGTAGGCTTTGCGAGCGCGCGGCCCCTCAGCGCACCTTTTTAAAAAGGTAGCACATGGCGTAGACCTCTCCGGATTTCAGGGTTCCGAAATCTCGAAGCGCGATATCGCTGGCAATGAGAAATGCGCCTTGTGAGCGGATTCTATATTCCAAACCTCCCGTCTCGTATTTTGAAGCGAGGGCGCCGTCGATTTCGATCGCAGTCGTCAGTCCGCCGAAAGTCGAATTCACCGTGGAGTCGATGGTCGATTCCTTGTCCTTGGTTAGCGTTTTAACGATGGGATTTGCAATAGTTTAAACGCAATCACGCACCTTCTGAGAGGTCCTACGGGCCAAGGCCTGTAATATCCCTTGATAATTCCCCCCTGCCGTTCCATACTTCAAAGGTGCGACCCCCTCGCCGAGCCCGCCAAATCCTTTTAGGCCTCGCCCTCGCCTCTCTATTCCCGATTTCCGGCCTCACGGCGAGCGTCAAGAACGCCTCCCAGCTTGGCGGAAGCGGCGCGCGGATCTTCTCTCCAGAGATCGTCCATTCCCTCGATGCGCAGCTCCGCGCCCTGAAGCCGTCGTTCGGCAGCCCCCAGGCGCTTGCGCAGTCCCTGCTCCAGAGCTCGACACTAGGCTCCGGCGCCGACGCGGCCGCGGCCCTGATCCTCAAGCGGACGATGACCGAGCCCGAAGCGTATGCCTCGGTCCAGGAGATGCTCGCTGGCGGGGGGCCGCAGGCGCGCTCGGTCGCCGAGAGCCTCGACTCGCTCAGGGAATCCGTCCGGCACGATCCGACGGCGAACGAAGCCTTCCTGAGGACCTTCAAGTCCCTCGAGGATTTACTGAGCCCCCAGCATCCTCTGGCGGAGATCCAAGATTCTCTCGACGCCTTGTTCACCGGAGTGAAGTCCGATCTCCCCTTGATCGTCACGACGCCGAAAGTTTCCGGCGGAACGAACAAGATCCTGCTTCCGCTCACCAAGCCGGCCGCGCGCACTGCTCCGACTCCGATGAGCGCGGCTCTGGCGACAGTCGATGATCTGCTCGGCGACCCCGCGACATCTCTTCTCTATTACGAGCTGCTCAAGTCGCGCTTCAAGAACCGCGACTTCGACGAGGTGTTCTTTTCGGAGAACCCGGGCGCACGCGGGCCCCGGCTGTCGCCTGCGGACTACGCCAAGATGCTCGAAACCCTCAAGCGGTTCTTGAAGGAACATCCCGAGGAGGCGCCGCGCCTTCGGGAATTGCCGCGCCTCCAACCTTTTCGGCTCTCCGGCAGCGGGGAAGTCGAGCCTCTGCCTGAGGAACTCGAGCGGTCCTGGACGAGGATCGGCCCGTCGCTCTCCGCGCTCTGGAAGCGGGTCAGCGGCCTCGCTTTCCTCTCAGAATACGACGCCGACGCGAGGGGCAGGTTCCTCAGGGACCTCGGCGCCGAGCTTGGGATCCCCCCGGACCAGGCGCGCCAGGCGCTCGACCTGACCCGCTCGACCCATATGGAGGCGCTGGTCCGGACGCTGGGTAAGCAGTTCAATCGGGCTCGGACGCCGTCAACGCTGAGCGACATCGCCGACACCCTGCTCGTCCTCGAGGCCGGCCCCGCCCGCACCGCGCGGCTCGAAGGGCTTCCCGGCTTCGCCCAGCATCTCGTTCTCGAGGATCTGGAAAAGGACGCCGTACGCTCCGGCAAGCGGCTCGGGGTCCCGAACAAGGCTCTGGGCCTCCTGGCGGCCCGGGCTTCGCTGCCGGGAATTCCGCCGTCGCCCTTCTTCCATAAGGGCACGACGCTCCTTCCGATGTCTCGCCTCGACGCCGTCTTTAAGGGTATCGGGACGGGCGAATGCGTACGCGCCGCGTGCAACCGTTATTTCGACGCGTTCTTCGACGATTCGATGCACCTGAGGATTCTCAAGGACGGCAAGGAGATCGGCTTCATCGGAATCTACAAGACGGTCGAGCCCAAGACCGGCAGGAAACATTGGTTCCTGGAGACCATCCAGTTTCCCCTGCTCAGCAGCGCAGCATCCGGATCGCGCGCGATCCGCGGGCTGATCCGCGAGCTCCAGCAGCTGGCCCTGCTCGATGACTCCCTTCTCTCGATCCCGGCCAAGACGTTCAACAGCTACAATTTCAAGGAAGTCGTCGCCGAGCTCGAGACCCTTCCCGAGACGAAGTCCGGCCAGGCAGTCAAGATCGTCTATAGGAACCCCGAGCGGATCGAAAAACTCCAGGACTTCAACTCGTCTGATTTGAGCGAATTCGACCAAATGCTCACCAAGCGCGCCGGCTATCGCGCCACATACTGCTCGATGCGTTCGATCGTCGGACGCCATCGGGCATCCGGCGAAGCATAGCGCCGCTCGAGGAACTCGGAAATCTCGCTCATTCGCATACAAATCGCATAAACGTAGTCCTTTTCTACCTCTTTTCGCTTGCTACGGTCCCGGGCGCCCGGGCGCTAACGAAAACTGACCCACCTTCGCTAATGGAAAATGAGCCAGTCGTTGCGGCAGGATTTT
>MGTX01000003.1:0-35935 GCA_001799675.1 Elusimicrobia bacterium GWA2_66_18
TCGACGTGACCGATGGTCCCGATGTTGACGTGCGGCTTGGTGCGCTCGAACTTGGCTTTGGCCATGGTGGTCCGGTCTCCTGTTGTTGTCTTAGTCTTACGGTTTAAAATTCAACGGAAAACAGCTGGGAATGGGAGTCGAACCCACGACCTTCTCCTTACCATGGAGATGCTCTACCAACTGAGCTATCCCAGCGTCTTTGCGATCGGAGCGGGCGATGGGAATCGAACCCACGTAACGAGTTTGGAAAACTCGTGTTCTACCATTGAACTACGCCCGCAGCTTTCCCGCCCGACCGCAGCACCCATACACGCAGACGCCTTTTGAGCGTCGCAACCGTGACGGGAAATGACCGACGGATGGCGGAAAACAAAGTATAGCGAAACGCGCGCGAGGATGTCAATGTTAGCAGTCTTGAAAGTCCGCGCGGACGCGGCTATACTTAGGTCATGACTCCACGTCGACTCCTCCCGCTCGCCGCCGTCCTAAGTTTTTTCACCGCCTTCGCGCGCGGCGCTTGCGCCGCTGAATCCGCCGCGCGACCGGCGGTGAAGACCGCCGAGGCCCCAGCCGGACAGCCCAAGACGAAGAAGAAGGCCGCCGCCAAGGCCGGCAAGGAGAATAAGAAGAAGGCCGCTCCCGAGTCAAAGTACAAGTCGCGCGAGCTAAGCGAGGGAAGCGAGCACTCCTACCGCTTCGACGCCCGGGGAAACGCCGTCGGCGGCGACCCGAAGAAGAAGCCGGCTGAGAAGAGCAAGAAGAAGTCCTCCGGTCCCCCCGAGGGCGAGATCGAGGGGAAGACGCAGGCCTGCTCGGCTGAGGAGCCTTGCGCCGGGAAGGACACTGACGCGGACGCCCTCTAGGCTGGAGTCTTTTGGAACCATGAGGTCTGGACTCCTGCGTTGGGCCCTTCTTCTGGCTGCCCTGGCCGTGGTGGCGCGCTGCCTCGTCTCGGGGATGACTCCGGGGCGCGTCATCTTCGGGGCCGCTTGCGCCTCGGCCTGGTATATCCTCTCTCGGCGCAAGGTCTACTCCTTGGACCGCGACCATCTCGGGCTTCCTCCTCGCGACTGATTCATTAATAGAGAACATGCCCGGGTCCATCGCCTGGATCGCCTGGTTTAATCCCCTGCGCTACTTCGTCATCGTTATCCGCCTCCTGACGCCGACCGTCCTTTCCTCTTATATTGGGACTATGAGTCGTAAAGCCTTGGCGGCTTTCCGCCGAGGTTGTTGCCCGCTGAACCCGCGATTGGCTATCCTCGGTTCATGAACGCGACCACGACCAAGCCCCTCGACATCATCGGAGACATTCGCCGCAAGGCCGCCGCCCTCAAGAAGCGCATAGTCCTGCCGGAGGGAGAGGAGAAGCGCACCCTGAGGGCCGCCGCCCTCTTGAAGAAGGACGGCCTCTGCGTGCCCATCCTCCTCGGGCGTCCCGAGGTCTCCCGGCAGGTCGCCGCGGAAAACGGCGCCGACCTCTCCGGCATCGAGATCGTCGACGTGCCGAACGACTTTAAGTTCAAGGAATATGCGGCCCAATATTTCGAACTACGCAAACACAAGGCGATCTCCGAGAAGGAAGCGGAGCAGTCCCTGCGCGACCCGATGGTCTATGGCGTGATGATGCTCCACAACGACCGCGTGGACGGCTTCCTCTCCGGCGCGGACCACGCCACCGCCGACACCGTTCGCCCCGCGCTCCAGATCATCAAGCCCGCGCCCGGCGTGCGCACCATCTCAAGTTTCTTCATCATGATCTTCCCCAAGCCCGAGCAGGGCGACAACGGCGTGCTCGTCATGGCCGACTGCGCCATCAACATCGACCCGCCGCCGACGAAGCTCGCCGGCATCGGCGTTTCCTCGGCGCGCATGGCCAAGGCGCTGTGCGGCATCGACCCGCGCGTGGCCTTCCTGTCCTTCTCCACGAACGGCTCCACCGAGCACGAGTTGGCGGGGCGGGTGAAGGAGGCCGTGCGCATCGCCAAGGAGAAGGCGCCCGACATGGCCATCGACGGCGAGATGCAGGCCGACGCGGCGCTCGTGCCCGAGATCGGTCGGCGCAAGTTCCCCGGCTCCAAGGTCGCGGGCCGCGCGAACGTCCTTATCTTCCCGGACCTACAGAGCGGCAACATCGGCTACAAGCTGGTCCAACGCCTGACCGGCGCCGAAGCGCTGGGGCCGATCCTGCAGGGTTTCAATAAGCCGGCCAACGACCTCTCGCGCGGCGCCAGCGTCGACGACATCGTCAACATGGCCTGCGTGACCGCGCTCCAGAGCGACCCGAACCTGCGCGGCTGAAGCCCCGGCTGACGCGGTTAGAATTTGCACGATGCAATTGCCCGCCAGGGGAACTTATGGGGGGGGGTCTACGTATCATTACAGGCCCCCCGGAGGGGGGCGGGAGGCGAAGATGAGGAAGATGATGATGGTCGTGACCCTGGCGCTGGCCGCGCCGGCGGCTTTCGGCGCGGAGACGGCGGCGCAGAAGCCGGTCGCCCAGATCCAGACTCTGCGCTCGGAGGTTAAGCGCGACGAGGCGGACCTGACCGCGAAGTGGAAGGCCGCGGGACCTGAACGCAAGGCCTTGCGGCAGCAGCAGGGCGCGGAACTGGCCAAGATCCGGGCGGGCGAGGGAACTCGCGGCGACAAGAAGGCCGCGTGTCAGGCGGTCCGCCGGAAGTACGCCCAACTCTTCAAGGAGACCCGCGAGAAGAGGCGGATCGAGAGAAGGCGCTTGCGCGAGGACGCGAAGAGCAAGAAAAACCAGATCCTGCGCCTGAGGGAAACCCCCTAGGCGCCGCGGCGAAAGACCGGGGGCCTCCGGGACGCCGGAGGCCCCTTTCCCGCGGCCGGACCGACGCTTATGCACCTTGTAATTTTCCGGACCTTCCCCGTCGTTCTCGCACTGAAAGCTTCCTGGAGGCCAATCCCGGGAAATGGATCGCAACCGGCAAGCCGCGCTGGCTGGCGCAACGGGGTACGTGATCTATCGCGGACTGCCAGGAGAGAAAATCTGGTAGAATGCGCTGCGTTGCATAGCGAAAGGATCATGCGGTTGACGCTCCGTTAGATTGTAAAAAAGCGCTGTAAAAAATATAGGGCAGGTGGCGGAATTGGCAGACGCAGAGGACTTAAAATCCTTCGGCCGAAAGGTCTTGCGGGTTCGAGTCCCGCCCTGCCCACGGATCGAACACATCGCATGAAGATCGCACCCCAGGCGTGGCGCTTCGTAGTCCCGGCGGTCGCCGCCGGATCGGCGGGGCTTTGGCTGATGGGGCGCCCTCAGTCCTGGGCGCTGGGTGCGCTCCTGACTTTCCTCGGTTGCGGTTTCGCGGCCTTCTCGGCCTATTTTTTCCGCGACCCGGAGCGCCCCCTGACGGCCGACGCGTCCAAGATATACTCGCCCGGCGACGGCGTCGTCATGTCCGTTGCGCGCGAGGGCCCCGGTGACACGGTCACCCTGCGGATATTCCTATCCATCTTCGATGTACACATTCAGCGCGCTCCCTGCGCCGGGAAGGTGGTCAAGGTGCAGGTCGTGGGGGGCTCGTTTGCGGCCGCGATGAAGGATGCGGCCCGCTCTAACGCCCGCGTGGTGATGACCATCGAGCCCGAGGGGCGGCCCCCGCTCGTCGTCGAGCAGATCGCCGGCCTCATCGCGCGGCGTATCGAGTGCTGGCCGAAGGTCGGCACGGCGGTGGCTTCCGGCCAGCGCTACGGCATCATCTATTTCGGATCGCAGGCCGCGGTGCACTTTCCGGCTGGGTCCAAGTGCACCGTCAAGCCGGGAGATCGCGTCGCGGCGGGCCTTACGGAGGTGGGCGAGTGGACAAGCAGGTCCTGAAACGCGGCGGCCGCGTGCTGGCCCCCTCGCTCTTCACGCTGGGCAACATGGCCTGCGGCTTCTACGCCCTGCTCTCCTCGGTGCGGGGCGAGTTCGTCTCCTCCGCCACGGCCATCGTCATCGGCATGGTCTTCGACGCGCTCGACGGCCGCGTGGCCCGCCTCGTGCACGGCGAATCCTCCTTCGGCGTGGAGTTCGATTCCATGGCTGATTTTCTCACCTTCGGCGTGGCCCCCGCCCACATGATGTACGCCTTCATACTCAAGGACTACGGCGCCTGGGGCTACCCCATCGCCTTCACCTACGCTCTCTGCGGGGGGTTGCGCCTGGCGCGCTTCAACGCCACGGCCCATGCCGGGACGGGGGGCAAGACGCACTTCACCGGCCTGCCCATCCCCGGCGGGGCGGGGTTCCTGGCGAGCTTCGTCCTTCTCTACCAGATCATCGAGGAGGGACGTCCCGCCCATACCTGGAAGTTCCTCATGGACCAGATTCCGTCCCTCTACGGCCTGGCTCCGCTTATGGTTGTGGGTCTGGCCTTCCTGATGGTCTCGACCATTCCTTATCCCGCCTTCAAGCAGCCCAGCCTTATCCGCCCCAAGTCCCTGCCGACGATCTCCATCCTGTGCGCCGTCGGCTTCCTGCTGTTCTACTATCCTCTCACCGTCATCTTCCTCGTCTTCCTGTTCTACACCCTGCTCGGTCCCGTCTCATGGGCGGCCCGGCTGGTCGGTCGGTTGTTCGGCTGGACCCCGCGTCCTCCCGGCGACTACGGAGAACATCTATGAGCGGAGTCCTTCCCGTCCGGCGTCTGGACCCGGCGGCGGTCCTGCCCACGCGGGCGCACGCCGACGACGCGGGTCTAGACCTCTACGCCTTGGAGACTGCGACGATACCTCCCGGCGAGGGGAGCGTCCTGCGCACGGGCGTCGCGGTCGCCGTTCCGGCGGGCCATGTCGGATTGGTCTGCGACCGCTCTTCGATGGCCAAGCGGGGGCTTAAGACCGCGGGCGGCGTCGTCGACGCCGGCTACCGCGGCGAGGTGGGCGTGGTGGTCTGGAACCTGTCGCGGCAGCCCCATAGGGTCAATCAGGGAGAGCGCATCGCCCAGATGCTCGTCGTGCCCATCTCCACGCCCGCTCCCGCCGACGCGCAAGATCTGGGTGCTACGACGCGCGGCGCGAGCGGCTTCGGGAGCACCGGCCGCTAGGGCCTTCAGGCCTTACGCGGGAAGAGGACGGGTCCCTTCTGGATAAGGCCCACGCGCTCCTTGACGCCGGACAGCACGTCCTCGGCCGTCAGCGAGTCCGGGAACTGGCGCACGCCCAGCTGCATGTGGATTTTGGCCGCAGTGTGGGGCATGAAGGGGTCGATCCAGCCGCTCACCAGGCGCAGGGACCAGACCAAATCGAAGAGCACCAACTCGCACTGCGCCATATCGTCCTTGGCCAGCTTCCAAGGGGCCTTCTCGTTGACGCGGGCGTTGATCTCGCGGATGACGCCCCAAATCGCGTTGAGGGCGCCGTGGAAGTCGAGCTCCTCCATTTTTGCCGCGATCTCGGGCGTGCGCTTGGCCACCACGGTGGTGTAGAAATCCCCGCTCAACGGAGGCTTGGTCGGCAGGCGTCCGCCGAGGAACTTATCCACCATCTCGGCCACGCGCGAGACCAAGTTTCCCAGGTCGTTGGCCAGCTCGGCGTTGTAGCGCTTGGTCAGGGAGGCCTTGGAGAAATCTCCATCATTGCCGAAGGGCATCTCGCGAAGGAGGAAGTAGCGCAAGGCGTCCACGCCGAATTCCTGGGTGATCTCGCAGGGGTCTACGAAGTTGCTCAGGGACTTGGACATCTTCCGACCGTCCACCGTCCACCAGCCGTGCGCGAATACCTTTTTTGGCAAGGGCAGGCCGGCCGCCATGAGGATGGCGGGCCAGATGACCGCGTGGAAGCGATAGATCTCCTTGCCCACGATGTGCACATCGGCGGGCCAGAGGTCGTCGGCGCCGGCGGTCGCCGACCAATAGTTGATGAGCGCGTCGAACCAGACGTAGACGGTGTGGTCCGGGTCGCCCGGCACGGGAATGCCCCACTTGACCTTCGCGCGGGACACCGAGATGTCCTCCAAGCCCGCCGAAACGAAGCGGACGATCTCGAGGGCTCGGTTTGACGGCGCCAGGAAACCGGGATTATCCCGGTAGTGCGCCAGCAGGCGCGGGCCGAACTTCGAGAGCTTGAAGAAGTAGGTTTCCTCGGAGAGCTTCTGCAGAGGCTTGCCCGAGTCGGGCGAAAGCAGGACGCCGTTGGGGCCCTTCACCGCGTCGGCTTCCTTGACGTAGGACTCGCTGACCACGTCGTAGAGCCCCTCGTAGCGGCCTTTGACGATGTCTCCGTTCTTCATCAGGAGGGCGAAGAGTTCCTGGACCTTATCCTCGTGGCGTTTCTCGGTCGTACGGATGTAATCGTCGTATTGGATGTCGAGGCGCTTCCAGAGGTCGCGGAATTTTCCGGAGACCGCGTCGCAGAAGTCGATGGAGTGCTTGCCCGAGGCCTTGGCCGCGTCCTCGATCTTCTGTCCGTGCTCGTCGGTGCCGGTGAGCAGATGGGTCGCGATCCCGCGGCCGCGTTGGAACCGGGCGAGGACGTCGGCGGCGATGGTCGTGTAGGCATGGCCGATATGCGGGGCGGCGTTGACGTAGTAGAGCGGGGTCGTGATGTAATATTTTTTCATGGGAGGGGGAGGGTCACCGGGCGGACTCGGCCTCAAGGGCGGCCAAAGTCAGGATGAGCTTCGGGTCGGCGTTGGCCTTGAGGGCCGCGCGCAGGCGGGAGAGCTCCCGCAGGGGGCGCTCGACCGAGGAAAACGGCCGCGCGCCGTCGAGATAGAGCAGGCGCAGTTCCTGGCCGAGGCAGAACAAGGTCTTCTCCACGCGCGCGCGCTGGGAGGCTAGGTCGCGGGGCAAGGAGTCGGTGATCGTCACGGCGTCAAGCGGACTTCCTCCACGGGGCAGGCCTTCGTCTGCGTCCATCTCCAGAGCGCGTCCAGCCGAGCCGTCGGACAGAGCGGCCAGGCGCCGGGCGCGCTCGGCCGGAACGCCTTGGCCGGCGAGAATCTGTCTCACCACGGCCGAGGGCAGGGGGCCGAAGGGCACGGTGAAGCAGCGCGAGGCGATGGTCTTGGGCAGGCGCTCGCGCTGGGTCGCGCACAGGATCCAGATCGTCTTCGGCAGGGGCTCCTCTAGGTATTTGAGCATCGAATTTGCGGCGGCCTCGTTGAGGCGCTGGGCGTCGGGGATGACGGCGACCTTCCAGGCGTCCAGCATCGACTTCATGCTTAGGTCCTTCAGGAGACGGCGGACCGTGTCGATGTGCCATATCTTCTGCTTCTCGACTTCTTTTTCTTCCAGCGTCGCTTGATAGAGCTCGTCTAGGACGGCCACGTCCGGGTGGCGGCGTCCGTCCACCGCGCGGCAGTCCGAGCAGGACCCGCAGGAGGCTTCCCCCGTGAACGGACGCTCGCGGCAGAGCAGGGCCTTGGCGAATTCCCGGGCGGCGAGGGCTTTGCCGATCCCGTCCATGCCCGTGAAGAGCATGGCCGAGGGGATCTTCCCGGTCGTCAGCAGGCCTTCGAGCGTCTTGGCCGCGCGGGACTGGCCCAGGACCTTCTCAAGCTTCACGCAAGCCGCCTTTCGACGCGGCGCAGGATCTCGCGATGCAGGTCGTCGGCGTCGCGGGTGCCGTCGAGGAGCATCGTCTTGGGGGCCGAACGGGCCAGCCGGCGGTAGCCCGCGCGGACCCGGCGCTTGAAGGCGGCGTTTTCGCGTTCCAGGCGGTCCAGCGCGCGCTTGCGGTCGCGGCGGTGGAACTCGGAGTCGGGGACGTCGATGACGATGGTGAGGCCCGGGGCGAGTTCTCCCGTGGCGATGCGGTTGAGCGTGCCCGTCGTCTTCAGGCCCAAGCCGCGCGCCAGGCCCTGGTAGACGTCCGTCGAGAGGGTGTAGCGCTCGCAGACCACGACCTTGCCGGCCTCCAGCGCGGGGCGCAGTATCTCCTCGGTGTGCTGGGCGCGCGAGGCCTCATAAAGGAAGAGTTCCGCGACGGGGGAGACTTTCAGCTTGGGGTCGAGGAGGACTTTGCGGATGGCCTCCGCCACGCCGGCGCCTCCGGGCTCGCGGGTGTGGAGCACCGGGCGGCCGAGGGCGGCCAGGGCTTCGACGAGGAGGCGGGCCTGCGTGGATTTACCGGACTTGTCGGGGCCTTCGAGGACGACGAAAAGACTTTTTCGGCGGGGCACGGGCGCTATTCTACCATTCGCGCCATCAGGGGAGGGACGCCGGCCAGCCGGCCATGCTGTCCTGCCACGAGACGCGGACGAGAGAGATATTGGTGGTCAATAGGCTGCTGGACGCGGCGGAGTTGTAGTACAAGGTCACCGACGAGTTGGCGGTCGAGGAAGCGGAGCCGACGGCGTAGAGAGCGCCGAAGACGTCGCTGTTGCCGCCGCCGCCGCCGTTGTTGTTGAAGTTTCCGTTCACATAAAGCATCCCATTGATCGCGATTTTGGTGCTCACGCAGCCGGCGGCGGGATTGCAGGCGCTCGGAGATGTGTAGGTGGAGTCAAGCCCGGGGAAGGACGCTGGGGCGCCGGAGTCGAAGGTCGCGCGGTAGAAGGCCCAGTCATTGCAGTAGTGCTTCCAGGCGTCCGTGGGCATGGTCATCGTCACGTTTCCCTTGCCCCAGGCGCCGTTGGGGAGGTTGACGTTGCCCATGACGACCATGTCGCCTTTGTGGTACATCCCCGGCGAATCGATGGTCAGGTTTCCCTCGAAGAACGCGGCCCCGGTCGTGGTCTCCTTCCAGGCGTTGGCGGCGGCAGCGCCGCTGGCATAATAGCAGCTGTTGGCCGGCGTGCCGCCCGCGGGGCAGCCGCCCGCCATGTTGGCGGCCGCCGAGGTCCGGTAGAAGTCGAAATCGATGCTCGGCGGCGACGGGATGTTGGCCGAGTAGGAGTGCCACTGGCAACAGGCCGGCCCGTCGCAGTTCGGCGGGTTGGGGTCCGTGTCCTTGCTGGTGATCGCGCTAGCCGACCAGAATTGCGGATGGTTTCGGCCGGCCGCATCGACGGTATAGGGGCTCATCGCTCCACCCCACTCGAGGTTCACCGCGTTGCCGATCTGGAGGCCGCGGCCGGCATAGGCGGCGACGGCGCCGTACGTCGAGTTCGCATAGACGACCTTCAGCGCGCGCCTCTCGCGCTTGAAGAGGTCGCGCCCCACGCTGATGACCGTGGCCTGTTGTAGGTTTGGGCCGCTCGTGATCGAGATCGTATAGGTCCCGCCGTTGATGTCGGCGTAGGACTTGTCGAAATTATAGTTGGTCTGAGCGGCGCCGGCCTGGATCGAGCCCCAGGTCACGGTGGACTGAGACATATAGAGGTATGCCTTCTCCGCGCCCGCCTCGGCGAGATGGAACGCGGTGTTGTTCCTCGATTGACTGACGGCCCAGACGCTGTCGCGCTGGGTATAGAAGACCATCAAGGGGACGAGGACGGTCAGCACCAGCAGGATCGCGAGGGCTATGGGCAGGACCTGACCGCGGTTGCGGCGCGCCGATAAAGGGGTCTTCATTAGTTCATGATCCGCACTTTCTGGATGGTCAGCTCCAGCACTTTGCGTTTGCCGAGCTGGATATTCTTGCCCATGGTGATGGAGACGCTGATGATGCTGGGGTCGTCGGTTCGGGGATAGGTGAAGGCGATGTAGATGAGGTTGCGGCTGATGATCGAGGTCTGCGTGCCGTTGAGGACCTGGAGGAGATCGTTGCCGCTTTGTTGGAACTGCATCGTTCTTCCGTCGGCCATCTTGAATGTGACTCGCGAATAGGGTCCCTGGCCGGCAGGCGTGTCGATGACCACGGTGGAACTGTAGGCCTGGCGCAGGTAGCGGTTGATGGTGTCGAGGCAGGTGCGCGCGTCGCGCTGAGTCTCGTAGCGGGCGCTGGTCAGGAGGAAGAAGTTCTGCATCCCGATCATCAGGGGGGGGGCGACGCCGGCCAGAATGCCGATGATGGCGACGACCATCATCAGTTCCGCCAAGCTGTAGCCGCGATCGCCGAGGCGCCTCATGGGATGGTCACATTCTTCGTCGTCGCGCCGCTGACGCTGACGGCGATGCCGGAGTAGGTCTTGGTCGTGATGGAGACCGTGCCGTTGGCGGCGATCACGGGGACGTACGCGGAGAGGTTGTAGGTCAAACCGCCGCGGACCGGAAGGACATAGCTCCCGTCGGCCCGGCTCGACACCATGTAGTAGGGCGTCATGGCGGGGGCCGATGAGCCGGCGATGGAGGGGGGGCTGGTCGGGATGGAAGCGGTCGAGGCGATGACCAGCGCTCCGGACGTGACCAGGCTCGCGCCGTTGGTGACCGTGCCGTCGATGCTGCCGAAGGCGCCCGACACGGTGAAGGTCGCCACGAAGACCGTTCCGGTTGAATTAAGGACCACAATGACGCTGTTCGGGTTGACGTCCTGGCCCACCTCGATGACGGGGGTGACCGTGTAGGTGCCCGTGGAGATGTTATTGACGGTGAAGATTCCCGACGCGTCGGTCGTGCCGCTGCCCGCCTGGTTCGTTCCGTTGAGGACGGCCACCACGAAGTTGGCGACCGGGGTCGTTCCCGTGGTGCAGTAACCCGTCAGGCGTCCGCCCAGGCTGAGGGTGAAGTCCTGGGTGACCGTCTCGCCCTGGGTGATGAAGACCGGCGCCTGCGCCTGGACGTAGGACGGATTTTGATTGTTCGGGTTGGCGATGAGGTTGATATTGCCGCTCGAGACGACCATGAAGTAGGAGCCGTTGGCGGACGTTGTTTTCTGGTCGCTTCCGGATTGAACCACGATATTCGCCAGAGGGATGTTGGAGGGGTTCGTGACGATGCCTTTGACGAAACCCATATCCGTGATGCTGCTCAGCGAGACGTGGTAGAGATTCGACGCGACCCAGGCGGGCGTCGTGACGGAATTGGGGATGGGCGTGACTTGGTTCTGGTTGACCGTCACGGAAGTGACGATCTGAGAGTACGCTCCGTAGCCGAAGGCGACATTCCAGGTGCCGGTGGTCACGCCCAGGAGCGTGAAGCGCGCATAGGGCAGGCTCAGGCTCCCGCTCGTGACGTAGGCGGTGTAGGCCTGGGTGGAGCCGGAGTTCGGGTCGCTGGCCGCGACGTACGCTCCGGAGGGCACCTTGCCGGCGATGACGGGGAACGTCCCCGAGGCGACGCTACGGGGCGGATAGACGAATCCGGTGAAGGATGCGGATTCGTAGAGAAAATCCCTTTGATTGCTGTCGGAGTCATAGGCGCGGCCGTAGGTCGTGAGGTCCGCGGCGCCGGCGGCGGGGCTCGACACGCGTACGATCTGCTTGCCCATGGGCGAGCCCAGGCCGTCATTGGCGGCGGCGTTGGGAATGGAGAGGGTTTCGTAGCTAGGGGCCGTATTGTTGTTGTCATCCCAGCCCACGGCGTCTAGGATGTCGCCGCTGGCGGGGCGGTAAATCTCGATCGCCCCGGCTTTGTCGTTGCGGATGATGTCCGGGTAGGAGAGAGCGGCATCGTAGTAGGCGTCGGCGACGACCCACTGGCCGAGGATATGGATCGTGGGGGCGTTGGCGTAGAGGTAGTAGCGTCCCGCCGGGACGTAGGTCGTCACGTGGTGGATGTTGAATCCGACCGCGGAGTCGTCCCGGTCGGAACTCGAGCTTTCATCCTTGTAGCGCAAGGCCACGGTCTTGGGATAGGTCGCGGTTACGCCGATGTCGATGGGGTAGGTCGTCGGGTTGAAGAGCTCCACGTACTCGACATCATGTTCGCTTAAGTCTCCCACGACGGTGTGCGTGACCGCGACGACCTGGCTGATGACGAGGTCCGAGTTATACCAGACGATGCCTGCGACGGTTCCCGTGGCGATGGCCTGTAGCGAGAGATTGATGGTCGAGTTGCCTCCGCGGTTGACCGTGGCGACGGGGCTGACGGCGTCGTAGAAGCCGGCCGAGGAGGCCCGGACCGTGTAGGTGCCGTGGTAGACGCGGAAGGTGTAATTGCCGCCGGCGTCGGTCGTGGCGGTCCAGTCCGAGTTCTGCTCGACCCTTATGACCGCGCCGGGCAGGTTGGTCGTCGTTCCCGAGACCTTCACGTTGCCCATGATCGTTGCGTCGAGGGGGTTCACGCGCGGGTTCTCGAGAAGATTGGTCAATTGCCATTTCTTCTGGTTGCCCATATCCGTCCAGGCGACGGTCACGACGATCTGCTTCATGCCCGTGTCAGGGTAGGTGTAAGAGATCGCGGTGATGTCGCCGTCCGTAATGTCCACCATGGTCACGTAGGTGTAGCGGGTGAAGGGGATGCCGCCGATGACGATCGTCTCGGGGGGGTAATTGCTGGTGTCGTATACGATCGAGGTCGGAGGGGGCGTCGTGGCGGGCGCCGTCGTGAGCAGTAGGGAGTAATAATTCAGGTTCTTGAGGGACTCCACGCGTTCCTGGGCCAGGTTCGTCGCGAGGCTTTGGGCGCGCGAGACGTAGAGGGACCGCGAGATGAAGCGGAAGGCGTTGAAAAGGCCGAGCAGGCCGATGCTCAGGATGATGACGGCGACCATGAGTTCGGTCAGCGTGGCGCCTGAGCGGCCTCGGAGTTTGGAGGGGAGACTGATGGGCTTCATCAACCCACCCAGTATAGGTCGTTGTCAATGGCAAATCAAGCAAACTATAAGTAACGTCGAATACGGGGACATCCCAGAGCTTCGTTTATTAAAGGAAGCTCTGGGATGTTGACCGTGAGCGGGAGATCAGGAGCAGGTCGAGTGGCCGCAGTCGTGGCAGGTCGGACCCGAACAGCCCGACTCGAAAGAGACGTTCCTCGAGAAGCATTTCGGGCAATGCTCGCAGGCCGCCGTCGGCGCAGCCTCCGCCGTCTCGATCTCTTTCTCGCTCTCGGCGCCCAGCCAGCCGGTCTTCTTAAGATGAGCGCGCAAGGCGATGGCGATCGCGTGCGGGATGGAGTCCACGCGGGACGGTCCCAGTCCGATCGGGCGGTCGCCTTTGACCGAGTTGAGGTGCTTGAGCAGCTTCAGGGGGTCGCCGCCCTCCGCCAGGTACTTGGAGATCAGGATGCCGACGAGCGAGGTCAGCCCCGATATCTCGGTGCCGAGCGGCGGGATGTTGGTGAAGACCTGAAACGGGCCTTTCTCGTCGTAGTTGAGGTGGATGTGCAGCGGCCCGTAGCCGGTGCGCATCTGGTAGTACTCCGACGAGAGCCCGAAGGCGGCCTCGGGGGAGGAGCGCCGCTTGCTCTTGGACGTCGCCGGCGCCAGGTTTAAGACCTGCTGGGCCTTGGAGCCGTCGCGGTAGACGGTGATGCCCTTGCAGCCCAGTTCGTAAGAGAGCAGATAGGCGTTGCGCACGTCGTCGAGCGTCGCCTCATTGGGAAGGTTGATGGTCTTGGAGACGCCGTTGTCCGTGTGCTTCTGGAAGGCGGCCTGCATGCGCACGTGCGTCGCGACCGACGCGTCGTGGGCGGTCGCGAAGACGTTCTGGATGGCCTGCGGAATCTCCGGGATGCCGCGCACGGCCTTGTGGTTCTCGTCGATGCGCCGCCAGAGAGCGCGCTCGCCCAGGCCGAACCAGTCGTTCTTCTGCGCGACTTCGCGGAAGAGGGGATTCACCTCGAAGAAGACATCCTTCTCGTCTGGCTGCTTGCCCGCCTTCACGGTCTCCAGCGCCTTGGCGTTGTAGCGCGTGTAGGCGATGGCGAAGAAAGGTTCGATGCCGCCGCCCTGCAGGCCCGCCGCGATCGCGATGGTTCCGGTCGGGGCGATGGTCGTGCGCGCGCAGTGCCGCGGATAGATCTTCTGGCCGCGAAAGTGCTTGGAGGACGGGTCATAGGCCGAGTCGCGCCAGTTGGGAAACACCCCCCGCTCCTTGGCGAGAGCCTCGGAGGCTTCCAGCGCGGCTCCGTTGATGAAGGACATGGTCTTGTCGCCGAGATTGAGCGCATCCGGCTCGCCGTAGGCCACGCCGCACTTGACCAAGGCCTCCGCCCAGCCCATCACGCCCAGGCCGATGCGGCGGTTGCCTTTGGCGAGTTTCTCGATCTCCGGGAGGGGGTAGTCGTTGATCTCGATGACGTCCTCGAGGAAGCGGATGGCGAGCGCCACCGTTTCCTTGAGGCGCGGGTAGTCGAAGCGGCCCGAGAGGGTCTCGCCGGTGACGAAGTTTCCGAGGTTGAGCGAGCCTAGGTTGCACGGCTCCCAGGGCAGCAGAGGCTGCTCGCCGCAGGGGTTGGTGCTCTCGATCTCGCCCAGTTGGGGCGTTGTGTTCGAGCCGGAGTTGTTGATGCGGTCGAGGACCACGTAGCCCGGGTCGCCGTTCTTCCAGGCGAATTCCACCATCGCGTCGAAGACTTCCTTGGCGCGCATCTTGCCGGCGGTCTTGCCGCTGCGCGGATTGATCAGGTCGTACTCGGCGTCGGCCTGGACGGCGCTGAAGAATGCCTCGTCGACGCCTACGGAAACGTTGAAGTTTTCCATGACCCCGGGCTGCTGCTTCATCTTGATGAAGTCCATGATCTCGGGGTGGTTGTAGCGCAGGATGGCCATGTTGGCACCGCGGCGGGTGCCGCCTTGCTTGATGACGTCGGTCATGGTGTCGAAGAGGCGCATGAAGGAGAGGGCGCCCGAGGCCACGCCCATCGACTTCATCACCTTATCTCCGGTGGGGCGCAGGCGCGAGAAGGAGAAGCCGGTGCCGCCGCCGGACTTCTGGATGAGGGACTGGGCCGCCAGGGACTTAGTGATGCCCTCCATGGAGTCGGGCACGGGCAGAACGTAGCAGGCGGAGAGTTGCTGCAGCTCGCGCCCGGCGTTCATGAGCGTCGGGGAGTTCGGCAGGAAGTCCCAGCCCGCCATCAGGCTGTAGAACTTGCCTGCCCACTCGTCGCGCAGCGCGCGGGCATCGGAGTGCTTCTCGCACGCCTGCTCGAGGTTGGCGAGGAGGCGATGGAAGTTCGCCTGCCGGGCGTTGTGCTCGGCCAGGCCCTGGTGATAGAGGATGATGCGGCCGGCCGGGGTCGAGCCCGCGGCGGGAATGGGGATCACCTGCCGTTCAACGCTCGTGAAGACGCCCCACTCCTCGGCCTTGGGGCTCATGACCACTTCGGCCAGAGCGATGTTGCGCGCCACTCCCATCAGCCAACTCTCGACGCTGGTCGTGTCGCGGAGATATTTGTCTTTGATCACCTTCAGCTGGTTCTGAGAGAGGCGGATCTTCGTCGGCGTCGAAGCTCGCTTGGTCATGAATGCTCCTGAAATGGATTATTGCACGGCGTAGGATGAGCAGTCTATCAACCTGAGCTTGGACTCGTCTAGACCCAGAAGGTCCCGATTAAGGCCTAGGCCAACTGGGGGCGGGCGAGGAACTCGGCGCCGACGCGGAGCGCGTACTCTTCGAGGGAGGCGAGGTCGGCGCCCAAGCCCTGCACGCCCGTGACGCGCACGCGCAGGCCCGCTTTCACGCAGCGCTCGATGAAATCCTTCACCGCCTGGAATCCGGCCTCGCGGTACTTGGGCGCGGGGCGGTGCATCTCGATCCAGCGCGCGGGGTCCGTCGTGTTCAGGCTGATGGAAACCATGTCGAGATAACTTTTCAGTTCCGGCACGATGTCTCGTCCCTGGATCAGGTCGCCAAGACCGACGGTGTTGAGCCTTAGCTTCAGTCCGGGCCAGTTTCGGCGCGCGAAGGTCGCCAGGGCCGTCATCTCGGCCAGGCGCGTTGTAGGTTCTCCGAAGCCGCAGAAGACCAACTGCCGGTGCTTCGCCGGATCGAACATCCGTTCCTTGAGGCCGGCGGTCAGTTGGTCCAGCGTGGGCTCTCCCTGTTCCAGCCCCAGATCCTGACCTTTGAAATCGTAGTCCCAGTCCTGCTTGACGCAGAAGCCGCAGGCGACCGGGCAACGGTTGGTCAGGTTCACATAGAGATCGCCGCCGTGTTCGTAGTAGATCATCGGATAACGCTCGCAGCCTTCCCTAAGTATAGCGAATATGGCGGTTGATTCCCGTCGTGGATTTTGTTATGATGCTTTTCCACTATTAAAGGAGTCTTATGTACGCGATCATCGAGACGGGCGGAAAACAGGTTTGGGTCGTTCCCGGCGAGACCGTCAAGGTCGAGAAGCTGGAAGCCGAGGCTGGCGCGAAGCTCACATTCAACGCCCTATGGGCCGTCGGGGAATCCGACGGCGGCCAGGAGCCGACTTACAGCCGGACGGCCAAGGTCACGGCCACTGTCGTCAAGCAGGGTCGCGGACCGAAGATCATCGTCTTTAAGAAGCGCACCAAGAAGGCTTATAAGAAGAAGATCGGCCATCGTCAGTGGCTGACCATGATCAAGATCGAGAATATTTCCCTCAACTGATATGGCACACACCAAAGCCCAAGGATCCTCCTCCAACGGACGCGACTCCCACGGCCAGCGCCTCGGCGTCAAGCGCTACGGCGGCCAGGTTGTGAAGGCGGGCATGGTCATCGTCCGCCAGCGCGGCACGAAGATCCTCCCCGGTTGCAACGTCGGTCGCGGCAAGGACGACACGCTGTTCGCGAAGATCAACGGCGTCGTCACTTTCGAATGGGCCAAGAAGGACAAGAAGCAGGTGTCCATCTACTCCGTCGCGACCTCCGCGAAGTAGACCTGCCGCCGGCCGGGGGCGCCCGCGCGCTGCGCGCGCCGTCAGGGGAGAGCTCAATGAACTTCATCGACCAGGCGCGTGTTTTTGTTTCCGCCGGAGATGGCGGCGACGGTTCACTGTCCTTCCGGCGCCTGAAGTTCCTCGAGTTCGGCGGCCCCAACGGAGGGGACGGGGGCAAGGGCGGCGACGTGTGGTTCGAGGCGGCCCCCCGCCTTACCACGCTGATGGACCTCCACTTTCATCCGCATATCGCGGCCGAGCGCGGCAGCCACGGCAAGGGCTCCAACAAGACGGGCAACAGCGGCAAAGACGTCGTCGTACTGCTGCCCGTTGGAACCGTGATCTACCAAGACGGCGTCCTCGTCGCCGATATGCACAAGGCCGGCCAGCGCTGGCGCGCGGCCGAGGGCGGGCGCGGTGGGCGCGGCAACTTCTCCTTTAAAAGCCGCGTCAACACCGCCCCGCGCCTGGCCGAGAAGGGCGGGCCGGGAGCGAAGGTAACGCTGGACCTGGAGCTCAAGCTCCTGGCCGACATCGGCCTGGTGGGCTTTCCGAACGCGGGCAAGTCAAGCTTCCTGGCGCGCGTGACCAGTGCGCGACCTAAGATCGCGGACTATCCCTTCACGACGCTGGCGCCGAACCTGGGGGTGGCCACCCACAAGCACGTCAGCTTCGTCGTCGCCGACCTTCCCGGCCTCATCGAAGGCGCTTGCGAAGGTAAGGGCTTGGGTGACGAGTTCCTGCGCCACGTCGAGCGCACGCGGGTCCTCGTCCACCTCGTAGACCCGGCCGGCTACATGGGTTCGGACCCGCTCTCCGGCGTCAAGATCATCGACAACGAGCTCAAGAGCTTCAACGCGCGCCTGGCGGTCAAGCCCAAGATACTCGTCGTTAATAAGATGGACCTGCCCGAGAGCGCGGCGGTTTTCAAGGCGTTCAAGAAGAAATATCGCGACCGCGTCCTCGCGGCCTCCGTGGCCACGGGCGAGGGGATCCAGGCGATCCTAGACCGCGTCATCACGGAACTCGCCAAGCACGACGGCCCCGTCCACTTCGAGAGCACGATCCCCGCCGAGGTTCTGCATAAAGTCGAGCAGGGCTTCACGGTCGAGAACATGGGCGGCGGCGTGTTCGCCCTGCGAGGCCGCTACGTCGAGCGCGTATCGGCCATGCTGGACGCGAGCCTGCCCGAGGCCATCAACCGCTACCAGCACACTCTTAAGCGCATCGGCGTGGACAAGGCGCTCAAGAAGGCGGGCATTAAGGACGGCGACTGCGTGCGCTGCGGCGCGTTCGAGTTTGAATGGTCCGACGCGCCATTGCGCCGGCTGAGGGTGATGCGCGGCGACAAGCGCACCCGCATCGGAATCGGCAAGAAGTGAACACGGTTAAGGAATACGAGGCGCGACTCCAGGACCCCGCCGACGTTTCAGGCGCCTACCGTTTTTGCCGGGACCTGGCCGACCGCCACTACGAGAACTTCCCCGTCGCCTCGCTGCTCCTGCCGCGCGGCCTGCGCAAACACGTTGCCGCCCTCTACGCCTTCGCGCGCATCGCCGATGATTTTTCCGATGAGCCCGAGTACGAGGGCGTGCGCCGCGAGCGGATTCTCGATTGGCGTCGTCAACTGGCCGCCGTCGGCGAAAAGACCCCGGAGCACCCGGTCTTCCTGGCTCTTGGGGCCACGCTCAAGGAGCTGGATCTGCCCAAACAGCCCTTCGACGACCTCTTGTCCGCCTTTCTACAAGACACCGAAAAGAGCCGCTACGCCACCTTTGCCGAGGTCCTGGACTACTGCCGCCGCTCGGCCAATCCCATCGGCCGCGTCGTCTTGATGATCCACGGCTATCGTGAGGAGGAGCTTTTCCGCTATTCCGACGCGATCTGCACGGCTCTCCAGTTGGCCAACTTCTGGCAGGACCTCTCCGTGGACCTCAAGAAGGACCGCATCTACGTTCCGGAGGAGGACTTCAAGGCCCACGGTTACTCCGAGGCGGACCTCCGGATGGGCGTCTACAACGAGCGCTTCAAGACGCTGATGAAGTTCGAGTTGGCGCGCACGCGAGCCCTCTTCAATCAGGGCAAGCCCTTGTCCGCGCGCCTGCGCTGGCCCCTCTCCTTGGAAATTCGGCTGACCTGGCTCGGCGGCATGCAGGTGCTCAAGCTCGTCCATAAGCTGGATTTTGACACCATCCGCACGCGCCCCGCGCTTACGAGGCGGGATTGGATCCCTCTGGCCGCGCGCGCCCTCCTCGGCGCATGATCGCGATGTCGCCGCGCGCCGAGAGAAAGTCCAACTTCTTTCTGGGCTTTTTGCTGCTGCCGCGGACCAAGCGCGAGGCTCTCCGCGCCGCCTACGCGTACTGCCGCCTCATCGACGATATCGTCGACGACGGCGCCCTCTCAAAGGACGAGGCGCGCCGTCAGTTGGTCTTCTGGCGCTCGGAGATCGAGCGCTTGTACCGCGGCGAGCCCACGCATGAGATTTCGCGGGCTCTGATCGGACCGGTCGCCGACTTTAAGATCCCGAAAGGGCCTTTCTTGGAGATGATCCGAGGCTGCGCCATGGACCTGGAAGGGACGCATTATGAAACCATTTCCGAGCTGGAGAGCTACATGCGGGGCGTGGCATCCTCGGTGGGCGCGATGTGCGCGCACATCTTCGGCTGGGACTACACCTCCCGGGAGCGCATGATGGAGTTTGCGACGGACTTCGGCTACGCCTTCCAGCTTACCAACATCATCCGCGACGTCGGGGTGGACCTGGAACTGGGGCGCGTCTATCTGCCTCTGGCCGACCTGCGCGAGGCCGGCTACCGCGTCGAGAATCTGATCGCCCGCGATCATTCCCCGGCCTTCGAGCTGCTCATGCGCCGCCAGTACGAAAGGGCCAAGGATTAT
The DNA here is from genome assembly GCA_001799675.1 of Elusimicrobia bacterium GWA2_66_18. Classification (GTDB taxonomy): domain Bacteria; phylum Elusimicrobiota; class Elusimicrobia; order UBA1565; family UBA9628; genus GWA2-66-18. Next base: position 19,470 of record MGTX01000003.1, read on the forward strand.
TACGCCCGGGCCCGCGCCCTGGTCGACCCGCGCGACCGGCCGAACCTCCTGCCCGCGGAGGTGATGGCTCATATTTACGAGGGGCTTCTTGATCGAATCAAACACCGTGGGTTCCAGGTCTTGTCCCATCAGACGAGTCTTCCGGCCCACCGGAAGCTGATTTTTGCCCTACGGGGATGGCTCTACTGTCATGGCTTCCGATAAGACCGACGCGCTCATCCTCGGCGGCGGATTCGCGGGATTAGTCTGCGCCGTTTGCCTGGCCGAAAAAGGACGCAAGGTCCTCGTGTTGGAAAAAAAAACCCACCGGGGCGGTCGAGCCTATTCCTTCGAAGAGAACGGCCTCGACATAGACAATGGACAACATCTTTTCATGGGATGTTATCGCGCCACGCGCCGATTCCTGAAAACGATCGGCACGCAAGACCGGCTGGAGATCTATGAAGACATGATCGTGGATTATATCGAACCCGGCGGCAAGAAAGATCGCCTGGATTGCCCGTCATGGCTGCCGGCGCCATACCATCTCGCCGCCGGACTTCTCGGCTTGAAAGGCGTTTCGTTGAAAGAGAAAACGGCGTTGTTTGCGTTTGATCTCGCCTTGAAGGCTATGAAGGTCGGCCCCATCCCGCAAGACGTCGAAAAGATGACGGTTCGAGGGTGGTTAAGCTCTCTCGATATTTCCAGAAATTTTCAGAATCGATTCTTCGATCCCGCGGCAATCGGCATTTTGAACGAACGGCCGGAGATCGCTTCGTCCGCGGGATTCATCCAGGCGCTACGGGAGATTTTTTTTTCCGACCGCGGATCCTCCAAGTTCGCCTTGGCCAAGACGGGACTGTCCGATCTGTATGCCGACGCCGCGCGGGATTTCATCGAGAAACGGGAGGGGCGCGTGATCTCCACGGCCAAGGCCGTGGGATTGATTGAGGAAGGCGGGCGCGTCGTCGGCGTGAAAACGGACATGGATTCCCGCTTCACGGCCGATCATATCGTCTCGACTTTGCCGCCATGGGAACTCAAGAAACTCGATCTTCCGGCGGCCCTCCACGGACCTTGGGAGGATTTGGCCCCGGCCCCGATCATCGGCGTGACTCTCCTGCTGGACCGCCCGGTCATGAGCGAACGTTTCGTGGGGCTTCTCAACGCGCAGACGCATTGGGTTTTTAATCGATCAAGGATCATGGGCTTACCGGGTCCCGGCCAGGTCCTGTCCGTCGTCATCTCCGGCGCCCATGAGCAGATCGGGCGGCTGCCGGAGAAAATCCGTCAAACAGTCGTCGGCGACCTTTCCGCCTGCCTGCCTGGGTTTTCCCTCGCCAAGATCGTCCGATGGAAAGTGGTCAAGGAACCGTTCGCCACGCTTTCGCCCACGCCCGGCAGCGAGGCCAAGCGCCCCGAGCCCGGGACCGGCATGCCCGGCTTCTCCTTCGCCGGCGATTGGACCCGCACGGGTTTGCCCGCGACCATCGAGAGCGCCTGCGTTTCCGGCTATGCCGCCGCGTCCCGAGCCTAGAGGCGAATAATCTATAATCGACGGCATCCTCGAGGCGGGAGTGTTCATGATAAAGTCCGATAAATGGATTCGCCGGATGTGCCTGGAGCATAAGATGATCGATCCATTCGTCGAGCGCCAGGACGGCAAAGGAAAGATCTCCTACGGGCTGTCCTCCTACGGCTACGACATCCGCGTGGCCGGCGAGTACAAGGTCTTCACGAACGTCCACGGCGTCCTGGTGGACCCCAAGAAGTTCGATGAAAAGTCCTTCGTGGACATCAAGTCCGACGCGTGCGTGGTGCCGCCGAACTCCTTCGCGCTTGCCCGCTCGGTCGAGTGCTTCCACATCCCCCGCGAGGTGCTGGCCATCTGCCTCGGCAAGAGCACCTACGCCCGCTGCGGCATCATCGTCAACGTGACTCCCCTGGAGCCCGGCTGGTCGGGATATCTCACCATTGAGATATCCAACACCACGCCCCTGCCCGCCAAGATCTACTCCAACGAGGGCATCGCCCAATTGCTCTTCTTCGGGGGCGACCAACTCTGCGAGACCTCGTATTCGGATCGGCACGGCAAGTACATGGACCAGGTCGGCGTGGTCCTGCCGCGCGTCCTCTCTCCCAAGTGAGCCTTCTGCTTCTCGTCCTGCTGGCCGGGCCCGGGGCTGCGGCCGACCGAGCGATAGCGCCGGGAAGCGCCGCCTCCACGGACCGTGAGGAGGCGGCCCTCGGCGGCGGGCATTCCGAGCAGGTTCCCGAGCAGGCCTCGGTCGACCGGCGCCGGGCCATCCTGGAGGAGATGTGGCAGCGACGGATTCTGCCGCCCGACCAGGGGATGTGGAGCCCGAGCGATTATGAGCTCATCGAGAAGATCCGCCTCGCCGAGGTCGACGCCCTCGACCTCCTCAAGCGCAAGTTCGGAGGTTATCGCCCCTGGGTCGCCAAGCCCCGGGCCGGCGGCCTGCCGGGGGCCCCACGGCTGACCAAAGAGGGCTACGAGAAGTATCTCTTCGTCCTGAGCCAGGACGCCATCGAATTTTTCGAGTCCAAGGGCGCCGACGCCAAATGTGTGTTCAAGCTCAAGGACATGGACGGCAAGGCTCTCTTCAACGGCCGCGGGTCCATCACCGAGGACGGGGCCCGCGTCTACCGACGGGCCAAACTCAACCTGGAGATTTTCTGGAAAGCCCCCGACGGTGAACTCTACGGTACCCGGCGCCCTCCCCGATAGACACCCGCCGCCTCGCAGACCCCGACGAAAAATCCTTGAGCCGCCGTCGAGAATTTGCTATATTTTAAATCATGCCTCAGAACACTTATATGCATAGCCCCCGCCAGGCCGCCATCGAGCGCCGTTGGCATCACATCGACGCGAAGGGACTTGTCCTCGGCCGCATCGCGACGAAGGCCGCCGTTCTCCTGCGCGGCAAGCTGAAGCCGACGTACACCGACTGCGTCGATTGCGGCGATTTTGTCGTCGTGACGAACGCCAAGCACGTCAAGCTGACCGGCGACAAGCTGGAGCAGAAATTCTATTTCTCCCACTCCGGCTACGCCGGCGGCGCGAAGGTCATGCCGATGAAGCGGCAGATGGAGCGCGACCCTCGCCGTGTCCTTATGCTTGCCGTGCGTCGCATGCTGCCGAAGAACCGTCTGGCCCGCAAGCAGATGGTGCGCCTCAAGATCTACGCCGCGGACACGCATCCGCACGCCACCCTCAAACAGAAGGCCAAGTAAAAAACCATGGGTAAGAACGAAGCCGTCCGGGCCACGGGCCGCCGCAAGAACGCCATCGCGCAGGTCCGCGTCCTGCCGAAGGGCGAAGGCAAGATCACCGTCAACGCGAAGCCCGTCGAAATCTACTTCAACGGTCTGCCGCACCAGGTCCGCGACGTGCGGTCCCCCCTGGAGGTCATCGAGAGCGCCAAGGGCAACGACTACGTCGTGAAGGTCATCGGCGGCGGCATCTCCGGCCAGGCCGGAGCGGCTCGCCACGCCATCGCCCGCGCGCTCGTCAAGGTCGACGAGAAGAACAAGAAGGCCCTCAAGGCGGCCGGCTTCCTGACCCGCGACCCCCGCATGGTCGAGCGCAAGAAGAGCGGACAGCCGAAGGCGCGCAAGCGCTTCCAGTACTCCAAGCGCTGATCCGGCCGTCTCCTTGGAGACGATCAAGATCCGTGGACTGGCCCGTCTCACCTCGGCGATCTTCGTCGGATGGGGAGGGCTGCTTTCTTTCAAGGGGCTTTGGGACCTCTTCTACGGCGAACCCGAGGCCAACCTCTATGCTCCGGCCAAATGGGCGTTCATCACCCAGGAGCAGTGGCTGCGCTACGCAGGTTTCGAACTAGTCTACGGCGCGGCCTGCCTGGGCCTGGCCTGGTACTGCCGGCGCTGGGCGCAGCGCCTGCCGGAAACGGTCGAGCGCCCCCTGCGCGAGCCCGAGTTCTCCCTTTTCGACTAGCCAATGCTGAAGGTGGGCTGCGAAGGCTTCTCCATCGGACAGGACCGCTACTGGCGGACCTTTTCCTTCGTTGAGGCGAAGACCGGCGAGAGGATGCCGCGGCAGGCGACGCTGGCGGAATGGAAAGCCGGCGCGCCGCGGGGCGCGGAGTTCGCTCTGCAGGCTTTCCGGCTCATCACGCATGGCCGCGAGGACCGAGGCTTCCCGGAGGCCGGTAAGAAGCTTTCCCGCTCTCGCCAGGACCGTTGTGGAGCCTTCCGGGAGAGCCTGGAGGCCAGTGAGGCCTGGGTGTCTACAAAGGCAGCTGCCGAGATCCTGGACGCCAAGATCGTGGTCTTCGAGACCCCGATCTCTTTCCAGCCCGGCCCCGACAGCCTGCGGGATATGTACCGTTTCTTCAAGGCCGCCTCCCGCGGCCGCCTCACATTCGTCTGGCATTCACGCGGCGCCGCTTGGCGGACGGGACTCAGTGAGAGGGTCTGCGCGGACCTGGGGCTGCTGCGCGCCTACGATCCGCTGAGGGAGGCGGCTCCTAAGCATGGGACTTTCCGCTACCTGCGTTCCCGGGGACCACGGGTGGGGACTTTATCTGTGGACGAATTATCCACAATCCGTCTGGCCGCCCAAGAAGCCCCATCCTGTCTCGTCTTATCGCACCGGGACGCTTATCGCGACGGGGTGCGCCTGCTCGAATCCATCGCGTCTCACGTCTCAGGGAGGAGTCGTTGAGCCTCTGGACGGACCTGCGCGTGGGCTGGCAGTCCTTCAAGACCAGGCGCAAGATGAACCGGCAGTTCGGCCGACGCGAGGATCCCTTCTCCTATGGCGAGACCCCTTACGAGCTGGCGCGCCTCGACGCGATGCAGGCCGCTTTGTCCGGCCCCCGCTGGAACAGCGTTCTAGAGGCGGGCTGCGCGGAGGGCCATTTCACGCAACGCCTCGCGCGTTTGGCCGATCGGGTGACCGCCTTGGATATCTCCGCCGTCGCGCTGTCTCGCGCCCGCAGGCGCGTGCCGACCGCGGACTTTGCGGAGGGGGACCTTCTGACCTGGACTCCGCCGGCCGGAACCTCTTACGACGCGATCGTTCTTGGAGACGTGCTGTATTATCTCGACCGAGAAGGCGTGTCCGACGTCTACGCGGAGGTCTTTGCTCGCATCGCGTCTTGGTTGAAGCCCGGGGGGCGCCTCATCCTCGCCCACGGTTACGCCGGGGACGAGGAGTTCGCCCACCGCCGTTGCTTCCGCGAGCGTTTCGAGGCCGCGGGCCTGCGCCTGATCTGCGAGGCTCCCGTCGACGGCGCCGAGCGCGGGGCAGTGCGGTGCCTCCTGTCCGTTCTTTCGGCGCGCTGACGGGGCGCGTGAAATTTCGTAGACTGGCCCCTATGCGTAAGAAGGCGTCCGAAGCCCTGCACGGCCAGGCGGAGATTCTCGTCGGAGCGGCCGCGGCCGCGGCGCGCTGGTTCCACGTCCCGGGCCTCGTGTCCTTGACGGCCGCGCGCACCGCGCGTCTGCGCTCGCGCGCCTGGCGCGACGCCTCCGTGGCGGCCTCCCAGACCCGGAGCGGACCCGCCAAGACGGACGCCTGCGACCTCTCCTTCGCCCTGCGCGAAGCCGTCGAGCAGACGGTTGCGGCCGTCAGCGAGGCCGCCCGCTGGGGGGTCTGCGCCGACGCCGCCTTCGCCGCGGCCGCAGATGCCTTGGAGGACGCGGCCCGGGACCTCAAGCGTGCCGCCGCGGCCGCGGCGAGCCCGGCCCGCGCCGACGCTCTGCTGGAGGCCAAGCGCCACGCCGCCGTCGTCGAGCGCCGATGCCGCGCCGTCCGCGCCGAGGCGCACGAATCTCCGGCCTTCGTCGAATCCGTCAAGCGCAGCGCGATTTCCGCGCGCCTGTCCTCGGCCGCCGAGGCCCTACAGCAGGCCTGCGACGCCCTCGCCGGGGGCCTTTCCGAATGAACCTTCTCCGCTCGCGATGCCTCCTCGTCCTGGCGATGGCGGCCGCGCCGGGCGCAGGTCGCGCCGCGGACGCCGCGGCCCCGATTCGCATCCGGGTTTATCATACCAACGACATCCACGGTTGGATTATGTCTCGCCCGGACCGGCTCCAGCCCGACCGGCTCGTCGGCGGGGCTGCGGCTCTGGCCTCGTTCATCGGCCGGGAGACGGGACCAAAGCTCGTCCTTGACGCGGGTGATTGGTGGCAGGGCACGCCGGAGGGGTCCCTGACCAAGGGAGAGTCCGTTGCCGAGGTCTTCAACGCCATAGGCTATGACGCGCTCGTCGTGGGAAACCACGAGTACGATTCCGGGGCGGAGGACCTTAAGGCCCTCATCGGCAAGATCAAAGCTCCGGTCCTCTCGGCCAACACCTACACCAAGGACGGCAAGCGCGCGTCCTGGGTCAAGTCCTGGATCGTCAAGGAAGTCGCGGGCGTCAAGATCGGCATCTTCGGCCTGACCACCTCCAACATGCCGCGATTGGCCTTCTCCAAGAACATCGCGGGGCTTAAGTTCCGTCGCGAGGTGGACGAGGGGCGCGATGCCGTCAAGGAACTCAAGGAGGCGGGGGCCGAGGTCATCATCGCCGTCACGCACATCGGTCTTGAGGAGGAGGGGAAGGGGCGCTTCGAGGGCGACCAGACTTTGGCCCGCGAGATCGGCGGCATCGACCTCGTCGTGGGCGGCCACTCCCACACGACCCTTCTGCGGCCCCTGCGCGACGCCGAGCACGGGACCCTGATCGTCCAGGCGGGCTGCTACCTGGTCCGCGCGGGGCGCGCGACGCTTACCATCGACCCGGCGACCCACAGGGTCCTCTCCTCCGAGGACGAATTGGTCGAACTGCGGCCCGAACGCGTCGGCGAGGACGCCCCGGTCAAGGCCATCGTGGCCAAGCACGCCGCGGCCGTGGGCTCGGTCTTCGAGACCGTCGTCGCCACGGTGACGGTCGCGATGAACCGGGAGTCCGAGAAAGAATCCGGCATCGGTTCCTGGATGGCGGACTGCTACAAGGACTGGGCGGGCGCGGACGCTGCCTTCCAGAACGGCGGCGGCATCCGGGCGGACATCCCGGCCGGCCCCCTGACCTTGCGCGCCATCTACGGCGTGATGCCCTTCGACAACGAGATCGTGAAGCTCAAGATGACGGGCGCCGTCCTGCGCGAGGTCTTGGAGCACGGCGTGGGGATGGCTCGGCTCATGCAGGTCGGCGGGACCTCCGTCGTGTACCGCCGCGGCAAGCCCATGGGCGAGCGCGTGGTTTCCGCCGCGGTGGGCGGGGCCCCGCTCGACGACGCCAAGACCTACGCCGTCGCGGCCCTCGATTTCATCGTGGTAGGCGGCGACGGCTTCAACGCCTTCGCCAAGGCCGACGTCAACGAACCCACGGGCGTGCTGGCGCGCGACGTCCTGCGCCGATGCGCCGAGAAGCAGAAGACGGTCGCCCCTCCCGAGTCGGGGCGCCTGAGAGTTCAGGAGGACTGATATGGTGCTCAAGGACGCCCGGTCGAAGATCGAGAAGACCTGGACCACCACGAAGAAATTCCTGGCCGCCATGAGCGTCTGGGGCCTCGTCTTCAGTCTCGTCACCATCGCCCGCCTCGGCGTGGCCTTCGACTACGACGACACCCTGGTCCATTCCGAGGATTCCTTCGCGAAAGCCGCCCGCTCAGTCCAGCAGGCGGGCGGCCCCCAGTACTGGCATATCGTCAACAACGCCTATGATCTGGAGAGCCCCAAACTCCTGCCCTATGGATTGGCCTGCCTCTTCCGGGGTTTCGGTTTCCGCATCCTTATCCTGGCCGACCGGCAGGCCGGCGGCGGCGACGCGCTGCGCAAGGAGTGGCGCCGCCTCGCGCCCAAGGGCTTTGTCTTCGTCGGCGCTCCCGAGAACAAGCACCTCCACCTGCAGGACGGCCGCTTCGTCCTCTTCTTCGGGGACAGCGACCGCGACATCCTCGAGGCCAAGAACGCCGGCGTCCTGGGGGTCCGCGTCAAGCGCGGCAAGAAGTCCGTCGGCCGCGGCGAGTACAATCCCGGCGCCCTCGGCGAGCAGGTTCTGCCCTTCTCGGAGTATTGACCGATATCCGATTGACTTGGGAGTCACCTCGTAGGTAGAATGCACTCGTAAGGAACAGGAGATCGATGTGTGGACATAATGTCTACAAATGTTGGGAGAGACCATGACTTCACCGTTGCGCCGTCCCCTTATCGCCGGAAACTGGAAGATGAACCTCACTTTGGTCCAGTCCGTGGAGCTGGCCCGCGCCGTCAAGGACGGCGTCGCCGCGGCCGCGGGCGAGACGGCCGTCTGCGTGCCCTTCACCTCCATCGCGGCGGTGGCCGGGGTCCTCAAGGGTTCTTCCGTGCGTCTGGGCGGCCAAGACTGCTTTTGGGAGGCGTCGGGGGCCTTCACCGGCGAGGTTTCGACCGGGATGCTGGTCGACGCCGGCTGTCAGATGGTCATTCTCGGCCACTCCGAGCGCCGCAAGCTCTTTAACGACACGGACGAGACGGTCAACAAGAAGCTGGCGGCGGCGCTGAAGGCGGGTCTGACCCCCATCGTCTGCATCGGCGAGACGCTGGAGGAGCGCGAGACCCAGAAGACTTGGCGCGTGCTGGAGACCCAACTGGCCGGCGGCCTTCAAGGTTTCGCACCGGCCGACCTGTCCAAGGTCGTCATCGCCTACGAGCCGGTCTGGGCCATCGGCACCGGCAAGACGGCCAGTCCCGCGCAGGCTCAAGAAGCGCATCTCTTCGTGCGCGGTCAGCTCGAGAAGTTGTACGGCAAGGCTTTCGCGCTCGGGGTGCGCGTCCTCTACGGCGGCTCGGTCACTGCGGAGAACGTGGACACGTTGATGGCCCAGCCCGACGTGGACGGCGCCCTGGTCGGAGGGGCCAGCCTCAAGAAGGATTCCTTCCTGCGCATCATGGGATTTGCGACCGCTTGATCACGACCGAGCAGATCCAGGGGCTCGCCTCCGAGATCGAGAAGCGTCTGAAACGCTCGAGGAGCCCGATCCCCGTCGGCGTGTCCAACCGCCATTGTCATCTGGCGCAAGAGCACTTCAGAATTCTTTTCGGCCGACAGGCCGAGCCCAAAAAAGCGAGGAACATCAAACAGCCGGGCTTCTGGGCGGCAGAAGAGATGATCGACGTCAAAGGCCCGAAAGGGACCATCCAGAAGGTCCGCCTGGTGGCGCCGTATCGCCACCGCACGCAGATCGAGATCGCGGTCACCGATGCCGTCGGCATCGGACTCACCCCGCCCGTTCGCGAGTCGGGGGACGTCAAGGGCTCCGCGGGCGCCGTGCTCATCGGGCCGGCGGGACGCATCGAGATACAAGAAGGAGTGATCGTGGCCCAGCGGCATCTTCACTTCAGCCCGGCGGAGGCCAAGACCCTGGGAGTCGCGTCCGGAGAAGTCGTGCGGGTCCGCGCCGGGACCGGCCGCGGCCGTTCGACCGTCTTCGAAAACGTCATCGTGCGGGTGTCGGACAAGTACAGTCTGGAGTTCCATGTCGATACGGACGAAGCCAATGCCGCCGGAATCAAGACCGGCGACATCGTGCACATAGCGTAAGGAGAACACAGAACAATGAACGCCCTAGGAATGATCGAGACCCGCGGCCTCGTCGCCTGCGTGGAAGCCGCCGACGCGGCCGTGAAGTCCGCCGACGTGCGCATCGTCGGCTACGAAAAGGTGGGCACGGGCCTGGTGACGGTGCTCTTCCGCGGAGAGGTCGCCGCGTGCAAGGCCGCCTGCGATTCGGGCGCGGCCGCCGCGCAGAAGGTCGGCGAGTTGATCGCCGTGCATGTGATTCCGCAGCCGCACCCGGACCTCGAGGGGAAGATGCCGATCTCTATGCCCGAGCATCTGCAGCGCAAGAAGTAAGACGCGTCCAGAGAGGCTTATATGATTTTCGCCCGCGTGACGGGCAGCGTCGTCTGCACGCTCAAGGACGAGAAGCTGATCGGGTCCAAGCTGCTCTTGGTGCAGCCCGTGGACCTGGCCGGCTCCCCGAAGGGCAACCCCCTCGTCGCCGTCGATTCCATCGGCGCCGGCGAGGGTGAACTCGTCTTGCTCGTGCAGGGTTCGAGCGCCCGGCAGACCAGCCGCACCGAAGGCCGACCGGTGGACGCCGTGATCTTCGCGATCGTGGACACCGTCGAGCAGTCCGGCAAGACCGCCTTCAAGAAGTCCGAGGACGCCCATGCAAAGTGAGGAAATAGCCCGCGTCGTCGCGGAAGTCCTTAAGCGCCTGGAGGGTGAGGACTTCAGGTCCGTTCTGAGCGCCCCGGCGCCCGCCGCCGTTGCCCAGCCGTCCGGCTGCGGAGGAGTGGTCTATCCCACGGTGGACGCGGCGGTCAAGGTCGCGCAGAAGGCCCAGGCCGTCTTCCAGGACCAGGGACTGGAACTGAGGCGCGCCGTCATCCGCGCCATGCGCAAGGCCGCCGTCGCCGACGCCGATCGCCTCGCCGAGTTGGCCGTGTCGGAGACCGGCATGGGGCGCAGGGAGGACAAGATCCAGAAGAACCTGGTCTGCGCCATTCGCACTCCCGGGGTCGAGGACCTCACCTCCCGTGCTTACACCGGTGATCAAGGTCTCACGCTCGTCGAGTATGCGCCGTACGGCGTGGTGGCGGCCGTGACTCCGTCCACGAATCCGGCGGCGACCATCATTAACAACGCGATCTCCATCCTCTCGGCCGGCAACGCCGTCGTTTTCGCCCCTCACCCGGCGTCGTTTAAGACCTGCGTCGAGACGATGAGTCTGCTCTGCGAGGCGGCCATGCAGGCGGGGGCGCCTCGTGGTTTGATTGCGGCTTTCGACAAGCCCTCCCAAGAAAACACCAAGTTGCTGTTGTCTCATCCGGAGACAAGGGTGAACATGGTCACCGGCGGCCCCGCCATCGTCAAGGTCGCGATGACGGTCGGCAAGACCTGCAAGACCATCGCGGCCGGCCCGGGCAATCCCCCCGCCGTAGTCGATGAGACGGCGCTCTTTCCGAAATGCGCCTCGGACATCATCTTTGGGGCTTCTTTCGACAACGGCGTCCTTTGCACGGCGGAGAAGGAAACCATCGTGGTCGAGGCGGCCAAGGACCGGTTCCTGGCCGCCATGCGGCAGGATCCCCGCGCCTTTGAACTCAACGCCGCCCAGATGGAGCAGCTCACGAATTTGGTCATCAAAGAAGGCGGCAAAGGATGCAAGGATCCCCTCCTCAACCGCGATTATGTCGGCAAGGACGCCTCGGTCATCGCCAAGGGTATAGGCTTGAGCGTCCCGGACTCGGTCCGATTGCTTTGGTCCTTGGTCGGCAATGATCAGCCCTTCGTCTGGACCGAACAGCTGATGCCGGTCATGCCCGTGACGGTGGCGCGCGACGTGGAAGCGGCCATTGACTTGGCCCAGGCCGTAGAAGGCGGCCACAAGCATACGGCTTCCATGCATTCGACGAATGTGGCCAATTTGACCGCAATGGGACGGCGCATGCAGTGCTCCATCTTCGTCAAGAACGCCCCCACCCTCTACGGCCTCGGCTTGGGCGAGGGCTACGCCACGATGTCCATCGGCACGCCGACGGGCGACGGCCTGACCAAGACCAGCCATTTCGCGCGGCCGCTGCACTGCGCGCTCGTCGGTTATTTCCGCATCGCCTAGGGGGAAATGAACATGCTTGCCAACATTGCCGTTGGATTTCTGGAGTCATCCTCGATCGCGAAGGGAATCGAGGCGGCCGACGCCATGTGCAAGATGGCCTCCGTCAAGCTCGCCAAGACCAGTATTCTCGCCCGCGGGAAGTACATGATCCTCATCACGGGCCCGGTGGGCGAGGTCGAATCCTCCCTGCGCGCCGGCAAGGAAGTCCTCGACAAGGCCCTGGTGGACGAAGTGCTCATCCGCAACGTCCACCGGCAGGTGGTCAACGCCCTGGACCAGCGCCATGCCGTGGACGTCGTCGGGGCCCTGGGCATCGTCGAGACCAAGGAGGCGATCTCCGCGGTCAAGGCCGCCGACGCCGCGGCCAAGGCCGCGTCCGTTCACGTCCTGGAGGTCAAGACCGTGGTCGGCGGCGGCAAGGGCTACTTTACCGTCTGCGGCGAAGTGGGCGACGTTCGCTCCGCCATCGCCGCGGCCGTCTCGGCGCTGAAGCCCGACCAGATCGTCAGCCACGTCGTCATCGCGCAGTCCGATCCCCAGCTCCTGGCGGCGGTGGGGATATAACCATGAGGATCGTCATCGGAAGCGACCACGGCGGCTTCGCCGCCAAGGACTTCGTCAAGAAGACCGTCCAGAAGCTGGGCCACGAGGCCGTCGACTTCGGATGCCACTCGACCGATGCGGTGGACTATCCCGACGTGGCCCAACTCGTCGCGGAGGCGGTGGTCCGCCGCGAATTCGACAAGGGAGTGCTCATCGACGGCTTCGGGGGCGCTGTGTGCATGGCGGCCAATAAGGTCCCCGGCGCGCGCGCGGTCGCGGCCTACGATTCGGTCTCGGCCCGTTTCGCCGCCCAGCACGACGACGCCAACGTCCTGTGCCTCGGCGGCAAGACCCACGGCGAGCTGATTGTGGCGGAGATTCTTAAAGTGTTCTTTTCGACGCCTTTCGAAGGCGGGCGGCATGAGGGACGGCTGTCTAAGATCCACTCCATCGAGAGGAAATACTGCCGGTGAAACTTGCGCGAGTGGTCGGCCGCGTGTTCTGCTCCCGGCAAGAGCCGGGCTTGGACCGAAAAACCATGCTTCTCATCCAGCCCCTGCGCTGGGAGGACGAGTCGTCGGTCGGCGACCCCATCGTCGCGGCCGACGCGGTCGGCGCCGGATCGTCGGAAAAAGTCTTTTGGGTCGCCTCGCGCGACGCGGCCGTCGCCTTCAAGGACGTCCCGCCCGTGGACGCGGCGGTCGTCGGCATTGTCGAGGGCCATCAAGCGCGGGACTTCCGGGGTAAGACGCGGGGAGGAGACTGAGGTGTTCGTCGCCGAGGTGATCGGCAACGTCTGGGGCACGCGCAAGCACAAGTCGCTCAGCGACCGGCGCCTGCTCCTGGTGAGGCCCATCGACCCTCTGACGGAGAAGCCGCTCGGCGACGCGCAGATCGCCGTCGAGTACGGCACAGGCGCGGGGCCGGGTTCGATCGTGCTCGTGCTCGACGAGGGCGGTTCGGCGCGGAGCGTTCTGAAGGATGAGGCGGCGCCGGTGCGGACCGTGATCGTGGGCGTGGTGGATTCGGTGAGTTCGGGCGGCCGGGTGAAAAAATATGACTCAGCATAGCGAAGGAATGGCCGCATCCATCGTCGTAGGAGGCGACTATGAATGAAGCGCAATTAAGAACCGTGGTCGAAGAGGTCGTCAAGGCGCTCTGCGCCAAAGGCTTCCTCAAGGCCGTCAAATGCGAGTGCGAGAGCGCCCCCAAGGCCCTTAAAGGCGAGGTGAAGACCTCGATGGGCTCGGCGGGAAAAGTGTTCGCCAACGCCTCCTCCTGGGGCGCGGCGCCGGCGCCAATGGGCCAGTTCTCGGCCCTGCCTCCGAAGACGCCCCACGAAGACGATGAGGACGCGCATGTGGACGCGAAGGCCATCGAGGCCTGCGGGGCCTCGCGCGTGTCGGTCTGCAAGCCCACAAAGAAGGGCACGGACGCGGCGCGCTACGTGGACCACACGATGCTCAAGCCCAACGCCACGCAGGAAGAGATCGCCAAACTCTGCGAGGAGGCCAAGGCCTTCTGCTTCGCCTCGGTCTGCGTTAACCCATCTTATGCGGCCCTCGCCGCGCAGTGCTTGCGCGGCTCGGGCGTCAAGGTCTGCACCGTGGTGGGATTCCCGCTGGGTTCGACGACGCCCACGGTCAAGGCCATCGAGGCGCGCGACGCCATCGCCAACGGGGCCGACGAGATCGACATGGTCATCAATATCGGCGCGCTGAAATCCGGCAACGATGTCGTCGTCTACGACGACATCAAGATGGTGCGCGAGGCCACTCGCGGGAAAATCCTGAAAGTCATCCTAGAGACGTCCCTTCTGTCCAATGAAGAGAAGATCCGAGCCTGCGTGCTGGCCAAGAAGGCGGGCGTGGACTTCGTGAAGACCTCGACCGGCTTCGGCGGCGGCGGCGCCACCGTTGCGGACATCAAGTTGATGCGGGGTGCGGTGGGCCCGCTCATGGGGGTCAAGGCCTCGGGCGGCATCCGCGACGCAAAGGCGGCGGCCGACATGATCGCGGCGGGCGCGACGCGCCTGGGCACTTCGGCCAGCGTGGCCATCGTGACCGACGCGGAAGTCGACGGGAAGGGGTATTAGTCATGGCGAAAGAGAAGCCGGCCAAGTACAAGATCACCATCGACCTGCAGTGCGGCATCTGCGGGGCGATCATGCACACGCACAAAGATGAGCCCTTGCCCAAGTTCTGCGCCGGCTGCGGCGCGGGCCTGTATAAATTCTGCCTCAAGTGTCACAAGCGCGTCGAAATGTTCTTCGAGGAGTGGTGGCCCGAGGATGACGAATGCGTGCGCACCTACAGCACCGCTCGCCGCTGCACGCGCTGCAACGCGGTCCTGGACGTGACGCCCGAGGAACGCGGGATGACGGACGAGGAATCGGAGTAAAGGAGGCTGTATGTCCGAGAGCAAGGAAGCGCTGGGATTGGTTGAAACGAAGGGCTTTACCGGGATGATCGAAGCTTCGGACGCGATGGCCAAGTCGGCCAAGGTCCGCCTCCTTGGATACGAGAAGGTGGGAGACGGTCTCGTGACCACGCTCTGCCGGGGCGAGGTCGGCGCCGTGCGCGCGGCCGTGGACGCCGCGGCCGCGGCGGCCCAGAGGGTGGGACAGCTCGTCTCGGTCCACGTCATCCCCCGCCCGCACGACGATCTGGAAAAGTATCTCGACCGCATCGCCATCAAGCTGGAACGCTGAGGCGTCGCAATCCGGCCGTGCTGACGCGGGACGATCTCCTGGACATCATCGTTTCCGGTCTGTCGAAAGGCGGACCGGTGGGGCTGTTTCCGGACGGCCCCAAAGGCCGTTGTTTCCTTTCCGAATACGAAATAAAAAAACAGTTGACGCTTGGGGGGAAACGGCTTACAATTCCAATGGATTCCATCCTCAGCCCTTTGGCTCTCGATGTCTTGACGCTCCAGGGAATCGAGATCAACCGAGTGTGAGGCTTCCTTAAAAATAAAAAACATGCCGATTGACATCACGAAACTTCTGACTTTGATGGTCCAGCAGGACATCTCCGACATCCACTTCAAAGCGGATTCAGTCCCGGCTCTGCGAGTGCGAGGCGACATGGTCCTCGCCACGAACCTCCCCAAGCTCTCCTCTGAGGACGTCAAGACCGTCGCCTACCAACTCATGAACAAGGAGCAGGCGGCTGAGTTCGAGCGGGAGATGGAGCTCGACCTCGCCTATAGCCTCGAAGGGTTGGCGCGCTTCCGCATCAACGTCTACCGCCAGAAGGGCTCGCTGGGCTTGACCCTGCGCGTCGTGCCCATGAAGCTGCGCACCTTCGAGGAACTCAACCTCCCCGTCGACTCGCTCACTAAGCTTGGCGCCGAGAACCGGGGCCTTATCCTCTTCGCCGGCATTACGGGCGCGGGCAAGACCACGACCCTCAACAGCTTTCTCCACTACATCAACGTCAACCAACTGTACCGCATCATCACCATCGAAGACCCCATCGAGTTCTACCACACCGACCTTAAGAGCACCATCGTCCAGCGCGAGGTAGGCCTCGACACCAAGTCCTTCGCCCACGCCCTCCGGCACATCCTGCGCCAGGATCCCGACGTGGTCGTCATCGGCGAGATGCGCGACCTCGAGACCATGCAGGCCGCCATCTCCGCCGCCGAGACCGGGCATCTCGTGCTCTCGACCGTCCACACCATTGACGCCATACAGACCGTGGACCGCGTCGTGGACGCGCATCCCGCGCACCAGCACACCCAGGTGCGCCAGCAACTGGCGAACTGCCTCAAGGGCGTGGTGGGACAGCGCTTGGTCGTCTCCAAGGACGGCAAGAGGCGTTACCCAGCCAACGAGGTCATGATCGCCACCAGCTTGGTGCGGCGTCACCTGCTTGAGGGCAAGAACGCCGAGCTGCGCAAGGTCCTCGAGGGCGGCGCTTATTACGGCATGCACACTTTTGACCAGGACCTTCTGCGCCTGTACGGCGAGGGGAAGATCGACGACAAGACCGTTCTCGAGGAGGCCACCAATCCGGATGACGTGGCTCTTCGTCTTAAGGGACTGGGCGCCGGCGGCTGATGATGGCGGACGATCCCCAGAAGCAGCCCGACGACATCCGGGGCATCCTCTCGGACCTAGACTCGATCCTCTCCGATATCAGGTCGGTCGGAGCCGCGCCCAAGCCCGCCGAGCCGCCGCGGCCGACCGAGCCATTAGGCAAGGAATTGCCGCTTCCACCCGCCGTTGAAAAGCGGCCGACCGAGCCATTAGGCAAGGAAGTGCCGCTTCCACCCGCCGTTGAAAAGCGGCCGACCGAGCC
>MGTX01000003.1:36008-56058 GCA_001799675.1 Elusimicrobia bacterium GWA2_66_18
GTGCCGCTTCCACCCGCCGTTGAAAAGCGGCCGACCGAGCCTCCTATGGCCGTCGAGCCGCCCAAACCCGCGTCGGCGCCTGCGTCTTTCGAGCTCAAGATCGAACTCTCACACCGCGAGGAGTTGGCGCCTCCTCCTCCTTCCAAGAAGCAGGACCTCCCCAAGCCGCTGGCGTCGCAGGCCAAGCCGCCGCTCGAGATAGGCATTTCCTCGGTTCGTGTTCCGGTCCCGGCGCCCAAACCGCCGGCGCCCCTTAAAGCGGCGGAGCCTCCAAAACCGACAGAGTCCGCCAAGCCCCAGGGGGACAAGCCCGCCTCGGCGCCGCCGCTCGTTGCTCAAGATATCCCCGACAACGTCCCCAAGGACAGGATCCGGCGCGTGGCTTATATCCATACTTTTAGTTGCGCGACGGCCAAGGGCTGTTTTTCCACCTTCCTTACCTTGGCCGCGCGCACCATTGCCAAGAAGCCGATCTTCCTGCGCGAGGTCCTCTCTCTGCCGGTCGGCAACTCCAGCGATGCGAACGCCGTCTTCGAGAAGGCGCGGCAGGTCAAGGCCGGAGCCATTCTTGCCATCACCGAAGAATGGCCGCAGGCGAAGTTGGACGAACTCGCCGCAGTCTGTTCGCGCGAAGGCGTCATGTTCCGTTCGGTGTCGCCCACCGACGTGGAAAATAAGGCCACGGCGGTCGATGTGATCGTGGACATCATGCTTCTTCCTGGCGAATCCTGATGGAGAGATGGGAGATCCGGCCGACGCCCACTTCTGATGATCCCGAGCGGCATCAACTGCTGCTGCAGGGGGGGCCGTCGGACGTGGCCAGCCTGCTCAAGAAGTTCGGCGCCCTCATCGGTCGCCCCATGCCTTACAACGGGGAAGGCTACAACATAAGTCTGGTCTTGCATCGACTGAAGGCCCCGTCCCGCGTCAAGCTGGAGGCTTGGCTCACGCGGGCGGCGCCGCCCGCGCCGACGGAACCGCCCGCGCCGACGGAACCACCCGCGTTTCTTCCCCCAATCCCATTGCCCGATATCCCGGTCATGCCGGTCCTTAAGCCTCCGGAAACCATTGTACTGACTCCGCCGCTTCCCGAACCCCTCGCCCCGCCCACGCCGACGGCGGCGCTCACCCGGGGTAATATCCCCGCCCTCCCCATGCTTATCCCCCTGCGCGATGACTGGACCTTCGAGACGTTGCAGGTAGGGGCTTACAATCGTTTCGCCCACGCTGCGGCCATGTCCGTAGTCTCCTCGCCCGGCTCCATGTACAACCCGCTCCTCTTGTACGGGGTCCCGGGCACGGGTAAATCCCACCTCCTAGGGGCGATCTGCGCCGCGCTCTCCAAGGAACTGGGCGATACCGCCATCCTCTCCACCTCCGGCCCGCGCCTGTCCCGCGCCGTCAACGTCGCGACCGCCGCCAAGACGATGGCCGCCATCGACAAGAAGGTGGCGGACGCCAAGGTCCTTCTCGTCGACGACATCCATCTCATAGGAGTGTCCGACCAGAACAAGGAGGCGCTGGCCAATATCTTCAAGAGCTTCTTCGATCGCCAGCAGCAGGTCGTCCTCACCGCGCTCTACCCGCCCAAGGCTCTGGGCGCCCTTGAAGACGCGCTTAAGTTTTCCTTCTCCAAGGGATGGTCCGTCGATATCAAGGTCCCGAGTCCCGCCGTGCAGAAGGACCTTATCTCCTCTGCCGCGGACCGCGCCGGCGCGGGCTTTAAGTCCGAGGAATTGGCGCTCCTCCATGAAAAGCTGTCCGTGTGGGGCTACCAGGACCTCAGCTTGTGGCTGAGGCGCGCGGTTATCTTCAAGAAGATGCGGCAGGACGCGGGCCAATCCTCTGCTCTCTCGGAGATACTCCCCCTGATCTACGAGCCGCTCACGGCGGGCGTGAGTGAGAGCGCCAAGGCTCCCGCGCCGGTCGCGTTCCGCGCGCCGGCCATCACCGGGGCGGCCGAGGCCATCGCCGTCATCGTGCCGAAGGGCGAGGAAGGACTGGGAGCCTATGCCGCCTCGATCTTCTATGAGATCGGCTCCAAGAACAGCTTCAACCAGACCTACCATCACGTTCTCTGGGAGACTTACGATGCGAACGTCCCCTTCAGCATCATCTTCCCCGTAGGGGAGATGTGCCAACGGGCGGGCGTGACCCGCGCCATCATCGTGGGGCCCAATCCTGACTCCCCCTTGGGACCGCGCTCCGCCGAATTATCCCACGCCTTGCGTCGCATCTTGGAGAGCCTGGGCGTGCGCCTGGGCTGGATCCCCTACACCGGGCTCGGCGTCGCCGCCCATTACCTCAACGCCCATCTAGACTTCGCGCCCGATCCCGACAAGCCATGATCGGTCCAGGGGCCGATCCCTTCGTGGGAGGAGGACTCCTCGTCGCCACCGCAATCGTGACCGTCTGGTGGGCATTTGTATTCCGCCGCCAACTGCCGCTGGAGCGCCTGCTTCGCGACAAGGAAGCGGAGCTTGCGTCAGCCCGGGACCTGGCGGCGCGCCTCTTGGACGCGCAGGCCTTAGCCAGTCGACCCGCCCAGGCCTTGGCCGAGGCCGCGGGCCGCGCGCTCGACGCCCTGCGAGTCAGCCATTCGGACCTGGCCCTGGCCGTGGTCTCCCGGCGCAGGGACGGGACCGGGGTCCTGCTCGCCCATCGCGGCGGGGCCTGGGCGCGCGTGCCCGTTTCCTGCCTTCGCTTCGACTTCGTCCTGCTCTCGCGCGGCTCCACGGACGGAGAGGCCGTCTGGGAACTAGGGCCCGGTCCGGCCGAGTCGGACCCCCTGGCGCGCGCCCTCTCGGATCTGGGATTTACGGCCGCCGTCGTCCGCGGGTGGCGCACCGAGGAGGGAGCGGGCGCTCTGGTCGCGGCCTCGTCGCGCTCCGGGCCGTCGCTGCGGGCCGCGGGCGCGGACCTCGCCATGGCCGCGGCGGCCCTTCGGGCGACCGCGGCGCTGACCGAAGGCCTCGTCCGCCTGCTGGAGACGAGGGAGCGCCTGCAAGGCGGTCTCTCTGCGGCCATGCAGGAGCTGACCCAGACCCACGACCGTCTCCTTCGCAAGTCGCTGGAGGTCAAGACCCTCCACGACGTGGCCATGGCGCTCTCCCAGGCCGGACGCCACTCATCCTCCCTGGAAGCCATCGTCGCCATCGTCTCCAAGGCTCTCGAGGCGGACCTGGTCGCGTTCCTCCTCCTCGACGAGACAACCGGGGAGTTGGTCACCCAACCCGAGGCTTTCGGCGTGGAGGCGGAGGAGTTCCTCTACCGCATATCGCTGGAAGACAGTCGGTCCTCCTCAGTGCGGGTCTTTAAGACTCGCCGGCCTTTCATCACAGGAGACGCCCAGAACGACCCGGGCACGATCGCCAGCTACGCGAAGATGTGGAGCATCCATTCCCTGATGGTTCTCCCCCTGATCGTCGAAGACCATGTCCTGGGCGTCATGCGCGTAGGCAGCCATCGCAAGAACGCCTTCGGCGACGAGCAGCTTTCCTTGATCCAGGTGATCGCCGAAGAGGTCTCCATCCTCGTCGAGACCGCCATGCTCAACCGCCGGCTGTCCGAGACCGCGGAACAATTAGCGACCCTGAACCGTATGAAAGATGAGTTCGTTTCGACCGTGAGCCACGAATTCAAGACTCCTCTGACCACCATCACCGGATTCTTGAGCGTGATGCTCGACGGCGAGACCGGACCCCTCACGCAACAGCAGATGAAATTCCTCCAGATCGCGAAGGCCGCCGCCAAGCGTCTGTCCGGGCTCGTCTCGGACCTGCTGGACCTGTCGCGCCTGGAAAGCGGAGCTCGCATGGAATTGCGCCCGCTGGACCTCCTCGAGTTGGTGAGCCAGAGCGTGGAGAACCATCAGCCCGCCGCCGCCGAGGGCGGCAAGACCATCTCGTGGACGCCGCCCGCGGGACTGCCGCGGGCGCTCGCCGACGAGCGCTGGTTGGGGCTGGTCGTCGACAACCTCGTCTCCAACGCGCTTAAGTTTACCCGTCCCGAGGGACGGGTCGCCGTGACGGCGAGGGACAAAGGGGAGTTCCTCATAGTCTCGGTCGCCGACGACGGCATCGGCATCCCGCAGGAGGACCGGGAAAGGATCTTCGAGCGCTTCCACCGCGCCAGCAACCGCGCGGAGCTCAACGTTCCGGGCACGGGCCTGGGGCTGGCCATCTCGCGCGAGGTCATCGCCAAGCACGGGGGAAAGATCTGGTTCGAGACCGAGACCGGCAAGGGTTCGACCTTCCATTTCGTGGTCCCCGCCGCGCGCTCGGAGGAGGATGAGTCTTGAAGCGCTCCCTGCCCGTCGCGGCCGCGCTGCTGGCCGGCGCCTGCGCCCTGGGACGCGTCGATCCCGGCACGAGCGACAAGGGGGAGGTCATACGGGTCAACTCCCGCGAAATCACGGCCGCGCGGCGTGCGGCGCTGGAGGCGGTCCTACCCCTCTTCCTGACGGAGGAGGCGCGTCGCCGGGAGGTCCCGGTGATCGAGGAACAAGTTTTTGCACGCTCCGCGCGTTTGATCGGCCGGGAACGCCTAGGAGCGTCCCAGGAGCCCGTCGTGGAGGTGCGCCTGGACGCTCTGGCCGCGGCTTTGGAGCATGCGGGTCTTCTGCGCCCGGCCGGCTTCACGGACGGCCCCTCCAAGGTCCTCCTGGCCCTGGCGGAATCGGAGGGCGGCTACGGCGTGGGGCCCGCCGCGGACTCCCTACGCCGGGCCCTGGTCGCGCGCGGCATCGCCGCGGCCGACGCCCGGGACCCCTTGAACGCTTCGAGGTTCAAGGCTAAGACCCCCGACCAAGCGGTTGCCGAAGCCGCCGCGGGCGGCGTGGACTGGCTCGTGCTGGGACGAACGGGCGCGGTCGTAGAGCCCGACGAGCAAGCCGGCGCTTGGCGCGCGGTCGCGCGGCTCGAGACGGGGCTCTACGCGACGAAGGGCTCGACGCAGCCCGTCGCCGTTTCCGCCCGATCCTCGAGCGTGGACGTATCCTCGCCCGCGGCGAGCGGGCGCGCTCTAGAGCAGGCCGGCGAGGAGGTCGCGGCTCGCGTCGCGTCTTTGATCGAGAGGTCGCGGGCCGGCCGGGCGGAGTACTCCGTCCTGGTCCTGCCCCCGCGCGACGCCGGCAAGATACGCGCGCTCGTGGCGGACTTGCGCCGCGTCGACGGAGTGTCGGCCGCCTGTCTGGGCGCCTGGCGGGGCCCCGAGGGCGCCGCCGTGGTGCGCGTCTTCGCCTCGGGCATGGGGATCGACGATTTGGGGGCGCGCCTGCTGAGGCGCGATGCATCCCTGCGCCTCGTCGGCGTGGAGCCGGACTCCGGGTGCCTGACGATCGAGACCGCGATGGATTGGGGCGACTGATGCTCTCCCGCGTCCACAGCCTGGGCCTGCGCGGCGTGGAAGGCTTCCCCGTGGTGGTGGAGTTGGACCTAGCCGGGGGCCTGCCCGCCTTCACCACCGTCGGCCTGCCGGACCACGCGGTGCGCGAGTCGCGTGAGCGCGTGACGGCGGCGGTGCGAAACTCCGGCTTCAAGTTCCCATCGCGGCGCATTACGGTCAACCTCGCCCCGGCCCGCCCGCGCAAGGAGGGCAGCCACTACGACCTGCCCATCGCGCTGGCGGTCCTCTCCGCCTCGGGTCAACTGTCGCCGGGGGACCGAACGCGGCGATGGTGCTTCGTGGGCGAACTTTCCCTGGATGGGCGCGTGCGCCCCGTGCCGGGCGTTCTGGCCATGGCCGAGCGCGCCCGGGCCGAGGGATACGAGGCCATCGTCGTCCCCGCGGAGAACGCCGCGGAAGCCGCCGCCTCGGGGCTGAAGGCCCTGGCGGCGTCGGACCTGCGCGAAGTGGTCCTCCTGCTGGAAGGCGCCGAGCCCCGGGCACGCGCCGCCGCCGCGTCCGAGCCCGAGTCCGAACGCTCCCGCGTGGACCTCTCCGAGGTGAGGGGTCAGTCCCTGGCCAAGCGCGCCCTTGAGATCGCGGCCGCGGGCGGCCACAACATCCTCCTCATCGGACCGCCCGGCACGGGCAAGTCCATGCTCGCCCGCCGCCTGCCGGGCCTGCTGCCCCCCATGACCGAGGCTGAGGCCGTCGAGGTCACCAAGGTCCAATCCGCCTATGGCCGTCCGTCCGCGGGAGGGCTGGCCCGCGCGCGGCCTTTCCGCGCCCCGCACCACGCTTGCTCGGCCGCGGCCCTCATCGGCGGCGGTCCTTCCGCCCGTCCCGGGGAGGCCTGCCTGTCCCACGGAGGCGTGCTGTTTCTTGATGAACTCCCTGAATTCCCGCGCCCAGCCCTGGAAGCCCTGCGCCAGCCCCTGGAGGACCGCCTGGTGCGCGTGGCGCGCGCCAAGGACAGCCTGGAGTATCCAGCGCGCTTCCTGATGGTCGCCGCGGCCAACCCCTGCCCCTGCGGCTACCTGGGGCATCCTCAAAAGGCCTGCTCGTGCTCTCCCCGGCTCATCGAGCGCTACCTCAACCGGCTCTCCGGCCCGTTCCTCGACCGCATCGACCTCCAGATCGAGATGGGCCCCGTGACTTTCGACCAGTGGGCGGACGATGCGGCGCATCGTGCGCCTGCCGCCGAGTCGTCGGCGGCGGTGCGCGAACGAGTCGTGTCGGCGCGCGCCCGGCAAAAGGAACGCTGGGGCGAAGGGCCGGCCGCTTTGAATTCGTTCATCGAGCCCGCCCTGCTGCGGCGCAAGGCGGAAGCGACCCCCGAGGCCTTCTCGACGCTGGCGGCGGCCCAGCGGCACGCCGGGCTGTCCGCGCGCGCCCTGGACCGGGTCCTGCGCGTCGCGCGGACCATCGCGGACCTGGCGGGGGAGCCGTCCGTGTTCCCCGCGCATCTCGCGGAAGCTCTCCAATACCGGGGTCTCGACCGTCTGCGATCGGGCATGGAGGCGCAACGATGAAGAAGTTGATCGTCCTCGTCCTGATCTTCGGCGGCCTTTGGTCGTACGCCAGCCGCCGTTTCAACTTCAGCGACATCCTCGCCTACGCCAAGAAGCACCAGTCCTCCTCCTGGGCGCCGAAGGTGGTCTACTCGGTCGGGCTGGTCTACTACCAGCGCGCCGAGTATGCGAAGTCGCAGGAGGCTTTCACCCAGCTTCTGACGGACTACCCGACCGGGCAGTACACGCCCAAGGCCCTCCTGCGTCTGTCCGAAGTGGCCGAAGAGACCCGCGATTTCGAGGCGGCCCGCACGGCGCTCAGCCGCTTCTTCGAGGAATATCCCGACCATCCCGACATCCAACTGGCGCAGAAGCGCTACGAGTTGGTCCGCAATCATTGAACGAGCAAGCCTATAATGAGTGACGCGTCCGCTTCGTCGTTCTCGCGGCTGGTCGGCACGGCGATGGCCCGGCAGGGTCTCGGCCTGCGGGAGCTTTGCCGGCGCTCGGAACTCGATCCGTCCTTTTTCTCCAAGGTCCTGGCGGGCAAGCGCAACCCGCCCTCCGAGGAGGCCCCTCTGCGGCGCCTGGCTTCGGCCCTGGAACTCGATCCCATCGAGATCATCGTCGCGGCCGGACTCATTCCCGCCGACTGGAGCGCGCTGAGCTCCGATCCCGAACTCCTGCGCGCCGTGCACGCCCTGGCGGGCCGCGCGCGGAGGAGGACGTTCCCGCGCCGCTCGGCGCTCGCCGTCGAGAGACCCAGGCCGTCCTCCCTTCCCGAGGAGCTTCTTTGAGCTGGATGCCGCCTCAGGAATGGGCGGTGCGCCTCAATGCCATCCCTTTCACCCGCCCCGAGAAGGTCCTCGCCCTTTGGGAAGGACTCGGGCCCGAGGGCCTCGCCTCGTCCGGCGACGCCGAATGGGCCGCCGCCTCGGGGCTGTCGCCCGAAGTCTCGTCGCGCTGGCGCCGTCAGGCCCTGGCCTTCGACGCGGAGGGCGAGGCGCGCCGGTCGCAAGCGCTGGGCGCGCGGCTGCTCGTCCGCGGGGAAGCCGATTATCCCGCCCTGCTCGCCTGCCTGCCGGACGCTCCGTTGGCGCTCTACGCCCTGGGACGCCTGGAGGACGCGCCAGGCGTGGCCGTGATCGGCGCGAGGGCTCCCACCGCCTACGGGCGGCGCGCGGCCCGCCGCCTGGCCGCGGACTTGGCGCGGCGGGGCGTCGTCATCGTCAGCGGTCTGGCGCGAGGCGTGGACGCCGAGGCTCATCAAGCGGCCCTGGAGGCCGGGGGCAAGACCTGGGCCGTCCTGGGCTCGGGGTTGGGCGACGTCTATCCGCCCGAGAACCGCGACCTCGCCCGCCGCATCGCCGACGGGGGAGGGTGCGTGCTGAGCGAGTATCCCTGCTCGACTCCTCCGGCCCCGGCCCTGTTCCCGCGCCGCAACCGCGTCGTCGCGGGGCTCTCCTGGGCCACGGTGGTGGTGGAAGGCCGCGCCGCTTCCGGAGCCCTGCTGACCGCGAAGAACGCCTTGGACTACGGCCGCGAGGTGCTGGCCGTTCCCGGCCCCATCGACTCTCCGCTCAGCGAGGCCCCCCACCGGTTGATTCGGGACGGGGCGCGCCCGGCGATGTCGGTGTCGGATGTCCTCTCCTGCCTTCCTAGCGGCGTGAGCCTCCAGCCGCTTGCGTGCGTCCCGCGGCGCGCGGGCCCTTCCGCCGAGGGAGATGAGGGCCGGATCCTGTCCATCCTGGGCGGCGAGGCCCTCTCCTTAGATGAACTGGGACGGATGACGGGGCTTGACATGGGCCGCCTTTCCCTTATAATGTTCGGTCTGGAAATAAAAGATCTCGTCACCGCCGCCCCAGGGCAACGCTATGGCAAAAAAGCAAGTTAAGAAATCCGCGAAGACGGCAAAGGAAAAGAACCTCCGCAAGGGCCCCAGCCTTCTCGTCGTCGAGTCTCCGGCCAAGGAACGGACTATTTCCCGCTTCCTTAAAAATGACTTTATCGTCAAATCCTCCTTCGGCCACGTGAGGGACCTCCCGGTGCGCAAGATCGGAGTGAACGTCGAGGACGATTTCGCGCCGCAGTATGTGGTTCTTCCCCGGGCCAAGAAGATCCTCAAAGAGTTCAAGGGCCTGGCCTCCAAGGCCGCTTATGTCTACCTCGCCACCGACCATGACCGCGAGGGAGAGTCCATCGCCTGGCATCTTGTCGACATGCTCAAGCTCAAGTCCGAGCAGGTCCGCCGCATCACCTTCCATGAGATCACCCCGGGCGCCATCAAGGAGGCCATCGCCTCGCCGCGCGCCATCGATGAGAACCTGGTCCACGCCCAGCAGGCCCGGCGCGTGATCGACCGCCTGGTCGGCTACAAACTCTCCCCGCTGCTCTGGACTAAGATCCAAAGCGGCCTCTCGGCCGGCCGCGTGCAATCGGTCGCCGTGCGCCTGCTTGCCGAGCGCGAGCGCGAAATCCAGGATTTCAAGTCCGAGGGTTATTGGACCCTTACCAGCCGCCTGGAAAAACCCGGTCAGCCCACGCTTTTCGATGCCAAACTTTCCCTGTGGCAGGCAGAGAAGGTTGAAACGACGAGAACCTACGACCTCTTCTCCGAACAATATCGCGTCAAGGCGACGACCCTCGGCGGCGCCGAGGACGTGGACAAGGTTTGCGTCGCGATCAAGGATGGGACCTTCAAGGTCGTCAAGGTCGAGAAGAAGGAGGTGCGCCGCCGGCCGGCGCCTCCCTTTTCCACCTCGACGCTGCAGCAAGCCGCGTCCCAGAAGATGGGATTCGCGGCCGAGCGCACGATGCGCGTGGCGCAGTCGCTCTACGAAGGCGTCGACCTAGGCGGCAAGGATCCGGTCGGTCTCATCACCTACATGCGCACGGATTCCTTCTCCATCGCCAAGACGGCCGCGGTCGAGTGCGCGGACTACATCTCGGAAGCCTTCGGCGCGGCCTTTCGCCCGGCCGAGCCGCCGACCTACCAGACCAAGTCCCGAGGCGCCCAGGAGGCCCACGAGGCCATACGCCCGACGAGCGTGCTGCGCACGCCCAACGAGGTCCGCCGCTTCCTCAACGCCGACCAGATACGCCTCTACGAGCTCGTCTGGAAGCGCTTCATGGCCTCCCAGATGGTCGAGGCCGTCTATGATACCGCCTCCGCGGACATCGAGAACGACGGCGCGCTCTTCCATTGCACCGGCCGTACCCTTAAGTTCGAGGGCTTCCTGCGCGTCTACCGGGACGCCCCGAAGTCCGTCGACGAGGAGGAGGGCGAGGATTTGGAGGAGGAGGGCAGCCGACTGCCTCCGCTCGCCGAGGGCGACGTCCTTAGGCTCGTCGAGCTCAGGCCCGAGGAACACAAGACCAGCCCGCCTCCGCACTACAACGAGGCAAGCCTCATTCGCGCCATGGAAAAGCACGGCATCGGCCGGCCGTCCACCTACGCCCCGACGATCAAGACGATCGTCAACCGCGGCTACGTGCGGCGCAACATAAAGGATCGCAAGCTCATCCCGAGCGACCTCGGCGTCCTGGTCACGGAGAAGCTGAAGGCCCACTTCCCGGAGGTCGTCAGTCTCACCTACACGGCCGAGGTCGAAGAGAAGCTCGACTTGATCGCCGAGGGCAAGTCCGGCTGGACCGGCGTGGTGCGGGAGTTCTACGCCCCCTTCATCAAGGCCCTGGAGGCCGCCGCGACCGAGATGGAGGCCTCCCGCATCGAGCCCAAGATGTCCGACGAGCTCTGCCCGGTTTGCGCGGCCCCCATGCTCATCCGCGAGAGCCGTTTCGGCAAGTACCTCTCGTGCTCGACCTTCCCCAAATGCAAGGGCAAGATTCAGTTGACGCCGGAGGGCCAGAAGGTCGTTCTGGAGATGACGGGCGAGAACTGTGACCTCTGCGCCAAGGCCATGGTCATCCGGGCCGGCCGAAAGGGCCGCTTCATGGCCTGTTCGGGCTATCCGGACTGCAAGAACACCTTCTCTCTCGACGCCGACGGCAAGAAGATCGAGGGTTCGCGCCCCCTGCTAACCGCGCGCCCCTGCAACAAGTGCGGCAAGCACATGTGGCTGAGGACCGGCAAACGCGGCTTCTTCCTGACCTGTCCCGGGTATCCGAAGTGCCGCAACCTCAAGCCCGTTTCGAAGGACGAGGGCGAAAAATTGAAGACCGATGGGGAGGCCCTGCGCGCCGCGATGGTCGCCCAGCGCCAAGTCGCCGGCGGCGCGTCCCCGGCGGACTGAGTCGGCGCGCGCCATGCGCCTCCAGATCGAGCGCTTTCTGACTCGCCTGCGCGCGGCGAAGAACTATTCCCCGCACACCCTGCGCGCCTACCGCGCCGACCTGGGCGGCTTCCTGGCCGCGTTCCCGGACTTGGAATCGGGGGAGATCGACCGTTCCCATGTCCGCCGTCATCTCGCCGAACTGCAGTCGGGCGAGGCCTCCCGCGCCACGGTCCTGCGCAAGGCTTCGGCGCTGCGTTCTTTCGTCGGTTTCCTTCGTTCCGAGGGGGAATTGCGGCGCGATCCGTTCCTGGGCGTGCCCCTGCCGAAGCGGATACGTTCCCTGCCGAGATTCCTGACTGAGGCGGAGATGGATGAGATACTCAAAGCCTCCGTCTCCTCCGCTCCCGGCGGGGAGCGCGACCGGGCTCTCATCGAGCTTCTCTATTCTTCGGGCCTGCGCCGGGCCGAGATATCGACCTTGAACGTCGGCGACGTGGATTTCCTGTCCGGCGTCGTGCGTGTCTTCGGCAAGGGATCCAAAGAGAGAGTCGTTCCCGTCGGCGGGGATGCGTTGAAATGCCTCCGGGCCTATCTGCGCTCCCGAGGAAGACCGGCGGACGGAGAACCGTTGTTCGTCAATCTCCGCGGACTGCGGATATCCCAGGACGGCGTCATGTTCCTGGTCCGGCGTTGGATCAAACGCTCGTCGTTATTGAAGAAGGTCACTCCTCATGTCTTTCGACATAGTTTCGCGACCCACCTTCTCAACCATGGCTGCGATATACGCGTGGTCCAGGAGATGTTGGGGCATGTCAGTCTGCGCACGACGCAGATCTATACGCATGTCTGCCTCGACCGCCTGCGCGAGGTCTACCAGGCAGCCCACCCCAGGGGCATGCGCTGATGAAGGAGAAGATCGAGCTCCTGATGGAGGAGACGGGCTGCGACCGGGGCGAGGCAGAACTCGCCCTGGAGATGTGCGGCTACGAGGTCGAGGAGGCGGTCCGCCGGATTCCGCGCCTCCTGCGCGATATCTGCGCGCTTAAGGGAAAGTTCCTCCTTCCATCGAAGAACCAGCACGGCCTGGTCCTGGTCATCCTCAACCTCAAGACGCGCAACGTCCTGCGCGCCCGCGCGGTCATGTCCTACGACCCCGCGGTCTGCGCCGTCGGCCTCGATGAGGAGTGGTTCGCCTTCGAGAAGCACCTCTACGGCTGCCGCCTCTGGGACGGCAGCCTCCCGGCCGAGAGTTTGGAGGTCGAGCAGCACCTGGCCGCGCATTTCCGCGCGGCGCCTCCCGAGACCTTCGAGCGTTTGCGCGAGGCGTCCTCCGAGGTCGCGAGCAAGGAGCTCGCCGAGCCCCTGCGCTCCCTGTTCGGCGAGGGCGGTTTGAGCGTGCGCCTCAAAAAGGATATTCTCGACCTCGGGCAGTTCCAGTCCCTGCGCAAGGCCCCGACACCGACGGCGCGGCGCGACAAGCCGACGCCGCCGGTCGAACCAGCCGAGGATCTCTTGGTGCTGAAGATCGCGCTGGAGGAGGACCTGGAGGGCGTGCCGGCTCCGGAACTGCGCGCGGGGGACCTGGTCTTCGCCCGAATCGTGGACGGACGCGACATCGCCAAATACCTAGCGAGACTTTTTGGAGGGCTCACCGCTTCCGGGCCGGTGCCCATCGAGGCGCCGGTCGAGGCCGTCGAGTCCGTCTCGGACGGCGTGCTGGTGAGAGTGAGATTCGCCGTCGGCGTGGCCGGAGACGTAGTGGTCCCCGCGGACCGCCGGCTCAAGGCGTCGCGGGGGGGCGGACGCGGCGACGGGTCGTGGTGGCGTCGATTTTTCAAGGGCTAAGCCGTTCGTGCAGCCTTCGGGTCAAAAGGAGATTTCATGCCGGCTCTCGTGGTCGTGGGCGCCCAATGGGGCGATGAAGGCAAGGGAAAGATCGTCCACTTCCTTGGCAGGAGCGCCGATTGGGTCGTGCGCTACCAGGGCGGCGACAATGCGGGGCACACGGTCGTCTTCGACGAGCAGAAATACGCCCTGCACCTGATCCCGTCGGGCATCCTCCAGACCGGCGTCAAGAACGTCATCGGCGACGGGGTGGTGGTCAATCCCCGGGCTTTCGTCGACGAGATCAAGATGCTGGAGAAGCGCCGCATCAAGGTCCGCGGGCGTCTTTTCCTCAGCCTCGCCGCCCACGTCATCCTCCCTTACCACGTCTACTTGGACACTCTGCGCGAGGAGGGTGGGCGCGGCATCGGCACCACCAAGAAGGGCATCGGTCCCTGCTACGAGGACAAGGTCGCCCGCATCGGCATCCGGGTCGCCGACTACCTCGATGCCGCCTCTTTGCGCGTTCTCGTCCGCCAAAACCTGAAGGTCCGGGCGGCCGAACTGGCCAAGGTGAAACCCCTTGATGAGATCGAGGCCGAGGTCTTCGACGGCTACGAGGCGCGCCGCCGCTTTCTGGCCCGCTATGCCGCGGACACGGGGCTGATCCTGGATGCCGCGCGGCGTAAGGGCGCGCGGATCCTCCTGGAGAGCGCTCAGGGCTCGATGCTCGACCTAGACCACGGCACCTATCCTTTCGTCACCTCCTCCAATCCAGTCGCCGGAGGCGCCTGCGTCGGCGCGGGCGTGGGCCCGACGACGATCACGGGGGTCATGGGCGTGACCAAGGCCTACACCACGCGCGTGGGCCTGGGCCCGTTCCCGACGGAGATCGAGGGGGCCGTGGCCCGCTACCTCCGCGAGGTCGGCAAGGAGTACGGCGTCACCACCGGTCGGCCGCGCCGCATCGGGTGGCTGGACCTGCCGCAGCTGCGCGCGGCCATACGGATGAACGGCGTGACCGCCTTGACCATGACGAAACTGGACACCCTCTCGGGCGTCCATCCGATCAAAGTCTGCGTCGGCTATAAACTCGGCAAGAAACGGATGGCGCAATTCCCCCCGGCGCGACGCGCGCAGTTGGACGTTGAGCCCATCTACGAATCCTTCCCGGGCTTTTCCGGAGACCTGATGGCCGCGCGGAAGTTCTCCGATCTCCCCCTGGGCGCGCGTCGCTACGCGCTGGCCGTCGAGAAGGCTCTGGGCGTGCCGATCCTCATCGTTTCCGTGGGGCAGAGCCGGGAACAGACCATCGTCCGCGACACGAGGCGCATCTGGGGATGAAGGGCGACGGATGAACTGCTACAATCGAGCAGATTTCGAGGAGGCGGGTCCATGAAGAGATCGACCGCGGGAATCTGGATGCTGATGTGCGCCGTCGAATTTTTTGCCGCCGGCCTCGTCGGCGCCGCCGGCCCTTCCAGGGAGGAGTCCATTTCGGCTCGGGACGCCGTCGCCTTGGCCGAGAAATTCGTCAAGGAGCAAGGCTACCAAGACCTCCAACCCAAGGCCGTCGCAGCCCGGCCGGATTCCGGCGTATGGTTCGTGGGTTTCCGTGCGGCGGTCGGAGACCAGATTCGCGGCGTCATGATTTCAGACAACGGCAAGAAACTCAAACGCGTCACCCAGAACATGAAGCTGGAATGGCTCATGGCTCAGCCGGAGCAGACGACGGAACTGAGCTCGGCCGAAGCTCGGAGCCTCGCGGAACAATTCGTCGATGCAAGCAGGGTCAAAGGGCTTGCCAAGCGAGCCGTCAAGATGACGGAGCATAAGGGCGATCCGGCGGATTATTGGTGGGCTTGGTTCGAGAGGGTCCCGAAGAAGGGCGTGGGCAAAGCCTCCTCTTTTGCGATTGTTTCGGTCGACAAGAAGACCCGCCAGGCGAAGTGGGCCAGGAAATAATGAGCCGGCGTCTGGGTCTTGACAATCGCGCGGGTCCTGTTATACTGGGCTGGTCGCAAGTTGGAACGACAAACCGGCAAACCGATCGCGAGGTCGGGGCGCAAAGCGGAGGGTCTCGGGAGTCCGAGATCGCCTGGCTACCGAAAACCAAATGCTGACGAACGGCGTTCGACCTCGATTTCGCTCGGCCTCAACTCGCCATCGACGGGACAGAGGGGTTCGATGGTTGGTGGGGCCGGGCCTGTTTTTGACCCTAGCGCTCCTCTCGGTCGCAGCCCGGGCCGAGTTTCCGGTGGGCCTGGAGGCTCACGGCGTGGACCCCATGTCCGCCGTGGACAATCGCCTCGGCCTGGACGTCCGCGACGCGTTCGGCCGGCCGGTCTCCGGACGGGTCGTGCTCGAACAGCTCAAGAGGGCCTCGGTCGCGCGCACGGTCGCGAACTCGTTTGCTTCCCATCTTCCCCAGGCCCGCTTCATCCTGCCGGCCTTGGAGCTGGCCGCGGGCTGCGGGGCCCGGTTCATCCAGTTGGCCGAGTCCCTGCCCTCGGCCCGCGCCGTAACCTGCCTGCCGACCCCTCGACCCAAGATCTTCGCGGTCCTGCCGGCCTTGCTGGGCGCCGTCCTGGTCCAGGGGGCGTCGCGCTTGCGTGCGCGCCTTCAGCAGGCCCCCCTGTCTTCCTGCCGTTGTTGTCCTGAAGTCCTCCGCTGTTGATTCCCCGCGCCAACCCCCCCTTGCGCCTACGGCGCAAGGTTTTCCAATAAACGTCCTTGATGTCAGCCGTAAAGGCCTCGTGCCGGCAACATTTCCGTCACCTCGCCCCAGCCGAATAACCGCATTCTAGAGGGTCTAATGACCATCCTCGGTTGGAGTACGTTCGTTTTTCGCGTGCGCGCGCAATATAGACCATTGCCTCTGGCGATGTTCTCTATGGCCTGCGCCGTGTCCTGCCTGGCGGCGGCAGCCTCCGAGGGCCCCTCCGACCAGGTCAAGGCCCGCCGCGCCGCCGTCGATGAACTGGCGCGTTCGACCGCTGCGGCCGCGGGCGCCCGGTTGTTCGGATACCTCGGCGACGAGGACCCCTACACGCGCGGGGCGGCCGCCGAGCAATTGGGCCGCAAGAAGGCTCCCGGCGCCCTCGGCGCCCTGACGACGGCCCTCGGCAGCGAGGACCGGAACACCCGCTGGGGAGCGGTCGACGGCCTGGCCGAGTTGGGAGACCCCCGGGCCGTTCCGGCGCTGATCTCGCTGCTCAGGCATGCCGACAAGACCACGCGCTGGAAAGCCGTCGTGGCCCTGGGCAAACTGGGCGATAAACGGGCCGTGGACGGCCTGAGCGGGGCTCTTGGCGACGCGTATGCGCCCGTGCGCTATGCGGCCGCCGAAGCCTTGGGAGGCATCGGCGGCGCCAAGTCCGCCGAGGCCTTGCGCGCACGGCGTTCCGACAGCGACGCCAAGCTGCGGGCCTTATGTCAAGAAATCTTGAGCGCTGAGGCGCATGGACGCAAGTAGAGCCAAAGGCATCGTTGGTCGAAGCCCCTTGCGCGGGAAGGGCGGGGCGTTGCTCGCCCTGGCGTTTTGGCTGGCCGCGCCAGTTTTGTCCTGGAGTGCGACGTCCAATCCTAAACAGGTCATGACGGGCGGCGTCAAGGAGTCCAACCAGCGCCATGTGGTGGCCAATGCCTGGGGCTACTGGATTTTCTTCGCCAACGGCAGCCAGACCCCGAGTTGGACTTATTCCGCCACGGGGGATCCCAACGACTGGCGCGCCGGCCCCTCCCCCAATGCGTCGGTCCGGGATATTTTCGAGGGGACCGGCTATACCGGGATGAACGCCAAGCCGAGCGTATGGTACGTCAAGGCCACGAGCGACGTCTACGTCGCGGTGGGTGATGACGGCACCGTGTCCAACGGCAATCGCCTTATTCATATGCGCAAAGGCCAGCTTCAGTCCAATGGAGACATTGCTTGGGCGCATAGCGGAGAGGTCAACCTCACCGCCCCCTGCTTGGCGGCCCAAGGCAATATGGTATCCAACGCCCCGGTCTCTATCGCCGTCGATACCGCGGGCTTCGTCTGGATCAATCACATGACGGCGGATAACGGCAATGTCGGGACCACCGACAACTTGGTCGCCTATTCCCAATCCAACACCGCCTACTCCGTCGGTTCTTCCAGTTGGCCCGCCGTCCCCGCCACGGGCCGGCACTTGGACGGCATCAACAACTGCAGCGGGAACAGCGACGGAGACGACAATGAAGCGGCCTATATCAACCTCGTCGTGCCGAAGATGCCCAAGACATCCCCCGTCAACATGGTTTGGCAGGTGGGATTGAACGCCTCGGAGGGAATCGCCAATCTTTATTCCGAGGACGACAATACGGCTTCAACGGCGGAGTTGGGTTCCCCGGGTTCCCCGCTCACGATTGATTGGTATCCCGGCAACACCAACGCGGGCCTGGAGGAAAATTCCAACGCCAGCGCCGTGGTGGACTCCACGGGAAACCTGCACATAGCCTGGATCGACGTCAATCGCGACGTCAGATACGCCCGCTTCAGCTCGACGGACGGCCTGACCAACGTGCATATCGCCTCGAACTCGGCCGTTAATTTCACCAGTGTCAGCATCGGTCTGGCATCCTCGACGCTGTTAGGGATCTCCACGGACACCATCTACATCGCCATGGTCGATGCCAACGGGGACCTCTTTGCCTACAGCGCCGCCACTTCGGCCCTCGCCGCCGCCGACTGGAGCTTCATCTATGAGAATCTCAGCGGGGCGGCCGACAAGGTCTCCTTGGCCTATTCCGTGACCAAGCCGGCGCCGCTGCCGCTGGTCTACGGCAATTCCGGCAGCGTCTATTTCGATTGGCTGATCACGTCCACCGTGGCGGCCCCAAGCCTGTTCGGCATCGCCATCGCCTCGTCGCCGAACACGGCGCCTTATACGACCGGGACCTACGACCTACAGATTACCGGCGGTTCGGGATTCCTGGATTTGACCCCATTCAACCTGGGCAAGACCAGGGCGAAAATCCTACTCAACGGCGCCGACCAAACCAACATCTCCGTGACCGGCACCACCTTGCTGACGCCTACATCCCTCAACATCTCCGTCAAGATCAATCCGCCCATCCCCAACTCGGGAGGGCCTTTCGACATTCAGGTCATCAACCCCGACGGCCAGTCCTACACTTTGAGCAAGGCCTTCGGCATCAGCGCTCCCAGCGTGACGGTGATCTCCGATCCGGACCCCTCCGACGGGAAGACCTCGGGCGCGGGTTTCCAGGACAACACCGGCGCCTCTCAGTTCTATCGCACCCTGACCATTTACGGCAGCCAGTTCATGGACTGGGGCTCCACCAATACCACCACCTTGCAATTCCTCAACGGCGGGGTCCCGCTCAATACGGTGACGGTGGCCACCGTGACCGCTTTCACGCCCGGATCCGCCGCCGGGACCTTAAAGGCCAGCCTGAAGATATCGACGGCGGCCGTCCCGGGCGGGCCGTTCGAGATTAGTTTGAAAAATCCGACGGGTCAGACCGCATCCCTGCTTTCCGAGCCCAATACGTTTTATATCACGATCGCCACCGCCTCCATCCTTTATCCCGTCTTGGGCAACGGACTCGCGGCCCAGGCGTACGATCCCTTGAGGCCGATGACGACCGGATTCTCCATCATCCAAGGCGGGATGTATTTCGGACCGAAGAACGATCAAGCCTTCTCGGATGGGCAGGCCTCCACCTCCACTCAGATCAAGATCAAGCGGGCCGACGGCGCCATATGGAACGGCGATCCGACGATCAAGGCTTTTCAAACCTCGTCCTTTTTCAACGACGAGGAGGCTTATTTCAGCGCCACCAATTCATCCGATCCCTGGTCCTACGCGTGGACTCCCGATGACGGCGAGTACGATCTATCGGCGCGCGCGCGCACTTCGGACCAGCCGAAGAAAAGCGACGGCAGCTACACGGGCGCCGGAGGGCCGGAGACGGGAAGTTCCGCCGCCACTCCCCTGAAGATCCTGGTGGACCATAAAGCGCCCATCGTCGGCATCATCAAGCCGACGCGCGGGACGGGGGCTTCATCGGCGAACGCCTTCCCCCTTCAATTCACCATCAACGACGCCCTTGGATACGGATCCGGCGGCGCCAACACCTCCGGCAGCGGCGTCCAGAAGGCTTATGTGCTGATCATGAGCAGCAACCCGACCTCCTCCACGCAGAACACCTACTTGAACGGCACGGATACCGCCACCTGGGTTTCGTGGGACTGCACGGACACCTCATGCTCTTGGGACAGCGTTCCTTCCGGCCTGAAATGGATCTCAACGGGGACCGCGGGCAGCCCGGCCTTGCAATGGGGCACGAAAGTGCTGTTTAGGTCGATTTCGATCAGCAGCAACAGCAATCCAGGGAACGTCTGGATCCCCGATTGGAAAGACGGCAAGGAATACTATATCGCCGTCGTCTCCACCGACGCCATGCCCAACATCGGCACCTCGGAAACCATTCAATCCACCGGAGCCTGGTCCGACGTATTTCCCAGTTCCAGCCCCGGCGGCTACCGCTTCATCTACGACGTGACGGTCCCGACGGTCGCCGCCAACGCGGGAATCGTCATTCTTTCCACGGACGCGGCCAGTTACGGCTGGGTGACCGCCGTGGTGGCCAGCGGCACCGTCTCCGACAACGTGGCCAGCAACACCGATCCCCGGCAGGTATTCCTGCGCATCCTGGATGTGGATGCCGGCAAGTATCTTAATCCCAATACCTTGATCAAGTTCGACGTGACGGACGGCAACGCGGCTTGGTCGGAGATCTCCGACAAGGTTGACACCTGGGCCTTCGGTGTCGCTCTGGCGCAGTTCGTCAACGGCAACCGCTATAAACTTGAACTCTATGGCCAGGACGGCGCCGGCAACTTCCAGGACACGGCCTGCCCGATGATCTCGACCTACGTCGTGGCTTCTCCGGGCTGCCAGACCGGCAGCAGCGCCAATCCCAAGTACAAGCGGTATTTCAGGTTCGCCAAGGTCGCGCCGACGGTCTCGGTGGTGACGCCGCCCACCCCCACGCCTAATAACATCGGGGGCGCGCTGGCGACGATCACGGGTATAACGACGACGC
>MGTX01000004.1:0-65685 GCA_001799675.1 Elusimicrobia bacterium GWA2_66_18
ATGGACGACGCGCTGCTCAACGGAGCAAGCCAAACTACTCAAGCTCGTCGGAGCGTCACGATTTCTGTAGTGGCTAAGAGCCCCGAAAGTCAGGATCAGGGCGGTCTGCTCGTCAAAACTTTCCCGCGCGCCCAGGCTCCAGACCCGGGTTTTCAGGGCCAGTATCCCGGACTTCAAGGCGCCCCACCGCCTCGTCGTGCGCAGATCGGGGCCGAAGCTCCGATCCATAAAATCCACGGCCGCGACATCCCGGACAATGCTCGCCTGTTGGTCAAACATCGCCTCCGTGAAGGAGGCGCCTTCGCGGTAAAATCCCGCCGATATTCCCCGATGCAGCTGGAGGTCCCGCAACAGCTTCATGAGGGGCCGGCAATATTCGATACCAATCCTCTCCTTACGCGTAAAGGCGATGATTTTATTGATCTCGCTGAACAGAAGGTATTGCGTCACGATGAGAGGTATGAGGATCATAAGTCCCATCAAGATCGCCTTCTGTCCGTACTTGAGCCTGTCGAGCAGCGCGACCGCCGGCTGGATGAGTCTTCTCATCGCCGCCCCGTGACTATCGCGCGAAGGGGGGGGGGGAATTTGACGTTCATTGAATCCAACTTAACATTTTTACTCCTCCGCAATCCGCAATAGTCGCACAAGCCGCCAACAGTCTCGCGGTCTATGCGACCGTCGGACTCATTTCTGGGCCCATGGGAGCCTGTTGCGCTTGGGGATAGGCGGGGAAGGCCCTCGCTCAATGCTAGAATCTCTCCGTGGGACGGCTGCAAGCCCTCGGAAAGAGCGCGGAGAAGGCGGGCAAGTCCCTGCTCCGCGAAAGTCTCGTGCGGCTGCTGCCCAGGCCGCGCCCCCCGGTAGGCCCGGTGGAACCGTCCTGCGTGCGCCGGGTCCTCGCCGTGAGGCGCGACTCTCGCCTGGGAAACCTCCTGCTCCTGACCCCGTCTCTGCGGCTGATCAAGACCGCCTTTCCGGCCGCGCGCGTCGAGGTCCTGATCTCGCGGCGTTATGGCGACGCGCTGGCGCACAACCCCTGCGTGGCCGAGATCCTGACGGCCAAGGACCTGCCCGGCCTGCGCCTGCGCGGCTACGACCTGGCCTTCGACTTTTCGCCCCAGCACGCCTTCTCCCTGTCGAGCGCCGCGTGGACCGCGCTCTCCGGCGCCAAGCGCCGAGTGGGCTTCGATCGCGGCGACGCGGCCAAGTTCCTCGACGACCTCGTCGCCGTCTCCGCGGCGCGAGAGCACGAGACCGCCGGCCTGGCGCGCCTGGTCCGTCACGCCGCCCCCGCCGCGGCGCTGCCCCCGGATTCGGAACTGGCCACGGAATGGCACTTCGGCCCCGGAGAGAGGGAGGAGGGGGCGCGTATCTGGAAGAAGTGGGGGCTCGACCGGGAGACGGTCGCGCTCTTCCTGGGAGCGCGCGCGGAGAAGCGCCTCGCTCCCGAATGGTTCCTCGAACTTGGACGGCGACTGGCCGCGTCCGGCCGCAAGGCCGCGCTCGCGGCGGGACCGGCCGAGCGGGAGTTCTTGAAGGGCCTCTCCATCCCCGCGGGGATCGTGATCGCGCCGGAACTGCCCCTGCGGACGTTCGCCGCCGCGGTCGCCCAGGCCCGCGCGGTCCTCACCGCCGACACGGGCCCGATGCATCTCGCCGTCGCCGTGGGTGCGCCGACGGTCGAACTCTTTTCCCATACCGAGCCCTGGCGCTTCGGCTACGCCCACCGCCCGGGCCACCGCGTGTTGGAGACGCCGGGACGCCACCCGCGAGTCGACGAGGCGTGGTCGGCCCTGACGGAGCTCCTGCGCCTGCCTAGATCCAGGGGCTCAGACGCCCGATGTGGCTCTTGAGCTTGGAATAGGCCTCGTCGACCGTCGTTTCCCGGCAGGACTCCCACTCCGGGCACACCGTACCGCCGTGCCGCGCCCCGCGCGGGCGCCACACCGCCTGAGTGTAACCGGCATAGAAGCCGAAGGTGGGCGCCTTCAGAGCCACGGCCAGATGCGTGGTCCCGGTGATGTTGCAGACGAACAGGTCCATCTTCTGGAGCATCGCCCCGGCAACCCCCAGGCTTGCTGTCGGCAGGACCGGGACCGGACGCTTGAGCGCGCGGACGATTGCCATAACTTTCTCGCGCTCTCCGGGGCCGCCCATGTAATAGACGCGCAAGGTGGGATCGTCGAGGAGGCGGTCGGTGAGCGCCGCGAACTTCTCCTCGGGCCAGCGGAAGGAGAAGCGGTCGAAGTTGCCGGGATGAATGAGGACCTTGAAGGAGCGCTCGCCTTGGACCATGAACGAGGATAGCAGACCGTCGGCCTGCGCGCTGTCGGCAGGAAGCGTACGTAGTTCCAGCTCAGGGTCGTAAGGCGCTCCCAGGGCCGCGGCCAAGCGGGCGTAACGGTCGTACATATGCTCCGTGATGGCCGGCGCGGCGACGACTTGGTCGAAAACGCTCGGGCCCCGGACTTTGTCGAAGGCCACGCGCGCGCGGGCGCGCGTCGCGCGCGCGATGAGCATGGAGGTCTTGGAGAATGAGGAATTGAGGTCGATGAGCAGATCGCAGGGCTGGCTGAGCAGGCTCCAGGCAAGCGAAAGATGCCCGTCCACGCGGTGCGGCTTTTCAAGAACCGCCCAATCATCGATGAACGGAATCAGCGGCAGGACTTGAACGCTGCGCCAGCCGACCAGCAGGCGGATGCGGGCCTTGGGGAAGCGTCGGCGCAGAGCGCGCAGGAAGGGCGTAGCGACGATGACGTCGCCCACGCGACCGATGCAGAGGCAGGTGATGCGCGCGATGGGCGCGCGTCCTAGATCCACTCTCACGCGAATCATTATAGCAGGCGCCCTCGCCCCTTGTTGCCGCCCCGCGCCGGCCGTATACTCCAGGGGGGCGCCCCGCCATGCCTCAGACGAAGAGATTGCGCTGTCTCGACGCCTTTCGCGGCCTTACGGTCGCGGCAATGGTGGCGGTCAACTGCTCGGGCCGCGAGGAGGTCTACGCGCCCCTGGCCCACGCCGCCTGGCACGGCTGGTCGCTTGCCGACTTGGTCTTTCCGTCATTCCTGGTGGCACTCGGGGCCTCGGCGCTCTTCTCCTTCGAGGCGCGCCGGACCAAAGGGCAGGCCCCGTCCGACTTCGCCCGCTACGCCCTTTTGCGCGCCCTAGGCCTCTTCGCCCTGGGTATGCTCGTCGATCTCGTCCTCTTCTCGACGCCCGGAGGCGCGCGCTGGCCCGGAGTCCTCCAGCGCATCGCCCTGTGCTCGCTCGGCGTCTCGGGCCTGCTCATCTTCGAGAAGCCGGCCGCGGAAGCATCCATCGCCTTGGGGCTGCTGGCCGGGTATTGGCTGGCGATGATGTACGTGCCGGTCCCCGGCCACGGCGCCGGCATCCTCACGCCGGAAGGCAACCTCGCCTACTGGCTCGACCGGACGCTCTTCGCCGGACACACGAGCGATCCTCTGGGGGACGAGGAAGGGCTGCTCAGCACGCTTCCGGCCCTGGCCACGGCCCTGCTCGGGCTGTGCGCCGGGCGCAAGATCGCGCAGGACGGCCTCGAAACTCGCGCCGCGGCGCGCCTCGGCGTCCTCGGACTGGCGCTGGCGGCCTTGGGCGCGGTCTGGGGGCGCTTCTTTCCCGTCAACAAACACCTTTGGACGAGTTCCTACGCCCTCCTCTCCGGCGGGCTGGCCGTGGCGGGCTTGGGCGCGCTCGCGCTGACGATCGAAGGCAGGACAGCGCGCTGGGCCGCGCCCTTCGAGGCGCTCGGGCGGCACGCTTTGACGGCTTATATCCTCTCCGGCCTCCTCTACGGCATCCAGGAGTTCGTGGTCGTCCGCCTTCCCGACGGAGCGCAGGGCAACGTGAAGCTCTGGCTGGTGGCGCGACTCTTCGACCCCTGGCTGTCTGCGCGCGCGGCCTCGCTGGCCTACGCCCTCGCCTTCACCGCGCTCTGCGCGGCCGCCGCCGCGCTCTATGAAGCCCGCCTCACTCGTAGCGGAGGGCCTCGATAGGGGACAGCAGCGAGGCCTTTCGGGCGGGCCAGAAGCCGAAGAGGATGCCCACTCCGGCGGAGAAGAAGAAGGCCAGCACGAGGGACTGGGGCGTGACGATGGCGGCCCAGCCCGCCCAGGTCGATAGGCCGAAGGCGATGGCCATGCCGAGGAGGATTCCCATCAGGCCTCCGCAGGTGGACAAGGCGGCGGCCTCGATCAAGAACTGTATGAGGACCGCGCGGCGCGTGGCGCCGATGGCCTTGCGCAGGCCGATCTCGCGCGTGCGTTCGGAAACCGAGACCAGCATGATGTTCATGATGCCGATGCCGCCCACGATCAGCGAAATCGCGGCCACGATGCCCAGCAGCAGCGAGAAGATCTTCGAGGTGCCGGAGAGCGCCGCCTGGATTTCAGCCATGTTACGAAGCATGAAGTCGTCGTCCTTGTAGTCGGGCAGCCGATGGCGTTTGCGCATCACCGAGCGGACGGCCGCGATGACGGCGTCGGTATCGTCCGGCGAGGCGGCCTCGATGCTGACCACGCTCAGGTACTGGCGCCCCAGCACGCGCTTCATGGCGGTCTTCAGAGGAATGATGATGACGTCGTCCTGGTCGCGGAAACCGCTCGAACCCTTGCGCGTGAGCACGCCGATAACCCTGAACTTGATGTGCTCGATGTTGATCGAGCGGCCGACGGGGTCCTGGTCGCCGAACAGATTCGTGGCGACGGTCGGCCCCAACACCGCGACGCGAGCCATGCTCTCGTCGTCCTCGGCCGTGAAGAAACGGCCGTAGAAAGGCGTGGAGTTGCGCATCTGCTCGTACTCCGGCATGGCCCCCGTCAGGTTGGTGTTGACGTTCTTGTCGCCGAAGACGACCTGGACGCTGCCGCTGACCTCGCCGGCCGTGCGCGCGATGCCCGGATGGGCGCGAGCGATCATCACCGCGTCGTCGAGCGTCAGGCGACTGAACGACCCCTGGGCGCCGCGCGGGCCGCCGGCGGTCCGGGGGGAGACGGGGAAGAGCATGATGAGGTTCGAGCCGAGTCCGGAGAGCTGGGTCTCCACCGACTTCTGCGCGCCCTTGCCGACGGCGAGCATCGCGATGACGGCCGTCACGCCGATGAGGATGCCGAGCATCGAGAGCGCGCTGCGCAGCTTGTTGGCGCGGATGGCGCCCAAGGCCGAACGAACGTGCTCGATAAGTTCCTCGCCGCTGAGCTCCCGGATCGCAGGCGCCTGGGCGAGGACCTCGGCCTGCCGGGCGGCGGACTGCCCGTGGCCGCCGCGCGGCGAGGGGTTCGCCTCGTCGCAGACGATGACGCCGTCCTTGAGTTTGATGATGCGCTTGGCGTAGGCCGCGATGTCCGGCTCGTGGGTGACCATCACGACCGTGATGCCGGAGCGGTTCAGATCGATGAGGCGACCCAGGATCTCCTCGGCCTGCGCGGAGGCGAGGTTCCCGGTCGGCTCGTCGGCGAAGATCAAGCGCGGCCGGTTGATCAGGGCCCGGGCGATGGCGACGCGCTGCTGCTGGCCGCCGGACAGCTGGTTCGGAGCGTGGTCCAGGCGGTCGCCGAGGCCCACCTCGCGCAGGACCTCTGCCGCCCTCCGCGCGCGGCCAGGCTCGCCGGTGTAGAGCATGGGCAGGCCCACGTTGTCTTGCGCGCTGGTGCGCGCCAGGAGGTTGAACATCTGGAAGACGAAGCCGATGGTGCGCGAGCGCAGGGCCGCGCCCTCGTCGTCGCTCAGGCGCGAAACGTCCAATCCGAGGAGCCGGTAGGAGCCGGAGCTGGGACGGTCGAGCAGGCCCAGGATCTGCATGAGCGTGGACTTGCCGGAGCCCGAGGGGCCCATGATGGCGACGAACTCGCCCGCCTCGATGCGCAGGGCTACGCCCTTGAGGACGTCCAGGCTGCCGCCGCCAACGAAGTAAGTCTTCGTGACCCCGGAGATCTCGATGAGAGGCGGCACTTGACCTCTTATTTCCCGGCCGCCGCCGCGGGCCTCTTCGGCTTCGGCGCCGTGCCCTCGCCGGCGCCGCCGCCGCGCATGCCGCGGCTCATGAAGGACAGCGGGCTCGACTCGGGCGCCTTCTGGGCGACGTACTTGCCTTGCGGCAGGAGGACCTTGTCTCCGAGCGCGACTCCGTCCAGGATTTCGACTTGCTCGTCGGTCTCGAGGCCGACCCTCACCTCGCGGGTGACGGGCTTGCCGTCCGGACCGGGGGGAAGACTCACCACGCGCTTGCCGCCGGGCATATCGTTCACCGCCGCCGCGGGCAGCAGCAGCGCGTCTTCCTTGCGGGCGACCAGGAAGCTGACGTTGGCCGTCATCTGAGAACGGAAGAAAGGGGGAAGCTGGTCGGGGCGGACCTTCACGCCGTAGGTGATGACGTTGGAGACGTTCTTGCCCTCGAAGAGGATGTCGTAAACCTTGCCTTGCGTCCATCGGTCGGGGTAGGCGTCGAGCCGCACGCGCGCCTTCTGAGCGATCTTGATCTTGCCGATGTCCGACTCGTCGACCTGGGCGTTGACGATGAGGGTGTCGGCCACAGCGAAGAGCACGGCGCCGGCGCTCACGGCCTCGCCCACGACCACGTTGCGCAGGATCACCTCGCCCGGAAGGGAGGACACGATCGGCGTCGGTTTGTAGGCATCCTGCCACTTCTTGAGTTCCTCCGGCCCCTGCGCGAGGGCCGCGTCGAGAATCGCGGTGCGGTCGGTGGAACTCATCCACGCGACGATCTGCCCCGCGCTCACCCGGTCGCCTTCGTCGACGAGAAGCTTCTCGATGCGGCCGCCCACGGGAGACTTGACCTCGACGCGGTTCATGGGCGCGACGAAACCGCTCGCGTCGACCGCCTGCTCGATGGGCCCGCGCTGCGCCGAAACTATTCTCGCGGCGGGATCTCGGCGCTCCTTGCGTCCCTTGCGCGCCCATGCGGCCGCGCCCAGAATGACGGAGACAACGGCCACAGTGATCATCGTTCGCTTCATCTCACTCTCCGAGCGCCCTGCCCAGGGCGCGGTCCCACGCGGTCTCGGCGTCCATCGCCGCGCGCCGGGCCGAGAGGGTCTGCCTCTCGGCCGAGACGCGGTCGGACACGATGACTTCCCAGTTGTCGAAATTCAAAAGACCCGAGGCGTAGCGGACGTCGGCCTCGCCGTTGCGCTGGCGCGCGGCCTCCAGGAGCGCGTCCTGGACGCGCACGTTGTCGGCCGCGTCGGCGAAGGAGGACCACGACGACTCGAGGTCGGAGAGGGCCTGCAGGCGCGTCGCGGACAGGTCCGAGACGGCCTTCTCGTAGCCTCGGCGGGAGGCTAGAGTCGAGAAGTAGGTCGAAGTCGGCCCCCCTCCGAAGAGGGGGTAGCTCAGCGTCGCGCCCGCCGACCAGCCCGCGCGGGCGCTGGGGAACTCCACGCTGTCCGAGCGCGAGCGGGAGTAGCTGGCGGAGAGGGATGGCCAAAGGTTGCTGGACGCCTGAGCTCGCGAGGCCTGCGCCGAGCGAACGGACGCCTCCGAGAGAGCGACGTCGGGGCGCAGAGGCAGGAGGGTGCGGAAGTCCTCCGGCCGCGCGGGAGGCACGGGCGCGGCGAAGGCCCCGCTGGCGAGGAATTCCTCGAAGCTCTCGCGGCCGAGCTGTCGGGACATCTCCCGGCGAGAGGAACGCAGATCCCTCTCCGCCGACGCCAGGGAGGCCTCCGCATGCAGGGTCTGGGCCTTGGCCCGCAGCATGTTTCCCTTCGACTCGCGGCCCGAATCGTAGCGGAGGGTCACCAGTTCTGAGTCGTGACGCCTCAACTCGAGGATGCCGCGCGCGACCTCAAGGGAAGCCTGCGAAAACATCAGAGAGGAGAACGCCTGGCGCAGGGAGGCGCGCAGGTCCGAGGAGGAGCGCCGCAGGGAGGCCTGCGAGGCGCTCAGCGAAGCGGACGCGGAGCGGATGGAGGCGACCCGGCCCATGTCGAAGAGGCTGATGGACGCCGACGCGGAGGCCCCCCAGGACGCTTGGCGCGAGGCGTTCGACTCCGAGACGGAGTTCGAGAGCGACAATTGGGGCAGCAGGCCGTTCCAGGAACCGTAGAAGGTTGCCCGGCTGGCGTCCAGCGCGAGTCGAGAGGAGGCCAGGCTCGGATTGGCGCGGGCGGCCTCGGCCGCGCACTCCTCCCAGGTCAGCGCGCGGGGCGCCGCGGAGGCGGTCCCGGCGGCGAGGCTGGATGCGGCCAGGACG
The DNA here is from genome assembly GCA_001799675.1 of Elusimicrobia bacterium GWA2_66_18. GTDB lineage: Bacteria > Elusimicrobiota > Elusimicrobia > UBA1565 > UBA9628 > GWA2-66-18. Next base: position 8,231 of record MGTX01000004.1, read on the forward strand.
GCAAGGATCGCGGCCGCGCGGGCGCGGCGCGCGTTGCGTCCCAGGAAAGCGAAACCGGCCAACGCGCAGCCCGCGCCGCCGACGGTCAGGGCGAAAGGGGCGCCGAAACGCTCCGCGGCCCAGCCCGCAGCCAGGGCCCCGAAAGGGGCCGTCGTCGTGAATGACATCGAGAAGAGCGACATCAGGCGTCCCCGGTGCGCGTCGTCCGAGCGGGACTGAAGCCGGATGTTCCCGCCGGCGAAGGTCGTCATCATAGCAAAACCCGCCGCCATGGCGGCTGGCACGGCCAACCCCATGCGATCTGAGAATCCGAAGGCGGCCAGGGCCAGGCCGAAGCCCACCGCCCCGCGCCCCACCGTTTGAACGAGGCCCTCGGGTCCCCGCAGCCGCGCCAGCAAGAGCGAGGCCCCCATGGCCCCGAACCCGACGGCCGCGGTGAGCAGCCCCATCCCGCGCGGGCCGGCCTTGAGCACGCCCTCCGAAAAAGCGGGCATGAGGGAGAAGAGGGGCATGCCCGCCAGGCTCACGGCCGCGAGCAGGAGGAGCAGGCCCCTGCGCTCGGGGTCTCTCAGGACGTAGCCCAGGCCCTCGCGGACGTCGGTGGCCGCGGACTCATCGGTCTGCATCGCGGGCCGGCGCGGTCGTATCGCCCACAAGCTGGCCAGAACGGCGAGGTAGCTTGACGCATTGAGCCAGAAGCAGGAGGCCTCTCCTGAGCGCGCGATGAGGATCCCCGCCAGCGCGGGGCCGACCATGCGCGAGGCGTTGATGAGGATACCGCTCAGGGCGATGGCGTTGCCCATCTCCTCCGGAGGGACGAGTTCGGTCACGAAGGCCTGCCGGGCGGGCATATCGAAAGCGTTGACCACTCCGAGGCACGCCGCCAGCGTGACGACATGCCAGACCTGCACGCGGCCCATGCTGGTGAGGACGGCGAGCGCGGCGGCCTGGAGGAGGGCGAGGGCCTGGGTCCAGAGGAGGACCTTGCGGCGGTCCCAGCGGTCGGCGGCGACCCCGCCCGCCAGGCCCAGGACCAGCGCCGGCGCCTGGGACGAGGCCGCGGTCAGGCCGAGGAGGACGGCCGAACCCGTCAGCCGATAGACCAGCCAGCCTTGCGCGGTCTGCTGCATCCAGGTGCCCGACATGGAGACGAGCTGGCCGAAAAAATAAAGCCGGTACTCCCGCCGGTGGAGGGCCCGCCAAAGCGAGAGTCTGGCGCCGCTCAAGTCCTCGCCTCCTCCCTCTCGTCGGCCAGGCGCTGCGCCTCGTTGGCCGCTCGGATGACGGAGGCGGCCGAGACCTGGGCCTTTCTCGACTCGAACCAGGTCATCAGGCTGTAGGCGGCCGGGACCACGAAGAGCGTGAGCAGCGTCGAGACCATCACGCCGGCGATGATGGCCAGAGCCATGGGCACCGTCGCCTCGGAGCCGGCGCCGCGGCCGAGCGCGGTGGGTACTGCGGCCATGACCGTGGCCGCCGAGGTCATCAGGATGGGCCGCAGGCGAACCGGACAGGCGTCGAGCAGGGCCTCGCGCAGTCTCATGCCGTCCTCGCGCCTCTGGTTGGTGAAGTCCACGAGCAAAATCGAGTTCTTCTTGACGAGGCCCATGAGCAGGAGCAGACCGATCATGGAGTTGATGTTGAGGCTCCGGTCGAAGACCCTCAGGGCCAGGAAGGCGCCCGAGAAGCTGAAGGGGAGCGCCAACAGCACCGTGAAGGGGTGGATGAAGCTGTTGAACTGCGCGCCGAGAACCATGTAGGCCACGATGACCCCCAGGACCAAGGCGAACATCAGGCTTTGGAAGGACTCCTTGAAAGTTTGGGAGGAACCCGACAAGACGATGTGATAGCCGTCCGGCAGGAAGCGCTTGCCAAGCGCCTCGATGTCGGTCAGGACCTGGGCCTGGGACTTGCCGGGGGCGACGTTGGCGGAGATGCCGACCGCGCGTTCCCGGTCCTTACGCGTGATGGCCAGCAAAGTGGGCTGTTCCTTGATGTCGACCACTTCGGACAGACGGATCATCTCGCCGCGCAAATTGCGCACGTACAGTTTGCGAATGTCGTCGGCGGCCAGACGGTCTCGAGTCTCGGCGCGCACTCGCACGTCGTAGCGGCGGCCGTTGTCGGTGAAGAGGCCGGAACGCACGCCGCCGATCATGGCGTTGATCGTGGCGCCGATGGATTGGATGGAAACGCCGCGGGCGTAGGCCTTGGCGCGGTCGGGATAGACGCGGATTTCCGGCATGCCGGTCTTATAGTCGGTATCCACGTCCACGAGCGAGCCGGACTGCTCCAGGCGCTTCTTGAGCTCGGCGGCGGACTTGGTCAGCGTGTCCCAGTCCGGCCCTCTCACCGTAAATTCAATGGGGAAGCCCCGCGAGGAGGAGAAGCCGCCCTGCGAGAGGTCCATGATGAAGGCGCGCAGGGAAGGCAGCGCGTTCAAAGCCTTGCGCGCGTCGGCCATGATCTGCCCTTGTCCAACGGGGGAGCCGTCCGGGTTCTTCGGTCGCGCCTCGCGCTGCTTGAGCGTGACGAACATCATGCCCGCGTTGACCTCGCCGCCCGCGAATCCTCCGACGGCGCCGTAATAGCGCTCAACCGAGGGGTTCTTCATCAGCCAGGCCTCGGCCTCCTTGAATTTATTGTCCGTGAACTCCATGGAGGAGCCGACCGGGGTCTCCATACGCATCAAAAACATGGACTGATCCTGGGCCGGGAGAAATTCCTTTCGCAGCTTCCCGACCGAGGCCGAGGAGAGCGCGAAAAATAGAGCGCCCAAGCCGACGACGGTCCAGCGGTGGTCCAGGGTCCATCCCAGGCCGCGGCGGTAGGCCTCGGTCAGGCGGCTGAAGCCCGCGTCGACAAGACGGATGAGGGCGTTGCCGTGCGAGGCGGTCTCCAGGAACTGCGAGCACCTCATCGGCGTCAGCGTCAGCGCCTCCAGCAAAGAGAAAGACACCGCCGCCGAGATGGTAACTCCGAACTGGAAGAAGAACTTGCCGATGATGCCCTTCATGAACACGACGGGCAGGAAGATCGCGAGGATGGCGATCGTGGCGGCCATGGCGGCAAAGGATATCTCGCGCGCTCCGATCACCGCGCCCTCCAGACGCGAGCGTCCCAGTTCGACATGGCGCACGATATTCTCCAACACCATGATGGCGTCGTCGACGACGATGCCGATGGAGAGGGTCAGGCCGAGCAGCGTGAAGCTGTTCAGCGTAAAACCCAGGAAATAGGTCACGATGAAAGTTCCGAGCACCGAAGTCGGGATGGCCAACAAGACGTTTAAAGTCGAGGACCAGGAGCCCAGGAAGAGCCAGCACACGAGCGACGTCAGGACCGCCGCGAGGATGAGGTGGCGGGTCAACTCGCCGACCGACTGCTGGATGAACCGCGTCGAGTCGAAATTGACTCCGAGCTTCATGCCTTTGGGCAGGCCCGGCGACACCGCCTTCATCTTCTTCTTAACGCGCTCGGCGATCTCCACGGCGTTGGCGCCGCGCTGCTTGCGAATACCCATGCCGACCGCGCGCCGGCCGTTGACGCGGGAGATGCGCCGCACGTCGGCCAGGCCGTCTTCGATGCGCGCGACGTTCTTAAGCGGAATGGCAACGGAGATGGGACTGCCGCCGCGCTGGGTGATGAGAAGTTCCCCGAACATGGCGGGGTCCGATATCTCGCCCAGGGTTCGGACGTTGAACTCCTTGGTCGGCGTGTCGATCTGGCCGGCTGGAACCTCGGCGTGCTCGCGGCGGATGGCGTCCAGGACGTCCGTCACGGTGATCTGGTAGCGCCTCATCTTCTCGGCGTCCACCCAGACGCGCAGGTTGCGGGGGATGAGGCCGCCCAGGATGATGTCGCCCACCCCGGGGACGGTCTGGAACTTGCTCTTCAGCACGTCCTGGGCGTAGACCATCAGGTCCTTGACCGGGACGTCTCCGGAGAGCGCCAGCCACAGGATAGGTTGGTCCTCGGGGTTAACCTTCGTGACGATGGGTGGGTCGATGTCGCGGGGCAGGCGTTGCTGGGCCTGCGCGATCTTGGTCTGGATCTCCTGCAGGGCCACGTCCACGTTGCGGTTTAAGTCGAGCTCGACGGTAATGGCGGCCTGGCCGAGTTTCGATGATGAGGAGATATCCTTGACTCCCTGAACGCTCGTGACGGAGTCCTCGATGATGTCGACGACCTCCGCCTCCATGATCTCGGGCGAGGCTCCCTCCCAGGTCACGGCGATGTTCACGACCGGGAAGTCGACGTCGGGCATCTGGCTCACACCCATGCGGCTGTAGCCGATCCATCCGAAGATCATGAGAGCAAACATGAGCATCCAGGCGAAGACGGGGTTCTTGATCGAGATGTCGGAAAGGGTCATCGGTCGTCTCCGGGAGAACCCGCGGCCGTTTCCAGACGCACGCGGGACCAATAAGCGTCGAGACGCGCGGTGTCGAGCTGCAGGCGCGTCTGCTGGAGCGTGTTGAGGCTGCCGAGGACGTCCAGGTTCGTCACCTGTCCGAGGCGATAGTCCTCGGCCTGGGCCTTGGCGTTGGCCTCGGCCAACTGGGCCGCCTTCTCGAGCGCGGCGACGACGGCGGCCGAAGAAAGAAGGTCGCGGTACGCGGACTTAACCTCGAGTTCGGCCGTGCGCTCCGTTTCCGAGAGAGCCAGTCGCTTGGAGCGCAGCTGAGCCTCCTGTTGGCGGACCTGGGCGGAGATCTCGCCGCCGGCATAAAGAGGAAGGGAGCCCGTGATGGTCGCATCCCACTTCACGTTGGAAGTAAATCCGGGGGGGCGCTGGAAGTAGTAGTTCGCGTCCAAGCCGAAGGACGGCCAGCGGCGCCGGGAGACGACCTTGATCGACAGTTCCGAGGCTTCCAGATCCGCGCGGCGGGCCGCTACGTCGGAACGTTGGCGCGCCCGGGTCAGGACGGAGAGCAGGTCGGGAGCGGAGGCGGCCTGCGCGATGGGTTTGGGTGCGAGCCGTTCGTCGAGGCCGGTCAGGAAGCCGAGCTTGAACTGGGCGACGGCTTCCCGCGCGCGAGAGGTCTCCAGCGCCGCCAAGTTCTGCGCCAGCTGAGACTCGGCGGCGAGGAGCTCGCTGGCGCGGGCGCGGCCGAGCCGCCGGAACTCGCGGAGGTCCTTGACGCGGTCTTCGGTGTTGTCCACGACGGTCTCCCGGATGGAGATCTCATCCTGGGCGGATAGAAGATCCAGATAGGCCCGGGCCGCGTCCTGATAAAGAAGATGCTTGGCCCGCTCCAACTGAAGCTGCGCGGATCGTCCGAGATCCTTTGAGGCGCGGTAGGAGAGGAACTCGCGCAGGCCTGAGAAGAGAGGCTGATGGGCCGTGACCCAGCCCTGCTCCCGGTTGCCCTGAAGAAAGAGATTCGAGGCCCCCTGGGGGACCTGCTGCAGGGTCTCCGTGCCCATGAGGGATATCCGCGGCAAGACGCTCGACCAGAGCTCGTCGGCCTTGGCGAGGACCTCCTGATACGTCTCGCCGCTCTGGGCCACATGCTCGCTGCGGGCCAAGGACAGTCGATAAACCTCGGCCATGTCGATGGCTCTGCCGGACGGCGCGTCCGCGGCGGCGCAGAGGGGGGAGGATAGGAGGGCGGCGAACAGGAGGGACTTCACAGCGACACCCCGCTTCCCTCAAGGAAGAAGGCGACGACCCGCTCCGCCTCCTGCTCCAATGGCCGGTCGTGGCCATGGACGATCTTGCGCATGGTGGCGCTTCGGCAGAGGCCGATGAAGGCCGCGGCGGCGAAATCGAGGTCCGCAATGGAGCGCGCCTCATCCTTGGAGGCCAGCGCGATGAGCACGCGCACGCGGGCGTGGTTGGTCCGGATCTTCTCCATCATCTTCCCGCCGGCGCGCGCGCCGCAGCCGGGCAGACGGCCGCCGATGAACTGGGCCATGAAGTCACGGCTGTGGTCGAAATGATTGAGAATGACCCGGGCCGTCGAGGCGAGCATCTCCTTGCCTTTGAGGCCCGTCTTGGCTAGAACCTCCAGTTCCAGACCGAGCCCATCGACGAGATCGGCCAGGGCCGCGGCGAAAAGGTCCTCCTTGCTCTTGTAGTAGAGGAACAACGTCCCCTTGGCCACCCCCGCCTCGCGGGCGATGTCGTCGAGGACGATGTTCTGGAAGCCGCGCTTGATGAGGAGTCGCCGGGCGGCCTCGAGGATATGGCGCTTCTTCGAGTCGGGGTTGCGAACGACGATCTTGACGTTGTTCATGATCTCTCATTAATGACTGACTGGTTAGTCATTAATGTAGCACGAAGGCCGCCGCGCGCGCAAGGCAAGGGTGCGGCGCTATTCCCGGAGAAAGTAGAGGGAGCCCGACAGGACCGCTCCCGCGAGCCACATGAGCGTCGTGTCGCTGACGAAGTACGGGAAGATCATCAGGACCCCGCCCATGGCCAGGAGCCGGAAGTTGTGGGTCTTCTTGCCGTAGGAGAAGGCGACGAAGCCCACGCCGGAGAAGACCAGGCTGCCGACGATGGCCCCGGTGCTCACGCTCCCGACGAGAGAGCCGACGTTGAACGCCGAGGGGGTCTCCAGCCCGGGGATGGAAGGAGCCAGGGCTATTTGGCCTTCTTAGCCTTGGGGGCCGCTGGGGCCGCGGGCGTCTCGAACGGCATCTCGCCGACCGGAGGGTGGCCGGGAGGCATCGACAGCATGCCCGCGTCCGACGCGCCGGATATGCCGCAAGATCGCGTCCCCGCCTTGTCGCGCGCGTGGGTCAGGGCGCCGCAGAGGAAGCCTGCCAGACCACCGACCACGAGGACCCAGCCCACGGCCTGCCCCGCGCGCCGCACGGCGCCCGAGTCCTTGGAGGACTGGTGCAAGACCCAATAGCCCAAGACGGACACTCCCGCCATCAGCGCCGTGGAGGCATGGCCCGTCGCGCAGCCGCCTCGGCCCATCATGGCGCCGCCCATCGCGCCGCCGTGTTCGCAGGCGCTCGCCGCGCCGGGCAACAGCGTCGTCAAGCCCGCAAAAATCATCGTCATTAGAGCCTCCTCACGGCACGCGTCGTTTTCACACGGGAAACCATGTCGCTAAGTGGGATATTAGCATGCCCCACGCCTGCGTGTGAAGCTCGGTGAACGTCGATAGGACCTTAGACCTTTCGATTTTACCCCGAATGCTCATGACAGGAATCATCCCATCGGGCATACTATCATTCCATGACGGTCGACATCGACGCAACGGGGGACGAATGCTCATATCAATCGTAAAGCGGGATAGCCGCTTGCTGATTCTGCCGATAACGGCCATGTTGATGTCCGTGACCGGATTGGTTCAGGCCGCGCAGATGCATGAGCCGCGCCCAGGCGGGGGCGCCGTCCGGGCTTGGAGCGTGCCTTTTACTCCCGTATCGCAGGGCATGATGACCGGCCTCCAGGGATTTTTGAAAACCGAGACCGGCGAGGGGCTCCTCGCTCAGGTCCCATCGCTGGACATCATCGCAAAACTCACCCCGGATTCTGAGGCGCATCGTCGAATCGTCGGCGCCTTGGATTTATCCGCCGATTTTGAAGCCCAGCTGCAGGCCGCGATTAAAACCGCGGACAACAAGGCATTAGTTGGGCATTCAAGATCTCTCCGGTTTTCGCCGTCCTGCTCGCCGCCGCAGGGCATTGGCTGATCGGCTTAGCGATCTTCGGCGCGGCGTATGCAGGTAGCCGGATTTTGCGGCGCATCGCACGACGAGCGATGTATTTGACGCGGGAAGCCAACCGCCGCTGGCTTGATGACCATCCGGAGATCGAAAAAACATTCGGCCAACTGGACGATCCTGAGATGCTCTCCGAGCGAGTTCAAGGTTAAAAATCGGGATCCCGGGGAGAAGGCGCTACTGCGCGGCCCGGGGTCGATTTCTTCGGGAGGCGGGCGGATTGGAGAAATCAGACGAGCTTGCTCAGACTGAAACTGCACCTCGCCGATCAAAAGTGGGCGGATAGGGAAGGGGCGCGAGATTCCTTGTTCGGCCTTCAGATGCTGGAAATTCCCAAAATCGCTGAAGGCGTACACTCGTGAGAATCGAGGGCTCACTCATCCACGATCCACGATCTTACTATGCCTGGATCGTCGACAAAGGTTGTTTTCACCATGAAAACGCCCTGCCCAGCCTCTTCTGCTCTGAGGAAAAACCTTTCAACCCTCTCGCAATTAGGGAGGAATGGCACAAGGCGCTGCACAGCGTCGGCCCGAATGCATTCTTCAGGCTCTATGTACACATCCCCTTCTGCGAAAGCAAGTGCGCGTACTGCATGTTTCCCACCGACATTCTTAGGAGCCAAGGGGCCGCGGCGAAAGCGGAAGAGTACCTGGAATACCTCGCCTCATGTTTCCGTTTTTTTTCGCCCGTCACAAGAGGCGCTGTATTTTCCGCCATAAACATCGGCGGCGGCACGCCGAGCCTGCTCTCAGCGCGGCAACTCGGACGCCTGGCATCCAGCCTGCGAAAAGCTTTCTCAGTTTGGAACAACTGTCGTTTTTCAGTTGAAATGAATCCGAAAGATGTGACGACTGAAAAAGTGACCATCTTGAAATCCTTGGGATGCAACAGAGTCAGCCTCGGGATACAAAGTTTGAACGCGAAGGTGCTGGCCAGCGTCAACCGTGGCCATCAAACCCAAGAAATATCTGAGCGGGCGTTGGAGACCCTAAAGAAAGCTGGGATCGAACATATCAACTGCGACCTTCTGCTCGGCCTGACCGAGGACACCGGGGAGACCCTAATAGAAAGCGTCGATGCCGCATTGTCCCGCCTCCAGCCATCGAGCGTCATGATTTATTATGTGGAAAGGCTCCAGCATCTGGATTACTCCATGCGCATCCCCGAACCGGAGTGGTATCGGCACAGGCAGGCGCTGGAGAAGGCTTTCGTCCGTCATCTTTCCCATAAAAAACATCACGGCTACGACATAACTCACGATGCAAACGGCTATGAGTTCGTGAAGACAACCCAAACACGCAGACGCACCGGGGGTAATGACCGACTTGCGGTGGAGTTGATGGAACTGGGACTGGGAAAAAATGCGCGCTCCACAATTGGAGGCGTCCTGGAATATCGAACCCTGAACACTCCCGCCGTTTTTGACAAAAACGAACGCAGCATCATGGGGAAACGAATCTCTCCACACGAGCGGCTTGCCCGGCAGATCATCGGATGCCTTTCCTCATTGGAGAGGATACCGTGGAGGATGATGCTTGAAACGCAGGGAATAGACCTCCTGGATTATTTCAAAGAATCCATCGACAGGTTGACGCGGGAGGGCGGAAGAATAACGGTGGATGGAGACGACATCCGTTTCCTGGCCACCAAACCCACAGAACGGATGACGGATTTTCTGTATTTTCTGGATTACGGAAGATATGGAGCGCTCCGCAATTTCAGGCGCCGATCCCCTGGGCGAGGCAGTGGGTAAGTTTATATCGCGTCGGCACTAGAGCGTTCACCACCATGGACTGGACCAAAGACTCGGACTGGGTCGCGGCGGCCTGGTCGCCCGGGCGGGCCGCGCCCTACATCATCGAAGCCTTGGACACCTTCTCCGGGTCGAACAGGTGGACCACGGCGTACGTTGCGTCGAAAGCTCCGAATTAACCGCAGGTCAGCTCGCAACCGACCGATGATGGCCGGCTGAGGATGCGGCAAGCCGGAGAGAGGCTCATGGCTGCTTAAGGTCCTCCAGGATGAGACGTCCATGGGCCGCGTCGACGCGGGCGATGAATTGCCCAAGGAAGGTCATTCCGAGCAGCCCGTCGAAGCCCTGTCCCGAGACCGGGGAGGCGACTACGATCACGTTTTTGACAACGGATTGACCGACCGCCATCGAATCAAGACGCAGAACGTCCGCCGCTACCATGCGGCCGTCGGCGACCTTCACTTGTGCGGCGCCGACGCGCATTTCGGGAGGCAGTGAGAGCCTCGCCGCCGCCTCCTGGTAGAGCAGGGTCGTTGAGGCGCCCGTGTCGACGAGAAGACGCACGGTGACTTTCCCGTTGAGGAGCACCTTGACGAACACGCCGCCCGCGTCCTTCTCGGCGGGGATCTCGTCCTGGCGGAAGTCGCCTGACATCTCCGAGAGCTCGCCGCGCAGCCACGCGTAATAGGCAGCCTCCTGTTTGAGTAGGCCCGCGCCTTCGCCTCGAATATAGGCATCGAGCAGCCGATAGCTTTCGAGATAATCGTGGCCCTGGTTGCGGGACTCCTTCTTGAGCCGGTCTATTTCCTCCAACCGCAGACCCGCGGCCTGGATTTGAACGCCTGTTTTATTGACCTCTCCGACGAGATGGTTATAGCCGGACGGGTTGGATTCCGCATCGATGCCGTTGAGATCCAAGGACAGCGATGCGTAGTCCGCCTTGAGCGTCGGGAGGCTCTCCTTGAGCTGCGATGACTCCTCATCCAATTCGCGCGTCAGTGCCCGGGAGTCAAGAGCCTTCTCGCGCTTGGCCTGCGCGTTGCGATATAGCTTATGGAGTTTCGCTGCTCCCTTGGGCACGACGCGCCCTGATTCGTACTGCCGGCGCTTGAGCTTGCTGTCTGTTTTCGACGCCTGAGCCGTGTCTACGCGCTGTATCCGCGCGATATCGGCCTTGTCGAGAACCGTGCTACCATAGCCGATGTCGAGCGTGATCTGCGTTCGTGTCTGCGAGGTGACCTTGCCCTCCATCTGATTGCCATTATTGAGATAGACGATATCGGCGCGGGCGGGGAGGCAAAGAGAGAGAGCGAGGGCCAAAGAGAGCATCGGTTTAAGTATAACCACATGGACCTTAATATTGATCCAGTCGGAAGGATGGGCGTTGGAAACCAGCGTCCGGTTGCGCTCATCAAACGGCTCGATGATAACGACACTCATGCGCGTCTTCCGTTGTCTCTATAGCTGCGGACGAACTCGATGTCGTAAAGGGGCTTGCCATCCGCCTCCGCATAAGGACGATGAAAGAAGTTGAGCGGCGGACCCTTCTGGGGCGGCGAAAGCCGGATATCGCGTCCGGTGCTCAGCAGGACCCGGTTGACATCCAGATGGCCGAAGTAATACTCGGCGCGCCGGGGATTCTTCCAGGCTTCGGATATGTCCACCGGAATCCAGGAGCCCTTCGCGTAGAACTCGGCCCAACAGTGGTAGTCGCTGAGCGCACCCTCCGGAGCCTCGGGCAAGGAAAGCCCCATACGGAACCGGGCCGGAATCCCGCTGGCCATGGCCAACGCCATGAAAAGCGAATGGAAATCCGTGCAGTTGCCCTTGCCGACCCGACAAGCGTAAATGGAGTCCCCGCGGCCCCAGCCCTGGCCTGACTTATCGTAAGCCATGCGCTTGAGCACGTATTGATAGAGCGCGCGGCCCTTCTCGACCGGATCGGTCATGCCTTGCGTCTGCTTCCTGGCGATTTCCCGGATAGCGTCGTCGAGCGCGAGCAGTCCTCTGGGGATCCGGTAGGCAGCCGAAGGCTCCTTGTCGTCCGGGAACGCCTCTTCAAGCTTTCGGGCGATCCGATATCTGAGCCGCACCTCCAAGGTCCGCCCTATGGGCCGGCGAACCCGGAGGAAGACGGTTTGGTTTCCAAACTCGGGCTCGGAGGTGACTGCATACGGCAGCGGAGAGTCGACTCCCAGAAGCTCGGTGGATTGCGGCCCGCCGCTTGGCGGCTTGGGAATCCAGAGCCGGACCTCGCGGGCCCCCTTGGGGATCGCCACCTTGACTGCCTCGTTGAGTTCGATGGATCTTGATCGCGGCGGCGGCGCGCCGCCGGAATAAGCCGCCAAGCCGGCGACTCCCGCCACGCATGCGGCCGCCATGAGCGCCCAGCGTGCTTTGAGTTTCATCGTTGTCTCCCGGGGCTCTCCGGCATCGCTGGCCGGAGAGCCCCAGTCAAAGCGCTAGTCTTGCGCCGTAACCATCTCGTTCTTCTCGTTCCACGTATAGCGCGGCTTTCCGTTCACTTTGTGGATCAGCGCTTTGTCGATCGTCCAACTGCCGTCCGGATTCTTCGTTGCGAAGAAGTCCAGGTCCAGCTTGTCCTTCTCGCCCTTTTTGACGGACTTAAAGTCCGAGCAGGCGAAGAACTTGCTGGACCCTAGCTGCACGATCCGGTCCTTGTGGACCTTGACCACCCGGAGGTTCCAGTCCTTGTTCAGCTTGTCATCGTGGATGGTGTACCACTCGGTCTTGCTCTTGCCCTTGCCGACTTCGCAGACCTTGGCGTCGTACTCCTTGCGGATTTGGTTCAGCCACGCCTTGGAGCCCTCCGGAGCCTGCACGGGCTTGCCCTTGGGATGCTCCGGGTGCTCTTTGGCTTGCGGCGTAGCCTGAGGGGCCGGCGCCGGTTGCGCCTGCTGCTGTGCCGAAGAGAGCGCCTCGGTGGGATGCTCCTTCGGATGCTCGGCCGCCTTCAGGCTTGCGGCCGCGAGCATGGCTGCTGCGGCGATCTTGAGTCTGGTCATTTTCTTTTTCCCTCCGTCTGTTTTGTCTGTTCGATGGCGGCGGCAACTAGAAAAACAATAAAACCACGATTCTTCACGGCGCAGACCTCAACTCGATGTCGGCATACCAGGCTTCGGCCTGGGAGCCGGTGTTGTCGGTGTCGGTCATGACGGCGATGCCGGCCAAAGGTGGCGGGTCCTCTTTGAAGAGCTTGCGGTAATCCTCCAGGATGTTGCGCTCGTCCGCGATCCATTTCCCGGCTTCACCGTCGCCCGAGTGGACGGCGACCATCATAACCCGATCCGTGTAGGGGTTCGGCGTCGATTCACCTTTGGGAAGTCGGTTGGCCCAGATATAGTTGATTCCCGCGTGCGGCGGATGCTCGCCATAGAACGTTTTCGCAAACCCATACTTGATTTGAGCGCCCGCGCCGACTTTCGACGGGTCATAGCGAAAGGTGACGTAGATCCGCGCGGCATAGTCATCGCCCGCTTTGGTCTTCTCGTCTCCTTTGGCGAGCGAGTGAGAGACGCGCCAGCGCCAGCGCAGGATCGGGAGTTTTGCCGCATCCTGAGCGAGACGGAAGATAAGGCCGGAAGCCGCCGCCTTGCTGACCCGCGCCACCGGTCCCACCGGGCGCCATCCGTGTTCGCAACCGAAGCCGACGCGCGCGCTCTCGGGAAGGTCCATCAGGGCCAAACTCGCGGCCGATTGCGAGAGCGTGCCCCCCGCATACTGCCATGTGCGCCAAAAGGCGGGGGCAGCCATGCCAGCACCATGGTCGCCGGAGGCCAGGCCACCAAAAAAAGGGATGCCCGGCAGGCGCGTCTGGAGGGTGCGCAGCAACTCATTATCCCGACCGTCGCTCAATCCGGAGAACACGAAGCCGACGGGGCAACGGTCCCCGCGGCGGCCCACGGCCGCTGCGATCCGCTCCCCGGCTTTTACTGGATCAAGGGCGCGGGGGGCGCTCGCGAATCGGAAGTTCGCGCCGGGAAGCTCCAGCAGCAAAACCGCCACCGAGTCCTTCGTAACGCCCGCGGGTGTGATTTCCGCGTAGGACGAACCGCCGATCAGAATCGCGGGGTCAAGAACCCGGCAGAGTGCGGCGTGGATTTTTCTCTGATCCAGCCGGACGCCGCCGAAAGCCATAGCCAGCGATGGGTGCGGGACGGCGCGCAGTGCCTGGCGCACGGCCTGGGCCGCGGCCCGGCCGGGGTCGCCGCCCCCGGCAAGTCCAATGCCGATCTTCATCGCTGTTGATCCATCGGCACAGTATACCTCGACGATCGGGCGGTGTGAAAGGCGTCGACTCAAGATTCGCAAAACCTGTCTCCTACAAGAAATCGGGAAAGGGGGCGTGTTACGATAGCTCGGCGTTATGCGTACAATATGGGAAGAACGCTAGAACAGCAAACTAATTCAGAGGTCGAAAATTCCAGAAATCGCTGAAAACGTATAGACTCGGAGATCCCCATGACCACCGCCAAAACCGATCGCTTTCCCGGACAGATCCGCTTCATCGTGGGTAACGAGGCCTGCGAGCGCTTCAGCTTCTACGGCATGCGCTCCATTCTCGTGGTCTTCATGGTCGGTCACCTCCTAATGGCGAAGTCGGAGTCGACCGCCCTTTACCACTACTTCGTCAGTGCCTGCTACCTCTTCCCGCTCCTGGGCGCCTGGATCGCCGACCGCTTCTGGGGCAAATACAAGACGATCCTGATCCTGTCGCTGGGCTACTGCCTCGGCCACGGCATACTCGCAATGTTCGACAGCAAGGCGGGGCTCTACGCGGGGCTGTTCTTCATCGCGCTGGGCTCGGGCGGCATCAAGCCCTGCGTGTCGGCCTTCGTCGGCGACCAGTTCACGTCCAAGAACAAGCATCTGGTCAAATCGGTCTTCGACGTGTTCTACTGGGCGATTAATTTCGGCTCCTTCTTCTCCACGATGCTGATCCCCTGGGTGCTCGACCGCTTCGGCCCCTCGTGGGCGTTCGGCATACCGGGCGTCCTCATGGCCATCGCCCTGTTCATCTTCTGGCTGGGACGCGCCCAATACGTGAACGCGCCTCCGACCAGGACGACCGGATCGGTGGGCTTCATCCCGATCTTCTGGTACTCGCTGACGAACTGGAACCGCCAGGGCGGCGGCTTCTGGGGCCCGGCGCGCAAGAAGTTCAAGGCAGCCGATGTCGAGGCCGCCGAGGCGGCGGGAGCGATCTTCAAGGTGTTCGCCACCGTCTCCATCTTCTGGGCCCTCTTCGACCAGCACGGCTCGAGCTGGGTCCTGCAGGCCCAGCAGATGAACCTCAACGTGCTGGGAATGAAGTTCAAGGCCTCCCAGATCGCGGCGCTCAACCCGCTGATGGTGATGGGGCTCATCCCGATCTTCGCCTACGGCGTCTACCCGGGCATCGAGAAGCTCTTCGGCGTCGCGATGACGCCTCTGCGGCGCATGTCGGTCGGCATGGTCCTGGCCGCGCTCTCCTTCGTGGCGGCAGGCCTCGTGCAGGTCGCACTCGACGAAGGCATCCAGATCAGCGTCGCCTGGCAGTTCATCCAATACATACTCATTACGGTCAGCGAGGTGATGATCTCCATCACGGGCCTCGAGTTCGCCTACACCCAGGCCCCGCGCTCGATGAAGAGCACCATCATGAGCTTCTGGCTTCTGACCGTGTTCGCGGGCAATATGATCACGGCGTGGATCGCCGAGATCAACGTGTTCAAGGGCGCGGCGTTCTTCTTCTTCTTCGCGGGCCTGATGGCCGCCGTCTCGGTCATCTTCATCTGGAGCGCGGCTCGATACAAGCCCCGGGAATATTTTGAGGAGCAGCCTGCTCTCGATCCCGCTTATGAGGAAAACTAGGGCATTGGGCCTAAAAAAACTGCCGCGATGGAGGAAAGTCCTCGTCGCGGCTTTCAACAAAATTGGGGTCCCTGGCTAGACAATGTTAGAACCTGGTTGACCTCGAAAGAGGCTTCCCTCGTTCAAACCAGCATGACTTTATCATTGCCCGACATCCAGTAGCTATTGCAACACTTGACGTAAGCCGTCGTCTTCGTATTGATCCGTTTTCCTTGCCGTGATCGTAGCTGTTGCCGTTAGGCCTAATCCAGAGAAATGTCGTTGCCGGTAGAGGCCGTGGCCGTTGCCGTTCCGTCGCCGCGCGAATTTTGCGTGTCGGTTACGGCGCGATTACGGCGTCCCGGCGTCATTCACGGGGCATAGCCCAGGAAGGCGGTCATCTTCTCCCTTGGCGTCGACCAGCCAAGACATTTTCGAGGACGGTCGTTGAGAAACACGTCGATGCGCTTGAGTTCCGCCTTGCCAATCCCGGCGAAGGATGACTTCTTGGGGTAGAGCCTGCGGATCAGGCCGTTCGTGTTTTCGTTGGTGCCCCGCTCCCACGAATGGTAGGGATGGGCGAAAAACACGTCTATGCCGGCACCCAGCGCCAGATCTTCGTGATGGGCGAACTCCTTGCCATTGTCGAGCGTGGTGCTGAGTCGTGCCTTTGGCGGCAGCGTCTTAAATAAGGCGCACATCTTCCGCGTAACCTCGGGCGCCTCTTTGGTCTTCGTGTGCCCAACCAGCGTGAATCGCGTGCAGCGCTCCACCTCTGTGGCCAGATTCCCCGTGCCATGCGCCCCGTTGATGAGGTCGCCTTCCCAGTGCCCGACGGTCAGGCGCGTCTCCACCTCGGCTGGACGGGTGTCGATCCTTCGCTGGTTTTGGATTTGTCCTCGCCCACGGCCATCTTGACGGGGACAGCGGCGCCGCCGCTTACGCTTGGCTCGGGGAAGGTTCCTCCACAACGTCCCGCCAGCCTTGGCGTCGGCGTAGATGTGCGTGTAGATCGTTTCCGCACACACCCACGGTCGCCCCTCAAGCCGCGCTCGTCCGCCAATGATCGCCGGCGTCCAGCCCTCTTTGAGCCGCGCCTCGGCATCGGCCCGGACCTCAGCCGTAAATCGCCGAGGTCCCGCACGCTTGGCTTGGGCCTGCGCCTTTTCGTGAGCTTGTTTTGGGCGGTAGCCGCGTCGCCCTCTGTTGCGCGTGATCTCGCGGCTGATACTCCCAGGATTCCGATCCAACCGGCGGGCAATCTCACTCTGTTTGCGACCCTCTCGACGCCAGCGGTAGATGAGCGTTCGTTCTTCTGCAGTAACGCGCTTGTAAGTCATATCGTTTCCCTCGTGTGAGGACAC
The DNA here is from genome assembly GCA_001799675.1 of Elusimicrobia bacterium GWA2_66_18. Lineage (GTDB taxonomy): Bacteria > Elusimicrobiota > Elusimicrobia > UBA1565 > UBA9628 > GWA2-66-18. The sequence goes on from MGTX01000004.1 coordinate 24,893, forward strand.
ACGAAGAACGTAGCTTACAGCGTGACCTTCTCACGCTACGAGTGTTGCACTAGCCGGTAGAACGCGGGTTGGATAAAGAACTTGCGACGCACGATGAGGGCTAACACAGCCAGTATGACCACGACGAGAGCGCTTTCAATGACAGAACCAGCGCCAAATATCCTCAGTTGGACAACATACAACAGCACCAAGGCACACCAAGAAACCGCCGCAAGCGGAGTCAAGCCAAGGCTCCAGCCAAGAATGGCCGCCAAGACGAGCGCGACCCCGAGAATCCAGCGCCAATCGTGCGCGACCGCCATCCAGCAACTCTCGCCCATCGCGCTCAAGAGGCCTGCGCCGCAGAAGGGGCAATGGCAACTGCCCTCAGGGGCATCCTTCTCGCAGTCTGGGCAATTCTGGAGACGTTGCAGGTCACTCATCCCGAGGTGGGTTCTTCCACTTGCCGATGATGGGGGACAAGAAACGGTCCACGACAAAGGCCCAAAAGATGAGAGCTAGAAAAACAACGAACACGATGGAAATTGTCAGGCCGCCTAAAAGAGGCCTTTCCAAACGGCGACCCCTATGACTTCCTGATCCCGCCCCTGACCTTTGGCGGCTGGCTGCGCAACCAACGCCTGCGCCGCGGGATGGCGCAAAAACAGCTCGCTACATCCCTGGGCGTCCATCCCTTCACGGTCATCCGATATGAGCGGAATAGCACCGTGCCCGATTCGAACGTCCAACAGCGCCTGAAGGAGATATTAGGGAGCGGGTTCGAGCGATTCCTGAAACGCGCTATAATATCCGCTGGAGCCAGCGCCCAACCCACGTCAGCGGTCGGCCTCTCCGAGAACTCCAGCCGTCATGAAGCGAAAAAGCAAGCCGTTGCCGCGATTCAAGTCCGAAGCCGAAGAAGCAGAGTTCTGGGACACGCACTCGGCCACCGACTACCCCGACCAGATTAAGATCGTCAGGAACGTCCGCTTTGTTAGGAGCAAGCCGCGGCGGATTGCTCCTTCATCGCCTTCCAAACGCAACTCTCAAAAATGAAATAGAATCCCTCAAAGGGTCCGGGGGGCTTCATCCTACCGGAGGATAGAGTGGTCGGGCCGCCACTCAAGGAGAAATCCATGTCCTACGGACTACCTGCCCTCGTCAGCCTCGGCGTGATTATGGCCCTCGTCTTGGTCCTTCCCTTCTCCGTGCGCTGGGTGGAGGAGGAGCTCGAGGCCTTTCTACTCGTGATGGGTTGCCTGGCGGTCAGCATCTCGCAGATCTGGACTGGACACTTAGTCCTGGAGGCTCTGTCCGAGCCGCTCAAGATCTCCTGCGCCGTCCTGCTCTTCGGCTTCGCTTTCCGACGCTTTCGCGGCGCTATCGCCAATGGAGTGTCGCGCCTCTCGGCCAAATTGGGCCTGCCCGTATTCTTTTTCATCCTAGTGGTGACCCTTGGCTTGGCGTCGAGCGTCGTTACGGCCATCGTCGCCGCGCTCGTGCTCGTGGAGGCGATCTCGGCGCTGAACCTCGACCGAGCCACGGAGCGCTCGCTCGTGATCCTGGCTTGCTACTCCATCGGCCTGGGCGCGGCGCTGACTCCCATCGGAGAGCCGCTTTCCACGATCGCCACAACGCGCCTGGTCGGCCCGCCTCATCACGCCGACTTCTTCTTCCTGGCGAAGCTCTTGTGGCCTTGGCTGTTGCCGGGCATTTTAGTCCTCGGAGGACTGGCGGCGCGGCAGGGTGGGGGAATCGTCGCACACTCCAAGGGCCTGTCGCAGGATTCGCACGAAAATACATGGACGGTCTTCCGTCGGGCCCTGAAAGTCTATGTCTTTGTGGCAGCCCTCGTCCTGCTCGGCCGCGGCCTATCGCCGTTGGTCGAGCGCTGGCTGGTCCGCATGCCGGCCAACGCTCTCTACTGGGCGAACATATCCTCGGCCGCCTTGGACAATGCCACCTTAGCCGCCGCCGAACTGTCGCCGCGCATGGACATCGAGCGAATCAGGGCCGTCCTGATCGCTCTTCTCGTATCCGGAGGAATGCTCATTCCAGGGAATATCCCAAACATCATCTCCGCGGAAAAGCTCGGCATCAAGAGCCGGGAGTGGGCGCGCGCCGCTATTCCGCTCGGACTCGTCATGATGACGGTCTATTTCGTCGCGCTGCGTTTCATCGCGCCCTAGGCAGAGCGTGCTCAGTTCGCTATAATTTCCCGTCGGCAAGGGTCTGAGACAGATTTGCCTCAGAGGATTCGGATGGTCGGGCCGCCATCCCAGGATATAGCGGTCTATGCGCATCACCATCCGCCTCATCGTCTCACTCGTCCTCGTAGTCGCGGCCGTCGCCGGGGCTTCGGCCTTCATCCAGGTACGCCTCGAACGCCAGCGCCAAGCCGAAGACCTTGAGCGCCGCTGCCGGCTCGTGGCCCAGAGCCTGATCGAGACGGTCGACTCCATGGAGCCGCAGGCCGCCACCACGAGACTGCTCCGCCTCTCCAAACGCTTCGATCATCAGGGGCGCATCCTCGGCGTAGGCTTCTTCACATCGGCCGGCGAGGCCATCGCGATGACGCCGTGGATGGCGGCGGAGGCGCCCAAGGCATCCGACTTCGTCAGGGACGCCCTCGCGTCGCAGGTCGACCGCTCGCAGTTCGAGACCATCCGCAGTTCTCAAACGCTGCTGTACGTGCTGCCTCTTGAGACTCCATCCGCGGGGGTAGCCGCGGTGCTCGTGGTCCATGACGCGAGCTCCGTTGGCGGGCAGCTCCGGCGCATCTGGCGCTACGCCTTTCTGCGCGTGCTGGCGCAGGCCGCGCTGATCTCTCTTGTCACCTTGCTCATCGTCCGCTGGAGCATCGTCGGCCCGATCGCGCGGACCTCGGAGTGGATACGCAGGCTGCGCAGCGGCGATGCCTCCGAGCCGTTCACTTTGCCCAAGGAGGACCTTTTCGCCCCGCTGGCCAAAGAAGTCAGTACGCTCGCTCATCACCTGGTCGCCGCCCAGCGCAGCGCCGAAGAGCAGGCCCGCCTCAGCGAGCAGGCGGAGTCGTTCTGGACGCCCGAACGGCTCAAGGAGCACGTCCGCGCCAAGCTCGGAGGGAAATCCCTGTTCGTCCTCTCGAACCGTGAGCCTTACATGCACCTCAAAATAGGCAAGAAACTAGAGACAATCGTGCCCGCGGCCGGTCTCGTGACGGCTATCGATCCCGTGCTTCGCGCCTGCGGCGGCACGTGGATTGCCCACGCGGCGGGCGATGGGGACTGGGCCGTGGTCGACGAGCTTGACCGCATCCGGGTGCCCGAGGACGATCCGCGATACACTCTGCGGCGCGTCGCTCTCACGAAAGAGCAGGAAGATGGTTATTACTATGGTTTCTCCAACCAGGGGCTCTGGCCGCTCTGTCTCATGACCCACCAGAGGCCGGTATTCCGAGAAGAGGACTGGCGGCAATACAAAGCGGTCAACCAGAAGTTCGCCGAGGTGCTGCTCGAGGAGCTCGAAGGCGTCGATGAGCCCTGCATCTTGGTCCAGGACTACCAGTTCGCCCTTTTGCCGCGCATCATCAAGCAGGCTCGCCCGGACGCGCGCGTCGCGATCTTCTGGCACATCCCTTGGCCGAATCCGCAAGCATTCAGCATCTGCCCCTGGCAGCGGGAACTGCTCTACGGCATCCTCGGCGCCGATCTCGTCGGGTTCCACACCCAGCTGTTTTGCAACAACTTCCTCGAGACGGTGAACGCCGCGCTCGAGTCCAGAATCCGCTGGGAAAGCTTTTCTGTGGAGAAGGAGGGACACCGCACCTATGTGAAGCCGTTCCCGGTCGGAGTGAGCTTCCCTCAGGTGTTCCCGGACGTTCCCATGGACGAAGCCTTGGACGCCTCCAAAACGGAGTTGCTGCGCGAGTTGGGCGTGAAGGCGAGCCGGCTCGGCGTCGGCGTCGAGCGCATCGACTACACGAAGGGCCTGCTCGAACGCTTCCTGGCCATTGAGCGCTTCTTTGAGAAATATCCTCAATACGTCGGCGAGTTCACGTTCGTCGAACTCGGCGCGCCGAGCCGTACACACATCAAGAACTACCACGACTTCATGGCGCAAGTGGAAGCCGAGACGGACCGCATCAACTGGAAGTTCAAGCGCAACGACTGGCGCGCCATCGTTCTCATCCAACGCCATCACAGCCACCGGGAGATCCTGCCGTTCTACCGGACGGCGGACCTCTGCATGGTGACTTCCCTTCATGACGGCATGAACCTCGTCGCCAAGGAGTTCGTAGCCGCCCGCAGCGAAGAAACCGGCGTGCTGATCCTGAGCCGCTTCGCGGGCGCGTCGAGTGAGCTTCGAGACGCCCTGATCGTCAACCCCTACGACACAGAGCGCATGGCCGATTCCATTTTCGCCGCACTCGAAATGCCGAAGGATGAGCAGGCGTTGCGCATGAGGCGCATGCGGCAGTCCGTGCGGGAGCACAACATCTATCGCTGGGCCGGCAGCCTGGTCGGCGAATTGGCTCGGCTGAGGCTCGAAGCTGAAGCCACGGAGCGCCGGGCATGAAGCCGTTGGATTTTAGACGGACCACAGAGCTGTCCCGCGGCCGGGGATTAGCTCTCTTTCTCGACTTCGACGGCACGCTCTCTCCCCACGGTCCCGATGGCGACCGCTCCGCTCCATTGCCCGCGGCTCGAGCAGCGTTGGCGATATTGACCCGAAAGACCGGTGTGCGCGTCAGCGTGATTTCCGGGCGGACGGTCGGCGATCTGCGCAAAAGGATCGGCTTGAGCGGCGTGACCTACGCAGGCAATCATGGCCTCATCATCGACGGGCCGGGAGCGGAGTTCGAGCATCCCCTGTCCTCGGTGCTCAATCACGCCGTCGGCATCGCGGCCGGATTGATCCGCGGGCGGCTCAAGGCCCACGCGGGCGCCACGGTCTGCCACAACGGGTTGAGCCTGAGCCTCAACGTCGGCATGATGACGCCGGCAGGGCGCCGCGCGGCCGCCTCGATCGTCGACTCGCTGGCCAACGAGCTTCAGGGGCTGCGACTGCGCTGGCAGAAAGGACACCTCGGCTGGGACCTTCTGCCGGAAGTCGGCTGGACCAAGGGCGACGCTCTCGCGCATCTAATGGCCCGCGCGCCCGGCGCCCTTGCCGTCGCCGTAGGCGACGGGCTTTCGGATGAGCCGATGTTCGAGCGCGTACGGAAGGCCGGTCTGGCGATCCGAGTAGGGCAATCCCGGACTTCCGCCGCGAACTGGTTCGTGCATAGCCCGCGTGAAGTCGCCGCCCTTCTGAAGGCCATAGCTTGACGCTTGCGAACGTTCACTCCGATAGAGAACATCGCCGCAAACTGTGCATGCCACGGTCGGCGGTTCACCGATCTGCTCCCGACTGCACCCTCGGGGTACCCGTCTGACGTTTTTTTAAAACCAGAAAAAACAGCGACCGCGAAAGCGAAAACTCGCTGACGCGGCCGCATGCGACCAGATCTGGGTGACCGAGGGGACTTGAACCCCCGACCTCCGCGTTCACAGCGCGGCGCTCTAACCAGCTGAGCTACGGCCACCGATGGCGCCGATTATAGCACTTTCGTCTCTCCCGGCCTGCGACACGGCATGGAAAGCGCTTTCCAAGGACTCGTCATAAAATCTACAATACCAATATATGGCATTTTCGCGACGCGACGCGCCCAACTGCGACTGGTGTCCATTCCGCAGGAACTGCTTTTATGAACTCCTCGGCACCAAGGAGGCCAAGAAGGCCTGGCGAGACATGCGCCTGGCGAACCCCTTCAAGCGCGGCGAGGTCATCTTCCACGAGGGCACCCTGCCCCAGGGCGTCTACGTCGTCTGCACCGGTAAGGTTAAGGTCTACAAGTCCAGCCGCACCGGCCAGCAACTGACCACCCGCGTCGAGTCCCCCGGAGACCTGGTCGGCCACGTCACGATGCTGGCCGATGACGGCCAGTACACCTCGACCGGCGAGGCCCTGGAGCCCAGCGTGGTGTCCATGATGGACAAGAAGACCTTTTGCGACTTCCTCTTCCGCTTCCCGCAGGCCGCCCTGGTGCTCATGCGCGAGTTGTCCCGAGACGTGCGCCGCGGCGAGAACAAGGCCCGCGACATCGCCTTCAAGCCCGCGCGCGGCCGCTTGGCCGACACCCTCCTGCGCATGATGGCTCCCAAGAAGCCCCACCCGGTGGTCGCCGGCATCAAGCGCCGCGATCTTGCCGAGATGGCGGGCCTCACCATCGAGACCACCGTCCGCCTCCTCAAGGATTTCGAGGAGCGCGAGATCCTGCACAAGCGGGAAAAGGACCTCGTCATCATCGGCGAGGACCGCCTGCGCGCCCTCGCCGGCGCCGCCTCCTGACGGGCCTTTCGGCCCGACTCTCGTCGGGCGCCCGGCCCCAAACCCCATAGGGCCTTTGACCTTGGTCAATGAGTCGAATCAAGACGCTCGTTTGATCGCTCTCATTGGGTCATGCAACCCTGACGCGCTACACTGCCGTTGTCGCAAAAACGATTTAGACGGACAAGGAGAAAAACAATGCTCAGCCTGATACTGACGGTCACGATGATGAACGCCGCTCCCGTCCCGCAGACGGCCCAGTTCCAGCCCTGCGTGTGGCCCAACAAGTGCGTGCAACAGCCTGTCGCCCAGTTCCAGCCTTGCGTGTGGCCCAACAAGTGCGCGCAGACCATCGCTCAGTTCCAGCCCTGCGTGTGGCCCAACAAGTGCGCAAGCAATAAAGCCTAAGAGCCGAGCCTCACCATAACCAGCGATGCCGGAAAGCCCCGACCCCTCGGGGCTTTCTTTTTTTTCATACTATACCCAAGCCCGCATCCAGGAGACCCCCGATGACCGTCAAGCTCGCCTTCGCCGCCCTGCTCGCCGCCGCAGCGGCCCGCGCCGCCGCGCCCGCGCCGACCGTGGCGCAAGCCCAGGCATTCATCGAACGCGCCGAAAAGACCCTCGAGGACCTCAACACGAAGGACAACTTCGCCAACTGGGCGTACTCGACCTACATCATCTACGACACGGAGAAACTGGCGGCGGCGGCCGACCTGGCCTACGCGGTCGAAACGGCGAAGCTGGCCGGGGAAGCCCTGAAGCACGAGAAGCTCGACCTCCCCGCGGACGTGCGCCGCAAGATCCTCCTGCTGAAGCTCTCGGTCTCGGCGCCCGCGCCCGAGGACCCCCGGGAGCAGAAGGAACTCGCCGACATCCAGGCCTGGCTCCAGGGCGAGTACGGCAAAGGCAAATGGTGCCGCGCGGCGGACAAATGCCTGACCCTGCCGGACATGGAGGACATCCTGCGCGACAGCCGCGACCCGAAGGAGTTGCTCGAGGTCTGGAAGGGCTGGCGGACGGTCTCGCCGCCGATGCGCAGGAAGTACGAGCGCTTCGTGGAGCTCTCCAACAAGGGCGCGCGCGGCATGGGATTCGCGGACACGGGCGTGCTCTGGCGCTCACGCTACGACATGAGCCCGACCGCGTTCACGGCGGAGCTGGAGAGGCTCTGGGAACAGCTCAAGCCCCTCTACGCCTCGCTGCACGCCTATACCCGCCACCGCCTCATCGAGAAGTACGGCAAGGAGGCGGTCGGCGACGACGGGCTCATCCCGGCGCACCTGCTCGGCAACATGTGGGCGCAGAGCTGGGAGAACGTCTACCCTCTCGTGGCGCCGCCCTCCTCGGACCCGGGCTACGACCTGACCAAGATCCTGGAGGCCCGCAAGACCGATGAGAAGGAGATGACGCGCATGGGCGAAAGGTTCTTCACCTCGCTCGGCTTCGAGCCCCTGCCTCCGACCTTCTGGGAGCGGTCCCTCTTCACCAAGCCCCGCGACCGGGAGGTCGTCTGCCACGCCTCGGCCTGGGACGTGGAGGACTCGCAGGACCTGCGCATCAAGATGTGCATTAAGCCCAACGCCGAGGACCTCGTCACAATCCACCACGAGCTGGGTCACAACTTCTACCAGCGCGCCTACGCCGCGCAGCCCTTCCTGCTGCGCGGCAGCGCCAACGACGGCTTCCACGAGGCCCTCGGCGACACCATCGCGCTCTCCGTCACGCCGGAATACCTCAAGCAGATCGCCTTGGTCGACAAGGTCCCGGGCGCCGAGGGAGACCTTGGACTGCTCATGAAGATGGCCCTGGAGCGCGCGGCCTTCCTGCCCTTCGGATTGATGGTGGACCAGTGGCGCTGGAAAGTCTTCTCCGGCGAGGTCAAGCCGGAAGACTACAACAAGGCCTGGTGGGACTTGGCCGCCAAGTACCAAGGGGTCAAGCCTCCGGTCGAGCGCAGCGAGGCGGACTTCGACCCGGGGGCCAAGTACCATGTGGCGGCCAATGTGCCCTACACCCGCTACTTCCTGGCCCAGGTCCTACAGTTCCAATTCTATCGCGCCTTATGCGAGCAGACGGGCCATATCGGCCCCCTGCACCGCTGTTCCTTCTATAACGACAAGAAGGCCGGGGAGCGGCTCAACCGAATGATGGCCATGGGCGCCAGCCGCCCCTGGCCGGACGCGCTGGAGGCCATGACCGGAAGCCGGAAGATGGACGCGAACGCCATCACGGAGTATTTCGCTCCGCTGAAGATCTGGCTCGACGCGGAGAACGCCAAGCGCGCGAAGTAAGGCTAGGTGTTGAAGAGGCGATCTCCGGCGTCGCCCAGACCAGGCACGATGTAGCCCTTCGCGTTGAGGACCGGGTCCACGGCCGCGGTGTAGATGGGCACGTCGGGGTGGTCGCGATGGATGCGGGCCACGCCCTGTTTGCAGGCGAGGAGGGTCAGGAGGGCGATGTTCTTGGCCCCGTCCGTCTTGAGGATGTGGATGGACTCCGCGGCCGAGCCGCCGGTGGCGAGCATGGGGTCGCAGAGAACGACGAAGTGGTCCTTCAAGTCCTTGGGCAGGCGCACGTAGTAGCACACGGGGTTGAGCGTCTTCTCGTCGCGGTAAAGCCCGATATGACCGATGCTGGCCTGGGGAGCCAGTTCCAGCAAACCCGGGGTCATGCCCAGACCCGCGCGCAGGACGGCGACGAAGGCCAGGGGCTGGTCGAGCACGACGGCGGGAGCGCTCTTGAGGGGGGTCTGCACCGCGGCCCTGCGAGTGCGCACGCCTTTCAAGACCTCGCCGCCCAGAAGCATGGCCGCCTCGGCCATGAGGCGGCGGAAGCCCTGGGAGTTGGTCTCTTTGTCGCGCAGCCGCGCGAGCTTGTCGGCGACGAGGGGGTGATCGCTGACGAAAAGATTCGGCATGGCGTCTCCTATTTCAATATCTCGAGGACGACGGGCGACTGGCGCGGGCGGTTCGGACCGACCTTCAAGGCCTCTCGATATTTCTTCTCGCCGAGCGTGAGCTTGGCCTCATCGGCGGCATGGATCACCGCGATCCTTTCGCCTTTTTTGACATGATCACCGACCTTCCGGATCAACTCCAAGCCGGCTCCGTAATCCAGTTCCTGCTCTTGATAGGCGCGCCCCGCCCCAAGAAGCACGGCGGCGTGACCGATTCGGCGGGCGTCGAGACGCGTGATGTATCCGTCCATAGTCGAGAGGATCCGGCGCGAGCGCTTTGCCTTCGGCAGAAGGGAGGGGTCGTCCACGACGGAAGTCGTTCCGCCTTGGGCCTTCACCATCTCACGAAAGAGCCGCAGGCCCGACCGGTCCTTGATCCGCTCGTGCATCATCGCGGCGCCCTGCCCCGCCGTCTTCGCCATTCCGGAGAGCTTCAACATCCAGCCGCCGATGGTGAGAAGGCATTCGAGATAGTCCGCGGAGGTCTCATCGCCGTTTAGGATCATCAGGGCCTGCCGGATCTCCAAGGCGTTGCCCACATAGCGCCCCAGCGGCTGCTCCATGGCCGTGAGCACGGCCACGGTCGGCATACCCAGGCCCTTGGAGGTCTTGACCAGGGCGCGCGCGAGTTTCCGGCCGCTCTGCGCGTCGCGGAAAATCGCCCCGGAGCCGACCTTCACGTCGAGCACCAGGGCGTCCAGCTCCTCGGCGACTTTCTTCGAGAGGATGCTGCCCACGATGAGGGGTCGCGCCGGCACGGTCGCGGTCGCGTCGCGCAGGGCGTAGAGGGTGCGGTCGGCGGGGGCCAGCGTGCCGGTCTGGCCGAACATGCACACGCCGAGCGTGCGCACGAGGCGGCGGATGGTGGCCAGCCCCAGCCGGACTTTGAAGCCCTTGATGGACTCGAGTTTGTCGAGCGTGCCTCCGGTATGCCCCAATCCGCGGCCCGACATCATCGGCACGGCCAAACCGCAAGCCGCGGCCAGCGGCGCCAAGGCCAGGGAGACGCCGTCGCCCACTCCGCCCGTGGAGTGCTTGTCCGCTTTGGGACGCGCGACGCCGTCCAGGCCCAGGGATCTCCCTGAGCAAGCCATGGCGCGGGTGAATTCGACGGTCTCGCGCTCATCCATCCCCCGGCAGACCACGGCCATGAGCCAGGCGGCCAGCTGGTAGTCGGGGACCAAACCCCGGGCCGCGCCGCGCGCGACGAAGGCCAGCTCCTCGGGCGTGTGGCGGCCCCCGTCGCGCTTCTTGGCGATGAGGTCGAGGAAGATCATGCCCGGCCTAGATCTCTCGGATGAGGTCGGAGAGGACGGCGCGCAGGGCATCGGAAACCCGGGCGCCGAGGGCGAGGACATCGCCGTGGTTCTGGATGGAGCCGGGCAGGCCCGCGGCCATGTTCGAGGTCCACACGAGCGCGGCCGTGGCGACGCCCATCTGCCGCGCGGGGACGACCTCGGGCACGACCGACATGCCCACCACGTCGCCGCCGAGGGCGCGAAAGGCGCGGATCTCGGCCGGGGTCTCGTAGGAGGGGCCGCCCACGGCCAGGTAGACGCCCTGGTGAGAGACGACTTTGCGCTTGCGGCAGACCGAGAGGATGATCCGGCTCAGACGCGGGTCGTAGGCGTCGGTCATGTCGGGAAACATGGTCCCGAACTCTTCCTCATGGAACGCCCGGAGAGGGTTGCGGCCCATGAAGTTGATGTGATCGGTCAGCACGGTGAAGTGGCCGGGCTTGATCTTCTCGCGCATGGAGCCGACCGCCGCGGTCACGATCAGCGACTTGAGGCCCAGGTACTCCATGGCGCGCACGGGCAGGGCGATGGACTCCATCGCGTGACCCTCGTAATAATGGAAACGTCCCTGCATGACGGCCACCGTGCGTCCGTGGGCTCGTCCTAGGATCAGCTTGCCCTCATGGCCGGGGACGGTGGTGCGGGGAAATCCCGGAATGTCGTTGTAGAGGATGGTGACCGTCTTCTGGAGAGGGGGAACGGCCTTGGCCAGGCCCGAACCCAGGACGAAGCCGATCTCAGGGCGCAAACCGGGGGCCTTCTTCTTGATGTAGGCCGTCGCGGAGCGGATCGAGCCGACGTACTGTTTGATCTCCATACGGTGAGATTCTATCACATCGCGCGGTCGCCTCCGCTTCAGGGGCAGGGCCGATAGCTGCCGCTTCCCCATCCGTTGGAAGCCGGCTGGCGATTGCCGCATCCGCGCGGGGACGGACCGGGATCGCCGTCGACATCGACGTCGTCGGTCTGATGATATTGCCGGTAAGCCTGATGAGCCATCTCATTCGCGGGCTCGGCGCCACCCGGATCGAGGCGTTGGCTGCCCTGCAGCAGTTCATGGAGCAAATCCCATGCGCAGCCTGAGAGCCCATTGAGAGCGGCATTGGGAGGATAGCCCTCATCCGTCCCGTAGTTGAAGAGACGATCGAATGCCAGCAAAAAATTCCTGCTGTCATCGGCGGTTAGACCGGAGTCATCGCGGCAGGCGGACTGGACCATCTGCCGCATGATGTCAAGCGAGTTCTGGATATCCGCCCGCATTCGAATTCTTTCAAGTTGCCTGGCCCATTCCTGCTGCCTCACTGCGGCCTCTTGCAAAGCCGATTGGCGTTTTTTTGCATCGGCGATCAGGTTGAGCGCCTGATTATAGTAGATGCTCCAGTCGGCATCCTTCTGGCGCGTGATTTCAACTTCAACCGCCCGGCCTTGAAGCCGGTTGAGCTCGTGAACAGTTTGTTTCAGAATCCCACGCTCCTGCAACAGACCATAGTATGCGAGTCTATCGTGCCCCAATAAGCCCGGGATCGTATCGACATCCTCCACGATGGCGTGGGCCGACCAGTCCATGGAGCCATGGCCGCGATGCGTCCCGCTGTAATCGACCCATCGAGACAGCAGATCTCCTCTCGGCGCCCACGGGCTCGCTAACCGGTTCGCCACCTCCGAGACCTTCGCGCCCCACATCGCCGCGTAATCATCCTTGCTTCTACAAAAATGGACCTCCGTCCCCGTGAACCGGCGAGCAGATTCCACTTTTCCAGAAGATTGTCGGGAACGCCGATCACGGTCAATTTCTTCGGAGGCTGGATATACCCGCTGAGGATGGCGTTGTAGATGAGTTCGCTCCCCCAGCTATGAGCGACGATCTCATTGATCTTGAGTTTCCCATATTCCTTCAAGACTTCTTTGCCGCGGTCGCTCAGGTTGCCGTTATTGTCCGTCATGAAATTATTGATGTCATCGGTGAAGGTCACGCCAGAGAAATTTCTCAGTAGGCGTTGGACTTTCTGCCAAGATGTCACATTGAGCTTGCCGGCGAAGAAGGACGGTTTGACTTGACCGTCGAACATCTCCGGGAACGTCTCGTATGTATCATCGGACGACCCCAGTCCCGTGACTTCGACGCGCTGCCTGTCGAAATATTCATTGAGCTGCTTGAGGGACTCGACCGCGTCTCTCCGATAGTCGTGACCTCCCTTGCTTTCATGCAGCAAACGTCTCGTCAATTGGGCGGGCGTTGATGCCAATGCTTCGGCATCCGATGGCTCGCTCGCCAGCGCGGGACTCGCGGCGAGGGCGAGGAGCAAAATCAGGAGCGGTCCCGCGTTTTCCGTCTTGCCTCGATCCGGCAGAGTCACGACGAGGGAGAAGATCAGACCGAAGGCCATGCCGGTCATAGCGAATGCGATGGTGCTAAGATTAATGATCTCAAAAACCGCAGCAGGCGGAACTGGGAGGAAATAGTTATAAAGATCCATTGCGACAAGTGGAACCGCCGCGAGCCAACTCCACCAGAAAACGCGTTTTGCGTCGGCGCTGTGGAAACGCTTCGCGATAGACCGGCAGATCCATGGTCCCAGAATCGACTGCGCGGCGAACATGAGATCTCCGGTCCGCCAGGTTCCCCAGCCGGCGCCATAGGAAATGCACGGAATGAGGAAACCGATCAACCCCGATATGTTGATGAAAAGCACGAGGTTGTAGCCGATAAAATTCAGGCGCTGGAGAAAGCGATTCGATCCGGGCAAAGCCATGAGCAGGAGCAGCGGCCCGTTGATGAACAACCACGCTCTCCAGAAGCCCTGGAAGCCCCTCAGGTCTATCTCGGGCTTCTCCGGCGGGTTGACGCTGGAAAGGTACTTGGAGAGATGGAATTCGACCGTTTCACGGTTCATCAGGAGCCCGGCTTGGTCGGCGGCTTTCATCGGGGGATCGCCGGATGTCAGGATGAAAAAGGCCTTCGGCGACTCCGAGTAGCACTGGAACAAGCGGTAAGGGCGCTTGATCCAGACTTGGAAACTCTCGGGCGGAAAATGGAATTGCAGTCCGTAGCCGCATCGGTCGCCGATCTCGTAGTCGAGCCCATGCGCCGACATTTCCCGTTCCTTGGCGCGGCGGATCTTCCGAAGACTCTTATACCCGCCGGGAGCGTCCTTGGGGATGACCACCAACTCCAGAAGATTTTTGGGGGTGAAGTTCTCCGCGGTGAAGTCGGAATCCTTCAACAGCTTGGACTCCGCTTTGACTCCCGCCCTAGGATACCGCTCAAGAAGTTCATCGCTGCGACTGAGCCGGGGTTGAAGACGCACGAACTCCGTCTCCGCGCGCATGCTGGCAGAAACCACCCAGCCGTAGGAATATTGGAAGGTCTCCCCATAATGACCGACATAGAGGCTATTGCCTTCCGCCGGTTCATGAACCTTGAACGTGGTCCTGGTTTCGGAACCGGCGTCGCTTTGGGCGCGCAGGGGGCCGGCTAAAAACAGGACCGGAAGCAGGGCTTTCAACGCGAGGTCCGCCGTTTTTTTCATAAGCTCCCCAAAATAAAAACCAGCGGCCCGGGCGCAGTCACGCCGCGAGCCTCTGGTTTCACCCGATTAAGGTCGGGCCGTGGATGCCCCGGGGCCGATTCCCCGAGTTACAGAGTTTCCCTACAACTCATTATAAATCATGATCCGTGACGGCGCCTGAGCCGGAAGGCCCGACGGCACCTAGGACTTTAAGGACTGCGGTTCGGGCGATCATCGCCGCAAGAAGCGCGGATTTTCGTAGAATCTCTCCATGCCCATCGCGACCGCGGACCTGAAGGCCCTCGCCCGAGACATGCGGGTGGACGTCATCCGCATGATCGAGGCGGCCGGCAGCGGCCATCCCGGAGGCTCCCTCTCGGTCATCGATTTGCTCGCCGTTCTCTATTGGAAGTTCTTGAAGCACGATCCCAAAAATCCGGACTGGCCGGATCGTGACCGGTTGATCCTGTCGAAAGGCCACGCCTGTCCCGCGCTCTATACCGTCATGGCTTACCGCGGATATTTCCCCAAAGAACGGTTGATGACCCTGCGCAAGCTCGGCAGCCCTCTCCAGGGCCATCCCGACCGCCTGCGACTGCCGGGCATCGAGTTCTCCTCCGGTTCGCTCGGCCAGGGCCTCTCGGTCGGCCTCGGGATGACGATCTCGGCCAAGATGGACAAGGCCCCCTGGAAGACCTACGTCGTGCTCGGCGACGGCGAGCTGCAGGAGGGCCAGTGCTGGGAGGCCCTCATGGCGGCCCCCAAGTTCAAGCTCGACAACCTCGTGGCGATCGTGGACCACAACAACGGCCAGATCGACGGCCCGGTCGATTGGGTCATGGGCATCGAGCCGCTCGAAGACAAGCTTCGCTCGTTCAACTGGGACGTCCGGTCGGTGGACGGCCACGACCTCGCCGCGATCGAGGATGCGTTCGCGCGGACGCAGGAATGCGCGGACAAGCCGCACGCGATCGTCGCGAAAACGATCAAGGGCAAGGGCGTCTCCTTTATGGAAAACGACATCGCCTGGCACGGCAGCGCGCCTAAAAAAGACGACGCGGACAAGGCGGTCGAGGATATCCGGCATGGCTAAGGCCACGCGCGAGTCGTTCGGCGAGACCATCCTGGAAGCCGCGGCGGACAACCCTCGCCTCGTCGTCCTGGACGCGGACCTCTCCAAGTCCACGATGACCCAGGCCTTCATGAAGAAGTATCCCGCGCGCCATCTGGAGCTGGGCATCGCCGAGCAGAACATGATCGGCGTGGCCGCGGGGCTGGCCCTCTCGGGCAAGGTCCCGGTGCTGGCCAGCTTCGCCTGCTTTCTCATCGGGCGCCTGGAGAACATCCGCATCTCGGCCGCCTACAACAAGACGAACATGAAGCTCGTGGGCACCCATGCGGGCATCGGCATCGGTGAGGACGGAACCTCCCAGATGGGCCTGGAGGACATGGCGGCCATGCGCGCCCTGCCCAACATGGTGGTGCTCCAGCCGGCCGACCACGAGGAGACGCGCCAGGCCGTTTATTGGATGCTCGCTCATGAAGGCCCCGTCTACCTCCGCCTCACCCGCCAGAAGATGGCCGATCTTCATGGTCCCGACTACAAGTGGGGCTTCAATAAGATCGACGTGGTCTTCGAACCCGCCAAGAAACCGGCGAAATATCTGGCGACCATCGTCGCCTCGGGCGGCCCCGTGCCGCACGCGGTTTCGGCGGCCAAGGAATTGGAGAAGAAGGGCTTCGCCGTGCGCGTGGCCAACGCCTCGACCCTGTCTCCCTTCGACGGCGAGGCCGTCGCGCGCTTCGCCAAGGACTCCCAGCGCCTCGTGACGGTCGAGGACCACAACGTCAACGGCGGCTTGGGCTCGGCCGTCTGCGAAGCCGCCTGCGAGCGCGGCGCCCCGGTCCCGGTCGTGCGCCTGGGCCTGCGCGAATTCGCGGAGTCGGCCACGCCGGAAGAGCTCTACGAGAAGTACGGCCTGACCGCCGCCGCCGTCGCCGAAGCCTGCCTCAAGAACCTCGGCTGAACGCCAGGCGGCCTACTCCGGAGTCGGCCCGCCGCGGCGGGACCGCTCGACGAGCCAGACGACGCCCGTCGAGACGAAGTAGAGGCCGAGAAGGACGACGCCGAAGAGGATCGTCGTCGCGATCACGTCGCCCGGCGTGAGAAAGGCCGCCGCGAAAAGGATGGCGACGGTGGCCTCGCGCCAATAGCGCAGCATCGAGCGCGAGGTCACCAGGCGGAAGCGCGCCAGAAAGTAAAACAGGACCGGCGCCTCGAAGGAGATCCCGGCGCCCGCCACGGTATAAAGGAAAAGATCGAGATACTCGGTGGGGCGCAGGTTCGCGCGCAGGCCGGCCTTGACCGCCTCATCGAGGAGGAGGTCGCCCAAGATGGGGAAGATCACGAAGTAGGAAAACACCGCGCCAGAAATAAAACAGGCGCTGGTCACCAGGACGAAGGTCGAAGCCATCTTCTTCTCGCGTTCCCTCAGGGCCGGGCGCACGAAGGTCCAGACCTGGTAGAACAGATAAGGGGAGACCGCGAAGACCGCGGCCCAGAAGGAAAGCCTCATGAGCGAGAAGAAGGGTTCGGCCAGGTCCGTGAAGGCGAAGGGCTGGAGGGTCGCCGCCGGAACCTGCAGGCGCCGGGCCATGGCGGCGATGAAGGGACGTTTGGCCCAGTCCCAGAGCGAGAAACGGAAGAAATAGGCGGCCGCCGTCGAGACGAGGAGGGCCAGGGCCGAGCGGATCAAGCGATCTCGGACCTCTCCCATGTGCTGCCAGAAGGGGAGAGGCCTGTCGTCCGGCAGGACCTCCGCGATGAGCTCGTTCATCGGGAGTCGGCCTCGAAGGCCCCCGGGATGTGCTCGAGTCTGCCGCCCTGCACGGCGACTACGTCGAAGCGGCAGGGGCCGTCCCAGCCTCGGGCCGCGAGCCAGACGGATGCTGCGCGCACGACCTTGCGGCGCTTGGACGCGTCCACCGAGGCCGCCGCGCCCCCGTAGCCGCTCGACGCGCGGGCGCGGACCTCGACGAACACGATCTCATCGGCGTCTCGCGCGATGAGATCGATCTCTCCGGTCTTGGCGCGGAAATTGCGCTCGATCACGATCATTCCCTTGGCCTGCAAGTACTCGGCCGCCATATCCTCGGCCTTCTTTCCGGTCGCGATGCGCGTCACTTGGTCGTCTCCAAGACGGAGCGCGCCACGGGGGCGTAAGAGCGGCGGTGAGCCGCGCAGGGGCCCAATCTCTCGAGGGCGTCGAGGTGGGCTTTGGTGCCGTAGCCCTTGTGCCGAGCGAAACCGTAGCCCGGATATCGGCGGTCGAGGCGCGCCATCCAGCGGTCGCGCACAACCTTCGCCACGATGCTCGCGGCGGCGATGTTCAGCGAGAGAGCATCCCCGCCCACGATCTTCTCCTGAGGGAGCGCGCTGTCGGGGATGCGGCTTGGTCCGTCGACTAGGACCAGGAAGGCTCTTCCGCCGGCCTTGGCCGCGGCGCGGCGCGACGCACGGCCCATGGCGGTCAAGGTCGCCTTCAGGATATTGTATTCGTCGATGGCCCCGGGATGCGCCCAAGCCACGGAAACGGCCAAGGCCTCGGAAACGATGACCCCGAAGAGCCTTTCCCGGTTCCTCGGGGTCATCATTTTCGAGTCGCGGACCTCGTCCAATCCCGGAGAAGAGTCCTCCGGCAGAGACACGGCCGCGACCACGACGGGCCCCGCCAAGGGGCCCCGGCCGGCTTCATCGACGCCCACGAGACGCGCGCCCGGGGCGCGCCGCCTCGCGTCATCGTCGAAACGCCGGCCGTCCAAAATCTACTTGGCGACGGCCGCGGCGCCCTCGCCCTTCTTGTGGGTCTCGGGCTTGGAGACCCTGGGAGCCTCGGTCTTGTGGGCCGCGGGCTTCGCTTCGGGCTGGACGCCGGCTTCGCCGGTCTCGCGTTCGTCGAGACGAGCGGACTTCCCGGTCAAACCGCGCAAGTAGTACAGACGCGAGCGGCGCGCCTTGCCCGCGCGGACCAGCTCCACCTTCTCCACGTGAGGCGTGGAGATAGGGAACGTCCTCTCGACGCCGACGCCGAACGACACCTTGCGGACCGTGTAGGTCTCGCTCGCGCCGCGGCCGCGGCGGCTGATCACGGTGCCCTCGAAGACCTGGACGCGCTCGCTGTCGCCTTCCTTGACCTTCATGTGCACCTTGACCGTGTCCCCAGCGCGAAACTCGGGAGTCGTCTTCTTCTCTTCCATTGCAGCCATCATATGAGCACCTCGATCATACGGTTCTCCTGGACTTCTTATCTACCTGGGACTTGGCGCCCGCAACAGCAGATCGGGTCGCTTACGCTTGGTCGCGGACCGGGCGGACTGCCGGCGCCACTCCGCGATCTTCTTATGGTCGCCGCAGAACAGGATCTCCGGGACCTCGCGGCCGCGCCAGACGCGCGGCCGCGTGTATTGAGGAAAATCGAGCAGGCCGGAGGCGAAAGACTCGCTCTCGGCCGCGTCCTCCTTCTTGAGCACGCCGGGCAGTTTGCGGGCCACCGCGTCGGCCACGACCATCGCCGGCAACTCACCGCCGGTGAGCACGTAGTCTCCGATCGATATCTCTTCGTCGAACAACGGCATGACCCGTTCGTCGACGCCTTCGTAACGACCGCAAACGAGCACGAGGTGCGTCTCCTGGGCCAGCCGGGACGCCTTGCGGTCATCGAACGGATCGCCCTGCGGGGACATGCAGAGAACCTTCGCGCCTTTCGTCATGACGCTCTCGACGGCCATCGCCAAGGGCCCCGGCATCATGACCATGCCGGGACCGCCTCCGAAAGGACGATCGTCCACTTTGCGGCGCTTGTCCTCGGAGAAGTCGCGCGGGTTCACGCAGCCCCAGGAGAGCAGGCTCTTCTCCTGGGCGCGCAACAAGATGCTCGCGTCCATGATGGACGCGAACATATCCGGGAAGAGCGTCACGAAATCGATCCTCACGTTCTAGTCGATCTCCACGACCGCCTTCTTGCCCGCCTTCGACGCGGCCACTCCCACCAGGGACCGGATGGCTTTGACCACCTTGCCCTGCTTGCCGATGATCTTGCCCTTGTCCTCCTCGGCGACGACGAGCTTCAAAACGGCGGTATCGCCATCCATGAACTCGGTCACCGAGGCTGCCTCGGGCTTGCCCGCGAGCCGTTGAATGATGAAGAGCGCCAGATCTTTCATAGCCTTACTTGGCCGCCGCGGCTCTCTTGTACGACTTGACGAGCGCGAAGACCGTGTCGGACGGCCGGGCGCCGACCTTGATCCAATGCTCGTAGCGGTCGCCGTTGAGGACGATCTTCTTGCCCGCGGTCTCCTCGCGGGGATTGTAGGTGCCCAGGACCTCCACGGGCCGGCCCGAAGCCGCGCGGGCCTTCTCGATGGCGACCACGCGGTAATAGGGCTGGTGCGGCTTGCCCGTGCGCTGCAACCTGATGACGACGGCCATGTGTTCCTCCGTTGCGGCTTGCGCCGCGCGACGTCTAGTCTCCGTCTGCGGCCCGGGCTTTCGCCTCGAGCGCGCGAAAAGCGGCGACGGGGTCCTTCTCTCCGAAAACGGCCGAGCCGGCGACCAAGCTGTCCGCCCCGGCCGCGACGGCTTGCGAGATATTGAGAAGACCGACGCCCCCGTCGACCTGCACCCAGCAGTCGAGGCCGCGCGCGTCGACGGCGGCGCGCAGAGCGGAGACCTTCGGCATCATGTCGGCCATGAACTTCTGCCCGCCGAAGCCGGGCTCGACGGCCATGACCAAGGCCAGGTCGCACTCGTCGAGCACTGCCAGGATTGCGTCGATCGGCGTCCGAGGCTTGGCCGCGAGACCCGCCTTGCGTCCGAGCGCGCGGATTCCCCGCAACGCGGACTTCACATCCTTGACCGCCTCGACGTGGACCGTGACGATGTCCGCTCCCGCTGAGGCGAACCAGGGCGCTGCGGCCTCGGGGTTGGCGACCATGAGATGAGCGTCCACGAAGAAGCCGTGCTTCTTGGCCAGAATGACGAAGTCGGGACCGAAGCTCAGGTTCGGCACGAAATGTCCGTCCATGACGTCCACCGAGACCCAGGAACAACCCGCTGCTTTAACGGAGTCCAACTGCTCGCCGAGGCGCGAGAGGTCTCCCGCCAAGAGCGAGGGGACGACGACCGGGGTCTTGGCCGCCACGATCAAAGGTCCCTCTCCTCGACGAGGATCCCATTCAGGTATATCTTCACGCGGGCTCCGCCCGCGGACTGGACCGGGACCTCGATCTTCGAGCCCGGCTTGCGCAGGCCGTTGAAGAGCTCGCGCTCGCCGTACTTGTCCGAGATCAGGATGCGCACCTGGCTGTCCGACCCGCCCTGGGAAAGCTCGTAGCGGAAGATCTTGGACGCCGTCGCCGAAGGCGCGGAGCCTTTGCGCCCGCTCACGCTCACGACCGCCCGCGCGTCCCCGGAGAGCACGGCGTCCGGAGAGGGAAACTGGGTCATCACGGTCCCGTTGGGGAAAAGGGAACTGGGGTCGCTCTTGACCTCGAGCTTGACGCCGGCGCCCGCTGCCCAGGATTGGACCTCGTCGAGCGTCTTGCGCTGGAAGTCCGGCATGAGCGCCACGTCCGCGGGCGGCGCGCCCCCGGAAACGACGAGGTTGATCATGGCGTCGCGCTCGACGCTGGTCTCCGCCTTCGGATCCTGGGAGAGGACCATGCCCTTCTCGAACTTGAGCGAGTAGGCCTCGCTTACCTCGCCCAGCACGAGCTGGCTCTGCCGGAGCATCATCTCCGCGTTGCGTTGGGGCAGGCCCGTCAGGGAGGGGGCGAGCACGGTCTGCCCGCCCTGGCTGATGATGACGCGGATGGTCTTTCCCTCGCGCACGACGGCGCCGGGCGGCGGCTCCTGGCGCACGACGGAGGAGATGGGGACCGCGGCGTCGAACTCGACGCCGTTCTTGCGCAGGCCCAGGTTCAAAGGGGCGAGAATGTCGAGAACGGCGGCGATGGATCGGCCTTTCAGGTCGGGCACGATCTGAGTCCTGCGGCCATGGATGAGTCCCGCTAGGCCCCAGTTCACGGCCCAAAGGGCGAACGCGAGGAAGGTCGCCATGACGGCGGTCGCCTCCCAGTACGTCGCCTTCTCGCTCTTGGTCATCAAAGGTCTTTGACGAACGGCAAAAAATCACCTTCGGCCACACGGAGGCCGTTGGCGAAATCCGCAGCGTTCAGCGTCTTTTTTCCCTCAGGTTGTACGGCGAGGACCCACAGACGGCTGCGAGACCCGCATTCTACCAAAATACCCCGCCCGCGTTCAACGCTCAGGACGCGGCCGGGCCGCCCTGTCCCCGGAGGGTCGCCGAGATCCGGAAGGGCCGTCTTCAAAACCAGGACCCGGGGGCCTCCCTTTTCGAGCGCCGCGCGCGGCCACAACCGAAAGCCGCGGACCAAGGCGTGGATCTCCGACGCGGGCTTGCTCAGGTCGATGAGGGCGTCCTCGCGTTTGATGAGGGGCGCAAGGCTCGCCGTGCCCTCCTGCGGCCTGCGGACGATCCGGCCGGCCTCCAGGTCCGCGAGTGTGCGGTCCAGGAGGTCGACGCCGAGCTCGGTCAGCCGTGCTAGGAGAGACGGGGCATCCTCGTCGTCCTTAATGTCCGTCTCGATCACGGACTGGATCGGGCCCGTGTCCATGCCCTCGTCGAGCCAGAATAAGGTCACGCCCGTGCGCCTCTCCCCACGAACGAGGCTCCACTGCACCGGCGCGGCGCCTCGATAAGCGGGCAGGAGCGAAAAGTGCGCGTTCAGGGTCCCCAGCTTCGGCGCATCCAGGACGTCGCGCCTCAGGAGGCGGCCGTAGGCCACGACCACGGCGAGGTCCGGCGCGAGGGCTTTGAGCCCCTCGGCGACCTCGGAAGGGCGCGCCGGCTGGAAGGTCTTCAGGCCCAGTTCGAGCGCCGCGGCCTTGACGGGGGTCGGCTGGACCCCGAGGCCGCGCCCTGCAGGCCGGTCCGGCTGGGACACCACGGCAAGGACCTCGCTGCGCGCGGCGAGCCTGCGCAGGAAGGCGACGGCGGTCTCGGGCGTCCCGAAGAAAATGGTTTTCAGCATCGCGCGCCTAGTCCCAGGTGGGCTTGACGCCCTTGACGACGTCGAGGACCTTGAGACGATCCTCAAAGGGAAGGCGGTCGATATAGAGCTTGCCGTCTAGGTGGTCGATCTCATGCTGGAAGGCGCGGGCGAGGAGTCCCGTGCCGCTCATCTCCCATGGTTCGCCGTGCTCGTCGAGCGCCCGCACGCGCACGCGCGCGGCGCGAGAGAGCTTGGCGTACACGCCGGGAAGAGAGAGGCAGCCCTCCTCCTTCTTCTGCTCGCCCTCGCTTGAGAGCAGCACCGGGTTGATCAAGACGAGGCGCTGGGACTTGCCCTCGGGCTTGACGTCGATGACGGCCAGACGCAGGGACAACCCGATCTGGGGCGCGGCCAGACCCACGCCGCGCGCCGAGGCCATCGTGGCCCACATGTCCTTGAGCAGAGCGGGCAACTCGGACTTCAGCGCCGGGAAATCGACGAGGGGGCAGGGCGTCTTGAGGACGCGCTCGCCGTGCTTGGTGACCCTGCGCGCGGGCATCTCAGAGATCCACCACGTGCTCGACGCCCGGGCCGATGATGCGGAAACGCACCTGTTTCTTGTCCTGCTGGAGAGAACCCCAGGTCATGGCCAGGCGCTCGAGCTGGACGTCGGTCGAGAGCTTGGCCGAGACGCCGAAGACGACCTCCGAGGCTCCGACGGCCTGCGCGGCCTGGGTGATGGCGTAGAAGGGTTCGTTGGAGACCACCAACATCGGCGTCACGGACTTCCCGGACTTCTCGGCCAATTCCAGGATGCGGGTGAAAAGCTTCTGCTCATCGTGGTCCATGACCACGGTCTCATCGATGAGGCCCAGGCCGGTGCGGATGCGGGAGGTGAAGACGACGAGGTCGGTCGTCTCCGAGTCGAGGGTTTCCAGGATCTTGTTGAGATGGTAGAGGTTGTTCGGGTCGCGCACCGCCACCAGCAGGCGGTTGGGCTTGTCGATCTCGGCGCGGATGACGGAGAGGTCATCGGCCTGGCGCAGGTTGAATTTCTCCTGGTGCCCGGCGCTCGCGCGCGCGGCGACGCGACGGTTGATGCGCTCGGAGATGGTGAACAAGACGAAGAAGAACGCGGTGAAGGAGAGGCCGGAGACGGTGGCGACCTTCTTCGTCGTGAAATTGACCAGACCGATCGCCAGCAGCGTCAGGAAGAGCAGCGCCAGGCCGATCGGCCAGTCGAACCCGCCCGCGCGCAGGTTCAGAGGGAAGCGCCAGAGGCGCGGGGAGCGGTCCTTGAAGCGCAGGACCAGCACGGCGGCGGACTTGAAGACGAAGCTCCAGATCACGCCGAAGGCATACGCCTCGCCCAGCAGGTAGATGTCTCCGCGGCACAGGACGATGGTCAGCGCCTGGAGGACGACCACCGTGTTGATCATGCGGTGCGTCGTTCCGAAGCGCGGGTGCAGGTGGCGCAGGGATTCGGGCATGATGCCGTCCTCGGCGAGGCGATTCATGACGCCGTTGGAACCCATGATGGAGGTATTGACCGCGCCTGAGAGGATCAGCACGCCGACCAACACGACGAAGGCCTGGAGCAGGAGCAGTGCCCAATGCGGCCCGGCCATGGACATGGCCAGACCGGAGAGGAG
Organism: Elusimicrobia bacterium GWA2_66_18; assembly: GCA_001799675.1. Lineage (GTDB taxonomy): Bacteria > Elusimicrobiota > Elusimicrobia > UBA1565 > UBA9628 > GWA2-66-18. Next base: position 48,714 of record MGTX01000004.1, read on the forward strand.
ATTGTCCGTGTAGCGGCCGCGGATGGCGTCCGGGATGAGGCCCTCGGCCAAGAGAGAGACGCTTCCGGTCAGAACGAGCGCGGAGAAGAAGATCAGGAGCGCGGCGCGCTTGAGGTTGACCAGCTTGGGAGCTTCCATCTCCCGGTAGACCTGGGCCAGCGTTTCCACGCCGCTCATGCCTAGGAAGGCGTGGCCGTAAGCGATCACCAGGCCTAACAACCCAATCCTCTTGTGCCATTGACCGGAAGCCAGCCAGCCGAGGGACTCGGGGGTGAACCTCGTCTCGAACGAGGGCCAGTGGAAGCCGCGCACCGCGATGGTGTAGGCCGACCACGCGAAAGTCACCACCGCCATCACCCCGACGAGGGACATGATCTTGACCGCTTTGTCGGAGGACTCCTCGATGCCGCGGATGTTCTGGCGCCAGAAGTAGGCGACGACGGCCAAGGCGAAGGCGACCGAGAACAGCTTCGGATCCACCGACCAATGGATGCTCAATCGAGGGAAGGCGGAGTTGACGAGTCCCGCCAGGTATTGCCCGGCGGAGACGGAGCTGATGGCGCCGGTCAGCACGTAGTCGAACATCAGGGCCGAGACCGAGACCTTGGCCAGCGTCCCGCCCATCGACTCGCGCACCACCTTATAGACCCCGCCGCGCACGAACATGCTCGAGCCCTCCACGTAGAGGGCCAGCACGGGTGCGGCGAAGAACATCACCCCGACGATGAACCACGGAGCGGCGGGACCGATGGCCGTTTCCACGATGCCGCCGATGTACCAGGCCGTCGAGGCCATGTCGCAGAGGACGATCGCCCCCGCGTGCCAGAAGGAGATGAAGGTGAGCATCGCCGTGTTCAACACGACGACTTCGGTGACGCGCCGGCCCGGGCAGGGCTCAGGCTTCAAGTTTGCGGACCAGCTCGAGGACTACGGAGGGAGTGGAGGCCGCGGTGATCTGGTCGATGAGGGCCGGCTGGAAGAGCGAGGAGACCCCGCGCAGGAGTTGCAGGTGCAAGGAGAATGCCTCCTGCTTATTGGGGGAGAAGAACAGGAACATCACGCGGATGGAGAGGTCGCTCTGCTTCGGGTCGGGGATGGGCGTCTTGAGCACGGCCACCCCGGCCAGGATGCCGTCGATGCCGTCCATGCGCGCATGCGGCAAGCTCAGGCCCGTGTCGAGCGTGGTCGAGATGCCCTGCTCGCGCTCCAGGACCTTGTTCAAGAAGACGGTCCAGTCGGCGATTGCGGCGCGGCGGCACACGGCCCGGGCCAGCGCCTCGATAACCGCGGCCTTGTCCTGGCCTTCGGCGGGGAAGAGGACGGTCTCATCGCAGAGGAGCGACGAGATCTTCAGGCCCTTGGACGCGCGGGACGAAGACGTCTTAGCGGCGTCCGGCGCAAGCGACCGAGAGGGTTTCTTCTGGAACCAGCCCATAGGGAAAGGAACGGGGTTATTATCGCACGCGTTTGAGGGGGGTGTCAAATGAAGGATTATTATAGAATGAAGGGCATGACGCAGCCGCTCGCAGGAAAGACCATCGTCGTCACCAGGCCCCGCGCCCAGTCCGCGCGCCTGGCCGCGGCATTGCGCGCGCGGGGCGCGCGCGTCGTCTTCGCCCCGCTCATCGTCATCGTCTTGCCCCGGTCCTGGCGGACCCTCGACGAGGCCCTTCGTGGCCTGAGCCGCTTCGAGGCCGTTGTCTTCGCCAGCGCCAATGCCGTGGACATGTTTTTCTCGCGCGCGAAGAGGATCATCGGCAAGCGCCCTGCTCCTCCCCGCGTCGTGGCCGCGGTGGGGCCGGCGACCGCCGAGGCCTTGAGCGCCCGCGGCTGGGCCTGCGCCGTCATCCCGGAGGACAGTCGGGCCGAAGGCCTGGCCGCCTCTCTGCGACTGCCTCGGGGCTGCCGCGTCCTCCTGCCGCGCGCCGAGCGCGGACGCGAGGCCCTCCCGCGGCTCCTGCGCGCCGCGGGCGCGCGCGTGACCCTGGCCGCGGCCTACCGGACCTCGGCCGACAAGGCCGGCCTGCGCAGGCTGCGCGAGGCGCTCGCCCGCGGGGCGCACGCCGTGCTCTTCGCCTCTCCCTCGGCCGTCAAGTCCGCGGCGGGCCTGTTGGGCCGCGCGCGGATGCGCCGGGTCTTCGGGACGGTCGCGGCCGTCGCCATCGGCCCGACGACGGCCGCGGCCCTGCGCGCCCTGGGCGTAGCGCCCGCCGGCGTCGCCCCTCGTCCCGACGCCGGCTCCTTCGCCTCGGCCGCCGCCCGAGCCCTCGGAGCCCGCGCGTGAAACGGCGAGAGGCCCTCCTCGAAGCCCTGCGACGGGCGGGACGCGTCTTGAGCCGCCGCTTCGGCCGCGTCGGCTACCGACACAAACGCCGCGCCGACCTGGTCACCGCCGCGGATCTGGAAAGCCAGAAGGAGATCCTCGCCGTGATCCGCGGCGCCTTCCCCGGCGACGACTACCTCGCCGAGGAAGACGGGGTCCGCGACACGGGCGCGGAGCACCTCTGGCTCATCGACCCGCTTGACGGCACCACGAACTACGCCCACGGCTATCCGGCATCCTGCGTCTCCATCGGCGTCCTGCGGCGCGGCCGGCCCCTCCTGGCGGGAATCTACGACCCCTTCCGCGACGAGCTCTTCCTGGCCGGGAAGGGACGCGGAGCGACCATGAACGGGCGCAGGATGCAAGTCACCCGGACCCGCCGCGTGGCCGACTCTCTTCTCGTCACCGGCTTCGCCTACGACCGCGCCGAGCGCGCCGACTTCTATCTGGCGCGCTTGAAGTCCTTCCTCCTGCGTTGCCACGACGTGCGCCGCTCCGGTTCCGCGGCGCTCGACCTGGCCTGGGTCGCGGCCGGGCGCGTGGACGGCTTCTGGGAATACGGATTGAGCCCCTGGGACGTGGCCGCGGGCTGGCTGCTGGTGGCCGAGGCGGGGGGGAAGGTGACCGATTTCGCGGGGCGTCCCTGGACCGACCCGGCGCGCCTCGGCGCGCGGACTTTGGCCAGCAACGGCCTAGTCCACCGCGAGATGCTGGAAGTCCTCCGGAGGACGAGATGAGCAAGGCCCCGATCCTGTTCATATTAGGGAAGCGAGCAGGATTGTTGCTAAGTAGGCTGATGAATCTATGCGTCACGCCGAATCGGCCCGAAAGGCCGCAGATAAAGAGGGGGAAGAATGATTTATAAAAACAAAATCATGAGCGCGCTGGCGTTCTGCGCGCTGATGGCCGTCGCCTTCGTCAACAGAGCGACCGCCCAAGAAAAGACCGCCGAACCAATCGGAGCTTCCTCGTGTCTTGGCTGTCATACGTCGCATGAGTCGTTTAAGAAGAACATCCACGCGAAAGCCTTGGCCAACGCCAAAGGCATCGAGTTTGAGAAGAGCTGCGAGACCTGCCATGGCCCCGGCTCCCTGCACGCCGCCGCCGGGGGCAAAACGAGCGAACCCGGCTTTGCGACCATCAAGAATCCCGCGAAACTCAAGGGAGCGCAAGCCTCCGCCGTCTGCCTCCAGTGCCATGAAGGAGGCAAGCGGATGCACTGGCAGGGCTCCACGCACGACATGAAGAACGTCTCCTGCGTCAACTGCCACGGAATGCACGCCGACCAGGTCAACGGAGGCAAGGCTCCTCTGCTCAAGAAGGCCTCGCCGGCGGAATCATGCTACCAGTGCCACGCCGAGAAGAAAGCTCAAATCCGCAAATCGGGTCACATGCCCCTCGTCGAGGGCAAGATGGGCTGCACCGGCTGCCACAATCCCCACGGCTCTTCCGCCGACAAACTCTTGGTCAAAAACACCGTGCCCGAGACCTGCTACCAGTGCCACCAAGACAAACGCGGACCGTTCATGTGGGACCATGCTCCCGCGCGAGAGAACTGCGCGACCTGCCACGATCCTCACGGCTCGCACAACGAGAAGATGCTCGTGACCCGCGCTCCCATGCTGTGCCAGCGCTGCCACGTCGGCGGCAGACATCCGGCCACGGCGTACGGCAACACGGTCAGCGACCTCGCCTCGAACCGCCTCGCCTACAAGGGCTGCGTGAACTGCCACTTCGCCATCCACGGGTCGAACCATCCGTCGGGCAAATGGCTTAACCGGTAATACAGGGGAGAGAATTATGATCAAACGCCTGAAACTGTTACTTGCGGCGGTCATGTCGGTTCATGCAGCGCAGGCGTGGGCCGAGGTCAGCCAAGAAATCGACATGAAGGTCCAGAACCGCAATCAGAAGACCTTCCTGGGCGCACCGAGCGCAAATCCGACCGAATATGGGGAAATTCCAAACGGCCTCATTCTCGAACGCTACAGCGTGGAGTTCGACACGACCAACTACATGTTCGAATTCAACGCCACGAACGTCGGCCTCAACAACCAGAACCTCAATATGGAAGGAGGCAAGGCCGGCAAGATGACGTGGGAGATCGGTTACGACAAGATGCCTCACCTCTTCTCCAATGAGGCGCGCTCGCCCTTCAGGTATGCGGGTAATGACACGATGAAACTCGACGGAGCCTGGCGTAACGCCTCCATGCAGAGCAGCTTCAACACGAACGTCTCCTCCGCGCTGAGCGGAGCGCCGTATGTCCCTCTCGGCTTCGACATCGAGAGCGCCAACGTCGACCTTCGCTTCCACCCGGGCAAAGACTTCATGGTGGAGTTCGGCTCGCTGAGGCGGACAAGGCGCGGGACGAAGGCGCAGGAGGCGTCCTTCGGCTTCTCGAACGCCATCGAGCTCGCCGCTCCGGTCGACTGGGAAACCCACGAGGCCTACCTGGACATGCAGTTGGCCAAGAAGGAATACCAGTTGGCGTTCAACTACAGGCTCTCGGACTTCAACAACAATATTCCGAACCTGTTCTGGGATAACCCCAAGCGCAACTCCGACAACTACGCCTCTTCCAACCAGTACTCGGCCGGAGACAGCTCGGCCAAGGGCGCTCTGGCCAACGCCCCGGACAACCGGGCCCATGCCTTCAAGCTCGAGGGCGGGGCGGCCCTGCCGATGAACGGCCGATTCAGCTTCGAGGGCGGCTACCAGCGGTGGACGGCGAACAGTCAGATGCTGCCCTACACCATCAACACCGGGATGAATACCGGCAATGCCGTTGCGGCCGCGGCAGGACTGACCTTCAATGCCTTCGACCCCGCCAACCGCCCCTCGGAAACGGTGGACGGCCGCATCGACGTCTATACCTATCTGTTCAAGCTGACCTCCCGTCCGCTCTCCTGGCTGAAGAGTTCGCTCACGCATGACGCCTACATCATGGAGAACAAGTCCACCCAGTACGACGTGCCGGGTTGGGCCGTGTTCGACCAGGTCTGGCACTCCGAGAACGCTCGCACCCCCCGCGAGCAGTTTCGCGAGGACAAGACCGCCCTGAAGCTCGACTACGAGATCACCTCGTGGCTCTCCGGAGACCTCGATTTGTCGCATAAATACGAGAAGAAGACCCGCGAGATTCCGAAAAGCAAGGAGGACACCATCTCGGCCGGCTTCTTGATCCGCCCGAGCAAGGACTTGTTCATGAACATGTCCTATCTGATGAGCGGGCGCCGCGGCAATGGTATGGACATTTCCGAATACCCGACGGTTCTCTCGACCGTCACCAACCGGACGTATTTCACCGAACATCCGGGACTGCGCCGTATCGATGTGGCGGACCGCAACCGAAACACGGCCCGCATGCAGGTGCAGTGGGCGCCCGGAGAAGTCAACGTAAGCTTCAGCGCACGACTGACCGAGGACAAATACCGCCTCGGCAAGGGCGACCCGACCGGAGGAGACCCGTTCGTCTATCCCGGTCTGTTCGGCATCACCTCGGACATCACCAAGTCCGTCGGCTTGGATTTCTCGCTGCCGGTCATCGGCAACACCGTGGTCAACGGCTATTACTCCTACGACGTGGGAACCCGCTATCTGAAGTCAAGCCAGACGTCCGGCGCCGGCAATTCCGCGACCGGATACTCGTTGCCTGGTGAAAATCCCGGATCGACGAGCATCATGTTGGGCGATCCGCGCAGCGTGTGGGAAAACCGCATGAGGGACCAGTCGCACATCGCCGGTCTGTCGATGACCTGGCTGCCCTTAGCCAAGCTTAAGACGATGCTCGGCTACGACATCACTTCGACGATACAGAACCTCGATACCATGTATGCCGGAAGATTGGCGAGCACCGCGACCGACCCTTACAATTCGTTTCCGACGAGCAAGCGCATGCTGCAGACGCTGCGGGCGGCAGGAGAATACAAGATGACGGCGTCCCTGACGCTGGCGGCGAACTACGCCTATGAGAAGTTCGACGCCACGGACTTCGCCTACAGCAACGTGGCCCTGCGCGACGCAAGCAACGCGTCGATCTTCCTGGGAGTCAATCCGATTCGCAACTACTATGCGCACACCGTGGGCACCGGCATGAAATACCGCTTCTAGCCGCCGTTCGACGCGACTAGAAGCGGAAGGCGAGGGTAATGCGGTTCGTCATGCCCAGGTCGCCCATCGGCACCCAGGCGTAGTCCGCGCGCAGGGTCGAGAAGTCGAACCCCAGGCCCGCCGACATCCCGACTAGGCCGTCCACGCCGCGCGCGCGATTCTGATCGTAACCGGCGCGCAGGGCGGCAAACCACGGCTTCGCGGAACCCCAAGAGGAGGCGGGCAGGCGCGCCTCCAGGCCCAGGGCTGCGGAGGGATCCTGGTCGACCCGAAAGACCACGTCAAGGGCGGCATCGAAGGTGCTCGAGAGGTGCCACACACCGCCGGCTCGCGCACGCAAGGGCAGGGGGTCGGCGGTCTCGCCCAGCTTGAGGGGAGGACCCAGGTTGGAGACGGAGGCGCCCGCATCGAACGGACCATCGCCCAGGTCCGCGACGTGCTTGAAGACGAGGCCCAGGTCCGCGGCGACCGTCATCCCGCTACGGTCGACGAGAGTCGAGCGGATGAGCTTGAAGCCCGCGCCCAGGAGGGCCGAGCCCAGGCGATGCGCGTAAGCCGCGCCCAGGGAGAGGTCCAGGGGGGTGAACCGCCCCGTCGAGTCGCCGCGGCCGTCGTAGGCGGTCTGCGCGCCCTGCGAGGCGTAGACGAGGCCCAGTCCCAGAGCGCCGGCGCGGCCCAGCGGCCGGGCGAAGGCCATGGCGCCCCGGTAGGAGGTCTCCAGGAGCGCGTCGTAGCCCATAGCCGCTTCGCAGGGGGACTCGGGCTCCAGGCGCGCCAGGGCCGCGGGATTCTGGAAAATGTCCTCGGCCCCAGAGGCGTCGGCGGCCTGGACGCCGCCCAGCGCGGCGGAGCGCGCTCCGATGGGAGTTTTCAGGAACGCGGCGGAAGTGGTCCCGGAGGCCTTGGAGGAGAAGGCCCCATTGGGGAGGAGCCCCGCGGATGCCGCCGGCGACAGTCCGCACAGGACCAGTGCGGCGAGGGAGGTCAGACCGGCCAGACGGGCCCCCGTCGCGCGGGCTTCTCCGAGCCGGACGCGTCGGTGTCTTGAGGGGGCGGGGAGACCGGCTCGATCGTGGGGGCCGGCTTTTTGGCGAGTTGTGACTCGATCGCGGCGGTGAGATCAAGACGCATAGTCTCATCCGCAGAGGACGCCGGTTTGGGTTCAGGCGCGGGCTCGGACTGCGGTGCAGCCGCCGGCTTTTTCGAGGAGGGCCCGGGGGCGGGCCCGAGCTCGATCTTCAACTCGGCGACGGGAGCCGGATTCTCGACAGGGACCGGCGCGGGCGCGGGCTCGGGAGCCTTCTCCGGAACGAATTTGCGGGCGCGCTTGGGGGCCGCCGTGGCGCCCGCCGCGGCGGCGGACTTGAGGCCCTCAACGGCGCGGGCGATGTCGCTCAGGCGCTCGATGAGGGCTGCGTCGCGGCCGGAAACGGCGTCGACGCGCTTGCTCAGTTCCAGGATCTCTCCGTGCAATCCCTCCAGTTGGGTCTTGATGGTCTGCAGGTTCTGGAGATAGACGACGCTAGGGCTGATGACGTCGGAGGATTCGGGCGCGGGCATCTGGTCTTTCGGGGTCTTGAGAGGGGCCGAAACGACCCGCGCGGCCGCGGCCGTCTCCTCGACGTAGAGGGGCTGCACCGGCGAAGGCGGCGTCTCGGGCTCCGCCGCGGGCTCGCCCCGGTCGGCGGCCTCCGCCGCGGCGCGATATTGACCGAGAAGAACGAAGAAGAGGACCCCGCTGACGAGCAGGCCCACCGAGGAAATGTAGAACCAGCCGTCCGTCCAGAACCCGTTCATGAGGCTATGTTATCCATGCGGAAGCGGGGTGTCAAGGTTGAATGGAATGAGTATAATGACACGTCGATGACCGCGCATAAGGGCCGCCCGCCCTACCGCCTCGCCTATTGCACGCGCCAGGAGGCCGAACGCGCTGAGGCTCTGCCGCCCGAGATCCGCGCCCGCTTCTCGGCTGAGGAGCTTTCGCAGCTGAAGTCTCTGCCTCCCCGGCGCCTGCGCGACCGCCTCGCGGGGCGCCTGGCCGCCAAGCGCGCCCTCGCCGAGCACTTCGCCGAAGAGGAAGGCTGGATCGCCGAACCGCGGGAGCTGGAAATATTCAACGACGACGCGGGACGGCCGTTCCTGCGCCTGCCTCCGGGGGCCATGGCCGCAGCCCCCTCCTTCTCCATCACGCACTGCGCCGAAGGGGGCGCGGCCGCCGTAGGCGGCGCCGGCCGCCGCGTCGGCGTGGATCTAGAAACCGTCGTCGCGCGCCCGGCCGAGGTGATCGCCTTCGTGTCCGCACCGATAGAAAACCGCTCGGCAGGGCCCGACTCCCCCGAGGCCCAGGCGCGCCTCTGGACGGCCAAGGAAGCCGCGCTCAAGCTTCTTGGCCTGGGCCTGGGCGCGGATGCGCGCGCCGTGCGCCCCGAGGCGGAAGACGTGACTTTCACCGGCCTGCCTGCCGAGATCTGGCGCGAGCTGGGCTCACCGCGCGTGCGCCTAGCCTACGAACAAGTCCAGGGCGCGATGCTCGCCGTCGTTTTTACGGGAGACTGAACATGGAAAAAGAAACGACCAAGAAGGCCAAGGCGCCCCGGCCCGCGGCGCCGAGCATCCAGAAGATGCGCGCGGCCGTGGAGAAGGCCATGGCGGGAGGAGGCCCGGTGCGCGTAGAGGCGCAGAAATCGCGCGGGAAGTTCACGGCCCGAGAACGCATACACTACCTCCTCGACGAGGGCAGCTTTCAGGAGCTCGACCTCCTCGTCTCCACCCGCGCGACCGACTTCGGCCTTAAGGACAAGGATATCCCAGGCGACGGCGTCATCACCGGCTTCGGTCAGGTCAATGGGAGAGAAGTCTGCGTGTACGCTCAGGACTTCACCGTGCTCGGAGGCTCGCTGGGTCGGGCCCATGCCCGGAAGATCTGCAAGATCATGGACCTGGCCCACGAGAACCGCGTGCCCGTGATCGGTCTCCTGGACTCCGGCGGAGCCCGCATCCAGGAGGGTGTCGATAGCCTCGACGGCTACGCGGAGATCTTCTACCGCAACGTGCGGTCCTCCGGCGTCATCCCCCAGATCTCCGTCATCCTCGGTCCCTGCGCAGGCGGCGCCGTGTACTCTCCGGCCTTGACCGACTTCGTCTTCATGGTCGAGGGCATCAGCCAGATGTTCGTGACCGGCCCCGACGTGGTCAAGTCCGCGACCGGTGAGGAGGTCACCTTCGACGGTCTGGGCGGCAGCGAGGCCCACTCCTCCAAGTCGGGCGTCTGCCACTTTGTGGCCAAGTCCGAGCCGGACTGCTTCCGCCAGGTGCGCGAGCTGCTCTCCTACCTGCCCCAGAACCGCTGGGAGAAACCTCCCCGCGTGGCCAACCCGGACCCGGTGCGGCGCCAGGTCCCTCTGCTCGAGAAGATGTGCGACCTGGACCCGCGCCGCCCCTACCGCATGCACCACATCATCTGGCAGATCGCCGATGAACACAAGTTCTATGAAGTGCAGGCCGCCTACGCAAAGAACATCGTCACCGGTTTCTGCCGCATGGGCGGCGAGGTGGTGGGAGTGGTCGCCAACAACCCCGCGCACCTGGCGGGGGCCCTCGACATCAACGCCTCGGACAAGGCCGCGCGCTTCATCCGGATGCTCAACGCCTTCAACATCCCGGTGTTGACGCTGGTCGACGTCCCGGGCTACTGGCCGGGCGTCCAGCAGGAGCACGGGGGCATCATCCGGCACGGCGCCAAGATCCTGTACGCCTACACCGAGGCCACGATCCCCAAGGTCACCGTGATTTTAAGGAAGGCCTACGGCGGCGCCTACATCGCCATGAGTTCCAAGCATATGCGGGGGGATTTCAACTTCGCCCTGCCCTGCGCGGAGATCGCGGTCATGGGACCGGCCGGCGCTATCGAGATCCTCTACTCGCGCGAGCTCGCGGCCTGCAAGACCGATGACGACAAGGCGAAGCTGAGGACCACGCTCGCCTGCGAATACGCGGCCAAGTTCGCCTCGCCTTACCAGACCGCCTCCACCGGCTCCATCGACGAGGTCATCGAGCCCTCGCTGATGCGCTACAAGGTGGTTCGCGCCCTGCGCTTCCTCAAAGACAAGCGCGTGCCGGGCACGCAGGAGAACAGGGGGAACATCCCGCTCTGAATTTAGTAGACTCCGCCCAATGATTAAAGCTCAGATTCTCGTGGTCGAGGATCAGAAGGCCACCTCGGACCTCATTCTTGATGTCCTCAATGCGGAAGACTACGACGCCCAGGCCGTGGATTCTCTGGCCAAGGCGCGCGCGCGCCTCAAGAAATCGCCCCCTGACATCCTGCTCCTGGACCGCAACCTGCCGGACGGCGACGGAGTGGACCTTTTGCTCGAGATCCGCTCCGACAAGAAGCTGGAAAGGATCCCCGTCATCATCCTCACCGCCAAGAAGGACGTGGCCGACAAGGTCGCGGGCCTGCACACCGGCGCCGACGACTACGTGGCCAAACCATTCAACACCGAGGAACTCGTCGCGCGCGTCGAGGCCCTTCTGCGCCGAGCAGGCAAGGGCGAGGGGCCGAAAATTTTGGAAGTGTCGGGCATCAAGCTCGATGGCGAGGCGCGCAAGGCCTGGGTCGGCGGCAAGGAGTCGCCTCTCTCCGCAAAGGAGTTCGACCTCCTCTGGTTCCTGATCTCCCGCAAGAACCACGTGCTGACGCGGGACTTTCTGCTCCAGCATGTCTGGGGCTACGACGCGGGGGTGGACCTGACCACCAAGGTCATCGATGTAACTCTCTCCCACCTCAAGCAGAAGCTGGGCCCCCCCGCCGAGAAGATCATCGCCGTGCGCGGCTTCGGCTACCGCTTCGACGCCTAAGGAGTATTTTAACAGCGTCAGCGCGGCGGGATCTCGACCTCGAAGTCCAGTATGTCGCCAGCCTTGAGGCCGTGCCTTTTCGCCGCTCCCGCCGGAAGCTCCAGGACGTACTGGCCCCTGCCGCCCGCGCGCGCGACCTTGTCCTCGGGGGTGTCCACGGTCGATGCCTTCAGCCGCGGGGCGACCACGGTGACCTTCTTATCGGCCCCGATCCAGACGAGGTCGAGGCAGACCAGTGTGTTCTTCATCCAGAAGCCCACGTTCATCTCGGCGGGGAACACGAAGAGCATGCCGTAGTCCTTAGGAAGCTTCGTTCGGCACATGAGGCCGGTCTCGCGCGTCGCGGGACTGTCCACCACGTCGGCCTTGATGATCGCGCCGTCCGGGAAGGCCAAAACGATCTTCTTGGCCACGGCCTGGGGCTTGCAGACCGCCGCGGGACGCGCGCCAGCCGCGGCCAAGAGACTCAACGACAAGGCGAGGACGGGAAGGATAATCATTTACTCTTCTCCGAAGCAGGCTTGGATTTGACGTAGCGGGAAATCTTGAGAGCCTCATCGGCCCAACCGCGCGTGCCCCAGGGACCGAGGCGGCCCCAGACGAGCCGGGACATGTCGTGAAAGAAGACGGCCCGCGCGGGGCCGTCGCCGTAGACGCCGTTCACGGCCAGACGCATCCGGCGGCCGAACTCGGCGGGGCCGGAGGGATCCTGCTGATGCAGGCCCCAGTCGAAGATGTCCCCCGGCACCACCTGCGCGTCGCCCCGGCGCAAATACGCGTGCCAATCATTCATCATAATGTCGTATTGAGGCTTGTCCGCCTCGTAGAACATGAGGGCGTCATAGTCCGCCCCCGCGTCGTTCATCATGACCGGGTCCTGGCCGTGGTGCCAGCCCTTGTCCCAGGTGAGCGTGAAGGCCCAGAGCGGCTTATCCGTGTCGAGGCGCGTCTTAAGCTCCTTGACGATGAGCGCCGCACGGCGGGCGCGCCACCACTGCCAGGACTCCACAAACGGCATATCCCGGCGCATGATTTTCTTCCGTGCCAACCAAGTCATCCGCTCTTCGCGGGTGAGGTTCAGCCATTCCGACGGAACCCGGACTCCGGGCATCTCGGCGATGAAATCATCGACCAGTTCATAACCGCCCAGGGCGTTGCGTATGTAATCGACGCCGATGAAGTCGACGTCGGGGTTCTTGACGAACGGCTTAAGAAACTCGACCACGTCGTCGAGCCGTTTGCGCTCGCGGATGGAGATCGCCCTCGTGGCTACCGACCTCCCATCCTTGATCTCCACACCGTATTCGTAGCCCGGCACCCTGTTCTTCTCCGACATGGTCAGGGAATACATGACGTACACGCCGAACATGAGCCCGCGGCGATGACATTCCTTGGCCACGTCCGGCAAGAGCTTGAGGTTGGTGTCCACCCAGACCTGCCCGTCCTTGAGCCCCGGCGTCTGGCCGCCGAGCACCCAGACAGCGTCCGCGCCCACCTCCCGGGCCCAGTCAAGCAGGCCGCGCCAATCCTGCTCGGTCCCATCCGGCGCCTTGACGCGCATCGTCGCCAGGGACATCACGCTCTCGAGCGTCGCGACCACGAACCCATCCCGGGGCAAGGGATGAGGCTTACGGCGCGCGATCCGGAAGGAGGCCGGGCGCAGGCGTTCCTTAAGGTCCGGACGGCCGAGCAGCGCCAGACGGTACTCGTCCGTGGGCGCGTTCCACGGCACGGGCCAGCGCCCGGTCCACACTCCCGTTGCCCGGCGGTGCAGGGCCGTCTCGCGCACGCCGCCGACGGTCGTGACCGTCTCTGTGCCGCGGACAACCTCAACGCGGGGAGGGGCGGACTGGAACTCCCGGTCTAGATCGATATCGCGGAAGGTCAGCGTCAGTTCCGCCAGGTCGTAATGCAGGAGTTCAGCGGCGCCCGCCTCGAGACGCACAACGCGGTTGGTCTCGAACAACCACCAGTAGCGGCCCAGGAAGACGGCGGCGTAGAACGCGGCGACCGCAAGGAGGAGCAGGACGTCGTGTCGGGTGCGTTTCACCGAGGGAACATTATACCCCAGTTGATCCGAGGAGGAATGCGTCGGGGGGATATTTTGATATACTGCGATTTCTAAATCACTCTCGGGAGGGCATCGAGACATGGTGACTGGACTCGTGCTGGTGCGTCTGATGGCGGGCAAAGAAAAGGTGGCGCTCGCTCGGATCAAGGAGATCAAGGGCGTCTCGCACGTCACCGCCGTGTTCGGCCGCTGGGACCTCGTGCTCGACATCGAGACAGAGGACGTCGCGACCCTTTCGAACGTCATCGTGCGCGACATCCGCGCCGCCCCCGGAGTGCTCTCCACCGAGAGCCTGGTCACGACCTCCATCTAGTGGAGCCCGTCCTCTCCGTCCGGGGCCTGCGGACGCACTTCGTCACGCCCGAACGGACCGTACAGGCAGTCGACGGCCTCACCTACGACCTTCACCCCGGCAAGACCCTTGCCGTCGTGGGCGAGTCGGGCTCGGGCAAGAGCGTTCACGCCCTGTCCATCCTGCGCCTGTTGCCGCAGCCCCCGGCGAAGGTCATGGCGGGAGAGATCCTCTTCCGCGGCCGGGACCTCCTGAAGATGCCCCCGGAGGAGATGAGGGGCATCCGCGGAGACCGCATCGCGATGATCTTCCAGGAGCCGATGACGAGCCTCAACCCCGTGCTCCGAGTCGGCGAGCAGATCGCCGAGGCGATCATCCTCCATCAGAAGGTCTCTAAGGAAAAGGCTTGGGCCAAAGCCGCCGACCTCCTGGGCAAGGTCGGCATTCCGCACCCCGAGGAACGGGTGCACGACTACCCGCACCAGTTCTCCGGCGGCATGCGCCAGCGGGCCATGATCGCCATCGCCCTCTCCTGCGAGCCCGACGTGCTCATCGCCGATGAACCCACCACCGCGCTCGACGTGACGATCCAGGCGCAGATCCTGGAATTGATGAAGGACCTCCAGCGCGAGTACCGAATGGCCATCATCCTCATCACGCACAACATCGGCGTGGTGGCCGAAATGGCCGACGAAGTGGTGGTCATGTACGCCGGCCGCCCGGTCGAGAACGCGGCGGTGGGCGACCTTTTCAAGGACCCGCGGCATCCCTACACCAAGGGCCTGCTCGCCTCGGTCCCGTCCATCTACGAACGCAAGGAACGTCTCGCCGCCATCCCCGGCCAACCCCCGGACCTGGGCGACGGCTTCACCGGTTGTCCTTTCGCGCCCCGCTGCCCCGTCGTCATGGAGCGCTGCAGCACGCAGGACCCGCCCCAGTTCCACCTCAAGGGCGGGCGCATGACCAACTGCTGGAATGCGGAAGACGAATCCGAGGAGCGTTCGCACCGCTTCGAGACGTCGCGGGGAGACCGATGAACGATCGACCCATCCTGGAGGTCAAGGCCCTGCGCAAGCGATTCCTCGCCTCGAAGGGACTCTTCGGCGCGAAGACGGAGATCAAAGCCGTGGACGGCGTCTCCTTCTCCGTCATGCCCCGGGAGAGCTTCGCCGTGGTCGGCGAGTCGGGCTGCGGCAAGACGACGCTCGGCAAGCTCGTGCTGGCCCTAGAGGAGCCCACCTCGGGCCAAGTCTTTTTCGACGGCGTAGACATGTCCGCCCTGACAGGCCGCGCCCTGCGCAAGCTGCGCAGACGCATCCAGGTCATCTTCCAGGACCCCTATTCGAGCCTCAACCCCCGCATGACGGTCGAGTCCATCATCACCGAGCCCTGGATCATCCACGACATGCACAAAGATCCGGCAGCGCGAGCCAAGAAGCTCGCCAAACTCCTGGACGACTGCGGCATCGCCAAGACCTTCCTGACGCGACACCCTCACGAGTTTTCCGGCGGCCAGCGCCAGCGCGTAGGCATCGCGCGCGCCCTGGCCCTCGACCCCGAACTGGTGGTGGCCGACGAACCCGTCTCCGCGCTCGATGTTTCCATCCAAGCGCAGATCTTGAATCTCCTGAAGGACCTTCAACAGGAACGAAAACTCGCTTATTTTTTCATCTCCCACGATTTCTCAGTCGTGCGCCATCTCTGCACCCGCATCGCGGTCATGTACCTCGGCCGTATCGTCGAAACGGCCGACTCGGAAACCCTGTTCAACGACCCTCAACACCCTTACACCGAAGCGTTGCTCTCCGCCGTGCCGGTCCCCGACCCCTCCATCGAGAAGCGCCGCAAGCGCATCATCCTGACCGGCGACGTGCCGAGCCCTCTCAAACCGCCCATGGGCTGCCATTTCCATCCCCGTTGCCGCTACCTCAAGGATTCCTGCCGCACCCAGGACCCCTCCCTGGCCGAAGCCCGCCCGGAACACCTGGCCGCCTGCCCGGTCCTTCCCTTCAAGGACCGCCGCAGCAACGCCGCCCTCATCGCAATATGATGGATGTGGATGGGGTCAGGCTTTCAAATCTTTCAAATTCTTATTGCGCTCCTAGAGAATTTGAAAGATTTGAAAGCCTGACCCCGATCTCGATCTTATGACAGAAAAAACTGAAGTCGTGCCGCTGACCACGTACGTCGCCGACAACGCGAAGGTCCCGGAGTTCACCATCCAGGCCGTCATTCTGGGCTTCGTCCTCTCGATCGTCTTCAACGCGGCCAACGCCTACCTGGGCCTGAAGATCGGGCTGACGGTCTCAGCCTCGATCCCGTCGGCCATCATCTCGATGGGAGTCTTGCGCATGCTCCTGCCCAAGCTCATCGGCCGCACCGGCACGGTGCTGGAGAACATGGTCGTGCACTCCATCGCCTCCAACGGAGAGTCGTTGGCCGCCGCGGTCATCTTCACCGTGCCCGCCCTCTTCTTCATGGGACGCGAAGTGACCAACACCGAGGTCTTCCTGCTCGGCACGGCCGGCGGCGTCCTGGGCATGCTCATGATGATCCCTCTGCGCCAGGCGCTGGTCGTCCACGAGCACGAGAACCTGCCCTTCCCCGAGGGGAAGGCCTGCGCCCAAGTCCTCATCGCGGGAGACAAGGGCGGCGCCAGCGCCGCGCCCGTCTTCACCGGAATCCTCGCCGGCGGCCTCTTCAAGTTCGCCATGTCGGGTTTAAACCTCTTCAAGGACACCCTGTTCTGGTCCTCGCCGGCTTTGCATCAGGCCGGCTTCGGCTATGAGATCTCGCCCTTGCTCGCGGGAGTCGGCTACCTCGTGGGCCTGCGCATCTGCGCGGTGATGCTGGCCGGCGGCCTGCTCGGCTACTGGGTCCTCATCCCGCTCATCCATTATCTCAGCGGCCACAACATCGTGGCCCCGGGCCTCGTCCCCATCGACGCGATGTCCACGGCGGAACTGCGCGGCACCTACGTGCGCTACATCGGCGCGGGCGGCGTGGCCTTCGGGGGTCTGGTAAGCCTGCTCAAGTCCCTGCCCGACATCGCCTCCTCCCTGCGCAACAGTCTGAAGATGCTGGCTAAGGCCGCCGAGGCCAAGCGCCTGGCCGGCGAGGAGGAGAAGGACCGCGAACACAAGGCCGTGGTCTTCGGCGGCGCCGCTCTGGGCTTTCTCGTGGGCGCCTTCGTGGGCGAGGCGACCTTCTCCGTAACGCGCTTCCTGCTCCAGTTGGTCGTCGGCGGCGGCCTCGGCGCCCTGGCCGGCGGCGCGCTCTTCCACTGGCTGGCTCGGTTCGCGGCCAAGTACGG
>MGTX01000004.1:65711-106392 GCA_001799675.1 Elusimicrobia bacterium GWA2_66_18
CATGGTGGGACTCATCGGCACCACGAACCAGCCCGTCTCCGGCATGACCATCACGGCCCTGCTGGCGATGACCATCCTTTTCATGTTCCTGGGTCACGACAAGGAAGCCGTCAAGACCGCGGCCATCATGGGCGGAGCCATCGTCTGCATCGCCATATCGCTCTCAGGCGACCTGTCTCAGGACATGAAGACCGCCGTCCTGGTGGGTGCTACCCCCTGGAAGATCCAGCTCACCCACATCATGGGCACTCTGGTCTCGGCGGTGCGCTCGGGCTTTATCCTACTCGTCCTCTACAAGGCCTACGGCTTCGGCACGCCGACGGCCGCGCATCCGAACTCCCTCGAGGCCCCGCAGGCGCATCTGATGGCCGACCTGGTGCTGGGCGCCACGGGCGGCCAACTCCCCTGGACCCTGCTGTTGACGGGCGCGGGCATCGGCCTGGTGGCCGAGCTCTGCGGCCTCTCGGCTCTGGCTCTGGCCATCGGCCTCTACCTGCCCATCACGAACTGGCCCATGATCGCCGTCGGCGGCCTGCTGGCCTGGGCCGTGGCCCGCAAGCGCGGCGGCGAGGTCCGAGAAGACGACCCGGGCTCTCTCTTCAGTTCGGGCCTCATCGCGGGCGACGCCCTCATGGGCATCGGCCTGGCGGTGCTCACCGTGCTGGGCAAGGCCGCGATGCTCAACCTGCGCCCGGATCTGCCCGAGGCCAGCACGCCCTACGAGTCCTGCCTGTCCACCGTCCTCTACGCCGGCATCGTCTTCGCGCTGTGGCGCCACGCCACGGCAAAGAGAAAACATGCTTAGCGCCGATTTTCGCGGAAGTCCAACCCTAAAATGCAGACACGCCGTTTGTTCGCGCACGGCAGCGCGTAGCCTCTAGGCGCACTATCATGAGTTCCGACCGATTACGATCGACGAAGACGCAAAAAAGGGAGGAATAGCATGATCGTCACGACCGCTCTTCTGCTGTCGGCCGCGCTCGCGGCGGGTCCGGCGCGCGCAGCCGACGACCCCCGCACGCTGACCTACGTCCTCTCCTCGGACGTGGACACCCTCGATCCGGACTGGGCCTACGACGCCACCTCGCTGTTCGTCATCCAGCAGGTCTACGAGCCCCTCATCGCCTATGCGGGAACCTCGGTGGAGCGCTTCGAGCCCCGTCTGGCCTCCGTCGTGCCGACTCGCGAGAACGGTTTCATCGCCAAAGACGGCCTGACCTACGCCTTCCCTCTGCGCGGCGGCGTGAAGTTCCACGACGGCTCGATCATGACCCCCGAGGACGTGAAATATTCCCTGATGCGCTTCCTGCTCACGGACCGCGAGGGGGGAAGCTCCGGGCTTCTGCTTGAGCCCCTCCTGGGGCGCTCCACCGTGCGCGGCCCGGACGGCAAGCCCGACTCCGCCGTCTTCGATGAGCTCGACAAGGCCGTCGCATTGGAAGGCGGCGCCCTCGTCCTTCGCCTGAAAAAACCTTTCGCCCCGCTGCTCTCGGTCCTGGCGGGATTCGCGCCCGTCCTCTCGCGGAACTACGTCAGCGCGCACGGCGGCTGGGACGGGTCCAAGGCGACCTGGACCGCCTATTGCAACCCCGCCAAGGCCAAGGCAGCCCTCTACGACCGCGCCAACGGCACCGGTCCCTTCAAGCTCGAGGCCTGGGACCTCCCGGCCAAACGACTGCTCCTCTCGCGCCACGAGACCTACTGGCGCCGCGCCGCCGCGCTCGCCGTCGTCCGCCTCGAGACGGTGATCGACCCCCGCGAGCGCCGCCGCCTCATCGAGCGCGGCGAAGCCGACGTCGCCGTCACCGAACGCCGCGACCTCCCCTCCTTCGCGGGCCTTCCCGGGGTTTCCGTGGACGACGACCTGCCCGTCCTGGAGGTCGACAATGTCGTCCTTTTCAACCTCGCCGCCGAGCCCAAGGACAATCCCTGGCTCGGCTCCGGCACGCTCGACGGGGAAGGCGTGCCGCCGGACTTCTTCGCCGACATGGAACTGCGCAAGGCCTTCGCCCTCGCCTTCGACGCCGACGCCTTCATCCGCGAGGGCTACGGCGGCCGGGCCGAACGCGCCCGCGGGCCCATCCCCAGGGGCCTGCCCGGCTATGCCGCGCGCCAACCCTCGCGGCCCTACTCCCTCGAGCAGTCCGCCGCCGCCTTCAAGCGCGCCCGCGACGGCGAAGTCTGGGCGAAGGGCTTCCTCCTGCCCTTCGCCTACAATGAGAACCGTGGCGACCGCCGCCTGACCTGCCGTCTCCTTCAGGAGGGCGCGGCCAAGGTTAACCCAAAGTTCCGGGTGGACTGCCGGCCCCTGCCCCAGTCGAAGCTCCTCGACGAGTTCCGCGCCCGGCGCCTGCCGGCCTTCGTCTTCCGCTGGGTGCTGGACTATCCCGACCCGCACAACGCCGTGCACCCCTTCCTGCACTCGAAGGGATATTTCGCCGAGCGCCTGGGCTACGCGAATCCCCGGGCCGACGCCCTCATCGACCAGGCCGCCGTGGAGACGGACCCGGCCAAGCGCAAGGCCCTCTACGCCGAGATCCAAGCCCTCGCCGTCTACGACGCCCCCCAGATCTACACCGCCGACGCCTACAACGCCCTGGTCCGGCGGACCAAGGTCCGCAACTGGGTCTCCAATCCCATTTTTCCTTATGGGAGCCTCTACGAAGTCAACAAGCTCCCGTAAGGAGTGCTAGAATAGCGGGCATGATCCGTCTCCTCCTCAGCGCCGCGTTGGCCGCCGCAACGTTGCCCTGCGCCGCTTTCGCCTCCGTCAAGAACCCCGACACTTTCACCTACCTCACCATCGCCGACGCCGACAGCCTCGACCCCGCCTGGGCCTACGACACGGCCAGCCACCTGATCATCCTCAACGTCTACGAACCGCTCTTCCAGTTCGACCGGACCTCGACCGAGAAGCTGCTCCCGCTCATCGCCGAGAAGGTGCCCACGCTCGCCAACGGCCTTATCTCGCCCGACGGACGGACCTACACCATCCCCATCCGCAAGGCGGTCAGGTTTCATGACGGGACCCCCATGACGCCCGAGGACGTGCGTTGGTCGCTCCTGCGCTTCCTCCTCATCGACCGGGCGGCCGGCCCCTCCTCGCTCCTGCTTGAGCCGCTGGTCGGGTATGCGACGACGCGCGCCGAGGACGGCCGCATCCTGCCTCACGTCTGGGCGGAC
The DNA here is from genome assembly GCA_001799675.1 of Elusimicrobia bacterium GWA2_66_18. Classification (GTDB taxonomy): domain Bacteria; phylum Elusimicrobiota; class Elusimicrobia; order UBA1565; family UBA9628; genus GWA2-66-18. The sequence goes on from MGTX01000004.1 coordinate 68,895, forward strand.
GTCAACCGAGCCGTCTCCCTGCAGGGCGACAACCTCGTTCTACGCCTGCCGAAGTCCTACGCGCCTCTGCTCAGCATCCTCGCCTCCTGGGCCCCGGTCATGCCCAAGGAGTGGGGCGTCAAGAACGGCGACTGGAGCGGAGCCGAGGCCGACTGGCACAAGTACAACGACATCAGCAAGGAGTCCACGCCCTTCTTCGAGAGGACCAACGGGACCGGCCCATTCAAACTGGACCGATGGGACCGCCAGACCAAGGAGTTCATCCTGACGAGGAACGACCAATACTGGAGAGCCCCGGCCAAGCTCAAGGCCGTCGTCATCAAGGGCGTCAACGAGTTCGGCACGCGCAAGCTGATGCTCCAGGCCGGCGACGCCGACACCATCTACGCCGACCGTCCGCTCATCACCCAGCTCCAGAACCTCCACGGCGTGAAGGTCATCGACGACCAGCCGACCCTGGAGATGAACCCGGTCGTCTTCTTCACCTACCGCATCAACGAGACCGGCAACTCCTTCGTGGGCTCGGGCCGCCTGGACGGCGCCGGCATCCCGCTCGATTTTTTCTCGGACATCGACGTGCGCAAGGGCTTCGCCTACGCCTTCGACTACAAGGGCTTCATCGCGGACGTCATGCGCGGCAAGGGGACCCAAGCCACCGGCGCCATCCCTCGCAGCCTGCCCGGCCATAATCCGAAGGGACGGACCTACCAGTTCGACATGAAGAAGGCCGCGGAGCACTTCCAGAAGGCCTGGAGCGGCCGGCTCTGGGAGAAGGGATTCAAGTTCACCATCGCCTTCAACTCCGGGAACCTGCCTCGCCAGACCGTCTGCCAAATCCTCAAACGCAACATCGAGGGCATGAACCCCAAGTTTAAGATCGACGTCCGCGCCGTCGAGTGGCCCACCTTCCTCGACGCCTACCGGAACTCAAAGCTTCCCATCTTCGTCATGGGCTGGAACGCGGACTATCCGGACCCGCACAACTTCGCCTTCCCGCTGCTCCACTCGAAGGGGGACTACCCAGCGACGCAGAAATTCAAGGACCCGGAGTGCGACCGCCTCGTCGAGGAGGGCAACGCCGAAACCGCCCCGGCCAAGCGCAAGAAGATCTACGCCAAGCTCCAGGACCTGGAGTACGAAGAGGTCCCGCACCTCGTGATCGTGGACGCGGTGCGCTACCGCACCCAGCGCGATTGGGTCAAGGGCTGGTTCAACAATCCCATCTTCCCCGACTCGCCGTACGGAAGCTACTTCTACACACTCTCCAAGGATTAGCGTGCTCAAGTACTGCCTCAAACGCCTTGCCTTCCTGCCCTTCGTGATGTTCGGGGTCACGGCCCTGCTTTTCCTCTGCCTCCAGTTCCTCTCTCCCGAAATGCGCGCCTCCCTGTACATCAAAGACCCGCGCCAGCTCTCCCAGTTGGACGCCGTCATCGAGAAGTATGGGCTGCGCAAGCCCATGCCGATCCAATACGCGCTGTGGCTCAAGGAGGTCGCGCACGGAGACCTGGGCTACTCCGAGACCGCGAAGATGCCCGTCTCCGAGGCCATCCGCGCTTTCTTCCCGGCCACTTTCGAGCTGACCCTCCTCTCATTCTTTCCCATCATGATCGTGGGCGTCTACTTCGGCGTGCTCTCCGCGGTCCATCGCGACAAGTTCATCGACCACTTCACTCGCTTCGTCGCCATCACGGGTTATTCCCTGCCGAGCTTCGTGCTGGGCCTCCTGCTGCTCATGGTCTTCTACGGCAAGCTCCACTGGCTGCCGCCCGGCCGCTACACCCTGGAGACGGACATGCTCGTCCATTCCGGCGTCTTCCGCCATTGGACGGGCCTGCTCACCTTCGACTGCCTGCTCAACGCAGAGTGGGAGGCCTACGTCGACGTCACCAAGCATATGCTCCTGCCCGCGGCCACGCTCCTCTACGTGTCGGTGGCGCTGCTCCTGCGCATCACCCGTTCCTCCATGCTGGAGGAACTCTCCAAGGACTACGTGCGCACCGCGCGCGCCAAGGGCCTTCCCGAGAGCGTCATCATCCGCAAGCACGCCCTGGCCAACGCGCTGATCCCCGTCGTGACCCTCTCGAGCCTGCTCTTCATCGGGCTCCTGGGAGGCGTGGTCATCACCGAGACGGTCTTCGACTTCCCCGGCATCGGGCGCTGGGGCGTGCAGGCCGCCCAACAGTTGGACGTGCCGGGCGTGCTGGGCTCGACGATGCTCGCCGCGTTCCTGTTCGTGATGGCCAACCTCGTCAGCGACATCCTCTACGCGGCGGTGGATCCCCGCATCCGCGTCGGCAACTGACATGGAGAGGCTCAAAAACGCCTGGAAGATCCTGCGGCGCCGTCCGATGTCTCTGCTCGGCTGCGCGCTCATCGGCTCCTTCCTGGCGGTGGCGGCCCTGGCCCCCGTCATCGCGCGTCCCGAGGCCGGCTCCCGCGACCCGTACATCATCCCGCAGACCGGTTACAGCCCCGACCCGGTCCGCCCCTCGAGGGAGCACCTCTTCGGCACCACCGAACAGCAGTATGACCTCTTCTACGGGATGGTCTGGGGCACGCGCACGGCCTTCAAGGTCGCGCTGGAAGTCGTCGGCCTCTCGGTCTTCATCGGAATCCTGCTGGGGGGAGCCGCCGGCTTCTACGGAGGCTGGATCGACGATATCCTGATGCGCTTCACGGACGTGATGCTGGCCTTCCCGGATCTCGTGCTGGCCGTCGTCATCGTCGCGGTCACGGGCCCCAGCCTCGAGCACGTCATGTACTCGGTCATGGCCGTGTCCTGGCCCTCCTACGCGCGCCTCATGCGCGGCGACGTCCTTTCGGTCAAGGAACGCGACTTCGTCGCCGCCGCCCGAGCCCTCGGCGCCTGCGACGCCCGCATCCTCCTGCGGCACATCGTGCCCAACGCCATCTACCCGGTGCTGGTCGTGGCCTCGCTGTCCATGGGGCGCATCGTCATCACCGCGGCCTCGCTCTCGTTCCTGGGCCTGGGCTCGCCGGTCGGCTACGCGGACTGGGGACAACTCATCAGCCTATCGCGCAACTGGATCCTCGGCTCCTCAGGAAACCCCTTCGAGTACTGGCACACCGTCGCCATCCCCGGCTTGGCGATCTTCCTGTTCGTGCTGGGCTGGAACCTGCTCGGCGACGCCGCGCGGGACATCCTCGATCCGCGCCAAAAATAGAACGATGACGACCTTGAACGCGCTTCTCGATCGCGCCGCGCAGGAGGGCGGCGAGCGTCCCGCCTTCGTCATGGGCGAGCGCGCGGTTTCCTTCCGCGCCGTTCGCCATGAAGTCCTCTCCACGGCCGAGGGCCTGCGCCGCTCGGGGGTGCTCCGGGGCGACCGCGTCGCCATCGTCCACCGCAACGCCCCCGAGTTCGTGGTCGCCTACTTCGCGCTCAACCGTCTCGGCGCCGTCGCGGTGCCCATCAACTTCATGGTCCAGAAGGCCGACGAACTGGCCTACATGCTCAATGACTGCGGCGCCTGCGGCGTCGTGACCCAGACGGAGTTCCTGCCGGGCCTCATCGCGGCGGCGGGGCGGTGCCCGGCCCTCAAGGCCCTGTGGACGACGGACCTCCGCGCGGGAGGCGAGCACCCCGCCCCGGTCCGCGACTTCGCGAAGTTGAAGGAGACGCCGCCCGAGGACTTCCCTCGGGACCCAGCCGTCGAGTCGGACACCGCGGCCATCCTCTACACCTCGGGCACCACCGGTCATCCGAAGGGCGTGATGCTCACGCACCGCAACCTCGTCACGAACTGCGAAAGCTCCCTTCTGCGCATGAGGCTGTCCCGCCGGGACGTGACGCTCTGCATCCTGCCGATGTTCCACAGCTTCGCCTGGACGGCCATCGTCCTGACCTCGCTGCGCCTGACCATGAAGTGCGTCGTGTCGGCCGCCGTCGCCCCGGCCAAGCCTTGGCTCAAGGCCATGGGCCGGCACGGCGTCACCCTCTTCGCCGCAGTCCCCCAGGTCTACGCCGCTCTCTCCCGGGAGGCGAAGAACCTCAAGACCCGCCTCTTCCTGAGACACTGGGCGTTTCGCAAGGTGACGCTCGCCGTCTCCGGCGCGGCCCCGCTGCCCGTACCGATCGCCGAGGCCTTCGCTTCGGCCGTCGGCCCGGCCGTCCTGGAGGGCTGGGGCTTGACCGAGACGAGCCCCGTGGCCGCGGTCAACCCGCCCGGCGCCGTCCGCCTGGGAACAGTCGGGACCGCGATCGACGGCGTGCGCCTGAAAATCATCGACGATGCGGAAGCGGGACTGCCGGCAGGCGCGGAAGGAGAGGTCTGCGTCCAAGGCGAAAACGTGATGAAGGGCTACTGGAACAAGCCCGCGGAAACGCGAGAGACCTTCACGGCCGACGGCTGGCTCAAGACCGGAGACATCGGAGCGCTCGACGCGGACGGCTACCTGACGATCCGCGACCGCAAGAAGGACATGATCATCATCAAGGGGCTCAAGGTCTTCTCGGCCCAGGTGGAGGCGGTCATCGGCGAGCATCCCGCCGTGGAGGAGTCCGCCGTCGTGGGCCTGCCCGACGAGTTGGGCGACGAAACGATCAAGGCCTTCGTGGTCCTCAAGAAAGGCGCGTGCGCAGGCAAGCCCGAACTCCTGAAGTTCTTCCGCGACCGCCTCGACGCCTACAAGCGCCCGCGCGACCTCGAGATCGTCGAGTCCCTTCCGAAAAACGCGCTTCAGAAGATCCTCAAGCGGGAGCTGCGCGAGCGGGATTTGGCCCGGCGCAAGACGTGAGCGCGGCGGCGGCGCGACGCGTGCGCCTGCAGCCGCAGGTCCACGCGGCCCTGCGCCGCGCGGCCGGGCTCCGCGCTTCCCCGGTCTGGCTTGTCGGCGGCGCCGTGCGCGACGCGGCTCTCGGCCGGCCGCTCACGGACCTCGACCTTGCGACCGTCGACGCGCGCGCCCTCGCCGCCCTGATCTCGCGCGCCTTTCAGGGCACGCTCGTAACGCTCGACGCGGAAAACGCCGTCTTCCGCCTCGTCCTGCCGAGCGCGCGCTGGCGCACCCTCAAGCAGATCGACGTGGCCGAGATCCAGGGCCGCGGCATAGAGGAGGACCTGGCGCGACGAGACTTCACCGTCAACTCCCTGGCCCTGCTCCTGCGGCCCGACCTGCCGGCCGCGATCCCGCGGACGGACTTCCTGGACCCCCGAGGGGGGCTCGCGGACCTGGACCGCGGCGTGCTGCGCTGCGCCGATGAGAGGCTCCTCAAGGAAGATCCCCTGCGGCTGCTGCGCGCCTTTCGCATCGCAGCACAGGCGGGACTCGTCATCGACGCTGCGACCCTGGCCCTCATCGGCAAACACCGCCGCCTAGCGCGCGCTCCCGCCGCCGAACGCGTCTGCGCCGAACTCCTGTCCCTGCTCGCGCTTCCCGGAGCTTCGGCGTGGCTGGCGCGCATGGACGAGTGCGGCCTGCTGACCGCTCTCTTCGAGGAACTGGAGCCCGCGCGGCGCTGCGCCGAGATCTACTACGGACCCGGCGGCGTGCTCAAACACTCGCTGGAAGTCTGCGCCCGCGTGGACTTCCTTCTCACGAACCTGCGCAAGATCTACCCCGCGCTGGCCCGCCCTCTAGAAGAGCATTTCGCCGCGCGCGCCGCGGGGGGCGCGCCCTACCGAGCGGTCATCATGTTGGCCGCGCTCCTGCACGACGTCGCCAAGCCCGAAACCGCCCGCACCATCGACGGCCGACTGCGCTTCTTCGAGCACGACGCCCGGGGAGCGTCGCGCTCGCAGAAGATTCTGCGCTCCTTGCGTCTCTCGAGCGACCAGGTCGAGGCCGTGGCCGTCATGGTCCGCCACCACCTGCGCCCCGGACATCTCGCCTGCGGCGGAGGCGCCAGCGACAGGGCCGTCTACCGTTTTTTCCGCGACCTCGGCGAGCACGCCCCGGGCCTGCTGGCGCTCTGCTGGGGCGACCACGCCAGCTACATGCCCGAGCCGCGGCTTGCCCGCCTGCTGGGCGCGGCCTGCGCCGAACCGCCCCGCTGCGTCTCCCGGATCCGGCCCGAGGAGACGCGCAAGACGGTGCGCCACCTCCAACTCGTCTCGATGCTCCTGCGCCGCTTCTTCGACCAGGACCGCGCCCCGGTCCCCGTGCGCTTGTTGAACGGCAACGAGGTGATGAAGGCCCTCAGGATCCCTCCCGGTCCGCGCATCGGCGAGATCCTGGAACGCCTGCGCGAAGCCCAAGCGGAGGGGAAAGTCCTCTCGCGCGAGCAGGCGCTGGCCTTCATCGCGCGCCTGAAATAGAGCCGTAACATGCCGCAACTACGATACCCTAAATAGCATGGTCACCCGGCGCCACGCCGTCCTCGCCCTTGCGGCCGCCCTCCTGACCTGCGCCGCCCGCTCTTCGGCCGCGCCCGCGATCCTCTCGAAGGTCCTCCAATGCGACGGGACCTACACTTCCGGGACATCCACCCGCCACCCCTCTCCCCTGGTGCGGGCCGACATCAGCGACTCCGTCGGACTGCGCGTCACCCCGGCCCGGATGGGAGTGGGAACCATGAGCACGACGAGGGCCCTGTGGCGCTTCGACGGCGGGGTCTCGGTGAGCATGGAGTGCACGACCTCGGGCGGCTGCAACGGATTCAACTGCCTGCGTTACACCTACACCTACACGGACGCTAACGGCTCCGATCCCATGCTCGTCGGCCGGTGCAGGTACGAAAATTCCTCGGGGGATTGCTCCACAAGCAGCGGATTGTATTCCTCGCGGCTGCCCCCGATGGGCTTGGCCATCTCCTCCTGCCCGGTCAGCCCCCCAGCCACGGGGGCCAACACCCTGTTCACGACGTCAGGGCAGTTCGGGTCGGCCGGCACTTTCACCGGCGTTAACTCCGGCTCGGTGGCCTACTCGGCGACATGGGATCGGCCCGAGAGCTACACCTTGAGCGCTTGGATTCAAACCAGCGGCGCCAGCTCCCAAACGATCCTTTCCCATGAAAACCCGCTCCAGCCGGAGCAGTACTGGGGCTTCGGCCTCGTCGACGGCTCCCTGCGCCATTTCGACTCGCGCGACAGCGCCGCCGACCCCGACGTCTCCCTCGGCTCGGGGCTGACCGACGGAGCTTGGCATAAAGTCGACGTCGTCCGCGTCAACGGCAGCAAACGTTACTTCTACATCGACGGCGTGCAGATCGGCAACACCGTGGCGACCAGCACGGATTCTTTCGCCGCGCACCCCATCTCCAGCGCGGTCTTCGTCGGCGATTCCTCGGCGGGCGGCGAGGCCTTCGTCGGGGACATCGATGAGATCCGCGTCATGGACTCGGCACTCTCCGCCGACGACCTCATGCTGGAATACCAGGGTACCTTCCATAAATATTCCAGCGACGCAGGCGTCAGCTACACCACCACCGCGGCAAGCTTCGTCGGGGGCCCGCCCTCCAACGGAACGACGGCGACCTGGACCTACACGCCCGCGGAGACGGGGACGTCGAACTCCCGCTGGATCTTCCTGGCCCAGAGCACGCAGACCTCGAGCGCGATCAAGACCCCCCTCCTCCTGACGCTTGACAGCAGCCTCCCCATCGCGCCCACGCTGTCGGGCGCCGCGAACGGGACCAACAGCATCGACTGGTCGTGGGGCCTGCCGTCCAATTTCTGTCCTCCACCCGGCTCGGGATCGGTCTACTACGAGTTGATCGACGCCGTCGGCGGGGGCGTCATTGGAGGGAGCATCGTCTATCCTCTTCTTACGACCAACGAAACCGTGTCCGGCAGCCCCAACCAGCTGCGCAGCCGCCACCTGCGCGTCACCGACGTCTGGGGCACGAGCCCTCTAAGCAACTCCGCGACCGTCTACACCGAGGCCAATCCTCCCTCTCTGTTCTCCGTGGCGACGGTCTCGACCGGGGGCGCGGCCATCTCCTGGAACGCCAACTCAAACCCCTCGTACACCCGCTACGAGGCGACCTACTCGCCCGACAATTTCACGGCCACGACCTCGACGCGCTTGGCACTCAGCGACAACTTCACCCAGACGACCACCAACCTGACGGGACTGTCTCCGGGCACGACCTACTACGTCCGCATCCGGGCCTTCAACGGCCGGAGCTCCGATTTCTACGGCGGGACCCGGTCCGCCTCCTTCGCCGGAGGCTCCTTCGTCACCGCGCCCTCGGCGCCCGTCCTCACGGGCACGCCCCTCTCCAACAGCTCCGTGCGCTGGGATTGGACTCCGCAAACGGGAGCCTCCGGCTACTCCCTCTACGATGGACCGACGGGCGCTCTCATGGCCACCGGCGGCCTCGTCACCTTCACGTCCGCGACGCTCTCCGTGAACACTCGCTATGACGCCCAGGTCGAGGCTTTCTCCACGTCCGCCACGGGAGCGCGCGGCAGCGCCTTCACCTACACGCTCGCAAACCCTCCCCTTTCGCCCACGGTGTCGCAGATGTACTTCAGCAGCGGCACGTTGACCTGGGGGGCGAACGGCAACCCGACCGACACCTTCTACGAGGTCTCGGTGGCCACCGGACCGACTTACGGCGTGGTCATCGCCACGCTCAGCGTCGCCGGCACCACGATCACTCTCTCGAACCTGCTCCCGGGGACCAGCTATTATGCGCGCGTGCGCGCATACAACGGTCTCCAGGTTCCGGCCCCGGCCGCATCCTTCGTCGTCTTTTCGGCCACGTCGACCCGCAGCGACCCGGCCATCACGATCAGCTCGGCGCCGTCTTCGCCCTACGTCAGCCAAAACGGTCTCGTGGGCTCCTGGCAATTCGACGAGGGGGGGGGGCTGACCTCGAACGACGGTTCCGGCAACGGGAACACGGCCCAGTTCGGCTGCACGGCGTATTCCTGCGCCTCCACCCCCACCTTCGCCGCGGGGCCGCCCGGCCTCGGAACGTCCGCCTCCTTCGCGGGGCTCTCTTACGGCGCGGTATCGCTGAGCAGCATGCCTTTCGCCTTCACGGACGATCTCTCCGTCGAGGCCTGGGTCTACCCCCAGACCGCCTCTCAGCAGGACCAGACGGGCATCATCGCGCGCGGACTGCAAGGCGGCGAAGACTTCGCCCTCGACGTCTTCTCGGGCCGTTTGCGCTTTCTTGCGACTCCGGGCTACGCCGCCCTGGCCGACGCCCTGCTCTCGGCCGGGACCTGGATTCACGCCGTAGGCGTCTACGACTCGGCCGCGGCCACAGCCAAACTGTACCTCAACGGCGTCGTCGCGGCTCCGGTCGCCACGGGCGTGCCCGCGCGCACGAACTCGACGAACAGGACTCCTTCCATCGGCAACCGCCAGGATGCGTCCGGAAACTACATCTTTCCCTTCTACGGACGGATCGACGCGGTGCGAGTTCTGCACCGCGCCCTGACGGACTCCGAGGTCCTGGCGGACTATCAAGGGAGCTTCGTCTCGACCGTCACGCCCCCGTCGCCCAACAGCGGCGTGCTGGTGGGGCTGCCTCCCAACGCCTTCAGCGCCCCGGCTCAGATCTACGTCTCCGCCGACCCCGTCGGCCACCCCATCCGCATCCTCCCGGCCACGCTCGCCGCCGGCCTGGCCTCCACGCCCGCGGGCCTGACCCTGGCGCCGGGCTCCATCGTCGAGATCGTCCCCATCGTGGGGGGACTTCCCTTTACGGCATCGCTCGGCTCCTCGGCCACCGTCTCCATCCCCTACGCGGACGCCGACGCAGACAACCTCATCGACGGCGTCCTTCCACCGTTGTCCGCCTCCGCCCTGAGCATGTACGCTCTCAACACCACGGTCAACCGCTGGGAAGCCCTGCCGACCGCCGTCGACGCGGCCCAGCGCCGCGCGGTCGGACTCACCCCCCACTTCTCGGTCTTCGCCCTGTTCGCGCCCAGCACCGTCGGCACGAACCTCTCGGGGGTGCGGGTCTATCCCGTCCCCTGGAAGCCGGGCAGCGGCGGACGTTTCGACGCCGTCGCGCTGAACTTCGACCATCTCCCCTCTTCCGGGCGGATCCGCATCCTCACCATGGCCGGAGAGCACGTCGTCGACCTGCGCTACGACGGCGCCTCGGCCGGCGCCGCGACCTGGAACGGCCGCACCCAGCACGGACGCCTTGCCGCCAGCGGCGTGTACTACGCCAAGATCGAGTCGGACGCCGGCGGGTCCGTGATCGTCAAGTTCGCCGTCGAGAAATGATGAGAAGCGCTCTGCTCGCCGTCCTGCTCGCCTCGGCTCCCGCCGGGCCGGCCGCGGCCTTCGGCGCCCAGGAAGCCGGCGCCGCCGGCGCGTCTTTCCTGAAGCTCGGCGCCGACGCGCGCGCCGCGGGCATGGGCCAGGCGGTCAGCGCCGCGACGGACGACGCTTCCGCCGTCTTCTGGAACCCGGCGGGTTTGGCGCTTCTGCATTACCGCCACGCCGCCTTCACGCACTCGACCTCCTATCAATCCTCCTTCCGGGATTTCATCTCCTACGCCCAGCCCGTCGAGGCGCCGCGCTCGCGCAATCCGCGCGAGCGGGACCTTCAGCCCGACCAGTTGGGCTCGCTCGGCCTGGCCCTGCTCTACCACAACTCCGGCTCGATTGCGGAGGTCGACAACACCGGCCAGGCGACCGGCGAGGCGTTCACGCCCCAGGATCTAGCCGTCATGCTCGGCTGGGGAGCGACTCTCGCGCACGGTCTCGACGCGGGCCTCACGGTAAAGTACGTCGCATCAAAGATCGAGGGCTCCGCCGCCACGGGCGGCGCGGATTTCGGGGCGCGCTGGCGGACGGTCATGCCGGGAACGGAAGCGGGCTATGCGCTGAGCGCGGTGGTCCGCAACGTGGGCGGCCGGCTTAAGTTCCACGAATCCTCGGACCCTTTGCCTTTGACCGTGGTCATCGGCCAAGCCCTGAAGCCGCTGCGGTCTTGGACGCTGACCGCGGACGTCGTCGGCCCGAGCGACCGGCCCGTCTACGCCTCCTTCGGCGTCGAATGGCGCGCCCCCATGATCTCGGGCCTGACCGGGGCCCTGCGCGCCGGCTACGACGGCCGGCTGACGTCGGACGACGTCTCGGGCTTGACCGGCTTCACGCTCGGGGGCGGCCTGGGCTTCGAGCGCCTCGGCTTCGACTACGCCTGGGCCGCCGCCGGCGAGCTCGGTTCCTCCCATCGCCTCTCCCTCTCCTACCGCTTCTAAGCGAGGATTGAGTATACTGAGCGAATGGGTGGACTGAGAGCCTTCGCCTGCGAGCTGGCCGGAACCTTCGCTCTGACCCTGGCCGGAGCCGGGGCGGTCTGCATGGATGCCGCCACGAACGGGCGACTGGGACCTCTGGGGGTGGCGATTTCTTACGCCGCGGCCGTGACCGCCGTCTATTACGCCTTCCCCGGAGCCGCCTGCCGCTTCAACCCCGCGCTGACGCTCGCCGACCTGGCCGCCCGGCGCACGCCGCCTCTGCGCGGCATCTTCGTCCTGGCGGCCCAGCTCCTAGGGGCGACCTGCGCCGGACTCTTCCTCAGCGCGGTGCTCCGCGCAGGCAAGCCGGAGTTGCTGGGCTCGCCTGTCTATCTCGGCTCCTGCGCTCCGAACGGCATCGGCTATCGCGCGGCCACGCTCATCGAGGCCGTGATCACCTTCTTCCTCGCCTGCACGGTCGCGGCCTCCACGCTCCGCCGCCGCCGCGCCCTCGGGCCCATGGCCGTGGGGGCGGCCGCCCTCTTCGGCGGCCTGGCCGCCGGGCCGCTGACCGGGGGGGCTATGAACCCGGCCCGCGCTTTCGGCCCCGCCATCGCCGCCGGGTACTGGAGCCAGCACTATGTGTACTGGGTCGGCCCGCTCGCGGGCGCGGCCCTGGCCGCGCTGATCGCCCCCTATCTCGTGCACGAGGAGAACTTCCCATGATCGCCGTAACCCCTCTCTCCCTCAAATCTCTCGAGGCAGACAAGACCGACCTCGCCGTGTTCGTGTACGAGGACGCCGGTCTCGCCGGGGCCAAGGCCCTGCCCAATGCGGCCCGAACCGTCCTGACCGCGAAACTCAAAGAGGAAGGCTTCAAGTCCGGCCCGAAAGAAGTCTGCCACGCGGACCTCGAGGTCTTCGGCCGGATCCGCCGCGTCTTCGCGGTAGGCCTGGGCAAGAAGAGGGGCGCGCGCCCGGAAACCTTCCGGCGGGCGGCCGGCACGCTCCTGGGGGCCGTCCGCGCCAAGCGCGTGAAGATCGCCGTACTCTGCTCCGAAAACCCTCAAGCCGTGGCCGAGGGTTTGGCCCTGGCTTCCTACAAATATGAGGAGTACAAGAAGGGAGACGAAGACTCCCTGAAATCCGCGCACCTCGTAGCGCCGGACGCGGCCTCCCGCGGGCCCATCGAGAAGGCCTGCGCCAAGGCCGCGCTCGGCGTCGCGGCCGTCGCGCTCGCCCGCGACCTCGTCAACCGCGGCCCCTCCGACAAGACTCCGCAGAGCCTGGCGGATCTCGCCGAGACCTTCAAAGGCTCGGGCGTCGGCGTCACGGTCATCGACAAGGCGAAGGCCGAGGAGTTGGGCATGGGCTCCTTGCTCGGCGTGGCCCGCGGCTCGGCCCATCCGCCGGTCATGATCCACATGGTCTACAAACCGAAGGCGGCCGCAAAGAAGCGGGTCTGCCTCGTCGGCAAGGGCATCGTGTTCGACTCGGGCGGCCTTTCGCTCAAGCCCGCCGCCTCGATGGAGGACATGAAGTGCGACATGGCCGGCGCCGCCTGCGTGCTCGCCGTCTTCAAGGTCATCGCCAGACTCCAGCCCCATGCCGAGGTGCACGGCATCATCGCCGCCGCCTACAATATGCCCGGACCGGATGCCTACAAGCCCGGCGACGTGCTCAGGGCGATGAACGGCAAGACCATCGAGGTCTGGAACACGGACGCCGAGGGCCGCCTGGCGCTGGCCGACGCGCTGTGCCTGGCCGCCAAGCAGGACCCGCAGGCGATCGTAGACCTCGCGACCCTGACCGGCGCGGTGGTCGTAGCGCTCGGCTCCAAGGTCGCGGGCATCATGGGCAACGACCGCAAGCTCCTGTCCGCGGTCAAGGCCGCGGGCGACCGGGCCGACGAGAATTTCTGCGAGTTGCCGCTCGTCGAGGACTACAAGGAAACCATCAAGGGCAACATCGCGGAGCTCCTCAACATCTCCAAGGTGAAGGGGGAAGCCGGCTCCATCATCGGCGGTCTCTTCCTGCGGGAATTCGTGGACGCCAAGCCCTGGGTCCATCTCGACATCGCGGGCACCGTTTTCTCCGGCAGCGACTGGAACTCCTACTCTCCGAAGGGCGGCACCGGTTCGCCGGTGCGCACGCTCCTGGAGTGGCTCGGGGCGCTGTGAGCCGGATCAAGTCCCATCCTCCCAAGCGCGACGGCGCCGCCGAGCCGAAGCTGGCGCGCATGGAGTCGCACTTCCGCGACATCCTCAAGGACCTCGGTGAGGACCCGAAACGCGAGGGCCTCTTAAGGACTCCCCATCGCGTGGCCAAGGCGTGGCGGGAACTGACCAGCGGCTATCGCGTCGATATCGACGCGATGATCAACGAAGCGCTCTTCACGGAGTGCTACGACGAGATGGTGCTGGTGCGCGACCTCGCCTTCTACTCGGTCTGCGAGCACCACCTGCTGCCCTTCTTCGGACGCGCCCACGTGGCCTACCTGCCGGACCAGAAGATCGTGGGGCTCTCCAAGATCCCGAAGCTGGTGGAGATCTTCGCGCGCCGCCTGCAGGTCCAGGAGCGCCTGACCCTGCAGATCGCCTACACCCTGCAGGAGAAGCTCAAGCCCCGCGGCGTGGCCGTGGTTCTGGAGGCCCGCCACCTCTGCATGGAGATGCGCGGCGCCGAGAGCCACCTCTCGCCGACCACCACCTCGTGCATGCTCGGCGTCTTCAAGGAAGAGGCGCGCACGCGCGCCGAATTCCTGGAACTCATCAAGACCAAGCCCGTCTGACGCCTCCCGTCCTACTTCGGAGGGAGGCTCTTGTGCGCGCCGTCGCAGTAGGGCTTGTTCTTGGACTCGCCGCAGCCGCACCATGCCACTTTCTTGGCCTCGACGATCTCCACGACCATGGGCGTTTTGCCCGTGCCGCGATGGGATCCATCGCAGTAGGGCGCTTTCTTGGAGGCCCCGCAGGCGCACCAGGCCTTCTTGCCGGGCTGTTCGTCCTTGACGTAAGGCGCATTCCGGGACATAGGGCGCGTCTCCTTTAAACAGCCTGACCGACGAAAGTCGAGTGCACGTAGGAAGCCTTGATCACGGCGAAAGTCAGCAGCGCAGCGACGCCGAGGGCGCCGTAGCTGAAGCTCATGCCGGCGTGATTGGCGGCCAGCATGCCGACGAGCATCGGCGCGGAAAGGTAAGTGTTGATTCGCGAGGCCAGCGCCGCGCGAGCGCGCACCGGACCGGCGGCGTCGCCGATGATGCGTCCGCAGAGCAGGCCTTTCTGCGCGGGCCAGATGATGAACCAGACGTTGAACCACATGATGGAGCCGAAAAGCATGCCCCACATGATCCAGCGCCCGCGGTCGTTCAAGCCGCCCTCGGCGCCCTTGAAGAGCATGTTCACGCCGAAGCCCGCACCCGGAGTGTACAGGTAGATGAGCATGAAGAGAACCAGTCCCGAGAGGAAGGTCGCCATGGCTCCCCAGCGGAACCACCACAGGGCCCGGGGCATCAGCTTCGGGTTCACCGCCTTTTTGCCCGCATCGTCGAGGGCGGCCTGGAGGGGGGCGTTGACGAAATTGAAGAAATAGAGGTGCCCTAGCCAGATGATGCCCATGAACACGTGCAGCCAGCGCAGCAAGAACTCAATTTTCCGCATTGCTCCTCCTGTACATCTCAATCCTGACTAAATATATCGTATTTAGCGAAACCATGTCAAACTTGACGGGCTCTCTTGCGACCGCTACAATGAGATGGCCATTGCGGGCGTAGTTCAATGGTAGAACGAGAGCTTCCCAAGCTTTAGACGTGGGTTCGATTCCCATCGCCCGCTCCATTTTGCCAGCGACTTCCCAGGAGAAGCCCCATGACTACCGCAGTTTTGTTATTGACCTCCGGTCTGATCGCCGTTGTTCATGCCGTGCAGGCGCCGTCTAAGCAAGTTTCGGCAATCATGCCTAAGGAACTTGTCGCTAAAACAATGGCCGAAGGCAAGAATTCCATATGCGAGGGCCGCGCTATTGAGCTATTGAGCCTGCCGAAGGCGACGCCGTGCAAAATGATCGAGTTTCCCAGCGATCAAACCGGCGACGGCATGAGAAGAAGCTGCCGCGTTTTGGTGTCGCCTTCCGATAAGACAAAATCGGCCAAACCGACGGCGATGGTATGGTCAAGCGAAATGGACGATTCGACAAGCAAGACCTCTCATTTTTTTAAGCTCACATTAGACGGGAATTGGGAAAAATCATATACCTTGCGGATACAGCGCGACGACGCCGGCAAGCCCATCGATTCCAGCGCCATTTACAGCTATCTCGACGCCGGAGCGTCGAAGGGGAAGGAAATACTGGAGCATGAAAGGGATTTCTGGCTCAAGGGAATGTACCGCAAAACGCAAAAAGCCTTGAAAGAAAGACGATAAAACCTTGATGGCCGCCCTGGCGTTATTCCTGCTCGCTGGGCCCTTGGCGACCGCTGCGGCCCCTGAGGACCCTCCTTTTATAGCGCCAGCCGCCGCCCCGGCGGCGACGCCCGCCCGCAAAACGACCCCGGCTCTGGCCAAGGCCCGCGCCCTCTACTTCCGCGCGGACGCGCTCAGGTCCGCCGAAGCCTTCGAGGCCGCGGTAAAGGTTTCCTCGAACGACGTATCGGCCTGGCTCGACGGCGCCGTCGTCTGGGCCGACGCGGGACGCCCGGATAAGGCGGTGGCCTGGAACCGCAAAGCGGCGGCACTCTCATCCGCCCCGGAAGTCCGCTCGGCCCTGGGCTGGGCGTTGCTGCGCGCGGGAGACGCCGCGCAAGCCGACTCCGTCTTCGCCTCGGTCCTGGCGCGCGCTCCCGACTCAGGGGAGGCCGTGCTGGGCGCCGGCCGGGCCAAACTTGCCCTTGGCCGGGCGGCCGAAGCCGCGACGCTGTTCCAACGCGCCGCGAGCTTCGCGCCCCAGCAGACCCTCGCCGATTTCTACAGGGGCCGCGCTCACGAGGCTCTGGGCGACACGGCCGCCGCCGCGGAGGACTACCGCCGCGCCGTGGGCTCGGATTCCTACTTCAACGAAGGCCGCGACCCGCTCCTGCGCTCCTACCTGCGCCAGAAGCGCTACAACGACGCCTGGCGCCAACTCTCGCGTCTGGCCGAGGCGGAGCCGAGCGCACGCCTGACGCGCGCGATGCTCGACAAGGTTCGTCCCTTTCTGACCGGCTCCGCCGACCCTCGTCCCGTCACAGGACGAGGACCCATCGCAGCGCCCGCCGCGGATTCAGAAGCCGCGCAGGGGGGGATACCTCTCATCCGCGTCGGCATCGCGACCACGCCCATGGGCCGCCCCCGTCCCCGCGTTTGCGTCACCATCCGGGGGTCCAGACCTTGGCGCGTCCTGGACCCGCAGACGAAACGCGTCCTGGCCAACCCCCGCCCGCAGGAATCCTGGACCGTGCGCATCGTCCCGCCCAAAAAGAAAGCCCGCGGCCGCTTGGAACTCCGCGGCCCCGACGGCCAAGTCCGCGCCGTGCCGGGCGACGCCGTGCATCTGACTCCCGAGGATCCAGCCAAGTCCGCCCTCTCTCTTGAGGACGACCCGGATCGCGGAGGACCTCTCGCCGCGGGGCGCTCCCTGCGCGGCTCGATCGAGGTCACGCTCTGGAGCCGCCGCCGCGCGCTGCGCCTCGTCAACATCGTGGATCTGGAGGACTATACCCACGGAGTGGTCGGCGCCGAGATGCCCGCCAGCTCGCCCCTGGAGGCGCTCAAGACCCAGGCCGTCATCGCCCGCACCCACGCCCTCTTCATCAAGACCGTCACCAGGCGTCATAAAAAGGAAGGCTATGACGTCTGCGACGAACAACACTGCCAGGTCTACGCCGGCCTGCGCGCGGAGAACGACCGCACCCGCGCCGTGGTCGCGGGCACGCGCGGCCGGGTGGCGCTCTACAAAGGACGACTCGCGCACGTCATCTATTCCTCCAACTGCGGCGGCTCCACCCAGAGCGGCTCGGACATCGGCTGGGGCGCGGTGCCCTACTGGACCCGGATCTGCGACGCTCCTCTGCCCAATGACCCGCCGACCTCCCCCATGGAACTGCGCCGCCGACTGATCAACTGGCCCGTCGGCTTCTGCAAGCCCTCCGGCTACGTCCACGCCTCCCACTCGCGCTGGGCCCGCGTCATCCCCGCCCGGGAGCTCGAAGAGAAGCTCCACCGCAAGTTCAAGGTCGGCAAGCTCAAGGGCCTGCGCGTCCTGCGCCGCGCTCCGACGGGCCACGTGGAAGCGCTTCTGGTCCTGGGTTCCAAGCGCAACGCCAAGCTCAAAGACGATATGGCAATCCGAAGCCTCCTCGGCGTCGGCTCGCTGCGCAGCACCCTCTTTGTTCTGGACGCCGAATACCGCAAGGAAAAGAACGGCCTGATCCCCGTCGCCTTCGTCTTCCGCGGCGGCGGCTGGGGCCACTCCGTCGGCCTCTGCCAGTCCGGCGCCATCGGCCGCGCCGAGGCGGGGCAAGACTACGAGACCATCGTGAAGTCCTATTTCCCCGGCGTGCGACTCTCTAAGCTGAACTACTAAACCGCCTTGTTTCCGCAACAGAGAAGCGTTATTATCGTCCTTGTGAGGAAAGCCGCCCTTCTCGTGGCCGCAATGGCCGCCCTCTCGGCCTGCCAAGGGACGATTCCCGAGCGCGACGCGCCGCCCGAGCAGGCCATCTCCGCGATCCTGATCGGCAGCCGCTTCCTCCTGCCGAGCGGCGAGACGCGCAACGGCCTGACTCACGTCGGCTTCGAGAGCGGCGGGGGGCGGCGCGCGGAGGTCTACCGACTGCCTCTCTCGGGAGGCGAGCATTTCCTTTATCTCGTGGAGCCCGGCGTCTACCGCATAGCGCCGACGCGCTCGCTCTTCGGCTTCTACCAACCGCAGATGAAAGTCGTCATCGAGGAACGGACCTACCAGCTTGCCTTCCCGCGGGACCTCCTGCGTCAACCGCCCTACTCGGTGCGCCCAACCAAGATCATGGTCATGGGCATCCTGGAGGCGCGCGTCATGACCGCCCTTCCCGGCCAGAGGCCGCAGATCCGCGTGACTCTCGACGACAGCATAGCGGCTCGGCGAAAACTGGTCCAGGACACCATCCGCGACATGATGGACCCGCGCCAGGCGAGCGCAACGCGCGAGAGCGCCATCACCTGGAGCCGCGCCCTGCAGAACAGTCTCATGGACATCTTGTCCGAAGAGCAGCAGAGGGTCCTGTACAAGCCGGCGCCGTGAGTTCCTTTCTCGGGGTGGACCTGGGCGCGACTTGGCTGCGCATCTGTCTGTCTGATGGCCGCCGCGCCGTCTGGACCGAGAAAGTCCCGGCCCGGGACTGGCGAGAGCTTCCGGGCATGCTGACCCGCCTCCTGCGCCGCCGAGGTCCGCACCGCGTCGCGCGCCTGAGCGTGGGCGGCGCCCGTCTCGGCGCCGTGAAAGACCGCGCGGCCCTGCGCCGGGCGCTGGCTCCGCTGGCCCGCCGGGTCCGGGTCGTGCCTGACTTCGAGATCGCCCATCTCGCCGCCTTCGGACGCGGGCCCGGAGTCCTGCTCGCGGCCGGCACCGGGTCCGTGGCTTTCGCGCGCGGAACCGACGGCCGGACGACGCGGGCGGGGGGACTCGGCCCTCTCCTGGGCGACGAGGGCTCCGGCTTCTGGTTGGGACGCGAGGCTCTGCGCGACCCAGTCCTCTCCCGGAGCCTTCCCCGGGCCCTCCGCGTCGCCCACGCCGAAGACCCCGTGCGCGCGACGGCGGCGCTCGCGCCCCGCGTCCTGCGCCGCTCACGGCGCCTGCGCGAAAAGGCGGCGGAGCATCTCTGCGGCCTTGCCCGCCGGGCCGCGCGCGGACCAACTCTGCCCAGGCCTAAGCCCCTGGCCCTCCACGGCAGCCTCTTCAAGAACGCCGCGCTGCGCCGCGCCGTCCTGCGGCGACTGGGCGGAGGATGGCAAGCCGTCGCGCCGCGGGTGAGCGCCGAGAAGGCCGCCGCCGGACTCTAACACGCCGCCCCGCTGCGCGGGACAATATTCTAAAATCAAGAATATGATCATCGCCTTAGGCTGCGACCACGCCGGCTACCCTCTCAAGAAACTCCTCCACGACTGGCTCGTCAAGAAGGGCCACACGGTCTTGAACCTCGGCGTGGACACCGACGCGGTCCCGGCCGACTATCCCGACTGCGCCCGCGCGGCGGCCGAGGCCGTGGCGGCGGGAAAGGCCGCGCGCGCCGTCGTAGTCTGCGGCTCCGGCGTGGGGGCGACCGTCGCGGCCAACAAGGTTCCCGGCGCGCGCGCCTGCCTATGCCACGACACCTTCTCCGCCCGCCAGGGCGTCGAGGACGACGACGTGAACATTCTCTGCCTCGGCGGCCGCGTCATCGGCTCCGAACTCGCCTACGAGGTCGCCGGCGCGTGGCTTAACGCCAAGTTCTCCGGGCTCGACCGCCATCAGCGCCGCAAGGACAAGGTCCTCGCCATCGAGCGAGCGTACTCCAGGAGGCCGTGAAATGACCCATAAAAATCCCCTGCGCGACCTGCAGCGCTTCGGCGTTTCCGTCTGGTACGATTACGTCAGCCGCTCTCTGATCTCCTCCGGCGAGCTCCAGCGCCTCATCACTTCGGACGGGGTGCGGGGCGTGACCTCCAATCCCAGCATCTTCGAGAAAGCCATCGGCGCCTCTTCCGACTACGACGACGCCATCCGGCGACACGCCCGACCGGGCCAGGCCCCCGTCGAGCTCTTCGAGAAGCTCGCCGTGGCCGACATCCAGGCCGCCTGCGACCTCTTCCGTCCTCTCTACGAGGAGACGAAGGCCGGCGACGGCTTCGTCAGCCTCGAGGTCGCGCCCGCCCTCGCCCGGGACGCCGCCGCAACCGTGGCCGACGCCAGGCGCCTGTGGGCCGCCGTGGCCCGTCCCAACCTCATGGTCAAGGTCCCCGGCACCGTCGAGGGTCTGCGCGCCTTCGAGGACCTCACGGCCGAGGGCATCTCCATCAACGTGACCCTGCTCTTCTCGGGCCGGCGCTACGCCGCCGTGGCCGAGGCCTATCTCAAGGGACTGGAGCGCCGCGCCGCCGCGGGCAAGGACCTCTCGCGGACCGCCTCCGTGGCGAGCTTCTTCGTCTCCCGCGTGGACACCGCCGTCGACGCCCTCCTCGAGAGGCGCCCCGAGCCCGAGGCCAAGGCCCTGCTCGGTCATGCCGCCGTCGCCAACGCCAAGCTCGCTTACCAGCACGGAAAGAAAGTCTTCGGCTCCGCCCGCTTCGCGACCCTCGCCGCCAAGGGGGCTCGGCCCCAGCGCCTGCTCTGGGCCTCCACCGGAACCAAGAACCCGCTCTACAAGGACACCCTCTACGTCGACGAGCTCATCGGCGCCGACACCGTCAACACCATGCCGCCGGCCACCGTGGACGCCTTCCGTGATCACGGCGCTCCCCGTCCCAGCTTGGAAGAGCGCTTGGACGAGGCGCGCGCCCAATGGGACGCCCTGCCCCGCTTCGGAGTGGACCGGGAAGCCGTCCTGGCCCAGCTCGAGGACGAGGGGCTCAAGGCCTTCGCGAAAGCTTTCGAGACCTTGATGGGCAAGCTGGCCGCCAAACGCGCGCTCCTCGAGGCCGAGAACGCGGTCGTGGACGCGGGTTTGGGCGAGCTCGAGGCAGCGCGCTTCTCGGAGCGGCTCTGGGCGAAAGATACCTCTCTCTGGAAGGACGACAAGGACCACCAGAAGCTCATCCGCCGCGCCCTGGGCTGGCTCGACGCGCCGGTCGCCATGGCCCCCGGACTGGGCCCGGTGCGCGCCTTCGCCGAGGAAGCCGCGGCCGAGGGCCTGCGCCACGCCGTCGTACTCGGCATGGGCGGCTCGAGTCTGTGCGTCGAGGTCTTGCGCGCCGCCTTCGGCTCCGCCCCCGGGCGCCTCTCGCTGCACGCTCTCGACTCCACCCACCCCGAGGCCGTGGCCGCGCTCGAGGATTGCCTCGACCTGTCCAAGACCCTTTTCATCGTGGCGAGCAAGTCGGGCTCGACCGTAGAGCCCAACGCCTTCTTCGACCACTTCTGGGGCGCGGTCGCCCGCCTGCCGAGCGCGGCGCCCGGCCGCCGCTTCGCGGCGATCACGGATCCCGGGACCTCCCTCGAGAAGCTCTCCCGCGAACGGGGTTTCCGCAAGACCTTCCTGAACCCGTCGGACGTCGGCGGGCGCTTCTCCGCCCTCACGCTCTTCGGTCTGGTCCCCGCGGCCCTGGCCGGCGTCGACGTCACCGAGTTCCTGTCTCGCGCGCGCCGGACCGCGTCAGCCTGCGGTCCCCAGACGCCCGCCTGCGAGAACCCGGCCCTGCGCCTGGGCGCCTTCCTCGGCGTCCACGCGCGCGGCGGACGCAATAAGCCGACTCTCGTCCTGCCTCCGATTTTGGAGGCCTTCGGACTTTGGGTCGAGCAGTTGGTGGCCGAGTCCACCGGCAAGGAAGGCCGCGGCATACTGCCCGTGGTCGGCGAGCCTCTGGGCGATCCGTCCTCGTATGGAGGAGACCGGACCTTCGTGAGCGTCTCGCTCCACGGCCGAGCCGAAGCCGGAGTCGCCGAAGCCTTGGCCGCGCTGGAACAGGCCGGCCATCCCGTCCTGCGCCTGGAGATGTCCGACCTCCAAGACCTGGGCGGTCAGTTCATCCTCTGGGAAATCGCCGTCGCGGCGGCGGGATTCCTCATCAAGGTGGACCCCTTCGACCAGCCGGACGTCCAGTCCGCCAAGGACCGGACCAAGGAACTCCTGGCCGGCCCCCAGGGCGGCGCCGCGACACCAAAGGCGTCCTTCCGGACGGGGGGGCTCTCCGCCTTCGCCGACGCGGGCCTCGTTGCCGCGCTCCAGGCCGACCCCGGCCAGGACCGCCCCCTGCGCGAGGTGCTGAGCGCGCATTTCTCCCGGGTCCGGCCCGGCGATTATATCGCCATCCTCGCCTTCCTGCCCGAGATCGACGAGAACCGCCGCCTGCTGGAGGAAGTTCGCCGTCTGGCGCGAGCGCGCACCACCGCGCCCGTGACCGTGTCCTGGGGCCCGCGCTACCTGCACTCGACCGGCCAGTTCCACAAGGGCGGTCCGAACCAGGGCCTGTTCCTGGTCCTGGGCGAAACCGAGAAGACCAGGCCGGCGGCGCCGGGCAAACCCTTCACCTTCGCGGCCCTCTGCCTCGCACAGACGCGCGGCGACGCGGCGGCCATGCTCGCGTCAGGACGCCGACTCCTAAGATTGGAACTGCGCGAATCGATCGAGGGCCTGCGCGCGCTCGCCAACTCCCTGGGCGACGCGGCGACGGCCGCGCGATGAAGCTCTCCTCTGCGACTCTGCGCGCGCGGGCGCGAAAGCTCAGACTCGTGCTCACCGACGTCGACGGCGTGCTGACCTCGGGCGCCATCTATCACTTCGTGGATACGACGGGAGAACTCGTCGAATTCAAGGCCGTCCACTCCCAGGATTCGATCGGACTGGCGTGGCTGGCCGAATCGGGCATGATCACGGGCGTCATCAGCGGGCGCGTCTCCAAAGGCGTCGAAGCCCGCCTCAAGATCCTCAAGGTCAAGCACATCTACCAGCACCGCCTGGACAAAGCCGCGGTCTTAGCCGAGATCATGACCGCCGAGGATGTCTCCCCGGACGAAGTCGCCTACGTGGGAGACGACCTGCCCGACCTAGCGCCCATGGCCCGGGTGGGCCTGGCCGTGGCTCCCTCAAACTCGCGGCCCGAGGTACTGGCCGCCGCGCATTGGGTCACCAAGGCCCGCGGCGGGGAGGGGGCCTTCCGCGAACTGGCCGAGGTCATCCTCAAGAGCCGCGGGCTCTGGGATTCCATCCTGGCCCGCTACCACTGACGCGAGCGTTGACGCGGGGCCGCCACCCAGGCTAGAATCCCGGCAGACATGATCGACCTCTTCGGACTCAAGAAGCAGAATTTGGAGGAACCGCCTTACGACGGTGACCCTGAGCCCGCCCCGGAAGCCCCTCACGGCTCTCACCGCCTCTGGGCTTTCCTTCTCGTCCTGGACGCCGTCTTCGTCATCGTCTTCGGCGGCGCCGTCGCCGCGAAGGTCTACCAGCACTGGAAGACGCCAGCCCCCGTACCGGCGGCCGCGGCGACGGCGCGGCGACGCCCTGCCAAGGAACCGGCCAAACCCACGGAGCCATCCCCTTCCACGACCACGGCCACGACCGCCGAACCCCCCAAGCCTCCAGAACCCGAGAAGCCGTCGCCGAATGAACCCAGAACCTCGCAACATGGCGGCGAGGCCCCCCGTCCTCCCAAACCTTCCCTCCTGACGAACGCTCCCAGACCCCACGAGACGCCCAAGCTCGCGGCAACCGCCCCCGCTGTCAAGACGGCCAAAGCCCTGCCGGTGGAATTCACGCTCCGCGCCGCGAACGCCAAGTCGGTCCAACTGGTCGGCGCTTTCATCGTGCGCGGCGGCCACAAGGACATGGCCAAGAAAGCCGATGGGACCTGGTCTCTGATCCTGTACCTCCATCCCGGACAATACCGCTACTTCTTCTCGGTGGACAAGAAGAAGATTCTCGACCCCGAGAATCCCCGTTCCAGCCGGGGCGCCTCTCTTCTGACGCTGCCTTGACGAGGCCTCCCCGGAGGGGGTCTTCTGTCTTGATTTTGTAACACCACTGGGTTACACTCCAGGCGTCCGCTGCGATTGCGGGCCATCAATGAGGACCGGACCCACGACACGCCTCCTCGCCGCAGCGCTCGCCCCGGCGATCGTCTTTTTCGCGTCCCCCCGCGCGGCGGCGGCGACCGAGACGCGAAAGGCCCGCTACGCCCACACCGCGACCCTCCTGCCCACCGGCAATATCCTGCTCGCCGGCGGCATCGATGACGTCGAAACGATCCTCAATACGACCGAATCCAAATTGACGGCCACGGCCACCACCTACCTGGACGGCCCCAACATGAACGCCGCGCGCTCCTCGCACACGGCCACGACGCTGACCAACGGCTGCGTCCTCATCGCGGGCGGCTGGAACGGCACGACGGCCAACGCGGACGCCGATGTCTACGATCCGGCCACGGACGCCATCGTCACCAACATCACCGGCCTCGGGAACCGCTACAACCACACCGCGACCCAGCTCAACAGCGGCAAGGTGCTCCTCTGCGGCGGCCAGAACAGCGCGGGAACAATCCTCGCGTCCTGCGTCCTCTTCACGCCCACGGGCGCGACGGGAAACAACTGCAGCGGAAGCTTCGCCGCGACCGGTTCCCTGCAGTTGGGCCGCACGCTGCATACGGCGGTCCTCCTCAAGGACGGCAAGGTCTGGTTCGCAGGCGGGCTAGCAACGAGCGGATTTACGCCGACGACCGAGCGCTATGATCCCGCCACGGACGGCTTCAACTCGGCCCAAACCTTGGCCGCGGCCCGCGTCTACCACACCGCGACGATGATGGGCGACGGCAAGGTCCTCGTCGCCGGCGGCTTCAACGGACAAGAAAAGCTCGGCAATATCGGCGTTCTCGACACGCTCGAGATTTACGACCCGGTCGCCAACGCCATCGTCCCCGGCCCGAAGCTTACAGCGCGGCGCCAGATGCACAGCGCGACCCTCGACTCCAACGGCGTCGTCGAGCTGTTCGGGGGCCTTGGCAACATCACGACGACCTACGTCGATCTCAGCGGCACCCTCGCCTCCGGCACTTTGAACGACGAATGGTTTCCTCCGAGCAGCGCCACCGGCTCCATCACCGGAACCAGCGCCGTGCTCCCGGTCGATTTCTACCTGAGCGCGGCCGTCGCCGGCAGGATCTCCGACGGCTACATCATGTTCTCCACCCCCTCGGCGACGTTCGCCTCGGGCGTAGCCTACTTCATCCCGGGCTTCGACGCGGCGAACGGGCTGCGCTCGGACCTTAAGGGCGTGGCGGTCGACTGCGGCGGCGACGGCGTGTGCGGCCACATCGGCGCCAACTTGACGCTAACCCCCATGGGCGGCACGGTCTATTTCACTCCCATGGACGTCTCGCCCAGCGGCAGCGCGAACGGCACCCTGACTTTTGGTACGACGCTGGGCGATGGGACAGGGGGTACCGTCACATCCGAGGCGCTGACCGGCGGCAACATCAACCTTACCATCATGACAATTGCGATGTCTCCGGAACTCAGCAACACCACCGTCCTGGCCGGCACGATCACGATCACCGGCGGCACGATCGTCCAGGAGAGTTCATACACCGCCACGCTCACCGGCGGCGTCATCGGCATCCCGGCCGGCGCCTCGATCGACGACAGCGGAAACCTTACGTTCACCCCGCGAATTCTCAACCTGACCGGCACGATCGCCTATACCGGCGCAGGCAACGGCCAGACGTTCACCGGCGCGCCGATGGACGTGCCTCAAGACGGCTCGACGGCGGACGCCTCCCTCACCGGCACCATGAGATACGTCGCCTCTGGGGCGGACCTGACCGGCGCGACCTTCACGGTCGACATCGCCACCGTCGTCATCCGCCAAATGGTGTTCGGACAGGCAGAATACTACAATCCCCAGGCCAATCAAGCCTCGTTCACCCCTCCCAACGGCGAGTCCTTCGCGGATCCGAGCATAGAAACTTTCGGCCACACCGCGACCCTTCTGCCCAACACCGACATATTAGTGGCCGGCGGCCGGGACTGCGTCATGCCCGGCTGCACGAGCTTCTCGGCTAAACGAATCCCCCCGGCGTTCCTAAAGCGCTACGACTTTACTTGGCTGCCCAGGGTGAGCAACTTCGGCGCCATGTCGGGCAGCCTGAACACGGCCCGCGCCTTCCACACGTCGACGCTCCTGCCGGACAACACCATCCTCGTCGCCGGCGGCACCAACGGCCCGAACGTGCTAGGCACCGCCGAGATCTACGATATCGCCGACGGCACGTTCTCCCTGACGAATAGCCCCATGCGCGACGTGCGCGACCTCCACACCGCGACCCTTCTGCCCAACGGCCGCGTGCTGCTGGCGGGGGGATTTACGACCAACGCGACGAGCACCGGCTCGACGAATTCCGCGGAAATCTACTATCCGGACACCAAGGTCTTCATCCCGACCTCGGTGATGATCTCCTCGCGCAGCAACCACACCGCCACGCTGCTGCCCGACGGCAACGCGATGGTCTTCGGCGGCTTCGGTCCCGGCGACATCATCACCGGCGCGGCGGAGATCTACTACTCGACGTCCGGCGCGTGGAAACCCTTGGCGTCGTCTACGGCGCGCGCCCTGCACACGGCCACGCTCCTCAAAGACGGCCGCCTGATGGTGGCCGGCGGCGTCAACTCGAGCGGCGTGCTGAGCACCGTCGAGGCCTACACTCCGGCGACGAACCTCTGGACCCCTCTGACTTCGATGCCGGTCGCGCTGCGTTCGCACTCGGCGACCCTTCTCTTCGACGGCCGCGTGCTCGTCGCCGGCGGCAATGACGGCTACGGCGAGGTCAACGCGTCCTACATCTACGACCCGGTGACCGACCTTTGGATCGCGACCTCGGCCCTCCCCCCTCTGGGCCAGCCGCGCTTCGGCCACACCGCGACGCTGCTGCCCGACGACACCGTGATGATCAGCGGCGGTTCGACGCGCTTGGGCCAGGTCCCCACGGCCACCGAGGTCTATCGCATCGACACGAGTTCCTGGGTGGCGACGGGCGGCCCCTTTACGGGGGGAGCGCGCGCCTACCACACGATGACGCTGGCCGCCGACGGCAGGATCTACGCGATCGGCGGAAGCGACGGCGTGATCGGCGGGGCGGGCACCTCGCTCTATAGCTCGGGGGAGCAGGGCTACTTCACATCCGACGCGGACCTATACACGAAAAACGCTCCGCCCAGCATCCGCCGCTCCACGATCACCTCGACGAGTTCCATTTCGTTGCTGCCGGGCTCCAGCCTAAGCGTCAACGGCCTGAGGTTCCATGGCGGCACCGAGGCCAGCGGCGGGGGCTCGGGCCCCGCGAACTCATCGTACAACTTCCCGCACCTGATTCTTCAGCAAACCGACGGAACGGGCTTCGTCGTCGACTTGACGAGTCCGATCTACAAGAACGCGGGCAACCAGGCGACCTTGGACACCTCGCTCACCGTAACGCTTCCCCCGGTCGCGGCCCAACTGCCGACCGGCTGGTACCATATCCGCGTCGGCGCCAACGGCGTCTACTCCGAAGGCACGCTCGTCCAAGCCGGCCCGGCCAAACCCGCCTCCGCCCCGACCGGGCTGACGGGCACGGTCCTCGGCATCTCATCGATCAGTTGGACTTGGAGCGGGCCGGCCGGAGTGGACGGCTACAATGTCTACCGGTCCTCCGACGGCGTCTTCATCGGAACTGCGGCCGCCGCCTCGTTTATCGAAACCGGCCTGCCTCCAAACACCGCCTGTGGGGTCCTGGTCGCCGGCTACACGATCACCGGCGACGGCCCGACGGCCCAGTCCAGCGCGTTATTCACGCTGGCGCGCCCGGAGGTCAGCGGCGTCGTCGGAACCGCCGCCAGCGCGACCTCCATCGAATGGACGTGGGTCGATCCGGGCGGCACGCTGAGCTACAACGTCTACAACTCGACGACCGGCCAACTCATCGGAAATTCCAACTCCAACACTTTCAGCGACACGGGACTGGGAGTGAACACCAACCGCGCGATCAAGGTCGCCGCGGTCACCGTGGAGGGCGAAGGCCTGCTCTCCGAGTCCGCCACCGTGTACACCCTCGCGAACGTTCCCGGCCCCATCAATCCCCTCGTTACGGGCCTCAGCACGGGCAGCTTCACCCTGGGCTGGACGAGCAACGGCAACCCCTTCGGAACCAATTACAAGGTCGACATCTACAGCGTAGACAGGACGACCATCGCCTTCAGCACCAGCACCACGGACGTCCTGCTGGGCATCTCCGGCCTCAATGCGTCCGAACTCGAGTTCATCGACATCTACGCCCTCAACGGCGACGCCATCGCCTCCGCGACGATGCTCGACGTCATCGGCGTAGCGCCGTCGACCTACACGCGCGCCAACCCGCCAGCCGACCTCAAGGTCCTCGGTACGACCCCCTTCTCCGTCTCGGTCGCCTGGGACAATAACAGCAACCCCAGCAACGTGCCCTACCAGGTCACCTACTCGACCGACAAGTTCGCGACCCATATCGCCACGGCCGTGCCGTTCGCCGCGGGCTTCAACGGGTCTGCGGCCACGATCACGGGACTGCTCACTTCGACCACCTACTGGGTGAGGGTCGTGGCGCGAAATCCCTACGGCCACGAGACCTCGTTCTCCGGCATCGTCTCGACGATCACCTTCAACGGGGGCGCCGCGCTCGGCGCGCTGGCGGGTCCGCTCGAACCCAACCATGACTCCCAGATCGAGGGCACCATCACCATCGGAGCGTCGCCCGGCTACCGCACCATCGACTTCCGCTCACCGAGCGGCGCCTTCCCGTCGGAAGTCACCCTCACCATCTCGTCCTACGACGCGACCGTCCCTTTCTCTCTCTGCCCCAGCGGCGTCAACATCGCGTTAAGACTGAACGTCGTCCCGGCCCTCCAGCCGAACAAACCGGTTTACCTGACCGCCTCCTACGCGCCGGCGGAACTGGGGGCAATCGCCCCCGAGCGCGCCGTGCTCATGCGCTACGAGCCCACGAGCGGCTCTTGCGTGCCGCTGGAGACCGTCTTCGACGGCAAGAGCCGGACCTTCCGCGCCCGGTTGAACCATTTCTCCCTCTACCAGATCGCCCAGATTTCCCTGGCGACCAGCGCGGAGACGGCACGAGTCTTCCCGAACCCCTACCGCGCCGCCACCGACGGCTACGTCACCGTCGACAACGTCCCTCCTCTCTCCCGCGTGCGCGTGCTGACGCTGCGCGGCGAGACGATCCTAGACCAGACGGCCAACGCTTCCGGCATCCTGACGTGGAGCGCGACCAACGGCGCGGGCCGCAGCGTGGCCAGCGGCCTTTACCTCGTCGTCGTCGAATCCGGCGACACGAAGAAGATCCTCAAGCTGGCGGTGGTCCGGTGAGGAGGTTCCTCGTCGCCGTCCTGCTCGCCGGCTCGCCGCTGACGGCAGGAGCCGTCGACTTCAGCCGCGGCTCCATCGGGACGGCCGGTTCCGAGTTCCTGCTCTTCGACACCAGCGCGCGAGGCATCGCCATGGGCGGCGCCATGACGGCCGTCACCAACGACGCCGCCTCCCTCTATTGGAACCCCGCGGGACTCTCTCAGATCCCGCGCATGTCGGCGACCTTCATGTACGCCAGGCACGTGGCGGACATCTCCTACAGCGCCGGGGCCGTCGCCCAGCGCGTCAACGACGCCACGGTCATCGGCGCGGGCGTGCGCTACCTGGACGCGGGAAGCATCGCTCTCACCGACCTCGACGGCCGCAGCGGCGGCAGCTTCAACCCGCGCTCCTACGTCGCAGAACTGGGCTGGGGACAGGCGATCTACGACCTCTCCGACAGCGAGATGGATGTGACGATGGGCGTGGCCGCCAAGGCCATCCGGACCGACCTCGGCGCCGGCATCGCCAACGGCTACGGGGGCGACATCGGCGTGCAATCCCGCTTCTATACGTCGGCGCGCAGCTACGACATCGCCCTGACCCTCCAGAACCTCGGCATCGGCCAGAAGTTCAACCGCACCCGAGACAACATGCCCGCCCGCGCGCGCCTCGGCGGCGCGATGAGACCTATTCGCCCGCTCACCCTCTCCGCCGAGGTCATCGCCCCCATCAACGACGCGCCCCACGGCGCCGCGGGCGCCGAGTACACGACCGAGGTTGACCGGACCATCAAGGCCGCGGCGCGTCTGGGTTTCAATTCCATGACTTACGAGTCTCTCGGAGTCGCTTCCTGCGTCAGCTTCGGTCTCGGCCTGTCCGTCTCCGACCTCAGCTTCGACTACACATTCGTGCCGATGGGAGTGCTCGGCAGCCAGACCCATCGCGTCTCTCTCAGCTACAACCTCCCCGCCAAGGTCTCGCGGCGTTACCGCGAGAGATAACCGTGGAGCGCTTCGACCCATCCCAAGAGCCTCCCCGTCGGGCGCCGCCCGCTCCACCGCGGCCCGAGTGGCTCAAGCCGGAGTCCGCGACGGCGCCCAACGCGGCTCAGACGCCGATGATGGACTTCTTCCAACGTCGCGTGGAGGCCCTGGAGAGAGACCTCGTCGCGGAACGCGAGCGCGCCTCAGCGGCCCGGGGGCTGCTCGCTCAGCAGGAAGCCCTCAAGTCCGAGGTGGAGACGCACCTCAAGTCTCTCACCGACCAGCTCCGGCGCGAGAAGATCGAACGGGAGGGCGCCGAAGCCGGCATGCACGCGCGCGGCCGCATCGAACAGCTTGAGAAGCGCCTCGACGAGATGAACGCCACCTTCGCCCAGCTCCTCAAGGAGGCCGTGGCGCGCCGCGACGCGGACGGCCCAGCGGCGGGGGCCCCTGCCGTCGAACTCTTCTCCTCCCTGGTCTTGAAAGTCGAGAAGCTGGCCGAGCGCCCGCCCCAGGACGAGAAGATTTTCGAGGAGAGAGTCGGCCGCCGCCTCGACGAGCTCGGCCAGAGCATGGCGCGCGCACTGGACGACTGGAGACGCTCCCAGGAGACCGAACGAAAGCGCCTCGATGAACGCATGGAGGCCATGGCCCGCGAACGGGGCGACCTGGCCCGCCACTGGGAAGACCAGGCCCGCGCCCTGCGGGATGATCAGGCCAAGGAGCGCGCGGCGCGGGACTGCGAGATATCGCGCCAGGTCTCAGCGCTGGCCTCGCGCCTCGAGATTCTCGCCGGCGAGCAGAAGCTCTCGGCCCAGGGCGCGGGGGACGTCAGTCAAGCCGTGGGACGAATCGTCTCCATCTTGACCGCCACGCCCAAAACGAAGGACGCGCTCATCGTCGAGCTCGAGGCGGAGAAAGAGGAACTGCGCCGCGTCTTGAACGACCGCCAGGAGTCCCTGCGCCGCTTCGCCGGGGAGCGCCGAGAAGTCGAAAAGTCCATGGGCGAAAGCCTGGTGCGCCTCAGCGCAGAATTGGAGGAAGAGCGCGCCCGCACCCGCGCCGCCGAGGCCCGGGGCTGCGCGTTCCTGGGGGAAATCGAAATCCTCAAGGCCCGCCTGGCCCGTCTGGACGACCTCGAGCGCGCCGTCAAGGATCGCGACGACCGCATCTTCGCCCTCTGCGCCGAGCGCGACGAACTGGCGCGTTCCCTCGTGTCCGAGGCCCAGAAGGTCCGCGCGGGCATCGAAGAGCGCCGAGCCGCCGACGCCGAGGCGCAGTCCCGCGCGGGCCTGTTGAGCAAGCGCCTGGAGGAGGAGGCCGCCCGTCGCGCCCTCATCGAGCTTTCCGCGACGGACGCCCGAACCCGCTTGGCGACCATGGGCGAACAGATCTCCCGCGCCTGCCAGGAGCGCGACGCCGTCACGCTCCGCTTCTCCGAATGGGAGAAGGAGCGCCAGCGACTCCTCGAGACCCTGCGCAAGAAGGACGAGATGATCGCCCTCCTGTCCTCCACCTTCCAGGGCGTCCTCAAGAAAGACTCCTGACCCTTACCTCCATCTTCGCGAGACTTTTGATAAGATGGAGGCGACCATGAGAGCGGTCGTCCTGACGAAGTTCGGCGGGCCGCAATATCTGGAGGCGGCGACCCTTTCCGACCCCGTCCCCGGGCCCGGCGAGGTCCTCCTGCGCGTGCGGGCCTGCGCGCTCAACCACCTCGACCTCTGGATCCGCGCCGGCCTGCCCGGCTCGAAAGTGAAGCTTCCTCACATCCTCGGCTGCGATGCGGCCGGGGAGGTCGTCGCCTTGGGACCCGGAGCGGAGGGCGTCTCCCTCGGCGGCCGTTTCGCCGTGCATCCCGGCCGCTCCTGCGCGCGCTGCGACGCCTGCCGCGACGCCCGCGACCCCGACTGCCCGTCCTACGGCATCATCGGCGCGTACGGCGGCTTGCCCGGCGCCTATGCGGAGCTTCTCGCCGTGCCCGTCGAACATCTCCTCTCGATGCCGGACTCCCTGTCCTTCATCGACGCGTCCGCCGTGCCCCTGACCTTCCTGACGGCCTGGCATATGCTCACGACTTCGGCGCGACTGCGTCCCGGCGAGACCGCGCTCGTCGTCGGCGCCGGCGCCGGAGTGGCGGTCGCCGCCATCCAGATCGCCAAGCTCGCCGGGGCCCGCGTCATCGCCACCTCCACCTCGAAGGAAAAACTCGAGGCCGCCCGCGGCCTCGGCGCCGACGAGACCATCCACCACCCGCCGGAGGACCTAGTCCGCGCCGTGCGCCGCCTCACGAAAGGACGAATGGCAGACGTCGTCTTCGAACACGTGGGCGTGGCCGTGCTGATGGAGGCCCTGAAGTGCCTTCGCCCCTCGGGACGCCTGGTCACCTGCGGCGCGACTTCGGGCGCGCTCGCCGAGATCGACCTGCGCTACGTCTTCAGCCGCCGGCTGAGCCTCCTCGGCTCCACGATGGGCAACCTAGCCGAGATGCGCCGCGTGTGGGCCCTGGCGGCCGAAGGACGACTCAAGCCCGTCGTAGACCGCACCTATCCGCTCGAGCAAGCGCGCCAGGCGCACGAGCGCCTTGAGGCCGGGGGCCAGTTCGGCAAGGTCGTGCTGACGGCGTGAAGAGCGGATCCTCCCTCCCGGCCGGGCTGCTCGCCGCGGCGCTGGCCCTGCCCCTCGTCGGGCTCGGCTCGCCTCTCCTGGAGGTCGACGACGCCCGCTACGCCGAGGTCCCGCGCGCCATGGCCGCCTCCGGAGACTGGGTCCTTCCCTCTCTCAACGGCATGCCCTACGTCGAGAAGCCGCCCCTCTGGTATTGGACGGCCGCGGCTTCGCAGAAGGTCTTCGGCGCGAGCGAAGCCTCGGCGCGCCTGCCGATGCTCCTCATCGCCCTGCTCGGCGCCGCCGGGGTCTGGTGGCTGGGGTCGTGGCTGTACTCCGCCGGGACAGGCCGCGCGGCGGCGGGTGCGACCGCGACCGCCGCGCTATGGCTCTTCCTCACGCACAACCTGACCCTCGATATGCCCGTGAGCGTCTTTCTGCTTTGGACCACGGCGCTGGCGCTGCGCGCCATGGCCCGGCCCGACGACGCTCACTGGGCCGCGCCCGCGGCCTGGCTGACGGCGGCGCTTGGATTTCTCAGCAAGGGTCTCATCGCGCTCCTTCTGCCCGGGCTCTGGGTCGTCGGTCTGGCCGTCCTGTTCCCAAAACTGCGCCGCGGCGCCCGGCGCCTGCTCTCGCCTCTCGGCCTCCTGCTCTTTCTCGCCGTCGTCGCACCCTGGTTCGCCGCGCTGCAGCGCCGCCGCCCGGACTTCCTCCACACTTTCTTCATTGAGCAGCACTTCCAGCGCTACCTGACGCCGCGCTACGGCCGCGGTGCGCCCTGGTGGTTCTTCCTCGCGGTCCTGCCGGCCGGTCTCCTGCCCTGGACGGTTCCCGCCCTCGTCGGCTTGGGACGCGCCGCGCGGCCGCTCGACGCCGCCGACTTCCGAGGCCCGGCCTTGGCGGCCTGGGTCCTGGGGGTCGCCGTCTTCTTCTCGATCTCGAACTCGAAGCTGGCGACCTACGTCCTGCCCGCCTTCCCTCACGCCTGTCTCATCGCCGTCGTGACGTTGGAGGAAGGCCTCCCGCGCTGGGCGGCGAAGCTCCAACGCTCTCTCGGGGCGGTCTTGCTGGCGGCGGCGGCCGTCGCGGCGCTCGCCGCCGGCCTCCTGCCCGCGCGCGCCTGGCCGCCGCGAGGGACCTCCGCCGACGCCGTCCGCGCCCTCGTCGTCCTCGGCCCCGCCCTGCTCGCCTGCCTCGGCGCGGCGCTGACCGCCGCCCCATCGTCGCATCGACCGGCCGTCGTCCTCACCGCGGGAGGCGCGCTTGCCGGGTTGTGCCTGTTCCTGGGCCTGCGTGCCGCCGCTCCGCTGCTGAGCGTCAAGGAAGCCGCCCTCGCCGTGCGCCAAGAAGCTCGGGCTGAGGACCAACTCTGGACCTACGGAACCTATCTCCACGGCCTGCCCTTCTATTACGGGCGCCCCGTCGATAAGATCGTCTACTTCGTGGGCGAGTTCCATTACGCCAAGAAGGACCCGGCCTTCGCGGAGCGTTTTGGAGATGACCAGGACGTGCGCGCCCTGCCGCGGGCCGCAGGGAGGACCTTCGTGCTCCTGCGCCGCTTTGAGCGCCCGCATTTCGAGAAAACCGTTTCCGGCGGGGCGGCCTCGATTGCCTCCTGGCGGGCGTTCGGCCGCTGGTCGCTTGCCGAGGTCCGAACCCGCTAAGGTCCGTAGCGGCGCACGCGAGTGCGGCGGCGGTCCTTGGCGGCGGCGGTCACATGCCAACCGCGGTTGCCCGCTTCGAGGATGAAAGGGGTGGGAGAGAAGACCTCGAGCATCGCCCGGCGGAAGACCTCGGCGTCGCCGCTCGCCTCGGCCAGGTCCGCGACGGTCCCCGCGTACATCCCGTGCTTTCCCTTATAAACCTCCTGGATGAGGGCGACCACCTCGAGCCCCTTGTAAGCCTTAGAGATCGCGGCCATGTCCTTCGGCGTCGGCCGCAGGAGGGCGGCCCCGTAGTTGAGCACGAAGAGACCCGCCGCGGCGAGAGACGCGACCAGGAAGACCGCGGCCCCGCTCGAGCGCCGCGGGCCGGTCTCGACGATGAAGGTCCCGGAGAGAAGGTCGTGCAAGGCTCGCGTGCGGGGGTGGACGAGCGCGACCAGAAAGCCGAGGTTGGCCAGCGGCGTGCTGAGAAGCCAGCCCAAAGCCCGGACCAGGGCGCGAAGAAAACCGGGATACTTGCCTTCGGAGGTCACGACGCGCAGCCCCATGAGGCGCTTGCCGGGGGTGCCGCCCGAAAGGTTGCCCACGAACTGCCAGAACACGGCCAGCCCCGTCCAAGCCGCCCCCAGACCGACCAAGACCTTCTGATCCCCGGAACGCGTCAGAGGCCCGCCCCAGACCCAGACCGAGAGCACGGCCGCGACCGCGAAAGGAACCGTGTCTAGAAGGTAGGCCACGAACCGATCGCTGAATCGGCCGGGACGAAGTTCCAGTGCAGGTTCCATCCTCCCAGTATAGAGCGGGGAAGGGGGATAAATCAAGTTCCGACGCGCATAGGCCCTCGGTCCCATGGTGTTCTGGGCCCTAGGGCTCTTCTTCGACTGGGCCTCCCGGCGCATCCTAGCCGGGTCGTTCGGTCTCACCACCCCGACCCGAATCCCGTGGAGGTAACGATGCCCCGCCGAGTCTTCGTTTCGCTCGCCTTCATCCTGTCCTCAGTCCCCGCCTGGTCGCAGTTCACGCCGCTGGAGTCCGAGGCCGCCCAGAAGGACCCGGGCGCCTTCACCATCGACGAAAACACCGTCCGCATCGACCAACTCGGTCCCACGCTCAAAGCGGCCGAGATCCCCTCTCTGGAAGGATACGGGGGAGGCGACGCGACCATCATCCTCGACTCGATCATCAACAACGGCAGGAAGATGTGGAAGATCATCGTGGACAACAAGCCGGTGGTGGACGTCCGGACCCAATACGCCACGGCCCTGCCGGAGGGCGTGAAGGGCTGGGCCTCGATGGGCGGCTGGCAGCCGCCGAAGGGCATGATCTGCGTCCTGACTGCGAAGAACGTCTACGGCGTCACGGTGCTCAACGTTCGATACCAGGTGCTTCGCACCTACGGCGGCTCCTACAAGGGAAAGGGCAAGTATCTGACGGCCGTGACCGTCGAACCGCTCCTTGTCGAAGTCGCCTGGGGCTACAAGTACACGATGGAGGCCTCGGTTCCGGACACGAGCATCGTCAACATGGGCACGACCGAGAATCCCCTGGCCGCCATGATGGCCCAGTTGTCCTGGCGCATCCAGACCGCGGTCAAGGACTCCCAAGGCACGGACCTCTATTTCTTGCAAGGCGACGGCTCCTTGCGCGAGATCGGCGGCCCGTTCTCGAGCCAAGACCTCGAGAAAGCCCGGGCCGCAGTGGACATGGCTCGGCCCGAAGCGCTAAGATAGAAGCGTGAAAGTCGAGAAGATCAAGCAGTTCAGCATCTTCATGCCCAACACACCGGGCGCGCTCAGCCGCCTTGCGGCCCTGTTCTCCGATAATAGGATCAACATACTGGGCATCGCCTCCGAGGTCCGCGATGACTCCGGCCTAGTCCGCATCGCGCTCGGAGCCGACGCGGACATCTCCTCGCTCCTCTCGCAGGCCGGCTTCTCCAGCGTGGAGACGAACATCCTCTCGGTGGAGGTCGACGACCAGCCCGGCCAGCTCCTCCGCGTGACCGCCGCTCTGGCCGACGGGAAGATCAACATCACCACGGTCTATGGGACCTCGGTCAGCGGCGCCAAGACCGCGCGAATCCTGATCAACGCGCAAAACACGGACAAGGCCTTGTCGATCCTCGAGACGCTGGCCGAAGGATTCCCGAAAGAGGGTCGCTAGGATGTGCCGTCTCTTCGCCCAGATCTCCCCGCGCCCCGAGCGCGCCCGCGATCTCCTCGTCGATTCCGACTTCTCACTTCTACGTCAAAGCGACTGGGACCCCGCCAACCCGCAGAAGGACGGCTGGGGACTGGCCTGGTTCGGCGCGGATGGACGGCCCCGCGTGAGGAAAAGCGGCAAGCCCGCCTCCAGCGAGAGGGCTCTCTTCGAGAGGACGTCCGAGGATGCGGTGTCCGGCGTCGTGCTCGGCCACATCCGAGCCGCCTCGGCCGGAATCGACATCGACGAGGCCCACGCCCATCCCTTCCAGGACGACGGCTGGATCTTCATCCACAACGGAACGATCACCATCCATCGAGAGGTCGCCAAAGCCCTGGGACCGCGCCGCGCGAGCCTCAAGACCGACAGCGACAGCGAGGTCTACTTACAGCAGTTCCTCAAGCACCTTTGCGCTACGGGCGACGCTTCGCGCGCCTTCGAGGAATGCGTGCGCGAGGACTGGCTCCTCTGGACGGGCTGCCGGGACCTCTACCCGCACGCCTGCGCGCCCTACACCTCCCTCAACGCCATCGCCAGCGACGGCAAGGGTCTCCATGCCCTGTGCCACGCCGCCCGACGCGGCCCGGCCGAACACTCCATCTGCCGCCTTGACCAACCCTGGTCGGTGATGAGCTTCGGCATGCGCGGGGGGCGCTTCGTGCTCGCCAGCGAGGGCATCGACGGCGGCGAGTGGGAACGCCTCGTCCCTCCCGAAACGATCTCAGCCGTACCGACGGGAGACACGATCGAGGTTCGCCGCCGCGCGCTGCGCCTCGAGGGCCCCCTCGGACCCATCCCGGAGGTTTCTCGACAATGAAAGCACTCGGCGTCCTCGTCCTTGCGGCCGTCCTCGGCTTCCTGGTATGGCGGCAGTTCCTCCAAACCACCCCCCCCCCCCCCCCC
>MGTX01000004.1:106433-224547 GCA_001799675.1 Elusimicrobia bacterium GWA2_66_18
GCCGCACGCAATGCGCATCATGCGCGAGATGCTGCAGCGCGATCCCGAGCCGACCCTGCGCATCAAGATCCTCGATCTCCTGGGCGACCGCCGCGGCCCGGAAGTGCTGGAGGCCCTGGTCCGCTCGTTGAAGGACCAGGAACCCGAGGTTCGCATGGCCGCGCTTCGCTCCCTCGATAAGATCGGTGACTACTCGATCGCCACCTCCATCGCCGGAGGCCCCCTGCGCGACCAAAACGAGGAGGTCCGCCTGCAGGCCATGAAGACCCTCAACAGCCTCCAGGAAAGGAGACAACAGGAGATCGAGGCCGCCCGGCAGCGCTACGAAGAGGCGAAGGCCCAGGCCGCAGCGGCCGCGGCGCAGAAGAACTAACTCATGCCAAAAGTATTCGCCCTCGTCGTCTTTCTGGCCTCCGCCGGCTTCCTGATGTATGAATACCTGCGCCCCGCGGCGCCTCCCCCGGCGCCGGCGGCGCCGCCAATCGTGGAACGAGAAGCGGAGCCGGCTCCCTTATTCTCCGCCACAGAGATCGAGAAGATCCGGCAATCCCTGCGAGAACCTGACGCCGCGGTGCGGTGGGCCGCGGTCCAAGTCCTCTACAACATCCGAGACCCGCAGCTCGGCGCCCTGCTCGAGCGCATGATCGCCGACGACCAGGACGTGGAGATGCGCATCAAGATCGTCGGGCTCATGAAAGGCCGCGAGGAATTGATGCGCCTGGGGGGGCTGGTCAAGGGTCTGCACGATGTGGACAAGGACGTGCGCATCGCCTCGCTCAACGCCCTGGGCGACATCGGCGACCCGTCGGTGTCCACCTGGGTGACGGCCCTGCTCAAGGACCCCGATCCCGAGGTCAAGATCACGGCACTGCAGACCCTCGGCCGCTTCCACGACAAGCGCAAGGTCGAGTTCAGGATTCTAGTCGAGAAGCTCAAGAAGGACTACGAGGAGTCCCTGCGCCGGGCGGCCGCCCGGCGTTGAGGATTGAAACATCATGGAACACAGCGGCATTAAAGAAATCAATCGGAAAGTGACGGAGGAAAGCCTCTTCATCGCCGAGCTCAAGCGCGAGATGGGAAAGGTCATCGTGGGCCAAGACGAGGTCCTAGAACGTCTCCTCGTCTGCCTCGTCGCCAACGGCCACGTCCTCCTGGAGGGCGTGCCGGGCCTAGCCAAGACCCTCATCATCAAGACCTTGAGCCAGTGCGTCAAGGCGACCTTCTCGCGCGTGCAATTCACGCCCGACCTCCTGCCCGCGGACCTGACGGGCACGCTGATCCTGGACCATCAGTCCTCCGAGTTCAAGCCGCGCCTGGGACCGATCTTCGCCAACCTCGTGCTGGCCGACGAGATCAACCGCGCCCCAGCCAAGGTCCAGAGCGCTCTCCTGGAAGCCATGCAAGAGCACTGCGTGACCATCGGGCCGGCGACGCACCGCCTGCCGGACCCCTTCCTGGTGCTGGCGACGCAGAACCCCATCGAGCAAGAGGGGACCTACCCCCTGCCCGAAGCCCAGGTGGACCGCTTCATGATGAAGATCCGCCTCGGCTACCCGAACAAGGCCGAGGAGAAGTCCATCCTGGAGCGAATGGCCGTGGCCAAGATTCCGGATTGCTCCGCGGTCACCTCCCCGGAGCAGATCCTGCGCGCGCGCCAGGTCGCGGCCTCCATCTACCTCGACGAGAAGATCAAGGACTACATCGTCGATCTGGTCTTCGCGACGCGCGAGCCCGAGAAGCATCGCATGTCCTCGCACAAGCACCTCATCGCCTATGGCGCAAGCCCCCGCGCGACCATCGCCCTGGCCCAGTCCGCCAAAGCCTACGCTTTCATCAACGGCCGCGGCTATGTGACGCCCGAGGACATCAAGGCGATCGGCCATGACGTCCTGCGCCACCGCATCCTCGTCAGCTACGAGGCCGAGGCGGAAAACGTGGACAGCGACCAGATCGTCCGCGCCCTCTTCGAGGCCGTCGACGTCCCCTGATGACGATGACACGGACGATGACGGTGACGGGGTCAGGCTTTCAAATCTTTCAAATACTTGAGTATTTGAAAGATTTGAAAGCCTGACCCCGTCGTCCACCCACATGCTTCCGCAAGAGATCCTCGCGCAAGTCCGCCGCCTCGAGATCACCACGGGGCGCCTCGTCGCCGAGAGCTTCGCAGGCGACTATCTCAGCGTCTTCAAGGGGCGCGGAATGGAGTTCTCCGACGTGAGGGAGTACGCCCCCGGCGATGATCCGCGCGACATCGACCGGAACGTATCGGCGCGCGCGGGCAAGCCCTTCGTGCGCCGCTACGTCGAGGAGCGAGAGTTGACGGTCATCGTCGCGGTGGACCTCTCCGGCTCCCAGTCCTTCGGCACGGCAGATCGGCTCAAGCGCGACTCCGCCGTGGAGATCGGCGCCGCGGTGGCGTTCGCCGCCCTGCAGAACAACGACAAGGTCGGGCTGGCGCTGTTCACCGATGAGGTGGAGTTGTTCGTGCCGCCGCGCAAGGGCCGCCGCCACGCCCTGGCCGTGGTGCGGGAGATCCTGGCCTTCGAGCCCACGCGCAAGACCACGTCCCTAGGGGTCTCGCTCGAGCGTTTGGCGCGCATGCTCAAGCGCCGCTGCATCCTGGTCCTGGTCTCCGACTTCCGCGACCGCGGCTTCGAACGCGCCCTCAAGCTCTGCGCGGTCAAGCACGACCTCATCCCGGTCGTAATCGAGGACCCGCGCGAGGCGCGCCTACCCGCGGCGTCCGCCGTCCTGGAGGTCTTCGACCCGGAGACCGGCGCGCGCGAGTCCATCGACCTGCGCGCTCGAACCGCCGCGCTGGCGCGCGAGGAGGCCGAGCGGCGCGCTGGACTCCTCAAGACCTTCCGCGTCTGCGGCTTGGAACCCGTCATCTCACCCACCGACAAGCCCTCCATCGAGCCTCTCATCTCATTCTTCCGCCGCCGCGCCCGGAGGAGAGGCCGGTGAACGCTCTCATAGTCCTGCTGCTCGCCGCGCCCGCCTGGGCGGCCCCGCCGACCTGGAGCGTGGCGGCGGCGACGAGCGCCGCCGTCGGCACGGAGACGACCGTCGCCTACCGCGTGTCGGTCCCGCCGGGCTCCAATCTGACTCCCAACGCGCTGGCTTCCTCGACGTCGGACTTCCTCGTGCTCCAGGCCGCGTTCGACCCGGCCGCCCAGGCCTGGCTCTGGACCCTCCTTCCCATCGGCGAGGGGCGGCTCTCCTTCACGTCTCGCTGGTCGCTCGGGGGCGAGTCAATCGAGGCCCCGCCCGTCGCCCTCACCGTGCGCACGCCCGACGTGGCCCCGGAAGAGCAGCCAAGCGACATCAAGCCCCCGCGTACGGCCCGGCCCGCCCTCTGGCCGTGGCTGCTCGCGGCACTCCTGGCCGCGGGCGCGGTCCTTGCCTGGAAGCGCTGGAAGAACCGCGCGACACCCCTCGGCGCCGGCGCGCCCGCCGCCCCCGGGCCGAGCGCCGAGGAAAGAGCCCGACGGGCGCTGCAGGAGCTCGCGGCCTCGGGCCTCTGGGAGAAGGGAGAGCATGCGGCGTACTATCTATGGCTGACGGACCTCCTGCGCGAATATCTCGAGGCTCGCTACGATGAGCCCGCGACCGCCATGACCAGCGGCGAGGTCGCAAGCTTAGTCCGGGGCCGCGAGGCCGACCTCCGGGTCGGCGCCACGGTGCGCACGGTGCTTCAGCGCGCCGACTTGGTCAAGTTCGCGCGCACGAAGCCAGATCCGGCCGAGGGGCCGCGGGACGCCGAGTTGGTCCTGGCGGTCGTGGATGCGACGACGCGCGCGCCGCTTGCCTCGCCTGCCGAGGAGACTGCCGCGTGAGATTCGCCTGCCCCTGGGCGCTTGCCCTAGCACCCCTGGCCTGGGCCCTGGCCGTCGCCGCAGCCCGGCGGGGGCGGGCAGCGGCCATGGCCTATCCGGCGGGAGAGCGCTGCCGCGCCCTCGCCCCCACGCGCCGCGCGCGCGCGGCGCGCCTGGCGCCGTCCGTCCTCCTGGGCGCGGCGCTGACCCTGGCCGCCGTCGCGCTGGCCCGTCCCCAGCGCATCGCGGCGGTCTCCGGCGACGATGACCGCGGAGTGGACATCATGCTCGCCGTGGATTCCTCCCTCTCCATGAACGCCATGGACTTCAAGCCCAGCCGTCTGGCCGTGGCCAGGGACATCGCGAAGGATTTCGTGCGCGGCCGCGTGTCCGACCGCATCGGACTGGTCACCTTCGGCGGCGCTCCTCTGCTGGCCTGCCCCGCGACGGTCGACTACGCCGCCCTCATCGAGCGCATCGACGAGCTCGAAGCCGGGATGACCCGGACCGACGGCACCGCTCTCGGGGACGGCCTGGCCTCGGCCGTGCGCCGCTTGCGCGAGGGCGCGGCCAAGAGCAAGGTGGTCGTACTGCTCACCGACGGACGCAGCAACACGGGCGCAGTGGACCCCCTCACCGCGGCCAAGGCCGCGGCCGCCCTCGGCGTGAAGGTTTACGCCATCGGCACGGCTGGGCGCGGCCCCGCCCTCATGCCCGTCGATGACCCGCGCCTCGGCCGGACCGTGGTCCAGATCAACGACGACCTCGACGAGGAGCTCCTGGCCGACATCGCCCGCATCACCGGGGCGAAGGCCTACCGGGCCAAGAACCGCGACGAGTTGGCCGACGTCTTCGCGCAGATCGACCGCCTGGAGAAAAGCGAGGTCCGCCGCCCCGACCTCGTCGCGGTCGCCGATCTCCACGCCTGGCCCCTCGGCTCGGCGCTCGTCCTCCTGCTCCTCGAAGCCGCGCTCGCGGCGACCGCCCTGCTGAGGTGGCCCTAATGTTCAAGGACCCCTTCTGGCTGGCCCTCGCGTTGCCCGTCCTCGCCGCGGCCGCGGGCCTCTCCGCCTGGGCCGGAATGCTGCGCGCGCGCGTGGCCTCGGCCCTCGGCCGTCCCGAGACGCTGTCGCGCATCGTCGAGGGCGCCGCCGGGGACCGGCTACTGGCCGCCCGTTTGAGGTTGGCCGCCCTGGCGCTGCTCCTGGCCGCGCTCGCCGGGCCGCAGTGGGGCGTGGAACTCATGGAGACGCGCGGCTCCGCGCGCCAGGTGGTGGTGGCCGTGGACGTCTCTCTCTCCATGCTCGCCCAGGACGCCAAGCCGAGCCGCCTGGAACGCGCCAAGAAGTCCCTCTCGCTTCTGCTCGAATCCATGCGCGGGGAGCGCGTCGGAGTGGTCGCCTTCGCGGGCGCCGCCCATGTCGTTTGTCCCCTGACGCACGACGTGGAAGCCGCCAAGCAGATACTCGAAGCGCTCGATGGCGGCGCGGTTCCCACGCCCGGGACCGAGATCGGCTCCGCCATCCGCGCCGCGTCCGCCATGGCCGGCCGCTTCACGGGCGCTAAGACCGTCGTCCTGCTGACCGATGGCGAGGACCACCGTTCCGATCCCCTCGGCGCCGCGCGCGAAGCGGCTGCGGCCGGGGTGCGCGTCTTCGCGGTGGGCATCGGCACGGCCGAGGGGGAGCCGATCCCTCTGGAGGGCGGGGGGTATAAGAAGGACCAGAAGGGGGGCACGGTGATCAGCCGCCTGGGCGAGGAGACCCTGGCCCGCGTCGCGCAAGCGACGGGAGGCGGCTACTACCGCTCCAGTCCCGGTATGGACGAGATCTCGGAAATCGTCGCCAAGATCAAGGCGGGAGATCCCTCACGAGGCTTGGCCGCTACGGCGGCGCGCTGGCGCGACCGCTACGCCTGGCCTCTGAGCCTGGCCTGCCTGCTCATATGCCTGGAGATGACGCTCCCGCTCCTGACTTTCAAGGTCCGCTTCAAGCGCGCCAGGCCCCTCCTGGCCGCGGCGCTCCTGCTGGCGGCCGCCTCGGCGCGAGCGGCCTTCCCCGAAGGAACCCTTCGCGAGGGGAACCGAAAATACCGGGCCGGCGAGTATGACCGGGCCCTCGAGCTCTACGGAGAGGCCTCCGGGCGCAAGCCTTCGGATCTCCGGCCCGTCTTCAACGCCGGCAACGCCCTCTTCCGCCTCGAACGCGACTCGGACGCGGCCGGCGCCTTCGACGCCGTAGCACGCAACCGCACCGCGCCGCGGGACCTGAGAGCCGATGCGCTCTACAACCTGGGCAACTCGCGACTGCGAGCCGGGGACTACGGCGGCGCGGCCGAAGCCTACCGGAGCTCCCTGGGGCTGGCGCCCTCGGACCCGGACACCCGCCGCAACCTCGTCATCGCCCTCCACCATCTAAAGAACCCTCCGCCCAAGCAGGATAAGAAGGACGACAAGAAGAACCCTCCTCCCAAACCCGAGAACAAGGACAAAGGCGGCGAGGGGGGAGCGGACAAGCCGAACCAGCCGCCGCGCGCGCGGCCCCAGGACTCCATGTCGCGCGAGGACGCCGAGCGCGTCCTGCGCGCC
The DNA here is from genome assembly GCA_001799675.1 of Elusimicrobia bacterium GWA2_66_18. Lineage (GTDB taxonomy): Bacteria > Elusimicrobiota > Elusimicrobia > UBA1565 > UBA9628 > GWA2-66-18. The sequence goes on from MGTX01000004.1 coordinate 112,842, forward strand.
GTCGCCGACCGCGAGAAGGCGGCGCGGCCCAGGTCCCCCGATGCCGCAAACGGGCGACGCACGCCCGCGCGCCCTCCGAGCGAGGAGGACTGGTGAGGGTCATCCTCCTGACGCCGATTCTCGCCGCGCTGGCCGCGGCGCCCGCGCGCGCGGTCGTCACCGTCGCCGCCGAACTGAGCCGTTCGCGCGTCGCCGTCGACGACCAACTGGTCCTCTCCGTCACGGTCACGGCGGACCAGTCATCTCTGCCCGCGCCCCAGCTTCCCCCGATGCCGAGCTTCAGCCTCTACGAGTCGGGCCGAAGCCAGAGCCTGTCCTTCGTCAACGGGAAGATGTCGGCCAGCGTGGTCTATACCTACGTATTGGCGCCCCGCGCCGTCGGCACGTTCACGATCCCTCCCATCCGCGCTCCCGGAGCCGCGAAATCGACGGATCCCATCGACATCGAGGTCTTCAAGGGCGCGCCTCCGCCCGCGGCCCCCGCGCAGCCCGGACCGGCGCGCGGGCGGGCCTCCGGGAGAGGCGCTCGGCATCCGGACTTCTTCATCACCGCCTCCTTCGACCGGCCGCGCGCCTTCGTCAACCAGCAGGTGACGCTGAGCGTGCGCTTCCATTACGCGGCGCGCCTCCTCGGCGACTCGCATTACGACGCCCCGAAGCTCACCGGTTTCCTGAGCGAGGATCTCCCGCCGGTACGCGAAGGAAGCACGGAGATCGACGGCCGCTCCTACCTCTACTCCGAGATCAAGACCGCCCTCTTCCCGGTCCAGACCGGTCGGCTCGTCGTCGGCCCCGCCACCGTGCGCTGCCAGGTGCCGCGCGGCCTGCCCGAGCAGTTCCAGCCCGATTTCTTCGACCGCTTCTTTGCGATGAGCTCGCCCCAGACCCTCACCCTGACCACGGAGCCTTTGGCCCTCGACGTTGAGCCCCTGCCGGCGGGGCGCCCCGACGAATTCACCGGCATCGTGGGTCGGATCACGGCCAAGGCTTCGGTGGACCGCGTGGAGGCCAAGGTCGGGGAGGCCGTGACCCTCACCGTCACGGTGGCGGGATCCGGAAACCTTAAGTCCGTGCCCGACCCCAAGCGCCCGGAACTTGCCGCGGTGCGCTTCTTCACGACGGAGAGCGCCGCGATCGTCGAGAAGAACTCCGACCGCATCGGCGGCTCGAAGACTTTTCGCACCGTCCTGGTGCCGCGCGTCTCGGGGGAACTCAGTCTGCCGCCGGTCGAGTTCTCTTATTTCGACCCGGAGACCAGGTCCTACCAGCGCGCCGCGACCGCTCCCGTCGTCCTGAACGTAGCGCCCGGCGCGCCGGGCGCCGGCGGCGCGGTCGCGTCCGAATCGGCCCCGAGCCTGACCACGATCGCCTCGGACATCCGCTACCTCAAGACCCACCCCGAAAGCGCTCCGGTCTCCGCGGCGCTGGCCGCCTTCGCGGGGGCTGGACCGTGGCACGGCGCCCCTTGCGCCGTCCTCCTCTTCGCCGGGACCGTCGCTTGGCGCAGGCGCATGCGCGACGCCGACCCGCGCGGCCGGCGCCTGCGGCAGGCCCTGCGCACGGCCTCGGCGCGCCTGCGCGAGGCGCAGGCCCTTCCTCCCGAGCAGACCGAGCGCGCCGCCGTCCTCATCGACGAGGCCCTGACGCTCTACGCGGCCGACAAGCTGGGGGTACCCGCGGGCGGACTCACGCTCAAGGCGGCGCTCGAGGGATTCAATGCCCTGCCCAAGCCGCCCTCCGCCGGAACGCTGGAACGATTGAAGGCGGCCTGGGAGGAAGCGGACCTGCGCCGCTTCGCCCCCGGAGCCGCGGGCGCCGGGGACCCGAAGCGCTTCGCCGCCGAGACCGCGGCCCTGCTGAAGTCCCTCGATGAGGAGGTCGGATGAGGGACTTCCTGAGCGTTCTCCTGCTTGGCCTGTCCTTGGCCGTCCCCGCCGCGGCCGGCGCCGACGCCGAGCAGGCGCGCAAGCTCTACGACGCCGGCAGACACGGCGAGGCGGCGCAGGCCTATGAGAGCCTCATCGCGGCCGCGCCGCGCGACGCCGCTCTGCACTATAACCTGGGCGGCGCCCTGTTCAAGGCCGGGCGGCTCGGCCGCGCGGTGGCCAGCTATGAGCGCGCCTTCGCGTTGGACCCGCGCGACCGCGACGCGCGCTACAACCTCGAGTTCGCCCTCCAGAGAGCCGGCGAAGAGTTCATCCCGTCCGGCACGCCGCCGTTCCTGTTCTGGGTCTTCACCGCGCTCTCGGAGCGCGAACTGGCCGGCCTGCATTGGCTGGCGGCCTGGGCGGCGCTCCTGCTGTGCGCCGCGCTGCTCCTCTGCGGCGAACCGCATCGCGAACCTCGTCGCGAGTCCCTGCGCCCCTGGACCGCGTTCGCCTTCGCGGCCTGGGCCGTCTTCGGCCTCTGGTGGGGGGGGCTGCGCGCGGTCCTGCCCCCCGACCGCGGCGTCATCGTCTCGCCTCACGCCGAGGTTCGCCATGGACCCGGATCCGGCTTCGCCGTCGCCTTCACCGCACCCCAGGGGCGGCGAGTGCGCGTGCTGGGCGCCTCGGGAGCATGGCTGGAGGTGGGAGTGCTCAAGGAAGGCGCTCGCGGCTGGATCGAGGCTTCGGCGGTCGAGCGGCTCTAACGGATCCTCTGGGTCCTGATTTAGGGGTTCAGCGGAGCGACCGGCGTCAACGGCACGGCGGGAGGCGGGGCGACAGCGGGCTGGGGGGGACGCGGGAGCTTCTTGGCCGCGGCAACGGGTGCTGAGATCTTCGCGCGGGCGGCGGCCGGAACCTTCGCCGCGGATTTTTTGGCGGTCTTCCTGGACTTCTTGGCCGGAGCGGAGACCGAGACTGCGGGCTTAACCGACTCCAGGACCTCGCTGGATTCCACCTTCTCTATTGTGATCAGGGGCTTTTCGTCCGCGGCAAGCTCGTCGCGTCTGCCTTTGGAGCGCTGTCCGTTGCCCGGCGGCGCCTCTTCCTTCGAGGCAGACTGCTCGTCGGCAGCCGGATCTTCTTCGGCGGCGGGCTGTTCCTCGGCGGAAGGCTGTTCTTCGGCGACCGGAGCATCCTCGGAGGAAGGGTCGTCGCCCTGCTGGGAGAAGGACAGGCGCACCTGCATCAACAGAACTGCCAACGCGAGCGCGCAGAATCTTAATGAACGACTCACATTTTATTTTAGCACGATGCTGTTACGAAAACATTGCCTTGACAGTATTATTTTATTGGTGATAAACTTATTGGCAGTTATCTAATTAAGGTAAGGATGGTCCTATGGATGTGCTCCAATCCCACACAAAGGCGCTTGACGCCGTCAATCAAATCCTCAAGGAATCTTTGCCTTTGGATCACGCGATTCCAAAAGTTCTACAGGCTCTGTGCGAAAACATCGGCTGGGACGTCGGGGCCGAGTGGACATTGAATCCGAAAACCAATCGATTGCATTGCTTGAGCCTTTGGCGCCAGCCTGAGATCATGTGTCCCGAGTTTGAGCGGCTCACGCGCCAGATGACTTTTGAAACCGGCGTTGGGCTGCCGGGCAGAGTTCTATCCACCGCCGCTCCCGCATGGATTAAAGAAGTCACTAAAGACACTAATTTCCCACGGATCGTGGTCGCCAACAAAGAGGGATTGCTCTGCGGCTTTGGTTTTCCCGTTTGGAAAAGCTCGGAGGTTGTAGGCGTACTTGAATTCTTCAGCCGCACGGTATGGAAACCGGACCCGGATCTTTTGAAAACCATGTATTCCATTGGAAGTCAGATCGGGCAATTTTTACAAAAGGATTCCCGCCTTCAGTAGAATGCAGGCTTGACGGGTCTTCGCCGATGCGTTATCCTCTCGAACATGAGGGAACTCGTCATCTACGAGGGCGAGAAAGTCGCGCGGCCCGAGTTTACGGCTCGGGTAGTGCGCGTCTTTAACGAACACCTGGCCAGGAACCGCCTGCGCCTGACCGGGCAGAGACGGCTCATTCTTGACTTCTTTCTCAAGACGGAGCGCCACCTGACGCAGGAAGAGGTCTACCAGGCCCTTCGCGGGCACGGCCTGGGACGAGCGACGGTCTTCCGTACGCTCAAGATGCTCCAGGAATGCGGGCTGGTCTCCCCGGTCGTAGGCCGAGACGGAATCTCCCGCTTCGAAATCAACCTCGAACGGCCCCACCACGACCACCTCATCTGCATGGGTTGCGGGCACATCCGCGAGGTTCTCTGGCCCGCCCTCGAGAAGATCCAGGAGGAGGCCTGCCGGCGTCTCGGCTTCACTCCTCGCTGGCACCGGCACGAGGTCTTCGGATTTTGTCGAGATTGCTCCAGGAAAGCGCCTCTCTGAGCTCACGCGCCCCGCGCCTCATCGCGACGTCCGCCACCGTCCTGCTCGGCGCGGGGCTCCTGCGCGGCGGTCTAGGCGAGATCCCCGGCGCCGCCGCGCTCACCGGGGGCCTGGCCGCCGCCGTCGTCTTCCTTCTCCTGCCCGTAGGGACGACCGCCCCCTGGTGGCTCGTCGCCGCCGCGACCGGGTGCGCCTGCGGACTGACGCGCCTGCTCGGGACCTGGTGCGCCGACCCTGCCGCAGGCTTCGCCTTGACCGCCTCGGCCGTGCTGGCGGGGGTGGCCCTTCAGTCGCGGACCTCGGTCGCGGAGGAAGGCGATGCTCTCTGCTGGGCGGCGGCGGCGGGCCTGCTCGCCGCGATCATCCCTCTCCTGCTGCGGTTCCTGGGCCTCAACGCGGCCGACCCGGCGATGCTCGAAGATCCCCTGCGCAACGCCGTCTTCCTGCTCGGCCAGACCTGGCTGGCGGCCGCGCTCGCGGCGGCCGCGGCGGCGGGTGCGGCGACCGCGAGCTTCATTGAACCATCCGTCGTGCTGGCGCTCGGCGGCTGCGCGCTGGCGCTGGCAGCCGCGCTGCGGTTGCGGCCCTGGACGCGCGGGCAATCTCAGCCTCTGCGCGCCCGCGCGCTGACGCTGGCTCCCGTCTTCTGCCTGGCGCTGGCATCGCTCGCCCCGGGACTGATGCGCGACGTCTGGACCGCGCGGTTGGACGCGGCCTATCCCGGAGGGAGATTCCTCTTCCTGCGAGACGACGGCGCCCGCGTGCTCGCGGCCTACGAATTCTCGATTAAGGACCGCACCGCGCTGCGCGACGGGGTGATCCAGTCCGACGACATCGCCGCTCGTCTCGCCGTGCGCGTGCTCGCGGGCCAGCGTTTCGGCCTGCGTCGCATGCTGATCTCGCGGCCGCCCACGCCCGCGGCGCCGGTTGATGCTTCACTGATCGGCCTGTCGGTCACGCTGGAGAAGGGGACGTCGTCTGAGGCCGCGACGCTCGACGCCCTCGGGGGCCCGCGGTGGCGCGAGATCCTCGAAGCACCCGCGCCGCAAGACAAGCCCGAGGCGGCCCTCCTCTTCCTGCCTCGCCCCGCGCCCCGCTGCGAGAGGCGGCGCTGGGCGGGCGCTGCGGCCCTGCGCGCCCTGCGCGCGCGCCTGATGGAGGGCGCGCCCGTCGCTGTCCTCCTGCCGCCGGGCGTTGCGACCGGAGAAGTCGAGGCCGCGGCAAGAGAGGTCTTCGGCTCGGCGCGCACCGCGGATGTCGGACGGGGCGTCCTGGTCGTCGCCGCCCCCGAAATCGAGACCGACGCCGAGCGGCTCTACAGCCGCCTGCCCGCGGCGGCCCGATCGCCCGATCCACGGGTAGCGCGGGCGTTGGCGGAGGCCCTGCGCTGGCGGCCGCCGCCGACGGCGAAGTGATATCATTTTCAACGGTGAAGCGATTCCGATTCGGGTGGTACGGAGACAACGGGCTCGGGGAAAGGATGATCCAGGCGATCCTCACGGGCCGCAAATCCGCCACGGCCTGTCCAGCCTATGACCCCGAGGACTCCGCGCTCAAGGCCGGAGACGAACTCCAACTCGTAGACAAACACGGCGCCGAGCGAGGACGCCTCGTCGTGACTCTCGTCGAGCTGCGTCGCTTCGACAGCTTCGACCAGGCGCTGGCCGATAAGGAAGGCGTGACCCTGTCCGAACTCAAGGAAAAGATAAACTTCGCCAACGGTCGGCAGATCCGCAACGACGAAGAGATGTGCGTGGTGCACTTCCGCGTCATGCGCGCGATGTCCGGCCCGGCGCGGACCTGACATGCGGCTGCACGTCGTCGCCCTCGGCTGCCAGATGTCCGTCGCCGACGGGGGCGAACTGGCCCAGCCCCTGATCGCGCGAGGCATGCGTCCCGTGGCCGAGCCCAAAGACGCCGACGTCATCATCATCAACACCTGCACGGTGCGCCAGCACGCCGAGGACAAGGCCCTCTCCTTGATCGGCCGCCTGAAGACCTGGAAGGACGAAAATCCCGCCCGCATCCTCATCGTCGCGGGCTGCGCCGCCGAACGCCTGGGCGGCCGCCTCTCGAAGCGCTTTCCCCACGTGGACTTGGTCGTCGGGGCCAAGGTTATCGACGACTATCCTCGCCTAGTCGAGGAGGCGCTGGCCGCGCGCTTCGATCTCATCGTGCAGAGGCGGGGGAACTTCGCAGCACCCGGCGTGCCGTTCGGCTGGACGTCGCCCGTCTGCGCCCAGGTCACGGTGATGCGCGGCTGCAACTTTTCCTGCTCCTACTGCATCGTGCCCGCAGTGCGGGGACGCGAATCCTATCGAGCTCCCGAAGCCGTGCTTGCAGAGGTCCGTGCCAAGACCGAGGCGGGCGCCAGGGAAATCATGCTCCTGGGGCAGACCGTCAACAGCTGGCGCCGCCGCGACGCTGCGGGCCGCAAGCGGAGGTTTGCGGACCTCCTGCGCGACGTCGCCGCCGTCCCGGGCGTGCTGCGCGTGCGCTTCGAGAGCCCGCATCCGCACTTCGTAGACGACGCCCTGATCTCCGCCATGGCCGAGGTCCCGCAAGTGTGCGGCCATCTCCATCTGCCGCTCCAATCCGGTTCCGACCGTCTGCTGGGTCTGATGCGCCGCAACGGCTCGACGGCGAGTTTCTTCGAGAAGGCGCGACGTCTGCGTTCGGCTCTCCCGGAGATTGAACTCTCCACCGACATTATCATAGGATTTCCGTCGGAGACAGACGACGACTTCCAGCGGACCTTGGAGGCCGTCGAGAGGCTGCGGCCGGCGTGGGCCTACACCTTCAAGTACTCGCCCCGAGAGGGCACGGAGGCGGCGGGCAGGCCGGACGACGTGCCGCCGGAAGTCAAAGAGGAACGCCTGGCTCGACTCAACGCCCTCTGCGACGGCCTCAACGAGAAAGCGATGCGTTCGCGCGTGGGACGGGTCGTGAAAATTCTAGACGAGACGGGCGGCTACGGACGCGCGCGCGACGGCTTCCGCGTCAAATGGGGGACGCCTGCCGCGCCGGGACGGGAGTTCCGGGTCCGAGTGACCGGAGCCTCGAAGCGCACTTTGCTGGGGGAATGCCATGAGCGATAAGAAGACCGGCGCCGAGCGGAGGCGCCACCGCCGCTTCAACGTCGTGGAAGGAATGATCGAGCCCATCACGCTCGAGTTCGGCGTCGACAAGCCGGCCAAGAGCCAGCCCGTGATCATGACCGACCTCTCGGCGGGAGGGATGTCCCTGCTGATGTTCGTCGAGCCGCCCCATGCCAAGGCCTTCGAGATGGTCCTCTCCATCCCGGGCCTGGACCGCGTGCCCATCGAGGCCTGCGTCCGGCGCGTCCACCAGAAGGGAGAGACCTACAGCGTGGGTCTCTCCTTCGTCAAGATCTCCAAGAAGACCCAGAATCGCATCGAGGCGATGGCCGACGACAACGCGGACTGCGAGACGCGCGTGGCCCTGCGCCTGCCCGAAGCCTGCGTTCCGGACTGCGGCTTCCATTTCCTGTGCGCCAAGAAGATCAAGTCGCCGCACTGGCCGGCGAAGAAATAGCCGCCGCGTGATCGTCATCGTCGGGCCGACGGCATCGGGGAAGACCGACCTCGCCGCGGCCCTGGCCGAAAGGCTGGGCGGCGAGGTGCTCTGCGCCGACTCCCGCCAGGTCTACCGCGCCCTCGACGCCGCCACCGCCAAGCCCCCGGCCGAGCTGCGCGCGCGCGTGCCCCATCACCTCGTGGACGTCGCCGATCCCGCCGAGGCCTACGACGCGGGCCGCTTCGCGCGGGAAGCCGCGGCGGCGCTGGCCCTCATCCGCGGGCGCGGAAAGGTCCCCATCGTCTGCGGCGGGACGGGGCTCTACGTCCGCGCCCTCATCGAGGGCCTCACGAGCCTTCCGCCGCGAGACCCCGCCGTCCGCGCGCGGCTCGCAGCGCTCGCGGAGCGCGAGGGTTGGAACTCCCTGCACGCGCGACTGGCGCTGGCCGACCCGTCCGCGGCGGCCTCCATCCCCGCGGCCAACACCCAGCGCGTGATGCGCGCCCTCGAGGTCCTCGAGCTCACCGGGCGGCCGATCTCCGAGCACTGGGCCGAGGGGCGCTCGGGGGGGGGAAAACCCTCCGCGGTCCTGAGGTTGGATCTGCCGCCGCACGCCTTGCGCGAGAACATCGACCGCCGGACCCGCGCGATGTGGCCCGCCCTCCTCGCCGAGGTCCGCGCGCTCGTGCCCGCGCGCTTTCGCGGCGACGAGCCCGGCTTCACGAGCCTCGGCTACCGCTCGGCGCTGACCGTGACGGCCGGGATCATGAATCCGGAGCAGGGGCTCGCGGAGATGCTTCGCGCGACCAACGCCTATGCCAAGAGACAACGCACATGGTTCCGGACCCAGATCGACGCCATAGCCGTGGACGCCTCGGATGGACCCGAGTCGATTTTACAACGCGCCTTGCGCGCGCTGGAGGACATCCGTGAAGCAGCAACCGCCTAAAATCCCCACATTGCCGTTCCTCCTGACGAGCCTCTTCCTCTGCGGCGCCAGTTCTCTGGTCCTGGAGATCGCGGGTACGCGCCTCATCAGCCCCTTCTACGGTTCATCGATCTACACCTGGTCGGCGCTCATCACGACGACGATGGTGGCACTCGCCTGCGGCTACGCCTGGGGCGGACGTCTGGCCGATCGCTATCCTCACCTGACCCTTTTTGCGCGCCTGCTCCTCGCCGCGGGCCTGACCGTGGCCGCCGTTCCCATCCTGCGCGAGGCGGTCCTGCGCGCCAGCGCTCCGCTTGGCGTCAAGCTCGGCGCCCTGGCCGCCGCGGCGGTCCTAGTCGGACCGTCCCTGCTCCTGCTCGGCGCCCTGCTTCCCATCGCCACGCGTCTGACCGCCACGGGCGCCTCCGACGCCGGACGCCGCTGCGGCGACGCGTGGGCGGTGTCCACGGCGGGCAGCGTCCTCGGCGCCGTCCTGGCCGGCTTCGTCCTCATCCCGCTCTGGCCCTGTTCGCGAATCCTCTTGGCGACCGCGGCGGTCCTCGTAGCGCTCGGGGCCTGGGGGTCGTGGCTGGCGGCCCGCCGTCTGCCGCTGGGCCAGATGGCGGCCTGCGCGGCCTGCCTGACCTTGGCCGTACGCGCCGCTCAGATTCCGCACGAGACCGTGCGCCGCCGAGTGGAATCCCTCTACGGGCGCATCGAGGTCCTTGACGCGGGGTCAAAACGCTATCTCCTCGTCAACGGCACCGCCCAGTCCGTGATGGAAACGGCCACGGGCCTCAGCGCCGCGGAGTACGACCGCGCCATCGAGTGGACTCTCGCCCTGCGCCCCGGAGCCAAGAGGGTCCTCGCCCTCGGGCTCGGCGCGGGTCTGCTGCCCACGGCCCTGGAACGAGAGGGCCTGAGCGTGGATGCGGTGGAGATCGACCCGGAGATCGTCAACGTCGCCCGGGACTTCTTCGGCTACGCCCCGAAGGGCCGCGTTCAGATCGCGGACGCGCGCGCGGCCCTGGAAACGAGCGTCCAACGCTGGGACCTTATGGTCCTCGACGCCTTCAGCTCCGAGTCGCCTCCCAGCCATCTCTTCACCGTCGAGGCTTTCGCGCGCATGCGCGAATCGATGTCACCGGACGGAGTGCTGGCCGTCAACTTGGTCACGACGCTGGAGGGCTCCGCGGGCGATGCCTGGCGCGCGACCTACCAGACGCTGGCGCAAGCCTTCCCACACGTACGAGCTTTCGTCGCCAACGTCCCGACCGCCGGTCTGGCGAACGTTCTCTTCTTCGCCTCCACCGGACCGCTCGACGCCCCGGCCTCCGCCTCGCCCGCCGGAGCGCGGGCCGACGCGTCCGCCATGCTCTCGCGCGAGTTGATCCTCACGCAAGACGAGCAAGATTCCGCGCCGGTGATGACCGATGATCATGCGCCCCTCGAATCCCTCCTCGCGGGCACGGCCGTGCGGTGGAGGACCCTGCTCCAACGGGACCTCTCCGAGGCGCTCCTGCATTGAAGCCCCAGGACACGCGGCCTCCCGCCGAGCGGGCCATTCTCGTCGGAGTCGGTCCCAAGACCCAGACCGCCTTGATCCGATCGAGCCTGGAGGAACTTCGCCGCCTAGCCGACACCGCCGGCGCGTTGGTCGTCGGCGAGACCACTCAGGCCTTGGCCCGCTTCAATCCCGCCACGCTAATCGGGGAGGGGAAGGTCGGGGAGATCTCCGGGATGTGCGCCGGACTTCGAGCCGGCGCCGTCATCTTCGACCTGGAACTGGCCCCCGGCCAACAGAAAAATCTGGAGAAGGCCCTGCCCAAGATCAAGATCGTCGACCGCACGCGCCTCATCCTCGACATCTTCGCCCAGCGCGCGCGCACAAGCGAAGGCCGGCTCCAAGTGGAGCTGGCCCAACTCTCCTACATGCTGCCGCGCCTGACCGGCGCTTGGCGCGAATTTTCCCAGCAGGTCGGCGGCATCGGCACGCGCGGCCCCGGCGAGCGCAAGCTCGAGTACGAGCGGCGCCACATCCAGTACCGCATCAAGCATCTCCGCGCCGAGCTCGAACGCGTGCGCTGCGCCCGCCGCCTGCGCCGGGAGCGCCGAGCGGGCGTGCCGGTGCCGCAGGTAGCCCTCGTCGGCTACACCAACGTGGGCAAGTCCACTCTCCTCAACCGCCTCGCCGGAAAAGCCGCGACCTATGCCGACGACAAGCTCTTCGCGACCCTGGACCCGACCGCGCGGCGAGTGCGCCTGCCCGAGGGCGGCTGGGCGGTCGCCACCGACACCGTCGGCTTCATTCAGCGCCTGCCCACCACTCTCATCGCGGCCTTCCGCTCGACATTGGAGGAGGTGGAGGCCGCCGACTGCCTCGTCGTGCTCTGCGACGCTTCCTCAGCGGAACTCGAGGAGCAGCGCGCCTCGGTCGACGCCACATTGGCCTACCTCGACACGGCGGACATCCCGCGCGTGGAGATCTTTAATAAGGTCGACCGCCTGGAGCCGGCCGCCCGAGCGGATCTGGAGCGCCGCCACCCGGACGCCGTGATGATCTCGGCCGCGACGGGCAAGGGCGTCGACGAGGCCCTCAAACGCGTCGAGGGAGCTCTCTCCGGGCGCTGGCTCAAGCGCGAGATCGACGTCCCCTTCGCCTTCGCGAGCCTCGAACGCCACTTCTACGAGAGCGCCCAGGTCCTCTCCCGCCAAGCGCGCCGCGGCAAGACGCGCTGGCGTCTGCGCGTCACGGCTGAGAATTGGAAGCGTTTGCAGACCATCCTCTCCGAATGCTAGGGTTCTGCTGATTTTAATGGTCTATTTCAAAAAGCATATATCGAACACCAATCCTCATAGACCCCAGGTCGCCGTCTTGGGCGGCGGCATGTGGGGCGTCGTCCTCGCCCAGCAGTTGAGCGCCAAGGCGCGCGTGCGCCTCTGGGAGTTCGTTCCATCGCTCGCGGACGCGCTCGCCAAGACCCGCCGTCACGCGCACATCCCCGGCTTCCGCCTCGATGATCGCATCGCCGTCGGCCACGACATCGCGGCGGCCTGCGCGGACGCCGAGATCCTCCTCTTCGTCCTGCCCTCCCACGCGATGGCGGGCACGGCCAGGGCGGTGCGCGCCAAGGCGCGCCTCTCGCCCCGGACCCTCGCGGTCAACGCCTCCAAGGGCGTCGAGCAGCGCACGCTGGCGACGATGGGCGACATCGTCGCGCGCGAAATTCCGTCCCTGCGCGGAAAGGTCTGGACGCTCACCGGCCCGAGCTTCGCGCGCGAGGTCGCGCGGGGCGTGCCGACGGGGCTCATGCTCGGCGGACCCTCCGGCCGACGCTCCCGGTCGCTCATAGCTCTCTTCGAAGGCGCGGCCCTGCGCGTACAGCCCTGGCCCGACCGCGTGGGCGTGGAGCTGGGCGGGTCGCTCAAAAACGTGATCGCCATCGGCGCGGGCATCCTCGACGGCCTGGGCGCCGGCGCCAATACGAAGGCGGCTCTCCTCGTGCGCGGCCTGTCCGAGATGGGAGCCATCATCCGGGCCCGCGGCGGGCGCGCCGACACGATCTATGGGCTGGCGGGCCTGGGCGACCTCATCGCCACCGGGACCTCGCCCGAGTCGCGCAACCGCGCTTTCGGCGAGAAGCTGGGGCGGGGCTTGTCGCCGCGCGAGGCGCTCAAGCAAATCCCGACCGTCGTCGAGGGCGTGGAAGCAACCGACAGCGCGCGCTCCCTCGCACGGCGCTACAAGGTGCGCACGCCGCTCCTGGACGCGATCTTCGCGGCGGCGGGCGGCGAGCCCGCCCGGGGCGTGCTCACGGCGTTGGGATTCCGCTAGGGAGGCAACATGGCCAAAGGCGACAAGGGCGAGAAGGACAAGACTGCGCAACCGCCGAAGGGCGAGAAGGAAGTCCGCATCTACTCTCTGGCCACCACGGTCAACGAGTGCATCATCTTTCTCGAGGAGATGGGGGGCAGCCGCCTCCTGCCGATCTGGATCGGCATCACGGAGGGCCAGGCCATCGCCATACGCTTCTCCGGCATCGTCCTACCGCGCCCTCTGACCCACGACCTGCTGCTGGCCGCGATCAAGCAGCTGGGCTGGGAGGTCGTGAAGGTCGTCGTCAGCGACATCAAGGAGAACACCTTCTACGCGCGCATCATCGCCAGCGACGGGAAGAAGACGGCCGTGCTGGACAGCCGTCCCTCGGACGCCATCGCCATCGCGGTTCGCGCGGGTTGCCCCATCATGGTCGACGAGTCGGTCTTCGCGCGCTGCCAGACCCTCAACAAGCCGATCTCCGAGGAGGAGGTCGGGAAATTCAAGGAAGATCTCAAAAACCTCAAGCCCGAGGATATATTCAAGGACCTCAAGAAGGAGACCGAAGGCGGGGAGCCAAAACCTACGAAGGACGAGAAAAAGAAGGAGGAGCAATGAACCGTCTCGACATCATCAAGGCGGTGTCGAAGGTCCTGACCACCAAGGGCGAAGCCGCCCTGGCCGTCGAGACAACCTTCGAGACCGTGCGCCTGGCGCTCAGCCGCGGCGAGAAGATCGTGATCTCAAACTTCGGGACCTTCCGCGTGAAGTCCCGCCAGCCTCGCGTCGGCCGCAACCCGAAAACCGGCGAGAAGGTCAGCGTCCCGGCGCGCCGCGGCGTGCGATTCAAGGCCTCGAAGAACCTGCTCGGATAGCGGTGGAACTCCCGTTCCTCCCCGACCGGGACTTCTTCACGATGCGCGAGGCCGCGCGCCTGGCCCAGGTGCCGGCGCACACGTTGCGCTATTGGGAGAGCCGCTTCGGGGACCTGCGGCCCGCCCGCAAGACGGGCGGCCACCGCCGCTACGCGCGCGCAGACCTGGAACTCATCCTTGAGATCAGGGATCTGCTCCACAAGCGGCGCATGACGGTGGCAGGCGCGCGGCGCGCGCTCATCGACCGGCGCCGCGTTCCCACAACCCTTGACGGCGCCAGCCCCGCCTCTTGCGACTCGGCGCCGGCGCTCAAGCTCTTGCGCGAGGTCAAAAAAGAAATTAAAATGATGATCGAGGAGTTCGGCCGGTGACCGGCCTTGCGTTGTCGCGCCTACGGTCGGGGACTGGCTCAATGGTAGAGCGCTCCCTTGGGGTGGGAGAGGCTACAGGTTCGATTCCTGTGTCCCCGACCGTGTGCGTGACGCGCGGACGTACGGGGTATAGCTCAATTGGCAGAGCGCTTGGTTCGGGACCAAGAGGTTCTCAGTTCAAGCCTGAGTACCCCGACCATTTTCTAGGAGATTCATGGAACCGTCGACCGACACCATCAGCCAGTACTTCAAGGGCATCCAGAAGCTCTCTCTCGTCACGCGCGAGGAGATGCACGAGCTCTGGAAGAAGGCCAAGAAAGGCGACGCGGTCTGCAAGTCGCGAATCATGGAGGCCAACCTCCGCCTCGTCGTGCCCATCGCCAAGAAGTACCACCGCCAGGGAATCGACTTCATGGACCTCGTGGAAGAGGGGAACCTAGGCCTGATGCACTCCATCGACAAGTTCGAGCCCTCCAAGGGCTATCGCTTCTCCACTTACGCCTCCTATTGGATCGAACAGTCCATCCGCCGCGCGGTCGAAGAGCAGTCCAAGACCATCCGCATCCCGCCGCACGCCTGGGAAGCCCTGCGCAAGTGGCTGAAGATGTGGGAGAAGATGCACGTCAAGCTCGGCCGCGACCCGTCGCTGGCCGAGATGGCGCGCGCGATGCACTGGACGGCCCGGCAGGTCCGGGGCGTGCTGGACGCCGCGGAGGCCGCCAAGGGCATGGGTTCCTTCGACGCCCCCATCGACTCCGAGGACGACAACATCCGGGTCGAGGACATGATCGCGGAGACCACCGCTCAGTCCCCGGAAAACGTCATCGGGGTGCTCAAGCTCCACGACGAACTGCACCAGGCCCTTCGCGAGATCGGCGACCGCGAGCGGATGATCCTGGAATTCCGGCACGGTCTGACGGGCCAGACTCCCATGACGCTTGAGGAGGTCGGCAAGCGCCTGCGTCTGTCGCGCGAGCGCATCCGCCAGATCGAGGAGCGCGCGCTCCTTCGCCTGCGCCGCGTCGCCAACCGGATGGGACTCATCGACCTGGAGGACGGCGGCCACCGGACGCACCCCAACCTCCAGCCGGGCTTCGACCGCCCCAAACTCAAGACGGACATCCTGGGGCAGACCATCCCGGCCGGGCGCAAGACCGCCCCCTCGGCCGTGCATCTCATCCGCCGCCAAAGAAAGTGATGGATTTCAAGAAGCACATCCACGACGTCCATGATTTCCCAAAGAAGGGAGTCGTCTTCAAGGACATCACGCCGCTCCTGTCCGACCCGAAAGCCTTCGCGGCCGCCATCGACCGCATGTCCGAGCCCTTCGTGGGCTCGGGCGTGCAGATCGTAGCCGGAATCGAATCGCGGGGCTTTCTCCTCGCCACGCCCATCGCCTACCGCCTGGGCGCCGGCGTGGCGCCCATCCGCAAGAAGGGAAAGCTGCCGCGGACGGTCAA
Source organism: Elusimicrobia bacterium GWA2_66_18 (assembly GCA_001799675.1). Classification (GTDB taxonomy): domain Bacteria; phylum Elusimicrobiota; class Elusimicrobia; order UBA1565; family UBA9628; genus GWA2-66-18. Next base: position 128,155 of record MGTX01000004.1, read on the forward strand.
GTCCGCCTCCTACGCCCTGGAATACGGCATGGATTCCATCGAGGCGCACGCCGACGCCTTCCCAAAGAACGCGAAGGTCCTCCTGGTCGACGACGTCCTGGCCACGGGCGGAACCGCCGCCGCCGCCATCTCGCTCATCGAGGTCATCGGGGGGCATCTCGTCGGCTCCTCCTTCCTCATCGAACTGGGCTTCCTGGACGGCCGTAAGAAGCTGCCCGGACGCAAGATCCACTCGCTCGTCACCTACTGATCTTTCGCCCCGATAGCTCAATGGATAGAGCTACTCCGTCCTAAGGAGAAGATGGGGGTTCGATTCCCTCTCGGGGCAGACATATCCCGGCCGCCGATGTGATAGGATATCCGCCCTCATGACCCTCAAAGATAAACAGCATTGGTCGGCCAAGTCGGAAGTCAAGCGCGACGAACTCAAGGACGCGCTCACCCAAACCCTGGACTGGCTCATCCTGCGGCGCCGCGAAGCGGGCCTGGCGCTGGGCGCGACGCTGATCGCGGGCCTGGCCGCCGGTCTCTTCCTTTATGGGAAGCATTCCCGGCGGAACGCGGCTTGGGACAAGCTCTCCCTGGCCGAACTCTACGCGTACTCCGGCAAGCCCGAGCAGGCGCAACCCTTGCTGACCCAGGTGGCCGAGGAGGGGGCCAACCCCGCCGCCGCCAGCCTGGCGCGCATGCTGGAAGGCGACCTGCGCTTGCCGCGCGGCGAGGTGGACCAGGCCCTGTCCGCCTACGAAAAAGCGGCCGCGACCGCCCCCGAGGCCCTCAAGCCCTTCGCCCTGACCGATCAGGTCCTGACTCTCGAGGCCGCCGGCAAGTCCGTCGAGTGCGCGGCCGCGGCGCAGGGCTTTCTGGACGCCTACGCCGATTCTTTGCTGGCGGCCATGGTCCACTCGAGCCTGGCGCGCTGCCAGCTGGCCGCCGGCCAGGTCGAGGCGGCCAGGACCACCCTGCAGAAGATTTCGCTCCAATATCCCGATACGCCTTGGGCCGTCTGGGCGAACTCCCGGCTTCAACCGCCCACCAAATAATACTCGATGGCAATGCTTGGATCACAGAGCCCCCCACCGCGCGCATGAAAATCGGTGGACAAACAGTTGACAAAGTCGAAACGCCTTTGCTAGATTCGGTTCGTCGCATTCGTGAGGAGCCGCAAGAACTGGCGCTCCTGTCGTACGTAGGCCCCGCACGAAGCGGGGTATGAAGTGAGTATCCCCGCTGAAACGGGGCTTACGATACAAACAAGAGAGGATAATAGCGCAATGAAAAAGCTCCTGGGATCGACGTTAGCCCTGGCCATGTTCATGCCGGCCGGTGCGAATGCTGAAGTGCTGAAGAACTTCAAGATGAGCGGTCAGATCGACATCCAGACGACGTCCGCGAACAACGTCAAGGATTTCGCCACGCGCGACAACGGCGGAAACCTCAACAACGACCGCATCGGCCAGGCCACCACCCGCCTGATGCTCAAGATGGACTGGGACCTGCTCGATGACGTGCACTCGCGACTGACCCTCGCCAAGGGCGCGGCCGTGGCCAGCGGCGCCGGCGCGTCCCGCCCCTACGGCATGACTGGCGCCACCGGGGAGAGCCTCACCACCGCCCAGACCGAGATCATCGTCGGCGAAGCCAACGTCAAAGTCGACAAGCTGTTCGGCGCCGTCGACTTGACGATGGGCCGCCAGTTCTACGGCGAGCTCGGCGATCCGATGATCTACTACGGGCCGCGCGGAAACTTCGGCCTGACCATGACGGCCATCGACATGTTCCGCGCCGACTGGTCGGGCGAGCATATGAAAGTCACCGGCATCGCCGGCAAGACGACCGACGGCACGCTCATCCAGGACGGCGCCGCCGCGGCCGCCACGGACCTGCGCGGCCTCGTGCTCTCGTGCATGAAGCATGAGAACGTCAAGCCCACGGTGTACCTGTACAACCAGCTCACCCACGCCACGGGCGGAGCTGGAACCATCACCGGCAAGAACAGCAACCTCTATCTCTTGGGAGCCAAGGCCAATATCACGATAGGCGGCCTGACGGCCCGCGTGGAAGTCGCCAAGAACTTCGGCGAGGACCGCACGACCGCGGGACTCAGCAAGAACTACGCGGGTTCCGCGTTCTACGGCAAGGCGGGCTACAAGCTCGACGTCGAGGGCGCCGCGGCGGTGACTCCCTGGGCCGAGTTCGGCCTGGGCACCGGCGACAAAGACAGTTCCGTCGCCACAGGCGGCGGCGACAACCGCAACCAGGAGTTCAAGGCGATCGTGACGAGTTGGCATCCGGGCGCCATCTACGCGCGTTTCCACAACAACTCGGCCATTCCCATGACCTCGAACATCGCGGTCCCGGCCGGGGCCGCGGGGAACGTCACCACCTCGCAGGGCCTGTCCAACCGCGTCATATGGGGCTTCGGCGTGAAGGCCAACCCGGCGGCGGTCAAGCAGCTCACGGCGGGACTGCAGTACTACCGCACAACCTTCCACCGCGTCGCGCCGATTACGATCAACGGCGTGGCCAACCAGACGCCCTCCAAGGCGATCGGATCGGAAGTCGACGTGACGGCGGATTGGAAGCACTCCGAAAACGTCACGCTCAAACTGACGGCCGGATCCTTCCAGCCCGGCAAGTACTTCAAGGACTACCGCCAAGGCACGACCAACGACTTGCTCAACCCGGCCACGATGCTCGCGGCCGACGTGCAGATCAAGTTCTAAGAATTCCTTAGAGCGGCCTAAAAAAACCCCCCGGCCACTTGGGCCGGGGGGTTTTTGTTGCGTCTCCCGTCATCTACGGAAGCTCGATCCTTGACAAAAAATGCTTCATGTCCTCGACGCATTCCCGGATGATCGCGGGGCTCTTGGCGTCGGCCCCCTTCTCCAACGACGTCCCCATTTTATAGAGAGGCATGAAGTCAAACCCGCCGATTCCCTTCACGCGATGGCCGATGTCGTGAATCAAGGCATAATCCCGTTTTTGAAGAGCGTCCTCGATGGCGGCGACGTCTTCCTCCCGATTCTGCAGAAACCGCGGCAGGAGACGCCGCAGGGCCGGATCGACGTCGGCGTGAATTTTCCCGGCGTCGGCGGGCGCTCGGGCATGCCGGCGAATGGTCTTCAGGAGGACGTCTTTATAGATCGGTTTGGTGATATGAGCGTTGCAGCCGGCCCCTAAACTTTTTTCTATTTCGCCTTTGAGCGCGTGCGCCGTGAGCGCGACGATGGGCGTCGGCGCCCGGCCGTTTTCCGACTCCCAGGATCGGATGATCCGGGTCGCCGTCAAACCGTCCATCACGGGCATCTGGAGGTCCATGAGAACCAAATCATAGGCGACGGCCTTGCATTTCTCGACCGCCGCCTCGCCGTTTTCGGCGATATCCAACGAGTGCCCCGTATTCTGAAGGTAGGCTAGGATGACGGCTTGATTGTCCGCGGAATCATCGACGAGGAGGAGGCGCAGAACCCGGTGGTCCTGCTCGGGAGGCCCTTCGCCGGATTGGCCCGCGGGTCGTGAGGCGGCGGCCGCCGCGTTGCCGCGGTCATCCTCCAGCAGGGCGAGCAACTCGAGAAGCTTGGCGCGTTTGATCGGCTTGATGAGGCGCCCCGAGATCGGCAGGATGTTTGAACGGCCGAGATCGCCGCTGCGATGGTGGGGGGGAAGAATCGTGACGACGCAGAGGCCCTTCCTGATAAAGGGGGACAAAAGTTCTTCGTTTTTTTGACTCTCCAGCATCCGGGAATCCAGGAGCAGCAAGTTATAAGGATGCCCCTCATCAGCGGCCGTTTTGATCTCGCGCGCGGCGGTCTCAACGTCCGCCGCCTGCGTGCTTTGCGCGTCGACGCGTCCCAGCAGCTCCGTCAGGATGTTCCTATGGGAGGCGCTCAAGTCGGCGATCAAAACCCGTAAATGCCCGTATTTTTTCTTCTCGGGCTCGGGCGAGGCGATATCAGGATTGATGCCCATCGGCATGGTGAAATAGAAAACGCTCCCGACGCCCAACTCGCTTTCGACCCAAATGCGGCCTCCCAGCGCCTCGACGAGCCTCTTGGAAATGGAAAGGCCGAGCCCCGTCCCGCCGTATCGGCGGGTGATCGATGAATCCGCCTGGACAAAATCGTGGAAGAGGCTTTCGATGCGGTCCGGCGGGATGCCGATGCCGGTATCGGCGATCTTGAAAAGAAGATTTTCCTTATTTCCCGGGTCCCGGTCGACGCTCAAACGAACCTCTCCGCTCGCGGTGAACTTGATCGCGTTGCCCATCAGGTTGATGAGAATCTGACGCAGGCGATTGGCGTCCCCCCTGAGGGCGGTGGGCACGTCCTTTCGGATGTGAACCGTAAGCTCGATTTTCTTTTCCTGCGCGCGAAGGCCCATGATCTCGGCCGTCCCCTCGACGACGCTTTCGAGATCGAAGTCGGTGAGTTCCGTTTCCAGATGACCCGATTCGATTTTCGAGAGATCGAGAACGTCGTTGATGAGGGTCAATAAGGTACCGCCCGCCTTCTTTAAAATTCGAACGTACTTGCTCTGTTCGCCGTCGAGGGCCGTATCGGACAGGATCTCGGCCATGCCGAGAATGGCGTTGAGCGGCGTTCGAATCTCGTGGCTCATGTTGGCCAGAAAGACCGATTTCGCGTTCGAGGCCCCCACCGCCGCGTTCCTCGCCGACTCCAGCTCCACCGTTCTTGCCGCCACGCGCCGTTCCAGGTCCGCGTTGAGCTCCCGGATTTTCATTTCGGCCCGCTTGCGCTCGGTCAAATCTTCCGCGATCTCCACGAAGCCGACGGCTTGCCCCTCCTTGTTCTTGGTCAGAGTGAATAGAATCTTGGCCGGGAACGAGCTGCCGTCCCTCCTGATTTTTTCGCCTTCATAAGACGCCCGGCCCGTTCCCATGAGATCGGCGATGATCTCCTCGAGCCGTCCGGAGTCGATGAATTGCCTGGGAAAGAATATTTCGATGTTTTGACTGCCGATGACTTCCCGGGGAGAGTAGCCGTAAATGACATGCGCGCCCTGATTGTAAGCCAGGATATTCCCGTCGAAATCGGCCGCGATGATGGCATAGCCGATGAGGTGGTCGAAAATGGCGGACGTGAAATCGGTGTTTTTGCGCAGTTCATTGATACGATCCTGCATCAGCTTTTCGCCGATGTCTTCCATGACTTTAGGCGCGCTGAGCGCACACCCTTTTAATGGTGCGGGTGATATCCTGCGGGTTGAACGGCTTGTTGATGAAGCCGGCCGCGCCCAGCGCTTTCGCGTTCGCGACCGTGGTCGTATTCTTATGGGCGCTGATGATGACGACGGTGGGTTTGGGCACTTCCTGCATGAGGACCTTTAAGGCGGCGAAGCCGTCCATGCTTTCCATCATGATGTCGAGCGTGATCACAGTGGGATTGAGTTCCCGATACAATTTGATCGCGTCGTTTCCGTTTCTGGCCTCTCCCACCACGTCGTAGCCCGCCGCCTCAACGATGGCCTTCAGCGCCAGGCGCATGAACCGAGAGTCGTCTACGATCAATATGGTCGCCATGGGATGTGACATGAGCCCTATTAAGGACTATAGCCCCGGGGGACAACTGCGTCAAGCCCTCTTGCGGTCCGCCGACGGCTGCGCCAGGCCTAGGAATCCGGCAGCGTGAGAAACTTGGCGATCTTCGCCTTTAGTTTTTCCACGGTAAAGGGCTTGATGATATACTCATTGGCGCCGTAGTACGAAAGCGCCTTCTCGATGTCTTTGACCGTGTCTTCGCTGGTCGCCATGATGACGGGGATGGCTTTTGTCTTCGCGTTGTCCTTGAGCCTGCGGCAGACGATGTAACCGCTTACGTCCGGCATGAGAACATCCAGCAAAATCAAGTCGGGCCCATGCTTCTCCGCCAGTGGAATCATTTCGTCCGGCCGGGGCGAGCCGATGACGTCCAGGCCGACTTGCTTGAGCATCACTTCCGTGACCATAAGGACGTCCTCCGAATCGTCGATGTGGAGGATCAGCGGTTTAAGACGTTTCGGCGTGCTGAAGAATGCCATGAATTGACTCCTGGCGGTTAAAAAGTCATTTTACTTATTTACCTGCACGCCTGCCCAGCTGAGAATTCCGTTCCGTCTTCCGTTTGCTAATATAACGCCATGGAGATGCGTCTCGTCGATAAACCGATACCGCTGTCGGAAGTGGCGGCCATGGCGAAGAATCAGTTCGGCGACATGATCAAAGCCGTCGTCGACGTGGAGCGCAGGCTGCTCGCGCTGGGAGGAGAACTCCATTGCGATGAAGAGGCTCGGCTTCTTGAAGAAGGCTCCACGCAGGAAAACCTTTGGGGCGTCAACATCTACCCGGAGAAACCGGAGCCGGAGCGCGTCGAGTTTGATTCGATGATCAACATCAGACCGTCGCGGAACAACCTCTCCCGAGGCGTCGAAGACGAGGAAACTCGTCGACGCATCCTTCGCATCGTCGCCGAGATGATCCTCGCATGACGGTCCAACACAAGGACCTGGCCGCCGGAAGGTGGCGGTCGTTCTCGTTGGCTCAGCAACTGGGCAATGTCGGCGGAGAAGTCAGCCGGGCGCTCCGCTGGAGAGGACGAGATCGCGATCTCTCCGATAAGGCCGTGTTTCGAGCGCTGGAGCTCCTGGATCTTTCGATCCGGGACCCCCGCTGGAATCGCCGCCTGAAAGAGTTGACGCGGGCGCGTGAATCCCTTTGCGACGCCTGGCTCGGCGGCAAGGAATACGGAACCCGTCTCGAGGATTTAGACCGTTATTTCTTCGCGTTCGCCCTGCTGGCCAGGAAGCTCTGAGCCGAACCCGGACGAGCAGGATTTTGCTAGGATTGCAGGCGATGCGTCGCCTTGCGGCACTCGCCGTCCTTCTCGCCTTCGGGGCCTCCCCGGCGTCGGCCTCCAGCCTCGACCTCACCGCCTCCTATCGAATGAAGGCGATCTCCTACCAGAACCTCGACCTTAGCTCCGACCCCTCCGGCCGCAACAACCACTCCTTCATCGCCAACGACGCCCGCCTGGGCATGGCGGTCCGCAGGATCCCTCTCCAGTCGCGGGGGGGGGAGGATGCGACCTTGGACGTGGGCCTGCTCCTGCGGGCCATAGGCGTGGCCGGTTCCACCTTGGCCGCGACCTCGCCCTTTGACCGCGTCGCCGACTGCTACCCCGGCGCCGACCTCACCCCATTCATCGAGAACGCCTACGTCCGGGTCAACCGCCTTTGGTCCCTGCCCATCGAGGCGACCTTCGGCCGCCAGAGCTTCAAGCTGGGAAGCGGGCTGCTCTTAGACGACGACGGCGCCGGCCTGACCGGGGTCAGCGTGCGCGGCGAACTGCCCTGGGCCGGCATGAAGGCCGAAGGCTTCGTCTTCCAAGACCGCCGCCCGCTCGCCGCGGGCCCGTCCAGCCTGGGCCTCTTCGGCGCCTCCCTGGACCTGCCCACCGAGGGCACCTGGCAGATCAACCATCTCTTCGAGCGCGACCGCGCCGACCAGATCGTCTACGGCTGCAGCTACGCCGGCGCCCCGTCCACGGACGGCTGCCTGGTCTCCAAGGCCCTGCGCAGCTTCACCAGCGTGCGCTACCAGCTCAGCTACGGCCCCATGGTCTTCGAAGGCGAGGCGGCCCTGCAGAAAGGCTCGGCCGTACCCACGGGCTCCAATGCCTCCGGCAACCACATCACTTATAACGGCAACGCCCAGGTCGTGAAGATGAAGTGGAAGCAGAGCCTCTACAAGACCGGCGAGGGCATCGCCCGCGTGAGCGTGGCCCGAGGCTCGGGCGATAAGCCCGGCACGAAGACCACGGACGAGGCATTCTTCCCCTCCCGCGGCCACCGCCACAACGGCCTGGAACGCTCCGGTTTCGGCGAGTTCTTCGCCGCCACCCCCTACGACGCCTTCGGGGGGAACTACTCGACCTCCACCGCCTCGGGCCTGACCCGCGGCGCCAGCGGCCTCGTGGTGGTCGGCGCCGGCTACACCCCGCCGGCCTACCGCGGCTTCAATCTGGATGTGGACTACTACCTGTTCCAGGCCGAAAGGATCCAGTCCGGCTCCCGGACCCTGGGCACGGAGTGGGACGTCCGCCTGCGCTACCCCATCCGCGACCAGTTCAGCCTGGCCCTGACCACCGCCTACTTCAAGGCCGGCAAGGTCGCCGACCCGGGTAGCGGCGTCTCCCGCAAATATTCCTTCGAAGTCTCCGGGCGCTTCTAAACACCGCTCTTCATGTGATCCCATCTCGGATCAGGGGAACGTTGAAGTTGATAACAGGCCCAGGCGCAGCTCGGTCAATTTGAGATAGGTCGGCAGTTGCGCCAAGAAGACCGGCTGTAGGCGATCAACCGCCTTGAGCTCGACGATCATGCTTGCCGCCACGCGTTCCACCAAAAGTCCGTGAAGCGGGATATCGCGGCAGGTCCGTAGGCCCTTTTCGCCCGGCACTGACGCCGCTCCTAACGCCCCCCACACACCCTTTTGTCCACAGACCGTGCACATGCCTATGTCTTATGTTTGACGTATAAGTCTTATATAATCATCTTATGTCAGCATGATTGTCTTATATATGATCGAATATGGCCTCATAACGCGCATTACCGACATATCCACAGGCTATAGACATATATTATTCCATATGACATAATCACGACATGACCGTATCCCACCGGGTCCGATTGAAGCTTCCCAACGGAGCCGAACTCGAGGCGGAGGGGGAGGCGGAGTTCGTGCGCCGCGAGCGCGAGGAATTCCTGATCCGCCAGACCCCGGTCTGCCCCGAAACCGGCGTCGCGGGGCCGATACGCGAGCCGCGCGTGGACTGGAACGCGGTCGTGGAAGCCCGAAGCGGGGGGCTCACCCTGCGGGGCAAGATTCCAGGGGGCGACAAGGCGGGGAAAGACGCCTGCCTGGCGCTCCTGATGGCCTCGGACAAGCTCTTGAGCCAGCCCAAGCCCACGGCCGCCATGCTGGCCAAGTGGCTGAGGACCTCCGGGTATCCGGTCGGCCGCATGGACCGCATGCTCCAGGACGCCATCTCCCAAGGAGATCTGCTCTCCACCGGCAGCCGGCGGTCCCGGCGCTACGAACTCACGGCCTCCGGGAAGATCAAGGCCCTCATCCTCGCCGAAGGACTGACCGCCGCGGTTCTCGGGCGCCGACCTTAAGCAGAATTCTAGTTGTCCTGGCCGCCTCTTTATGTTTCATTACTAATGATAATACATATTATGTTACTTCCAGACCGTTCTGAAAGACTTGGCATCAACCTTCAATCGCGCGTAATTTCAATCAATTCCTATCGCTAATATATAGTTTATTCGACTAAAACGCGGAGTTGCTTGAGGTTTTCTAAATAAGCACTCGAGACCATGAGGGGACCTCGGAAAAAATCGGCGGGAATCCGGGGAGACGGCCGTAAAAATGTCCGAAAAGTCGGCAAGATCCAAGGCAACCGGGTAAGATCGGGACTCCCATAAAAAACCATGAAAGGACATGGGAGGAGGTAAGCTGGGATATCTGGAAAGTCGGCAAGTTCCGGGGTCTGGAGGACCCCGGAACGGGGTTGGCGAAAAAACCGCCTGCGTATCCCGGCCCAATCAGCGATATGCAGGGGAACCGAAAACACCATGAAAGAAAGGGAGGACCCGTACCGTCAAGAAACAGAGGATAAGAAAAAAACCATCAAAGGGGGAGCTCTATTTCCAATACTTGGAAAAGACCATTGAAGCTGCTTGCGATCCGCTTCAACAGGCGCTGAGTCAGCCTTTGATGGTTTTTTCGATCTCGGAGGGGGGCAGGAAAAGACCGACGCCGATGGCGGCGTAACCCCCGAGGATCAGGAAGGGAGAGACCGACGCGGCCAGGTTGCGCCCCATGGGATCGGCCCGGGAAAGAACGAGGAATCCGATCAGCACGGAAATCCCCCCTGCCGTCAGGAGGAGCTTGCCTCGGGCGGACAGGGTCTGCGACGGGGGCGGCGACGCGGGAGCATCCGTCTTTATGGTCTTTATGGTCTTTTTGTTCCTGGCCATGGGTCTCTCTCCTACTAGGTCTCGGCGGCGTAGAGGTCTTTAATTCTCTCCCGGCGGCGCGCAAGCAGCACGCGGCGGCCGTCTACTAGAACCTCCGCGGCCCGCGGCCGGGAGTTGTATTGGCTGCTCATGGCAAAACCGTAGGCTCCCGCCTTGCCCACGGCGAGGATGTCCCCCCTCTCCATGGGCGGCAAGCTGCGTCCAAGCGCGAGGAAGTCTCCCGATTCGCAGACGGGCCCCACCACGTCCACCGTGATCTTTCTCCCCCGCCTCGGCGTGACGGCTTCCACGGGATGCCATGCGCCGTACAGCGCCGGCCGGGGCAGGTCCGTCATCGCCCCGTCGACGATGAGGAAGCGGCGCATGCTGGTCTTCTTGCGGTAGAGCACGCGCGTAAGCAGTATCCCGGCGTCGGCGACGAGGTAGCGCCCCGGCTCCAGGAGCAGCCGCATCTGCGGCCACGGCGCGAAGGCGTCTTCGAGGACGCGGGCCATGGATGCGAGGGCAAAAGGCTTCTCGTCCTTGTAGGCGATGCCGATGCCCCCGCCGAGGTCCGCGAAAGAGAGGCGGATGCCCTCCTCTTCCAGGCGCCTAATGGTCCGCGCCACGCTCGCGGCGGCCAGTCGGTAGGGGTCCAGCGTCGTGATCTGCGAGCCTATGTGGCACTGGATGCCGACGACGCGCAGATGCGCGTCTCGCGAGGCCTTCCGGTACAGGGCCAGGGCCGCGGCGGTCTCCAGGCCGAACTTATTGCGCGCGCGCCCGGTGGTGAGGTGCGGATGCGTCCGCGGGTCCACGTCGGGGTTAAGGCGCACGCAGACCGGGGCACGGAGCTTAAGACGCTTGGCCGTGCGCGCCAGGGCCTCCAGTTCCTCGACGGACTCCACATTGAAGGCGAGCAGACCCGCGCGCAGGCCCGCGGCCATCTCGTTCTCGGTCTTTCCCACTCCGGAGAAGACGATCTTGGAGGGCGCGAATCCCGCCCGCGCGGCCCGCGCCAACTCTCCGCCCGAGACGATGTCCGCTCCGGCGCCTGCGCGCGCCAGAACGCGCCCCAGGGCGCGGTTGGGGTTGGCCTTGAGGGCGTAGCAGACGAGGGGCTCGCGGCGCGTGAAGGCCCGGCGCAGGGCCTCGAGGCGATCGCGCGCGACCGCGGCCGAGTACACGAAGAGCGGCGTGCCGTAGCGGCGGGCCAACGTCAGCGCGCATACGCCTCCCAAATCGATCAATGCTTCTTGGGCGCCGCCTTCTTGGCGGTCGCCGCGCGGCGGATGGCCTCGCGCAGGGCGGCCTGGGCCTTGAGGTCCTTGGGGTCGACCTTCAGCATGGCTTCCCAGGAAGCCTTGGCCTCATCCCAGCGTCCGAGCTTCTGGAAAGACATCGCCAGGCCCGCGTGCACGCGCTGGATCGGGATGCCGGGAAGCTCCGCGTTGGCGGCGCCGCATAGGCTGAAGTGGTCGACGGCCTCCTGGAACTTGCCCGCGTCGAGCGCGATCTGGCCCAGATAGTACTCCGCTCGGCGCGCGAAGTCCCCTCCCGCGATCTTGAGTTGGCCGAAGGAGGCCAGGGCGCGGCCCATCTGTTTGGATCCCCACAGGCTCACGCCCAGGTTCTCCTCGACGACGGGATCGGCCGGGTCGATGAACTTCAGGCGCTCATATTCGCTCACCGCCTCCGGGAACATCCCCAGGTGGTAGTAAAGCTTGGCGGTCATCATGCGGACTTCCTTGTCCTCGGGGTAGTGGCGCAGGAAGCGCTTGTACTCGGTGAGGGCGAACGGGAAGAGTCCCTCGTCCTGATACATGATCCCGAGGCAGTAAAAGATCTTCGGGTCGAGCGCGCCCAGGTCGCGGGCCTCCTCGAGCACGCTGATGGCCTCCACGTAGGAATCCTTGCCCCTCTCGAAGAGCAGCGTGCCCAGTTCGACGAGGGCCGAGATGTCCTGCGGGTTCGCCTTGAGGCGCTCCTGGGCCGAGTTGATCTGCGCGTTGAGCTGCGGCGGGGCCGGAAAGCCCGCGCGGGGACGCGGCATGGGCTTGTCACGCAGCATCCACCAGAGCGATCCGAAGAGCGCCGCGATGGAGAATCCCGCCGCCCCCATCAGGACGCGACCCTTGAGCCACTGCGCCCCCAGTCGCCAGGGAGCGCGGACGGCCTTAAGGCGCGGCTCGTCCGCGGTCCTGCTCGTCACCCCTTATCCTCCGGGGAGAGGAGTTGGCCCAGCGTCAGCGGCGGCGGGGCCTTCATATACTGGGCCACGCGCTTGCGGTCGTGTATCTCGCTGAACTTGAGCGTGGAGGCGCGGATCTCGAAGTTCGCGAAGTCCACGCCCAGCACGATCGCCTTGATCGGGTCGCCGATCTTGTAGACGATATCCGTATCGCACTCGGCGGCCGGCACGAACGCGTTCGTCTTTGAATCGATCTCGAAACGCACGCCGTGCGCCCCAACCTCGGTGATCTTCCCCGAGACCGTAGACTTAGCAATGAAGCGGCGCTTGAGGGCGTCGGCCGGGTTCGGCTGGAGCTGCTTGATGCCCAGGAAGAGGATCTCGCCCTCCTTCTCGGGCTTAACGAGGACCTTGACCTTGAGCTTCTGGCCTCGCTCAAAGGCGGCCGGGTCCGGCTTGCCCCAGGCCATGTCGGGCGCGCGCACCATGCCCTCGAGTCCCCCGATGTCGATGATCAGGCTCTCGGAAGAGACGCGCACGATCCGCCCGATGCGCACCTCGCCGGGGCGCAGCTCGGAGGTGATCTTGACTTTGCGCTTGCCGGCCTCTTCCTCGAGCACCGCTTTGCGCGACAGCACGAGTTGGCGCTTGGAGGCGTTGACCTCGATGACGTAGCAGCGAACGCCGGTGCCCACCATCTTCTTCGGGTCGCGCACGGGGCGCAGGTCGGCCAGCGACGCCGGCAGGAAGGCCTGCACGCCCTGGACGTCCACGATGAAGCCTCCCTTGACCGAGGACGACACGAGGCCGCGCACGCGCTGCTTCTCCGCGTGGGCCTTCACCGCCATCTCCCAACCGAGTTCGATCTTGGCCTTGAGGTGGGAGAGCGCGATGCCTCCGCCCTTGAGCCCGCCGACCTTGATGACGGGCACGCGCTGGCCCGGCGTCGGAGCCGGGTGATTGGGAGTCGAGAGGTCCGACACGAATTCGACCAAGGGCACCGCGCCCTCGTTCTTCTCGCCCACGTCGACGAGGACCGCGTCCTTGGTCACGGCGATCACCTTCACCCAGGCCACCTTGTGCTCGGCGAGCTTCTCGGAAGTGGCGGCCTGTTGTGCGAGCAGCGCCTCCATGGTCTCGCCCTCATGGCCGGGCTCGTTCTCCGCATCCCCCGTCTCGGGGCCCGCCTTCTCCCAGGCCCCGGTGTTCAAGTCGGTCTTCGACTGCTCCATATCCTTCCTCCTGAATCAGATCCTTAATAAAGAATTCACGGCGTCCATCACGGCCCGGGCGTACGCCAGGGCCGCCTCGCGCCCCTCATCTTGAGCCGCCTGCAAAGGCGCGCCGAAGCGGACCTCGAACGGCCGCGACCACGGGAAATCCGCTGTTCCCCGCACGCACACGGGGAGCACGGGCGCTCCCGTGCGCGCAGACAAGAACGCCACGCCCGTCTTGGGCGGACGGCTCTCTCCGGGACGCACGCGCGTGCCTTCGGGGAAGATGGCCAGAGAGTCGCCCCTCTCCAAGACGGCCAGGGCCGTGCGCATCGCCCCCAGGTCCGCTCCGCCGCGGTCGAGGGGAATGCAGCCCGCGGACCGGAAGAACCAGTCCAGCGCCGGGTTCTCGAAGAGCTCCTTCTTGCCGAGGAAACGCGGCCGCCGCGCCGGCCCGATCGCCGCGGCCAGCAGAGGCGCGTCGACCACGCTGACGTGGTTGCAGGCCACGAGCAACGCCCCCGAGCGAGGGACCCGCTCCAACCCCGTCACGCGCAGACCCCAGACCGCTTGCGCGAGCGCGCGGACGAAACCCTCGCTCCACAGCCGGCAGCGCCCGTCCGCGTCGCTCATCCGGCATTCCGCTTCGCTTTGCGGCGCACATGACGGAGAATCCGGTCGGCGACTTGGTGCATGGTGAGGTGGGTCGAATCGATGACCAGGGCATCCGGCGCCTGCTTGAGGGGGTTGATCTCGCGCTTGAGGTCGTTGAGATCGCGCTTGAGGATGGCGGAGAGGATGGCGCCCCTGTCGGCCTCCTGGCCCGCGGCCTTGAGCTGGCGGTAGCGGCGCGAGGCGCGCTCCTCGGGGCTGGCGTCCAGATAGATCTTGGCGTCCGCATCGGGGAAGACGTGAGTGGTGATGTCTCGGCCCTCCATCACGATGGAGCCGCTTGCGCCGAGTTCCCGCTGGAGCTTGGAGAGAAACTTGCGCACGCCGGGATTGGCGGCGACGCGCGAGGAGTTGACGCTGACGCGCTCATCGCGAATCTGGAGCGTGACGCCCTGTCCGTCGAGGAACGTCTTGAGGGTGGTCCCCCCCTCTTCGACCGGCTTGAACTCCCAATGGTGGCGCTTGGCCAGGGCGAGGACCGCCTGGTCGTCGTCGAGGTCCACGCCCGACTCGAGGGCCTTCCAGGTGAGGGCCCGGTACATCTCTCCGGTGTTGATGAACTTGTACCCGAGGGCCTTGGCGACGAGTCCTCCCACGGTGGACTTGCCCACTCCGGCCGGGCCGTCCATGGCGATGATGAGGCCGCGGCGACGGGCCTTCATGCGACCGCCGCCGACCGGCGAGGAAGGGCCTTGTGCAGGGCCTTGAGCAGGGTCTTGTTCTGGGTCGGCGTGCCTATCGAGACGCGGATGAACTGCGGCAGGCCGTACTCGTCTAGGGGACGCACGATCACGCCCTGGCGCAGGAGCGCCTTGAACAACTCCCGCCCCGGCAAAGGCGAGCGCGCGAAGACGAAATTGGTGGCCGACTCCCCGACGCCGAAGCCCAGGTCGCCCATGCCGCGAGCCACGAACGCGCGCTGCGCCTCGTTGAGCGCCACGGTGCGCTGGACGAAGGTGAAATCCTTGAGCGCCGCGACGCAGGCCTGCTGGGCCGGGAGGTTCACGTTGAAGGGCATTCGGATGCGGTCGAGCCAGCCGACCAACTCGGGATCGCCGACCGCGTAGCCGACGCGCAGACCCGCCAGGCCGTAGGCCTTTGAGAAGGTCCGCAGCACGACGAGGTTATCGTGCTCGGCCACGAGATCCGAGAGGCTGCGCGGATAGCCCGGGATCGCCTGCGCGAAATGGAAATAAGCCTCGTCGAGGACGACGAGCGCGGTCTTGGGCGCGGCCTTGAGCAGGGCCGAAATCTCGTCGGAGGTGTTGTAGGTGCCGGTCGGGTTGTTCGGATTGGCGACGAAGACGAGCTTGGTGCGCGGGCTGGTGGCCTTGGCCATGAGCTCCAGGTCATGGGTCCAGTCCGTCATCGGGACCTCGATGACGCGCGCGCCCATCAGAGCGGCCTGCTGTTTAAAGCGGATGAAGCCGTGCTGGGAGACCACGACCTCGTCCTCCGTCTCCAGGAACGCCTCACAGAGGAGCCGGATGATCTCGTCGGAGCCGTTGCCGACGATCACGGACTCGGGCCGCACCGTATGGAACCGGCCCAGCGCCGCACGCAGTTCGGGGCTGGCGCCCTCCGGATAGAGAGCGTTGGACTTTCCCGCGCGGCGATAGACGGCCATGGCGCGGGGCGAGGGGCCCAGCGGGTTCTCGTTGGAGGCGAGTTTGATCACGGACCGCAGTCCCAGCTCGCGCTGGACCGATGCGATGGACTTGCCGGGCTGATAAGGGAAGATTTCGCGCAAGGCGCGTCGCGGCGGGGTCATGAAGGCCATTTTTCGAGAGACAGGAGCGCCAGCATCCGCGCGTCCCGCTTGTCCCTCCTGAATGAGAAATAATCGTCCGGATGCGACGCCGTGCACGGCGCGACGGTCGAGATGCGCTCGGGACGCAGCCCCGCCGAACGGAGTTGACGGTTCGTCTCCGCGGCCAGATCCAGGAAAAGGTCCCCGCCTCGGCGCAGGAACGAAGACGCCGGAAAATCATTCTCGAACTCGGCCCCGACTTTATAGCAGCAAGGACCGATATGAGGCCCCGCCGCGGCGAAGAGCCGTTCCGGCTCGATGCCCAGAAACTTCCACATCGCCGTCGCGGCGTGAAGGGCCATGCCCGCGGCGGTCCCCCGCCAACCGGCATGGAACACCCCTGCGGTCTTGCCGCCATCGGACCAGAGAAAAAGGGGCACGCAATCGGCGGCATAAACGGCGACCGAGCGGCCCTCGTCGTCGGGACCGAGGATCCAACCGTCTCCCTCCAAGCCCGGCGCCGAGTGGACGGCGCGATGGACGATCGTTCCGTGGACCTGATTCAAGGTCATCGGCTCGGGAAGGCCGAGTTTCGCCGCCGCTTCTCGGCGTCGAGCTGCGTCCTTCATGTTCCCGAGCCGCCGGGTCGTCACGCCGTGCCGCAGGCCGAGTTCGGAGAGCCTGGCGTTGACCAGGAATCCGTCCCTTTCAAGCCACTCGCGCGTCGTCACGCTAGGCGGCGGCATGATCGGGGACCAGGACCTTGGGGCGCATCTCAGGCGTGCGGCGCATGGGACGCACCCACTTGGTGAAGATCGAAGGCTTCAGCGAGTGCTCGTGCACGAGGCGCACGACCTCGCCGACGGGCTGGAAGCTCTCCCACTTGATGCGAAGGATGCGCACGCCGGCCTGCTCCATCTCGCCTATGAACTGGTCGTAGTTCCGCTTGAGCATGCGCAGGTAATCGAGGCTGATCATCTGCTCCATCACGCGGCCGCGAGAGTTGATGCGCTTGATCGCGGTCTCGGGCCGGCAGTCGAGATAGATGAGGATCTGAGGAAACACCAGCTCGCGCAGGACCATATTGTCGAAGAGGTCGAGATAGGTGTTGTAGTCCAGGTCCGTGATGAGCTTGTCGGGGTGCTCGTTGAGCATCCGCGCAAAGATGGTGTCCTCCCAGATGGTCCGATCCTGGACCACGCCGCGGATCTTTCCTAGACTGATGCGGGCGACGAACTCGCGGTGCTGGCGGAAGCGGTGGTTGAGAAGCCAGACCTGCATCATGGTCCCGTAGCCCTTCATGTCCTTGTAGAAGCGCTCGAGATAGGGGTTGCCGTCGACCTCCTCCAGGATGGGCTCGAAGTTGAGCGCGCTCGCGAGATCCATGGTGAGGGTGGATTTTCCCACCCCGATCGTTCCCGCGATGCCTATGTATCCTTCTGCGAACATAATGTGTCTCCTTAGAAAAGTTTCCCCGGATCACGTCGGCTTGATCTCCTGTTCAATGCCCCGCAGCGCGAGCTTCAGGTCGTCGGGGCTGGAGGCGGCCGCCAGGACCTCCGCCTCCGTCGCAAGCCCGTCCCTGAAAAATTTGACCAGAGACTGGTTGAACGTCTGCATTCCGTAGAACTGTCCCTTGGTCAGGGCCTGGAGGATCTCCTGCGCTTTGTTGTCTTCGATCTGCTTGCGCACATGCGGCGTGTTGATGAGAATCTCCACGGCGGGCAAGCGTCCTCCCTTGCTGGAGGCCAGCAGGCGCTGGCTGATGATGGCCTTGAGGCACTCGGCGAGCTGCAAACGCACGAGTTGCTGCTGGTGCGGCGGATAGAGGTCCACGACGCGGGAGATGGTCTGGATGGCGTCGATGGTATGCAGGGTCGCGAAGACGAGGTGGCCGGTCAGCGCCGCGGTGATGGCGGCCGAGGTCGTCTCCGGATCGCGCATCTCGCCGATGAGGATGATGTCCGGGTCCTGGCGCATGGCCATCTTGAGGCCGTCGGCGTAGGATTGCGTGTCCTCGCCGATCTCGCGCTGGCTGACGACGGCCTTCTTATCTTTGTGCACGAACTCGATGGGGTCTTCGATGGTGAGGATGTGCTCGGAACGGTTGTCGTTGACATAGTCCATCATCGCGGCCAGCGTCGACGACTTGCCGGCGCCCGTAATGCCCGTGACAAGCACAAGGCCGCGGTTGTTGTCGGCGATCTTCTTGAGGGTCGCGACCGGCAGATGCAGATCCTGGAGGGTGGGAATCTGGGTGCTGATATAGCGCACCGCCAGGCACAGCTTCTGACGCTGGCGATAGGCGTTGACGCGGAAGCGCGCCACCTCCCCGGCCTGGAAGGAGAAGTCGCACTCGCCGCGCTCCAAGTAGAGCTTCTTGGCCCGACCCGAGGCGACCTGCATCAGCATCTGCTCGACCTCGACGGCAGGAATCGCGTCCGCGCAGATCTGGGAGAGTTCTCCGTCCACGCGGATGTAAGCGGGCCCCCCGGAGCGCACATGCAGGTCGCTGCCGCGTTTGTTGACGAGGACTTGGAGCAGTTCTTGAAGACTCATGGTCGCCTCCTACGGCGATGGATGCGACCATTTCCGCGCATAGGCTTGGTCACTTGAGCTTCCTCACTTTAAGGCGAAGATAGGCCGGCTTGGTCCAGCGGTCGGACTCATGCATGTTCTGGAGGAGCTTCGCGTCGGAAGACTCCGAGTAGACGGGCAAGGGTCGGCCGCCCAGGCCGGGTCGCGCGGAGGAGCGCAAGGCCGCGCGCGCGCCGCGGCGCGACGGGAAACCCGTGGCGATGACGGTGACGCGCAGCGCGTCGCCAAGAGACTCGTCGAAGACGTTTCCCATCTTGAGGTTGACTTCGGGGCTGGCCGAGCCCTGTATGGTGGCCATGATCTGCTCGACCTCGGAGGTCTTGAGAGTCGACTTGGTGCCGGCGATATTGACGATGAGCCCCCTGGCCCCGTCCATCCCCACGTTCTCGAGCAGGGGAGAGCTCATCGCCTCGCGGGCGGACTGGAGGGCTCGGTCAACGCCGCGGGACTCGCCGATGCCGATGAGGGCCTCGCCCGCGTCCTTCATGACGGCGCGCAGGTCGTTCATGTCCAGGTTGATCATCCCCGGCACGGTGATGAGATCGGAGATGGACTGAACCGACTTGCGCAGGACGTCGTCGACCATGCGAAAGGCGTGGTCGTGCGCCGTATCGGGGTCGATGAGGTCGAAGATGCGCTGGTTGGGAATGACCAGCAGGGTGTCCACGCTCTGCTTCATCTCCTGGATGCCCGCGTCGGCGATGGCGGTGCGGCGCAGGGACTCGAACTCGAAGGGACGCGTGACCACTCCGACGGTCAGCGCTCCCAACTCCTTGGCGAGGCGTCCCGCCACGGGCGCGCCCCCCGTGCCGGTGCCGCCGCCCATGCCGGTGGTCACGAAGACCATGTCCGCGTGACGCAGGACCTCGCGGAGCTGCTCCTCGCTCTCCAGTGCCGCTTCCTTGCCCCGCGACGGGTCTCCTCCGACGCCGAGGCCCTTGGTGACGGTCTCGCCCAGTTGGACGCAGACATGCGCCCGGCAGCTGCGCAGGACCTGAGCATCGGAGTTCGCCGCGATGAGTTCAACGCCCTCCAGACCCGCTTCAACCATCCGGTTGATGGCGTTGCAGCCCGCCCCTCCCACGCCGAGGACCTTGATGACGGCGCGCTTCTCCTCCATCTCCTCGGCCAGTTGGATCCTCACTTGAAGATGTCCTCGACGGCGAGCACGAGCTTGCGCATCCAGAGGGGCCGTTTGCGCGCCACGGTCCGCGCGTCCACGCCGGCCCAGCGCGGGGTGGTGGAATAGTAGAGCAGGCCCAGCGCCGTGGAGTACGCCGGAGAAAGCCACGCCTCGTCGACCTCGACGAGGTCCGGGTGCGGCACGCCCCGGCGCACCGACACGCCCAGGATCTGCGAGGCCGCCGCCTCCATTCCGGGCATCAGGGCGCCGCCGCCCGTCAGGATCGCGCCGCCGGGCGCGACCACGTCCGCGTAGGAGGAGTTCTGCAGGTCGTCGGCCACGACGCAGAAGAGCTCCTCGACGCGGGGAAGGATGATGCCCATCATGGTGCTGGTCTTGACCCGCAGGGGCGTACGGCCGTCGATGCCGTGGCACTCGATGTCCGCGTCGCCGTTGAGCAGGGTCGGGTGCGCGATGCCATGCTTGATCTTGATGCGCTCCGCCGTGGCGATGGAGGTCTTCAGGCCCACGGCGAGGTCGCGCGTGATAAAGTCGGATCCGCAGGCTATCTCCTTCGAGTATTTGAGCGCGCCCTCGCAGTAAACGCCGAGCGAGATGGACTGCCCGCCGAGGTCTATCAGGACGCAGCCCAACTCCTTTTCCTCCGGCGTAACGAGGAGCTCGCCCGCGGCCAGCAGTCCGTAGACCGGCTCGACGATCTCGAAGCCGGCCTGGGCGACGGCGCGCATGATGTTGCTCAGGTGCGCGCTGGAGGCGGTGACGAGGTGGACGTCGACCTCGAGCAAGGAGGCCTCCATCCCGACGGGGTTCGGCACGCCCCGCTGGCGGTCCAGGGAGAAACCTTGGGGAACGACGTGCAGTATCTCTCGGTCGGAGGAGAGCGGGATGGCCCGAGCGCTGGCGACCACGGAGGTGACGTCGTCGGCCGTGATCTCGCGGTCGGTGCGCGCGATGTTGTAGGCGCCACGGTTGTTGAAGGATTGGAGATGGCTGCCGCGCACGCCCAGCCAAACCGACGAGACGGTGGAGCCGGAGGCGGCCTCCGCTTCCTCGACGGCGCGGTTGACGGCGGAGGCGGCCTCGATGATGTTGATGACCACGCCGCCCTTCAGGCCGCGGCAGACCACGCTCGAGCCTCCGAGGACTTTGACGGCGCCGGTGGCCGCGTCCGGCGCGCCGATAAGGCAGGTCACACGCCCGCTGCCCATGTCCAGGCCCGCCACCAACTCCATCTTGGTCCTGCGGCTCATCGAGCGCCTCCACGGGTTCCCGCGGCCGCAATTTGACCGAGAGGCTTCAACGAGATGGGCTTCAAGAGCACTTTGCCGTCCGCAAAATAGCGCAGGTCAGCGGCCAAGGCGCCCGGCTCCTTGGCACGCGCGTCGATCATCGCCTCGGACAGGCGGGCCAGCTTCTCCTTCGTCCAATCGAGATGCCCCCACAAGACGGTGGTCCCATCCTCGAGCCGCGCCTCCCAGCCGTCCTCGGTCGAGCGGTAGGACAGGACCGCGAGCGGGGCCGGCAGCGCGCCGACCTCGCAGAGGGCGGGCCACTCGCGCGCGAGGATTTTGAGCTCCTTGGCCTCGGCGCCCGCGACATCGACGGCGGGGCCGGAGAAGGAGAAGACCCCGGCCGGAGCGCCGAAGACGGCGCCGTCGTCGCCCAAATAGCCCGCGGCGCGGCCGCGGCGCAGAACGGGAGCGACGGCTCGGCGCAGGACGGGCGTCAGGGTCGCGCGTTGCTCGCCCCAGGGGCGGCGAACCGACACGTCGGACACGCAGGGAAACCTCGCTTTCAGGACCTCGGCCTTCTCGCCGGCGGAGCCCGGGGCCGCGTCCACGACCGCCTGGGTCAGCGAGAGGAAGGGTTCGGCCACGCCTTCCACGGACACGCCCCTCATCGAAGAGGCGATGGGCATGGAGAGGCGCGCCCGGGAGAGGGCGGAGGCGGCGTGGCGCGCGGAGGCGGCGGCCAAGCCTCCGAGGATCAGGACGGCGACGACGGCGGCCGCGGTCCGGACCCGGCGGGCGCGCGTCTGCGGGCGCGCGACGACGCGATAGCGGCGGGAGGTCGCGCGCCTACTCACCGACGATCCTCATCTCAAGCTCGAGGTCCACGCCGAAGGCCGCGCGGACTCGCTCGCGGATGAGGTTTACGAGAGCGAGGACATCGGAGGCCTTGGCCTCGGCAAAGTTCTCGATGAAGTTGGCGTGCATCGGGGAGACGCGCGCTCCTGCGACGGCATGACCTTTCAGCCCCAGCTCCTCGATCATCTGTGCTGCGAAGCGGCCGGGCGGATTCTTGAAGATGGATCCCACGTTGTAGGTATGGATGGGCTGGGTTTTCAGTCGCTTCTGCTGATTGCGCGCGACGACGGTCATTATATCACCTTTGTCCGCGGTCTTCAACTGGAGCGTCGCCGACAAGATGACGACGTCCTTGAGCGAACTCTCCCGGTAGGAGAAACGCAGATCGGACCTGGGGATGACCCGCGCCGAAGCCTCAGCCGCACCGACCGCCGAAACCTCGGTCACGAGCGGCCCGATCTCTCCGTCGCGCGTGCCGGCGTTCATCGCCACGGCGCCGCCGACGGTGCCCGGCACTCCCGCCAGAGGCTCCAGGCCTGAGAGGCTCATCTTCGCGCAGGCGACCGCGAGCTGAGGCATGCGGACCGCGGCGCCGGAGCGCACGGCGAATCCGCCGAGAAACTCGACGACTTCGAAGTCTCCCGTCAGGCGCAGGACCAGGCCGCGCATACCGCGATCCTTGACCAGCAGGTTCGAGCCCCAGCCCAGGACGAAGACGGGCGCCCGCGCCTCGCGCGCCAGGCGCAGGGCGGCGAGGACCTCGCCGCCGTTGCGGGCATCCAGGAAGACGTCGGCGGGACCGCCGATCTTGAAGGTGGTGTGGCGGGCGAGAGGCTCGTCGAAGCGGGCGTGAGGGAGGACCTCCCCAAACCGCCGGCGCCAATCACAATCCATGAATAGTCTTTTACCATTTAATGATAGTATGCCGTCATGGACGGCGCCTGGGCGGACCGACTCGAGCGTCGCTTCGGATTGCTCGCCATTCCGGACCTGCCGAGCTTCCTGACCGGGATGACCGTGGTGGTCGGAGTGCTCGCGCTCATCAAACCCGAGTTCTTGGGCGTCTTGATTCTAGAGCCGGAGTTGGTGCGCGGCGGCCAACTCTGGCGCCTGCTGACCTTCCTCGCCATCCCCCCGGTCCTGCCGCGAGACCTGTTCTCCATCCTCTGGCTGGCGTTATGGGCCTGGTTCCTGCACAGCTGCCTCAAGACCCTGGAGCTGGCCTGGAGCGAGTTTAAGCTCACGATCTATCTCGGCCTGGGCGCGTTCGCCGCGGCGGCCGCCTCGCTCTGGTCCGGTGAGCCCACGGGCAACGGGATGCCCATCCTGGCCTGCTTCCTGGCGCTCACCCGAGTGGACCCGGAACGCATCGTGCTGATCTACTTCGTCCCGGTGAAGATGCGCTGGCTCGCCAACCTCGCCTGGCTGTGGCTGGGCCTGCAGTTGATCACGGGCCACGCCTACCAGCGCGCCCTGGTCCTGTCCCTTCTGGCACCCTACCTCTCCTACTTCGGCGAAAGCCACCGCCGCGAGTTGGAGGAGGCTTGGCGCCGTCGCAAGGGACCGCGGTGATCTCGCTCGCGCTGGCCGCGGCGCTCGCAACCCCCGCCTGCGCGGCCTCGGTCAAGCTCTTCGCCTACGACAAGAAGGGCCGCGAACTGGACCGGCCGGGCCTGCTGGCGATCCTCGCGCGCGCCGACGATAAAACCGCGCACGACGCGGCAAAGTTCCCTTTCTGGGCCTTCCCGGTCGACGGCAAATCTCCCCCCGAACGCGTGAGGCTCGAGCAGAAGGGCAAGCTCCTCTTCGCGAGTTGGGCAGGAGGACCCGCGCGCCTGGAACTGGTCTGGCCCGTCGCAGAAGACGGCTTCAACGGCGTCTCCAGCGACAACGAAGGTCACGGCTTCTCCGAGGGCACGGCGGTCTTCCTCAATGAGGATCTCGCACTCACCCAATACCGCCTTTTCAAGGACTCTTGGAAACGACGCACGACGGACTGGCAGCCGCTCTACCAGCCGGGCAAGGAAGCCAAGGATCTGGCGGAGAAGGCCAAAGCAGCCATGGCCGAGGCTGTCCGCCAGAAGGAGGCGCCGGCCCGCGCGTTGGCCTTCGACAAGGCCCTGCAGGCGACGGCCCTGGCCTGGGAGAAGGAACTCTTCGAGCACGGCCTCCAGCACGTCGTCGACGAACGGCGCGCCAAGAACTATCGCTTCGGGTTGACCCTCGACGACACCCTGGTGCAACGCATGGACGACGCGGACTGGATTACGAAGGAGGTCTCGCGTTCAGGCTCGGACTGGGTGCGGCTGGTCTTTCGGCCCAACGCCTCGGACTTCGTCTACTCCTCCCTACGCTCCTTCAACAAGTATGACGGGATGCTCGCTGAGTTGAAGAAGAAGAAGATCAAGGTGATGGGCTGCGTGCTGGACACGGCGCAGTGGCCCAAGACGTTGACCCCCGAGGCCTACGCGGAGCGGGTCAAGAATATCGTCCTGCACTATAAAGGCAAGGTGGACTCCTGGGAGGTGGGCAGCGAGATCAACGGCGACTGGCTGGGCGGCGGCGCGCAGCCTTTGGGCCTCGATCAGATCTACAAGATCTTCTCGGCCGGCGCGGCCAAGGCCAAGGAACTCGACCCCGAGACCGAGACTGTGGCCACGCTCTACTGGTGGGAGGCGACGGCCCCGGACCGGGAACACTCCTTCTCCGGCTGGTTGGAGACCTACTCGCGCCGGGGCTTCGGCAAGAACGTGGACATCGTGGGGCTGTCCTTCTATCCCGAGGACAACCCCGTCGGGATGTCGTTCGAGCGCGCCTTCGACGCGGCGGCCGAGGCCATGCCCGAACACAGACTGATGCTCTCCAGCTTCGGTTACGTCGAAAATACCGAGCTCAAGGGCTACTGGTGGCTGGCCCCGGACGACGTGGACGACGCGCGCAAGGACATCTCCATCCTTTACACAACGGCCTCGTGCGCCATGAGCCGCTCCCTCGGCGGCGGGTTCTGGTGGCAAACCCTCCAGCAGATGCTCCCCGCCGGACACCGCAAGACCACCGACCTCTTCAATGTCTACCGCCGGACGCTCGCGCGACTGGGACGCAAAGAGTAGCGCGGGGCGGCGGCGGCGGCCTACATCGTCGTCGCGGGCGGCAGGATTTTCGATATCTTCGCCTTCAAGCGCTCGGCCGTGACGGGCTTGATGAGATATTCGACGGCTCCCAACTGGAAAGCTCTATCCAAGTCCTTGCCGGTCTGCTCGGCGCTGCACATCATCACGGGGATGGCCGCGGTCTTCGGGTTCTCCTTGAGCTTCGCGAGGGCCTCTATGCCGTTCATCCCCGGCATCGTCACGTCCATAATGATCAAGTCCGGCGTCTTCGCCTGGGCCATATGAACTCCCTCGAGGCCGTTGGATGCCTGCAGCACCTCGTAGCCCAGCTCGCTGAGGAGCTTGCCCAGAATGATGAGGATGGTGCTCGAGTCGTCGACGGTCAGAACCGTCAGCTTCCTAGGACCGGTCTCCGTCTTCGACGACTTCCAGAATATCATCGCGTCCCCTCCCCCATGATGTTTATTTAACCTTATTCGCCGCGGCGAAGTGAACGGGAATTGTCAGGGCGCGCACGCCCGCGCGCCCCCGCCGGGCTCGACTCGGACGTCAGCTCTCCCGGGCCAATATGACGATCAGCGGTTCATCCGGGCACGTGAAGGTCTCCGACTGGGAGATGGCCAAGCGCGGGGAATGGATCGCGAAATCCGACCCGTGCACGACCGTCGGCAGGGACAAGGCCATGCCGGCGCGCAAGTGGGGCTTGAGATTTCCCGCGATGACGTTGGCCAATTCCGCCACGGCGTCCTCGGCGGCCGGGCCCCAACTCATCGCCTCTTCACCCAGCATCGCCCCGGCGACCTTCAGGGCGAGCGCCTCGCTCAACCGCAGGATCACGGCCATGCGATCCTCGCCTCCGCTTATGCCGATCATGGCGGCGATGGGCAGGAACTCGGGAGAGTCTCCGCCCGGGCGCGCCTCGATGCCGACCATCCCCTTGAAAACGCTCGCCACCACCTCCGCCAACACGGTTCTTTCCACGCGCAAGCTCATGCGAACCCTCCTCTCATGCGGCAGCTCGTCAAAACGCAGTCCTTCATGCCGTGCCCAGCATAGCTCCTCTGCCGGGATTCTTCAAGGGGCGATTTTCTGCGTCCCTGAAGCCGCTCAGCGCGGAGCGCCGAATTCGCACGTGACGGACAGTCGATGCGCGGCGCCTAAGTCGTTGATCAGTTGGAAGCCGTAATCGATGAGGAAGGCCCCCCTCGAGGACCCCGGAAGCTGGATTCCAAGACCCGCCGTCCACCGCGACCGCTGGTTCTGCCCCCACTGATAGCCCGCCCGCCAGCCGGCAAAGCTTCGGCTCCAATATTCCAAGCCCGCGGCCACTCCCTTCTTGTTCTCGCGGTCCGCCGTCGCGTCGAGGGCCCCGGTCAGGCGTCGAGCGCCGATCTCCGCAACGGAAGCCTGCCATGCGACCCCCAAACGATAGGTGAGCGGAAGCGGGTCCACGGTCTGCTTGTATTTGAGTCCCGTCCCCAAGTTCTGGACGACCACTCCCCACCGCAACCCCTGATCCTTCTTGAGACTCAGGAATCCCACATCGAACACGGAGGTCCCCGCGGAATATTGCTGGGCGAGAGTGGCACTCCAATAGCGAGCGGTCGCCCCGACATAGAGTTCATGACCCCTCGACTTGGTCAGGCCCCAATCCTCGGTGACGCGCGCGGCATAGGCCATGCTGACGACCGTGTCCCTCCCCGCGGAGATGCGCTGCGCGTCCTGGAAGGCCCCGGAGGCATCCGTCCGGATGAGATCCATCTCGCCCAATTGCGAGACCAGGATCGAGACCCCGATGGCGTGTCTCATGGGCGACTGAGCAAGCTTGGTTCCCCCCAGCGTCTCATCGTGCAACAGGACGGGCGATGCGCAGCCGATGAACTCCGTGTTGATGTCCGCCAGTCCCCGGTCATACATCATGCCCAACTGCCGGTGCGTGAGACTGGCCAGCCCCGCGGGATTTAAGTGGATGGCGGTCACATCGTCGCTGACGGCGGCAAAGGCCCCTCCCATCCCCATGGCCTTGGCGCTGACGGGATCCTTCAAAATGACCCCGAACGCCGGACCGGGATGCGCGCCGGCCAACAGGCCGCAACACAAGAGACCTCGCCATGGGCGAAGACTATTTGACCAGGATCGCTTTCTTGGTCTCATTGATGCCCGGAGCCCGGATGCGGATCAGATAAAGCCCGCTGGCGAGGGTCTCTCCCCTCTCGCTGCGTCCCGTCCAACTCCAAGTCCGCACTCCGACGCCGGCATCCTCGTCCGCCACGGTCTTGACTAGGGTCGCGTCCGTGGTGAAGACCTGAATCTTGACGCGGCCGGCGTTCTTGAGCGTCAAGCGCACCGTCGCCTTGCCCGCCTGGGTCGGGTCGAAGACCCCGTTCCAGACGGCGGCCTCGCCTCCGGCGGGGATGACGTTGAGTTCGCGAAAATCCCAGACCACGAGGTCCCTCGTCGTGACGAACACGGTATCGTCGAGCGTGATCCTCAGCTTCACCTGCGAGGCCAGGGGATAGTTGATCGAGATATTTCCAAGTTGGACGCCCCCCGCGACGTTGACCTGCCCCGTCACCGTGAAAGAAACGGTGTTGCCGGCGCCGAGTTCCCGGTTGAACTGGTCCGTCAGAAAGATCCGGACCTGCGGAGGGGCGAAGTCGGATGAGATCTGGACCGAGAACGCGTTGAGCGCGTAGCCGTTCTGCACGAAACGATCGTTGGGATTATCGGAAAAGACGACGACGTCGGGTGCGTTCGAGGCCGATTTCAAGACGTTGAGGCGTCCCGCGCCCAATTTGCCGACCAAAGTCGGATTCTGAGCGTTGATATTATCGGCGCCGGCGGTCAAGAGATCGCGAACCGAGGAGGCAAGCGCGCTCGGCGAGCGGGAAAGGATCAATCCCGCCGCGCCCGCCACCATGGGACAGGCCATCGAAGTGCCGCTCATAAGCGCCGTCCCCCCTCCCTTCGCGGTGGACAGGATGTCTTTGCCGGGAGCGCAGAGCGTCACCCAGTTCCCCCGATTGGAGAAGGAGGCCAATTGATCTTTATAATCGGTGGCGCAGACGGCGATGACGTCGGAATAGGCCGCGGGGTAGAACGGCGTCTCATTGCCGTCGTTTCCGGCGGCCGCAACCACGAGCGCTCCCAAACCGACGGCATAGTCGACGGCGGCCTTCACGGCAGGGTCGTCCGTCGTCCCTCCCAGGGACATGTTGATGACTTTGGCGCCGTTGTCGGCGGCGTACTGAAGGCCGCCGGCGATCGCGGAATCGGGGCATCCGGCGCCGCCGCAGACCCTGACGGGCATGACCGCGGCCCGCCACATGAGCCCCGTCGTCGACGCGCCGTTGTCGCCCTCGGCCGCGATGATGCCGGCCACGTGGGTCCCATGGCCTTCGGTGTCGTCGGGGTCGGCGTCGTCGTCGATGTAATCGTAGCCTGCGATGCGGTTGGCGGCGAGGTCCGCATGGGTCTTAGAGACGCCGGTGTCCAGGATCGCGATCTTGATCGCGGACGAACCGGTAGTCCGGTCCCACGCGAAGGTGGCCTTGACGTCCGCGCCGGCGGTCCCTCCCGTTTGGCCGGTGTTCTTGAGATGCCACTGCTGGGAGAAGTCGGGGTCGTTCGGCGTCGTCTCCAACACTCTCGAGAGATAGTCCGGCCCGGCGTATTCGATGAGGGGCTCCGACTTCAGACTCTCGGCGAATTGCTCGACGTCGATGGAAGGCGGGGCCTCCAGAACGCTCCAATCATAGAGATCGGGAACGAAGACGTCGCGTTTGAGAAGAGACGAATAACGGACGACCGAGTGATCGGAAACGTCCGAAAAGATCTTCTTGAGGCTGATGACCCCGTAGCGGGAAAGAAGACCTCCCAATTCGCCGGGGAGCCGGGCGAACTGGGTCGTCGAGACTTTCCCCGTGACCCCGGACGCCAGCCTGCGGAACTTCACGATGACGCGCCCCGGAACGTATCCCGGCGCGGACCGCGGGGCCTGAGAAAACGCCGGCCCCCCAAGGAACAGCAGCGCCAGGCACGCCGGGAGATTTCGGGCCCGCGTCAGCCCTCCCGGCCCAGCATGACGATCAGAGGTTCTTCCGGGCACGAGAAGGTCTCCGATTGGGAGACAGCCAAGTGCGGGATGCGGACCCTGAAATTCGACCCGCGCACGACCGTCGGCAGGGACAAGATCAGCCCCGCGCGCAAGTGGGGCTTGAGATTTCCCGCGATGACGTTGGCCAACTCCCCCAGGGCGTCCTCGGCGTCCGGGCCCCAACGGATCGCCTTGTCGCCCAGCATCGCCCCGGCGGCCTGAAGGGCGAGTTCCTCGCCCAGGCGCAGGAACACGACCATGCGATCCTCGTCCGCGCTCAGGCAGACCATAGCGACGATGGGTTGAAACTCGGGAGCGTCTCCGCCCGGGCGCACGTCGAGGCCGGTCATCGCCTTGAAAACGCTCGACATCACCTCCGCCAACACGCTGCTTTCCACCAGCAAGCTCATGAAACCCCCCTCTCATTGAGTCGCTCGTCCAGACGCATCTCTTCATGTCGGTGCGACTCTGAACCCACGCGGAGCGTCCCGGCTTTCGCTCTTGGTATAAAAGCATTTTTGCTATAATTATTTAGGTTTGGGAGCTCGTAGCTCAGGGGTAGAGCATGCGCCTTTTAAGCGTTCCGGGCGCTTCTGCTGATGTCTGCCGCCGTGATCCCCCCTCGACAATCCGACGAGCCCGACCTTATGCCGTCTGCCCCGCCGATACGCTTTGAGATACCGGAGTTGCACCCAGGTTGCACCGCTTCCAATCGGTCGCGCCAGGGCCAGGCGTCCGCGAAAAAAAGCATCCTTTCACCTGGCCCATGGATTTTTTTCTTGATCGGGTGTCGGGAGCCTCAGCCCCCCATGCGCCGCTATCCTGCACCTATAACTTTGCCGAAAATTCAGCGCCCAGCGCACCTCCTTTCTGGTAAACTTCCAGCTGGAATGTCAACGCGATCCATGATTCCCGTCGAAGGCATCGAGCGGCGCATCTACTTCGTTCGCGGCCACAAGGTCATGCTGGACAGCGATCTGGCCGAGCTTTATCGCGTTACCACGTTCAATCTCAACAAGGCCGTCAAGCGCAACCGGGACAGGTTCCCGCCCGACTTCCTGATCCGGCTTTCAAAGAGCGAGTGGGACAACTTGAGATTCCAGATTGGAATATCAAGTTTGCCCGCCTGGGGCGGACGGCGCTATCCACCGTTTGCGTTCACCGAGCAAGGCGTCGCCATGCTTTCAGGAGTGCTTAACAGCAAGAAGGCCGTGCATGTCAACGTCGCCATCATGCGAGCTTTCGTGCGCATCCAACAGCTTCTCTCGTCGAACAAAGACCTTGCCCGCCGTATCGAAGAACTTGAAAAGCGGCACATAAAGCATGATGAGGACTTCAAGGTTGTTTTCGCGGCCATCAGTGAACTGATGGAGCCGAAGGCCAAGCCGAGGCCGCAGATCGGATTTAAGCCGCACAAAGAATAACGGAGGACATCGGGAACAATTTAATCAACTAACGTTTTGGCTTCACACGGGACCGCGTGTAAGAGCGCGGTAAGCTCACCTCGACACTATGGAAGGAGCGCACATCGCGGGCTTCCGCTTCCACGATCTTCGCCATACCTTCGCCAGCCACTTCATCATGCGGACCAACGACCTGCCCGCGCTCCAGCGGCTCTTGGGCCACTCCACACCAGCCATGACGCTCCGCTACGCGCATTTGAGCAACGGGCACATGGCGGCGAACATGGCGACCTTCGAGGCGGGAATGCCCGCGAAAGGCTGGAATCCGGTGGCGGAGCGCCCCGGCTTTCGCCATCGCGCGAAAAGCATTTTTGCTACAATGACCGGCGTCGACGAGCTCGTAGCTCAGGGGTAGAGCATGCGCCTTTTAAGCGCGGGGTCGTGGGTTCGATTCCCACCGAGCTCACAGTTTTCACTTTTAGCCTCCATCGTCTAACGGTTAGGACGCGGCCCTTTCAAGGCTGAAACACGAGTTCGATTCTCGTTGGGGGCAGACTCTAAAACGTCGTGTTTATAGGCGGAGACTGTCGAAAGGCGGTCTCCGTCTTTCTTTTGGTCCCTGGCGCTTATGCCCTGACGACTTGACTGCTCGTATCTTGAGTTTCAAAAAAATAACTCTTGATATTGATTTAAGTTTCTCGCGCTCAATACGGCTCTCATGACGAGCGGCGCCGAGCATTCATTCTCAACGGCCCGCGTGAATCCGGAATATTGGGGTCGGCTCGTTGAATCGGCGGTGGGAGCGCATCTGCTCAACGGCCTCTCCGGGACTGGAATCGAGGTTTTATACTGGCGCGAGGCGAACCGCGAGGTGGACTTCGTCCTCAAAGGCAAAGGCCGCGTGACGGCCCTCGAAGTCACCAGACGACGCCCCCTGAGAAATTGGTCGCTCCCTAGAATCCAGACTCATCGTCGTTCGTATGGCGCAGTTCCTCAGAACTTCGGCTTGAAGCCAGCGACGATCCCGCGCCAGACCCGGCGCTGCGCCGCGTCGATCGAGCGCGGAGCGCTGTAGACGAGCAGATAGAACCCCGCCGAGGCGTACACCGCAAGATGCTCCTCGCGCACGGCCACCTCCTTGGAGGCCATGCTCTCGGGCGGGATGAACTCGGTCGTGTCGCGCTCGAGGCGCAGGGCCCGGCGTCCCGCCGCGACGGTCTTCTCCACCGGCCCGTTCTTCCAGCCCTTCATCGGGATCGACGAGGGCTTGGTCAGCCGCGCCATGTAGGCGTGCGGATCGGCGTACAGCGCATGGCCGGGACGAACATAGCGCAGGATGACGCGCGCCGGCAGGCCTTCGGCGGCGGGACCGGTGAGAACGGCGCCGCCGGGCTTCTTCTCGACCGACCAGCCCTCCGGCGCGCGGAGCTGGAAAGACGCGTCGACGACCGGCTTCCCGGGGGGTCCCATCGTCTTGGTTCCAGGTTGGGGCGCGGCGGCGGCGCCGAGCGCCCCGGCAAGAAGAAGAGTCATGAAGAGAAGCGTCATGGGGCCCCCGGGACCGTCAGGATGGGCGGGGGCGCCCTCGCCTTGGCGAGCGTCCCTTCCTCGGCTTGGATTTTCTTGAAGCGCTCCATCGTGATCCGGGCTTCGGCCTCTTGGCGCCGACGCAGCAGCGCGTAGTGTTGAGCCGCTTCCCCCATCGTCTCGCGAGCCTTGGCCAGCCACTCCCTCAGGGAACCGCTTCCGCAGACGAGCACGTCCGCCTTGAACTCCTCCTCGGATTCGTAGTTCTCCTTGAGAAGAGGCGCGAGGTCCAGCTTCCCGCGCTCGGCCTCCCGCAGCGACTCCCGTCGCGAAAGCTCCGCATTAAGCACGCCGATGACGCGGTTGTGCCAGACGATGCGGCACCAAGCGTGGCCTTCGTTCGAGAGCACCTCCGGATAGTGCGAATTGGGCACGGTCCACGCGAAGTAGTCGGGCCCCTCTTCTTCCATGCGCCGCGCGCGCTCGAGCCCCGTCTTGAGGACGTCCGAGCGCTCGCCCTCGGCCTCGGCGAACGCGCGGAACTTAGGATCGTTCTTCATCTTCTCAAGGAGGAACAAGGCCTGGACCTGGAACGCCTCGACCTCGTCGCCCTGATGATAGAGGCGCGGCTGCTTGTTGTCGCGCGCCCAGACGTCCTGGCGGTGGTGCTGTGCCTCGTGCACGAAGGTTCCGATGAGGGTCCGCGCGAGGTCGCGCAGGAGCGCGGGGTCGCGCTTGAGTTCCTCGACCGACGCGCCGCGCGACTTGACGTACTGCTCCACATAACGCTCGTTGAAGAAGAGAGTGTTCCCTCCGTCGTCGTACCAGCCGAACGCGCTCATGTCCGTCATTGAGAATCTCACCTCCAGAGGGACGCGGGAGTAGAATGCCTCGAGGTCCTTGCCCGCGAAGGTCCCCCCGGTCTCCTTGAGCAGAGAGGTCTTGAGCAGGTCGCAGACGACTCGGCGAGACTCCCCATCGAAACGCTGGTCGGGGCGGGGCGGGGCGGCCTCCAGGAGCTCGCGGGGGCGCTCGCCCAGGTTCTCGAAGAACTGGGATAGCGCGCTCAGGCGCGCCGGCGGGTCCGCGGCGCCGGCCGCCTCGGCGAGCAACGCCCTCTGGCGCGCATCGACGCCGGCTGCGGCCCGCGCGCGCGCCAAGGCCATCGACGTGGAGGCCTGTTTCGCCAGTTCCCAGCGCCGCCAGGCCTGCGTCATCTCGTCGTAGCCGAGAGCCTCCTGGATCTGCCCTGCCCGCGACCGGAAATCGGCGACGCCCTTCTCGTCGCCGGGATTGAGCTTGAGCAGGACATCGCGCTCGCCCAGCGCCCAGCGCCGCATCTGCTCATGGCGATCGAGGAAGGCCATCTTCGCCCAGGGAGCATCCTGCTTCTCTTGGGCAAGCCAGGCCTTCTGCTCCTCGGTGAGCGTGCCCCAGCTCCACAGAGCGGAGTCGAGTTCCCGCAGCTCCGCGGGGCCGCGCTCGGGCATGTACTCCTTCACCCAGGAGGTCAGCGCGTTGGCGTCGAGGCAGAAGGTGCAGCCGGTCCGCCGCAGCAGGCCGAGGCGGATGGAGCGCGCGTCGGACGCGCCGCTGACGACGCCCTTGAGATCCTTGAGCTCTGCGGCCCTCTGAAAGACCTCCCGGAAGAGGTCCGGCTCGGAGACCTTCAGAGCGTCCTGGCGGGGCCCGTCGGCCAGGAAGTTCATCGCCGCGAAGGGATCGTTGTCGCGCAGGATATACTGGCGGAGGTAGTCCGCGTCCGAAAAGGCGCACACCCTCGCCGCCGCCAGGAGAGCGGCCGCCAGAAGGCCTAGGGCGCGACAAGAGCGGGTCATCGGGGTTCTCTCCAACTTGGGAAGAGTAACCCCGGCGCTCCTGAAAATCAAGAGATGATTCTCCATGTTCACGGACTTTTACGGATGAACCCCGAAGCGTATCGGCAAGGACAACTGGGATTGGAATGGAACTCCGCGTCGGCGCAGTTCATGACACAAGGGCGAGCAACTCCGGCTACCGGATAAGCAGGCCGTCTCTCGCCTCCTGGATGCGGTGGCGCGTCGTCCCATCGATAGGCGCAGGGGCCTGCTTGAGGGCCTTGTTGTAGACCTCCAGGGCCTCTTGGCGTCGTCCCGACATGGCATAGAACATACCGAGGCTCTGATAAGCCTGCTCGAACCTGGGATCGAGATCGATGGCCTTGATCCAATCCTCCGCAGCATCATTCTTCCTCCCGGAGAGGAACCGCACGACTCCCCTGTCGCTGCGCCATCGGGCGCAACGCGGCTGTCGGCGAACCAGACGGTCGAGAATCCCGAGCGCTTTCGGGTAATCCTTCAGGCCCTGATAGAGGAGTGCTACGCGCCCGAGATCCTCCGGTTCCAGATCGAGACTCAGAGTCCGCTTGATCAATTCCACCGTCAATTCGAGTTCGCCGTCTTGGAGGGTCGCCTCGGCGGAGTTTAATAATAATTCAGACTCGTGCTCATGGCCGCTGCTTCCGCTCGTCAGGCGGGCGACCAACCACGCCGACATCTGACTCTTGCCAAGGCGCCGATAGCGGTCCAGCAGGGCGTGCACGTGGTCCTTGTCTCCTCCCATGATCGCGCTCAGACGGTCGTCAAGCAAGGGGCGCGGCGTGGATCCATTCCGCCCGGCTTCAGCCAGGCAGCGGCGATGGAGATCCACGCCGTCGGTCGCCTGGTCGTATTTCTTGACGATGTCCGACAGAAGATCACAGGAAAGGCTGTAGTCTCGGCCGTAGAAGAGGTCGTGACGGCCCAGCCAGTCGAGGCCTTCCTGATCGCTGAGGATCCGACTGCGTTCCGCCAGCGCAACCATCTGCATCCCCATCCACGCGGAAAAGTCGTCCGGATCAAGCCTCTGAGCGCGTTGGAAGAGTTCGCGTGCCATTTCCAGACGCTGGCGGGGATAGGCGTGGCGCGCGGCGACGCTAAAGAGCCACCGGCCGCTCGCGAGGAGGGCTTTCGCCTGGTCACGACGGCTGAGGGATGTGCGTCGGATGCAGTCCGCCTCATCTGTGAGGGGGCGGCGGATGGGCTCCCCGAAGGTCGTGGATATCTCCTGGGCATAGGCCGCCGCCAGCAGGCGGTAGCCCTCGATATTGGGATGGTGGCCGTCAGAGAATAATGTGTTGCCCGGAAGAGCGTGCGGGGAGTGGGCCTCGAATATCCTCTCGGCATCCGCGAGAGGTACGCCGTATTCCCCGGCCAGAGCGCGGATCATTTCGTTCTGTTCGCCGCTTGCGCGCCCGAAATTCCCCGCGTCGCCGGAATCGACCAACTCACGGTAGAAGCGCCTGGCGAGATCGTAGTGCGCCAACGCCTGATGGCAGCGCGCGATGCGGTACTTCAGATATCGT
The DNA here is from genome assembly GCA_001799675.1 of Elusimicrobia bacterium GWA2_66_18. GTDB lineage: Bacteria > Elusimicrobiota > Elusimicrobia > UBA1565 > UBA9628 > GWA2-66-18. Next base: position 163,346 of record MGTX01000004.1, read on the forward strand.
CGCAGGGCCGGATGAGACGCAGACTCGGCTTCGTAATGACGAAGAGCCTCGCCGTAGCGTTTCTGCGTTTCCAAAAGCATCCCGTGTTCCAGGACCGAGCGCGCCTCGTCCTGCTTGACGTTGTCGATGGACAACCCCGGATCTATGTCGGCGGTATTGGATACGACCGTCGCGAGAATAGGCGTCAGTCCTTTCCGAAAACTCATCTCGACGACGCGCCGCAGATGATAGTCCCAACTTTCCATGCTCCTCAGGCGGAGGAGAGGAAAATAATTCTCGACGAGGTACCACAGGTCTCTCAGCAGCGTGGATCGGGCCGTTGCAGCGCGTCGGAACCGTTCATAGGCGGGCGGAGGGTCGTGGCGGCCTCCGGTGTCGTTGTGACCTGAATAAACCAGAGTGACGCCGGGGTTGCGTCCGTCTCGGGAGCTCAACTGCCGCTCGAGCGCCACGGATTGGGGATAGATGCTATGACCTCTTGCGGCCACGGTGATGATCCGGATGCCGCGGCTGCCGATATGGTCCTCGAATTGTTGGGCCACGAGGCTGGCAGGCGCGAGCTTCTCACCGTAGGGTTCCCCGACGGCTGTGGATTCGCCGACGACGTATATCTCAAAGACGCCGGTCTTGGCTCCCCGTTCCAAGAGGCGCCGACAGGCCCAGTAGCCTCGGTCGAGCGCCTCCGCAACCGAGAAAAGGACGGCGTAAACGGCCAGAATACGGAGTCGCGAGAAACCCGATCCTACATCTCCCTCCTTTCGTTTCATATGTTTTCGGTCGAGTATAACACGTAGGCAGGCGCCTCTGAAACCACACGATATAGACTTCAACGCAGGCACGCGCCGCGAGTACAACGCCGACCAGGCGTCCCGAGGGGTGCGCCCGCCCCGAGCGCGATCAGTTGCAATCGCGGCCAATCGGCTATAATACGCGCTCATTGAACCCACATCAGCCACCTTTCGCGCCTTGAGAGGAAACACCATGCCCGGCACACATCAATTCAATCGGATCCCTCTCCTCGTCGGCACGGTCGTCGGCGTCGCCATCATCATCCCCCTCGCCTTCATGATCGGCTGCGACTCAAAGGCCGGCGCCCGCACCGGCGAACAACTCGTGCAGGCCACCTGTTTCACCTGCCACGGCGCCGGTCTAGCCGGCGCGCCCGCCATCGGCGACAAGAGCGCTTGGGAACCGCTCATCGCCAAGGGCCTCGATGGTTTGCTGAAGTCGGCCATTGCCGGCAAGAACGCCATGCCGCCCCGCGGCGGCGCGAACGCCACCGACGCCGAACTGGCGCGCGCGATCGCCTACATGGCCAACAAATCCGGCGCCAAGTTTACGGAACCGAAATAAAAATGGAGAAAGGCAAACCCGAGGAGCTTAAAACCCTCGCGGGAAAAAACTTCGGCGCGTGGAAATCCGCCGGCCTGCCCGGCGCGCCCGCCGCCCCGACGCTCTCCCCCTCCGCCTCGCCTTTGCCCGCCACCGCGAATGCCGGCTTAGAGATCGTCGTCATCGCCGGCCCGGCCGACGTCATCGTGCCCCAGCTCCAAGGCCATGGCGTCGTGCGCGTCTTCGACGCCGAGGGGCGCGCCAAGAGCCTCGGCGCGGGCTGATTCCGAGTTCTATTTGGCGACGACGAGCTTGTCGACGACCTGTCTGACCCCCTTGACGCCGCGGGCGACGTTCAGCACCTTGGCCTTCTGCTCGGCGGTGTCGAGCACGCCCTTAAGAGTCGCCTCGCCCTTGCGCACCTTGATGTCGACCCTGTCCGACGGCACGCCGCTTGCGGCAATCAGCTCGCTTTTGATCTTGGCGTGGATCCACTGGTCGGATACGGTCTCACCGGATGAGCGCTTATCCTGCGTGGCGACGTAGCCGGCCTCGGCTCCCGCCCCGCCCACGACCAGCAGGAAGCAGCCGTTGAGCTGGGCCGCAAGGGCGCCGAACCCCAAAAACAACGCCGCAGCGCGTCCGATGACTAGTCCCTCAGCGTCAGCGCGCCGTCCTCGTCCGAGGCGGTCAACTGCGGCGTCTGATCGCGGTTCTGCTGGCGGGCGGCGTCCTGTACGCGCGGCGTCAGATAATCGTAGAGCTCCTTGAGCGACGCCGCGCCTTTCCGGCCATTGAGGCCCTTGAGGAGGTGATACGTGAAGAGGCCGTGGCCCTGAGACTCCTCGCTTCCGGATATCTCCGAGGATTCTGAAGCGGAAAGCACGACGACGCGGCCGATGGCGCCGGAACCCGTGTCGATCTTGCCGACAAGCGGCCGGGTTCCCTTGGGGATCACCGAGCGGCCGCCGGCGCCGGAGAAGCAGGAATCGAGCGCCACGATCACCTTGCGCGCTTTCAGGGCGTTGAGGCGCGCGTAGAGCCTCTTGAGGGGATAGCCGGTGTTCTCCAGGAACTTCACGTCGCCGTCCCATGGCACAAGATACGCCTCGCCCGTGCTGATGCCGGGCGAACCGTGGCCGGAAAAGTACACGAACACCTTCGAGTCCTCGGTGACCTTGCCGGGCAGCCAGGACTCGACGTACTTCTCCATATTGCCGCGCGTCACCATGTTCCCCGTCAGATACACGACGTTCCGCCGCGGGTAGCCGAGCGCGTAGAGATGTTCCTTGACCGTGCCGGCGTCGCGCTCGGCGAAGTCCGCCTGGGCGATGGATGCGTATTTTTCGATGCCCATCACCAGGGCGAAGTTGTCGGCGTTCTCCGGCAAAGCGTACGCGGGCTTGTCGACGTCGGAGTTGTAGATGGGCTCGGCCTTCTTGGACGCCTCCGCGATGCCGGCCTTGACCAGCGACTGCAGTTCGGCCTTGCTCACCGCGGGAGCGTTATCGGAACCGACGGGTACGACGATGTGGTTGAAAGCGTCCTCGTAGGCCGCCTTATAGGCGGCCTGGATCGGGCCGGTGCGAAACATCCCGAAGAAGATGAAAGAGAACGGCTGGCTGCTCGTCCACGATCTTTGGCTCAGCACCTTTCGCTTCCTCAGCAGCGAGGCGCTCCCGATGACGATGGCCGAGCCCTTGCGCGGGCTGATCGAGAAGAGCAGGTAGGCCTGGTACATACCGGCCATGAAGCTGATATCGCCGCCCTCCATGTTGGCCGTAAACTCGGTTTCCAACTTCAGAGCGTCCGGCGGGACCTGCGCGCCGAAGGTCGCGTCGATGATCTTGCCGAACTTGGCCCCGTCGCGCAAGTATGCGATGAACTGCTCCTTGAGGGCCTCCTCGGCCTCCTTGGTGTCGACCGAGGCCTTGTTCTTGACCGCGAACTTGGTCAGGTACAACTCCTCGCCGGCATAGCTGTTCTCCTCCTGGATGGCGCCCGGCGCGTCGATCTTGACGACGCGCGGGGAGGTGGCGGCGCAGCCGGCAAGCCATAATGCCCCCAGCGCGAGAAGCGCGCGACGCGATATCCACTGCATCGGGGCGACTTCCATCGTGGATAGGCTAGCTTCGTTATGTGCGGCTGTCAAGGAGGCGAACGCCGTGAGGATCGGGACCGCCGACTACGCCCCGTGGAACACGGGCAACGTCGGCGGCAACTCAAACGCGCCGTCTGGATGTGTGCTAAAATATGATCACGTCATTAAAGATCGCCGTGTGCGGCGCCTCAGGGCGCACGGGTTCGCGCGTCGCGGAGCTTGCGGCGGCAGATGAACGCTTCCATCTGCTCGCCCGTGTGGATCGCGCCCAGATGGTCCGGTTCGAAGGCGAGGTCGGCGCCTGCCAAGCCGTGGTCGATTTCTCCGCGCCCGAAGCGACCGTGCGCTACGCCGCCGCCTGCGGCCGAGCCAAGGTGCCCTTCATCAGCGGCACCACCGGCCTCTCCTCCGGCCAGCGCGCCCAGGTCGTAGCGGCGGCCAAGCGCATTCCCGTCTTCCTCGCCCCGAATTTCAGCCGGGGCGTGAACCTCCTGATGCACCTCGCCGCCGAGACCGCGCGCCAACTTCCCGGTTACGACGCCGCCATTATCGAGATCCACCACAAGACGAAGAAGGACGCTCCTTCGGGCACTGCCCTGCGCCTGGCCCAGGCCGTCATGGAGGCCCGCGGCACGGGAGAGCGCGTCCCCACCGTCTCCCTGCGCCTGGGCGGCGTGGTCGGCGACCATGAACTGCGCTTCGTCGGCTCTTTCGAACGCCTGGAGCTCATCCATCGCGCCGAGTCGCGCGACGTCTTCGCGCGAGGCGCTCTGGAAGCCGCGCTCTGGTCCGCCAAGAAGAAACCCGGCCTCTACGGCATGCTCGACTTGATGGCTCTGAGATGAGCGCGCGCACCCTCTGGAGGCGCTGGGTCGGTCTCTTCGAGGACGTCGAAGGCGCCGACGAGCCGCACTACGACCCCGTCCATCTCGCGACCGTCCTGATCTCCTGCATGGTCGTCATCGGCGCGCTCTACTGGCTCCTTTGGACCCTGTTCGTCTACGAAGGAGGCCTGCCGTCGAAGGTCGGCCCCTTCCTCGCCGTCCTCATCCGCGCCAAGACCCTCAAGGAGTACGGCTGGCTCGGCACGCCCGACCACCAGGGCCTCTTCGAGGGCTGGCTGGCCAACCTCGTCGCCCTTGTTCTGTGCGCGACCCTCATAGCGCTCCTCTTCAAAGCCGACCGCCGAGCGGTTCGCCGCTCCCGGTGAAGTTGGAACCCCGACCGACGAATTGTTAGACTCTGGTCCCATGGCCGATAAGAAATTCGTGACGACCGCCACCCTCCTCGATATGAAGAGGAAGGGCCTGAAAGTCGCCATGATAACCGCCTACGACTTCCCCATGGCGCGCATCGCCGAGGAGGCGGGCGTCGACGTCGTCCTCGTCGGCGACTCGGTGGGCATGACCAAGCTCGGCTATGAGAGCACCCTTCCCGTCACCGTGTCGGAGATGCTCCACCACACCAAGGCCGTCAAGCGGGGCCTGACCCGCGCGCTCCTGGTCACGGACATGCCCTACCTCAGCTACGAACTCGACGTCCGAGAGGCGGCGCGCCATGCCGGCCGCTTTCTCAAGGAGGGCGGCGCGAACGCCGTCAAGCTCGAGGGCGGCATGGACGTCGCCCCGACCGTCAAGGAACTCGTCAAGATCAACGTCCCGGTCTTCGGGCACCTCGGCCTGACGCCCCAGGCCGTCAACCGCCTCGGCGGCTACAAGATCCAGGGCCGCCTCCCCGAGGACGCGGAGCGAATCCTGACCGACGCCCACGTGCTCGAGGCCGCCGGTTGCTGCGCCCTGGTCCTCGAGTGCGTCCCCGCCGATCTCGCCAAGGAGGTCACCAAACGCCTGAGAATCCCGACCATCGGCATCGGCGCCGGCCCCCACTGCGATGGGCAGGTCTTAGTCAGCGACGACCTGCTGGGGCTCACCGAGGGCGCCGGCGCCAAGTTCGTCAAGCGCTACGCCGAGCTGCGCGTCCAGGCGGTCAAGGCCGCCTCCGACTACTGCCGCGAGGTCCGGGACGGGTCGTTCCCGGGACCGGAGCACTCCTTCACCTCCCAGCAATGACCCTCTGGGCCTCCGTCGGGCTCATCGTGGCCGCGGCCGCGGGCGTCGTCGCCTTCTGCTGGTGGGGCGCGGGCATCATCCTCCACCCGCCCGCAATGTCTCCCATGTGGATATTCCCGGAGCAGTTCGGCCTGCGCTACGAGCGCCTCTCCTTCAAGACCTCGGACGGCCTCGAACTCAACGGATGGTTCATCCCCTCCCCGTCCGGCGACAAACGCACCATCCTGATGTGCCATGGCTGGGGCGACAACAAGGGCGAACTCCTCAAGCAGACCTACTTCCTCAACGAAAACGCCGGTTTCAACCTGGTCTATTTCGATTTCCGCTCCCATGGCGAGAGCGCAGGCGAGATCACCACCATCGGCGGTCTCGAAATGCGGGACTTCGACGCGGCCGTGGCCTGGCTGCGCGCCGCCAAGCCGGCTCTCTGCGACCGCGTCGGCGTCTTCGGCCTGTCCATGGGCGCGGCCGTCGTCGTCGCCTCCATGATCAACCATCCCGACCTGCGCTGCGCCGTCGTCGAGAGCCCCTTCTCCGACTACCGCGGCGTGATCCGGCGCTGGGCCTGGAACAACTTCAGGGTCCCGCATTTTCCCCTCATCGACCTAGTGCTCGGGATGCTGCGCCTGCGCGTGGGCGACCCGAAGATCGACGCCTTCAACCCCGTCGAGGCCGCCGGACGCATCGCCCCCCGTCCTTTGCTTGTCATCGGCGCAGAGCTCGACGACCTGATGCCCGTCGACGACGTCACGCGCGTCTTCCACGCCGCGGGCGAGCCCAAACAGCTCTGGATCGTCCCCGGCGCCTGCCACGCCAAGTGCCGCGAAGCCGCGGGCCTGGAGTACGAGACGCGCGTGGCTGGCTTCTTCCAGAGGAATCTTTGACGGCCGCCCCCCTCGCGCGCGGCAAGGCCGCCCTCCGCCGCCGCGTCGCGGCCTGGCGCGCGAAGGGCCTCTCGGTCGGCTTCGTGCCCACCATGGGCGCGCTCCACCGCGGGCACGCGGCGCTGGTGCGCCGGGCCGCGGCGGAATGCGACCGCGTCGTCGCCTCCGTTTTCGTCAACCCCCTCCAGTTCGGCCCGAAGGAGGATTATGGCCGCTATCCCCGCGCCCTTCCCGCGGACCGCCGGCTCGTCGCGCAGGCCGGGGCCGACCTCGTGTACGCCCCTTCGGCGCAAGAGATGTACCCCGAGGGGTTCCAGACGAAAGTCGAGGTCGAGGGAATATCGCAGCTCTACTGCGGACGTGACCGGCCGGGCCATTTCCGCGGCGTCGCCACCGTGGTTTTAAAATTGTTTAACCAAGTACGGCCCGACCGAGCGTACTTCGGCGAGAAGGATTTCCAACAACTGGGAATATTGAAGAAGATGGTCTCGGACCTGGACGTACCCGTGAAGATCGTAGACGTGCCCATCGTCCGGGAAGACGACGGCCTGGCGCTCTCCAGCCGCAACGCCTATCTCACGGCCCCTCAGAGAGCCGCGGCCCCGGCCCTGCGCTCGGCCCTCCTGGCCGGACGGCGGGAGTCGTCCCGCCGAGGCGCCACGCCCCGGACGGTCACGGCCGCCGTGGAACGAGCCCTCTCGCGCGGACCGATGCGGCTGCGGTACGCGGCCGTAGTCGACTCTGACACCCTCAAGCCATCCCGGGACCTGCGCGGCCCCCGGCGCCTGCTGGCCGCCGCCTTCCTGGGCCGGACCCGTCTCATTGACAACCTCGCCCTCGAAAAGCGACGATAAGCCCGATGCCCCACGCGAAAGGCCGCGCCCAGGCCCAGACGGAGAAGTCGGCTAATCCCTCCTACAAACGCGAGCAGTACTGGGTGGACGCTCCCCTCCAACTGCAGATGGTGGGCTTCGTGCTCATCCTGGTCTCGGCAAGCCTCTTGTTGACCGCGTTCAGCGTCTTCCGGGGCATGACGGAGGCCTCCATCCAATCGCGCCAGATCTTTCACTCCCTGGACTGGATCAAGGGCTCCCTGCGCGCCCCGCTCCTGCTGGCCTCGGCCATCTCGCTCTTGGCCAGCGGGCTGATGACGCTCTTCTGGTCTCACCGTTTCGCCGGCCCCTTGAGGGTCGTCTCCGCGGGCATCGCCCGAATGCGCCACGCCAACTTCGTCGTGCCGGTGCGCATCCGAGTGACCGACGCCCACCAGGACTTCGCGCGCGAGTTCCAGGAGATGCAAGAAGAGCTGCGCAAGATGCTCGAAAGCGACCGGGCCCGCGTCCATGAGGCGAAAGCCCGCCTCGAGGCCGCCGAGAAGGCCTTCGCCGAGGGCGCCGACGCCCGCGGCGAGGTCGCCAAGGCCCTCTGCGAACTCCGGCACGCCTGCGCCAAATACCACGTATGAGGAGGGCCGCGCTCCTCGCGGCCTCCCTGCTGACCGCCCGCGGCGCAAGCGCCGCCGCCCTCGATGCCTTCGTCGACGCCTTCACGCCGAGCGGCGTGTCGGTCCTCGCCGACCGCGGCTACCTGGTCGTCCAGGGAGGACGCGGCTCTCGGCGTCTGGCCGCGGTCCACTGGAAGGCTCTCGAGGCGCTGGCCGAGGCCGCGCCGTCCTGCCGCCGGCTCTCGGAGCCTCCCGCCGAGGGCCCCGACGGCCTGGGTCCCTGCCGGGCCCTGCCGTTCGACGGGGCCATGACGCCGCGCCTGCACCTCCTGGCCTGCGCCGCGGCGGCCGAGAGCGAGGAACGTTGGTCGCTGAGCGCCTCGAGCTCCGCTCTCGCCGAGCCCGCCGGCCTCAAGAATCTCTTCGAGACTCCGTGGGGCGTCGACCTGGCCCGCCGGCGGCGCGCGGACCGCCTCGAGGACCCCGCCTCCCTGGTCAAGCCCTTCTTCGCGGAACTCCTGGCGGGGCCCAAGCCAGACGCAGAGGCGATCAAGCACTTCCTCGCGGTCACGACCGCGCACGGCGTCTCCGGGGCGAACGCGAAACTCGCCGAGGACGCGGCCCGCGGCGCGGCCTCCGAGGAGCTGCGCGCGATGATCCGACGCTACCTGCACGACGAGCGCAGCCGCCGCGGCCTGGCCCTGGCCCGCGAGCGCGCCGCGGCCCTGCTCGCCGACAAGGAGACCCGCCGGGAGCTCTCCGAGTTGGAGGCCCTGAGCGCGGTCCTCGCCGCCCAGCCCGGACTCATCGCCTCCCTGGAGGCCGCCGTCTCGGCAGCCCCCGCGCCCGCGGGCGCGCCGCGCCTGCGCTTGGCCCTCCATCTGCAGGAGCCGACGCGCCTGGGGCAGTACGAACTCGGCGACCAAGCCGTCGTCTCCGGGGCCTACTGGGTGGACGGCCTCGCGGAGGGCGCCTCCGTCGAGGTCGAGGAGTCCACTTTCCTCGAGACCGCCCGCGGCTTCTCATCCCTCGAAACCGTGAAGCGCAAACTCTCCAACGGCGGACCCTACTCCTTCGCGCGCCGAATCACCGTGGAGCAATCCCGCGCCTTCTCCTTGCTCGCCGCGGTCTCGGCCGCCTCCGGCTCGGCGGTGTCCGAACGCGTCGAGATTCCCGTGGCTCCCGACTACGGCTTGGCGGTCGAGAAAGAAGCCGAAGCCCTCCAGCTCTCGCTCTCCTGCGACCCCAAAGCCGCCGAAGCCGCCTACGCCGCCCTGGAGGCCCTCGTGGCCGAGGCCGCCAAGGTCAAGCCCCAGTACCAAGACCTCCTCGAACGCTCCCGAAAGGGCCGCGCCCAGGCCGCCGCCGACGTCGAGTCCCTGGTCAAGCTCGAAGAAGCCCTGGACGCCTCGCGCGCCGACGCCTCGCCCCAGCAATGCCGCTACGAGACGGCGCGAACCGACGCCGCGATCTCGCTCGCCCGCAAGCTTCCTCCCGGCTGCGACCGCGTCCTGCCCGAGCTCTTCTCCCAGCGCGCGGCCGTCTCCCGGCGCGCCGCCGACCAGGTCTGGTTCCTCAAGGCCTCCTCCGAGGCGCGCGCGCGCCGCCGAGCCTGCGACCTCCAGGCCGCGGCCGAACGCTGGACCCAGTCCCTGTCCGTGCTCGAGACCGATCCCGCCGCGCGCTGCGGCAAGACCGCCGAGGAAGCCCGCCGGGCCGAGGATGGGCTGGCCGCGGTCCTGCGCTCCCTCGCCTGGACCGAGGTCTTGGACAAAGCCCTTGACCAGGCCGAAGCCGCGACCGTTCCCGCCAAACGCCTGGAAGCCGTCCGACCGGCGCTGGCGCGCCTGGCGTCGCTCGAGGACCGCGAGTGCCGCCGCGAGGCCCTCAAGCGCGCCCGGCGCCTGGCCGCCCAGGCGGGAGAAGACGAGACCGGCCCGGCCGACGCGGACCTGCCGCGCGAGGCCACGCTGACCGCGGCGCTTGGGGAAGTCCGCCGCGCCCGCTCGCGCCTGCTTGAGACGTACGACGTCTCGGCCCAACCGGCGGCCGCTCCCGCAAGCCCAACGCCCGCGCCCGAAGCCAAGCCGAAGAGCGCGGCCAAGAAGCAGCCTCCCGCCAAGAAAGCCCCGCGATGAAGACCGCACTCTTGTTCGCAGCGCTCTTGGCCGCCGCTCTCGCCCCCGCGTCGGCCGCCGCCGCGCCGCCGCGCGGGGAGGCGGTCCTCGCGGCCTTCGGCGCGTCCCTCGTCGAGGACGCCGACGGCCTCGCCGCGGCTGGAGTCCGGCCGGACTCGCCCGCCGCAGCCGCGGGTCTGCGTCCCGCGGACCGCATCCTGCGCGCCGCGCAGGCGGCCGCGCGCACGCGCGCCGAAGCCGCCGCGGCCCTGCGCGCGGTCGGCCCGGAGTCGCGCGAGTCCCTGGTGGTGCGCCGCGGCCTGGCGGCCCTGCCCCTCATCGACGCGCAGAGCCCCCAGCCTCTCGACTTCTCGCGCGGCGCGCGCGACCTCTCCGCGCGGGAATGGACGCTGGCCCAGGCCCGGGGCGCTCAAGGCTCCGCCCAGGCCCGCGATGAGGTCGCCGAGGAGGCGCCGCTCGACTGGACCCTGCGCGCCGACCAGGCCCTCTGGGTCCGCTTCCCCGCGGGACTGCCCTCCGGCCTCAAGAAGGGGGCCGTCGTCGCGGCCGAGACCGCGGCGGCGCTGACCACCGACGGCTCGCTCGACTTCCTCGCCGTGCCCTCGAAGAGCCCGGTCTGGGCCCGCGTGGCCGAAGCCGCCGACGACGGCGCGGTGCGCTCCGTGCGCCTCCTCTTTTTCAAGATGCGCCCGGCCGGCGCCGGGGTCTACCCCATCCTGGGCGCGGCCACGGCGCTGGCGGGCGTCGAAGCCCCGGACCTCTCCCGCGTCAGCGCGGGCGGCACGCTCGTCGTCGCCGCCCCTCTGCCCTCCTCCGAGGGCGGGAAGCATCGCGGCCCGGACCTCCTCTTGGACGAAGACGCTCGCCTGCGCGTGCGCCTGCTCGAGCCCATCACGATCGTGGAGCCGCCCTCCTGGTGGCGCGCCGGCCCCGGCCTGTGGATCAAGACCGTGGAGGCCGACGGCCGGCGCCGCTTCGAGATCACCCACGCCATCGCGGGGCGCGCCGCCGAGGCCGCGGGCCTCAAGCCCGGCGACGTCCTCGACGCCGTCGCCGGCCGTTCCACCGAGAGGCTGAACTTCGCGGACGCCCTGGACGCCCTCTACGGCGCGCCGGGCTCGACGGTGAGGGTCTCGGTCCTGCGCGAAGGGAAGTCCGTCGCCCTCGACCTCCAGCGCGGCGTGAGGTTCGAGAAGGGCGCCGCGACGCCCCTAGCGCCGCCCTTCGAGGCGCGCTAGGAGTCTGCGCGCGTCGGCGAGATTCTCCGGGTACTCGGCGGGATCGGCCGGCTCCTTGACGGCCTCGACCGATCTCAAGATATTGACGGCGTCGGCCTGCCGGCCGAAGTGGAGATACGCCTCGGCCAGAGGTTGATAGGCGGCCGTGCGGTTGGGCGAGAGGCGCACCGCCGTCTCGAACTCGGCCAGGGCCTTCTTCTTGTCTCCGCCCGCAAACCTCGGAATCTGCCAGAGCATCTCTCCCAAAATATGGTGCGCGCCCCCATGGTTCGGGTCGAGGCGCAGGGTCTCGAACATCTCGCGGCGGATGGGTTTGACCAGGAACATCGCCTTCAAAAGCCCCTTCGTCTCGCCCCAGCGCCCCATCGACACGCCGTGCCAGAAGTGGGCCTCGGCGATTGAAGCGGAAAGATCGATGGACTTGCCGCAGTCCTCCCGAGCCGAGTCATAATCCGCGAGCTTCTCGGCCTTCTGCTCCCGCTTCTCCGCGCGACGGACCTTCGCCCGGCACAAGCGCCACAAGGAATCGGCGGTCGCGGGGATCGCCTTCAAGGCGGCGATGTTGTCGTCTAGATTCGCGTCTTTGTCCCGCTGGCGATACTGAGCGTCGAGCTTCCCGTAGGAAGGGCTCTGCGCCGCTCTCGCCCCGACGGCGAGCAGCGCCGCGGCCAGGCCGGCCGCCGCGAGGCTCGCGGCCTTCGCGGCCCACTGCGCGGCCTTCTTCATCGCGTCGGCCTCCGTGCGCGCCCCCGCCTCGCGGAAGGTGACGATGCGCGCGAGGCCCTCGCGCTTGAGAGGCGCCCGCGCCGAGGGCTCCAGGCCTCCCGTAACCGCGGCGCAAGGCACGCGGGCCGCTCTCGCCATGCGCGCGAAGGCGAGAGGGGCCTTGCCGTAGAGGCTGGTGAGGTCCAGGCGCCCCTCTCCGGTCAAAGCCAGGTCCGAGCGCGCGAGGGCCTCCTTGGCGCCGAGCTTCTCGAGCACCCAGTCCGCGCCGGGGACGAGCTCGGCCCGGCAGAAGGCGAGGAGGCCGGCGCCCAGGCCCCCGGCGGCTCCCGTCCCGGGAACGTCCTCCACGCGCGCGTCCAAGTCGCGCTCCACGACCCAGGCCCAGTTGCGCAGGGCCTCCTCGAGGACGCGGACCTGGGCGCGCGTGGCCCCCTTCTGGGGGCCGAAGACGCGCGCGGAGCCCCGCGGACCGCAGAGGGGGTTGGTCACGTCGCAGAGGGCGAGGATGCGCACGCCGTGCAGGAGTTCGCGGACCCGGGAGGCGTCCACGCGCGCCAGCAGCCTCAGAGCCGCGGCCCCTTCGGGGACCTCCCGTTCCTTCGCGTCCAGCAAGCGCGCGCCGAGCGCGCGGGCCATGCCCGCGCCGGCGTCGCTCGCGGCGCTGCCGCCCATGCCGACGGCCACGCTGCGCGCGCCGAGCCGCACCGCCTCCCGAATGAGATCGCCGGTCCCGCGGGAGGAGGCGCGCAGGACGTCCCGGCGCGAGGGCGGGACCAGGGCCAAGCCCGAGGCCCGCGCCATCTCCACGACGGCCAGGCCGTCCGGGAGCATCAGCAAGGAGGCGCGGCGCCGCTCGCCCCGCGGCCCGCGCACGGCCGCGACGGCGAGACTGCCTCCCAGCCGGCGGCGCAGGGCGTCGATGAGGCCGTCGCCGCCGTCGGCGATGGGGAGTTCCTCGCAGACCGCGCCGGGCAGGGCCTCGCGCACGCCGCGGGCCATGGCCCGCGCGGCCGCGGGACCCGACAGCGTCCCCTTGAAAGCGTTCGGCGCGATCAGGACGCGCAGGCCTCCGCCGCGCCGTCGGCGCGTCGCCACTGGAGCGTCTAGGGGTACATGCCGCGGATGGACGCGGCCTTGCCGAGGCGCCGGATGCCCACCATGAACGCGGCCAGGCGCATGTCCACCTTCTCCTTTTTGGCGAGGTCGAAGACCTCGGTGAAGGCGCCGATGATGATCTCCTGCAGGCGGGCGTTGATCTCCTTCTCGCTCCAAAAGTAAGACTGCATGTCCTGAACCCACTCGAAGTAGGAGACGGTCACGCCGCCCGCGTTGGCCAGGATGTCCGGAACCACGATGATGCCGCGCTCGTTGAAGATCCGGTCGGCTTCGCCGGAGGTCGGGCCGTTGGCGCCCTCGATGACGTACTTGGCCTTGATCTTGGGGGCGTTGGCCTTGGTGAGCTGGTTCTCCATGGCGGCGGGAATCAGGATGTCGCAGGGCAGCTCCAGGAAGGCGTCCACGTCGACATGCTCAGCCTTGGCGTAGCCCGCGATGGTCTCGTTCTTCTCGCGGTAGTGGAAGATGTCGGAGATGTCCAGGCCCTTAGGGTCGTAGAGGCCTCCGCCGACGTCGGAGATGCCGATGACCTTGCAGCCGTGGTCGGAGAATATCTTCGCCGCGTTGGACCCCACGTTGCCGAAACCCTGGATGACGACCGGGGCCTTGCGCAGGTCGAAGCCCTCGCGCGCCGCCAGCTCGCGGGTGACGTAGAAGACGCCGCGGCCGGTCGCTTCGCGGCGTCCTAAAGATCCGCCCACCTCGATGGGCTTGCCCGTGACGACGCCGGGGCAGGAGTAGCCCACGGTCATGGAGTAGGTGTCCATCATCCACGCCATGATCTGCTCGTTGGTGTTCACGTCGGGCGCGGGGATGTCCTTCTCCGGCCCGATGATGAGGGAGATCTCCGCGGTATAGCGGCGCGTCATGCGCTCGATCTCGCCCTTGGACATTTTCTTGGGGTCGCAGATGATGCCGCCCTTGGCGCCGCCGTAAGGGAGGTTGACGACCGCGCACTTCATGGTCATCCAGAATGAGAGGGCCTTCACCTCGTCGAGGCAGACCAGCGGGTGGTAGCGGATGCCGCCCTTGGCCGGGCCGCGGTCCATGTTGTGCTGGATGCGGTAGCCCTCGAAGACCTTGACCTGGCCGTCGTCCATCTTGACGGGCACCGAGACGGTCAGGATGCGCTTGCAGTGGCGCAGGCGCTCCAAGACGAACGGCTCCAGTTTCATCTTCAGGGCCGCGCGGTCGAGCTGCAGCATCGCCTGGTGCCATGCGTTGTCCTCATGAGATTCGGCGCGTTCGAGGGGTTTGACGACGGAGGCGGATTTGACGGTGGTCTTGGTCTCCATGAGGCGATTCTACAATATCCGCGCTGATTTCAAGCGTCTCGGCGAATTGATAGAATCGGCGCGTGGATTGGAAGAATCGCTGGACGTTTTGGGGGCTGGTGGCCGTCGTCTTGACGCTCATCAGCATCCCCTCCGCGGAGTTGATCTCTGCCTTCCGCGATTATTCGAGCCTCGCGATCGGCTGGCAACCGGCCCCCCTCAAGCCCACCACCGTGAGCTTCGTTCCTCATGACGACCGGATGCCCGACGCCCCCGCCCTCAAGCCGGTCGAATTCCGCCTCAAGGCGGCCAAGGCCGAGTCCGTCGAACTGGTCGGAGACTTCAACGCCTGGAAACCGGGCCTGCTGAAGATGAAGCGGGCCGGCGGCGGGACCTGGACGGTGACCCTGCCCGTGCGCCCGGGACGGCACAAGTACCTCTTCCTGGTGGACGGAAACCCGCAGGTGGACCCCGGCGTCGAGACCGCGGAGGGCCCGGATGGCCGGCGCGTCTCCCTGAGGCTCGTCAAGTGATCCTCAAGCCGGACGCGCCCCAGCGCGTGCCCGCCTGCCGCCTAGAGCCCTGACGGGCTCTCATTTCCCTAGGTTTCAGGGCAGGGACTTCCAGAAACGCTTGAAATCGGCGGGAGGCTCGGCGACGAAGAGGGCCCTGCCGCCGGCGGGATGCGCGAAACCCAGGCGCCAGGCATGGAGCATCATGCGCGCCGGGACCGCCTTGCCGGGCGCGGGCGGGTCGAACTCCGGATCGCCCATCACGGGGTGTCCGATATAGGCCAAGTGGGCGCGGATCTGGTGCGTGCGGCCGGTGAGGGGCTTGGCTTCGACGAGGGCCGCGGCCTTCTTCTTCGAGAGAACCTTGAAGGAGGTTTCGGCGTTCCTGCCCATCGGCGTGACGACGATGCGCCGGTTGCCCGCCACCCGGCCGATGGGGGCCTGCACGCGCGAGGCGCCGGGAGGCACGCCGCGCACCACCGCGCGGTACGTCTTCTCGACGAGCCTCTCCTTGAACGCGCGGACCAGGGCCTCGTAGGTTGCGGGGTCCTTGGCCACCACGAGGGCGCCGCTCGTCTGCCGGTCGAGACGGTGCACGATGCCGCAGCGGGGCGTGCCGGCTTTAAGGATGACGGGACGGAATAACTGGAGAAGAGCCGCGAGGGTGGCCCCCGGCTGGATGCGCGCGGCCTCCGGGTTCGTCAGCCACGATGTCCCGAGAGGGTGCATGAGCAGGCCCGCGGGCTTCTGGAGGACGAGCAGGCGCTTGTCCTCGAAGAGGACCCAGGATTCGAAGTCCTGCGTCGCGTCGATCTCGGACTGGGGCAGATCCACGACGACGCGTTCGCCCTCTCTGACGCGCTCGTCCGGGTCGCGCGGCTCGCCGTTGACGGTCACGAGCCCGCGACCGATGATCTTTTGAAGGAAAGAACGGGTGTAGCCTTCCAGGGACTCGGCCAGGAACGCGTCCAGCCGCTGCCCGCCCGACTCCACCGGCAGGGTCTTCTTCACGCTTGTCTCCTTAGACTCAGGACGCCCGCCGCGGCCAGCAGACACAGGGAGGCCAGTTGGGAAGGCGCCAAGCCCAGCCAGGCGGGCCCCCGGTCGTCGCCGCGGAGAAACTCGACGCCGAATCGCGCAGCCGCGTAGAGCGCGACATAGAGAAGAAACGCCGCGCCCCGCCGCCAGCGCCCGTCCTGGACGCGCGGCAGGCCGACGCGAAGCACGACCGCCGCGATGGCGGCGTTGGCGAGGGACTCGTAGATCTGGGTCGGGTGGCGCGAGGGGTCGCCGGCCAGGGCCACGCCCCAGGGCAGGTCCGTGTGACGGCCGTAGCAGCAGCCCGCGGCCAGGCAGCCCAGGCGCCCGATCGCGTGGCCCAGAGGCAAGGCGACGCCGAAGTAGTCGGCGAGCTTCGCGTAGGAGAAGGACCGCCGTCTCTGGAGGATCCCGCCGGCCAAGAGCGCGCCGATGAGCCCGCCGTAGAAGACGAAGCCGTAGCGCAGGTCGCTCCAGAGGCGGCCGGGATCGCGCTCGACCGCGGCGTAGGCGAGCTTGCCTCCGATAAGGGCCCCGGCGAAGAGCCAGTAGATGAGCTCCCAGAAGGCGTCCTCGCCCAGCCCCATCTCCGAGCGTCGGCGGCGCAGCCAGGAGATGCCGGCGAGATAAGCCGCGGCGACCAGGACGCCGTAGGCGGACAGAGAGACGGGACCGAGCTTCAGGAGGACCGGCAGCATCCGGATCTCCACGCCAGGACAACGCCGGACGACGCGATGAGACCCAGCCCCAGCGCCTGAGCCGCGGTGAGACCGAAGGCCAGCGGCGCCGTGTCGCCTCGCAGGAACTCGACGCCGAAGCGCAGCGCTCCGTATAAAGCGAAGTAGAGCGCGCAGACGAGGCCGGGCTTGCCCCCGCGCTCGAAGAGGCGGTAGAGGACCGCGGCGATGAAGGCGTCGAGCGCGGCCTCGATGAGCTGGGTCGGGTGGAGCGGCACGCCCAGCCACATCCGCGGGACCATGGACCCGGGGTCGCGGAAGACGAGGCCCCAGGGCAGCTTCGTCGGACGGCCGTGGCAGCAGCCCGCCAGAAGGCAGCCCAGGCGTCCGAAAACATGCCAGAACGGAGCCATGACGCAGATCGCGTCGAGAATACGCGCGAAGGGCGTCTTCGTCCAGCGGCAGAAGATCCACGCGCCGAGGGGCACGCCCACGAAGGCGCCGAAGACGGAGAATCCCCGCGAGGGCGAGACCAGGGTCCGCCAGAACTCGGGGGAAAAGGGGCGCGTGTACTCGGCGAGATAGAGCAGCCGCCCGCCCGCGAAGCCGCCGATGAGGACGGCGTTGACGAGGAGCCAGAAATCCTCGTCGCTCTTGAGGCCGACGTCCCTGGCCCGCCGCCGCAGGAACCAGAACGACAGGATCCCGCCCAGCGCGATCATGAACCCGTAGCCGTGGACGCGCAGGGGGCCCCACGCGAAGAGGAGGGGCCTCACTTCTTCTCGGGAGGCGGGAAGCGGTACTCGATCTCGCCCTTCTTGATGTAGCCCAGTTCCTTGCGCGCCAGGCGCTCGATGCCGCCGTCCCCCGCGCGCAGGCTCTTGAGCTTGGCGTCGAGTTCACCCTCCTCCGCCTCGAGCCCGACGAACTCGGCGCGCAGGCGCCGCAGTTCGATCCAGTTGCCGACCAGGCTGCGGAAGCCCGCGTTGCCGAAGAGGACCGCGAGCAGCCCCGCTGCGAGGAGTATCCGGGGCCAGCGCTCGCGCGCATACGCCGCGGCGCGCGCGGCCCCGCCGATCATCGCGCCGTCAAGGCGACCCGGAAAGCCGCAGCGCCCGCGTACTCGGCCTTGGCGCCGAGCGCCGTCTCGATCTGGAGGAGGCGGTTGTACTTGGCCAGGCGCTCGGAGCGGCATGGCGCCCCCGTCTTGATGGCCCCCGCGTTGAGGGCGACGGCTAGGTCCGCGATGAAGGCGTCCTCGGTCTCGCCCGAGCGGTGGGAGATGACGGCCGAGAAGCCCGACTTCTGGGCCAGGAGAACGGCCTCCACGGTTTCGGTGAGGGTGCCGATCTGGTTGAGTTTGATGAGGACGGCGTTGGCGGACTTCTCCTTGATGCCCCTGGCCAGGCGCCGCGGATTGGTCACGAAGAGGTCGTCGCCGATGATCCGCACCCGGTCGCCGAGTTTCGCCGTGAGGGCCTTCCAGCCGGCCCAATCGTCCTCGGCCAAGGGATCTTCGATGGAGACGACGACGTGCTTGGCGACCCAGGCCGCATAGACCTCGCCGACCTCGGCGCAGGATAGGGGCTGGCCCTCGAGGACGTACTTGCCGCCCTGGAAGTACTCGCTGGCCGCGCAATCGAGCGCCAGACGCACCTTGCCCGCGTAGCCGGCGTCGGCGATGGCCTGAGCCAGGACGTCTAGGACCTCGGAGTGGGTCTTCAGCTTCGGAGCGAAGCCGCCCTCGTCGCCGACGGCGACCGTCATCTTCATCGCGATGAGCGTCTGCTTCAAGACCTGATAGACCTCGGCGCCGGCGCGCACGGCCTCCTTGAAAGAGGGCGTCTCGGTCGGGACGACCATGAACTCCTGGACGTCGAGGCCGGAGTCGGCGTGCCGACCGCCGTTGACCACGTTGAACATCGGAGTCGGCAGGAGCCAACGGGACTCGGGCAGACCGTAGGCCTTGCGCAGGTAGGCGTACAGAGGCAGCTTGGCCGACGAGGCCTGCGCCCGCGCCGCCGCCATGGAGACCGCCAGGATCGCGTTGGCGCCGAGGCGGCCCTTGTTCGGCGTGTCGTCGAGGTCGAGCATCTTCTTGTCGAGTTTCGCGGGAGCCGCGGCGTCCATCCCCTTGACGGCCTTGGCGATCTCGTCCTGAACGTTCGCCACGGCCTTCAGCACGCCCTTGCCGAGGTGGCGCGCCCAGTCGCCGTCGCGCAGTTCCACGGCCTCGTGCTCGCCGGTCGAAGCGCCGCTGGGCACGGCGGCCCAGCCGACGCAGCCGTCGGCGAGCGCGACCTCCGCGGCGACGGTCGGGATTCCGCGGGAATCGAGGATCTCTTGGGCGCGAACGGACCGGATCTTGGACATCAGAATTTCCCCTGAAGGAGTTTTTTTCCGGCGTCGACCATCTCCCGCAGGCGCTGGGCGGTGTGCGCCTCCGCGTAGACGCGAAAGACCGGCTCGGTGCCGGAACCGCGCAGGCCCAGCCACGAGCCGTCGCGCAGGATGAACTTGAAGCCGTCGGTCTGGTCGATGCGCCAGACCGAGGCGCCGGCCAGCTCGAGCGGCGGCTTGGCCTTCAATCGTTCCTCGAGCTCGATAATCTGGCGCAGGCGGTCCATCGTGTAGTTGAGGCGCGCGTTATGGAAGGCGCCGACCTTCTTATGGAGCCTCTCGCGCACCGCGACGAGAGGCTTGCGCCCGAGGGCCGCCAGTTCGAGCATGAGCACGCAGGCCAGCACGCCGTCCTTCTCCGGGACGTGGCCGCGGATGGACAGGCCTCCGGACTCTTCGCCCGCAAGGAGGAAGGCCCCGGAGCGCAGGAGCTCCCCCAGGTATTTGAAGCCGACGGGCGTCTCGCGGGTCTCGCTGCCGTGGGCCTTGGCGACGGCGTCCACGAAGTGGGAGGTCATGACCGAGCGGGCGGCCTTGCCCTTCAGCCCGCGGTGCTCGGCGAGATGCTCGTAGGCCAGAGCGATCACGTCGTTGGCCGAGATCCAGACCCCGCCCGCGTCCAGGACGCCGAAGCGGTCGCCGTCGCCGTCGCAGGACAGCCCCAGCGACAGCTTTCGCTTCTTGACGATCTCGGCCATGGCCGCGAGCGACTCGGGCGTGGGCTCGGGGGAGCGTCCGCCGAAGAGGACGTCTCGGTCCTCGTTGATCGACGCGACCTCCACGCCCAGGCGCTCCTCCAGGAAGGAGCGCAGGTAGAGGCGCGCCGAGCCGTGCATGACGTCCACGCCGACGCGGAGCTTGGCCTTGCGGATCGACTTGACGTCGAGCAGGCTCTCGAGTTGGTCGAAGTAGGACTTGCGAAAATCCAGGGTCTCGCTCCAGGACTCCTTGAGCGAGCGCTCGTCGGACATGGTCTTGACCGAATGGTCTCCCAGAAGCTCGATGCGGCGCTCCAGGTCGTCGGTGACGGCCGGTGAAGCCGCGCCGCCCCAATAGGGCATCCACTTCAAGCCGTTGTATTGCCCGGGGTTGTGGGAGGCGGTGATCATGACCCCGCCGACGGCCTTGTTGGCCAGGACCGCCCAGGCCGCGGCCGGCGTCGGCAGGTCGGTCTTGGAGAAGAGGGTGCGGATGCCGTCGCTGGCGAAGACCGCCGCGACCTCGTGGGCGAACTCCTCGGAGAGGAAGCGCGTGTCGTAGCCGACCACCACGGTCGGCACGCGGCTGGGGGCCGCGCCCGCGAGGAACTGCCGGTACTCGTCGCTGTTGTAGCCCACCTCGGGGCTCTCCTTCACGCTGGCCGAGACGGCGTGCGCGACCTTGCGCACGTTCGAGAAGGTGAACTCGTCGGAAACGACGCCCCGCCAGCCGGAAGTCCCGAATCGAATCGTCATGGTTGCCTCCTAACGGCAATCGATGCAACCATTTCCTCGCTCTGCTCGGTCATGGTGCGGCATATTAGGAAAAGCCCCCTCCTGTGGTCAACCGATGATTCGGCCGGGGGCCACTGGGCCTTTAGGCCTAGGAGGACCTAGGACCTAGAGCCCATGGCGTAATAGTGGCCCGGGAGCTATGCTCCATTGAGGCAGCACGCCAAGGAGCAATGCCATGAAGATCCCCCCGGCCCCATTGACCGCCCTCTCGCTGGCGATCCTCCTCGCCGGCGCGGCGCGCGCGAGCCGGACCCCCGACGGCCGCGAGATCATCGACGACTCTTACATGGGCCCCCTGAGGCCCGACCAGTGCCGCGCGAGCCAGTGCGCGTCGACCCCATCGGATCCCGTGACGGAGAGCGCCCTCTTGGCTGTCGGCCGCCGACAGCGGGCCGAGAGCGGGCTCATCGCGGGCGACCCCGACGTCATCGCCTTCGAGAACCGCATGAAGGCGGACGGAACCCTCAAAGACCTCATCCGCCGGCCCGACGGCGCGATCTACGTCTTCCCGGACGGGAAAGTCTCCTGGTCCGATTACGTGAGCCAGAACAACACCGTGCCCTGGGATCCGACCGCCTGCGCCGGCAATCCCGGTTGTCCGGCCCAGCTCAAGACCTATCTGGATAAGCAGGCGCAAGCGGACAAGGAGAAGAAGGACACCGCCGCCCGGGACAAGAATATGTTCCAAGCGAACATGTTCTCCCCGGACACGGACGCAGACAAGAGCAAGAGCCCGCCCCCCGCCCAAGACCCGTCCGCGGACCCCGATGCGGACGGCTTCTCGCTAGGAGAGGCGTTGGGCGGCGACCAGAACCTCTTCGCCGGCAACCAGGGCGACCAGAGCTCCGAGGCCGCCGCGTCCGTCGAGGGCGTCAACGAGGCCGGCACGGATCGTCCCGCGGGCGATTTCACCTACCTAAGGCTCCGTCAGGTCTCCGAGAAAACGAACAGCCTCCGGTCGCTCGATCCGGCGGCCGCCTCGCGCTTCTTCGACGGCAAGACCGCCGAGCGCGGCTCCCTCGACGAGAAGGACCCGGCGCGCTGGAAGACCGAGACCAACCGCTGACCGGGCAGGTCTAGAGACTGCCCCAGGCCAAGAGAAGCTCTAAGGCTTGTAATAGCTTTCGCTCCAGCTTCCCCGCACCCAGCGTCCGTTGGCGCTCTCACCCGGGATGACGCCGAAATTGACGTCGAAGAAGAAGGTGGGATAAGCCACGCCGCCGGCGCCGTAGGGGTTGAGTATCCGAACCGTCTGGCCGACCACGCGCCCAAGAACTCGCTGATTGATGATGATGTCGTCCGCCGGGCAATAGAGGTCGATATAGGTCTTGTTGTCCGTCTTGGAGACCGCGGTGTAGCCGGAAACAGTCATCGTGCCGCCGCCCTGACCGTAGATGTGGACGTTATAGGCCCTACAGCCGCCGCCGGAGGCGATGCAGTGAAGGCTGCTGTCGATGGAACCTTGTGGACTGACGAAAAGGTTGCCGGCCAGGTAGATGGTGGCGACATCGGTGGGATTGTTTAAGTCGATCTTGAGGATCGCGCTCGAAACATTGATCCCCTTGAAATAGTAAGTACCCGAGCTCAAAGTGACGTTGCCGATGGCCGGATTGACGGTGAGGATCATGGTCGTGGTGTTGTAGGCGGTAAAGGGGCTGATGTGGGCCGCGTTGTTGTCGTTGCTCGCCAGGAAAGCGCTTCCATCCTCGATGGCCGCCGTGGAAGTCGTGAGCGCCAGAGAGACGCTCCCCGCGATGGTCGTCGCCGCGGGCGGCGTGCTCGTCTTGGTAGCGTAAATCGCATCGCCGTTGATGCGGATCGCGCCGGCCGCCGTGATCACCGCGGTATTGGCGAGGACGTGCGCGCCGAACTGGCAGCCGTTGGAGTCCATAGCCGACAGCTTGCAGCTCGGCGTGCGGCCGGCGGTGGTGTTGGAATCATAGGCGGTCATGCCCCAGTTGACCGTGAAGGTGCTGGCGGAGAAATTCATGAAACCGCTGCGGGCCGCCTGAGCCTTGACGGTGCGCGCGGCGCGCCCCATGATGGGGATCGGCACGGAGTAGCCCGTGGAGGTGACCCAGGGCGCCTGGTCGGTGGAAAATGAAACCGTGTAGGATCCGCCCGCGAAGTTCTTCGAATAGGCGGTCTTCCAATTCGACGTAAGCTTGACTTTGTTCAGCCCGTCATCGAGGCCGGCCTCCGCGATGGCCTGGGCCTGGGCTTGGCGGGCCTCATAGACGGTCATGCGCACCTGGACGCGCAGCAGCGCGTAGGAGCCCGCGATCACGACGGCGAAGCCGAGGACGGCCAGCACGGCGGCGGGCAAGGCGGCGCCGCGGCTTGAGTTCATCGATTCCTCAACCAGGCTCCGGAGAGGATGCTGTAAGTCCTATCCTTGGAGGTCTTGCCCTGGACCGTCAAGACGAACTGGACGAGGGACGCATTGGACGCGGCGGTGGATTGGAAGATGAGGCCGCCGGCGTCGATCTCGAAATAGGAGACCGTCATGCTGGAGATGCCCGACGCCTGATCGTTGGCGAGGCCGCCCTCGGTCTTGACCAGGACGTTGGATGCGGCCACGCTGAAATCCACGTTCACCGGCCCCGGTACGACCAGTTCCAGGGTGGAGGTGGACAGCGAGCGCGCCTCCCTCGCCTCCTGGGCGGCCCAGACCATCCCGCGCTCGCCGCCCCAGTTCACCAAGGCCCGGCGGCTTTGCGCCAGCACCGCGCTTTGACGCGCGGTGTAGAGCGACCCCTTGGCCAGCGCCATGATCATGCGGGCGGCAACCAGGCCGGCCATGCCGAGGAGCAGCACGCCCACCATCAGCTCGGGGATCGTGAAGCCCCGGCTCAACGATTGGTTATGATGGTGTCGAGGCATATGGACTTTCGCTGCTTGCGCCAACTGCAGATGGAGATCGCCTTGAAATCGGTCTTCGTGCCCGGAGACACGGGATCGAGGGTCGTGACGTCGACGTAGCGGACGGTGACGCTCGTGGTATAGTCGGCGAACGCGCTCAAGACGTTCATGACCGGGTCGAGCGGCGGGCCCTCGGTCCAGGCTTGGAAGTCATCGATGTCGTCGAAGGTTCTCTTGTCGGAGGCGCTCTCCCCCGCGTCGAGGCCGACGGCGCTGCGGCTCTTCGTATAGTCGGACGGAGCGGGCGTGTTCTCGTCCCATCGGCGCAGGCGGACCTCTTCGAGCATCCTCTGGGAGAGATGGGTGGAAACGACCGAGGCCTCGCCGGCGGCGTTGGACTTCACCATCATGATGAGCGCCGCGTTGAGCGCGACCAGGGCGACGCCGATGAC
The DNA here is from genome assembly GCA_001799675.1 of Elusimicrobia bacterium GWA2_66_18. Taxonomy (GTDB): domain Bacteria; phylum Elusimicrobiota; class Elusimicrobia; order UBA1565; family UBA9628; genus GWA2-66-18. Next base: position 187,102 of record MGTX01000004.1, read on the forward strand.
GATCATCGTCAGCAGGGCTTCCAACAGCAGGAAACCCTTCACGTTAGACGGACAAGTCGACGAGGTTATGCTTGATGGCGTAATACACCACCTCGGCGTTGTTGCCCATGCCCATCTTCTGCAGGAGCCGGGCGCGGTTGGTGCTGACCGTCTTGACGCTCAGGCCCAGCTTCCGCGCGACCTCGGTCACGCTGCGGCCCTGGGCGATGAACAGGAAGACCTGGTGCTCGCGGTTGGAAAGGGACTCGTGCGGCAGGCCCTCGCGCTTGCTCACGTCGGCGGCCAGGAAGTCGGCCAGCGCCGGGGTGATGTAGCGCGCGCCCGAGGCGACGGTCCTCACCGCTTCGACGAGTTTGGCGGGCGCGCTGTCCTTCGTGAGGTAGCCGGCGGCCCCCAGGCGCAGGGCGCGGACCGCGTACTGCTCCTCGGAGTATTCCGTCAGCACCAGCACCGGCAGGCGCGGGACATCGGCCTTGATCTGGCGCAGGGTCTCGAGCCCCCCCTGCCCCGGCATCGCAAGGTCGAGGGTGACGACGTCCCAACGCCGTCCGCCCCGGGACTTCATCATCATCTCCTCGCCCGTCTCGGCCTCATCGACGACGGCCATGTCCTTGGCGTCCGACAGAATCTGCCGGAGGCCGCAGCGAACGACGGGGTGGTCGTCGACGATGCAGACACGGATCATCAGCCCTCCTCGCGCCCTTTAAGTCGGCACGAGGAGCGCCAACTTCTCCCGGATGACGTCCTTGGTGAAAGGCTTCGTGATAAAAACGTTGGCGCCGGCCTTGATGGCTTTCTCCCGGTTATCGATATCGGTCTCGCTGGTCAACATCGCGATGGGGGTCGTCTTGAGCTTCTCGTCGGCGCGCATGGCCACGATAAATTCATAGCCGTTCATCTCGGGCATGTTCCAGTCCACGAGCACGGCAGTCAGCCCCACCTGGGACTTAGCCACCTCCAGCCCCACCTTGCCGTTGACGGCCTCTATGACCTCGTGGCCCAGGTCCTTGAGCGCGGCTCCTATGATCTTCCTCATGGTCATAGAGTCATCAATCACCAATATCTTCATTATGAATTCTCCGTTTGAGTGCGGTTCATTGTACCACACCTCCGAGCTGGAAGATGGGGATGAGCATCGAGATGGCGATGCCGCCGATGATGACTCCCAGGAAAACGACGAACATCGGCTCCAGGGCCGCGAAGAAATTGCGCATGGCCACGTCCACCTCGGCCTGGTAGTAGTCGGCGATGAAGGCGAGGGCCTCCGGCAGGCGCCCGCTCTTCTCCGCGCCCGCCACGACGTGCGCGACCATCTCCGGAATGTAATCGCTCGCGGCCAGGCTCGGCCATAGATTCTGGCCGGACTCGACCTGCGTGCGCATATGGCGGATCACCCGCGCGATGACCTCGTTGCCGGCCGTCGCCTCGCAGAGATCCAGGCTCTTGAGAATGGGCACGTTCGCCCCGAGGAGCTCGCCGAGCGTGCGCATGACGCGGGAGAGGACGATGCAGCGCACCAATTTGCCCGCGAAGGGCGCGGTCAGCATGAGCGTGTGGACGAGAAGGCGGTTGCGCTCCGCCTTCAGCCACGCCCTCGCGCCGGCGATCGCGACGGCGGCGCCTCCCATCCAGATAACCCAATGGGCGCGCATGGCCCCCGAGAGCCAGATCAGGAACTTCGTCGAGATCGGGAGGGGCGCGTCGAACTGCTCGAAGACCTCGGCGAAGGTGGGAAGCACGAAGATGATCAGGCCCAGCACGACTAGGAAGGCCGTCCCCAGCACCACCGCCGGATAGACCATCGCCGAGTGGATGCGGGTGCGCACCCCCACCTTGAACTCGAGGTAACTCCTGATGCGCTCGAGCATCTTGGGGAGGGTCCCGCTGGCCTCCCCGGCCTCAAGAAGGCTCAGGTAGACGTTGTCGAAGACGTCGGGGTGGCGCCCGAAAGCGGCGGTCAGGCTGCTTCCGCCCCTGACCGCGTCGGCCACGCTCTGAAGAGTCTCACGCAGGGCGGGGTTGGACTGCTGGCTGACGACGGTGGTCAGCGCGTCCAAGATCGGTATCGCCGCCCGGATCATCAAGGAGAGTTGGTTGTTGACGATCGCTACGTCCACGTCGCTCACGGCGTGCCGCCGGCCCATGCGCGCCACCCGGGGAGCTTGCGCGACCGGGGCCTGCGCCGGCTCCTTCTTATCGGATACGACCGAGACGGAGATCAGGAACTGGTTCTGCAGGCGCAGCATCTCGGTCAGGGCGGCCAGGTTAGCCGCGTTTGCCGAGCCCTCGCAGGCCTGGCCCCGCTTGTCCATGGTGCGGAACTTAAAGCGTGGAATTAGCTCACCACCTGCGTCACGCGCAGGATCTCGTCTAGGCTCGTCGCCCCGCTCTCGGCCAGCGCGAGCGCCGACTCCTGGAGGGTGATCATCTTGTCGGCGCGCGCGGCGGCGCGCAGGTCGTCGAGACTGGCTCCCCGCATGATCCCATCGCGCGCGAGCGCGCCGAGGGAGAATATCTCGAAGACGGGGACGCGCCCGGCATAGCCGGTCTTGAAGCAGTCCTCGCAGCCGACGGCCGCCTGAAAGCGCTTGCCGTCGATGGCCGCGCCGAGAAGGGCGCGCTCCTCGGCCGTCGGCTCGGCGAAACGGCGGCAGGACTCGCACAGGCGCCGCAACAGGCGCTGGGCGACGACCATGCGCAGGGCGGCCGCCAGCATGAAGGGCTGCACGCCCATGTTGAGCAGGCGGTGCACCGCGGCCACCGAGTCGTTGGTGTGGAGCGTGCTCATCACCAGATGGCCGGTCACCGCGGCCTGCACGGCGATCTCCGCCGTCTCGATGTCTCGGATCTCGCCGACGAGCACGATGTTGGGATCCTGGCGCAGGATGGCCCGCAGACCGACGGCGAAGGTCAAGCCGGTCTTGGCGTTGGTCTCGACCTGGGTCAAACGGTCGATGCGGTACTCGACCGGGTCCTCCAGGGTGATGATGTTCACCCTGGGAGTGTTGAGTTCGGACAGCGCGCTGAAGAGAGTGCTCGTCTTGCCGCTGCTCGTGGGGCCCGTGACCAGCACGAGACCGTTGGGCTGGTGGATGTTGACGCGAAAGCGCTGCGTCTGCTCCTCGGTCATGCCCAAATCGTCCACGCGTTTGAGCTTTCCGCTGAGGAGCAGACGCATCGTGATCTTCTCGCCGTAGATGGAGGGCAGCGTGGAAACGCGCACATCCATGGAAACCCCCTCTTCGAGTTCCTGGCGGAAGCGCCCATCCTGCGGGACGCGGGTCTCGGTGATGTCGAGCTTGGACAAAATCTTGATGCGCGCCGCGATCGTCGACTCCGCCTCCTTGGGCAGGGCGTGGGCGTCGAGGAGGACGCCGTCGATGCGATAGCGAACGCGCACCTTGTCCTTGGCCGACTCGATGTGAATGTCGCTGGCCTTGCGCGCGTAGCCCTCCCGCATGATGGACTCGACGGCGGCGATCGCGCCCTGATCGTCGACCGTTCCTTCGGGACGATTCTCCAGCTGCAGGACGAAATCCTCGACGGGCAGGTCGGCGACGAGTTGGGCGCCCGTGGCGAAGAGGTGGTCGAGGGCCTTGTCGAGGGCGGTGCGCGTGGTCAAGAGCGGCAGGACCTGCCCCCCCAGCTTGGCGCGGACCTGCGCCAGGCATTCCTCGTCGAGGGGGTCGATCATCGCCAGCATGACCGTGTCGTCGGCCTTGCTCAGCGGGACCACCCCCATGCGCCGGCAATCCTCCTCCGGCAGGAGCTCCTTGACCGCTTGGTCCATCACCGATTCGAGGCTGGTGAAATACGGCAGGCCCATCTTGAGGCTGACGACCTTAAGGAAGTCCTCATCGCCGAGCAGTCCGATGATGGACAGCACGGTGGGGAGATCTTCGCCCGTCTGGGTGCAGCGCTCCAGAGCCCGGGACAGGCCCGACTTGTCGATAACGCCTGACTCCAGCAGGATCGAGCCCAGCCGCGCGGCGTGCGAACTGGAAGCCTCTTGAGAAGGGGGGACGGACGGCTCGCTCACCGCTTGACACCCTGGGCGACGCTCCCGCGGATCAAGCGAGCCGCGGCCACGAAGTCCACCGGCTTGAGAATGCGCTCCGCGTCGCCGATGCCGGCGCGCACGGCCTCGGCGGTATCCTGCACCAGCACGAAAAGCCTGCCGCCGCGCGCGAGTTGGACGCGCACGGCGCGGACGATGGCCGTCCCGTCGTTGCCCGTCGCCGCCAGGTCGAGAACCGCGAGGACGGGCGGCCGGCGCGCGGCCAGCGCCGCCGCGTCGATGCCGTCTGCGCAGCGCTCGGCCTCGAAGCCCCTGGTCTTGAGCATGCTCTCGAAGACGCGGGCCAGGGCTCCGTCGGCCGAGCAGACCAGCGCGCGGGGACGCGATGCCGCGTCGACGGCGGGAGCGGGGACGGTCCCCGGCCCCGCTCCTTGCAGCGCCGCGGGCGGCGGCCCCGCTACGTCGAGGGCCGCGCGCGCGACCAGGGCCTGGCGCGTCTCCTCGGCCTGACGCTCGAGGGCGACGAGACGCACGCGCAGCTCCTCCAAATCCTTGATCCGCCGCAAGGAGCTCTCCTCGCCGTGACGCCGCATCTCGCGCACGGCCGCGAGGCGACGCTCGCGCCAATAAGCGATGGCGGCCACGGTCAACACGAGGAGCAGCGCGGCGGTCGCCGCCCCTACGATGAAAGCGTCTCCATCCACGCCGAAGCCGGAGAGACGCAGCGCGAGCGCCTCGAAGCTCACGCGATCCTCTGGCGCAAGGCCTCATGCGCCGAGTCGTAACGGCAGACGAGTTCTCCGAAGACCACCGGCGCCTCGGCCGCCTGCCCCGCGCGGCCCATCTCCTCGAGATGCAGGCAGGCCTCCGCGACCAGGCGCGCGCCGACCGCGCGGCTGGAGCCCTTGAGCTTGTGCGCGGCCTTGCGTAGGTCCTCGCAGAGTCCGCCCATCACCGCGGACTCGATGAGGCGCATGCAGGCCGGAGCCTCGTCGTCAAGGTAGGACTTGACGATGTCCTTGACCAACTCGTCGCCGCCTCCCATCTCCTTGAGATCGGCGAGGACCTTTTCGTCGATGTCTCCCGTCGGCGCGGCGAAGGCGGGCGGGGCCGCGGCGGCGACCCGGGAGGAGGCCTGCGGCACGGCGCCCGGGACCGCGACGGCGGCCCCCCCCCCGAGCGCATCGGACTTAAGCCAGCGCGTGAGAGTCGCCAAGAGCTCGTGGGGGTTGACCGGCTTGGACAGATAGCCGTCCATGCCCGCGTCCAGACAGCGCTTGCGGTCGCGCTTGAGCGCGTTGGCCGTCAGCGCGATGATGGGAATCCGCGGTCCGGCGCCCTCCAGGCGGCGGATCTCCGCCGTGGCCGTGTAGCCGTCCATCTCGGGCATATTGCAGTCCATGAGGATCAGGTCGTAGCGGCCGTCCTTGTAACGGCGCACCGCCTCGACCCCGTCGGGAGCGACGTCGGCGCGCACCCCCATCTTCTTGAGCATGAGCAGGGCGACCTTCTCGTTGACTTTGTCGTCCTCGGCGATGAGGATCCTCGCGCGGGCCCGCACATTCGCGGGCAAGCCCTCCGGCTTGGCGGCCGGGGCCATCAGGGCGCGCAGCTTCTCCTCGAATTCATCGGGCTTCAGGGGCTTGGAGAGGACCGCGTCGATTCCGGGGATCGCCTCGTCCGACGCGTCCTTGTTCCCGCGCAGCATGAAGATCTTGGTCCGGGCAAGGAATGGGTAGGAGCGCGTCTTGCGTATGAGCTCCACGCACTCGTGCACGGGCAGCTCGTCGTTGAGGAAGACGACGCCGAAGGGACGGCCGCGGTTGGCCGCGTCGCTGAGGGAGACCAGGGCCTGCGCGGGCCCCGCGGCACAGTCCGTCGACATCCCGAAGGTGACCAACTGGAGGTGGAGGAGGGACTGGCGCGTCGCATGGTCGCCCACGACCAGCGCGCGCCGGTTCTCGAGCCCCGTCGCGGCCCTCTTGGCCCCGGATAGGACGGGGAAAACCGTGGAAAACCAGAACGTCGCGCCTTCACCCGGCGTGCTGCGATAACCGATCGATCCGTTCATCGTCTCGACCATGCGCTTGGCCACCGGTAGCCCCAGTCCCGCGCCGCCGTACTTGCGCGTGGTCACCCCGGCGCCGTGAGAGAAGGGCTGGAAGAGGTGGGCCTCCGCCTCAGGGGACACGCCGGTCCCCGAGTCTGAGACCGCAAAAACGAGCGTGACGCAGTCCTCCTTCTGGGACGATTTGGAAACCTGTACGGTGATCTCTCCGGAATCCGTGAACTTGATCGCGTTGGAAATGAGGTGCAGGAGGACCCCCAATACGAGCTGGCGGTCGCCTCGAACCATGGGCGGGCAGTCCTCGCCGATCATGTAGGCGATCTCGAGTCCCTTCTTCTGCGTCGCCGGCGCGGCCGCGCGCACGGCCGCGGACACGACCTCGCGAACGTCCAGATCGCCGGGCTCGAAGGTCAGCGTACCGGACTGTCCCTCCCAGAACGTCATGATGCTCTGCAGCGTATTGAGAAGGTTCAGGGCGGACTGGCGCGCCGTCTCGACGAAATCGCGCTGCTTATCGTCGAGGTCCGTGTCGAGGAGAGCCTCGGACATGCCGAGGACGCCGTTGAGCGGCGTACGGAGCTCGTGGCTCATGTTGACGAGGAACTCGGACTTAAACTGCGAGGATATCCGCACCATCTCCTCGGCGGACGCCTTCTCCACCTCTTGGCGCAACCGCGCGCGGTCCGCGTCGTGCCAATCCAGGACGCGCCGCTGCTGCTCCGCGAAGAGCCCGGCGCCCAGGACCAGTAAAGGCAGGCTCGAGTTCGGCGGCAGCGTCAGCATCGAGGCCTGCGCGCCCAGCGCGTCGAGACCCGGCATTCCGCGCAGGGCGGCCAATCCGGCCACGATCATGCCCGTCAAGGTGAGGAACTGCGCCGCCTGGTTGCCCACGGGAAGGGCCAGCATAAGAAGGGCGCAACCGAAAAGACCGACGGACAGCGCGCCGCTGAGACCCGCTCCGCCATAGGACGCGACCCCGGCCCACGCCAGGGGGCCAGACAGATCGCGGCCGAAAACAGCCCCCAAGGACTGCGCCCCGCACCAGGCGACGGCCAGCGAGGCTGCGGCGGCGGCCCAACGGCGCCAGCGGGAGCCCTCCGACTGGCGAAGCCAAAGGGCGCAGCCGCCGAGGGCGGCGGGCAGCACCGCGGCGCCGTCGGCGTCCGGACCAGGCAGTCCCAGGTGGCGCAGGAAACAGACCGCTCCCCACAGGACGCACCCCCCTCCCGCCAGACGCACCCACAGAGAGAGCGCGGCCCTTGCCCCAACCGGGCGGGGCGCGCGGGTCGCCGCTCCCTGGCCAGGATGACGACTGGCGATTGTCTCTCTCATTAGTAATTCGTCCAGACCGAGCCCTTCGCGTCGGTATGCGTGCAATTGACGTGTATCGCTCCGAAAGCCGTCGTATTTGGAATGTTGTTGTAAACCCAGCCCCCCGTGTCGTCGGAGTCAGCGGCATTGAGCACTGTGCTGGAATCAGAATGATAACCCGGCAACCTGGCCGGGGCGATGCGCCGCAGGTAACGCGACGACTGCGTCAGCGTGGGGAGATCGTCAGGATACTGCCCCTCCATGTCGCCGTAATATACGCTCAGCGCCTTTCGAATCGTCCCCAGGCTGCCCTTCGTATATCCTTCGGTGGATAAACGCAGGCTATCGCTGAAATGAGGAATGATGACCGCGGCCAATATCGCAATGATCGCGACGACCACCATAAGCTCGATGAGGGTAAATCCCGAATTCCTTATTTTAACCATGTACCTTAAGTATGCTGGAAAACGAACGGAGAGCGCTATGAGAATTTATGGCTAAATAATATAGGCTAAAATAAACAGTAATATAGGCATATTCCTACATGCCGACCTGCATTAGAGCCTAAAGCCTATCTCAGAACCCCGCCGCGCGGAAGACGCGGATGAGGTCCGTCTGCGTGGTCGGCATCGCTGTCGATACTGCTCCTCATCTCGACGGGGATGCTGAAGCCGCCTCTTTTTTGGCCGCGGCCGCCATCGCGGTTTTCTTGGCCCCCTGCTTCTGAAGTTTTCCGAATTCAACCTGGTTGTTCTTGAAGTTCTTGACCTGCTCCGGAGAAAGACTCTTGAACATCTCCTCTCTCAGGGGCACCCGGACTCCCTCGATCTTCAGTTCCCGGGCGATCTGCTCGTCGATGGCGAAGCTCTCGGGGCGGCCGATCGTCTTTAAAAAATCATGCGTCCTCGTCTGTAGGTCGTTCGCGCCGAGCTTGATGCCGACATTGTTCATCTCGTTGGCCAAACCCCGCACGGCGGCCTGGGCCGACTTCGAATCCTCCATATAGAAGCTGGACTTATCCGCGTATTCGCTGAGCATCGCTCCGGCGCGCATCGCAAACGCCCTTTGCTCGGGCGGAAGGTCGCTGATCATCTTCTTATACGTCTCGACGGGGGAGGTTTCCTTGTAGCCTGAAGGGCGCGGCTTCGCGTCGAAAGGAAACTCGGTCCTCATGATGATGGTCTTCGCCGTCTGGAACTGCTCGTCGGTCCAGCCCAAACGCGCCTTGAGGCCGACGTTATTGGCGTCCATCCATTCCAAGGTCGCGGGGACCCGGGCGGGCGTGCCCGGTTTTCTCGTGGGGTCGACGTCATGCAGCCTGGCGACGTCGCCGAGGAATTTTTCCCGGCCCGGAAACCGGTCTTTTGCCAGTTGTTCCATCATTCTCCCGACCTCCAGAGAATGCTCCGCGCTGTGGTATATGTCGGCGCCTTCGAGTTCCGGGTGCAGGTTCTTCCATTCCTCGGCGGTGAAGCTGATATCCTCCGCCGGCTGCTTTGGGCCGGCCAGGCGTTGCGTCAAGCTGGTCATGGCGCGCGCGACCTGGCTGGTCGTCACCATATCGATCGCAATCGACTTGAAGCTGAGCCCGGCCGCGCCGGGCTCTGGGGCCCGACCCGTCGGCACCAGCCCAAGGCCGAGAAGCTGGGCGCCCGCGTCGATCATGCCTCGCTCGTCTTTCTTGGCGAGCGCATCCATGCCGACGAGGCCTTGCTGGCCGGCCATCGACAAAAGGAAGCCTTTGACGGCTTTCCCGCCGGCGTCCGCGACCACGGCCAGCCTGGTTGCTTCCGCGCCCTTGGCGAGCAAGCCGGACGCCCCGCCCAGCACCCCGAATCCAAAGCTTTGAATGGTGTAGTCGGCGGCGTATAGGACCGCGGCGCCCAGGCCGTTGGCGACCTTGCCGCCGGTCGTCGGCGAATTCACGGCCGCGTCCACGAAGCGCTTGGGAGCGCCTGCAAAGCCCTCCTGAAGGCTGCCGTCCATCAGCCGACGGCCGAGTTCCTCGTCTGAAAGATCGAGCTTCCGATTCCTAAGAGCGACGGCTTGGGTCGGAGTCGCACTGGCGATCTCATCCTTGCGATACATCTCCAGCCATTCGCCTTTGCGCCGTTCGAATTTTTCAGGGCCTAGCTTCTCGCGCAATTCGTCGACCGCCGCCGTTCCCGCGCCGCTGAAATAATTGATGGCCTGATATTTCGAGATGACGCCGTAAACGGCGTGTTCCTCGCTTCCCGTCAGCGCGCCGACGAGCCGGCTCGTGCCGGCGGTCAGCGCGTAGCCGATGGTCTTTCCCACCCCCGCCACGACGGCGACCGCCCGGCCGGCTTCTTTAAAGCCGTGCACCTTTTCGAACAGAGAGCCCGCCTTCTGCGACGCGTAGGTCAGAACGCCGTCATCCGGCGGGCGTTTCGAGGCGACCTCCTTCATCTGCTTGCCGTCCCACTCCAGGCGCGTGTAGGCGGTCTCCTCGGCGCTGCGGAAACCCTTGTCCACGCTGTAACGGGTGACATACGCGGTCTCATAACGCTCGATCCGCATCGGTCGTCCTGTTTTTGGGTCGTCTTGCGATATCTCGACCTTCTCATGCCTGCGTCCGTCGGGCCATTCGGTGACCGTCGAGTCGATCCAATCCAACCGACCGCCTCTGAAGCCGGAGATGTAAGTCGTCGTCGCGCGGCCGTTCGATATCTGATAGACCAAAGCAGGCTGCCCATCCGCGCCGCCCGGGATGAGCCTCGGGGGGAGGCTGAAGTCTTTGCCTGCAAGAGCGGCGAGCCGGGATTGAAATCGCAGGAACTCATTTTTCCGCAGGACGCCGGCGTCCAGCAGGCCCGTGAGATCCGGCGAGAGGAGGCGGTGCCGCTCTTCCCGAGCTTTGCGCTGGAGGGCTTCCGGCAGGAAAGGCAGCTGCTCGGCCACAGCCCACCCGGCATCTTGAGCCGAAAAGCGCGCCGCCGCAACCGCGGGCTTGGTTTTCGCGGGCATGTCCAACCTGTTGAGGGCTTCGTTTTTTGATCCCCTGAGATCGTTGATGGAGACGGCCGGCTTCAGCGGCCGGGTGTCGTTCCCGGCGTCCTCACCCGAGCCGGCCGGAGGAGCGGGCCAATCGGCTGGCGCCGGCGGGCGGGCGCCGTCGAAGATGCGCGAGGCATCGTCGGTCGGCGGGCGGGCGGCGGCGCCGGCCTTCGCCATCGCCGCGTGGAGCCTGAGATATTTTTCAACCGCGGCGTCCGTTTGCGTTTCGGAAAAACCTAAGCCGGCCGCGACTCCTCTGACCTGGGCGCAGAGGGCGGGGGGCTCGGCGGCTGGAATATCCGTTAGAAGAGCGTCATAGCGGCGCGCTTTCGCCTGGAATTCGTTCCAGGCTGCATCAATCTCGGTGGTGGACTTGGAGGCTTTGATCTCCCGCTCAAGAACGGCTGAATCGACCCGCAAAAGAGTCGCCGCCGCGAAATTCTCTTTAAGAGCGTCGCAAGCCCGATTGATCTTCGCGGATAATTCGGCCCCCGGCTCGGTCGCCATGCCGGGCAGGACGATAAGAAAAACGACAAACGCCCGCAGGGCTTTTCCCAGCATAGGGGTCGTTGAGATGCGAAGCTCCCTCTTTTTATAACCCCGGTTCCCCTGACTGTCAAGTGCTAAAAGCCGGCCTTCATGGAGTACTGCATCACGTCCCCGAGCCTGCCTCCCGGCATCCACGAGAAATCCCCGTCCAAGCCGCGCCAGGACGCCCCGAAGCCGAATGAGACCCCGCCGAGCCCCCCCGCGTCCCTGCGCTCCGAGCGCCAGCCGGCGCGCGCCGCCGCGCTCAGACCGGGAGCCGCGCGCACGCGGTACTCCGAGCCGCACGAGAGGATCATCGCGTCCTGACGGGGCAGGTCCGCCTCGGCTACGGCCAGCCACTGCCCCCGCCTCCAGGACGCCGCGCCGTAGGCGACGAACGGCAGGGAGTCGGCGTAAGAGCCCAGACGCAGGCGCCCGAAGGCGTTTCGCACGCCGCCGGCCGCCGTCCAATCCCCGAACCGCCAGAGCGCGCCCAGGTCCGCGGTGAGCGCGGTCGCCCGCGCCGAGTCGAGAGAGGACTCCACCAGCTTCGCTGCGGCCCCCAGGGCCAGCTTGGCGCCCGGAACGGCGACGCCATAGGAGAGAGCGTAGGCTCGGTCGGCGGCGCCGAAGGTCCCGGCCGCCGCGTCGGTCTCCACGAGGCCCCGGCGTTCGATGCCCGACGCCGAGAGGCTGTAGACCGAGACCGCCGCCGTCCCGTAGTCCGAAACGCGGCGCGTCTTGTCCGTCCAGGCCAGCACGGGCGCCGAGAGGACGGCGTAGTCGTAGGAGAGGCCCTCGAAGCGAGCCTCGTGACCGCCCGCCGCCTCCACGCGGTCCAGCAGCCCCAGCCCGGCCGGGTTGTAGTGCGTGGCCAGGGAGTCGCCCTCCACCGCGCCGTAGGCGCCTCCCAGGGCCGACGCGCGCGCGCCCGGGGTCAGGCGCAGGAAGGCCGCCGCGGCCGTGCCCTTGCCCGAGGAAGAAGATGAGGCGGGAGCGGCGGCCAGAGCCGCCAGGACGAGGGAGAACGGCGCGATCAGGGCGCGCCTCATTTGAGCACAGCCATCTTGAAGGTCCTGCGCCGCCCGCCGACCTCGACGAGGCCGATATAGAGGCCGCTGGCCGCGTCGCGCCCGTCGTCGCCGCGCCCGTCCCAAGCCTGGTAATAGGTCTGGCCGCCGGACAGCAAGCCCAGATCCACGGTCCGCACCAAACGACCCGCCACGTCGAAGACGCGCAAGGTTCCGCCGCCGGAGACCGCCGGGGGCACGGACACCCGGATCAGCGTGCCCCGGACCGAGGCTAGGCCGCCGCCGTGCACCGTGGTCACGGTCTTGACGGAGAGGTCGAAGGGATTGGGGAAGTTGTAGGCCTCCAGGTCTGCGCCCCCGAAGGAGGAACCGCCGATGTATCCCACCGAGGCGTCGAGGAGGACGTAGGTGGAGAAGTGGTCCACATGAATGGCGACGGTGCGCTCCGCGGCGTCCACGACGGGCGGCGCCCCCGTCACGTCGGGCTGGCGCACGTAAATGCGAGCCGCCGGGTTGTACCAATACACGGCCAGCCGCCCCGCGTCGGCCACGGCGCTCGAGTAGGAGAGGGTCAGCTCCGCCGGGCGGGCTAGGCGCGTGGGCACGCCCGCCGGCAGAGCCACGTCGAAGAACGCGCCGGCGGGAGTCACTCCCGCGGGGAGCGCCCCAGCTTGGAGCGGAGCCGCGGAACGCGCGAAGTCCACCATCACGGTCGCAGACGCGTCCACGGCCAGAGCTCCGCGCGGCAGGACCACGCGCGCGGCGTCGCCCTCCAGGGACAGCGTACCGCCCATCGCGTTGGCGACGGCGCGGCGGTGCAGGCCGTCGGCGGCAAGCGAGATCGTCGCGGTCGCGTCGACGGTCAGCTCGCGCGCGGACGGGTCCGTCGAGGACCAGTCCTCGGCCGCCAGCGCCGCGCGCGCGCGTAAGACGAGGGAAGTCTCGCCGGGAACGGAGTCGTAGTAGGCGGACACCGAGCGGCGATCCGAGGACAAGGCGGCTGCGTAGAGCGGCGCCAAAGCCGTGGTCGTGCTCAGGGCCAGGGCCGGGTCGTCGTCGGAAGTCAAACGCGACCGCAGCGGCCTTGGAAACATCGCCTCCACGCGCCAGCGCGCGCCCTCGCGGCGGGCCCGGAAGGAAACCGGACCCGCCGACGGGCGCAGGACCAGGTCCAGGACTCGCGCGTCGGAGGTGCTCGTCAAGACGACGGCCGCGCCCTCGGGCGGCGTCAGGGCCCATCCCGCCGGCCCCGAAACGATCAGGCGATAGGTCCGGCCCGGGGTCAATCCCCCGAAGCGATAGCCGGTCACGGCGCGCGCGGCCGCGTCTCGCGTCAGCGCCGCATAGTAGAACTCGGATGAGTCCGGCGCGGCCGCGACGAGAGCGTTCACCTCGTCCTCGCCGGGAGCCGAGCCGTCCGGCAGGCGCAGGGTCCCGCCGAGGGCGGCGCCCTCCCCGAGAGTCACCACCCCCAGGTCGACTTCGGCGGCGTTAACGATCACGGCGCGAGCGGCCCCCGCCAGTCCCAAGGCGGAGGCGGTCAGGCGGTAGGCCCCCGTGGCGACGGCCGGAATGGCGAAGGTCCCATCCGGCTGCGTGCGGAAGATGAGGTCGGCCAGCGGGTCCTCGGCCGGGGGCAAGCCAGCCTTCTGGAGGGAGAGCGCGGCTCCCAGCCCCAGGGCCGAACGAAGAACGCTGCCGTCGGCGGAGACGACGCGGCCCGAAACGGTCGATGCGGCCGCAAAGAGAGAAAAATCCCGGACGGCTCCGCTCGAAACGTCCACGCAGAGCGCGCGGCGAGCCTCGTAGGGCGGCAAAGGGTCTCCACCGGACAGTTCCCCGCGGGGCGCTGCGGTCAGGTCGTACCAGCGAACCGTCGGGTCAAGTCCGCGCAGAATATAGAGGCCCGAGGCATCGCTCAAAGCCGAGCGTTCGCCCAAAGCCTGCGCCGTGCGCGCTCCGGCGTCGCGGCAGGCGCGCGCCATCACGCGCACTCCTGAGATGGGCGCCCCCGCCGCGTCCGTGACGCGGCCCGAGACGAAGGCCCCCGCAAAGAGAGGGACAACCCCTAGGTCCACGGCCTGCCCGGCGTAGAGGGATACTCCGGAAACGCGCGCCGGCGAGAGGGCAAGGCCGCCGGCGGCCAAGGCCGGAGTGTCCACCGGAACGCGGAACTCCACGTCGTAGACGCCCGCAGGCAGTCCGTCTATGACCACCCTGCCCGAGGAGTCCAGCAACGAGCCATCCGGCGCCGGACGCAGGTCGAAGTATCCTCCCGCGCGCGCGGGTACCGCCGTCGCGCGTGCCGCAAATCCGCGCGGCAGGAGCGCCGCGTTGTCGCGCCCGATGAGTTCGTGCTCTTCGGCGCCGTCGGATTTGAGACGGGCTGCGGAAAGTCGGGCGCGAATCGTCCCCGAAGGAGCCAGAGAGAGAACCAGCCCGGAGAGGTCGGCTCCCGCGACCACGACGGGACGAGGAACCGCCGCGAAGGCCCGCGGCGCGCTCAGGTCCTCCGCGAACAGGGAGTAGCGGCCGTCGGCCGTCCCGTCGAAGGAGAAGGTCGCCGATCCTCCTGGCGGAGGGGCGATCTCGACGGAACGCACGGTCCGGCCGCCCTCGTCGACTAGGAAGACGCGGATGCGGCGGCCCGACGGAAGGTTAGGAGGCGCGCCCAGCAGCCCCGACACGCGCGAGCCGCGCGTCAGTCGCGGGGAAAGCATGACCGGAGACGTTCCCACGCTGACCAACTCCGTGTATTCGACGGCCTCCGGACCGTTGGAAGGATCGTCGTCGAGGTCCCCGGACACGCGCAGGATGTAGAGCCCCGATCCGACTCCGGGTTGGAAGTTGAAGGATCCGTCCGGCGACACCGCCGCGACCAAGCCCAGGGAGGTCGCGGTCGCCGAGGAAGGAGCCAACACCGCGCAGGATCCCGCGCCTGCCGAGGAGCGGCGCAAGGAGATCGCGCCTTCTCGCGGATCGAAGGCGACAAGCTCAACGCGCAGGGCCGAGCGAGGCTGGGGGTCTCTAGAGCCGAGCAGGCAAAAGGAGACGCCGGGCGCCGCGGAGAGTATCCCGGCCGGCGAGCTGGCCGCCACGCTGAAAGGCGCTCCGGAAGCGGCGCGGGTGGAGAGGCTTAGTTCGCCCGAGACGATGACGGTCCCCGAGACCGAGACCGTGGAGCCCGAGAGGTCCAGCGTGAGCGCGACGGTCGCGCCCTCGACGAGCAGAACGCGTCCGGCGGCCCAACCCCCGGTGCCGGAAAAGAGCGCGGCGGCGCGGACCGGGCCCGGGGGCAGAGCGGCAGTGAAGAGCGTCGCGCTCGAGCAGTAAGCGGCGACGAAAGCCCCCGACGAGGTCATGGCCGTCGCGTCGCCGAAGACGCGCGAAAGACCGTCCGAGGCGCTCACGGCCAGACCCAAGGCCTGGTACGCGGAAGTCGCGCGGCAAGCGCCCCCCGGCAGGGTCGGCAGACGAACATCCACGCGAAGGCGAGCGTCCTCAGCCGCCAGGCCCAGTGCCGCGGTAGAGACCGCCGCCGCGGCGACCGTGAGCGTCAGCCCGCCTGCCGGCTGGAGCGTGAAGCCCGGCAGAGAGGAGCGCAGGGTCCAGACGCCCGGGCTGAGCCCCGAAAGCGTGAAGGCGGCCGTGCTCGTGACGGCCGCCGTGGATAAGCGCACGCGCGATGCCGCCCGCTCGAGGCGGCCGACGGCGAGTGCCTCGACCTCCAACTCGAAGACGCCGGCGGGACAGGCCCCCGGGACCCCGCTCGGGCCCGCGAAGCACGAGGAAACGCCGCGGCTGTCCCCCGTTACGGTCACGGTTCCGGTGACTACGCCGCCCATCCCCAGAGCCAGGTCCGCGACGCTCAGGTCCGCGGCATCCAGGAGCACGACCGTCGTGGAATCCGAGGTGAAGCCAGGCGCGGCGGCCAGGATGGTCCAGGTTCCCGGATCCAAGCCGTAGAGGGAGTAGGCTGCGCTCGAAGGCCCGACCGCGGGCGCAATCGACGAGACGAAGACCCCGCCGAAGGCCGACGGCGCAATCTCGCCCGCCTTGCGCGCCTGCACGCTCACGAAGGTCCCGAAGGCGGTCGTGGAGGGCAGGACGGCCCAACCGAAGGCATTGGCGCGCTTGTCGAGCGGGATCACCAGGTCCAAGCCCCCGGCGCCCAGGCTCACGCCCGGCGCCCGCGTCGACAGGCGCAGGTCCACAACCTCCAGGTCCAGGTCGTAGACCCCCGGGGCGGCGATGACGACGCTCCAGGTGCTCGCCGCGCGGCCGAAGAGCGGCCCCGCGTCATCCGAGGTCGCCGCGCCCGTCGAGAAACGCAGCGGCCCCGAGAAGACGGCCGAGCCGTCGGCGGCGCGGGCCACGAAGCCTCCCAGTGCGTCCCGCGGCGAGGCCACGGGGATGATCACGGCCACGCGCAGTTGGGCCGTGGCCGGAAGGGCGAGAGATCCCAAATCCGTCAAGGGCGCCGCCGCCGCGACGGCGGCGACCTCCGTCGACAGATTCACGTACCGGCCGCCCACGTTGACGGCCGTGGTCACGCTCAGACGATAGTCCGCTCCCGCGCGCAGGCCGAAAAGCTGGAAATAACCGGTGGAGGAGGCCAAGGCGAAGGCTCCCTCTCCAGCGCCCGGACCGGTCGCGCGCACCCAGGCGCCCGCCCCACGTAAACCGAGGCGGCCGACATAGGACGCTCCCACCGGCGCCACGACCTCGAGCGCACGGTTCTCGGCCGCGCCGCCGCCGGCGCGCAGACGCGCCCGATAGCGGCCGGGAGGCGCGGCGCGCGGCGGACTAAGAATACGGTTGACCCCATCCCAGGACGCGACCACGGGCCGGTCCGGGTCGCCGAAACCCGCGGCGCGCATGACCGGCCCGCCGAAGTCGACGGCGTCGGTGGAGAGGACCAAATCCCAAGCCAGGGCCGGGTCCGGCAGGGAGAATACGATCCTCGCCTCGTAAGCCGAGGGGTCCGTCGAAGAAAGGGAAACGCTCGTGGTCCCGGCGCAGAGGGTTCCCGAGTCGACCGAGACCGCGGTGAAGGCCACCGTGGAACCGACCAACCTCACTGGGCGCATGGCCTCGGCGTTAACGGCGCCCGCAGTCCCCGTGAAATTGGCCGCGGCGCGGATATAAGCCAGGCTGGGCCCGACCGTGGAGATCTTGAGGAAGAAACTGGGCGAGACTGCGAATCCCGTGGAGAGGAAGACCGAGGAGATCGGGGAGCCGGTGAGGGAGGTGAACTTCGCCGTGGCGTCGGGAATGTAGCCGCCGCCGGAAGGCACGAGCAGGGAGAGACTCACCGTGCCCGAGGAAGCGCCGAGCTTATCGTTGCCGCAAAGGTCGGTCACGCGGAGTTGGAGGGTGGACGAGGACTGGAGGGGTCCCAGGACGAGAGTGGAAGCATTCGTGAAGACCAACTGGCTGGTGGTCCCCGCGCCGAGGCTTAGGACCGGCTGGGTGGAGATGGGCGCCAGCGTCCCGGAAGCGTCGGCCTGGGTCCAGACCGCGAAGGTCTGAGCGCCGCGCCCTGCGGGACTCAGCGGCGGCATGCCGGCATAGGTAAGAACGATCTTCTCGCCGGGCCTAAACGACTCGGCGGCCCCGCTCTTGACCGAGACCACGATCCATCCCGCCCCCAAGGCCTGAGCGCCTCGGGCCGCCGGGTTGACCTCCGTCGAGGTCGAGCCTAAGGTCGACGCCAGGGAGGTGGAGATCACGTTCCAATATCCGGCCTGAGGCGGGAATTGTGTCGTGACGCCGACCGGCACGCTCCATCCGTCCGGGACGCGCACGGCCAAAGCGCCGCCGGCGGAAAGGCCCGACCCTCCCACGGTGAAGGTCACGGTGGCCGCGACTGCCTGACAACCCGCCGTGGAGTCCGCCGCGACGAAGGCGCTGCCCTGGCCGTCGCGCGCGCCATAGGAGAGGGCGGACCGGTCCACCGTGAAGGTGCTCGCCGTCGTTCCGATCAATCCCGTGGGGTCGTCCACGAACGCCGTCGCGCAGTAGCGGCGTCCGTCGGTGAGCGCCGCGTCGGGGATGGGGCTGGCCCAGGATGTGGAGGGCGTCAAGGGCGAGGCCAGCGTCGTCGTGGCATAGATGGGGACTGCGGAAGCAAAGGAGCCTGCGAGCCAGTTGAAGTGGAGCCCCGTCTCCACCTCGCGAACGTCCACGCGCACGCGCTCAACGGCGGAGCCGTCCGCCGCGGTGCCGGAGATGGCGCCGCCCAGGGTCGCGACCGCTGCGCCGGTGGGCACATGAAAGGAAGCGGTGGGGCTGGAAAGGCTGGGCGGCGAGACTCCGAACACCGAACTCGTATCGGAAGCCACGAAGGGCTGGGTCAGGTCCGTGGCGGAGAGGGTGAAATAACCGGTGACCTGGAAAATCAGGCCGGAGAACGCAAACTGCCCCGCCGCGAGCGCCCGCGGCGCGGGAAGGGTCGCCGAGGAAGTCAAAGCGCCCAGTGCGACCGTATCGGTGATCGTCGAGACCTCGTTGCCGTAGGGGTCAACGGCGCGCACCGTCGCGCTGAAGGGCACGCCCTTGACCCGGGCGAAAGGAGATCCGGCCTTACCCGTGACGGAGCCCGGCCATGCCGCCTGCCCGGGCAGAATAACCTGCAGGCGCGCCAGCCCGGCCGGGATCACCGAAATCGTGGAATACCCCAGCCCGAAGGCGGTCGCGGCCGAGACGACGGTGACTCGCGGGCTCGGCTCGGCGGTGCGCGGCGTGAACTGAAGCGTCGCCATGCTGGCCGAAAGAGGCTGGGACGAACCCAGGACCGCGTTAGGGTCGTCGCTGGCCAAGGTCACAGTCCCAGAAACCTGCCAGGCCAAGTCGAAGCGGGAAGACACCGCCAGGACCGTCACCGTGATGACGGCGCCCGCGGTGGAGACGGAGGGTGTTCCGGTCTTGCCGGGGCCGACGGCGGGGGTGAAGGTCTCGCCCGGCAGGAGGACCACGAGGTTCGGAAAGAAATCCCAGTTGAGATCGCCGCCGGCGTCGACGTTGCGCCCGTCGTCGGCCAGGATGGTCTGCCCGGAGGAGGCGTCGCAGTCCGAGACCATGACCGCGGTCACGCTCGAGACCGCGGTCACGCGCAGAGACCACGGCAGGCCCGCGGTCCTGGAGCGCACCCGCATGACGGCCCCCCCGCCCGCGCCAAGACGCAGATCGGCCACGCTCAGAAGCGTGCCCGGGGCGAAGGCCAAGGTGCTTCCCGCCACGGCGTCGCTCAGCACCGCGACGGTCGCGGAGGTCAGGAAGGCGGCGCTCGTGACCGCGATGGAAAGTCCGTTGAAGACCGCTCCTCCGTAGACGGCCACGGACTCGTAGCTTCGACCGGCGGCGGCGCCGGCGAGGCTCACGGTGCTCGTCTGCCCGTCGAAGTAGGCGCCCGTAGACACGAGGAGGCTGCCGGCCAGCGTCAGGTTCCCCGTCCCGGCCGAGAAGGTTCCGGCGTAGACGCTGAAATCGCCGAACAAGACGAGGTCGGAGGCGGCCTGCACCGGGCCCGTGCCCACGCTCACGAGGTTCCACAGCGTCGAGCCGGGCAACAGGCTCAAGGTCTGGGTCGAGGCTCCCGTCATCGTCAGGCTCGCCGACGTGGACGCGGAAAAGTCCACGATGCCGCCGGTCTGGAACACGCCGCCGGCAACCGAGACGGTGCTGGCCGCGATCGGGCGCAAGACTCCTCCCGATACGACCAGCGGGCCGGAGAGATTCAGCGTCGGAGCGCGGAACACCTCTGCGCCCCCCGCCAAGTTCACGCGCAGCCCGCCGAAAGTGTTCGTCGAAATCCCGGCGCCGCGGGCGGCGCCCGTGCCCTCGAAGAGGAGCCAGGAATTGGCGACGTCGCCCGCGTAGGACCAATTGGCTCCCGAGGATGGGATCAGATCGGCGCTTCCGCGCAGGGTGATGGTGGAACCGCCCGGCGCATTGACCACGGTCGAGCCCTGGCGCGGGTCGAAGGAGTTGCCGTAGCCCTCCACGATGAGGTCTCCCTGGAGGACCGCGGTCTTGTTGGCGGCCAGGGCGAGCTTGGCGTTGACGACGCTTCCCGAGGCCACTTGGATGGAGGAGACGGGAGACCAGATCACCGTGTGCGACGGATTGACGGCGAGGTAGGTGGAGAAGGCCGTGTCCCAGACGGGGCCCGCGACCGTCAACATCGAGCTCCCGCCGTCGAAGACCGCTCCGGGCAAGATTCGAAACGAAGAGACGAACCCGTTGATGTTGAGACGCGCGCCCGCGGCGCTCCGGTTGGCCACGACTAGGTCACCGAAAGTCGCGAAGTTGATGTTCTGGGGCGTGACTCCCGCCAGTATCGTCGTAGATCCCGTCACGGTGATCGTCTCAAAGGTGGATTGGGTCATGTCTCCGCGGATGGTCAGGAGGGCTCCTGGGTAGTAGAGGGCGCCGCTGCGCCATTCAAAGCCGGCCAGCGTAGAGACCGTGCTCGAGATGGTAACGCCTGCGGTGGTGGCGACGCGGAAAGTCCCAAAGGAGCCCGTGGCGAGTTGGCGCACCGTCCGGCTCGAGGCCCCGTCGAAGACGGCCACGCTGGCGCCTCCCAGGACCGCCGTGCCGGATTGCTCCGTCCAGGACCCTCTCACCGAGATGGTCGAAGCCGCCAAGTCGAGGGTGCCGCTGACCACGATGACGTTTCCCTCGGCCACCGTCGCCGTCGACAGAATCAGAGCGCCTGCGCCGGCGTCGATGAATAGATTGTCGAAGGAGGCTCCCGCCAATACGCTCGCCGCGCCGGACAGGGCGTTAAAGACCGCGGTCGAACGACTCACGACAGCCGCGCCGTAAACCGTCCAGTCACCTCCGATTTGAAGAAGCGTCGTGCTCGCCATCAGCAAGGTCCCGGTGTCCACCGACACGCCCCCCGCCAAGATGAAACTGGCGCCCGCGGAAGGACTCAGCCGGAGCCCTCCGGGGTTGATATTGGAAACGCGCAGGCCCCCGATGCGCCCCGGCCAGGCCGTCCAGGTCTGCGAGGAGGAGCCGGCGGCCACGGCGACGGCGCCGGGGGCGCCGTCGACCGAACCTGCCCCGGTAAACGGACCGTCGCCGTCGAATGTCACCGTTCCGGTCGAAAGGACGAGCAGCGCGCCGGCTGAGAGATGGGCGCGAGAGACGACCTCGAGTATCCCGGTGACCGTCGCCGTAGCCGCCGTGGGCCCTCCCACGACGAGTCTCGCTACCTTGGCATCGTAAAAGGACGCTGCGTATGCGCCTCCGAATCCCGCGAGGGTCAAGGTCGAAGCGCCTAAGTCGATGAGTCCTCCCGTCTGGGCCAGGTCGCCGCCTAGGGTGAGCAGGAGCCCCGCCCCGGCTACGACCGTACCGCCCGCCATCTCGAAAGCCCCGGTCACGGTCAAAGACGACGCCAGGACCACCGTCGTCGACAAGGCGGTGGTCAGCGTCATCGAGCCCACGGACACGGAGGGCATGTTCCAGAGACACCCCTTCACGGTCTGAGAAGCTCCGAAGACCAGGCGTTCGCCGCCCGATGGAGACAAGCCCTCGCTCCAGTTCGCCGGCGTGGAGGCCAGGGCATCGGCGCCCAGGCCCGTCCAATGGCGCGGATCCATGAAGGCGGCGCCGCCCGATCCGCCGCCGCCGGAAGCGACGCCCGCGCCGAAGCTGCCCCCATTGACAAGGATGTTAAGGGCTGAGTGAAAGATGGAATAGCCCGAGCTTTCCTGGATCCATACCCGGCCTCCGCCGCCCCCCCCGCCTCCGAAATTGGCGCCGGCGCCGCCGTCGCCGCCGCGCGCGCTGAGCGTGCCGGATCCCGTGATCACCTGAGCCAAGACCACGATGGAACCGCCGGCGCCCCCGCCGCCGCCCTGCAAACCGAGAGTCACACCCGGATCGCCGTCGGCCTCGAGCAGACCGTCGAGAGAGGCGGTGGCTGCGTCCACCTGGAAGAAACCGCCGCCCCCGCCGCCGTCGGCCGAGGGCGTGCCTCCTCCCCCCGAACCCGAGTCCACGGCAGGCATGGCGTCGCCGGCCGGCCCGCCGCCGGAGCCGCCCCCGCCGGAGCCGCCGGCGCCCCCGTGCCCGCCCCCGCCGCCGCCCATGACGACCGACCCTGCGCCGCCGCCGCCGGGTCCCGATCCGGCGGCCGCACCCGCGCCCCCCGCATAGCCGCGGCCCTTGATGGTCACGGTGGAGCCCGCGCGCAGATCGAAGAAGCCCGCCGAGATGAAGACGGCCCCCGGACTCATCGTGCCGGCGGGGCCGTAGAAGGTCATGCTGGAACCGGGATGGAGAGTAAAGATCCCGGCCGTGATCGTTAGAGGGGTGGAGACCTGGATGGCGGCGCCGCCCAGGACGTCGAGTCCGGAGGACACGGCCAATCCCGTCGAGATCCTCAGCACCGCGCCCGCTCCGCCCAAGCTCAGGGATCGGACCGAGACGAGAGGGTCCGTCGAATAGACGACCACTAATTCCGAGGCGATGGTCGCGTCGTCTAGAGGGCCCGGCGCCGCCGCGCCCGACCAGTTAGCCGGCTGGTTCCAGTCGCCGACGGCGCCACCCACCCAGGAGATCGAAGCCGCCCGCGCCGCCGTCGCGGCCAGAAGGACGAGGCACGTCGCGGGGAGCAGTCGCGCCATCACCAATCCCACCTCAATCCCGCCAGAGCCGTCGCGGCCTCGTAGGCATAGCGGTAGTAGCGTTGGTAGCGCTGGTTGGAGGAGGCGCTGACGCGCTCCACGCTGAACAGCAGACTCAAGCGCCGGGCCATCGGGTAGTCCAGCGACGCGCCGAACGTCCACTCGATCGTCGTAAGAGAGCCCGAGCCGTAGGCCCCTGTTTCGCCCTGCGGGGGACGCCGCGTATAATGACGCTGCCGCCGCCCCAGCTTCAACTGGGCGGTGACGGGGCGGCGCGGCGGACCGATCACGACGCTGGCCGAGGGCGCGACGCGCCATTCGACGTAGTCGTAGAAACCGGCAAGGAAGCGTCCGCGAGTCGCATCGTAGCCGTTCTGGTCGGAGGTATTGGCGTTTACGCCCAGTTCCAAGCCCGCGCGCGCGCGCAGATCCGCGTTCCAGTCGTGGGGCATGCGCAGGGCGAACGCCGCTGACGTCAGGAAGTCCTGACGGGTCCGTCCGGAGAGTTGCCCTCCCTCGTCGACGAGAGGCTGGGAGGGAAAGCGCGACCAGACGCCCAGCAGCGAGCCCTCCGCCACGGCGCGTGATCCCAGGGAAGCATCGCCGCCGACACGGAACTGCCAACCCGTGCGGTCCAGCACGCGGTCGCCGACGAGTTCGCGCGCCAGGGATTGTCCCGAGAACTGGAAGACCGCCTGGGATTCGAGGGTGGTGTAGTTCGGGTAGGCAACCTGGAACCAGTCCACAGCCAAGCGCAGACTATGCGGTGCAACGGTCATAAGTTCGGCCTCGGCTCCGGCCGTCCAGCGGACCTGATCGTAGAGGCCCAGGCCCCAGGTCTCATCCTTGGTTTCCTTGAGCATCTCGCGGGCATAGGCGACGGCGGGCTTGAAACGCCAGCGCGAGGACGGCTGCGACCATACCGCGCGGATTGCGAGTCGACTCTCGAAGCGCTCCTGGGCGCTCGTCGCGGTCCCGAGGACGTCGTTTACGCGGCGAGTGCCCTCATACTCGGCGCGGACGGAGGGCAGCAGCGACAAGCGATCGTCGAGGCGCATCGCCGGCGCAAAGGAAGCGTCCGCGTTGCCCGAAAGGGAGCCGCGCTCGCCCGCGAAGGATTGCATCCCTCCCAAGACGGTGATCCCGCCGACCGGAGTCCACTCGACAGCCCCCGCGAAAGACGCGCTCAAAACAAGGATGGCGCTCAGAAAGGAGTGTCTCACGGAATATCCCCGGTCTCGGCCAGGATGCGCGGCGAGAAGAGCACCTGGATGGAGCGTCCGTTGAACTCGGTCGCCGTCTGGGTCTGTTGGAAGCCGTCTGCGACCCGGCGCGTTTCCAGGCCCAAGGCCGAGCCGTCGGCGTAAGATTCCAAGTCCAAACGACGCGTCGCAGAGCCGTCCGGGAAGGTGGAGTTCGCGGTGAAGGCCGGCAGGGGAGCGGCCAGCGCCGCGCCGGTGAGCGGGTCGTTGAGCGAGGAGGGCAGGGCGTCGGCCTGGGCTGAGAGGTTCACGCCGGTCCAACCGCGCTTGAGCACGCCGTCGGCGTAGAGACCCGAGCGGTCGAAGAGCGTGCGGAAGACCGGGCGCCCCGCTACGCTGACATATGCGTCGGTCGCGGGGTCGAAGAGGCTCGAGACGTCGTCCGTCGGGTCCGCATTGGAATTAAGGTCCACTTGATGTCCGCCGGCTCCGCGCATGATGAGCGAATCGGAGAAGCTCCCCCGGACCGCTTCGTAGGAGACGAGCGTCCATGCGGCGGGCGCGTCCGCATGGCCCGAAAGCGATGAGAACACGTCCGAAAGATCGCGAGGAAGAGCGCGGTCGAAGACCCCCGTCCAGGTCAACCAGGACAGCCCTCCCTCGCGGCGTCCGTTGAGCGCGACGAATGAGAAGCTGTCGGCCGACGACCTCACCAGATACTCCTCGGCCCGCACGCGGCGCCCGTCGGCGTCGGTCAGCACATGCCCCAGTTCGTGGTCCGCGCGCCTCGTCTCGGCGGCGACCAGCCGCTGGGGTTCGTCGCGAGCCAACTCCAAGGCGAACTCTCGACGCATGCTTGCGGCGAATTCGTCGCGGCGTGTCTGGTCGACGGTGGGCGCCTCGATCGGCTCGTGGAATCCCCCGGCGTCGGCTTGCAACCGCTGTCCTTGGCGCAGGAGCATGCCGCGGCCGCGCTCGTCCTCGACTCCGATGAGGCCCTTGTCGACCTGAAGCACCGTGTTGCCGCCGCCGAATACCGAAGCCATCCAGGAGACCGTCTCACCGCGGGCCCGCACGGTCGCCGTGGGCGTACGCAGCACCAGCTCTCGGCCCTTGAGCGCCTGCGCCGAGAGACGCATCGAGCCGAAGAGCAGGTTGACGACGCTTCCCACGCCCGAGCTCTCGACGAGGAGAAGATGGGAGTTCCCCGCGAGGGCGAGCGTCTCTCCCGCCTCGAGAACCACGACCGCCCGGGCGCCAAACCCGGTCCTCACCGCGTCCCCGACGGCGAGGGAACGCGCCGCCTGGCCCGCCGGACGCCAGCGGGCGTCGCCCGCGGCCCGGATCTGCACGAGGCCCACGGTATCGCTAACAACGGCGGCGCCCGCTGACCTCGATAGGGCCGCGAGCACGACTATGAGGAAAGTACGACGCATCCCCCCAGTGTAACAGGCCGAGGAACGGCGTCAACCACGCTTTTGTTACAAGGATCGGGGATCTACGCGGCTTGCGACAGACATTACCAATTATTTACTGGCTTTCCCAAGGCCGCCCAACTATACTACCGACAGACCAAAATCTCAATCTTTGGGCTCCCTCGGAAGCACGGTATCCGGGGTTATGGCACTCATAGGTGCCGCCTCCGACAACGTCACCGATGTCGGAAAAAGGATCGATGGTATGAAATTTGCGCTCATGACGGCGGTCTTCTTTTTTATGTCTTCTCCGCGGCTTTCGGCGCTGGATTGGAGCGTTTGCTATTCCACCCAAGCCCAGGTTCTAGACGCCATCTGGGCTAATCGCAAGCTTTCCCTGGCCCGCAACCTACAGGTGAGCCTGTCCATCGGAAACCCCTACATCCTCTATGAGTTCGAGAACTTGACCGCCAATCTTTTGCGCTCAGCCCAGCTTTGCGGAGATTACGGCAAGATCGGCGATCTCGCCCAGCTCTTGTCCGGCGCCACCGACTATCTCCAGGTCACCTCCAAATTCAACCACGCGACGGGATCGACGGCTACCTACCGCGAATGGCACTGCGACAGCCCGCTCTGCCCGAATTTCGCCGGCGCTCCCCACGCCGAAGTCCCACTTGTCAGCTCGCAGTTCCTCTACCTCGCGGCCGCCGCCGTGCACGCCGTGGCCGGGCTCGCCCCCCGGCAGCGGACCGCCGCGATGCAGCCTATGGCCCAAGCCTATGTCCCCGTCCTGCTTCAGGATCACTACAATAAATGGATTTATGAGACGCGGCAATTCGGATATTGGAGCGTATGCGGCGGCCATATCTACGACCATTACGACTATCTCGCTGCGTTACTGAGCGGAGCTTTGCCTTCCAAACCTTCCTATTGCAGGGCGGTCACGGACACCGACCTGTGGATCATCTCGGGAGTCGTGGAGCTTTTGGCCGCCAACCAGGCCGATCCCGCCCTCGTTCCTATCCCAGCCGACCAGAGGAGGCGGCTCCTGGCGTACGTGAACCTCGGCACCCGATTAATCCAAAGCCGGATGACGCGGACGGCGCTCAAGGACTTCCAGGGAAACGCCGTTCAGGGCGCCGATTTCTTCGCCGGCCAATGGTTCGACCACCCCGATTTTTCCTACGCCGGTTACACGGGCGCCGCATTTCCCGGCGCGATCACGCGAAAGACGTCGTTTATTTTCACGACGTCGACCCCAGGTTACAGCGGCAATTTCCAGGTCATTGACCGCGGGAGCCTGCTCGCATCCCAAGACTCCTCCGTCTCCGCCCCGATCGACCTTCTGATCCTCAATAACCTGTCTTCGACGACGGTGACGTTTTCCGCATCGAGTCTGCCCCCCGGCACGACGGCGGCCTTCAATCCCCTCGCCTGGAACACGGCGTCCTGCGGCAAGGCCTGCTCCACGGTTTTAACTTTATCGATCGGCAGCTCGACGCCGACCGGCCATCGTCACGTTACCGTGATGGGAACGGCGGCCAACGGCGTCCAACGAGCGACTTCTCTTCACCTGCTCGTCGCAAAGCGGCTCCCGCCCGCGCCCCTGTTCGATTTCTCGCTATCGGCGGCGAAAAGCCGTCAGACCAAGGTCTCGGCCGCTTACACGGTCACGGCCGCGCTCACGGCCGGAGCCGGGGAGTCTGCGCGTTTTTTCCCCGCGCTCTTGCCGCCTGGAGTCGACGCCTCATTGAGCCCAGGCCGCTGCGCGCCGCCGTGCTCCGCCGATCTGACCCTGACCGTTTCCTCGATAGCCCCCGCCGGGGAAAGCGCCGTCGTCGTCGCCGCCGACGACACGCTGCCGGCCGACGGAATCGGCTGGGACATCAGCCACGCGCGGCGCTTTGTCCACGCGCTCGGCACCCTGTACGACAACCGCGCCGTCACGTGGGAAACCTTCCCCGACGACGCCGCCATGACAGGGGTCGCCAACCAAGTCCTATACAAGATCTTCAACGGCGATTTCAAATATCCGCTGTTCTCGAATTTCATGGACGGCAGCAACGGCTGGTACCGCGTCAATTATTCCCAGCGCATCGGATTCGCCCATGCCCCCTATGACCTCTCCAATTCCATCGCCACGGGCGGCTGGGGCCTTTGGAGCCGGTTCAACCCCGATTTGGGCAGGCTCATGCATTCGCAATGGGACATGTTCGAGTCTACGAATCCGGCGGTGACGGCGTTCTGGAAGCAGCATTACGGGCTCCACTACATGAATTTCCAAAGAACCGATCCCCTCGTCATCGACCACACGCAATCGCCCACCTACTTGGAGATGCTCCCGGCCCTGGTGGCGGCCGACGTCTACGGCGCGACCGGCAGCCTTGCGCCGGTCATCACCAGCGTTCTGACCTCGACCGGCACGATAGGAACCGCGTTGAGCTATCAGATCACGGCCACCAACAGCCCCACGAGCTTCAACGCCGCGGGCCTGCCTGCGGGCTTGTCGGTCGACACCGTCACGGGCCTCATTTCCGGAACGCCCACGATCTCCGGGATATCCAACGTAACCATCAGCGCCGCCAACGCGGGCGGAACGGACGCCAAGACCCTGACGTTGAGCGTGTATTCAGCCTGCGACGTCAACCGGGATGGGGCGACCAACGCGGTGGATGTGCAATTACTGGTCAATGAGACTCTGGGCGCGGCGGCCTGCACGTCGGATTTAAACCGCGACGGCTTGTGCAATGTGATCGATGTCCAAAGGGATGTGAATGCCGGCTTGGGAGGACCGTGTATCCTCGGCCCGTAGCCGCTGATTCGGCAAAGGAAAAACCAATGATCATATCAACAAGGTCTGTTTGCCCGGTTTTATTGGCGGCGCTCGCGGTGTTTTCTTGCGCCGGAGGCTTGTCTTTGGCAAATACAGCCAAGGCCGGGGAATTGGAAGGGCCGATCCCGCAAGAACTGCCTTTGGGAGTGAGCAATCCTTATGGTCAGGACGATTTTAAAACAAAAGCCGAATTACCGGCAATATTAAAGGATCTCGGTTTAAGCAAAGGCGAGGATGGCGTCGCCGGGTTTATTGTTGACGAGATAGCCAGGAGACATATGGAGGCGGCTTGCGATGCGACTACTTGCCAGAAATACGATTTTTCCTTGGCTAAAGATTTAATAGATCTTGTTGTTGGTCAAGGGAAAGCCAACTTATGGGTAGTGCTGGGCCCGCCTTCAAACTATAAATTCACTGATGGGAAAAAAAGGGAAAATGGGACAACCTATTTGCCGAATGGGCCCATTTCACGGCAGGCGCATAAAGATTATCTGACCGCTTTGGTTAACTACGCAACCGCTTATGGACGTCAGGTCTCTGGCGATTCCGGTTGGCATGTCGCCAGCTGGAATCTGTACAATGAGGTGAGCTCGGAATATAAAAGTACTTTCAATAATGATATTGATAAGGCAACTACCGCTTATGCTGATTTCGTGATCGATTCATCAAAAATATTAAGAAAATTAACGCCTCAATCTGAAATTGTCCTGGCTGGCACGGGATCGGGAACAGACTTGAAAGGAGGACACGGCGAATTTTATAAGCTGGTTTTTTCAAAACTTAAACAAGCCAATCTTGATTATAGTCCGTTCGATTATTGGGAGTCCCACTGGTTTGGGGAATTTGATAATTATCAGACAAATGAGAAGGATTATAGCGCAAAATATTTCATCAAGTTCTTGCAGGAGAACGGATACGGCGATAAAAAGTTTCTGATAAGGGCTGGAGGGACTTATTCCGGACAAGACCTTCAGGAAAGGAAAGGGTTGATGGATAATGAGCAGAGCGAGCGAGATCAGGCGGAATTCTTAGTCAAGAGATTCGTCTACAATCTGGCCAATGGCGTTAAAAAAATACCATGGTCAACTATTTATGAGCGCGCGGAATACCAGGGAGAGAACCATGTGCAGTTTCAATATGTGAGCCTGATATATGATGGAACTCCTGATGGTGTTTCAAAAAATCAAAAATGCGTGGACGGATGGCTTCCATGTCCTGATCCAGGAAGAGGCGTGAAGAAATTGTCATATTTCGCCTATAAAAAACTGATTGAAGTCTCAAAGGGAAAAGATTGGAGCAAGATTGAAGCCCTAGCGACGGGAGTGAACGATGTCTACTCCTATAAAATAGTTAATGGCGGCAAAACGAATTATTTCACCTGGTGGGACTGGTGGAATAAATGCCCGCGCCCCAATCTCGCTAAACCGGGAATGGATACGGCCTGCATAAATAAGTATAGTCCAACCCTATCCATTGCCGTTGACGATAACACGCCTGAAGTCAAAATAACCGAGGCGATCCCTGATTTCGCTACCGGACAAGAGGTGGATAATGCCGGCTATGCCAAAGCCTTTAAGACATACACTATCAGTGCGCTTAATGGCAAGGCGGAAATCCCTCTGGGCATAGTTCCACTGTATGTAACCTACACCGGCAACCCCCCGGTCATCACCAGTGCGCTGACCTCGACCGGCACTATAGGGACCGCTTTTAGCTACCAGATCACGGCCACCAACAGCCCCACCAGCTTCAACGCCGCGGGCCTGCCGGCGGGATTGTCGGTGAGCACCGGGGGCCTCATCTCCGGAACGCCCTCGACGATTGGGACATCCAGCGTGACCATCAGCGCCACGAACGCGGGCGGCACGGGCTCTGCCGGCCTGACCTTGAGCGTCTATTCCGCCTGCGACGTCAACCGGGACGGGTCGACCAACGTGGTGGACGTGCAATTGCAGGTCAATCAGGCTTTGGGCGTGGCGGCGTGCACGTCGGATTTGAACCGCGACGGCTTCTGCAACGTCATCGACGTTCAAAGGGGCGTCAATGCCGGTTTGGGAGGGCAATGTGTCCTGGGCCCGTAAACGCAGGCCTGACTATTATTGGGCATATTCTAAAATCCTCTTGAGTTTTCTAGCCGCTCTATTTTTATTATCCAGCGATATCATCTTTGCGCAGGAAACTTCCCAAATATCAACGACCTCGCTATTTATGCATATCGGCATCAGCACCCGCCAGTTTTCAGCCGAGGAAATGGTAAGGATCGCCAATAATTACAGCATCTTGAATATCGCAAAATTTCATGCCCAGTGGGACAGCGCCAGACAGCAGGAAGATGCACGATACATAAAGAATAAAAATAATAGCATAAAGATAAATGTTTATTACAGTTCCTCTTTGATGTTCTGGATGGATAAGTCCACCACTTCAAATGATAATTTTAAAAAATATTATAACAGGGAGAGGGCTGGGTTTAAAGATGATTGGCTGTTGCGGGACAAGAAAGGCAACGTTATATATCTTGATGACGCCAATACTGCTTTCGTCGATCTTTCCAATGCCCAATACCGGGAGTGGGCCATCGGCGTCATAAGTCATTGGAAGCAGAATACGCCTTATGACGGCGTTTTCTTCGATAATTCCAGGCCTTTGGGCGATTACGGAAAAATCACGACGACCTCAACCATCAGCGGCTGGAACGTCGATTGGAATGTTTTAATAAGCACCAATAAAGTCTCTGATTATAATTTGGGATTGAATCAGTTGTTTATCGAATCGAAGAGAGCGTTTGAGAGTATTATTTATAATGGGATCGGTCGTAGAAATTATACGCCCAGCAGGAATACGGATCTTCTTGAATACTCCGATGGAACAATGAACGAAGGTTTCTGCATGTGGAGACAAGATGCGAGCGATGGAACCGGGAAAGACTATAGACTGTGGGCCCCTGAAGAGATGCTGAATGATATTGGCATCATGCTTAGTTCAAGTGGGGCTCCGCACAATAAAACTATTCTACAAAAGGTCAATCACAGCGGCTCGACAGCTCTCTATAACAGCGATCAGGCCGCTATTATTAATGCAAAGCAAATCAAAAGATATTGCCTTGGCAGTTTCCTGCTCGGTCATAGACCCGGTTACACTTTTTTTAAATAC
Source organism: Elusimicrobia bacterium GWA2_66_18 (assembly GCA_001799675.1). GTDB lineage: Bacteria > Elusimicrobiota > Elusimicrobia > UBA1565 > UBA9628 > GWA2-66-18. Next base: position 218,325 of record MGTX01000004.1, read on the forward strand.
GGCCCGGATTATGGTCCGAGAGAACTTAGTTCAGATCCGAAGGAAATTGCGTTGGATTTGGGAAGTCCTATTGATAACAAATATGCCGGTGTTGCGAGTGATGCCTATAAACGTGAATTTGAGAATGGTATTGTGTATGTCAATTTGTCGAATGACGCAACCGCGTTCATATCAGCTCCTTATCCAATGACTTTAATGAACGGAGCCACGGAGACCGCACAATACGACCAGGGAGCGAGCGTATCGGTGCCGCCTAAGGACGCATTCTTCTTTAATTGGTCGCATTCAGCGCTCTTCCTTAAAAATGGATCGATGGGAGCGTGGACATCTAATGTTCCATTTAATAATATTGTCAACGACCCCATGTTTGGCTGGCAAGTGTTTAAATCCACGGATTTTATAGCGTACAGCGCTCAGTATCCGTCTGAACTGGCGAACCCAGCTAGGCCAATTATCATCAACTTCAGCCGCGCTGAAGATATCAGCGATAACGGACTCGATATTCGAGTGGAAGCGATCAAGAAAGAAATGGACGCATTACTTGCTAATCCAGCCTACAAACAAAAGATACGAGGCGTTAATTGGGATTGGGAAAATGACACAGGTGTCTCCATAAGCACTGGGCTCGCCGCTTCGACATTGAAGAAAATTTATGGTTACAGCCACAGAAGGGGATTAATCTTTGGCATCACCGTCCAGCCTGGAGATATATCTCTATCGCGCGTTGGTATTATCGATTTGGCTCAGGTTAAATCTTTTTCCGACTTCTTTATGCCCATGGAGTACGCTCAGTGGTTCGGGGGCAATGCATGCGACAAGGATGCGGAGGGCAATTTTTTGACGGAGCAGGAGTGCTTCAATCGAAGAAAAATAAGAATTAACAAGGATTTGACTAAATTCAGCGCGCTGAGAACCTCCGGCGTTCCCGTCATTGTTGCTGCAAATATTAAAACACTTAATTCGCCCATCGAAAAGCTTAGTCCTTGTCAAATATATGATCTTTATAAAAACGTTCTATACTCCACATTTACCCCGACCGTCGATGGTTTTGCAATCTGGAAGCTTAAAGAATTGGATAAAGACTATATGACCGTCTTTAATAGCATCAAGGACGGCAATCCAATCAAGAGTTCAGCTTGCCCGCTGCCGACCGTGTCCTTGACCGCGCCTACGGCGGGCGTCTCGGTTTCGGGCTCGGCGGTCGCGGTCTCGGCCGATGCCGCAGACGACGTGGGCGTGACGGGCGTGCAGTTCAAGCTCGACGGCGCCAATCTCGGCTCGGAGGACAAGGTTGCCCCGTATGGCGTGAGTTGGAACACGAGGTCGGCCGCCGCCGGCGCCCATGTCCTGACGGCCGTGGCGCGAGATGCCGCCGGCAACGCTTCGACTTCGACCGCGGTGAGCGTCACGGTCGACAATACGCCGCCCGCCATCAGTTCCGCGGTTGCCACGGAGATCACCAGCAACGGGGCGAGCGTCGGTTGGACGACGAGCGAGCCGGGAGATACGCAGGTGGAGTACGGCACCTCGACGGCCTATGGAACGATGACGACGCTCAACGCGACGCCGGTGACGGCGCACAGCCAGGCCCTGTCGGGCCTGAGCGCGGGCACGCTCTATCATTTCCGCGCCCGGACGCGCGACGCGGCGGGCAATCTCGCGGTTTCAGAGGACCAGACGCTATTTCTTAAATCAATCGGAATTTGGCCGGGTCCGGCTTTTAAAGACAACAATCCCTTAATCAACGATTTGGTTTTTGGCTGGCAGGTTTTGGGAAGTTCAACGTTTATATCTTATTGCGGGCAATATCCCAGCGAATGCTCCAAGACCAGGCCCGTGATGATCTCGTATGCCCCTGTCGCGAGGAACGATGCATATGTTTTGAGCACACAAACAACTACGATTAAGGCGAATATCGATTCATTGCTGGCAAATAATACATATAAGCAAAAGATATCCGGCATAACTTGGGATTGGGAATACAGTGATACCAATGCTATCGACAATGTTCTGGCATCGGCAGTGCTCAAGGATGTTTATGAATACGCCCATAGCAAGGGCTTGCTCTTCGGTTTGACCGTCCAATCAGGAAACAGGAGTCTCTACAATGCCGGCTTAGTCAAGGGAATTTACACCAATAGCACGGATATGCAAGAAGACTTGGCAAAGATTAAAAACTATTCGGATTTTTTTATGCCGATGGAGTATGCCCAGTGGTTTGGAGGAGACCCCGGCAATTCCTGCCTTACGGATCCCAATGGGCCGGAGGCCTGCTGGAATCAAAGAAAAATAAGAATAAATAATGATCTGGCAAAATTCGAAAACATGGGCATCCCCGTTATTGCTTTATCGACCATAAAAACGACAGCCACCGAGCCGGTCGAAAGATTATCCGCCTGCCAGATGTATGATGCCTACAAGAACGTTCTTTACTCCACCTATACCGCCACCGCCCGCGGTTTCGCCGTCTGGAATCCAAAATACTTAAATAATTATTATATGGCCGTTTTTAATGAAATAAATAACAGCAATCCTTATAAGAGCTCAACTTGCCCAGTCGACAACGCGGCGCCCGTCATCAACTCCGCGGCCGCCGCGGCGATCTCGAGCAGCGCGGCGAGCGTCGGCTGGACGACGAACGAGCCGGGCGATACGCAGGTGGAGTACGGGACCTCGTCGGCCTACGCGACGATGTACTCATCGATGACGGCGCTCAACGAGACGCTGGCGACGGCGCACAGCCAGGTCCTGTCGGGCCTGAGCGCGTCGACGCTCTATCATTTCCGTGTCCGGTCGTACGACGCGGCGGGCAATCTCGCGGTTTCGGAGGATTCGACTTTCACGACCGCGGCCGCGACCGATGTGACGGCGCCGACGATGTCCTTGACCACGCCGACGGCGGGCGCCTTGGTTGCGGGCCCGGCGGTCGCGATCTCGGCCGAGGCCGCGGACGATATCGGCGTGACGGGCGTGCAGTTTAAGCTTGACGGGGCCAATCTCGGCTTGGAAGATACGGCCCCCCCATACGGCGTCAACTGGAACACGAGGTCGGTCGCCGCCGGGGTCCATGTCCTGGCGGCCGTGGCGCGAGACGCCGCCGGCAACGCTTCGACTTCGACCGTGGTGAGCGTCACGGTCGATAACGCGCCGCCCATCATCAGCGCCGTGGCCGCCGCGGAGGTCTCGAGCGGCGCGGCGACGATTAGCTGGATCACCGATGAGGCCTCCAGTTCCCGGGTCGAATACGGAACCTCGACGGCTTATGGAACGATGACGGCGCTCAAAACGGCGCTGGTGACGGCGCATAGCCAGGCCCTGTCGGGCCTGAGCGCGGGCACTCTCTATCATTTCCGCGTCCGGTCGCGCGATGCGGCGGGCAATCTCGCGGTCTCAGCGGATTCGACCGTCACCACTGTCGCGGAAATAAAGATAGGACCTCAGCCGAATACCGCCTTAGATATCGGTTTCACCATTCGGGATTTATATCCAGCCGCTCTCGCATCCTTGGAGACCGCTCTTTCGACTCTGCCCGCAGGCGACCAGGTAAAAATAATCGCCGGAACTCTAGCCAGCAGCCAGGGTATAGCGATACCAAGCGATGTCGCGGCTGAGTTTAAAATCAGGGGCAATGAAAGCTTTTGGCTTCATATCACCCAAGGCAGTGTGGAGATCGTCGGCGCGTCGGAACTCGGGGCTTTACATGGCTTATCCACGTTGGAAAGGACGGTTATTAAAAATAATGGAAAGATTAATGCCCAATCAACCATAGACGGTCCTCAATTGAAAACGCGGGCCCTTCATGTCGTGGTTGCTGTTAAAGCTTATTCTGATGGCAATCCAAACGGATATGTTTCTCCGGAGGATGTTAGGGGGGTTATTCATCAGGCTCGTCTACACAATTACAATACCCTGATCCTGATGCTCACGGATAGGGTTAAATTGGATACATATGGCGGTCGATCTTCTTCCCATTACTGGTCTAAAGAACAATTTCTTGAGGTCATCGACTATGCCCAAGAAAACGGCCTGGAATTTATTCCGAATATCGATCTTTTGGCCAAAGTAAGTAGATTTTTCAATGGAGTATTTCCTGATAAGCTGTTGTACAATTACGACACCTACAATCCACAAAAAGCGGAAGTCTATAGCCATGTTCGCCCGATCATCGACGAGCTTGCCGAACTTCATAATTCGGATTATGGCATTCTCCTGAAGCTTAAGCCGATCAAAGCCATACATATCGGCCATGATGAGGTCGCCGGATTTAATCAAAAGACAAAAGATGAGCTCGCGGCATTTAATCCGCCGCAAGTAATGCTTCCCCCCGATCTATTCCTCTCCGATGTGGAGACACTCTATAATTACATCAGTAATATAAAAAAACTGCAGACCTGGATGTGGGGCGACATGCTGGTTTCCAAAGAGGAATATCCATGTATGGTAGGCGAATCTGGCGGTGGTAATGGTTTGCACGGCAGCGAGTACAGGGACTTTAATCTTTTTTCAAGAATTCCCAAGGGCATTGTTATCAACGACTGGCATTACAATCAGATATCTCCCATGTTTCCAACCGCCCTTGCCTTTGCGCTGAAGGGACACCAGGTCTTAGGCGTTACTTGGACGGCTAAAGAAACAATCAAAAATTTCACTGACTACCTGGCTAACATCCCAAGCCCTAACGCTCAAGGCATGATTGCCTCGGTTTGGGCCAAAGGCTGGGAAAAAATCGACGAAATTATTTCTGTTTCAGGAGACGCTTCCTGGAATGCCAAAAAAATGAAACAACCTGATTTTATTTTTAGTATTAGTAAGCCCATGGATGTGGTCGTCAAGCAAGGCGCGTCTGTCACCGATCCCATAACCGTTACCGCCTCGAATATCACTAACCGTCAGGTGCTTCTTTATGCCGCCAATCTGCCCCGAGATGCCTATATTCATTTTTTACCCACCGCCTCCACGGCACAGCCAAGCTATCAATCGGAATTTACTGTCACGACCTCCAGCAGTACCCCGCCGGGCAATTATCCAGTTGAGATCAAGGCTATTGTCGGAGAAAATATTCAGACAGCGGTATTTGGGCTTACTGTCACCTATGCGGACACGGTCCCGCCTGCTGTCTCCATTCTCACTCCGGCTGGTGGAAGCAAGATATCTGGAATCACGCGCATCACCGGCGTCGCCTCCGACAACGTGGCCGTCTCGAGCGTGGCTGTTTCTATCGACGGGGCGACCTACAGCCTGGCCTCGGGCACGGCTTCCTGGACCTTCAGTCTCAATACTGCCGCGCTTGCTCTCGGCGCCCATACCATCACCGCCAGAGCCGTCGACACCTCGGGCAATGCCGCCGTGGCGGCCATCACCGTGGTGGTCAACAACCTCGACACCACCGTGCCGACCATAGCCATCACTTCCCCTACCACGGCGCCCACTTACGCGACCGCCTCCGCGACCATCGGGTTTTCCGGCACGGCTTCGGACAATGTCGGGGTCGCCTCCGTCGCCTGGTCGAATGCCGCCACCGGCGCCTCCGGCGCCGCCATAGGCACGACCTCCTGGTCGCTGACCGGCGTCTCGCTCGTTTCGGGAATCAATGCCATCACGGTGACCGCCAAAGACGCGGCCAATAATATCTCTACGGATACGATAACGGTCACCTACACCGCGACCGGCAGCCTCGCGCCGGTCATCACCAGCGCGCTGACCTCGACCGGCACGGTAGGAACCGCGTTGAGCTACCAGATAACCGCCACCAACAGCCCCACCAACTTCAACGCCGCGGGCCTGCCGGCGGGATTGTCGGTGAGCACCGGGGGCCTCATCTCCGGAACGCCCTCGACGATTGGGATATCCAGCGTGACCATCAGCGCCACGAACGCGGGCGGCACGGGCTCTGCCGGCCTGGCGCTGAGCGTCTATTCGGCCTGCGACGTCAACCGGGACGGGTCGACCAACGTGGTGGACGTGCAATTGCAGGTTAATCAAGCGCTGGGCGCGGCGGCTTGCACGTCGGATTTAAACGGCGATGGCGCGTGCAACGTCATAGACGTGCAAAGAATCGTCAATACCAGCCTGGGAGGGCAATGCATCCTCAACCCATAAACATCGAACTCCCGCTTCCATAATAAGCCGGCCGACATTCGCCTACGGTTTACCGACTTTTTGTCGTCTTTTTACCGTAGCGCGGTAGATACTTTCCCTTGCCGGGGCTACTCTGACTCCATGA
>MGTX01000005.1:0-10276 GCA_001799675.1 Elusimicrobia bacterium GWA2_66_18
GGTCGAAGAAGAACCCGTTCTCGCTCACGTTCAACTCCCGCGCATTTCTCCCGGTCATGAAAATCCTCTCTCCTAATGCTAGCAATGTTAGGGTCGCCGTGAGCGGTCGCAGGGGAAGCAGAGAGTGTGTCCGAGGGCGGCTGCATTTCAGATACAATAGAGGCATGTCGAGGTTGCTGTTGTCGATTGTCGTCGCGTGTCTGTGCCCGTCTTTACGCGCCCAGGACGAGATTCGCGCTTCTCAACGCGTGTCCACCGCGCGCGAACTGGTCTCCCGGGAGAAGCGCTCGCCGACCACGGGAAAGAACGCGAGGCGGCGCTATAAGGAGCTGGTGGAATTCGTGCGGCAGAGCGGCGACCACGAACGTCGCATGCCCCGGCAGACGGCCATGCGCATCTTGGGGCTCCTCGATGAAGGACAGGCAGACGAAGCGGCGAAGCTTGTCCATGTCGTGATTCTTGATCTCAAATCGGTCGCCGCATCCGACGGCGACACGCGGACCCTCGAACGACTCGTCGACGAGGAGAAGCGGTCCCCGACCACCGAGCATACCGTCGAACGGCGCCACCGAGCGCTCATACGGACGGCGCTCGGGACGGGAGTCCCTATCCGTTATCTGCCGCCGGGCAAGATGGCGCCCGTCGACGAGCTTCTCGCTCGGGGCGATCTCGCGGAAGCCGCCGCCGAGCTTCACTCGGTCATATTGGAAATCGACGGGCGCCTGTCGTCCGGCGGAGACGCCGCGCGGACGCCGACGCACGGAGCGGAGAGGCTTCGGGTCCCCTCCGCCCCGACCACGGCCGACAAGGCCAGCGCGTCCGTCCTCTATTTCAAGGCCATGCAGGAATATGCCGACGGCAGGGCGGATCGGGCGTGGGATTTCCTGCAGAGCGGGGTCAAGCTGGACCCCGGCAACCAAGACATCGCCAAGGCCATCGAGCGTCTCGCCAAGGAGCGATAGTCACCACTCTCCGTCCGCCGCGATCAGCTGTTCCAGCCGGCGCCCGACGATCTTGTCCCGGTTAGCCTTGCCCTTGGAGACGCTCTCCTGGGCGCGGGCCGCCTCTTCCTGCAGCTTTTTGGCCCGGTGCTCCCGGTTCGATAACTCGGCGTCGAACAGCTCGCCCGAGGCTTTCTTGAGCTCCGCCTTGACCGCGTCCTTCTCCTTCGCGCCGGTCTCGCGGTACTTGCGCGCCAGCTCGCCGACCTGCCGACGCAGCTTCATCTCCGTTTCGATGCGCTTGCGGATCTCCGGGTCCTGCATCGGGCCCATCGCGCCGCCGGGACCCATCGGCCCGCCGCGCATGCCTGCGCCGCCGAATCCTCCGGGTCCGGCGCGCATCATCGGACCGGGAAAACCCTGCGGCCCGCCGGACGGCAATTTCTGGCCCTCAACGCCCGGACCGTCGTCAGGCTGGACGAAGTCCCCCGTCTCTTGTGACAGAACATGAGGCGTCCAGAGAGCCCCGATCCCCAGAACCATACCGCCGCACAGCAACCATTTTCTCGTCGTCATGACATCCTCCCGCTATCGAGCGACGGATAGCTCCTGAGTCGCGATTTTTATCTTCCGGCGTTCTTTCCCTCAGCCGTTACGCGACTGCAACCACTCTCAGCATAACCCGTCGGGGTTAAGTCAGGGTGCCAGCGCGGTAATATTTCGGGTACAGTCGAGACCGCGTGCCGTCGGAGCGCGGCGCCTGCAGGAGGTGCGGAGGGGAAAGCGGTGTCGTTGCCGCGAATGCGAAAGGCGCTCATGCCGTTTGGCGATCGGTTCGGCGTACTTTTTCGATACCCGGCAGTCGGGGAAATTGGCGGAAGCACGGCCTGTTCTCGTTGGAGTAACCCATGTACTTCACGAAGGCTCACCATTTCAAAGGCGCCATCGAGGATCCGAAGGCTCCCGCGCCGGCCAAGCAGATGGCTCAGTTCATCAACGTCGTCGTGGGTTCCGGACGTAAAGGCGCCGTAGGAGAAAAGGTCTACTCCAAGATCCCCTGCATGGCGGGCCCAAGTCCGCGGACATGGTGTCTCGGCCTTCTCCATGTTCTCCGCACGGATGGTCCTGCTGAAATCGCCTGGGAGTGCCCCGAATGCGGCAAGGCCGGCGTGATCAGCGAATTCGACTGACACGGGAGGGGCCGTTTTCCAGCGTAGTGTTTACGTAGTGTTCGGGGGTCCAAACGGCACTACGAGACAGGACGACCCAGGAAGTCTCTCGACGAGAAAATCGGAGGCGTGATTTCTCGGAGGGGCGTAAATCGGATTTCCAGTCGTGCACCTTCGACTTTCCAATACGGATTTAAGTTTCTCCTCGGGCGCCGGCGTCGTCGGTTGCAACCGCGAGCCATATCGCATCCCAGCACAGCGCTGGAGTTAATACTGGATGGGGTGTAAAGAAACACCTTGGACGCCGACGGCATCGGGGGGGAGCCCGTCGCGCTGCCTCTCTGTGCCGGTGGCGGGATACTTTCCCGACCCGTCCCAGGGGGAGGAATCAGAGGCATAGATGTCAATCTGATGGAGCAGCGCCCACTCGCGGAACTTCATCTTCGCGGCGTAATGTCCCGAAGGGTCGTCATCCCAATCCATGGCGATGATCAGGGCGTCGGCTTCGAGGTTTTTGTATTCCTCGAAGTAAGGTGATTGCGGACCGGCGTCGAGACAGATCATCAGGCCGAAGCAGCCGTATTGGGTCTTGAGCACCGTCGGCTCGGCGCCGGCCGTCGCGTAGGCCAAGTCGGTATGGTAGAGCATGCGCTTGCGATAGCGGGCGACGAAGCCGCTGGGGCCGGTCACGCCCATCGTGTTGTAGAAAGACATCCCATCGAATTCGGGCAGGTTGAACAACACGAACACGCCATGTTTGCGTGAGAACTCAGCCCAATATTCCACGCTCTTGCCGCCGGGGACGGGTTCCGCGATTTGTGATACGTCTCGGCACTTCCGTCCTTTGAATTCGGTCATGCCGGGCTTGCACCATAGCTCGTCTTTGCTGGCGTATCCGTACAGCGAGCCCTCCGGCGTCACGATGATCTTGGCTCCTTTGGCGACATGTCAGCCAGCGACATGGACGGTTTTTGCCGTCGGGTAGGACTGGATCTGACCAAGGCGAAGGCATCACGGCTTGCCGCAATAGAAATGAGGCAGGCGGCCAGAAGAGAGCGCGACAGGATGATCGGGGCTCGGCGGCCTAGAGACTTTATTTTGGTGGCCATTCGATCCAGGGTAACAGAATGGGAAGGCCCCCAGGAGGGTCGATCAGGCCCGAACCGTCATGCAGAGGTCCTACATGATTGCAGGCCACATGGTCCGGGACTCAGGGCTTGGCTAAAGGGTCGTACCATAGGCCGGCGCGGCGGGCCAGGGCGAGCACGCCGAAGCTGGCCGCGGTGACGACCTTCTCCCAATCGGCCTCGCCGCGGGCGATGCGGTCCAGGTCGTCCTCGAGCCGGCGGGTATAGTCCAGGTCGATGAAGCTGCCGGTGTAGTGGCGGATGAGAAAATCGGTCACGGAGATTCCCAGCGGCGTTGCGGAAAGCTTGCGCTTTTCCTCCGTGACGTAGCCTCGCTCCAGGATAACGCGCATGATGGCGGCGTAGGTCGAGGGGCGGCCGATTCCCTCGTGCTCGAGTTTCTTGATAAGCGAGGCCTGCGTGTAGCGTGGCGGGGGTTTGGTGGCGCGTTTGAGCGCGGCCAGCGATAGAAGGTCCAGTTCGTCGCCTGCGTCGAGAAGGGGAAGCTCGATGTTGTTCTCCTCGTCATCGGCCGCGTCGTCGGCGCCTTTCTTGCCCTTGCGCTTGGCCTCCTCGGTGGCGTCCTCGCCGGCCAGCCTGCGCCAGCCGTCGAAGAGCGTGACCTTCCCCTTGGCCTGGAACACGCCCATGGGCTCGAGCGCGCCCTCGGCGTTTTTCCAAGCGCCGGGCGCGCAGGCGACGTCGAGGGTCGTGATCTGGTCGCGGCCGGAGGACATCTGGCAGGAGATGAAACGCTGCCAAATGAGGCGATAGAGCTTGCCAAGGTCGCCGCCGCCCAGAGCCTGCGCGCCGGACTCGGGATGAGTGGGGCGGATGGCCTCGTGCGCCTCCTGGGCGTTGGCGGACTTGGCGGCGTGGATGATGGGGGCCTTGGGCAGGTACTCCGGAGGAAAATCCTCGGCGATGACGTCGCGCGCTTCCTTGGTCGATTCGGGGGCCAGCGCCCTGGAGTCTGTTCGATGGTAGGTGATTCTCCCATCCTCGAAGAGGCTCTGGAGGAGCTTCATGGTGACGTCGGGATTGAGGCCCAGGCGCACGGAGGCGGCCTGCTGGATGGTGGCGGTCGTAAAGGGGGGCGGGGCGTTGCGGGCGGCGTCGCGGCGCTCGCAAGACAGAACCAGCCACTTCTGCTTTTTGCACCAGTCGACTGTTTTCTCGGCGACGATTGGATCACTCAGGCGCTGGGCCAGCGGCCGGCTCTTCCAGGCGATGAGCTTGGCCGAAAAAGGCGGAGGCGCGCCGCCTTTCTCGAGCTTGGCGCAGAGGATGAAGTAGTTCACGATGCTGTGCTTCTGGATCTCCTTCTCGCGCTCCGCCGCCAGGCGCAGGGCGACGGACTGGACGCGGCCGGCGCTGCGGGCCTCCTTTGAGATGCTGCGCAAAGTCGGGCTGACGAGCCAGCCCACCACGCGGTCGAGCACGCGCCGGGCCTGCTGGGCGTCGACGAGGCGCTGGTCCAAGGGGCGGGGCTCGGTCATGGCCTTCTGCACCGCCTCCTTGGTGACGGCGTGGAAGACGACGCGGCTGTAGGCGTGCTCGCCCAGGAGCCGGCTCACGTGCCAAGCGATGGCCTCGCCCTCGCGGTCGGGGTCGGTGGCGAGGATGATCTCCGAGGACTGCTTGACGAGGCCGGCCAGCTCGGCGATATGGGGGGCCGAGCGCTCGAGCATGACGTAGGCGGGGATGATTTTCCCGTTCTCGAAGGCGACGCCGAGGCCCCCTTTGGCGGGGAGGTCGCGCACGTGGCCGAAGGAGGCGGCCACGCGGAAGCCCGCGCCCAGGAACTCGCGGATCTTGCGGACCTTGTTGGGGGACTCGACGATGACCAGTTTCATGCGGGGCGGCCTGGGTAGAGTCTACGAAAATATCCTATTTTCTACGTCATGGACCCCGAGCGCCGGCGGATCGATGCCGTCTGGCTTGCGGCGGCGGCGCTGGCGCTGGTCGCCCCGGCGCTCCTGCGCGGCCATGGGCTTTTCCCGACGGGCTCGCTGTGGCGCTTCGCGCCCTGGACGTCGGTCCTTCCTCACGGGCCCGGGAACGGTCTGCTCTCCGACCAGCTCCTCTACTTCTGGCCGTGGCGGCTCTTCCTTCACAGGGAGGTCCTGTCGGGGCATTTCCCCGCGTGGAACCCGCTCATCGCCGCCGGCGTGCCCTTCGCGGCCTGCGCCCAGGCCGCGGCCTTCTTCCCCACCGAAATCCTCCTCGCCTGGCTGCCGCCCGTCGCCTGGAGCCTGCTCTCCGCCTTCCTGAAGGTCTTCGCGGCCGGCCTTTTTACGTCCCTCCATGCGCGGCGGCTGGGCGCCTCGCGCGCGGGCGCGGCCCTATCCGGCGTCGCCTTCGCGCTCTGCGGCTTCATGGTCGCCTGGCTGGGGCATCCTCACGCCAACGCCGCGTGCCTGCTTCCCGCTCTGTTCTGGTCCCTCGGCCGGGCCTTCGAGCAGGGCCGCCCGAGGTCTTGGGTCGCGGTGGCGCTCGCCGTCGGCGGGATTCTGCTCGGAGGCCATCCGCCCACGGCCCTCCACGTCCTCGCCGCCTGCGCGGCGTACGCGGTCTTCCTTTCACGGCGCGCGCCGCGGAATTTGGCGGCCGCGGGTCTGGCCGCCTTGGCCGGGGCATGCCTGGCCGCTCCCGCCCTCCTGACCTACTTCGAGTACCTCGGCCTGAGTTCCACGGCGGCGGCCTCGCAGGGCTTGGCGAGGTGGGCCACGCGCCTGTCGCCGTGGGCCGTTCTCCATTTGCTCATGCCCTTGGCCTCGGGCTCGCCCGCGCATGGCGCCGAGGTTCTGGCCGCGGCTTTCGAGTTGGGGCCGCAGAGCAACTTCCTCGAGCGCGCGGGCTGGGTGGGGATCGTGCCCCTCGCGCTGGCCGTCCTCGCCGCGGCGCGCCGCCGCCGCGAGCCGGAGGTCATTTTTCTCGCGGGGCTGGCCCTTTTTGGACTCGCCGCGGCGCTCGGCGCGCCGCCTCTCGCCTGGGTCTGGAAGGTCCTGCCGGGCTTCTGCGCGGTCAACCCCACGCGCCTCCTCCTGGTCTTCGCGTTTGCTTCCTCCGTATTGGCCGGCTTGGCCGCGGATGAGGAGGCCGGTCCGCGCTTCCTGCTGGCCGCGGGCGCGGTCCTGCTCGCGGCGCTGAGCGCCTGCGCCTGGCGCTACGCGCAGGCGTGGGAGGGGCTCACGGCGATGGAGCGCGGCTTCGCCGTCGGCCAGTGCGCCGCGGCGCTCGTCGAGGGGGGGGCAGCCCTCGCGTTTCTTTCCCGCGCGCCGTGGCGGCGGTGGGCGCCTCCGGCGGCGGCGCTCTTCCTTTTGCGCGTAGGCTGGGGACTGAACCCTTCCGCCGCCGGCTCGACCCTTTATCCCCGCACGCCGGGACTGGCGCGGCTGGCCTACGAGCAGGGCGAGGGGCGCGTCTTCGCCCTGGGCTGGGCCCTGCCGCCGGACACGGGGATGGCCCTCGGCCTGCGCGATGCGCGCGGGCGCGACTTCGCGAGCCTGCGCCGCTACGAGGAGGCGGTGACCGGCAAGCAGGGGGACTTCGATTTCTATTCCGCGGCCGCCGCGCCCCCGCCCGCGCCGCGCCTGCTGGCGCTCTCCGCCCTGGCGGCCACGCCCCGGACCGTCTTGGCCGTCCCGCCCGGCTGGGAGAAGGTCCATGCGGGAGACCTCCTGGTCTTTCGCGCGCCCGAACCGGGACGGCGGGCCGTCTTCGTCGGCGAGGCCCGCGCGGCCTCGCCGGAGCAGGCGCTCGCCGCCGTCCGCGCTCCGGATTTCGACCCGGGCCGCGTCGTCTGGCTGGACGACGGCCCCGTCGCCGCGTCCACGACGGACGCGCGCGGGGTCGCCCATTTGCTTTCGGAGACGGCCGACGAGGTCCTGGTCATCGTGCAGTCCGACGGGCCGGGCTGGCTTCTGCTGCTGGACTCCTGGTATCCGGGCTGGACCGTCCGCGTCAACGGCCGCCGGGCGCCGCTGCGCCGCGCCGACTACGCCTTCCGGGCCGTGGCCGTGCCGGCGGGTTCGACCATGGTGAGCTTCCGCTTCGCCTCGAACGCCCTGCGCTGGGGGCTCCTGCTGGCCGCGCTCGCGGCCGCGGGCCTGGCCGCCGCCTGGCGGCGCGGGTAGGATAGTGACGCGGTTGATCTCCGTACGACGAGACTGAGTGGAATTCAAAATGATAGTCATGAGAAAAATTCCGCGGTTTGTGTTGATTGCGGCATTCGCGGCGGCGCCTCTCCGAGCGCAAACGGAGGCCCCGGCCGCGGCCATGCTCACGTGGATCGGCGATGCGTCAGTCAACCTGGAAAATGATCTGGCCAAGCAATACGGTGAAGCCCAGCGTCCGCGCCTCCAAAGGGGGCTGCGGCAGGTCGCGAGCCTCTGGCGGACGCAGGACGGCACGGCGTCCGCATTCGAGGAGTTCGTTCGCTCGTATTTCGCCGGAGACCAGGCCTCGCTCGACGAGATGTTTGGGCGCTACGAGCGGCTCTTCGAGATGATCGACGGCCACATGAACAAGCTGCGGCTTGAGTTGCGATGGCAATCCGACCTCGACCTGGGCCCGGTGCGGCCGTACGACTCGGCGTTCGCGGGCTATAGTCCGGACGCCCACGTCAACGACGATTTTTTCCAGAACAAGCTCGCCTTCGTCGTATTGCTGAATTTCCCGTTGACGACCCTTTCGGAGCGCGCGGCGGAGGGCTTGACGTGGACCCGCCGCCAGTGGGCCGAGGCGAGACTCGCCCAGCGATTCTCGAAGCGGATCCCGGCGGCGGTTTCCCAGGAGATCAGCCAGGCCGGCGCCGAAGCGGAAAAGTATATCGCGGAGTACAACATCTGGATGCATCACCTTCTCAATGAGAAGGGACGCAGGCTTTTCCCCCCAAAGCTGAGGCTTCTTTCCCATTGGAACCTGCGCGACCAGATCAAGGCCGAATACAGCGAGCCCAAGGATGGGTTGGAGCGCCAGCGCATGATCCAGCGCGTCATGGAGAGGATCGTGGAGCAGACGATCCCCTCGGTCGTCATCAACAACCCGCATGTGGACTGGGCCCCTTACGCCAACGAGGTCAAGGCCGCCGGCGCAGCGGACGCCGACGAACTCGCTCCCGCGGGGCTCAAGATCTCCAACGCGCCGGAGCCCGATACACGCTACGCGACTCTCCTGAAACTCTTCGCCGCCGAGAGCAAGGCAGATCCCTACTCACCGAGCGCCCCCACCTTGCTGGCCCGCCGGTTCGACGAGGACATGGAGATCCCCGAGACCAGGGTCAAGGCGATGCTCGAGCAGGTGTTGGCCTCTGCGACGGTGACCAAGGTGGCGACGCTCATTTCGGCGCGGCTGGGGCGGCCGCTCGAGCCCTTCGATATCTGGTACAACGGCTTCAAAGCTCGCGGCGCGTACACGGAGGAGCAACTCGACGGCCTGGTCGCCAAAAAATATCCCACGATCGCGGCGTATAAGAAGGATATGCCGAATATCCTGGCCAAGTTCGGATTCTCCGTGGAGCGGGCGCGGTTTCTCGCGGAGAACATCGAAGTAGACCCGGCCCGGGGATCAGGCCATGCGTGGGGTTCCGGCATGCGCTCCGAGAAGCCGCGCTTGCGTACCCGGATTGAAAAAGGCGGGATGAACTACAAGAGCTTCAACATCGCGGTGCATGAGATGGGGCACAACATCGAGCAGATATTCTCCCTGGAGTTCATCGACCATACTCTTCTCCAGGGCGTGCCCAACAACGCCTTTACGGAAGCGCTGGCGATGCTGCTCCAGGGACACGACATGGAACTCCTCGGTTTGGCGAAGCTGGACGCCAAGGCGCGGGCGATGAACACCCTGAGTGATTTCTGGGCGACCTATGAGATCGCGGGCGTGGGCCTGGTGGAGATCGCGGTCTGGCATTGGATGTACGATCATCCCAGCGCGACGTCGAGGGAGCTGCGCGAGGCGACGCTGGGGATCGCCAAGGACGTGTGGAACCGCCACTACGCGCCGGTATTCGGGAAGAAGGACAGCGTCCTGCTGGGCATCTATTCGCACATGATCGAACGCACGCTCTATCTGCCGAATTATCCGCTCGGGCATCTGATTGGTTTCCAGGTCGAGGAACGGATGGGCGAGATGGAGAAGATCGGCCCCGAGTTCGAGCGCGCGGCGCAATATGGCAGCGTCGCTCCCGACCTTTGGATGGAGCACGCCGACGGCGCTCCCGTGGGGCCGCAGGCGCTTTTGGCCGCGGCGGAGAAGGCGGTCTCGGTCCTGGCGAATCCGGCTCAATAGCGGCGGAGGGCGCGGCGGACGCGGTCCGAAGGGAAATCAGCCGCAGTGGGCGAGGGTCATGGCTTGCGCGCGATGAGGCCGACGCTTTCCCGCCCGTCGAGCTGGACGTCGGGCGGGAAGTCGGGCCGCGCGAAGGTCGCCAGATGTTCTATGGCGAAGCCCGCGTTGGAGAAGACGCGCCGCAGCGTGGGCTCGTCGAGCAGATGCATCCGGCTCGGCAGGTTGCCCGCGCGCTTGGGGTTGTGGGCCGCCACGTTCTTCACGATGCCGGGCCAGGGGGCGCCGGCCTTGACGCGGGCCTGGTAGGTGGGCAAGAAGCTTTTGGCCGTTCCGATAAAAGGAGTCTCGCCCACGACGAAGACTTTTCCGCCGGGAGCGAGCCACCGTATGACCTTGGCCGCCGACCTCTCGATGGTCGGGCCGTCGAAGAAGTGGATGACGCGGCAGATCAGGACCGCTCCGAGGCTTCCGGGGGAGAAATCGATCCCGTCCGGGAAGTCCCCCGGCATGAGGGTCAGCCGTCTTTTCAGCGTCGCCGGGGCGCGGTCGCGGAGAATCTGTAAGTGTCTTGCGTCGATGTCGTTGGCTACGACTGCGGCTCCGTTGCGCAGGGCGGCCAGGCTCGCGATGCCGTATCCCATGCGGTTGAGGGTCCGGATGAACCCGCTGGGCTCCGGCTGCGGCATCGTGCACGGGCGTTCGGGAGGCGGCATGGGCTGAGCCATTCTATCACGGCGCGGGTCCT
>MGTX01000005.1:10283-10457 GCA_001799675.1 Elusimicrobia bacterium GWA2_66_18
AAGCCGGGGGCGGTGGCCGAGTCAGGGCTCCGGGGGCGCATCCTCGCGTTCGCCCCGATTCAGCCCGCCCCGGGGCGGGAATCCTGGATCGTGGTTCACGCCCACAGCAAAGGGGAGGTGCTCTCCTCGATCCGCTCGCTCCAGGTCCTCGTACTGGCGCTGGGCGCGGGGGTG
>MGTX01000005.1:10471-44071 GCA_001799675.1 Elusimicrobia bacterium GWA2_66_18
ATCATCGTCGATCAACACCGCGTCGAATCGCTCCGGAGCTTCCTTTTTCTCTATCCGCATCGGCACGAAGCCGGCCAACGATTTTGGGATGAGCCTGGCTTTGAGCCTCAAGGAATCGGCCAAGACGCCTTTCTCTTCATAGCGGCTCGTCACGAGGATGGTGCGGGCGCCGATGCCGAGTTCCTCGGCGAGACTGAGTCCCGTCTCTCGATAGCCTACGAGTTCGTAGTCCATCAAATAGAGCGGGTCCTTTGCCGTTCGCGGGTCCGTCCGGGTCCAGGAGCGCAGTTCGGCGGGCGTCGAGAAGTGGAGGATCGCGACGCCGTGATCTTTGACGTGCGCCGACTCGAAACGCTCCTGCCAGACCTGATGAATGCTCGAGTCGTCGTCGAGGACGACGATCGAGGCGCCGGGAGATATGGCCACCTCCGAGACGAACCATTCCGGCGGACGAGCGCGCGGCAGACGGATGGCCACGGTCGTGCCCCTGCCGGGCTCCGAGTCGATCGTGAGGCTCCCTCCCCAGGACTCGACGCTCGTTCTGGCATGGTGCAGGCCGAGCCCGGAGCCTCCCGGCTTGCCGTGCGTCTCGCCTCGCTGCCCAAGCCGCGCAAGCACGTCGGGGGGGATGCCTTGGCCGCTGTCGCGGACCACGATTTCGGTGCCGTCGACGCTTGAAGCGAGCCGAATGGTGACCAATCCTTTTCCCGGCAGGGACTCCACCGCGTTGTTGATCAAATTCGAGAGCACCCGCTTGAATTCGGACGCCGGGATCGCGGCGAAAAGGCCGTATGAGGACGGATCGAGACGCGAATCGATCTCGACGCCGAGTTGCGACCGGAATTGCAGCCGCTTCTCGGTGATGAGGGAGTCGACGAGGCCCGACAGGAGTTGCACGGAGCCGGACTCGCCCTCAGCCTCATGCGCCTCCGGCTTCGAGCCGCTGCCGACCCTCGCGGCCGTCCGGTTCTTTGCGATCAGGTTGTTGGCGATGTCCCGGATGCGCCCGACGGCGCTGCGAATCAAAACTCGTTTTTCTTCCGGTAGCTGCGAGAGGTCATTGAGAACGGAGTCGAGGGCGGCAAGCGGAGAGCGGATGTCGTGGGCCACCTGTTCCGCGATGCGTCTGACTGCGGATTCCTTTTCGACCTCCAGCTTGAGTATGCGCTGGTACCAGGACGTGATGAACCAGAAGAAGAAACCGAATAAGCATGCGACCAGAATGCCGAAGGATGCGGTCAGGCGGTTTTTGAACCGGATCAGCTCTCTGGGGAAATCGGAGCCGATATACAGCGCCGCGCATTCGGCGCCCGCGGTGCTGCCAGGAAGCGTTGTGATCAGACTGAGGCCTCTTCGGGGATGCCCTGCGATTTTGCGCTGCTCTCCGCACCTGAATTCGGCAAAGACGGCGTCGGTCCTCTCGTCCGGCCCTGTGGTCCTGAAAACAAAACCGCTGCCATTGGTGTCAGGCAAGCGTCGGATCTCCGCGAATCGCAGATGCCCATCCTGTTGGAGTTTTGCAAGTGTGGCGCTGAGTTTGAGCAGGTTCCCTTCCGCCAAGTCGCTGGCAAGAGCGGAGACGACCTCCCTTTCCAGCGACGCGACCTTGGACTCCTCAGCCGCAGACCACAGCCATGCCATCGCTGCGTAGAAAGGGACGAGAACGAGGCAAGCGCCGATCGCCCACGACGCAATGAGTCGATGCTTGCTCCACATGGCTCAGCCGCGAGGTTTCCAGCCCACTGCGCGGAACTCGATCGGGTCCGAGAACAGGTTAAGCCGAGAGAGGTCGATGCCCCGACTGTACACATAATTCAGGCCCGAATGCGCGAAAGTGACGATAGAGGCCTCCTCGAAGACGGATGCGTTGATCTTTTCGACGATTCTCTTACGTTTAACCGGGTCTGATTCTGTCTCAGTTTCTTCGAGGAGTTCCTGGATAGAGCCGGAAGGGTCGGGAATGAGCGCGCCGAGCTTGCTGAGGAACATCATCCGGAGGTCCGCGTACGGGTCGTTGATCAATATGCCGGTGTACCGCACCATCGCGTCAAAATCTCCGGCCCGCAGTCGTCGTATCGCCTCGGATCTGTCAGAGTATCTGGAGACATGAGGCTGAAGCCCGTGGGCTTCCAGACTGTCTACTACGGCGGTTTCTATCGCCTCCTGAATCCTGCGGTCTCGGGGGAATGGATATCTGGCAAGAGGGTAGAAAAGGACCTCGACCTTGCCTCGGCGAGATTTCCCGGGTCGCGGCTTGGGTGGAACGGCCAGGGGGAGGTATCCGATGCCGCCCTTTGGAATGAAGGATGGGTTGACGTCCGTCTGAGACGTAAAGCTCGGATTGGCGTTCAGGGAACTCAAGAAGGCATCCCGGATGGACTGCCGAAGCCCCTTGTCTTTCAGCGGGGACCTATGGGCATTGAGTTGCATGAAGTACATGTTCGTGGACGGGCCGTCGAGTATCTGGAGGTCATGGTTGCGGAGTTCGCCCATCGTTTCCTTGCTGAGGGCGAAGCGTGGCTCGAGCGTGAGGTCTCCCTGGCCGCTCAGTAACGCCGCGAGGACGTTATCTTCGGCGCCAGAGGGCGCGTGTATCTCGACGATCTCCGGAGCATGGTCGGCTTCAGGGAACACGTGTCTCGACTCCAGGACGATCTTATCCTTGGCAAGCTCCCGAATTTTGTACTGGCCGGATGCCGAAGCGCAAAGGGGCTCCTTCCACCGGCCTTTTTCATCGAAGCACTTCGGATTAGCTATTCCATAGACAGACTGGCTGATGGTCTCGAATAGATTGACCGGGCGTTTGTTGAACTTGAAGACGATCGCGTCTTTCTCCGCGAAAAGGCACTTGAGGGGGGCCTCATATTTCTTCCAGCGTTTGACTTCGGGCAGCAGGGAATTGAGAATCAGCCCTTCGTCGCGCGTCAACCAAAGGATGCGCCTGAAATTCTTCAAGACGATGTCGGGGGTGATGGGAGTCCCGTCATCGAAGGAGAGATCGGGCCTCATCCGGAAGCGCCAGGTCTTCCCGCTCCCGTCTACCTGCCAGTCCGAGGCGACCATCCCTTGGGGCTTGCCGTCCATGTAGATGGAGACGAGGGGAGCGTAGATGTTTTTGGCAATCTGCATGACGTCGAACATGTCCGCTTTATAGGTGTCGAACGTCGTGGCTGGCCACCAATACCAGTACCGTAAAGGCGATTTCTGCATGCTCTTTTCTCCGTTGCATCCGCCCGCCAATATGGCGCCTATGACTAAAACGCCATGCAGGAGACGCGGATATTGAGGCACTTTAAATTAAAAAACGCTCGAGGGCGGCGTCATTGGCCGCCCTGGAGTCTCCGGATATCATCACGCGGTGCACCAAGACCTCTGGATTCCAGGGTCCGTCGAGTCGCTTGGAGAATGCGATGTCAGGCGGGTTGATGGGCCCGGGGGAAGCCGTCTCTTGGATGCGTTCCTTGACCATCGCGTACCCGCGAGTTTGGTTGCCAAAAAAACATAACCGCTTCTCAATCATGTTCTCAAAGGATTCCACGTTGCAGTCTTTCATCCGGGCAAAGGCCCGGACATGGACATACGCCTCCAGCATGGCTCTCTCAAGCGCGATTTGGGAGTGCGCGCCGCACGCCGAGCCGGGGATGGCTCCTCCTGTCGGTGTTTCAAAGACGCAGAGGCAGAATACGAGTTGCGTGGCGAGAGTCTGGTTGGACCGGTCCAGTTTCACGATTGCCTCAAAACAATGGAGTTGCCCAGGAAAACGGGCAAACAGCTTGAGCACCTGGTCGTTGTGCGGTCTGACTCGTCGGAAGGCTATATCGCCATGGTCCCACAGTCGGCTAAGGCCCCAGCGCTCCAGCGCTTCGCAATAGGCGTGGATGAAGAGTCGCTCCTCGCCTAAGGTTGCCGGGAGGGCCGCGAAACCGTCTGTCGTGGGATTGACGTCCAAGTCGGCTTCGGCGGGAGAGTGTTTGGAGCAGTAGCGGAAGGCCCAGCGCTCAACGGCTTCCGTGACGGCTTTGCACTGGCTTTCTTCTTTATCCGAACTCCAGCCGGCACCGCATGGCCGCAGGACGTGGAAGGGCACGGGCTGGGCCTCCCATTGGGGGTGAAGTCTTGCTGTGGAGTACCAGAGCCATCTTCTCCAGAAGTTCGGATGCGGGGAGGAGATGAGGGAGACAATGGGCCCTGCCTCCTGGTCGATGAACCGCAGGAGGGTGGGGACTTCGGTTGATTCAGACATTACGCAGATTGTATAATTTAGCGTCTTATCTGAGGAGAGCCCATGAAACTCAAGAAGTTATTGCTCGCGGTCGCCTATATGCTCGTTGGGGTCGTCTTCGCAAAGGAAGCAACCGCTTTCGATCGGGCTGGAGTCACAGGAATTACGTCAGCCGAAGGGGCAGACGCTGGCTCGAACGGGATTTAGGCCGTCGGCGCTCTAGCACGGCGCGGGTCTCCAGCCTGACTTATCCTTAGGATCTGGCCCTTTGCAAGGGTCGGTAGATGTCAAGGAGACGCCTCGAGATGTCGAAGTCGCGGTCGCTGCCGGTTTTCTCGTTGACCGCCTCGAGAAGTTTGACGGCCTCGCCTATTTCCCCCAGGTTCGCATGGGCCGACGCCTTGAAAATATAGGGCGTCTGCCATTGCGGCAGCTTGGTTATTTCCTTTGCGGACTCCGCAAGCAAATCCGCCCAGTCCCTCTTTTTTTCCAGCTCGGCCATTTTTAAATATTGGCGGTGCTCCTCACCCAGGCTCATCGCGCGCCGTCCGCGGCTGCTGATTATTTTTTCGCCCTCGAAGCCGTAATAAACGGTTCCCGCCTCTAAGGCCGGCCTCACGGGCGGCGGGGCCTTCACCGGGGCCTGCTTCTGCGGAACTTTGATAAGGACAACGGACTGCGATTGCCCCGCGGCGGCCGATAAAGACCTCTGGTTATTTCCCGCTCGGCGAAGGGCTGAGCCCAGGAGAACAACTCCGCACAGAAGCCCTGCCCATGACGCCCATCGGGGAACCTGACGCCGGATCAGTCGCATTTTCATCATCATGCGGTAAGCATAGCCTTGGAACCGGCAATAAGCCAGTAAAACGTCGCATAAAATTTGGTTAAAGGCCGGTAAATGTTAACATGCTCGCTATATGCCGACCATCGCAGATTGGCTGCGGGCTTCCTGGCGCGATTTCATCCGGCGCTGGACCGTCTTGATGGCGGCCGCGGGTCTGACGGCGGCGGCGACCCTTCTCGCGGTCTTTCTGCCCCTGCTGGCGGCCGGGCTCGCCGCTCTGGCGGGAGCGGACTCTTTCACGGCGTTCGGACTGGGCGGCTGCGCGGCCCTGGTCCTGGCCCTGTGGTTCTCCACCTGGGCGCAGGCCGCCGTCCTGCGCGCCTGCCTGTTCGAGGAGAGCGTCGTCGAGGTCCTCTCCCGCTCCTGGGATATGACCGCGGGCTTCGCCTGGGCGCTGACCCTCTTCCTGGTCGCGGCGGGCGGGGGCTTCTTCCTGCTCCTCCTGCCGGGGCTGTTCCTGTCGGTCCTGCTCTTCTTCGGTCCGGTCTACCAGATGAGCGGCGAGGCCGAAGGGGTGCGCGCGATGGAGTTGTCCTGGGCGCGGGTTCGCCCGCGTTTCGCAGCCGTCGGCCTGCGCCTCTTCGTGGGACTCTCGGTGACTTGGCTTCCGGGCGCGATCCCCTACGTCGGCTGGATTCTCGCCCCCTTCTGGGCGCCCTTCGGGATCGTCGCGACGGCGCGTCTGGCGCGCGACCTGCGCGAGGCCTCGCCCGACGCCGCACCCGCGCGTCTGGCCCCCCTGTTCGCGGTCCTCGGCCTCGTGTTCACGCTGGGCGCGGCCCTCTCGGGTCGCTCGGCGCTGCGCGCCTACGCCGCGGGGCGCGAGGCCATCCTCTCCGGGCGACTCAACGCCGAGGGCCTCGACGAGGAGACCGGCCAGGCCATGATCGCGGTGCTGTCGGGCCGCGCGAGCGAGGCGCAGAGGCGCCAGGCCCTGGCCTTCGCCCTCTCCAAGTCCCGGCAGACCTTCCAGGCGCCCCTGTCCTCCTCGACGCTGAGCGCGCCCGGCCCATGAGCGTCCGCCGCGGGGTCTTCTGGGGGCTTGGCGCGGCCGCGGCCCTGCTCCTGCTGGGAGCGCTGGTCGGCTCGCGCCTGGAGGAGGTTCTGCGCGCCGGCGAGGCCGTCTCCTGGGGCTGGTTCTGGGCGGCGCTGGCCGGCGCGCTGGCCAGCCACGCGATGGTGGGACTGGCCCTCTCCGAGGTCCTGACCATCCTCGGCCACCCGCTCGGCGGGCCGACGGTCCTCGGCATCGCCTTGGTCTCGACGACGGCCAACTACCTCGTCTCCGCGGGGGGAGTCACCGGCTTCGCGCTCAAGTCCCATCTCCTGCACAAGAGGCGCGTGCCCATCGCGACCACGGTCACCGCCTCGGCCGTGACCTCCGCCATTCTCTATGCCGTGCTGGCCGTGATCCTGGGACAGGGGCTCTTCACTTTGCTCCTGCGCCTGCGCGGCGCGCGCCTGGCCATCATGGAGAGCGCCTTCGGGCTCATCATCCTCCTGGCCGGCGCGGCTTTCCTTCTGGTCGCCTTCTTCAACCGGAGCGTGCGCGGTCGCCTGGCCCACCGGCTCTTCCGCTTCACCAACCGCGCGGCTTTCAAGCTCTCCCAGAAGGAGATACCCTCCGAGGACTTTGCCGCCTTCGAGGTCCAACTCACCCAGGGACTGGCCCACATCCGCGCCGGCAAGGGGCGGCTGACCACGACGGTGCTCTACACCTGCCTCGACTGGGGGCTGGCCATGACCTCGCTGTGGTTCTGCTTCCGCGCCGTGGGCGTGAGGCTGCCCGTCGGCCATCTGAGCGCGGCGTTCACGACGGGCCAGGCCGCCACTCTCATCCCCGTTCTTCCCGGCGGCCTCGGCGCGGCCGAGGGCTCCATCGCGGCCTTGATGGGAGGGCTCGGCGTGGACGCGGGTTCGGCCCTGGTCGCGGCCCTGCTTTTCCGGCTCTGCTACTACGTCGCGCCCGCCCTCCTGAGCGTCCTCGTGCTCTGGGGCCTGAAGGTCTCGGAACCGGAGGTCCTGCAGGAGGCCGCCGAGCTTGACCTCGAGCGCCGCCGTTTCTGAGATATCCCGCTGAGTTGGACGGCGGACCTGCAATACAGTAGAATGCCCGCGTTATGACGCTGTGGTCCGTGCTCATCGTCGGCGCCGTCGCCGCCGTATTCTCCGGAGTGATGCTTTTTCATCGCTCGCTCTACGTCAGCGCGGTCTGCCTCTTGGTCGTCCTCCTCCAGACCAGCGTCATTTTCTTGCTGCGCGGCGCGCCGCTCTTGGGCCTCCTCCAGATCATGATCTACGCGGGGGCCGTGATGGTCCTGGTCGTGATCGCCATCATGGCCTCGGGCGGCGCCGGAGGCCCGGCCTTCGCCGACTTCTCCTTCCCGCGCCGGCTGGCCGCCCTGGGCCTTGGCGCCGTCATGCTGGAGTCGGCGATGATCCTGCGCGGCGTCGGCTCGGTCGCGGCCGGGCCGTCCGCGTCCCCCGCCCTGGGCGCCGCCTTCGGCTCGGCGCTCTTCACCTCCTACGCGCCGGCCACCGAGGCCGTCACCTTGCTGATGTTCCTGGCGGCCCTGTCCGTGCTGCCCGACAAGGAGACGTCGTGAACACGGCGGTCTGGGCCGTGACGGGCGTCCTCTTTAGCGCGGGCCTGGCCATGGTCGTCCTGCGCCGCCAGCTGCTGGCCATGCTCCTCGGGCTCGAGCTGATGGCGGCCGCGGCCAACGTCGGGCTCGTCCATCAGGCCTGCCTCCTCTCGGACGCCGAGGCGCTGGCCGCCGTCGCGATCGTCATCGCCGTCGCCGCGGCTGAGGCCGTCGTGGGGCTCTCCTTGATCCTGCGCGTTTTGCGCTCGGGGCGAGGTCTCGGGGCCGGAGAACTCACGCAACTGCGAGGATGACGCCCGCCCAAATCCCCGTCGAAGCCTGGCTCCTCTTCGCGGCCCCCGTCGCGGCGATCCTCTTGGGCTTCTTCGTCATGCGACCCCTGGCGCCCGAGAAGACTCATTGGCCCATCCTTCTCTCCTGCGCCGTCGTGACCGCGGCGAGCTTCGCCCTGACCGCCCGGGTCCTGGCCGGGCACAGCTTCGACGTGAACTTCTGGCGCTGGGCCGGGGTCGGGAAATGGGGTGTGGACTTCGGCCTGCGAGTGGACGGTCCGGGCATGGCCGTGCTCTCCATGGTCAGCCTCGTGGGCTCCCTCATCCACGTCTACGCCGCCGGCTACATGAAAGGCGACCCGGGCTTCTCGCGCTTTTTCCTCGTCTTCCATCTTTTCTTTCTTGCCATGATCGGCCTGCTGACTTCCAATAACTTCGTCCAACTCTATCTCTTCTGGGAACTGGTGGGCGTGGCCTCCTATCTCCTGGTCGGGTTCTGGTTCCACAAGGAGTCGGCGAGAGCGGCCGCGCTCAAGGCCTTCCTCGTCAACCGGGTGGGCGATTTCGGCTTCCTGCTGGCCGTGCTCCTGATCCTCGCCTACTACAAGGTCGCGCACTTTCACCTCGTCTACGTCCAGGTGGCCGGCGGCCGCCACGAGATGCTGGGCGTCATCGGCGTCCTCCTTATCTGGGCCGCGTGCGCCAAGTCCGCGCAATTCCCGCTCTATTTCTGGCTGCCCGACGCCATGGAGGGCCCGACCCCGGTCTCGGCGCTCATGCACGCGGCGACCATGGTGACCGCCGGCCTGTTCCTGCTCGTGCGCGCCTGGCCGCTGATCGCCGCCGTCGAGCGGCTGCCGCATCTCGTCGCGGCCATCGGCGCCGTCACGGCGCTCGGCGCCGCCGTCGTCGCGGGCACGAAGAAGGACCTCAAGCGCATCCTGGCCTACTCGACGGTCAGCCATCTCGGATTGATGATGCTGGCCCTGGGCCTCGGCCAGGTCGCCGCGGCGCTGTTTCATCTCTTCACGCACGGCTTCTTCAAGGCCGCCCTCTTCCTGTGCGCCGGAAACATCGCGCACGCCCTGGGCCGGTCCACCGCCGGCGTCGACGACGTGGGAGGCATGCGCAAGGCGATGCCCGTGACCTATGCCTGCTTCGTCGCGGCGGCGCTCTCGTTGGCCGGCGTCTGGCCTCTGGCCGGGTTCTACAGCAAGGACGCGATCCTCGACGCGGCCTGGCGCCGCGGTGGGGGCTACGCGGCCGCCGGTCTGCTCGTCTGCGCGGCTTCGGCCTTCTACATCTTCCGCATGCTCTTCTTGATCTTCCACGGCAAGCGCCCGCAGCAGAAGCGGGGCGGCGAGCGCCCTCATGAGGCCGGTCCCGCTATGGCCGTGCCCGTCGTCTTCCTCGCCCTGGGAGCCCTCGCCGCCGGCTGTCTGCGCCACGAGATCTCGAACCTCGTCCTTTTCGGGCTGAAGGGCCTGCCCATGGGAATCCCCGGCATGGCGGGAGCGCTCAACCTGCCCGGCCAGCCCCTCCTGCCGGAGTTCGACTGGGTCGTCTTCGCCCTGGGGACCGGCATGGCCGCGCTCGGCGCGGCCTGCGCCTACTGCCTCACGATGGTGGACGCCGGCTGGGACTGGCGGTGGCGCGGAGGAGCAGCCGAGCGCGTCTTCGAATCGGATTTCGGCTGGAAGATCGTCGTCGATAAGATCGCGGGAGGCGTCGTCGCTTGCGCCCGGTTGGTGGGCAATGTCCTCGACAAAGCCTGGTGGGACGGTCTCATCGAAGGCCTCGCCGCCTCCACGCGCGGGCTTTCGGAGCGTCTTTCCATATTTTCGGCGGGTCGGCTTAACGACTCCCTCTGGTGGATGGCGGCGGGGGCGGCCCTCCTGCTCGGCAGGACCCTGAGATGAGCCCTCTTACGCTCCTCTGGGTCCTGCCCCTGGCCGGCGCCGCCGCCTGCCTCCTCGCCGGCCGCTTCGGCCGGACGGCGGCGCGCCTTTGCGCGCTGGCATCCTCCTGCGCGCACGCGGGCGCCTGCCTGGCCGTCATCAAGCCCTTCATTGCAGGCGGGGGGGCGGGGCTCATCGCGGTGGGAGGCGAACCCCTGGCCTTCGGAGTCTCATATCTGCTGGCCGCCGACGGTTTCTCGCTGGCGCTCATCGGCCTGACTTCTTTCCTGACTTTGGTCTGCGTGGTCTCCTCTTGGGAGCTCGAGGTCTCCGCCGCGTACTGGGCGAACTTCTTGGCGCTGGCCTCGGCCTTGTGCGGCGTCTTCCTCGCGCGCGACCTCTTCATCTTCTACGTATTCTGGGAGGCCACCCTCATTCCGATGTTCTTCATCATCGGCCTCTGGGGCTCCGAGAACCGCCGCCACGCCGCGGTCAAGTTCTTCCTGTTTACGTTCGCGGGCTCGGTGTTCATGCTCCTCGCACTCCTCGCCCTGGTCAGCGCGCATCATGGCGCGACCGGCGTCTGGACCTGGGATCTGCAGGCCCTCAAGTCGGCCCCCCTGGGCGCGGCCGGGCCGTGGGTCTTCGCGGGGCTTTTGCTCGGCTTCGGCGTGAAGATCCCCGTGGTGCCTCTGCACACCTGGCTGCCTGACGCTCACACCGAGGCCCCGGCCGCGGGGTCGGTGATGCTGGCGGGCGTGATGCTGAAGATGGGTCTTTACGGCCTCATCCGCGTGGCCTTTCCGCTCTTCGCGACCCTCTCCGAGGCCTGGGCTCCCTGGCTGGCGGGGCTGGCCGCCCTCAACGCCGTCTACGGCGCGCTCTGCGCCATGGCCCAGACCGACCTCAAGCGCCTCATCGCGTATTCCTCCATCGCGCATCTCGGTTTCTGCCTCCTGGGAGTTCTCTCCCGCACCGACCAGGGCCTGGCGGGCGGCGGCCTGCAGATGATCAACCATGGTCTCACCACCGGCGCGCTTTTTCTTATGGTCGGATTCCTCTATGAGCGCGCCCACAAGCGCGGCCTCGCGGATTTCGGCGGTCTGGCCGTGCGCGCGCCGTGGCTGACATTCTTTTTCGGATTCTCGATGCTTGCGTCCATCGGCCTTCCCGGCCTCAACGGCTTCGTGGGCGAGTTCATGAGCCTGTCGGGCGTCGCGCACTCCGCCGTGCCGCTGCTGTCCGTGCCGTTCTTCGCCGTCGCGGGCGTGGTCGGCGTGACGCTGGCCGCGGCCTACGCCCTGCCCGCGTACCAGGCCGTGTTCTGGGCGCCGGAGGCGCCGCAGTCCGTCAGCGGGCGCGTTACGGACCTCGATGCCCGCGAGAAGGGCATTCTCTGGGCGCTCAGCGCCCTGATGCTTTGGATCGGCTTGGCCCCTCAGTCCTGGCTGACTCTCATCGAGCCTTCTCTGCGGGGTCTGGTGCGATGATCCTCCTTCCCCAGGCCGCGCTGGCCGGAGGTGTTTTGGGCGCTCTCGGCCTGGGTCTCCTACGCCGCCCCCCGGCCTTGGCGGTGCGCGCCCTGACCTTCCTGGCGCCGCTGGCGGCGTTGCTCTTGCTGCCGATGACGCCTGCGGGCCTTCTGCCTCCGCTCATCGCCGTGGACATCAAGTGCCTGGGCTGGCAGTTGGTCATCTACGCGGCCGCCCTGCCCCTGGCCCTGCGCTCCTCGGCGGACGACGTGGAGGCGGCCCTCTTCCTGGGCGTCGTCCTCGGCATGGGCCTGCTCACGGCGGCGGGCAATCTCCCCATGCTCTTCCTGGCCCTCGAGTTCATGTCACTGCCCGCCTATCTGCTCGTGGCCCGCGCCGGGACCGGGGAAGGAGGCCGGCGGCTGGAGGCCGCGGTCAAGTATTTCTTCGCCGGGGCGCTGGCCGGCGGCCTGTTCCTGCTCGGGATGGCTCTCTACTATTCGCAGACCCATCTCCTCGGGCCCTCGCCGCGGCCCGTCGGGCTTCTGGCCCAGGGGGGCGTGACGCTCATGGCCGCCGCCGCTCTCTTCAAGATCGGCGCGGCGCCCCTGCACTGGTGGCTGCCGGACGTCTATGAGGCGGCGGTCCCCGAGGTGACGGGATTTCTCTCGACGGCGATGAAGGCCGCGGCCGTCTTGTTCTTGATGCGCGTCGTCCAGCTCGTCCCCTCGGCGAACTTCGCGCCGCTGCTGCCCTGGCTGGGAGCGGCGAGCTCCCTGTTCGCCGCCGTTATGGCGCTGCGCCAGGAGAGCCTCCAGCGCCTGCTGGCCTATTCGTCCATGGCCCACGCCGGCCTCCTCGTCCTGGGCGTGGGCGCCTGGGCGCGCATGGGGCAATCCCCCGTCGCGGCCGCGGCCATCCTCTTCTACCTCGGAGCCTACGCCTTCATGAGCAACGGGACCTTCGGCTTCCTCGCGGCCACGGGCCTGCGCACGCGCGCCCAACTCAAGGGCTACGCGCGCCGCCAGCCGGGGCTGGCCCTGGCCTTCGCCGCGCTCCTCTTCTGCCTGGGCGGCGTGCCCCCGACGGGCGGCTTCGTGGCCAAGCTCCTCGTGCTCTGGCAGGCGGTCGCCGCGGAGCTCCCCGGGCCGGCCGTGCTGGCCGCCCTCTCGGCCCTGATCTCCCTGGGATACTATCTGGGCCTGGTGCGCGACCTCTATTTCGAGGAACCCGTCATGGAGAGCCCGGCGCCGGGGGGCGCCTGCGCGCGCATCCTCGTCCTGGTCTGCGCGTTCGGGGCGCTGGCGCTGGGGGCCGCACCCCTGCTCCTCAAGGACCTGGCGGGAGGTTTCTGGCGATGAGCCCCGCGGCCCTCGTCGCCCTCCTCATGAACCTCGTCGCCGTGCTGGCGCTGGCGGGCTTCTTCGCCGGGGCGGGCGCGCTCTTCGGCCCGCGCTCGCGGCACGAGGGCGACGCGGACATGCCTTACGAGACGGGCCTGCCGCCCCTGTCGCCCGGCCACGAGCGGATGACCGCGCTTTACTGGCGCCACGCGGTGCTGTTCGTCGTCTTCGACGTGGACCTGGCCTTCCTCCTGCCCTTCGTGCTGGTCCGGCCGCGCCTCGACGCGGCGGCGCTGGCGGCCATCACGGGCTTTACCGTCCTCATCGTCTTCATGCTCGCTTACTTCTGGCGCAAGGGAGCTCTCGAATGCCGCTAGAAGCGTCGATCCCGCCGGCCGGCGCGATGACCACGCGGATCGAGGCGGCGCTGGGCTGGGCGCGCAAGTACTCCATCTTCCAGTACCCCTTCGTGACGGCCTGCTGCGGCATGGAGTACATGTCCGCGGCGGCCTCGCACTACGACATGGACCGCTTCGGAGCGGGCTTCCCGCGCTTCTCGCCGCGCCAAGCCGACTGCCTTCTGGTGGTGGGCACGATCTCGCACAAGATCGCGCCGGTCCTGCGCCGCATCTACGAGCAGATGCCCCGGCCCAAATGGGTCGTTGCCTTCGGCGTGTGCACCTGCACGGGCGGCTTCTACAACGACTACTCGACGGTCCAGGGCATCGACACCATCGTCCCCGTGGACCTCTACATCCCGGGCTGCCCTCCGCGGCCGGAGACCGTCCTCCAAGGATTGACGCTCCTGCAGGAGAAGATCCAGAAGATCGGCGGAAGAAACCGATGAATGCCATTCAGGGAGAGCGGCGAGATATATCCTCCGAGCGCAACCACGAAGAGCTCTCCTCGTTGAAGGCCGAGGGATATAATATGCTGGTCGACCTGACCTGCGTGGACTATTGCGCTCAGGGCCGATCTCCGCGCTTTGACGTCATCTATCGTTTGATGAAGTTCGACTTGGCCGACGGCAAGGACCTCGGCCGTCTTGAGATCCATTGCGGAGCGGGCGAGGAGCCGGTGCTTCGCTCCGTACGCGACCTTTGGCCCGTCGCCGATTGGCTGGAGCGGGAAGTCTGGGACATGTTCGGCGTGAAATTTTACGATCGGCCCGATATCAAGCGTCTTCTGATGTATGAAGAGTTCGTCGGGCATCCGCTGCGCAAGGACTACCCCATCTTGAAGCGCCAGCCGCTCATCGGGCCGAAAGACGGAGCCAAGGCAGACAGCCCATCGTTCAACATCTTGAAACCGACGGTCACGGGCGAATGAATATTTCCAATCGGAAGACGTATATGCTGAACATGGGTCCCGCGCATCCGTCCATGCACGGCGTCGTGCGTTTGGTCCTCGAACTCGACGGCGAGCGCATCATGGCCTGCGAGACCGAGATCGGCTACCTGCACCGCGCCTTCGAGAAGCACGCCGAGAGCGAGACCTGGAACAACGTGGTCCCCTGGACGGACCGCCTCAACTACGTCTCGCCGCTCATCAACAACGTGGGCTACGCCCTGGTCGTCGAGAAGCTGGCCGGCATCACGGTTCCCGAACGCGGCCAATACATCCGCGTCATCGCCTGCGAGATATCTCGAGTGACCGACCACCTCACCTGTATCGCGGCCACCGCGATGGAGCTGGGATCTTTGACCGTATTCCTGTACCTCATCAAGGCGCGCGAGTGCCTCTACCAGCGCGTCGACGAGTTGACCGGGGCGCGCATCACCACCTCCTTCACGCGCGTGGGCGGCGTCAAGGCGGATCTTCCCGCCGGTTTCGCCGAGAAGTGCGCCGCCGCCTTCGCGGAGGTCCGCACGGCTATCTGCGAGGCCGACCAGCTCCTGACCAGGAACCGCATCTTCATGGACCGCGTCGAAGGCACGGGCGTGATCTCCAAGGAGGACGCGGTCGCCTACGGCATCACCGGCCCGTTCCTGCGCTCGACCGGCGTGCCCTACGACGTGCGCCGCGCCCACCCCTACCTGGTCTACGACCGCTTCGATTTCGTCATCCCCGTGGGCTCGACCGGCGACAACTACGACCGCTATCTCTGCCGCTTGGCCGAGATCGAGCAGAGCCTTTGCATCCTGGAGCAGGCTTTCGCTCAGATACCGGACGGCGATCACTCCCTGGAGCCGCGGGAGATGAAGCATGCCTACGAGCTTCAGGACATGGGCAAGCGCGGCGACACCGAGCTCATCGAGAGATACGCCGCGAAGGTGGACCAGACCCTGGAAGGGATGGCGGCGGCGATCCGGGCGCCGAACCGCTGGGCCACGCTCCCCGCGAAGGAGCAGACATACACGAACATCGAAGGGCTGATGAACCATTTCGAGCTGGTCATGTGGTCCTGGGGCATCAAGATTCCGGTCGGGGAGACCTACTCCGCCGTGGAAGGCGCCAACGGAGAGTTGGGCTTTCACGCGGTCAGCGACGGCGCGGACGGCCCCTACCGCCTGCGCTGCCGGCCGCCGTGCCTGTTCACTATGGCCGCCCTCTCGAAGATCCTCATCGGCGCGCAGATCGCCGACATCGTCCCGACTTTCGGATCGGTGAACATGATCGCGGGGGAGCTGGACCGATGACCGAGCCTAGCGCGCCCTTTACGCCCGAGCAGGAGGCCGCCCTGCGGAAGTGGACGCAGTATTATCCCTATAAGCAGATGGGCCTCGTCGAGGCCCTGCGCTGCGTGCAGGACTGGCATCGCCACATCAAACCAGAAGCCGCGGCCTACGTCGCGCAACTCTTCGGCCTTCCTTTTAATCACGTCTGGGGCGTGGTCACCTTCTTCCCGACCTTCACCACCAAGCCCACCGGCAAGAACCGCATCGGTCTTTGCCGCGGCCTTTCCTGCTGGCTGGCCGGCTCTCCCCAGATGGCCAAGCGTCTGGAGTCGACGCTGGGCGTGGCCGAGAAGGAGGTCACGGAGGACGGGCGCTTCTCCTGGGAGGAGATGGAGTGCCTGGGGGCCTGCGAGCAGGGCCCGGCGCTGCTTGTCAACGACCGACTCCAAGGACAGGCGACGGACGAGAAGATCGCCGCGCTCGCCAAGGAACTCAAGTGAAGCGGGCAGCATGACCAAGATCCTGACCAAACATTTCGACGAGCCCAAGCTCCACGAGCTGGAGACCTATCGCCGTCTCGGCGGCTATCAAGGGCTCGAAAAGGCTTTGTCGATGTCGCGCAAGGACGTGACCGAGGAGGTCAAGAAGTCCAATCTCCGGGGCCTCGGCGGGGCGGGATTTCCGACCGGAGGCAAGTGGGAGACCGTCCCGCCCGAGGAGAAGTCTCCCGGCCCGCGCTACGTCGTGGTCAACTGCGACGAGTCCGAGCCCGGCTGCTTCAAGGACCGGGTCCTCGTCGCGCGCGCCCCGCACCAGGTGATCGAGGGCGCGCTGATCGTCGCCCACGCCATCGACGCCCATGACGCCTTCATTTTCGTGCGCGGCGAATACCAGAACCAATACGATATCTTGGAGGATGCCATCCGGGAAGCCGAGTCGGCCGGCTACCTCAAGCGCTGCGGCATGAAGCTCATGCGCGGAGCGGGCGCGTACATCTCGGGCCTCGACACCGCGCTCCTCGAGACCATGGAAGGCAAGAAGGCCTGGCCGCGCCAGCCGCCGCCATTCCCGACGGTCGTGGGCCTCATGGGCCGGCCCACCGCGGTCAACAACGTCGAGACCGTTTCCATGCTGCCCCACATCATGGTCAACGGGGGGGACTGGTTCGCCAAGATCGGGGCGCCCAAGTCCGGCGGCACGGTGGTCTTCTCCATCTCGGGCCACGTCGAGAAGCCCGGCGTCTACGAGTTCCCGATGGGCGTGAAGCTCCGCGAGGTCCTCGCCGCGGCGGGGGGCGTCAAGGGAGGCAGGAAGCTCAAGTGCGTCATCCCGGGAGGCGCCTCCATGCCGCCTCTCGTGGAGAAGGACCTGGACGTCGCCCTGGACTTCGACGGCGTGCGCGCGGCCGGGACCTTCCTCGGCGCCGGCGGCATGATCGTCTTGGACGAGACGGCGGATGCCGTCGCGGTCGCGCACAACATCGAGCGCTTCCTCGCGCACGAGTCCTGCGGCCAGTGCACGCCCTGCCGCGAGGGCTCCGCGTGGACCGAGAGGATCCTCGGGCGATTGCTTGATGGCAAAGGAACGCCCGACGATCTTCCGAATATCCAGCGCGTGGGCGAGAACATCACGGGCAAGGTCATCTGCGCCTTGGGCGACACGGTCGGCGTCATCACTCGGGCCTACCTGGCCAAGTTCCCCGAAGACTTCAAGAAACGGGCAGCTAATGGGTAAGCTCGTCAAGTACCGGCTCAACGGACGCGAGGTGGAGGCTGAGGAAGGCCGACTCGTCATCGACGCGGCCAAGGACGCGGGCGTCGAGATCGCGCACTACTGCTACCACCCCGCCCTGGGCAACCCCGGCAACTGCCGCCTCTGCGTCGTCGAGGTCGCCGGCGCGCCCAAGCCCATGCCTTCCTGCCGCCTACCCGTCAAGGAAGGCCTCGACGTGCGCACCGACACCGATGCCGTCAAGCGCGCCCAGGCGGGCGTCTTGGAGCTTCACCTCGTCAACCACCCTCTCGACTGCCCCGTCTGCGACCAGTCCGGCGAGTGCGGTCTTCAGGACTATTACATGAAGGTCGGCCGGTACCCGAGCCGGGCGCGAGAGGACAAGGAGCACAAGGGCAAGCGCATCGAGGCCGGGCCCCACGTGATGCTCGACCAGGAGCGCTGCATCCTGTGCACGCGCTGCACCCGCTTCGTCGACCAGGTCACCAAGACGCACGAGTTGGGCATCTTCTCGCGCGGCCACCAGGAGCGCGTCGAGGTCGCGCCCGGCATGACGCTCGATAACGCCTACTCCGGCAACGTCGTGGACATCTGCCCCGTCGGAGCCCTCACCGACCGCGACTTCCGCTACAAGGTCCGCGTCTGGTACCTCGACCATGCCGATTCCATCTGTCCCGGCTGTTCGCGCGGGTGCGGCATCTCCGTCCACACGAGCACCAAGCGCCCCTGGCACAACGAGGGCCGGCGCGTGGCGCGCCTCAAGCCCCGCTGGTCCGAGGTCAACGGCCACTGGATGTGCGACGACGGCCGCTACGGCTTCGCGAACCTCGATACAGATCGTCTGGGCAAGGTTTTGAGGCTTCGTCCCGAGAGGGTCGAGCTCTCCTGGGTAGACATGGCCGAGGAGCTGGCCGGTCGTCTCGACGGCGTGAAGGTCGTCGCCTCGGGGATGCTGTCGAACGAGGATTGGGCCGCGTTCAAAGCGCTGTTCGTCGACACGCTCACGGTTCAGGACCTCTATTTCTCCGCGGAACCCGACCAAATCGGCGCGGAAGACGACCTTCTGCGCAAGAAGGAGAAGGTCCCTAATCTTAAGGGCGCCGAGGCGCTGGGCCTCAAGAGCGGATCTTTCGACCGACTCGCCGAGGACCTGGAAGCCGGCAAGGTCCGCTGCCTTTATGTCATCGAGCGCGACCTCGCGAAGGTCTGGGGGGAGGCGCGCGCCCGGGCCCTGCTGACCCAGGTCCCTCTCCTCGTCTTCCAGGGCCCGAACAAAGGCGCCTTGGGAGACCTCGCCCACTACCGCCTGCCCGCGACCGCTTATGTCGAGGAAGAGGGCTGCTTCACCAACTTCGAAGGCAATAGGCGGCCCTACCGGAAGGCCCTGGAGCCCATCGGTTGCGCGCGGCCCGATTGGGAGATTTTCAAGCTGCTCCAGGAGGCCCGCTCGTGATCCTTCTGTGGAGCGGCGTGAAAGTCGCCTTCGCCCTGACCTTCGGCATGAGCATCGCGGGCCTGCTGGGCTGGGTCGAACGCAAGCAGAGCGCCGTCATGCAGGACCGCATCGGCGCCAACCGCGCCGACATCCTGGGCTTCACGCTCATAGGCCTTTTCCATCCCATCGCCGACGCGATCAAGATGCTCACCAAGGAGGACCTCGTGCCCAAGGGCGCGCTCAAGCCCTTCCATGGCCTAGCACCCATGATCTCGCTTGGCTGCGGCC
This sequence comes from Elusimicrobia bacterium GWA2_66_18, assembly GCA_001799675.1. Taxonomy (GTDB): domain Bacteria; phylum Elusimicrobiota; class Elusimicrobia; order UBA1565; family UBA9628; genus GWA2-66-18. The sequence goes on from MGTX01000005.1 coordinate 29,201, forward strand.
TCTTTTGCCTGGCCGCCATGCCCTTTGGAGGCACGGTTACGGTCCTGGGCCGGGTCTGGAGCCTCCAGCCCGTCGAGTCCTCCGTCGGCCTGCCCCTCGTTCTGGCGGCGCTCGGTTTGGGCGTTCACGGCATCGTGATGGCGGGCTACGCCTCGGGCTCCAACTACGGCCTGCTCGGCGCCCTGCGCGGCGCCTCGCAGATGATCGCCTCCGAGGTCTGCCTGGTCGCTTCCTTGGCCGGGACGCTCTTCCTCTACGGCACCCTTGACCTCCAGCAGGCCGTCTTGTGGCAGGCGGCGCATGCCTGGGGCATCGTCTTCCAGCCTCTGGGATTTCTTCTCTTCCTCACGGCGGGCGCCGCCGTCACCAAGCGCACGCCCTTCGACCTTCCCGAGGGCGAGAGCGAGATCGTCGGCTACCACGTGGAATATTCCGGCATGAAGTTCGGCATGTTCCTGATGACCGACCTCATCGAGTCCATCGTCGTCTGCTGCCTGGTCGCGTCTTTGTACCTCGGCGGCTGGGCCATCCCCGGCCTCGACCTCCCCGCCATGGGCCTTCTCGGCGGCGTCTTGATGGCGGCCAGCTTCTCCTTCAAGGTCGCCCTGCTCATCTTCCTGCTGATGCAGGTCCGCTGGACCCTGCCGCGCTTCCGCTTCGACCAGCTCCTGGACCTCGGCTGGAAGAACATGCTGCCGCTTTCATTGGCGAATTTCCTCGTCACCGTATGGGGGGTCTACCTGTGGCGATGACAGTTCGCGTCGTCGAGCGGCCCGCGCGAACCCTCGCCGTCCAGATCTACTTCATCGAGGCCTGGAAGGGCCTGGGCGTGACCTTCCGCCACTTCTTCGTGAACATGTTCCGCCACGCCGCGCGCGCCCTGGGCCTGAAGGGCTGGGCGCCCGGCGCCGTCACCATCCAGTACCCCGAGGAGCCCGCTGTTTTGGGCGCGCGCGCGCGCACCCGCCATCGCCTGCTCAAGCGCGACGACGGCGCGCCGCGCTGCACCGCGTGCCTGCTCTGCGAGACCATCTGTCCGGCCCGCTGCATCCGCATCACGGCCGAGAACGCCCCCGACGTGCTCGTCGAGAAGCGCGCCAAGAGCTTCGACATCGACCTGGGGATGTGCGTCTTCTGCGGCTATTGCGTGGAGGCCTGCCCCGTGGACGCCATCCACATGGACTCCAACGAGGTCGAGATCGCGTCCTACAGCCGCGCAGACATGATCTGGACCATGCCGCAGCTGCTGGGCGACGAGCCCAAGCGCCCCTCGAGCTTCCCTTGATGCCCGTCAACCTCAAGCACATCGGCGTCCCCGACGTCCTGGACATGGTCCTCGTCGGGGCGCTCGTCTACGGCCTGCTCCTTTGGTTTAAGCGCACCAAGGCGGCCTTCGTGGCTCTGGGACTGCTCCTCCTGGCCGTGGTCTACGCCGTGGCTTTCCTGGCCGGGATGTACATGACGGTCAGGCTCTTCCAGGGCTTTTTCGCGGTCTTCATCGTGGCCGTCATCGTCATATTCCAGGAGGAGATCCGCTCGGTCTTCGAGCGCATCGCGGTCTGGAGCCTGACTGGCGGCGTGCTCAAGACCGCGCCCACGCACCGCCAAGTCGAAATTCTCTGCAGTTCTCTGGGCGACCTGGCTCGCGATCATATCGGCGCGCTCGTCGTCCTGCGCGGCCTCGATCCGCTCGACCGCCATATCTCGGGAGGCTGGGGCCTCAACGGGGACCTCTCCGAGGCCCTCATCAAGAGCATCTTTGATTCGCACTCCTTGGGCCACGACGGGGCCTTTATCGTCGAGGAGGGGCGCGTGTCCCACTTCGGCGCCCAGCTTCCGCTCTCCAAGGACTTCAGCAAGATCACCAATCTCGGCACGCGCCACGCCGCCGCGCTGGGCCTCTCCGAGCGCTGCGACGCCATGTGCCTGGTCGTCAGCGAGGAGACCGGCAGGATCTCCTTTGCCCTGCGCGGGGATCTGGTCCCCATCAAGGACCTAGAGGAACTCCGTGACGGCATCGAGATATTCCTCACCAAGCATCTGCCCCGCCCCTCGGGGAACGCGGTCCTCGACTTCCTCGCAGAGAACTGGCGCGAGAAGCTCATCGCGTCCGTGGTCTCGATCCTGCTCTGGGTCTTCTTCGTGGGCATCAGGAGCCCGTCTTGAAGGAGGGTTTCCACGCCCGGCGTCTCATCAAGCTCTTCACCGAAAAAGGGAAGACCCTCTCGCCTCTAACCATCCTCACGCACGACCACCCGGACCCCGACGCCTTGGCCAGCGCCTGGGTTCTGGCGCACCTGGCCTCCACCCTGGGGAAGATTCGCTGTCGCATCGTCTACGGCGGCGCCATCGGTCGGGCGGAGAACCGCCTGATGGCCGAGCGCCTCCTGGTTCCCGCCCGGCCTTTGCGCAAGGGCGAGTTGGCGGGCGTCGCGCACCTGGCCCTCGTCGACACCCAGCCGCCCTTCAAGAACAACCGCTGTCCGCCGCGCCGCATCCCGGACCTGATCGTGGACCACCACCGGCGTCACGCCGACACCCAGGCCGACACGGCCCTCATCGATGAGAGCGTCGGCGCGACCACCACGGTTCTCGTCGAGGCCCTGCGCGCCTCAGGCGTGCGCGTGCCGCATCGCCTGGCCACCGCCATCGTCTACGGCATCGGCTCGGAGACCCAGAACCTGGGGCGCGAGGCCACACGGCGCGACATGAGCGCCTACCAGGCCCTTTGGCCGCAGGCGAACATGAAGACCCTCTGGCGCATCTCCTACCCCCAGCGTTCCGAATCCTTCTTCCTGACCCTGGCCCGCGGCATCAGGGAGGCCTTCGTCGTCGGGCGCGCGATCGGCGTGCATCTGGGGCCGGTCTCCACGCCCGACAGCGTGGCCCAGATCGCGGACTTCCTGCTGACGCTCGAGAAGATGCAGTGGTCGGTGGTGACCGCGCGCTATCAGAGCCGCCTGCACGTCTCCCTGCGTTCCAACGACCCTGGGGCCGGCGCCGGGCGCCTGCTCAAGCGCCTGCTTGGCGGCGGCAACCGCGGCGGGGGGCACGCCATGATCGCCGGAGGCTCCATCGAGTTGGGCCCCGATGCCCCGGAGACCGCCTGGCACGAGGCCGAGGACAAGCTCGTCTCGGACTTCCTGACCAACCTCGGATACGACCCCTTCGAGCGCCGCCTGCCCTTCCGGGACTGAACGCTTAAGCCGCGACGGCGGTCGAGCCCTTGCGTTTCTTGACCTCGTCGATGACGAGGGGGATGAACTCGTTGTAGTCGGCGACCACCGCGATGCTCGCCATCTGCATGAGCGGGCAGTCCTTGTCCGTGTTGATGGCGACGATGGTGCCGGACGACGACATGCCGGCCAGGTGCTGAATCTGCCCCGAGATGCCCACGGCGATATAGAGCTTCGGGCGCACGCTGCGGCCGGTCAGGCCCACCTGGCTGCGGTATGCGATCCAGCCCGAGTCCACGGCCGCGCGGCTGGCGCCCACGGCGGCGCCGAGGAGCTGGGCCAGCGCGCGCAGGGGTTTGAAGCCCTCCTCGCTCTGCAGGCCGCGTCCGCCGGAGACGATCCTCTCGGCTCCGCCGAGGTCGATCTCGTTGGCGGCTTCAGGTTGGTAGGACACGAACTGGATCTTCGGCGAGCCCGGGTCGAAGGCCACGGGCACGACCGTGCCCTTCGCGGCTCCGGCCTCGGCGCGCGGGAAGGACATGGGGGCCAGGGCCATCACGGCGACCGGGGACTTAAACTCCACCGAGGCGATGAGGTTTCCCGAAAAGTACGGGCGGAGAACCTTGCCGTCGGGGAGGATCTCGCAGACGTCCGCGGCCAGTCCGGCCTTCAGGCGTACCGCGAGCTGTCCGGCCAGGGCGCGGCCCGCCACGTTGGAGACGAGGAGGACCTTGCCGAAGCCCTCCTTGAGGGCCACCGCGGCCGCGGCCTGGGCATGCACCGGACCGATGAAATTGGCCAGGGACGGGTGCTCGACGGCGTAGACCTTGTCCACGCCGCAGGCGGCGAGATCCTCGGCGAGGGCCGCCGCCTTCTCGGAAAGCACGACGGCGGCCAACGGCTCCTTGAGGGTGTCCGCGAGACGGCGTCCCGCGGTGACGAGCTCGAAGGTCGCGGGGGGCAGGCTTGCGCGCTGCGATACGGCGACGATGAGGATTCCTTTGTTGGCCATTAGATTAATTTTCTCTCGAACAGGATGTCGACGAGCTTCTTCGCCTTTTCCGCGGCGCTGGCGCCGGCCACCGTGAGGCCTGCCGGTCGCGGGGGCTGGCCGGCGGCCTTGACGATCTTGGCCGCCGCGCCCGACGCGCCGACCTGCGCTGCCGTCAGGCCGAGGTCGGCCGCTGCCCACTTCGGGAACACGGCTTTCTTGGCCGCCATTTTACCCTTGAGCGAGGGCAGGCGCGGCTCGTTGATCTCCTTGACGGTGGCCAGGCACGCCGGCAGGGAGAGCTTCAGGACGTCCGTGCCGTCTTCCATGGCGCGGTGGACGGTGACGGAGGACTCGTCGACGGCCTCGATCTTCTTGACCGAGCTGACCTCGGGCCAATCGAGCCACGCGGCGGTCTCGGCGCCCACGACGCCGGAACAGCCGTCGTTGGTGTTCTTGCCGAACAGGACGAGGGAGAGGGGCTTCTCGGCGTGGAGCTTCTTGAGCGCCGCGCAGAGGGCCAGAGAGGTGGAGTAAGAGTCGCCGCCGTCGAATTCGGGGCCGCTCACATGGACGCCTCCGTCGCAGCCGCGGGCGATGGCCTCGCGCAGGACGTCGGCGGCGCCGTCGGGGCCGAGGGTCAGGACCGTGGCCGTGGAGCCCGGGATGCGTTCTTTGAGGCGGACGGCCTCTTCGACGGCGAACTCGTCGTAGGGGTTGATGGCGGTGGGCGTTCCAGCGGTCTTCGGCTGGCCCGTGGCGGCGTCTACCGGGACGTTGACGCTCGAGGGGGTGCTCTTGACGCAGACGACGATGTTCATTCCCATGTTTGTATGATAGCACATCACTTGAAAAAGGTACTGGTGACCGGCGCGACGGGCTATGTGGGGGGGCGGCTGACGCCGCGTCTGGCGGCGGCTCCGGACCGTCTGGTGCGGGCCTTGGTGCGCGATCCGCGTCGCTTGGCGGGGCGTTCCTGGGCCAAGGGCGTCGAGGTGGTCCGGGGAGACCTGTCCACGGGCGAGGGTCTGGCCGAGGCCCTCTCCGGAGTGGAGACGGCCTATTATCTGGTCCACTCCATGGGCGGGGGCCCGGGCTTCGTCGCCCGCGACCGCGAGGCGGCCCGGCGCTTCGGCGCGGCGGCCCGCGCGGCCGGGGTCTCCCGCCTCATTTACCTGGGCGGCCTCCTGCCGCCGGACGCGGCCTCCGAGCATCTAGCCAGTCGCGCCGAGGTGGGGCGGCTCCTGGCCGAAGCGGCGCCGACGACGGAGTTCCGGGCGGGGCCGGTGGTGGGATCGGGCTCGGCCTCCTTCGAGATGGTGCGCTACCTGACGGAGCGTCTTCCTCTCATGCTGGCCCCGGCCTGGATCGACCACGAGGTCCAGCCGATCGCGATTCGCGACGTGCTCTCCTATCTGACGCTGGCCCTCGAGCGGCCGCCTCTGGGGGTGGTGGACATCGGGGCCGACCGTCTGACGTTCCGGGGGATGGTGGAGACCTACGCTGAGCTGCGCGGCCTGCGGCGGATCATCTGGACGGTGCCGGCGCTCCTGCCGCGGCTGGCGGCGCATTGGGTGGGGGCTGTGACGCCCATCCCCAACGCCTTGGCGGTGCCCATCATCCAGGGGATGGTGCAGCCCCTGGTGGCGGACACGCGGCGAGCGCGGGAGGCTTTCCCGGAAGTAACGCCGATCGACTACCGGACGGCGGTGCGTCTGGCGCTGGAGAGGGTGGCGCACGGCGAGGTCGAGACGCACTGGAGCGGCGCTCTGGGGCACGGGCCGACGGTGGAGTTGGAAGACAGAGAGGGTCTGGCCCGGGAGACGCGCTCGCGGCTGGTGAAGGCGACGCCGGAGTCGGTGTTCCGTTCTTTCAGCGGCGTGGGGGGAGATCGGGGCTGGCCGGCGTGGGAGTGGGCATGGATTCTGAGGGGCGCCCTCGATCATCTCGTGGGAGGGCCGGGACTGCGTCGCGGGCGCCGGCATCCCGATGAGCTCCTGCCCGGCGAGGCCCTGGACTTCTGGCGCGTCGAGGACGTTCAGCCTCCGCGCCTGCTGCGCCTGCGCGCGGAGATGCGGCTTCCGGGGCGGGCGTGGCTGGAGTGGGTGACTATCCCCGAAGAGGGGGGGACGCGTCTGGTGCAGACGGCTCTCTTCGCGCCGGACGGCTTATCGGGAACGGCGTACTGGTACGGGCTCTATCCTTTCCACCGGTTCATCTTCTCGGCGATGGTGGACGCGCTGGCGCTGCGGGCGGAGAGGGGGGCGTAAAAAAGCCGGCCCGGGAGGGCCGGCTTGATTCAGATGGTGGTAGGGACAGGATTCGAACCTGTGTAGGCTATTGCCGCCGGTTTTACAGACCGGTGCTTTTGACCGCTCAGCCACCCTACCGTCCGACCAAAAACGTTTACTTTTTAAAGATTTCTTCGTTTCTCGACTTTTCCGGCAAACCGAATTTCCCGGATTTTTTGTCGAGATGCGTGTCGAAATGCGTCAGTTTTCCGAATTGCGAACCGGCGGCAATCGGCTCTGAGCCGCATCGAATCAGGGCGAACACATTATGGCAGTTTAGCCCGACTTCCGCAACCATAGGGAATTGCCTGACGCAGGAGTATGACGTAGCGGTGGATACTGACGCGCCCGTGGACGAGCAGGTCGCCCACACCGCCCACCGCCGCTTGGACATCGCCCCTGCGGGGGCGGATCGTTCCGCCGACGTTCCACCCCGTATGCGGCTGCGGGGTCCGCGATGCCCACAGTACCCACCGCCGGGCGGCGGGATTTTCTTGCTTCCTTGCTGACGGCAGCCTTCCCGTCCTCTCCTCTGCCTGCTGCGGTCTTGTTTTTCATAACCACCTCGCGCTCAGACGGCCAGGAGTGAGCGCCGCCGCGGCTCCGGCATAAACGGTCAGTATTGGGAGGCGCTCACGGAGCTTTGCGGCAAGGTCAAGGCCGGGACTCTCATCGAGCTTCATTTCAACCAGAGCCGGCCGGTGAGTGCTCGCAAGAGCGAGGGCGGACGCCGGTTCAGGCGGCTTCTGCGCAAGCCGGACGAGGGACGGGCGTAGAGCGTCAGCCCCAGGGAGGTTCTTTGCCGACCACCCCGCGCAGATGCTTGTAAGCGGCGAACTTCGCCGCTTCGTGTCCCGTCGCCAGGTATATCTCTTGGAAGCCTAATTCGTGAATCCTGAGAGATTCCTGGGCGCCGTTCACGTCGTCCGCCAGCTTGGCATCGACATAGACGGGAGTCTCCAGGCTAATGGCGGGAGCTTCGTTAAGGAACTCCACCACCGTCGAGAAAGACTTGAACTTCTTGTCTGACCGTGAGGCCGCCATTTTCCAGTTCATCCGCGTCAGAGGATCGTCGTCAATCAGTACCGCGTCAAGAAGCATGTTCTTCCCGACCGGCCCCGGCTCGCTCGCGCCGGTTGGCGTCTGGACCCGGATGGGGACGAAGCTGGCCAGACCTTTGGGAATCATGCGGGCTTTGAGCCTCAAGCACTCTTCAAGGATCGCCTTCTCTTCAAAGCGGCTTGTGACCAGAATTGCCCGCGCTCCGAGTCCCAACTCTGCGATCAGCGCCAGGCCAGTGTCCTTGTGGCCTAATAACTCATAGTCCATCAAGTAAACGGCACCTTGCGCCAGCGCCGTGTCGGCCTTCACCCAGTCGCGTAGTTCGGCGGGCGTCGAGAAGTGCAGCACCTCAAGGGGCTGGACCGTCGGGCGCAAGGAGTCGAAGCGCCCCTGCCAGACCTGGTGGATGCTCGTGTCGTCATCGAGCACGACCACGGGTCGCTGAGCGTCAAGTTCCAGAACGGAGATGAACCACTCCGGCGGGCGAGCTTTTGGAAGGCGCACGACTGCGGTCGTCCCCCGGCCCACTACGGACTGAAGCTCCAGGGAGCCGCCCCAGGACTCGACGGTGGTGCGGGCGTGGTAGAGGCCGAGGCCCGAGCCGCCCGCCTTGCCGTGGGTCTCGCCCCGTTTGCCGAGCTTTGCCAGTATCTTGGGAGGGATACCCGGGCCGTCGTCCTTGACCGTGATGATGATGGACTCGCCAGCCGCCGCGGCGAGGGTCAGGGTCACGCTGCCCGACGCCCCCAACGCTTCGACGCTGTTGTTGACCAAGTTGGAGAGGAGCCGCTTAAACTCGCGGGGTTGGACGCGGGCGAACAGGCCATAGGCGGAGGCGTCTAGGCGGGCGTCGATCTCGACGCCGAGCTTGGAGCGGAACGAAAGGCGCTTCTCCGTGACGAGGGGCTCGATGAGGCTGGAGAGAAGCTCGACGGAGGGGGCCGCGTCTTGTGCAGCGGTCTCTGCGGCGGAATCCTTGCCGTCAGTGCGATTCTTCTCGAGGAGGTTGTTGGCGATGTCTCGGATGCGGTTAATCGAGCTGCGCGTGATCATCCGCTCTTCTTCCGGCAATACACGAAGGTGGTTCAGAAGGGATTCCAGCGCGGCCAATGGGGAGCGGATGTCATGCGCCACCTGCGCGGCCAACTGGGCGACTGCCTCGCGTTGCGCTCCCGCTACCAACTCTTTCTGATATTCGACGATGCGTGCCGCGAGGACCTTCATACTTTCCTGCAATGTCCCGACCTCTTGTATCGCCGTGCGAGGTCCGTCGCTGCGAAGGATGGCCCCAACGTCTCCCGACGCCAGAAGTCGGGAGATGTCGGAGATCGGCGCCGATACGTTGGCGCTGATGACACGCGCAACGATAAAGTGGATTACCCCCAGAACGAAGATCGCCATGGCGAGCAGAAGCCCATACTTCAGCTTCGCGGCACCAAGAAGCGAGGTTGAGTATCGGACGCGCAGAACGGACGCCTTCTCTTTGCCCGACTCATCGAAGTAGATCGGCGATTCGATCAGCACTCCTTCCCGCCGAGAGGATTCCCACGGCCCGCAGAGCGGGTGGCCATTCAGGTCCAGGAGTTCGATCGACTCCACGGGCTGCGTGGTCTTGTACAGTTGGCACCGACCGTAGACTGCGGCATTCGCGCCCATCAGGAGATCCTGGGAGATCGTGTCAACGAACAGCTTCTGCGAGGAATGCAGGTGTTCCCCGAAAGATGTCTGGATCGCGCTGAAGATGATGTTGCCGGCCAGGAGCGCGAAGCTTAGAAGGATGAGCATCCCCGGGATGAGGCTCCGCAGGAAAATGACGCGGGAGAGAGGCCGGGCTCGTCCTTGCACCATCAGGGCGCCTCCGGGGCTTCCCAATAAATCCCGCGCAACTCCGCCTCGAACCGATAGTTCGTGTCAGGAATGTGCAGGCCCGGGGCGCACAACATCGGCAGACCGACGTTGAAGAGGGGAATCACATACCACTCATCTTCGAACGTGCGAAGAGCCTTCGCGTAAAGGTCCAAACGCGCTTTAGAGTGCGTCCCTGCCGGAATCCGCCGCAGGGCCTCCAAGAGATCACGACTCGGCTTGAAATCTGCCGGGAACAGCCTGCCCGGGTGAAGATAATCCATGAAGCCGTCTGGATCCGGGAAGTTGCTCATGTAGGGAATCGAAATCAGGTCATAGTCGCGCGAATCCAGCATGGGATGGAAGTTCTGCGGCGTCAAGGCTTCAAGAGCGACCTCCAGCCCTGCGCGCGCAAAGGCGCCTCTGAGTTCGGCAAGAGCTTCGCGCGAGAAATATGTCTCTCGCAGCATGATGCGAAGCTTCCGGTCTCCTGCGCCATGATGCCACTTCTGGGCAAATGCCTCGGCGGTCGTCTCCGGGAACGTCCGTTCGTAATACCCGCGCGGCATGATGCCCATTGGGATGAAATACGGCGTGAACTCCTGCGAGGCGACACGAAACCGTCGCTGCTTAAAAATCGAATAGATGAGACCGGCGAGGCCGCGGCGGAATTCCCGGTCCTGCAGCAGGGGATTCCGGGGAAGCAGGAACAGATGAATGAAGACCAGGCTTTTCGTCTGGATCAGCCGCACGCGCCCCGTCGGCGGCGTCGAAAATGCGTCGACGGGAGGAACTCCCATTGCCATATCCGTCTCGCCTGAGGCGACCGCGCTGACCATATGGGGAAAATCAGCATCCTGGCGGACCATGAAACCCTGCATTTTTGCGGCGCCATCGTGATAGCGTGGGTTTCGCTCGAGACGCCATCCCTTCTCCTGCGCGAGGTGGTGGTGCACCATAGCGCCGGATCCGATCATGCGCCCATCAACTGCCGCCGCCCGCGAAAGCACCGAATAGCCGGGCATCGTCAGAACCGACAAAAAGGAGGCGTAGGGCGCTTTCAGTTTAAAACTGACGACCCGCTCTCCCTCGACGCGAATGCCCGATGGGGTTGCCCCCTGCGGCAAATCCGCGGCACCTTCCAGAATGTCTTTGAGCTGGGACGCCACGGCCGACTTGGACCCCGGCCAGAAGTGGCGAGCGAAGCTGTACGCGACGTCCTTCGCGACGACCTTTGTGCCATCGTGGAAAAGAGCCTCCGGTTTCAACTCGAAGCGATAGAGCGTCCCGTCCTGCTCGACGTTCCACCTCTTCGCCAGCGAGCCGACGAGCCTCCCGGCGTCGTTGAAGCGGACAAGGGTATCGAACACCGTTTGAAGAAGAAGGAAATGCTGGAAGTTGCTCGCGGCCACGGGATCGAGCGTCTCCGGGAGTTGCGAGACGGTGATGTTCACCTCAGACTTCCGCTTGCGCTCAACGACGCCGGTACGCTCTTCGGCGTGAACGAGCCCGAGCATTTGCGTCACCAACGCCAGCCAAATCAGCGCGCGCATGCCCATCGGTGGCGCTGATCCTCTCCCCAGGAGACCGCGATGTGTTGATCGGTGACGGATAGGGATGCGCCAGCGTAAGACGCCTCCCCGCGCCCCACCCCCGACAACATCCGCGCGATCTGTAAGGTGCCCGCTCCCAGGAGGGTCTCTCGATGCCTCCACGCTATACGCCCATCGGCCCCAAGCTCTCTTATGATCTCTAGCGCCGGGAACTCCGAGGGATCCGGTGAAACGGGAGCCGAGGCGCCCGTCCAATCTCGCGAGTTCTTTTCGAGCCAGCGCTGCTCAAGTGACGCGGCCTCGCGGAAGAAATACGGCACATCGCCGCGCGAGAGTTGAGACATCTCGCTTGGGAGGAGCCCCGGTCGCAGTGTGTCTGGAAGAATGACGCTATCGAGGACGGAGCGGTACGCCGCGGTGTCCCTCAGAATGACGCGAATGGGCCACCCCAGGATTCCGGGCTCCGCGATAAGCGTCGATGAGACCGAATGCTCATGCCGGGTCAACGCCAGCATCACACCGATGTATCCGTGCAATGTGGCTGCGACGAAGCCGGCTGGGCGTCCCGCCTCATCGAGAAGCTCCTGGAATCCGGCAAGCCCGCAGCGCCGACCTGCTTCATCAGGATATCCGATCAATCTGGACTGTGCTGGCAGCTTGTAGTCAAAGAACAGACATTCGATGTCAACGGGAGCACATACTGGCCGGCCATCGCCGAGCGTGCCGAAGGCGATGTTTTGTCGATGCATGTCGCCCATGCCGAACCATGAGACCAGCCCGATGACCGCGCCGATTCGAGCGCAGGCCGACTCCGTGAGCAATAAGGCTCCGGGGCTCCACGCAAGTTGATCCACGTCCCCCGAGAAAACCATCTCGGCCCCGCGCCTGAATGATAATGTTGGGAAGAGTTCAAACGGGTCTGGAACGTTGTCTGCTCGGAATATCCTGCTGAGTTCTGCCCTCAGGGAACTGTCGCCAAGGAATAGCCGCTCCCACTCGACACATCGAGGCTTTTCGATTCTTCCCGTCGGTCCGAGGGCTACGCGCCGACCGAAGTTGTGGGGGTCACCCGTCGGGGTCTGCGGTAATGGACCGTCAAATAATCGACGGGGCATCGCACCTCCAGCCTCGAAACGGCAACGGGCGATACCCCGCAAGAGACAGCAGACGACGACTCACATCGTGTCGGTCGTGAACAGAACGTCAGAACCTGCTTCCACGTCGCTCAAGTCGATCCACTGAAAGTCAGACATGTGACCCCCCTTATTGCGCACTGTATGTTGATCTTACCAATGATACACTGCGGATTGACGTTGCTCCAGGGCCGAACGGCCCAATCGCAATACCCAGAAGTCCCATCTCCGGCTTCCGATACTCCGGTTCCAGACGTCTCATATTATCGGCGCTCAGAAGAACCATACCCGTGAGATCAGGCCGTCCTTGACCTCATAGATCGCCAGCGCATCGCGTGCGCCCTCGGCGGCCAGCCCCGTGATCTTCTCGGAGATTGCGACGAAATCTCCTTTGACGATGCGTGCGTCGACAGCGCAATGTAGAGCGGAATTGGCAGCGAAGAGCTTCGCGAAGCCCTCGCGTATCGCCCTACGGCCACGCGCGACCACGACCCCTTGTGAAGGGCGCTCGATGACGGCATCCTCGTGGTAGGTCGAGAGGAAACCTTCGAGGTTCCGCGCGTTATAGAACTCCCCCTGCCGCATCACCACGGCTTCTGGACCTATCGCGGCATCGCTCATCGGTTGACCGTGCCTTCCGGCGGTTGGAGTTCGGCCAGCATCCCGTCCGCCGTCACGCAGTAGCATCGGCCTGCGCAGGACATGCCAGCAGTGACCAGCGCGACGAATTGCGGCCCAAGGGCGTCCGGGGACTTAAGCGTCGTCGGGTCCTCGCCGGGAGCCCACGCGGCGCGCATGCGCGTGCGGACCATCCCGGGATTGAAGGAACAGACGCCGATGCCGGAGTCCTTGAGTTCTTTGGCGGCGACCTGGGTGAGGCCCTCCAGCGCGAACTTACTCACGGTATAGGCACCGCCCCTGGCGAAGCCGACGCGCCCGACCCCGGAACTCATATTGATGATGATGCCTGCGCGCCGTTTCAGCATGGAGAACTCGAGCGCGGCCTGGGTCGCATGAAAGACTCCCTGGATGTTGACGTCGAGCACGCGCGCGAAGTCGGCCGCTGGGAACTCCGCCAACGTGACTCGGGGGCCGAGCACGGCGGCGTTGTTGACTAGGATGTCGAGACGGCCGAAGCGCCGAACAGCCGCGCGTTCCGTGACGTCGCAGCACCGCGCCAGCACGCGCGCGCCCTGCGCCTCTGCCTCATGCGCAACGGCGTTGATCTCTGGACCGCGGGCGCAGAGGACGAGGTCAGCCCCCGCCCGGGCGAATGCCAGAGCCGCCGCCCGCCCGACGCCGAGGCTTGCGCCCGTCACGGCCGCAACGCAACCGGCGAGCGGCTTATCCACGGCAGACCTCCCGCTCGGCCCCACGTTCATGGATTAGCAGAAGATAAGTGAGCGCGGCGATTAGAGCGGTTCCCAAGCGTATGGCCAACTCGCCGCCGAGAGTCCAGTGCGGATAGAGCACCTCGCCGACAGCGAGAATCAGGCTGGTGAGCATCTGTCTGTTCGCGAAGGTCGGCCCGATGTTGGCTTGCGAGGTAACGCGAAACCAAATGGTCTCGAGGGTCAGGAGGAAAATCGGGTAGGCAAGGAACATGATGAAAAAGGCCGCCGCATGCCACGCAGTCGCCAGTCCTGCCCAGGAGAGAATCGCCAAGCAAGTCAGCATCGTCCAGGGTGCCAACGGCTCCGAGCGTCGCAGAATCATCCCGAGCAAGCCTCCTCGCGCCTGAACGAGGAAACCTCCCAGAAGAAAAGCCGTTGCATAGACAACCAGGGAAAGACCGTAGCCTCCCGCGGAGCGGAACAGACCGTCTCCAGCCCGGACAAGAAATATATTCGTGCCGCCCATCGCGACGGCCAGACTGAGGTCGCCCACGAGTAGAGGCAGGTTCTTGCGCGTGAACAGGAAGCCGAAGGCCATCACATCGGCTGAAGGCTTGGCGACGACTTCCACGCCGAAGTCGCGCATGCTCATGAAAAGGGGGATGGCGAATGCCGAAGTGGCTGCGTCCAGCAGGACGAGCGCCAGGGCCAGAGGCTGGGCGACGCCGAGTAGGAGAAGAACGCCGATGAGACCGTAGGAGGATTGGATGATAACCCGCGTGATGATCAGCACCCGTCTGCCGATCTCCTGGTCAGGCAGCGCCTTCAGCCAGGCCACGCGCACGTTCGGGATGAACCCCGTCGAGAGTCCGCGTACGGCGATGGCAGCCGCTACCAGGAACGCGTTCGAGTGAAGGACGGCCCCGTATAGGACGAGGCAACACGTGAGGTTCAGGGCCTCGGCCGCGGCCGACGCGGCGTGCGGGGAGGAGCGCCTCAGCACCCAGGGCCCGGCCATCCCGCCGATAATCGCGCCGAGGCGGGAGAGGAAATAGAGCGTCCCTAGAAGCGCCGCGGATAAGCCCGCGCGCTGGAGGAGATACGGCAGGTTCCCCTGAACCAGAACGACCGCAACGGTCGAGACCGCAACCTGCACGGTGAAGCGGTTGAATAGGACGCTCTTCGGAATTCGGAAGCTTGTCATTGCATTCCAGTTAGGGGAGCCTGTGACAGCGTGTGGGATAAGTATGGGTTCATTGCGGCGCTAGCATAAGCCGATAAGATGAAGAACCAAAAATACCATATGTCACGCGGTCGAAGCCTCATGACATCCTAGTCCTTCCAGACGCGCGCACATCATGATGCCTCAGCAAAGGATCCCGGGTCATGGCGTTGGAGTTCGTAGATCAGGCGTTTGTTGACGCACTTCTGGATGTGGAACGGGAAGGTATCCAGGGACCAGAACTCGCGCAGACCGGAACGCCTG
>MGTX01000006.1 GCA_001799675.1 Elusimicrobia bacterium GWA2_66_18
CCTGTCAACAACTCAATCCCATTTAATTCTCAGACGGGGAATGGGGCCGCGGGGACGCTGTAGTGGCTAAGAGCCCCGAAAGTCAGGGTCGATGAGCCTGCCTCGCGTGATCGACGAGCAGGGCAGGACGCTCGGCGACCACGAGATCCGGATCAAGAGCCTGGAGGAACGGGCGAACTAAGCGATTTGGAGAGCGACTTGGCCAGGTCCATCAATGGTATGGCCTCGACGCGTCGGGCCAGGGCGTACCGCTCGCAGCCCGGATGGACCACCCAAAGATGATCCAGCCGCAGGTCCGCCAGCGCCGTTCTCATGGAAGGCGTCAGACCCGGAGACTGACTGTACTTGAATTCAAAGCCGACGCGCCGGCGGCCGCGGACGAGAAGTAAATCGAGTTCGGCGCCCTGATGCGTGGCCCAGAAATAACATTCCTCGTCCCAGGCGCCGGTCAGCTGGATCGCTTGCTCCAGCGCGAAACCTTCCCAGGATGCCCCGCAGCGAGGGTGGGTCTGTAATTGGCTGAAATCCTCGATGCCGGAGAGCAAATGCAAAAGGCCGCTGTCCCGGAAATAGACTTTCGGCGATTTAACCTGCCGCTTAGACAGGTTTTCATGCCAAGGCCGAAGCAGCCGCGCCATGAATGTATCGGACAGCGCGCCCAAGTAGCCGCGGACGGTTTTGTCGCTGACTCCGAAGGAGCGGGCGAACTCGGAGCTGTTCCATATTTGCCCGTGCGAATGGGCCAACATGGCCCAGAACCGCCGCATCGTCTCGGCCGGCAGCCGCAATTCCAGGCCGGGCAGTTCGCGCTCTAAATACGTCTTGACCAGATCGCGTCGCCAATCCCGACTCAAGGCCTCGCTTTGCGCAAGATAGGAACGCGGGAAACCACCTCTCAGCCAAAGCCGTTTCCAGCCGCCCCGGCCGACCTCCGCCAGAGACAGGCCCGGCAACTCGTGGTAGGAAATTCGCCCGGCGAGGGACTCGGAACTCTGCCTGAGCAGCTCCGGCGAGGCGCTTCCCAGCACGAGGAACCTGGCCGGCAGGGGACGGCGATCCGCAAGCACTCGCAGCGTCGGGAAGAGCTCTTGGCGGCGCTGTATCTCATCGACGATGACAAGGCCCTTAAGCCCCTCCAGCGCCTGCAGAGGAGACGCCAGACGCTCGACATCGCGCTCGTTCTCCAGGTCGAAGCGGTGGACTGGGCCGCGCCGCGCCGCGGCGACCTGACCGGCCAGCGTGGTCTTGCCGACCTGTCTCGGCCCCAGAAGACCGACCACAGGGTTGGCCTGTAGTTTTCGCAAGAGGACGTGAAGATGCAGGGAGCGCTTCATCATGAGTCGAGTATATCATGAAATATCGGATATTACATCCGATATTTCATAATGGGGCGCGTCCGTCAGGCACTGGTCGGCGCCGAATTTTTTCGCCGGGAAGTAGGTCTTTAGGCCCAGGCGGAGATCGAGCGGAGGAGCTAAACTCAGCGGGATCGCACCGATGATCGCTTGGAGAGAGCCATGAAACCCCTCAATCCCGTCATGGCGGCCCTGTTGGCCGCTTCCTCGGCGGCAGTCCCGCCGGGGATGGCGTTGGCCGCGGAGGCCGCTGGAACCTGTTCCGAGCAGGCCTGGGCCGAGAAGAGCCCCGTCAACGCCGTCGCCTGCCTCATCGACAAGGACTCCGCGGCGCGCGCGGAGGTGGGCGAGAGGTTCGCCTCTTTCCTCAAGCCCGAGTTGGCCAAGGACGATAAGGCTCTTGCCGGGGCGCTCGCCGAGGCCAAGAAGTGGGCGGCCGAGCAGCCCGCCGGACGGGTCGCGGAGCTCTACTTCGTGATGGGGCCGCAGGCCGACAAGGAACTCCCCTCCTGGGTCAAGGCCGACCCGCTCCTTGCCAAGACTTTCAAGCCCGGCATGAAGTTCAGCAAGAGGCTGGTCGGCGCCCTGAAGGACGGCAAGATCGCCGCCGCCGACGGCGTGAAGGCCTTCCTGGACGCCGCGTCCGCCGAGGCCGCGAAGATCCTCAACGAGGCTCAAACGCAGAAGGAGATCACGCTCAGCGTGGGGAAGAACGAAACAACCGACGTCAAGGCCCCACCCGCCCGGAAGGGCTCGGCGCTTGACGGCGCCGCCTCCGGCTTCGAGTTCGCGGATCTTTATGAGAAGGGCGCCTATGTCGTGAAGGTCTACGGTCCCAAGGACGACGGTTATCGCACGCTGTCGTTTAAGATGTGCACGGTCAAGGACGACAAGAACAACCTGCAGAACATGATCGGCATCGTCGACATCACGGACCCGAGCAAGCCTTACGCGACCAAGTATATCCCGATGACCCAGGAGGGCGACACGACCTTCAGCCTGCGCGGCGGGGGGCGACAGTACACCCTCAGCGCCAAGACGGTCGACGGGGCGCACCGGATCACGCTCAAGAGGCCCGGCGCCGAGGACGGCGAGGGCGCGGCGACGACCTCCATCGAGGAACTGGCCAAGCTGCGCGCGAGCCAGGCGGCGGAGGGAGGGTCGATCGTCATCGGGGAGAAGGAATACTATGTCCTGGGACAGGGAGGCCAGAAGGGCTCGGCCCTCTTTTTCCCCAAAGAGCTGATCGACGGCGCGGCTGGGATGAAGGACCCGCGCTACCTGCGCCCGGTCGCCATGGCGGATCTTTCCCGGCTCGACGCGGACGGCCTCACGGTTCCCGTCCAGGGCAAGCCGGACCTGGGCCGCATCGAGGGCAAGCCTTACCACCTGGAGTTCGACAATGCCTTGAAGATCTGGAGGGTGACGTCCGGCGCGGGAGACCCGCCCGCCGCCCCGCTTAAGCCGGCGGCCGCCGCGAGCAGGGCCTCCGATTTGACCGCGCTTGCCTCCGGAGGCAAGGAGATGGAGGGTGACGCGCAGAAATTTCGAGCGATGGGCTTTCGCGACGCCGACCCCGGCGCCAATGACGGCTTCGATCCGGAGACTGAAAAGCTCGTCCGAATCATGCTCAATCCACAAGGGAAGCCCTGCTTCGTCTTCCATTCGGGTCTTGGGGTCAAGGATAACCAGTTTTGCCCGTTGGAAAAACAAGAAAAGGTCCGCGGACTCCGAGGTTTTGAAAAATATGGGGTCATCGAGTTCGAAAACTCAACGCAGTACCTAAGCCTCGACTTCTTCGCCAAACAGGTCGATAAGCCATCCGGCATCTACGCCAAGAACGGGATGACGGGGGTCACGGATATCGCCATCGCCATCGACATACTCAAGCGAGAGCAATACAGCGATGATGATCTTGCCGCTATCATCAAGCGTTGCGTTCCGCATATGACTAATCCTTACCTCATCAGCAGCGACAAAACCAAGCGCGAGGTTTATATCTCCATCGTTTCGGAGGCAAAGACCTATCGGGTTTGGCCCACTGAAACTGAAGGCGAAGCCTCGGGCAGCAACGCCGGCTATGAGAATAACAAGGGCCCGGGCACGGCCGTGGATCTCCCTTACCAGGGTCCGGTCCCGCCCGTGGGCCTCTCGTTAGGGCCCGACGCAATATTCCCGACGAAGATCGCGGGCGACAAGTCCGAGGATATGAGTTTGCAGAAGACCTCGCAGGACGGCGCCGCCGCCGTCTACCTCCTCGACGACCCCGACTCCAAGGAGAAGAAGTGGTTCATCCTCGTCAAGGGCCGGAAGATGGACGGCGCCTTCTATCGGAGCGGGCCGGCCCTTCTCTTCAGCACCAACGCCGAGATGAACGCCCTGCCGGCAGTCTACGAACTTCAGGGCTACCCCGAGGCCAAGGTCCCCAACACCGCGAAACTGGGCCTGGTCATCGAGCCCGGGGGCAAGAAGGGCGTGGTCTCGCTCTACCGCTACGAGAAGCCGGCCGCGGACGGCTCCAACATCCAGGACAAGGAGAAGAATACCGTCGGCCCCGTGCTGTGGTGGGGCGCGTCCCGGAAGGAAGCCCTCAGGGCCGGGAAGTCCGGCCGCTTCTGACGGATCCGGGACTTTGGACCTATGCGGTCTAGGTCTTGGGCCCTCTTTGGGCCGGGACTTTAGACCCTGACAGAAGGGTCTTCCTCTGTTAAACTAACCTAGGCCCTTCGGCCGAAACGTCATGAAATCCCTCGCGCGAAAGACGATCGCGCTCGCCGCCGCCGCAGCGCTCGCCCACGGCGCCTTGCCTCCCGCCGCTTTTTGCGTTGGGGTCAAGGCGTCCGCCGCCGTCGAGCCCGCCGCCGCTCTGCGCAAGATGCGGGAGTGGGGCGTGTACAAGAACGGAGACGTCCTCCAGACCTATCTCGGCGACCAGGGCAGGTTGACCCCGCTCGGCTTGTCGCTCTATCTCTCCCTGGCGAATCGCTACAACGCCGCCGAGGAGGTCGAGGGCCTCAAGCCCGTCTTCGACCGCCTGCGCGAGAACGGCCCTTACGACGCCAGACGCGCCGGCAACGTGGAGCGCGCCGTCAAGCTCTTCGAGCAGAAGTTCGGCAGGATCGACGACGATTCCGCGGGGAGCCTCGAAGACCAGTTCATGCGCGGCGCCCAGCGCGAGGCCCTGATGACGGGGGCGGCCGTCAACGAGCCGCCCAAGCCCGGGGACCTCTCCCAGGTCCAGACCGAGGACGGCTTCGAATTCTGGGACAAGAAGGGCCTGGCCTACCGCTTGAACAACCATCAAGCCACGACCTACAACCGCGAGCTCCAAAAGGCCCAGCGGCAGATGAACCTCAGCCGTCCCGCGCAAGCGAGCCAGATTCCGGAGACGGGCCGCTACAACTTCGAGATGTTCGACTATTCGCGCTGGCGCCTGAAGAACCAGTACGAGGACCTCGTGGAGGGCCTGCGCCGCGACCGGCTCGTCGCCATCGCCGAACTCCTGGGCGAGGCCAACAAGTTCCGCAGCGACATGTGGCTGGCGGACAAGACCCTGGAGGCCGACCTCCTCGGCAAGGCGCGCCGCAAGAACTACCGCCACCGCGGCAAGGACTACAACCTCCTGCAGCTCGTCGACGCCAAGTTCGCGCAGCGCCAATACTACCTCGACGGCTCGCTCCAGGGCGTCTCGCGCTACGAGGCGGACATGAATCAGCTCAAGGCGGCCCTGAAGGCCGACCCCACCGTGACCGACGCCCAGGTCCGGACCCTCTCGCTCGACGAGCAGTACAGCCTGCGCTTCCTGAGCCTGGCCGTGCTCGAAACGCAGATGTTCTACGTCCGCAACCAGAGCGAGCGCCTGGACCCCGCCTCCCCGGATTCCGCGCAGGTCATGAAGGCCCTCGACGACTCGACGCTTCCGGCCGAGGTGAAGGCGAACTACAAGGCCCGGGCCCGCGAGATGGTCGAGCGCCTCAAGGCCCTGAGCTCCATCCTGGAGCGCACGCGCAAGACCTTGGAGGCGGCCGACTACGCCGGCAGCCTGGACATGGCCAACTCGGCGCTGTCGTCAAGCCAGCGCGAGCTGGGCGAGCTCTCTGCGGACTACTCGATGTTCGTCGAGATCCCCGCGGTCGCCCACCTGGGTCAACAGCAGACCGACGTCCGCTGGCTCAACTTCGGCTCCAAGCTGACGCGCGGCGTCTATCGCGCCGCGCGCCCGGGCTGCGATTACGCCCAGGCCATGAGGAGCCTCGAGGCCGGCCGCGGCGAGTACGACGCGCTGATTAGGACCATCGCCGCGGGCGACCTGGCCGCGGCTCGCCGCGGCCTCATCGCCATGAACCCGGGCGCCGTCAAGCAGTCCTTCGAGGCTTCCCTGGGGGGCTCTCCGGGGCGCATCACCGACGCGGCGAGGCTGGCGGCCTCGCTCAAGGTCAACCGAGACCGCATCGGGACCGTCTTCGAGACCAACAAGTGGCTCGACACGGCCGGCAACTACATCACCTGGACCGTCAGCCTGGCGCTGGCCGCCCCGACCGCGCGCTGGGGCCTCAACGGCGTCGCGGGCAAGCTCGCGCGCTTCACGAACCTGGAGGCCGCCGCCGGGTCCTCGATGGCGGCCCGAGCGGGCGTGGCGATGATGCGTCGCGGGTCGATCATCATCAGCGAGACCGCGCGCCACACCGCGGCCCGCCTGGAGACCCTGGACCCGAGCCGCGCCTGGGTGCAGTCGCGCGCCGAGACCGCCGTCGGCCGCTTCCTGCTCGCCGGCTCCGTGCGCGGCCTCAACGCGGGCGTGCGCCAGGCCTCCTTCTCGAGCCTGTCGGGCGGCATCTCCGGCGCCTTCGTCCTGGGCTTCCATCTCTGGGACCAGGCCGCGCTGAAGGTCGGCGGTCGGCAGGTCCTCAAGCCCGGCCACAGCATGTTCTCGGGGGATCTCGACGGCGCGGCCGAGGCTTTCTGGACCGGCGTCAAGGGCGGCGTCTGGTGGGCCAACGAAACTTGGCACCCGGGCTTGGGCTACGTGGGCCTTCCCTCGACCGTCTATCGCGGCATGCGGGTGACCGGGGCCATGGACATGGTCGCCGCCCGCGGCGTGGCGGGCGCGACCCTGACCGGAGCCAAGAGTCTTCTGGGCAAGGCCGGCCTCATGCCGGCCGCCGCCGAAGGGGGGCTGGCCGCGCCGGGACTGCTCGAGCGCATGGCGGCGACGGGCGCCGCCGGCAAGGCCGGGGCCTTCGCCTTCGGCATGGCCGACAACGTGGCCAAGTACGCCCTCTTCAGCCAGGCCGCCGGCTGGGTCGGCCGCCAGTACGGCTACTACATGCCGTCCATGCCGGTCGCCTTCCTGCACAAGGACCTGGGCGGCTACGCCGGGGTCGCGGATACGCCGGGCACGACGAAGGGCCTCGAGCGCCGCGTCAAGGGCGCCCACGCCGTTTCCCAGAAGTGGCTCGAATCTCCGGCCTGGCTGCTCATCCCGACCTTCGCCGCCCACCAGGCGCGCGACGCGGTCGCCTACATGCGCTCCAAGGAGGGCGTCGAGCAGTACGACCGCAACGGGCTCACCCACGAGTACGCCAATGCCGAGGAGGGCGCCCAGCTGCGCTTTATGGAGCGGCCCAAGATCCCTTTCGCCCAGAGGATCTTCGAGACCAGCTTCTTCTCCGACAACGCGGGCGAATACTGGATCGTGACCAAGGATGTCCGGCGCGAGGGCATCCGCAAGGAACTGGTGCGCTCGCTGGGCGGCGAGAAGGCCACCCCGGCGGACATCAATCCGCTTGAGTTCTACTACGCCAGCAAGCTCGCCGACGGCGAGAAGTTCATCAACCTCAAGGCCGGCGATGAGTTCCGCCTCATCGCGCACCAGGACTTCATCGAGGGGCTGCTGGCCGATCCCGCGCGCGCCAAGCGCGTGCTTGACGCCAAGCTCGGCACGACCGTGGAGAACTTCGGCCGCGTCACCCCGGAGGTCCAGAAGGACGTCGCCGTCGCCCTCTACTCATCCGAACTGCAGACCGGCAAGCCCATGCCCAAGCTATTGCAGGGCCGGGTCGGGGAAATCCTCAAGCCGTATCTGGAGGCCAACGAGTCGGTCAAGCCCTACGCCGAGGGCTTCATCGACGCGCTCAAGAGCGCCCCCTCCGGCGACGGCTTCAAAGCCGCTCTCGACGGCATCTGCGCCGAGGTGACGAAGTGGAAGCAGGGCGGCCAGCCCTACACGGAGTTCCTCGTCAAGCTGCGCGAGGACGCGGCCGCGCTCAAGAGCGCGGGCAAGATCAGCGCGCCGGAGCACGAGGTCCTAGCGAAGATGTACGACTACGTGGAGTCCATCGAACGCCGCTTCAACAGCTTCAACAACGTGGAGAAGGCCCAGGGGCTGGCGTCCGAGACGCTGAGCGCGCTCAAGACCGAGTTCTCCGGCCGCGCGGGGCCCACGAAGGTCCTGGACGGATTCACCCTGGCGCTGGACCAGTGGGCCTCCGGCCGCGGCCGGGCCGACGCGGTGGACGGACCCAAGTCGGACGGTTCCTTCCGGACGATGCTTGCCGAGCAGCTTCGGCAGCTCAGGGCCGCCAAGGCGACCTTGTCTCCATCCGAGTTCGCGGCGATGAAGGGCGCCGTCGACGAGATGGCGTCCTCGCCGTGGGTCCTGCACGACTCCAAGGGCACGGCCCTGCCGGGCTGGCGGCCGGAGCAGTTCGAGGGCTTCATGTCGTCTTTGGCCGCCTACGCCGAGCAGGGGCGCGGCGGCGCCCCGGTGCGCATCTTCCAACTGCTCAAGACCGGAGGCGGCAAGACCATGCTGACCTTCGAGGGACTCCTGCCCTTGGCGGAGGCCGACGCGGCCGCGCACGCCATGAAGCCCATGTTCCTGACCGTCCAGTCCAACCTGGAGGCCCAGGCGCGCATGGAGTTCATCGCCTTCAAGAAGATCGGCTCCAAGCTCGACTTCGACACCTACGAGGGCTTCAAGACCAAGATCGCCGAGGGCAAGACCAAGGGACGCAATGCCCTGCGCGATTACTGGATCCTGGGCGACGAGATGGACGGCGCGGCCCTGCAGCCGGCGCTGACCATCGGCGAGGTCACGGGACGCGTCACCAAGCTCAACCCCATTTACAACCGCATGGAGGAGCTCGACAACGTCATGGGCAGCCGCATCGAGCGCATCCAATCCGGCCAGGCCAACAAGGCCCTGACCGAGGCCCGCCGCGCGGGCAACAACCTTTCGCGCCTGGAAGGCCCCGACGCGCAGGCCGTCAAAGCCGAGGGTGTCCGCCTGGAGGGCGCCGCCCGCGAACTCGTCGAGGCTCAAGGCCCCCGGGCCCGGCATTCGGCCGAGGCCGGCCTCCGGCAAAGCGCCCAACGGCTCGAGGGGCTCCTCGACGCCCTGCCGTCCTCCCAGCGGAAGATCGTGGAAGGCGCGCACCAGAACTTGGCCCGGATGAAGTCGGTCTTGAGCGAACCCGCGACGGACGCGAGGGCCCGCCGGGCGATGGTCAACGACTTGGAGGCCGGTTTCGCGCGCCAGAAGAACCTCCTGGAGCTCACCGGCAGCGAGCGGGGGCTTTCGCGGCTGGCTGTGGAGGCCCGCCGGGCCGTGACGGCCCTGGAGGTTCGCGCTGAGCGTCTGGAGAGGGAGGCCGCCGCCGCCGAGGGCTCGCAGGCCCCGGGCGCTTCCGAGCGCGCTCGGGCCCTGCGCGAGGAACTGTCCCTGGTCCGCAGGGAACTGGGCGCGGCCCAGCGCTTCGACGCCGTGGACTCCGGCCTGCGCCTGGCCCATCTCCAGGAGCGCATCGCCGGGGCCGAGGGCTCCGAAGGAGCGCCGGTCCGCAAGCTCTCCGGCTGGAAGTCCGCGGCCGCCGAGATCGAGCAGACCCTCCCGGCCGAGCGCAAGGCCGCCTGCGACGGCCACGCCGAGGCCTTGCGCAAGATCTACGAGACCGGCCGCGAGCTCAACCGCGTCAACGACGAGATCCATGCCGCCGCGCGCGAGGGACGGCCGACCGAGGAGCTGCAGACCCGCCGCGCGGCGCTCGAGAGCGACTACGGCGCGCTCCAGGGCGAGGCCCAACGGTACAAGGCGGAGCTCTCCGCGGGCGCGTCGTCCGGCGACCTGGGCGGGATGTCGCGCCGACTGGCGGTTCTCTCCGCGGAGGAGGCGCGCTTAGACGGGCAGGTTCAGAGCGCGAAGATCCGCGGTGAGCGTGCCGGGCCGCAACGCGCCCGTCTCGCGGAGGTCCGCGCCGAGATCCAGACGCTCGACAAACGGACCCAATCCGAGGTGCGCCGCCGCTTCGACGCCGCCGCCGATGAGATCACGGCCGAGGTGGGCGGAGCCAAGCCGGGCTGGGAAGATCGCAGCTTGCGCCTGCTGGAGCAGCGCCGGCGGATGCTGACGGCCTACGCGGGCGACGAGAACCCCGTCTACACGGTGTTCCGCGAGATGAAGGAGGATATGCGCTCCTTCGCCATGAACGAGCGATTGCGCAGTCCCGACCCCCAAGTCTACGAGCCCGTCCGGGATGCGCTTCTGCGCCAGGTGGACGGCCAAGCCCTCGGGACGTTCGGCTGGAAGCTGCCGAAGTTCTTGTGGCGGGTCTTCACGGGCAAAGAGGTCGGCATCCCGATCAACGAAGTCGGCCTCACCCGCCTGCACGCGGCCAAGCTGCTCAAGGCTCTCTACGCGGACCCCACCATGCCCGCGCACCAGCGCGACAACCTGTTCTGGAACGTCGCGCCCTCCCTCCTCTGGCCCAAGGGTCCCGGAGGCAAGAGCTCCTCCTGGGTGCGCACCGAGCTCCTGCGCCAGCTCCACGGCTTCTACGAAGACCCCGCCGGCATCCGCCTAGACGGCCGCACCAAGCACATCAACGTGGTCCACAACGGGCAGTGGTTCGAGTCCATGGACAACGAGACCCGCCGCTTCTGGGAGCTCGAGTATGGAGTCGATTTGACCCTGCCTTACACGAACCAGGCCATCAGCACCATCAAGGACGTCACGACCGACAAGAAGGCCCGCTTCATCTCCTTCTCGGGCACGGCCGGCGAGAAGCTGCGCGATCACTTCGAGAAGAACAAGATCAAGATCGTGGGCGTGGGCTCCAAGCCCCCGGACGTCGTGGAGCTTGACGTGGTGACCGGGGGAGAGAGCCGTTTCAAGCGCATCGGCCAGGCCTTGGCCAACATGAACTCCAGCCGCGGCGAGGTGCTCGTGCGCTCCCTCGACTCGGCCCCGGAGGGCGTGCGCGAGGCCGTCGAGTCCAAGATCGGCGGACCCCTCAAGGAACCCGCGATGCTCAAGCTCGCCGATTTCGCCGAGCCCAAACTCTCCGAAGCCCGCGAGTGGCTCACCGGTCTGCGCCGGACGCAGGGCGATGCCGACCACGTGGTTCTGCGCCGCGCGGACGCCGTCCCCGCGGGCCTCAAGCCCGCCGTCGACGCCTATCTCGCCGCGAGCAAGCTGGCGGGCAAGGAGGACGCCGTCGTGCGCATCAGCGAGGTCCAGAGCGACGCGGCCCAGGCCTGGCTGCGCGAGCTGCGCGCCAACCAGAAGGACACCGGCCTCGTCGTGCTGAGCGTCTCCGACACGCGCGTGCTCAAGACGGTGCGCGAGCACCTCCTCCGCGGCGGCCTCAAGCCCGACGAGATATCCATGGTCTTCTCCGACGCCGAGTACCTGCGCAACAACGTGCCCGAGGCGGAGGTGGCCAAGCAGATGAACCTTGGCGCGCTCGATCAGGGCAAGGCCCGGGTGCTCATCCTGGACACCCGCGTCGGCGGCCGCGGCCTCGACTTGAACTTCAAGGGCGAGCGCGGCAACCTCGACCCGAAGGCCTTCCGCGGCTACACCGACTTCGAGATGCTCCTCGTAGATCCCCAGAAGATGTCCTCCGTCCACCTCCTGCAGGCCGAGGGCCGCATCGACGTGGGCCGCGTCCTGCCCGCGGCCAGCCGGGAGTTTTCCCTCGTGATGGACGTCAAGTCCGTCCAGGGCGAGCGTATCTTTCGCGAGATGGTCAAGACCGATCCCTTCTTCGATCAGAAGACGGGGTTGCGTTCCGATCCCGTCTTCCAGAAGTATGCCTCGGAGCATAAGATCGTCGACCCCGACTGGGCGACCTTCCACCAGTATGTGCGCGAGCGCCTCGCCGACCCCCTCATGGAGCCCGGCGTGGGCGCGGACGTCGCGCGCGCGCGCGCCCGCGAGCTGGCGGTCAAGTACAAGGAGACGGTCAAGCGGCATCTCGAGCGGCAGCAGGCCGAGGTCGAGATGAACCAGCTGCGCTCATCCTCCGTCGAGACCGACGCGCCCATCACCGTCGGCCGTTTCCCCGGCATCGAGGGCATGCGTTAATTCCGTTGATGGACCCTTGATATTGCGCGGAAGCGGCGTTAAACTACGGGTGCAGCCATGGAACGCAGCATTCACGTCCACTTGACCTTTGCCTACGAGCCTCGCTCCCTGAGGCCGTGGCTGACCGCATTCATGCTGATGCTGGCGGCCGGCGATCTGGCCTCCGAGAACATGACCCTGACGACTTACTATCCCGCTCCGTCGGGCGTCTACACCCAGATGGTCACGACGGGCCAGACCCTGCTCGCGCGCGACTCTCCGGTAGGCCTTACACCGGGCAGAGTGGGCATCGGACTGGGGCCGGGAGGGGTGCCCGCCTACCGGCTCGACGTGGTCGGAGATGCCAATGCCAATCCCGCTTGGGCGACCCGCGTCAGGAGCCAGGACTTGTCCGCTACGGCCCTTTTGGGCAGGTCCGGCTACGGCGCCGATATCGACATCGGGACGAACGGGAATTCCGGCACCTATGGGCTCAACGTGCATCGGTTGGCGGGGGCTGTGGATACGCCGCATCTTTACGTCCGCGGCGACGGCAACGTCGGCGTCGGGACGGCGATGCCGACCGAGAAATTGGACGTGACGGGCAACAGCAATGGGGCGCCAGTCATGGTGCATGTTCAGAATAGCGGCACTCAGGGGGTTGCCTTAGGGCTGGATTCGGATGCGCGCAACTGGAGTGTGCGGTCCGCGGGTTCCGGGAATGCCAATCCTGGATACTTTGTGATTCGTGACCTTACCAGCAACGCCAATCGATTGGCGATCACCCCAAGCGGGGATGTCGGCATAGGCATGAACTCGCCGCAAGCCAAATTGGACGTCAACGGCACCGCCCGGGTCAGCGGTTTTTCCATGCCCACCGGCGCGGCCAGCAACAGGGTCCTGACCTCGGATGCCGCGGGGAACGCTTCCTGGCAGAACCCACCAGATCATTTCGGCGGGATGTACAACTATAATACTGGGAATAATTGTGTGACTGGAAATGTTTTTACGGGAACATGCTCTTGTCCATCAGGATATAGTGCCTCTCTTCTTGTTACAATTCAGGTATCTGGTAACAATAACAATCATCGGCTGTATTACTGTTATAAATTATAAGGGCGAGAAATGCCGAGGTAGGAGAAGGCGTCAATGGGATTGCGAGTATATCCAGTGCTGTTCTCCAGGCAATTAGAAAACCGAGGCCAGTACCCTTGACTTAGTCGAGGACTTAGTCTACACTGTATCATGCTGCAAATCAACGTTCACGATGCGAAGACTCGCTTCTCGAAGATCCTTGCGCGGGTCCAGGCCGGGGAGACGGTCGTCATCGCCAAAAGCGGCCGGCCGGTGGCGAGGATCGTTGCCTTCCAGACGCGTGAGGCTTGCCAACGGCGCTTCGGAACCGCGAAAAAGACGGTCCATCTCTCGGCCGGCTGGAACGCGCCGCTTCCGGGGAAAGTCTTGGACGCCTTCGAGCCGTGAAGTTCCTGCTCGACACCTGCGCGTTCCTCTGGATGATTACGGACGCCCCGGACCTGAGTCCGAAGGCGCGCGAAATCTTGGCGGACGCCGATAACGGCCTCTTTTTGAGCGCCGCCTCATGCTGGGAGATCTCCATCAAAAGCGGGCTCGGCAGGATCCGCTTCTCCGGCCCTTGCGAGCGGATCATTCCCGAGCAGATGCATCGTCTCTCCATTCAGCCTCTGCCCGTTCTCTCCGCCCACGCCCTCCACGTCGCTAGGATCAAGCCCCTGCATCGCGATCCATTCGACCGGATGCTGGTGGCCCAGTCCCGCCTGGAGCGCCTGCCCCTCCTCACCCCGGATCCTTTGATCAAGTCCTACGGCGTCGAGACCGTTTGGTAGGGAGCATCCCACGGTCCGCCTTCTGGCCTTATCCCTGTTGTTGGGCGGTCTGCGCGACCCCCGCCTCTTCGCCCTGGGCGGGGCCGCGGTCTGGGCGGCGGTCTGGATCGAGCGGCCGCCTCTGGGTCCCGCGGCCGCCTGGCTGCCCTGGCTGGGCTGGGCCTGCCTCTCGGCGCTGGTCTCGCCCCAGCCGTGGGCCGGCCTGCCCGTGCTGGCCCGCTGGTCGGCGGTCCTGGCGTTCGCCTCCTTGGCCGCCGCGTGGACGCATGCCGAGCGGCGGGCCTGGCTGAGGGCGGTGCTGGCGGCCGCCGTCGTTCTGGGGGCCGCGGCTGTCGTTACCGGCGCAAGGCGGGGGTTTGGCAGCGAGATGACGGGGCTGCTGCCCCCGCATTACAACTACACCGCCTTCGTCCTCGCCTGCGCCGGGGCGGCGGCCGCGGCCTGGGGCCTGCATCCCGCGGCCATGGGGGGGCGGCGGGCCGCGCTGGCGGGGGCCGTCCTCGCCGCCGTCCTCTTGATTCTCGCGCGCTCGCGCGGCGGCCTCCTGGGCCTGGGCGCGGCGGCGGTCGTCTGGTCCATGAGAAAATGGGGCGCGCGGGCGCTGGCGGGGCTGCTCGCGGCCGCGGCCGTAGCCGCCGTCCTGGTCCTCGGCGTCGGACCCCTGAGGACCGCGCTGACGAAGGGCGCTCGTCCCCGCGGAGAGGCCCGGCCGGCCATCTGGAGCTCGGCGGCGTCCATGGCCTCGGAGTCGCCCTGGTTCGGGGAAGGGCCGGGGAACTTCCTCGTGGGCTTCCGTCGCCGTCCCGTGGAGGCGCCCAACGCCCCGGCGCGGTGGGGGCTGACGACGCCCTACGCGCATTCAGAGCCACTCCAGGCGGCCGGCGAGACCGGCTGGGTCGGCGCGGTCCTCTGGTTGTGGGGATTTCTCTCGGTCCTGGCGTGCCTGCCGGGAGGGGCCGCGGCGCAGCCCGAGCGAGAGGCGGCGGTGGCCGCGGTCGCCGCCGGCGTGCCTCTTCTGCTCGTCGATAACATGCTCCAGATCCCGGCCTTGGCCATGCTCTGGCTCTCCGCGGCGGCTTGCGGCGGCTTGCGCCCCGCGCCGCGTCGGCCCTGGCCGCGCGCGGCTGCGGCCGCGGGCGCGTTCCTAGCGCTGGCCGCATGGATACCGGGGGCGCTGGCCCGAGCGAACCCGTCCCGGGCGGCGGCCTTATTCCCGGCCGACTCGGGGCCGCGCGAGGACCTGGCCTGGCGCGCGGAGGTCCGAGGTGACGCCGCCTTGGCCGAGAGGCTCTGGTCCGAGGCCGAACGCCTGGCTCCTTTCGACGCGATCTATCCGTGGCGCCGCGCCGTCCTGGCGGCCCGCGCGGGGCGCTGGAGCGAGGCGGAGTCCCGCGCCGGACGGGCGATCGATCTCGAGCCGCGCTTCCTGCGCGCCCGCGCCCTGCGCGCCCTGGCCCTGGCCCGGGAGGGGCGCCGCGCCGAGGCCGGCGTCGAGGCCGGGACAGTGCGCGCGTTTCTCGGCGTCGGTCCGACGCTCGCGGGCGACGGCTACGAGGGGACGGTGCACGGTTTCGACGGGCCCTCGCGCCGGCTTCTCATCGAGGCGGAGGAACTCGCCCGCGCCCGATGAAGTAGAATCTTGACCAATGCAAGAACTCGCGCGGATGAGGGATCGTCTGCTGAGCGTGGCGGGACTGCTCGCGACCTGCACGGTCCTGGGCGTCTTGGGCTATCGCTTCATCGAGGGCTGGCCTATCCTCGACGCCCTCTATATGACGGTCATCACCTTGGGCACGGTCGGCTACGGCGAGACCCACCCCCTCTCGACGCAAGGCCGCCTCTTCACCATCTTCCTCATCATGGGAGGCATCGGCCTGGTGACCTACGGTTTATCGACCGTGACCGCGATCCTCGTCGAGGGGGAACTGTCGGAGGCGTTACGAAGGAGGCGCATGGAGAAGGATATCGCGAAGCTCTCGGGCCACTATGTGGTCTGCGGCGCCGGCCACACGGGCGGCGTGATCTGCGCGGAACTCAGCAAGACGGGCCGGGAGTTCGTGGTCGTCGACCGCGACCGGGAGGCCATCGCCAGGCTGGCCGAACGCCTGGGGGGAGAGTTCCCTCACCTCCTGGGAGACGGCACCGACGACGATGTCCTGCGCAAGGCGGGCGTCGAGCGCGCCGCCGGCGTCTTCGCCGTGCTGTCGACCGACCAGGACAACGCCTTCTTGGTCCTGAGCGCGAGAGTCCTCAACCCCCGGGCGAGGGTGCTGGCCTGCCAGAAGTCCCTCGGCGTGCGCGAGAAGCTCCTGAGGAGCGGCGCCGACGGCGTGGTCGACCCCGAGTTCATCGGCGGCCTGCGCCTGGCCTCGGAGATGATCCGTCCCATCACCGTGGGCTTTCTCGACTCCATGCTGCGCGAGAAGGAGACGCATGTGCGCTTCGACGAGGTGACCGTCGCGTCGGATTCGCCGCTGGTGGGCCGGCCGATTTCCGAGGTGAAAGGCGCGGAGGGCGGCGGCCCGCTCCTCGTGGCGGTGGTCCAGGCCGGCACGGACCGCTACGAGATCAATCCTCCCGCGTCGCGTCCCGTCCTGGCGGGCGACCGTCTCGTGATGATCGGCGAGACGGAGGCGCTCGCGGCGATGAGGCGGCGCGTCGGCCGCGAGCCTGATCATTTGATAGCATAGCTTGGATTATGGGGCGCCCAAAACGAATCCAGTTCGCCGGAGCCTGCTACCTGATCTGCCTGCAGGGCAACAACCGTCAGGATCTTTTCCTGTCCAGCCAGGACCGGCGCCAGTTCCTGACGATGATGAAGTCCTATAAGGAACGCCACGGCCTGAAGGTCTACGCGTACGGTCTGACGGGGAATTCCGTCTTGCTCCTCGTCGAGACGGCGCAGCCGAATCTTTCCAACGTGATGCAGGGCTTCAACACCCGGTACACCAAGTACTTCAACGCCGCCCATAACGCCGTGGGACACGTCTTCCAGGGCCGCTACAAAGCCTGGCTGGTGGACAAGGAGACGCACCTAGCCGAGATGACGCGCTACGTGCACCTGGCCTGCGCGAGAGAAGCCCTGAAGGATAAGCCCTGGCGTTATCAGTGGTCCTCCTGCGCCGCCTATGTCGAGGCGCAGCGCAAGGAGCCTCTGGTGGACTCCGACATCGTCCTGCGCGAGTTCGGCAACGGGCGCCTCACGCAGTCCGTGCGCTACCTCCAGTACGTCAAGGACCGCATGAAGTCGGCCGGCGGCGAGGTCCTGCCCATCGTCGGCGTCGCCATCGGCGGCGAGGACTTCCTCGCCAAGTTGGCCCAACGCCGGGACGCGCCGGCCCAGCCGCGCGCGGCGCCCGTCGAGGCCGCCCGCAAGATCATCGCCGAGGTGGCCGCGCGCCGCGGCGTCAGCGAAGAGAAGATCCTTAGCCGCGTCCAGTGGCGCGAGGTTTCGGCCGTGCGCCGAGAGGCCGTCCACCGGGTCTGGAAGGAGACCCGCATGGGCGTCTGCGAATTGGCCCGCCTCTTCCGCCGCACCCCCAGCGCCATCAGCCAACTCATTCGTTCCGTCGAAGGCGGCGCCGACGCCTCGATGATGAGACAAGCATGGATTGGCTGAAACCGGGACTTTCCCGCCGCTTCGCGGCGGTCATGGGGGCGCTCGCCCTCGTGCCGGTGCTTTTCCTGTCCTGGCGCATGATGCAGTCGAGTCAACGGGGCGTCCAAGACGCGGTGCTCGAACTGCAGGTCAAGTTGGCCGAGAAGAGCTCCGAGCGCGTCGAGGGCTGGATGGACTCCGTCGATGGGCGGGTGCGGGTGGCCCTGTTGGCCCTCGAGGGGCGCATGGACTGGGCGGACAAGCAGAATCTCATCAAGCGTCTCGTCGAGAGCGGCGCGGGGGTCTCCTCGGTGACGCTTCTGCGGCGGCAGGGGGGCGCCGTCCTGGAGGTCTTCAATCCCGATATCGAGGACGCGGCCACGGCCCTGTCTCCCGATGCGGCGCGCGCCGCCCTCCGGCGGGCCCTGGACGCGCGCGGCCGGGCGGCCGAAGTACTGCGCGGCAGGTCCGGGCCTCTGCTGGTCCTCCACTACCCCTTCGGCAAGGACGTCTTCGCCCGCGTCATCTTGCCCATGCGGGAGATCGCCGACCATGTGGCCGCCGAGCGCGTCGGGGGGACGGGATTTGCCGTGCTGGTGGACGCGAGGGGATTCCCGATCTCGGTTCCCGAGGGGCGCAGCCTGGGGAGCCTTCCCGGGTGGTCCATCACGCGCGCGGCCCTGCACTCCGGAAACAGCGTCGGCTCGAGCGAGTTCAAGAGTCCGGAGGGACGCGCCTTCGTCGGCGCTTACGCGCCGGTGCCGTCGTTGGGCGGCGCGGTCCTCATCCTTCAACCTCGCGAGGAGGCCTATCTCGCCGCCTCCGAGGCCCGCAACGCGGCCGGCTTGGCCGTCATCGTGGTCATCGCGGGCTCGCTGCTCTCCGCGGCCCTGCTGGCGAGGCTTCTGACCGCGCCGGTCCTCAAGCTCACGCGGGCGGCCGAGGCCGTCGCGCGGGGGGACTTCCAGGCGCGCGTCGAGATCACCACGGGCGACGAACTCCAGGAGCTCGCCGAGACCTTCAACGCGATGACGCAGCGCCTGCGCCAGTATTCCGTGCTCCAGGTGGACCGCCTCGTCGCCGAGCAGCGCAAGACCGAGGCCATCCTCTTCTCGATCGGCGAGGGTATCGTGATGGCCGACTGCGAGGATCGCATCCAGCTCGCCAATCGGCGGGCCCGCGAGATGTTCGGCCTCGCCGCCGACGCCGACCTGGAGGGGCGGCCCCTGAGCGAAGCGCTCCCGGACGGCCCCCTGCGGACCGCGCTCGCCGCCGCCGGGCGGACCCCCGGCCCGCACCAGGAGGTGGACCTCTCCACCGAGGCCGAGCGGCGGTTCATCCGCGCGACCGCGAGCCCCGTCGTCACCCCGGGGAGGGGAGCGGAGCTCGGCACCGTCTTCGCCCTGCGCGACGTCACGCTCGAGCGCGAGATCGAGAAGATGAAGGAGGAATTCCTCCATTACATCACGCACGACCTGCGCAACCCGCTCGGCTCGGCCATGGGATTTCTCGATCTCCTGCTCAAGGGCTCGGCGGGGGAGCTCAACGCCAACCAGCACTCCATAGTCTCCTCCGTGCGGCGTTCGACGAGCCGGCTGATGAGCCTGATCAACAACATCCTCGACATCTCCAAGATGGAGGCCGGCCGCATGCGGCTGCAGCTTAAGACGGTCTCCCTGGCCGGCGTCGCGGGCCGGGCCATCGACATCCTCGAACAGCTGGCTCGCGCCAAGAACATCACCATGCGGCTCGCGGCCGTCGAGGATTTCGCCGCCGAGGCCGACGGGGACATGCTGGAGCGCGTCTTCTCCAACCTCATCGGCAACGCGATCAAGTACACGCCCCAGAACGGGACGATCACGGTTTCCATCGTTGATGAGGGGGCGCACCTGAAGTGCGGCGTGGAGGACACGGGCGAGGGCATACCGGCGGACTACCTCACGCGGATCTTCGAGAAGTTCGAGCAGGTCCAGGGCCGCCGCATCGGCGGCACGGGGCTGGGCCTGACCATCGCGCGCTTCTTTGTCCAGGCTCACCTGGGCCGGATCTGGGTGGAGTCCGAAATGGGTCGCGGCTCCCGCTTTTATTTCACCATTCCCAAGAGGCTCACGCTCACGCCCGAAGGCGCGGCCCGCGCCCCGGAGGCGGTCCTTTGAGCCGGGTCCTGCGCCTCTTGTTCCTCGCCGGCCTGCTGCTCGCGCCTCCCGCAAGCCCCGCGGCCGAGCCTGAGGGGGCGGATTCCTTCCAGGCCGTCGTCGTCCGGCCGGGCGACACGCTCTGGAGCATCTCCCGGAAATACCTGAAGGATCCTTCGCGCTGGGACGAGATCCTCAAGCATAACCGCCTGCCGACCTCGGACCCGACGGTGGCCCTGCCCGGTATGATCCTGCGCGTGCCGGTGCGGCTCATCAAGACGCAACTGCGCGCCGCGCACTTGGTGTACGCGGTCAACCGGGTCCTCTTCCGTCACAAGGAGACGGCGGACTGGAAGCCCTCCAAGATGGCGATGGAGCTCTTCCAGGGAGACTCGCTGCGCACGCTGGAGGACTCCAAGGCGCGGGTAAAATTTCTCAACCAGGACCTCCTGAGCCTGGAGCCGAACTCGATGGCGGTCATCAAACCCGCCGACTTGGACGGCGATATCGAGCTGAGGTCCGGCACGGTCTTCGCGGGCCGCGCCCGCGTGGTCACCGCCAACGCCCGGGTCACGCCGAAGACGTCGGACACGCGCTACTCCGCCAGCATCGAGCAGGACTTGAGCACTCGCGTCGAGGTCTACAAGGGGCTCGCCGCGGTGGACGCGCAAGGAAGCCGCGTCGACGTCGCGGCGGGCATGGAGACGCGGGTCATCGCGGGCCTGGCTCCCGAGGTCCCCAGGCCGCTGCGCAACCTTCCGGAGCTGGAGATGCGGGCGCAGGAATTCGCCTCGGCCGCGGAAGTCGGCGGCGGGGCGGCGCCCAATCCGCGGATGAAGGCGCCGGTCGTCGAGGCCGAGGCCGACGCCTCGACCCTGCGCGCGGACATCGAGACCCTGCGCATCGGCGTGCCGATCCTGGGCTTTCACATACAGGCCTCGCAAGAACGCGAGTTCCGACAGGTCCTCTTCGACCGCAAGTACGACGCCGACGAGCGTTTCTCCCCCGCCGACGCGGGCCTGACCCCGGGCGCCTATTGGTGGCGTCTGTCGATCATCGATCTTCTCGGCACCGAGGGGCGCTATAGCGAGCCGCGCTATTACACGGTCGGCATCCGGCGCGCCGAGAGGAAGATCCTCGACCTGGGTCGCGAACTCAGACTGGTCTCTCCACGCGAGGGGGCCGTCGTCGCCTCGGACGACATCCAGGTCGTCGGCGTGCTCCAAGACGACCGCCTGCGCCTGGAGGTCAACGGACGACCGGTGCGCATCGACGCCGACGGCAACTTCCTGGTGACCCTGCCTCTCGTCCGGGGGCCCAACGAGGTGGTGGTCGTCATCAGCGACGGCAAGGGCAACGAGACCCGCGTCTCCCGGCGCGTGACGCGCCTTTAGGGCTTCTGGAAGTTCCTACCTTGAAATGTTAGATTAGCGCCGTGAGAGCGCTCACTTTCCTGGCGAGCCGTTTCGTGGCCGGCGACGACATCGATGAGGCGGTGTCGGCCGTCGGCGTCTTGAACGCGGAGGGAATCAAGGCCACCCTCGATAACCTGGGCGAGGACAGCCTGACCCGCGAGCAGGCCCTGGCCGCCGCGCAGGAGAACTTCCTCATGCTGCGGCGCATCGCCGAGTCCGAGGTGGACGCGAACATCTCCCTCAAGCTTACCCAGCTCGGCTTGGCCTTCGACGAAGGCCTGGCCCGGGAGAACCTGACGCGCATCCTCGAGGAGGCCGCGCGCCGCGGTATCTTCGTGCGCGTCGACATGGAGAGCTCGGCCTGGACGCAGAAGACACTCGACCTATTCTACGCGCTCAAGCCCCGCTTCCCTGACTGCGGCATCGTGCTCCAGTCCTGCCTGCGCCGCACCGAGGCCGACGTCGAGGAGGCCGTCGCGCGCGGCGTGCGCGTGCGCCTGTGCAAGGGCGCCTACCGGGAGCCGGCCGAGCGCGCGTTCCAGGGCAAAGATGAGGTCAACGCGAACTATGACAGGTGCGCGGCCCTCCTGACCAAGGCGCCCCTTCCGGCTTTCGCCACCCACGACGACGCCCGCATCGCGGCCGCGCTCAAGGCCTGCGACGCGGTCGGCTTGGTCAAGTCCGACTACGAGATCCAGATGCTCTACGGCCTGCGCGCCCGCCGCCGGCGCGAGTTGAGGGTTCAGGGGCATGTGGTCCGCGTGTACGTCCCGTACGGCACGCACTGGTTCCCCTATTTCCACCGCCGTATCCGAGAGCGCAAGGAGAATGCGATGTTCGTCTTAAGGAACCTCTTCGAATGAAGGCTCTGCTCAAGAAGACCCCGGCGCCCGGCGCCGCCTACGAGGCGACCGCCGACCTGCGCGTCCGCCCCGATGAGATCCTCATTAAGGTCCATCGCGCCTCGATTTGCGGATCGGACCTTCCCATCTACGGCTGGAACTCCTGGGCGCCCGAGCGCTTCAAGACGCCCAGCACCTTCGGCCACGAGTTCTGCGGCGCCGTCACGGAGATCGGCGCGGGCGCGCGCGACTTCGCCAAGGGGG
Organism: Elusimicrobia bacterium GWA2_66_18; assembly: GCA_001799675.1. GTDB lineage: Bacteria > Elusimicrobiota > Elusimicrobia > UBA1565 > UBA9628 > GWA2-66-18. The sequence continues at coordinate 21,820 of MGTX01000006.1, forward strand.
ACTTCGTCTCCGTGGAGAGCCACATCTTCTGCGGCCTCTGCTACCAGTGCCGGAACGGGCAGCGCCACGTCTGCCGCGAGATGAAGATCATCGGCGTGGACGGGCCCGGAGGCTTCGGCGAGTACGCGGCCGTCCCGGCGCGCTGCGCCTGGAAGCACAAGGACGACGCCTTGAAGGACCTGGGCTCACTCTTCGAGCCTTTCGGCAACGCCGTCTACTCGGTCCTCGTCGAACCCGTGGCGACGAAGTCGGTGCTCGTGATGGGCTGCGGTCCGCAGGGGCTCTTCTCCATCGCGGTCGCCAAGGCCTCGGGCGCCTCTCCCATCGTCGCCGTGGAGGGGTCCGCGTACCGGGCGGATCTGGCTCGTCGCATGGGCGCTGCGGCCGTCGTCGAGCCGGGAAACCTCGACGCGGTCTTGAAAGCCGGCAAGGCGGAGGACGGATACGACGTCGTCTGCGAGATGTCGGGCGCGCAGTCCGCCATCGCCATGGCCTTCAAGGCCGTGCGCAGCGGAGGCCGCATCTCCGCCTTCGGCCTGCCTTCCAAAAAGATCGAGATCGACTGGGCCAACGACCTCATCTTCAAGGGAGTGCGCGTCCACGGCATCGTGGGCCGAGAGATCTTCGAGACCTGGTATAAGGCGGACCGGCTCCTGCGCTGCGGCGCGGTCGACCTCGCCCCCGTGGTCACCCACACCTTCCCGCTCAAGGATTACGAGGCGGGTTTCGCCGCCATGTCCTCTCCCGATAAGAAGTGCGGGAAGGTCCTGTTCGTTCCCTAGATAGAATGGACGAGCCGGTCTGCTCCCTTGATATCGTGCTCGGGGTCCTGCCGACCATGGGACCCATCGTCCTCTGCTCGCTGCGCTCGCACCCGGACGATCCGACCCATGGTCGTCACCCCTCACGTTGAAGGAGGCAGACCGGCTCTCCACCGAGAGGCGCTGGAAGCGCTGGAGCGGGAAGCCAAAGGAGCAGCCGAAGCCAAGAAACGGGAAGCGGACGCGCGGGCTGAGAAGAACCCAGGGGGACGGCTCCCCAAAGATCCCGACCTATTGCGGGGGGTCGCGAAGGTCAAAGGCGAATGGTCGCTGATCTGCACGACGCACAACCTGCTCAAGCTATGGCGGGCGACGGAAGGCGAGATCGCCTACGCGACCGGATAGCGGCGCCAGGTCCGGTCCGCATCCTTGAGCGGGCCGGGTGACGGGAGTGGGTCGGATCGCCCGGGTGCGAGACGAGCGTAGCGAGTCGCGCAGAGGGCGATGGGCCCCGCCCCCGGCAGGACCCGGACCGCAATTTCAAGGACGCGGACCGGACCGCTCACGAATCCGGACGATGACTCGGACACACTAGCGAGTGACGACGCCCCACCTGTGGAAGGGCGGCCGGCCGCAGCCGCGGCAATAGTCGGAGGTGAAGAGCTTGCGCGGATCGCAGGCGCGGCCTTGCCGGCTGTTGCGGTGGAAGATGAGCGGCAGGTCCGTGAAGCTGTTGCCTTGGATGAAATCGCAGGCCCCGGAGGAGTCGTAAGCCGCGAAGAGGGCCTCCTTGCGCGCGAAGTCCCAGGAGTTCTCCGCCCGCCAGCCGACATGGAACTGAAGCGGGCGGCGGTCCATCGCGGACGCCCAGTTCCGCCAGAACACCGCCTGCGAGCAGAGGAGGGCGAAGGCGGCCATAGCCGTCGCGGGCCTGCGGTCGGGTTTGGGCAGACGGCTCAAGGCGGAGGGCAGGCTGAGGATCGTGAGGAAGTGGATGATCGAATAGTGGCGCAGAGAACTGGTGTGGCGAAACAGGCTGAACACGGCCAGGTGCGCGATGGGCCAGAGCGCGAGGGTCCGCTCCTGCGGGGATAGCCCTTCGCGGACCCAGGCGCGGACCGCGCTCCACGCGACGAGAGCCAGGAGGAACGCCGACCACAGGTAGAGAGGCAGGTCCAGCCACCAGGGCGCGTCCCAGGAGAACACCCGCTTCCAGACGACGGGGCCCGCGAGGGCTTCCCAGAGGGGCGGGACATGCCAGACCAGCGAGGCGAACAGGCCCAGGCCCAGGAGGCGCCGCCCCCAGAGACGCGCGGCCGGGCGGGCGAGGGCCGCGACCAAGGGCCGCTCCCAGTCGCCGCAGGCGGCGGTCGTGGCGAGAGGGATCAGGCCGAGGAAGAGAGGGACCGCCCAGCGACGCTGGAACGCCCAGGCCTCTTGCGAGAGGCGGGGCTTGACGAGGAAGACCACGGCCCCGGCCGCCAGCGCCGCCAGCGCCAAACGCAGGTCCGCTCCCAGATCCTCCTCGCCGCGCCAGGCCGCGCGGCAGGCGAAGAGGACGACGAGGGAGAGCGGCACGGACAGATAGATGAAGTGGTTCTGGACGCCGACGAGGGTGACGGCCATGAACAGAAAGGCCCTGGGCCGGGAGGACGGGCGGTCAAGAAGCGTCAGGGTGACCGCCAGCAGAAGCGGCTGGAGGGCGTAGACGTCCCAGGCCAGGCGCGACTTCAAGAGGAGGTAGACGCTGGAGGCGAGTAGGACGCCGTACCAGGCGGCGGACTCGTCGCCGGTTCGCCGCCGCAGCTGCCAACCGGCGAGGAGGAAGGCGGCGGCATTGGCCAGAGCCCCCGGCAGGCGCAGGGCGCGCACGCTCATGGACCAGGCGGCCAGGGCCTTGGAGAGGACCAGCCCGTAGAGCGGGCCGGTGTAGGTGTTCATCGCGTGCGGGGTGTAGAACCCTTGCTCCGTCAGGCGCGTGGCGTAGAGGCCGGTCCAGGCTTCGTCCAGCGTAAGAGCGGGCAGACGGTCGAGGCCCGCGAGCACGCAGGCGGCCGACAGGAGGAGGAGGATGGCGGCCAAGACGAGCGGAGCGCGTCTCATCGGGGACATTCTACCCTTTCATCCGCTATAATCGACCTATGACTGCGAACACCGCTTCCCTCATGGATTTCCTCGACGAAGAGAACGCCCAGCTCAAGAAGGAAGGCCGCTTCGTGAAGTTTCGCGTCCTCTGCGGCCGGCAGGCCCCGGTCTCGCTCATCGACGGCAAGAAGGTCGTCAACCTGACCTCGAACAATTATCTCGACTTGACCGCGCACCCCAAGCTCAAGGCCGCGGCCAAGGCGGTCATCGACACCCACGGCGTCGGGACCGCGGCGGTGCGCCCCATCATCGGGACCATGGACATCCACCTCGCCCTGGAGGAGAAGCTCGCCCGGTTCAAAGGCGCCGAGGCCTGCCTCGTCTTCCAGTCCGGCTTCACGGTCAACGTGGCCTGCTGCCAGAGCCTGATGAGCGACCCCGCGGACTTGCTCGTCTCCGACGAGCTCAACCACGCTTCCATCATCGACGGCGCGCGCCTGGCCAAGGCCGCGCGCAAGATCTATGCGCACAAGGACATGAAGGCCCTCAAGGAGATCCTGGAAGCGTCTTCCGGGGCGCGTCGGCGCATGATCGTGACGGACGGCGTCTTCTCGATGGATGGGGATCTCGCCCCTCTTCCTGAAATCGTGGATCTGGCTGAAAAATATGAAGCCTTCGTGATGGTCGACGACGCGCACGCCTCGGGCGTGATGGGCGAGAACGGACGCGGAACCCCCTCGCATTTCGGCCTCTGCGACCGCGTCCAGATCCAGATCGGGACCCTCTCCAAGGCCGCGGGCTCCATCGGCGGCTACGTGGCCGGTTCTCGGCGCCTCATCGACTATCTTGCCTCGGTCGCCCGTCCCTTCATGTTCTCGAGTTCGCATCCCCCGTCGGTGGTCGCCACCTGTTCGGCGGCCGTGGACGTCATGTTGGAGGAGCCGCAGCGCATCGCGAAGCTCTGGGAGAACGCCCGGCATTTCAAGGAGGGTCTCAAGAAGCTCGGCTTCGACACCGGCGCCTCCGAGACCCCGATCACCCCGGTGATCGTCGGGGACGCGGAGAAGGCTCAAGCTTTCTCATCGCGGTTATTCGAGGAAGGCGTCTTCGCGCTGGCCATCTGCTACCCCATAGTGGCCCGCGGCAAGGACCGCCTGAGGACTATCGTTTCCTCGGGACACACGACCCAGGATCTGGATTTCGCTCTGGAGAAATTCGACAAGGTCGGACGGGAGCTCGGATTGGTATAATTCCAGGCCCATGCCGATATCCTTGCTGAAGGTTGAAGATTCCCTCGCCCGCGTGCGTTCCGGACTGGAATCGCGCGCGCGTCGCATCGAGGGCCGCGTGGGTCGGGAGCTGGCCGCCCACATCTGCCGCCCGGGCAAGATGCTCCGCGCCCGTTTCGCTCTTCTGCTGGGCGCGGCGATGGGCGTCGATGAGGCCAAGGCCGAGGGCGTGGCCCGCGCGATGGAGCTGGTCCACAACGCCTCTCTGCTCCATGACGATTGCGTCGATGAGGCGGAAACCCGGCGCGGGCGCCCGACCCCGAACCAGGTCTTCGGCACGACGCTGGGGCTCCTCCTCGGCGACCTGGCATTCTCCCAAGGACTGGAAGAGGCCATCGACATCTCCCCGAACGCACCTAGGCTTCTCGTGACCGCCGTTCGGGAGATGACAGTAGGCGAGCTGCAAGAAGAGTTCCTTAAAGGCTCGACGACCGTCGGCATGGACGCTTATATGGGCGTGGCCGCGCGCAAGACGGGTGCCCTCTTCGAGTGGGCCGGGGCGGTGTTTTCCGAACTCTCGCCCTTCCCTCACGAGCAGGCCGACCCTCCGCGCCTGGCCTGCGCGGCCGGCATCCTGCTCCAGATCGTCGACGACATCCACGACTACACCCTGACCGAGCGCGTCTCCGGCAAGGATGAGGCCCAGGATCTGCGCAACCGGCGCCTGACCTTGCCCTGCATCTTCGCCCTCCAGGACCAGGGCTCCCGCGAGGAATTCCTGTCTCTATGGAACGACGGCGAGACCGACGCGGCGCGCATCACGCGTTTCCTGAAGGACCGAGGCTATCTACAGACGACCCGCGAGAAGGGTCGAGAGATCGTCGATTCGATGGCCGCCATGACCAAGAAGCTCCCTTGCCGCGCCGAGGCGGCTGAACTGATTTTTTTCATCGAGATCATGGCCAAGAGGGAGTTCTAGCCGTGTCGTACGAGGCTCTGCTCCGGAAGTCCTGGATAGTCGGGGACTTCGTCGTCTCGGAGGATGAGGCCGGGCGGGACGATTGCGCCGATTCGGCAAGCCGGCGCCAGGTACGCTTGGAGATGGAAGAGATCGCGGCGCGCGAGGTTTGGGACGCCAACTCCTGCCTCGTCGCCCATAGAGAGGGAATCATGAAACTGGCTCCGTTCGTGAAGTTCCGTGAGGAAAAGTTCGGCGCGGTGCTCTTCGAAACGCGCTCCGAGAAGGTCTACACTCTGAGCCCGACGGGCGCCGCCGTCGTGCGCGAGATCGTCGCGGGGGCCTCTTCGAGCGACCTCCCGTCGAAGCTGAAGGAGAAATACGATGATCCCTCCGGCAGGATGTCGCGGGAGGCCGAGTCCTTCCTCGCCGAGTTGAAGGAAAAAGGACTCATCGTCGAGTAAGCGTCATGGAGACGAAGACCTCGGACCTTTCCGCGCCTCTGTACGTCGCTTGGCAGATCACCAACGAGTGCAATCTGTCCTGTCTCCACTGCATCGAGGAATCAGGTCCGGGCAAGGCCTTCCGGGATGAGTTGACCACCGCGGAGGCCCTCGGCGTTATCGACCAGTTGGTCGCCGCCGAGGTTCCCTACGTTTCCTTCTCGGGCGGCGAGCCGATGGTTCGCCCTGATTTCTTTCAGCTCGCGGAGCGCATCACCCGGGGAGGCGCCGGCCTCAAGATCGAGACCAACGGGCACTTCCTTACGAAGGAGAACGCCAAGCGATTCAAGGACCTCGGCGTCAAGGCGGTTCAGGTCTCCCTCGACGGGGCCAGCCCCGCCGCCTTCAATAAGATGCGCGTCAATGGGCGCTTCGACGCGGCGCTCGACGGCATCCGCAATCTGCGCGAGGCCGGCGTCGCCGTCGAGATCAACTTCGTGCCCGCGAAGTTCAACATCCATGAGATCGCCCAGGCCGTGGACCTCGCGCACAGTCTCGGCGCCTGCTCTTTCTACACCGGCAAGATCATGTACACCGGCAACGCGGTCCGTACCTGGGCCGTCACCGCTCCCGACGAGAGCGATTATCCGCGGTATTTCGCCGCCCTTAAGGGGAAGTGCGACGAGTATAGGGGCCGCATGCGCGTGTATTACCACGAGATGGGCCTGCTCGAAGAGCTGCGCTACCGCCTGTTGAACCCGGCCGCTCTCTTCATCATCATCCCGAACGGACGGGTCAAGCTCATCAACGCCCTTCCCTTCACTTGCGGCGATCTGCGCACGGACCGCTTGGGCGCCGTCTGGCGGAACTTCCAGGAGGCTTGGAAGAGCCCGATGGTCTCGGCCTTCATCGACCGTCTGGCCGAGGACCCGAGCATCGTCTCCCGCCTGCACCAGTTGGAGGCTGCGCTCTGAGCGACGCCTTCACCGCGCCTCACGCCCCGGCCGAGCAGACCTTCATGCTGAAGATCGCCTCGGTCGTGCGCTACCGCTTCTTTCTGTATGCGGGGCTCCTGCCGTATCTCTTGGGCGCGGGCTGGGCCTACGGCGTGGAGAAGACCTTTCGCCCCGGGACCTTCTGGCTGGGACTATTAGGCATATTCCTGTCGGTCGTGGGCGTGGAGAGCTTCAACGAGTACTTCGACGCGAAGATGGGCACCGACCGCGTCTTCAACCCCGACGCGGACGAATGGATCCCCGAATGGATGTTCCAGCTCGGCGTGGCCGCCTTTGCCCTCGCAGCGGCCGTCGGTTTTTACCTTGCGTGGGAGGGGGGGTGGCCCATCGTCCTTTACACTCTCCTCGGAGGAGCGGCGGCGGTCTTCTATGTCGGTCCGCCCATCCGCTGGGTCTATCGCGGTCTGGGGGAGACGGTGATCGGATTGTCGTATGGTCCATGGATGACGTTGGGCTCGGTTCATCTCCACACCCACCGTTTCTCTTGGGGCGCTCTTCTGTCCTCTTTCGTGCCGGGACTTTTGATCATGTCGTTGGCCGTGGTGAATAATATCCCCGATTATCATCAAGACCGCCTCGTCGGCAAGAAAAACCTCGTGGTCCGTTTCGGCCGCGAGAAAGGGAGATACCTTTACTTGGCGCTCTCCCTGTCGGGATTATCCGTAATCGTCGCCGGGGTCTTTGCGGGGATTTTTCCGAAGGCCGCGCTGCTGGCTTTCATGTCCGGCCTGCCGCTCTGGTTGATGAGCCTGACCGCCGGCCGCGAGACTTGGGACACGCCGCGGCTGTTCGTTCCGGCGGTGAAGCATATCGTCCAGTGCTACGCTCTGACGACGGCGATCTTCGCGCTCACGGCGGCTTGGGGATGAAGATTCAAGCCTTCGCCGCGCCGACCATGGTCGCCTGGCAGTTGACCCGGGACTGCAACCTCGCCTGCCTCCATTGCTGCACGGATTCCGCGCCCGGCCGCGCCATGCCCAATGAGCTGTCCCGCGAGAGGGCGCTTTCGCTGTGCCTTGAGATCGTTGAGGCGGGCGTGCCTTACGCCATGATCGTCGGGGGTGAACCCACCCTCGCGCCTCATTTCCTCGACGTCTGCCGCAGCCTCTCGGACGGCGGCGTCCTCCTTAAGATCGAGACCAACGGCCAGGACTTCGACGTCTCGCTCTTGAAGGGTATGGGCGTGCGCTCGGTCCAGATATCGCTTGATGGGGCGACCCAGGAGACCTATGCCAAGCAGCGTCCCGGCGGGACTCTCGCCAAGGCCCTGGAGGCCTGCGGCCGCGTCCGAGAGTCCGGGCTGCCTCTGGAGGTCACCTTCGCCCCCACTCGTCTCAACATCCACGAGGCCGAGGCCGTGGTCGCCCTGTCCGCTGAGCTTGGCGCTTTCCGCTTCAATACCGGCAAGCTCATGCGCCTGGGCACGGCGGCCAAGCTCTGGGACCGCCTGGAGCCCTCGGCGCAGCAGTACGCGGGCTTGCGCGCACTCCTCGAGCGGCGCGAGGAGGAGCTGTCGGGACGCATCGAACTCTGCTACAAGCCCTTCTCGCTGGACGAGGAGATGGCCGCCCGCCGGCTCGAGCCCTCCGGGACTTTGCTCATCCTGCCGGACGGACGCGTCAAAACGGCCGCGCCCCTGCCGTCGATCTGCGCCGATCTTTCGCATCAAAATCTGCTCGAAGCTTGGGACGCATACCGCCGCGCGTGGCGCGACATCATCGATTCGCCGGTCGTGGTCTGACCGGCGCAAGGAGAGACATGAACGACCAGAAAACCGTGATCGATGCCAAGGCTCAGCCGAAGCTCGCTTGGGAGACGCCCTCCATGGAGGAAGTTTCCGAGCGCGTGATGGCTCAGCCCTACATCCGGTTCACGTGACGCACCGGAGGGGGGCGTCCGTGGGCGACTACGGCGCCCCCCTCTTTCTTGCCTGGCAGCTGACCAACCGCTGCACGGGCCGCTGCCTGCATTGCTGCGAGGAGTCCGGCCCCGACCGGGCTTGGGACGACGAGATGGACCGCGCGCAGGCGCTTTCGCTTGCGCGCGAGATCGTCGACTTGAAGATCCCCTATGTCGCCTTTGGCGGGGGCGAGCCGATGGCCGTTTCCCATGTCTGGGACATTTTCGAAACTCTCGCCTCCGGGGGCGCGCAGATCAAGATCGAGACGAACGGTCTCGATCTTGATGAGCAGGCCTGCGACCGCTTAAAAGCCCTGAATGCCGCCTGTGTCCAGATCTCCGTGGATGGCGGAACGGATGCCGTTCATGGAGCCTTGAGACCGGGTTCCGGCTATCAGCGGGCTTGGGACGCCCTGGATCGCTTGGTCAGGCGCGGCCTGGAGCCCGAGCTCGTCTTCATTCCGACTCGTTTCAACGTTCAAGACGCCGTCGCCGTTTATGAACAAGCCGCCGCGCGCGGCATTCGGACTTTCGTGACCGGCCCCATGATGCGCCTGGGCCGCGCCGCGCTGGCCTGGGACGACCTCGCCTGCGCCGAGGAAGACTGGGCCGAGGCCTCGATGGCGCTGAAGGCGGCCGCCGCCGCGCTCAGGGGCCCGCGTCTGGCGCTGTACCCCTGGTCCATCCAAAAAGAGATGCTCACCCGTGCCGCGAGCCCCCAGGCCATGGTGCTCGTGGTCCCCAACGGGAAGGTCAAGCTCCTCAACGCCCTGCCCTTTGCCGTCGCCGATCTCAAGACCGAAACGCTGTCTTGCGCCTGGCCCAAGGTCGTAGCCGCCTGGCGTTGCCGGGAGGTCCAGGATTTCGTGCGGCGCGCGCAGTCCGAGACGGAGCTGCTGAGGCACGCCAACGAGTGTTGGGACCTTCAGAAGCGCGTCGAGTAGTTCACGCCGACGCGCTCGGAGGTCATGCGGCCGTCTTTGACTCCCCACTCGGTCTTGAACGAGAGAGGAGAGCCGGGGCGAGAGAGCGTCAGCGCGGCCAAGCCGTGCGCGTCGCCGCTCTGGATCGCGTTTTGCGCGGCCGAGCCGGGGCGGGTGTCGAAGTCCACGCGCAGAGGACCGACGTTGAAATCGGTGCGCAGACCGGCGACATAAAGGTAGGCGCCGCCCAGGATTGCGGCGGAGGTCATAAATTCCGCGTCCCAGTTGGAGAGGTTGGATGCGTAGGCTCCGGAGTCGCTGCCGAAGCGCTCAAGCTGGTATCGGCAGACCAAGGCGTCGGCGAAGGCGTCGGTGACGGCGGACGCGTGGGCGTTGACGGCGCTGCGCCGCCACGAGGCGGCCTCGGCGGGGCCCATCGGGCCGATCGGCCGATCCTCGAGCAGACGGCGGGACGCCTGCTCCTGATGATGGCGCAGCCGTTCGGTGAAAATCCGGTCGGAGGTATCGACGGGCACGGCGCTCATGCGGCGCGACAGCCGGCCGGGGAGCGCCGTGGAGATCAGGTGGCCCCGCATGAGGCCGTACACGCTGTCGGCCAGCGCTTCCAGTTCCCGATACACGGGGCGGGCGGAGTCGGCCCAGTCCTCGGCGCGGGCGGGGGAGGCCAGGATCAGCAGCGCGATCGCGAGAGTCTTCATGGGAATAGTATGGCCGGTGGAGCGCGGGAACATGGCAAATCTTCGGTACGGGCGGGTAAAAATATGATTAAACTCTGAGCATGATGGCCGCGGCGACCGCTCATAAGAATAGCTGGATCCTGTTGAAGATACTCGGTCTCATCTTTTTGGCCGAGGGGATCATCATGATCGTTCTTGGGATGCTGGCGCTCCCCCCAGGCTGGAAGGAAGTTCTCGATCCCGTTATTTTGACGACCTTCCTCGCCCCGTTTCTGTATTTCTGGATTAAGCGGGAGGAGGAGCAGCGTCAGGAGGCGCAAGAGGATACGCGTTTGCTGGTGATATTGTCCCGCCAAATCCTTGAAGCACGGAACCTGCCGGACGCCCTTACGCTTGCCATTCGAGAAATCTGCGGGGTCGCAGGCTGGACCTACGGCGAAGCCTGGACTGCGGCCGTCGATGGGAGCCGCTTGGAATGTTCCGCGCTCTGGGGTCTCGATGCCAAGATCATCGAGCAGTTCTCGGACGTCAACAAACGGACCATTTTCACCAAGGGCGTCGGGCTTCCCGGCCTCGCCTGGGCCGAGGGGAAGCCGGTCTGGATAGCGGACGTCACCGCTGATTCTCAATTTCTGCGAGGTTCTTACGCGCGAGCGGCAGGCCTGCGGGGAGGTTGGGCCATCCCCGTGGAGTCGAACGGACGGCTATTGCTGATTCTGACGTTTTTTTGCATCAAAGATAAGCCCCCGGAACGGATGATTCGGGTCGTCTCGTCGGCGGCCTCTCAATTGGGAGCGCTGATCCACCGTAAGCAGGCCGAAGACGACCGGCTTCGCCTGGCGACCGCCATCGAACAGATGACGGAAATGATCATGATCACGGACTTAAAGGGCGTCATTGAGTACGTCAACGAGGCGTTCTCGTCCTTCACGGGTTTGAGCCGAGATGAGGTATTGGGCAAGAGCGCGCAATCCGTGGAGACGTTTGCCCCGAAGGCGGAACTCTTTGTCCGGTTGCGCCAAACTATCGCAACCGCGCAATCATGGTCGGGGAGGATTTCAAACCAAAGGCAGGACGGGACCATTCACGAAGAACAAACCGCCATCTATCCCATCCGTCGCGTGCCGGGAGGTCCCGGCAACTACATCGTGTTGTCCCGCGATATCACCGAGCAGATCGCCCTCGAGAATCAACTTCGCCAGGCGCAGAAGCTGGAAGCAGTCGGCTTGCTTGCCGGCGGAGTTGCGCACGACTTTAACAATCTCCTGACCATCATCATGGGCTATACTCATCTCATCGCGGAGGAAGTCGCCCTCGATAGCCCCATACGGTCTTTCTCGGACTCCGTGCTCAAGGCGTCGGCAACCGCGAGCGCCGTTGCCGGGCAACTCTTGTCCTTCAGCAGCGCGCAAATCCGGGCTCCGAAACTCTTGGACCTCAGCTCGGTCATCGCCGAGACCGCTCAGATGATGCGCAGGCTCGTCAGGGCCAATATCTCCGTCTCCACCCAACTCCAGGCCGACCTGTGGCCCGTGAACGCGGACTTAAATCAAATCGAACAAATACTTCTCAACCTCATACTCAACGCGCGCGACGCCATGCCCGAGGGCGGCAGCATCAGACTGGAAACCTCCAACCTGGCGTTGAGCGCCGAATCGAACCGCAATCGCGATTCGAGCCTCAACCCGGGCGATTACGTCCTTCTTGCCGTCAAAGACACGGGTACCGGGATGAATGAGCAGGTCCGAGCCAAGATTTTCGAGCCATTCTTCACGACCAAGGCGCAGGGCAAGGGAACGGGACTCGGCTTGACGATCATTCTCAGAATCGTCAAAGAAAACGGTTGGCATATCACGGTCGACACTCGCGTGGGGCAGGGGACCGCTTTTACCGTCTATATCCCCCGAGCGACGGGCGTGATGCAAGTCGGCGCATCCGTTCAACCCCCGCGCACCCGGGGGGCGGGGGAGCAAATCCTGCTCGTCGAATACGACCCCGATTTACGCGCGCTCCTGGCTAAAAATCTGACGGATAACGGCTATCGCGTGCTGACGGCCTCCACACCCGCCGAAGCGCTCCGCCAAGCCGCGTCCCGCTCGACCGAGATACGCTTGCTGCTCACGGACATGATGCTTGCCGAAACCGACGCCATGGATTTGGCGAGTCGGCTCAAAGGCCTGAATCCTTCCCTTCGCATCATCCATATATCCGACGTGGGCCAGCAGGATATCCCGCCCGACGTGATTCTATTGAAAAAACCATTCACGACCGACGCTCTCTTGGCGAAAGTGAACTCGGCTGTCGAGCTCAACGCGGAGATCGTCACCGGGGCAGAGCCGCCCCGTGCATGAATGCACGGGGCGGCGGTTTGATCTGCCGACGTTTAGCGGAGGCCGTCGAAATTCAGTCGGCGCATTCTCGGGCGCACGCTCAGGCGCGAGACGATGGCCGAGATCGGAGTTTTTCTCGTTCTGTCAGCCTTGATTCTGGCGCTGTCCTCCGGCGGGTACTTCGCCTTCACCGCCTTATTCGGCATACCGGCCGCCTCGACGCCGCGCTTCGCGATGTACCTTCTCTATATATGGTGCAGAGCCTCGTCGCGTGCCTCGCGACGCTGAAGACGCTGCGCATTCGCGCGAGCTTCGATAAAAAAGCGATCAAGGCTTGCCCGTCGTCGGACGAGGAGGGGTGGACGTGTTCGGAGAGATGACCAGAGAAGTCGTGTCTGAACCTTTAAGCGGCGTGACCTGGTTTTGCGTGCGCGCCAACTGGTCTCGGACCGTGTTCGAGACCTCGGTCGAGATGTGAGCGGCGAGCGAGGAAGCGAGTATGTCGGTATTATGGGCGAGCTGGCTCTTGAGCTTAGCGCTGAAGAGCAGATAGAGAACGACCGGCTCGATGAGGAAGACGAACAGAAGAAACCCGCCGATGACCGATATTTCGCGACGACCCAGGGAACGGATGTATTCAAACACGCCGCTCTTTGCCAGGTCCGGTCCCGTCAGAGAAAAGCTCAGATTGAAGGTGTAGGTCTTCTGAGCCGCTTCCGGCGCGCCGTCGAGTGGTGAAGAGTCGGTTCCCATGGCGCCTGTTTTCTCCTGGATAGGCTTAACAGGGTCTCAGCGTCTTGGCGAGACGTGGCGCCTTGACGGCGGCCGGCAGGTCCGGCAGGAGCGCCGCAGGGCGCTGAAACCCTTGAGCTCGACGCGCGAAGACAGGAAGCCGGGAAGCTCGGGCTGATCGCGCATCAGGTCCGTGCTGAGGTATTTCTTGTTGTCGTCGGGGAAGACGGTGACCACCACCGCGTCGCGGCCCATCTTGTTCTGAAGCATCAGCGCCCCGATGAAGTTGGCGCCGCTCGAGATGCCCACTCCCAGCCCCAACTGCGCGGCAAGCTTGCGGGCCATGAGGATGGCGTCGCCGTCGTCGACGGAGACGATCCCGTCGAGCTCGCCCAAACGCACGATGTCCGGGATGAACTCGTCGGAGATGCCTTGGATTCGGTGCTTGCCCACCTTGTAGCCCGTGGTCAAGGTCGGCGAGTTGGAGGGCTCGAGGGGATGGAGCCGAACGGCGGAGCGCGCTTTCCTGAGGTAGCGGCCCACCCCCATGATCGTGCCCCCGGTGCCCACCCCCGCGACGAAGGCGCCCGGCTGGAGCTCGAGGGATTGAAGCTGGCGCCAAATCTCGGGTCCGGTGGTCTCGGCATGGGCGTCCACGTTGTCCTCGTTGGAGAACTGTCGCGGCAGGAAGCAGCCGGGAGTCGCGGCGGAGAACTCCTCGCTCAGCCTGATGCACGCCAGGAACCCCCCCTCTTCGCGGCTGACCAGGCGGATTCTGGCGCCGAGGCTGTGGATGAGGTCCTTGCGCTCCTGGCTCATCCAATCAGGCATGAAGATATGCACCGGATGGCCCAAAGCGCGGCCGATGGCGGCAAGCGAGATGCCGGTGTTGCCGCTGGTGGCCTCGGCGATGGCCGCGCCGGGCCGAAGCAGGCCGCGCTCGTAGCCCCGGGCCAGGATGTGCAGGGCCATGCGGTCCTTGATGCTGCCCGTCAGATTGAAATTCTCCGCCTTGGCATGAAGGCGGCGGGGCTTGCCGTCATACTCGAAGTCGACGCTCAGCAGCGGCGTGTTGCCCACGAGGCTGGTCAAATCTCGGAGGCGGCCGGGAGGCGCCGGCGGGTTCATGAGTCGGATATTACCAAATAGATCAGTCAATCGAGGATTGCGCCGCCCGTAGAAAGAGTCTACACTGTGGCGGTGACCCATAACATACTGGTCGTTGAAGACGACCCCGACATTCAAGGCTACTGCAACACGGTGCTTGAGAGCGCCGCCTTCAACGTCGCCTCATGCAGCACGATGGCGCAGGCGCGCCGGCTTTACGAGGAGCGCCGCCCCGATCTGGTCGTTGTCGATATCGGCCTGCCCGACGGCAACGGCATCGATTTGCTGCGTGAGTGGCGCAAGCTTCCCGGTCGCCCGGCGGCGATACTGTTTCTGACTGCGCGCGGCGACCTCAAGACACGCATCGAGTGCTTCCAGGCCGGCGCGCAGGATTACTTGCACAAGCCGTTTGCCGCCGAGGAGCTGCTGGCGCGCGTGAAGGTCCATCTCGAGGTCCAAAAGTCGCATGAAGATCTGTTGCGGCGCAACTACGAACTCGAACTGATCACGCGCGCGCGCCAGGACATGGCCGACATGATCGTGCATGACCTTAAGGCGCCGCTGACGTCGATCAAGGGCACTCTGCAGCTCATTAAGCTGCATGGCCTGATCAGCGAGGCCAATCACGCCAATCTGCTCGAAAACGCGGGTTCGGCCGCCGATTTCATGCTGCTGATGCTTAACGATCTGCTGGACGTCGGGCAAGCCCGGCAGACGGGCCTCAAGGCGGTGATCAATCCGGTCGACATGGCGGGTCTGCTTGAGAAGCTGCGCGCGTTGTTTATGGGGCGCAGCAAGATGCTGGGCATTCCTCTCGTTTTTTCCGTTGCGCCGGACGCCGCGATTCTGCCCAGCGATCAAAACCTGCTTTATCGCATCCTGGCGAATCTGATCTCCAATGCGATGAAGGTCTCATCGAACGGCGGCCAGGTCGAGATCGAGGTCGTAGCGGTTGGAGATCGCGCTCAGCTGAGAGTTTTGGACCGCGGGCGGGGAGTGTCCAATGCCGACAAGCAGAGCATCTTCGACAAGTACGTGACGAGCAGCCGTCAGGGTGAGGCGGTCGATACGGGCACGGGCTTGGGGCTGGCGTTCTGCCGTGTCGCCACGCAGGCGCTCCAGGGAAGGCTCTGGGTAGAGGACCGCGACGGCGGAGGCAGCCGCTTCGTTCTGGAGGTGCCCGGCAACGCGCCGACCGCCGTCGCTTAGCGAGTCGCCGGCGCTGCAGCTCGACGTCCTTCTTGGCCGGCTTAAGGGATACATAAGCGTCTGCTAATCCTTCCCACAACCCCCGCTGATAAGCTGTGGGCATGAACCGGCCCAAACCGAAGATTCTGGTGATCGACGACGAGAAGACGCTGCGCGACATACTCACCCGCGCCCTGAGCGCGCGGGGCTACGATGTCTCGTCGGCCGAGAACGGCAGGCAGGCCGTCTCGATCGCCGGCGCGGAGGCCTTCGACCTGGCGCTTTGCGACATGATGATGCCGGAGATGGACGGCATCGAGACCCTCAAGGCGCTCAAGCAGGCTCATCCACGGATGGAAGTCGTCATGGTGACGGGAAACGGCACGATCGAGAACGCGGTGGAATCGATGAAGCTCGGCGCCTATGACTTCGTCGCCAAACCGTACCAATTCGACCCACTGTACGGCGTCCTGCAGAAAGCCCTCGAACGAGGGCGGCTGCGGGCCAAGGTCGGCGAGCTCGAGCAGACCAACCGCCTGAAGTCGGAATTCCTCGCCAACATGAGCCATGAACTGCGCACGCCGCTCAACGCGATCGTCGGCTATTCCTCGCTGATCCTCGACCAGATTTACGGTGAGGTGCCCGCCGCCCAGGCCGAGGCCCTGGGACGGGTCTTGATCAACTCGAAGAACCTTCTCGCTCTGATCAACAACATCCTTGATTTTTCCAAGCTTAATGCCGGCATGATGCCCACTCATATCGAGGAGTTCGACCTCAGCGCGGTCGCCAAGGAAGTGGCCGACAC
This sequence comes from Elusimicrobia bacterium GWA2_66_18, assembly GCA_001799675.1. Classification (GTDB taxonomy): domain Bacteria; phylum Elusimicrobiota; class Elusimicrobia; order UBA1565; family UBA9628; genus GWA2-66-18. The sequence goes on from MGTX01000006.1 coordinate 37,994, forward strand.
GATGCAATGCCTGGCCATGGAGAAGCGGATATCTCTGCGCTCGGAAGACCCGGGTCCCCTGCTGGTCAAGAGCGACAAGACGAAGATCAAGCAGATCTTGATCAACCTGGTGGGCAACGCGGTCAAATTCACCGTCGAGGGCGGAGTCAAGATCACCGTCGCGCGGGACCCCGACGGGCCCGAGGTGCGCCTGAGCGTGAGCGACTCCGGGCCGGGCATCGCCGCCAAGGACATCCCGGCCGTCTTCGAGGAGTTCAAGCAGCTCGACGGCGCCGCGACCCGTAAGCACGGAGGCACCGGGCTGGGCCTCTCGATCACCAGGAAACTCGTCGAGCTGCTCGGAGGCGCCATCCGCGTCGAAAGCGAGCTTGGACGCGGTTCGACCTTCATCGTGAACATGCTGCGGGAGGTGGCCCCGAAGGACGCTCTCCCGCCGCCGGAGGGCATCGAGCCCGCGCCGGACGCCCGGCGGAGAGTGCTGCTCGCCATCGACGACGATCCCGAGGTTCTCAAGCTCTTGCGGGACAGCTTGAAGGCGACGGACTATGCCATGATCGGCGCCTCGACGGCGGAAGAAGGTCTGGCCCTTGCCCGGAGCCTCAAGCCTTTCGTCATCACGCTCGACATCATGATGCCGCATCGCGACGGCTGGGCCGTGCTCCAATCGCTCAAGAACGACCCGCAACTGAGCGGCATCCCCGTGATCATCCTATCGATCATGGAGAACAAGGCCTTGGGGTTCTCCTTGGGAGTGGCCGATTACATCGTCAAGCCTTTCGAGCGCCAAGTCCTCCTCGAGAAACTGGAGAATTTGCAGAGCATCGCCGGCAAGAGGGTCCTCGTCGTCGACGATGAGGACGGCATCAGGGAGCTCATCGAGACGGGCCTCAAGAACGAGGGCTATCGGGTCGAGGGAGCCGCGACTGGCCGGGCGGCGCTGGCCGCCGCGGCGCTCAGGCGGCCCGACTTCCTGTTCCTCGACCTCAATCTGCCCGATATGAGTGGCCTGGAGGTCCTTGAAGAGCTGGAAAAAGATACTTCCCTCAAGGAGATGCGAGTTTTCGCGCTGACGGGGAGGACCCTTTCTTCCCGGGAGCTCGACGAGCTCCACAGGAAAGTCGAGAAAGTCATCGAGAAGGGCTCGATCAGCCTTTCGGCGATCCTGGACGCCCTCAAGGGAAAGCTCATGGCCATGGCGGAGGCCGACTGAGATGGCGCTCACGATCCTTGTCGCCGACGACGAAGCCGACAATCGGGCGATCATCGCGGCCGCGCTGGCCGCGTCGGGCTATCGGGTCTGCCAGGCCCGCGACGGGGGCGAAGCCGTCGAGTCCGCCCTCCGGGAGGCTCCCGATCTCATACTCCTCGACATGTCCATGCCGGGGGTCAGCGGCTGGGAGGCGACCGAGCGCTTGAAGGCCATGCCCCAGACCAAGGAAATCCCCATTTTCGCCTTTACGGCCTTCGCCTTGGCGGGCGACGAGCTCAAGGTGAGGCGGGCCGGCTGCGACGGCTATATCTCGAAGCCATGCATCCCGAAGGACGTTGTCGCGCTCATCAAGAGCAGGGTGGGACAATAACATGGAAACCATGACACGATGCGGCGACGAATGGATCGTGCGGCTGTTGGCGTCCAAAGGAGTGCTCGACCCGAAAGACGCCGGGGACATCCTCCAGGACGTCTCGCCTTTCGCCTCCACGGCGCTCTTGAGGCGCAAGGCGGTCTCCAAGGAACGCCTGGCCGAGGTGGTGAGGGAGCAATACGGCATCTCGTTCGCCGAGCCCGCCGCCGGCTCGTCCGATAAGATCGCGGTTTCTCTGGTCCCCGAGGAGATCTGCCGCCGGCACATGCTGTTTCCGCTGCGCGTCGACGCCGAGACCATCGAGCTCCTGATGGCCAATCCGCTGGACAGCGTCGTCATGGACTCGGTCAGGGCGCTCTCCGGCCGCCGTCCCATTCCCTTTTTCGGCCTGCCCGAGAAGATCGAAGAGCTCATCACGGCGGGCTATGGGGCGGACGCGGCGGTTTTCGAGTTGCTTCATAAGTTCCCGGACGAGGCGCCGGTGATCTGCCTCGACTCGGGCGCGGAGCGGCCCGCCGAGCCGTCGAGCGCCATCGGCGCTCCCGTGATCCGCCTGGCCAACCAGTTGATCTCTCAGGCGGTGCGCATGAAGGCCTCGGACATCCACATCGAGCACGAGGAGCGCGTCACCATCGTGCGCTACCGCGTCGACGGCGACCTGCGCAGCATCATGAAGGTCCCCAAGCACCTCGGGGAGGGCCCGCTGGTCTCGCGCATCAAGATCATGGCCAACCTCGACGTCGCCGACCGCCGCCGGCCGCAGGACGGCCGCGCCAAGCTCAAGGTCGGATCGGAGGAGATCGGCCTGCGGGTCTCGACGATGCCGACCTCCTTCGGCGAGAAGGTCGTGCTGCGCATCCTCGACAATCGCCAAGCCGAGGTCCCTCTCGAGGCCCTGGGCTTTCGGCCCGAGATCATGTCCCGCCTGGTCCGGCTCTCCCAGTCCAACCAGGGCATCCTTCTGGTGACCGGCCCGACCGGCTCGGGCAAGACGACCACGCTCTACTCGCTCCTCCATAGGCTCAAGTCCGAGGACATCAACATCGTCACGGTCGAGGACCCCATCGAGTACCGTCTCGACGGCATCAACCAGATCCAGGTCAACGAGAAGGCCGCAATGACCTTCGCCTCGGTGCTGCGCTCGGTGCTGCGCCAGGACCCCGACGTGGTGCTCGTCGGCGAGATCCGCGACCATGAGACCGCCGACATCGCCTTCCAGGCCGCCCTGACGGGCCACCTGGTCTTCTCCACCCTGCACACCAACGATGCCGTGGCGAGCGTCGAGCGCCTGCTCGACATGGGAGTCGAGCGCTTCAAGATGGGCCCGGCGCTCATCGGGGTGTGCTCTCAGAGGCTCGTGCGCCGCATCTGTCCCGATTGCCGCGAGGAGATCTCCGTGGATGCCGCCTGCGCCGAATTGTTCGCGCAGGCGGGCCTGCCCCGGCGGCGGTTCAAGGGCAGGGGCTGCGAGAACTGCGCCTTCACGGGGCTCAAGGGGCGCATCGCCCTCTGCGACCTCCTGGACCTCAGCTCGCCGGTCGCGCGGGACATCCTTTCGGCTTCGGCCGGGGATTTCAACCTGCGCGAGGAGGCGCTCAAGCGCGATTGGCTCAAGCCGATGGCGGAGGACGCTCTGTGGCATCTCTCCGAAGGCCATGTGACCTTTGAGGAAGCCGCCCCCTACCTCCAAGCCAAGGCGGTTGGGGGGGAAGCGCTCGCGCGTCCCGCGCGGGTGAGCGCGCCGTCCAAGGCTCCTCCGGCGCGCCGGGTGCTCATCGTCGACGACACTCCGGACAACCGCACCCTGGTCCGGCAGACGCTCGCAACCGAGGGCTTCGAGCTGGCCGAGGCCGACGGCGGGGCCAAGGCCCTGGAGTCGATCTCCCGGAACAGGCCCGACTTGGTCCTGCTCGACCTCATGATGCCGGAGGTGGACGGATTCGCCGTGGTCAGGCGGCTTCGCGGCGAGATGGGCATGGCTGACCTGCCCATCCTTATCATTACGGCGATGGGGGAGGCGGAATCACAGGCCCTGGCGTTGGAGCTGGGCGCCGACGACTACCTGACCAAGCCGTTTAGTCCCCAGGTCCTGCGGGCGAGGGTCAAGGCCCTGTTCCGCCGCTGCGAGTTCAAGGAGGATAGGAAGGATCTTAACGCGCTTTAGGGATCATGCTTCGTATTTCCGCAATTTGGCTCTCGACGTCAATACCGGCCTTCGCCGCGTATTTCTCAGCGGAGCGCAATTTTTCCAGTATGAGCTTGGGGTCTAGGCCTTGCGGTGAGGAGGCGAAAAGGCGCGCCGCCTCCAAGGCGCGAACACGCGAATTCTTATCATCTCCGTCTTTTTTACGGGGTCGGCCTCACGCAAGGCTTTTCCGGGATCCCGCAAGATTTCCGGCACGACGTTTCTTAAAGCGTTCGCGTTTGCTTCAAGTTGCGTGAGCAATGCCTCTCTCTCCGTCTGTAGGAGTTCCGCTCTGCCATGGTAGTGGCCCCGGACGAAATCTTGCAGGCTGGCGGGCCCGCGGTCCTAAGCTTCGAGCAGAGCCTCATCGGCTGCCTCGAAAGCTCCCCCGGCCAGGGAAAACCGATCGTCTTTCCAAAGCGGCGGATTCCTGCTTTGGAGTTCCCCCAGGGTCCGCGCTTGGGTCGCCCAACAAATTGTCTCATCTTCAATGGATGAGCCGTTATAAGCGAATCCATAGAGCGCAACCATTTTTTTCTTGTTCATCCCATGGCAGATTTCATGGGATATCATGGGAAGAAGCTTCCACGCGACGACTTGGTGGCTCTCTCTCTCGGGAAGCCCTTTCCCTTGGAGTTCTTTGATGAATCCAGGCAGGTCGTTGTTCTGAATATAAATCGTGTTGCTGTTGCGGTCATACATCATCAGAGCGTCGGGGAGGAGGAATTTCGGGTTCGAGGACCGGACCAGTTGGATGCGAACTCCTTCCTGCGCGAAGAATTGAGCGTGGTCCCGGGTGGCGTCCAGGTCCTGCAAAGCTCGAACGCACATTTCTATCAGAAGTTTTTCATCGAGTCGCGCCCCCCGGGCGGCGCCGTTCCATAAAGCTGCCGACTCCTGCCGCGCGTGCCTGCTCAGGGCCGAGGCTTGGCTCAATGCCGACTCAAGGCCCGTCTCGCCGCTCGCCTCGACGCAGGCCGCAAGGACAGCGAAGGCCGCTGCCAGCGCGTGCGTCAGGCTGCGTCCTCTGCTCATCATGAGACAGTATGGGTTAAAAGAAGGAGATCGCGCATGCGGCGAGAGGCCTCATGATCCATGGGCCATACGGCCCATGCGCGCAATTCAGGGCTCCGAGCGCTGCTTGGGGGAGCCCATCAAGGCTTTGAACTCCTCGGCTTTGGCCGCGAGGCTGAGGGCGACTTCGTAGGAGATCAGGCTTTTCTCGCAGAGATCCTTAAGGGCCTTATCCATTGTCTTCATGCCGAGAGAGGCTCCGGTCTGAATGGCGGAGCGAATCTGTTCCGTCTGACGATCTCGAATCATGTTGCGCACGCCCGCCGTCGCGATCATGACCTCCGCGGCCAAGATGCGGCCCTTGCCGGACGCCAGCGGTATCAACTGCTGCGAGATGACCCCCTGCAGGGTGGAGGACAGCTGCAGGCGCACCTGCGGCTGCTGATGCGGAGGGAAGACGTCGATGATGCGGTCGATGCTCTGCGGGGCATCCGGGGTATGCAGGGTCGCGATCACCAGATGGCCCGTCTCCGCGGCCGTCAAGGCCGCCGAGATCGTCTCCAGGTCGCGCATCTCCCCGATGACGATGACGTTGGGATCTTGGCGGAGGCAGCGCTTCAGGGCCTCGGCGAACGTATTGGTGTCGCGGTACACCTCCCGCTGCTTGACGATGGACCGCTTGTTGACATGGAGGTATTCGATCGGGTCCTCGATGCAGATGATCACCTTCGCCGCCTCGGCGTTGATGCGGTCGACCATGGCGGCCTGCGTCGTCGTCTTGCCGGACCCGGCGGGTCCGGTCACGAGCACCAGGCCGTTGGGCTTGCGCGCCAGGTCCGCGGCGATCAACGGCAGGTTCAGCGTCTCCATCGTGGGGATGAGCATGGGGATGCGGCGCAACGCCGCTTCGACGGCTCCGCGCTGCACGTGCACGTTGACGCGGAAGCGGTCCATTCCTTTCGGCGCCAGGGAGAAATCGAGCTCCTTTTCCGCCTCGAATTTCCTGATCTGCTGCTCGCTCAACGCCTGATAGATCAACTGCTTGAGCTCCTCGCGCGACAAAGCGGGTGAGTTGACGGCGACGAGAACGCCGTCGATACGCAGGATGGGCGCGCATTGATTCGTGAGATGCAAGTCCGACGCTTTCCTGCTGACGGCCAACTGAAGAAGCGCGCTTAAATGCACGGGATTTTCACCTCGCAATGGCGTCCAGCCATGAGTGTAGCCCCGCCGCGCATAAATTCAAGGGGGGGGGACTTCACCCCTGATCCTCTCGGTTAAAGCGGCCTCGGGGTCCGTTACGGCCGCCGCAACGATCCAAGTCCGCGAAGGGCGAGTTCGCGTTCCTCGCACTTGCTGCAGGACCCGCAGGGGCGCAGGCCGCGCGGGCGCAGGCACGATAAGGAGAGATGAAGCGGCGCGCTCGGCGCGCGGCTCAGAACCTGCTCCTTGGTCAAGCGCGAGTACGGCACGGTCACGCGCGGCGCGCCACGCATGCTGAGGCGCAGGACCTGCGAGAGTCCGCGCCGGAAGCGCGGACCGGCGTCCGCGAACGGGTTGCCCTTGAGCAGGGCGAGCGCGACGGTCGCAATGCCGCGCGCCGAGCAAAACAGCGCCGCGGGCTCGATGAGAGCGAGGTTGCGCCCGGGCAGGTAGACGCCGGTCCAGGCGGCGCCGGCGGGCGGTGTTCCGCGCCCCGTCAGCGCCCAGTGGTCTGCGGGCACGAGTCCTCGCATCGGCGCATCGACCACGGTCAGGGTTTTGAGGCGCGGCGAGCGCAGGGCGCGCAGATATCTTCGGAGCGCGTGCAGTTCCGCGCGCTCCCATAGGTAGCCGCAGCGAACGTAGAGGGGGTGAACCTCGCGGCCGCGGCGCAGGAGGTCGGCGACGAGCGCGCAGCTGTCGACGCCTCCGCTTGCGAGCACGCAAATTTTCGCCGGCCGCCCCGGGCTTCTCATCGTTTATCCTCTGCGCGGCGGTTGAGGCCGCGGTCTATTGCCGCTGCCCCAGCGGGCGTCTTTGCATGCCCTTGACATAGGGGGGGGGCGGGTTTTCCGGTTTCTTGGGATAGAAAATTTCCTTGATCTTCTTGCAGAATTTAACGATGAATGCGGCGATCTCATGGCGATATTGGTAAATGCTCGCCCCCATGTACAGCAACGACCCGGCCGCGAGGAGATACGGAGCGGCCGCTAACAGCGCCAGAGAGAGCAATTGCAGGGTTCCCCCGCCGACCTTGACTCCTCCGATGATCGTTCTCTCGTTGAAATTTCCCTTGTGGGTCTTGTGCGCCAGCATGACGCCGCTCACGATGTTCCACACCCCGTCGGCGACCGCGAGGCCGCCCCCGACGGCCGTCAAGGTTTGGCCGATTTTGGCCGTGTGCAGCGCCTTGGAGCCCGCGGAATCGGCCTTGCTGCTCCAGGAGAACGTCCTATCGCCTATGCGCTGCGCCCGGAGAAATTCAGCTCCAGCGGAGATGTCCGCCGCCACGACGGCGGCGGGGGCGATGATCGAGGCGGCTTTCTGCGCTCTAGCGCCGTCGAAGACGGCGCCGCCGTCCTGCGCGGAGGCTCTTGGGTCCGGGATTATTGAGGACACCACGCCGAGATTGATCTTTTTCGCTTCTTTCAATTGAGTCGACTCTTGGGCATTCCTATTCAGGAGTTGAAGTCCTTCCGGCGTCGGCTTCTCGCGCTCGTCGACGTATCGTTTCCAGCCCTCGCCCGCCAGGCTTTTGAGTTCTGCGACCTGCCCGCGCCGGATCTGTTCAAGTGGCCTCACGAGTTGCTCGACGATTTTCTTACGCTCATCAGGCAGAGCGTCGTAGAGCGCAGGCTCGATATCCCAGCGCCGCAGGACTTCGTCGTCGACAATGATGGGCGTGTCTGTATCGTGAGGGGTCGGGTAGGACTGACAAAAAGACTGTCCCGTCATGCTCGTTGATAGGAGCAGGCAGAGTAATCCTTTCGTCAAGGCGATATGCCCTCTGGTCATGGGTGCCTATGTCTCTACAGCAGGATAGATTGCCGACCGCAAATCCGCCAGGGGGTCTTTGGGGCAGAAACATGCGGCGATGGGCCTAGGGGGGTGGGGGGATATTCCTGGCATTGCGCCGTTCGCCGAAAGAATCTACACTGTGGCCATGTCCCATCACATGCTGGTCGTTGAGGACGATCCCGATATTCAAGGCTACTGCAATACGGCGCTTGAGAGCGCCGCCTTGGGGCTGGCGTTCTGCCGCGTCGCCGCGCAGGCGCTCCCGGGAAGGCTTTGGGTCGAGGACCGCGACGGCGGCGGCAGCCGCTTCGTTCTCGACGTGCCCGGCAACGCGACGTCCGTTGTCGTTTAGCGCGCGCCCGGTGAGGCGCTATTCGCCGACGGCCGCGGCGATGACGGCATTATTGCTCGTTGCGACGGCGCTGATTTATATCCGCAGCGGCTACGTCCCCTCGCCGGGGGAATTCGGCATACTTGTGGAGCGCGCTTATCGCGTGGCCAGCGGCGAGATGATCTACCGTGATTTTGAGACCTTCACCACGCCGTTGTCCTATTATCTTCAAGCCGTGCCGTTGCGCCTCTTTGGACCGACGCTCGGCATGGTGCGCGGTTATATCGCGCTCCAGGGCGCGCTGATGACGTGGCTTTGTTTTGCGGTCTTGCGCAAGTCGTTGGGGCTGGGGCGAGTGGAAAGCGCGCTGGCCGCCGCTTTTGGTTTTCTGTGGTCGTCGCAATGGCTGACCGGGATGCCTTGGTATAGCTCGGACGCCTACGCTTTTATCATGGCGGCGACCGCGGCGCTGCTCTTTGTGCGGCACGATCATTATGAGCGTGGAAAATCTTTTTTCATCGGTCTGTGCTGCGCGCTGACGTTTTTGTGTAAACAAGACCTTGGCGCCGCGGCGTTGATCCTGGGACTTCCTTTGTTGGCGGCGGCCGGCGGCCGCGCCGCGATGGCCTCGCGGGCGTGCTTCTACGTGGCCGGTGCGCTGCTTCCGTTTGCGGCCTTTGCCGCCTGGCTGAGCTGCTACGGCGTGCTGGGGACCTCGTACTGGTGGATCGTTGAGCGTGCCCTATCCTATCGCGTCGCCACCAGCGGCGCCAGTCTCATTGACCGCACGCTGAAAGCAGTTCTGGGCGCGGAGAATTGCGTCGGCAAGTTGCTTCTGTTGGTTTACTGGTTTGGCGCCGCGCTGTCATGGAGGCGCGCCGCCGTCGCCGCTCTCCCGCAGCGTGCCGTTTATCGGCGCAGCGCCTGCGCCGCCGCCTTCCTCGGCGGAATCTATTTCGTGGGGTTGATCAGCTACAATTCCGCGGGATTCTCATTGCTTCAGGAGGGCGTGGGATGCGCGCTGGGGATCGCCTGGGCCGCGGTAAAACCGCGGGGGCCGATGGGCCCATTCGCGAAGGTCTGCGCCGTAGCCGGAGCGCTGACCGTATCGGCGTTGGCCCTCAGAAGCTTCAATTATATGTTCTATAGCCATCCGCCGCCGGCCTTCGAAAAATTGGAAGGCGCGGAGTTTTCCTCAACGAGCTTTCCGCGTGTAATGGCGCGGCGCATCAGCGCTGTCACGGCTTTCATCGGCGGTCGCATCCCGCCGGACGAACCAGTGCTGCTGTTGCCGCCAGAGGCGTTTCCCGCGGTTTATCTGGCCGTCAGACGACTGCCGCCTCTGCCTTTGACTGCGTTTTCCGAGACCATCAACCGTTTTCGGGACCAGGATCAGAAGCGCTGGATCGCCGTGTTGCAGAGACGGCGCCTGCATTGGGCGATCATTGCGCCGGGGTCGCTGCCGGAGGGCTTCTTGACCGATCAGCCGCTCGGCCGCTTCCTCGCAGAGAACTTCGAGCGGGTAGCCGATGCCGGGCCGGATGTTCTGATGTTGCGGCGCAGTCCTTTTCATTAACAGACTACAAGTCCAGGGCGCGACTCCATAGCAAGTACGCCGCCTAGTGCCGGAAGTGCCGCACTCCCGTGGCCACGAGGGCCATGCCGCGCCGGTCCGCGGCATCGGCGACGTCGTTGTCCTCGGCCGCGCCCCCCGGATGCATGACGGCGGTCACGCCCCCGTCGGCCGCCGCGTGGAGATGCTCGGCCGTCAACGCCCCGTCGGAGGCTAGGACCAGAGGCTCGCCCGCGGCGAGGATGGGGTGGCGCTCCTGGCTCTTGACCATGGCCAGGCGCACCGCGTCCATGCGGGAGGTTTGCCCGGAGCCGATGCCGATCGCCGCCGTGCCGCGGGCGATGACGGCCGCGTGGGTGCGGCAGTGCATGGCCGTCTGCCAGGCCACGATGAGGCCCGTGCTCTCGCGCGAGGTCGCGGGGCGCTTGGAGGCCGTCTTGAGCTCGCCGACGAAGGGGCGCTGGTCCTTCTCCTGAACCAGCATGCCGCCCGCGACGGCGCGCAGGTCCAACTCGTTGGCGGCGATGAGCCGCGAGGGCAGGGTCACGAGGCGGATGTCTTTCTTGGCCTTGAGGATCTGGAGGGCCTTGGGGGAAAACTCGGGCGCGGCGATGCAGGAGACGAACTCCTCGGCGAAGAACTGCGCGGCGTCGGCGCCCACCTCGCGGTTGACCGCGGCCGTGCCCCGGAAGCAGCCGCGCGGGTCGCCTGCATAGGCGCGGCGCGCGGCGCGGGCGAGGTCCTCGGCATGCGCGAAGCCGGCCGGCACGGCGTGCTTGACGATGGCGCAGGCCGGCTCGGGGAAGGCGGTGACCAGTTCCCAGGCCGTTTCCAGATCGAGGTAGTGTCCGTAGGCCAGCGGCCGGCCGAAGTGGAGGGTGGCCGCGTTGAGGCCCCAGGGCCGGGCGCCGGAGAGGGTGTAGAAGGCTCCGCTCTGGTGAGGGTTCTCGCCGTAGCGCAGGTCCGCGCTCTTCTTGAGGGCGACGACCACCTCGTCGGGCAGCTTGTCCCATTGGCCGCCCAGGTACTGCGCGACCGTGGAGTCGTAGTAGGCGCAGTAGTGGAAGGCCTTGGCGGCTAGGATCTGCCGGCGATCCGGAAGCATGCGGTCGTAGGCCTTCAAGGTCTCCACGGCCTGCTGGTAGTCGTCCGGGTCGCAGAGGGTTATGACGTTCTTGAAGTTGCGGGCGGCGGCGCGCAGGAGAGCGGGGCCGACGGGGTCGACGTAGGCGAGGACCTCGTCCTGGGAGAGCGCCGGGTCGGACGTCGCCTCGGAGAGCGGGTAGAGGTTGACCGCGACGAGGTCGACGCGGGCCTTCTCCTCGGTGACGGCGGAGATGAGCTTGGGGTGGAGCAGGCCCAGCGCGTCGGCGGGCAGGCGTTCGCCCACGAACTCCGAGACGGTCTGGTGCGGCGCCTGGGCCTGGCGCAGGGCGGTGGCGGTCGGGCCGGTGGCCACCAGTTCGAAGTCGAGCGCGAGCAGCGATTGCGCGAATTCCACGATGCCCGTGCGGTCGGCGACATGGAGCAGGGCCGCTCTTGATCGCTCCCTTTCCTTGCGCGCGCTCATGGCAGCATCCGTTTGAACTCGTCCTCGGTCAGGACCTTCACGCCGAGCGTCAGGGCCTTCCCGAGCTTGGAGCCCGCGGCCTCGCCCGCGACCACGAAGGAGGTCTTGCCGGAGATCGAGCCGGAAGACTTGCCGCCGAGGGACTTCACTTTTTCCTCGGCATCCTCGCGGGTGCAGGAGGAAAGTTCTCCCGTGAAGACGAAGGTCATCCCGGCGAAGGGAGAACCGGCCGCGGCCTTCTTCTGCGGCTGTTTCATGGTCAGCCCCGCGGCTTGCAGGCGGGCGACCAGTGCGCGGCCCGCGGAGCAAGAAAAGAAAGCCTGGAGCGACTCCGCGACCACGGGGCCGACGTCGGGCGCGGACTGGAAGTCCTTGACGGAGGCGTTGAGCAGCCGATCGATGTCGAAGCGTTCGGCGAGGATCTCGGCCGTCTTCTCGCCGACGTGCCGTATGCCCAGGGCGAAGAGGACGCGGTCGAGGGTCTTGGATTTGCTCGCTGCGATCCGCTCCAGGAGGTTGTCGGCCTTTTTAGCGGCGAAGAGCTCCAGGTCGAGCAATTGTTCCTTGGTGAGAGCGTAGAGGTCCGCGACGTCCTTGACGATCCCGCGCGCGACGAGTTGGTCCACCGCGGAGTCGCCGAGGCCGGCGACGTCCATGGCGGGTCGGGAAGCGAAGTGCTCAAGGGTGCGTCTGAGCTGAGCGGGGCAGGACGGGTTGTCGCAACGATAGGCGACGAGGCCTTCTTCCTTGACGGCCGGAGCTCGGCAGCCGGGGCAATTCTTCGGGGGGACGATGTCCACGCCCTTCTTGGCCTTCTCCATGACCTTGACGACCTTGGGGATCACCTCGCCGGCGCGCTCGATGAGCACGCGGTCGCCGACGCGCACGCCCAACCTCGCGATCTCCGAAAAGTTGTGCAGGGTGACCGAGGAGATGGTCACCCCGGCGCAAAAGACGGGTTCGACCTTGGCCACCGGGGTGATCGCCCCCGTGCGGCCGACCGAGAACTCCACGGCCTTCACCACGGAGGTCGCCTGCTGGGCGGGGTACTTGAAGGCGATGGCCCAGCGCGGGCTCCTGGCCGTAAATCCCAGGCGCCGCCGCTGGGCGAAGGAGTCCACCTTCACGACGAGTCCGTCCACGGCGTAGGCTAGCTTGGGCATCAGGGCCTCGCGGAAGCGGCGGTGGTAGGCGACGACCGCGTCGATGTCCGCGCAGCGCTCGTAGGGGTTGGAGGGGATGCCGAACTCCCGGCACAGCCCCAGGAACTCGGAGTGGGAGGCGGGCTCGACCCCGTCCCAGACTCCGTAGGAGTGGGCGGTGAAGCGCAGCCGGCGAGAGGCCGTCACGCGCGGGTCCTTCTGCCGCAGGGAGCCCGCCGCGCAGTTGCGCGGATTGACGAAGGGCTCGCGCCCGGCGAGTTTCTCCGCCTCGTTGACGGCATCGAAGACCTCGAAGGTCATGGAGACCTCGCCGCGAACTTCCAGGCGTTTCGGGGGCTTGCCCGACAGGCGCAGGGGGATGGAGCGGATGGCGCGGGCGTTGGCCGTGACCTCCTCGCCGGTCTCGCCGTCGCCTCGGGTGGCGGCGCGTACCAGGAGACCGTCCTCGTAAGTGAGCGCGCAGGACAGGCCGTCGATCTTGGGCTCGACGAGGTAGGCGGGGGCGCCGAAGGCGCCCAGGTTCTTGCGGACCCTCTCGTCCCAGGCGCGGATATCGGCCTCCTCGTAGGCGTTGTCGAGCGACAGCATGGGGGCCGCGTGCTTGACGGGCTTGAAGTCCGAGGAGAGGCCGCCGCCGACGCGCTGGGTGGGGGAATCGGGCGCGTCCAGCTCCGGGTGCGCGGCTTCGAGCGCCTGGAGCCGCGCCACCAGCCGGTCGTACTCCGTGTCGGAGAGCGTGGGCGAGTCGAGCAGGTAGTAGCGCCGGTCATGCTCGCGGATCTCGGCGCGCAGAGCGCGGACCTCGGATTTAGGGCTCGGGGGCTTTCTTTCGGACATTTTTTTTGGCGGGCTTGGGGGCCAAGCGCAGGCTCTTGAGGGCGTCGAGGATTCCGTTGACGAAGCGGGTGGCTTCTTCGGCGGAGTACTTGCGCACGATCTCGATGGCTTCGTCGATGATGACGCCGACCGGGGTCTCCGGCCGCGCCAGCAGCTCGTAGGCGGCCAGGCGGATCACGTTGCGGTCCACGGCGGCCATGCGGTTGAGGGCCCAGTTCCGGGCGCGCTGGGAGATGAGCCCGTCGAGTTCCTCGATGCGCTCCAGGGTCCCGAACGCGAGTTCCCGCGCGAAGAACAGGGTCTCCGCGTCGGCGCCGTCGCCCTCGCGCCGGGTCACGATGGCGAAGGCCTCCGCGGCCGGCGTGTGGGACACGTCGGCCGCGTACAGGGCCTGGAGCGCGATCTCGCGGGAGAGCCTGCGCCTACCCATGATGATGGAGCTCCATGCCCAGCGCGGCCATCTCCAAGGCGGCCAGGGCCGCTTCCTTGCCTCGGTCGAGGCGGCCCCGCGTGCGGGCCAACGCCTGCTTCCAGGTGTCGGGCGTCAGCACGCCCAGGATGACGGGCACCCGGGCGTCCAGGCTGACGCGGTGCAGGCTTTGCACCAGCGAGCGCGCGATGTGGTCGTTCTGCGGGGTCCGGCCCTTGAGCACGCAGCCGAGCGCCACGACCGCCGCGTAGCGGCCGCTCAGAGCCAGTTCCTGGACCGCCCAGGGGAGCTCGTAGCCGCCGGGCACATGCACGACCTTGAGGCGGGAGTCCGTCCAGCCTTCGCGACGGAAGGTCTTCAGGCAGCTCTCCAAGAGGCGGGAGGTGACCTCCTCGTTGAAGCGCGAGACGACGATCGCGACCTTCTTCATCGACGTTCCTCCAGGCCCTCGAGCCAGTGTCCCATCTTCTCCTTCTTGGCGCGCAGGTAGCGCGCCGCGTGCTTCGGCGCGGGGACCTGCAGGGGCACGCGCTCGACGACCTTGAGCCCGTAGCCCTCGATGCCGACGATCTTGCGGGGGTTGTTGGTCAGGATGCGGAAGGAGGTCAGGCCTTGGTCGGCCAGAATCTGCGCGCCGATGCCGTACTCGCGCAGGTCGGGCTTGAGGCCCAGCTTCAGGTTCGCCTCGACCGTGTCGAGGCCCTTGTCCTGGAGGGCGTAGGCGCGGATCTTGTCGATGAGGCCGATGTCTCGCCCTTCCTGGTTGAGGTAGACCAGCACGCCCTTGCCCGCCGCCGCGATCTGCTTGAGCGCGGCCTCCAGCTGGCGGCCGCAGTCGCACTTCTCCGAGAAGAGGGCGTCGCCCGTCACGCAGGAGGAGTGCACGCGCACGAGCGCGCTCTTCCGCCTCGCCACGTCGCCCATGACCAGGGCGAGGTGGACCTTGCCGGTGAGGGTCTCCTCGTAGACGCGGATGATGAAGTCCCCGTACTTGGTGGGCAGGCGCGCGCTCGCCCTGCGCGTCACGAGGCGGTCCTTGCGGCGGCGGTGCTCGATGAGGTCGGCGATGGTGATGATGCGCAGGCCGTGCTTGCGGGCGAAGCGCGCGAGTTCCCGCGTGCGCGCCATGGTCCCGTCGGCGTTGAGGATCTCGCAGATGACGCCGGCGGGGGTGAGCCCCGCCAGGCGCGCCAGGTCCACGGCGGCCTCGGTGTGCCCGGCGCGGACCAGGACGCCGCCCTCCTTGGCCCGCAGGGGGAAGACGTGGCCGGGACGCACGAGGTCCTCGGGGCGGGAGCGGGGGTGGATGAGGGCCGCGATGGTGGCCGCGCGGTCCTTGGCGGAGATGCCCGTGGTGGTGCCCCTCTTGGCGTCCACGGAGACGGAAAAGGCGGTGTCGCGGCCGGGCCCGGGGCCATGCGGCTGGGTCGCGTCCACCATGGGGTGGAGCCGGAGAGCGTCCAGGCGCGGCGCGGGCAGGGGAACGCAGATCAGGCCCCGGGCGTGGACGGCCATGAAGTTGACGGCCTTCACGCCGCACTTCTCGGCGGCGATGACGATGTCGCCTTCGTTCTCCCGATCCGGGTCGTCGACGACCACCACCATGCGTCCTTTGCGGACGTCGGCGACGGCGTCCTCGATGCGGTCGAATCCCTTGGCGGGCTTCATCTCTTGGTCCTCAGGGCGGCGACGGCGGCCCGGGCGTAGCGGGCCAAGGGGTCCGCCTCCAGATTGACGCGATCTCCCGGGCGGCGGCATCCCAGCGTGGTGTTCTTGAGGGTGTGAGGCACCAGCATCACCTCGAACCAGGCCGGCCGCGCGGCCGTGACGGTGAGGCTGGTCCCGTCGATGGCAATGGAGCCTTTCCGCGCGATCAAGCCGCGCAGGGCTTTGGGCCGTTCCACCCGCAGACGCCGGAAGCCTTCGGCCCAGGTCTCGTGGACGAGGACCTTCGCGGCCGCGTCCACGTGGCCGGTCACGAAATGTCCGCCCACTTCCGATCCCAATCGCAAGGATGGTTCCATGTTCACCGCTTGGCCGGTTTTGAGTTCTCCCAGATTCGTCCGGGCCCAAGTGTCCGGCCCGACGTCGAAGCGATGTGTCCCGTTCTTCGTGGCCACGACCGTCAGACAACAGCCGTTGACCGCGATGGACGCTCCGATCTTCGGCTGGGTGATCTTCGCGCGGATGGCGAGGGTCGTCGCGGTCCGCTTCCCGACGGTTCCCATGACTTCGATGATGCCGCTGAACATCAAAGAACTCCTTGAATGAGCCAGTCGCCGCCGAGACGGGAGACCCTCGGGTCCTTCAGGCGTGGCGCGCGGTTGGGGTCGTTCGTGCCCGAGAGCAGTTTCGGCGCGAGGAACACCCGCGCCTCGTCCACCAATCCCGCGCGGAGGAAGGCCGCGTGGACGGTCGGGCCGCCTTCGACGAGGAGCGTGCCCACTCCGCGGCGGCCGAGGTCCCGGAGCATGGCGCGCAGGTCCATGGGTCGGCGCGCGCGGTAGACCAGCGCCGGCGCCGGGCCCTGGAAGACGCGGGCGCGGGGAGGCAGGGCTCGGCGCCCGGCCAGCACGACGCGCAGGGGGTCCGGCCCCGCACCGTGGGCGGTGAGCGCGGGGTCGTCGGCGCGCACGGTCCCGGCGCCGACGAGGATGGCGTCGCACTCGGCGCGCATCGCGTGGACGGACGCGCGGGCCTTGGCTCCGGTGACCCAGCGCGAGCGGCCCGAGGCGGCGGCGGCCTTGCCGTCCAGGGAGAGGGCGGTTTTCATAACGACCCAGGGGCGACGGCGGCGCATCAGGGAGAAGAAGCCTCGGTTGAGCTTCTCGGTTTCCGCGCCAAGGTCCACGACTTCGGCCTTGGCGTCCGCGCGTCGGAGGATGGTCAGGCCGCGGCCCGTCACGGCCCGGTTCGGGTCCCGCGCGGCGCAGACGACGCGGCGCACGCCGGCCGCCGCCAGGGCTTCGGCGCAGGACGGCGTCTTCTTGCCCTTGAAGGGGGCGCAGGGCTCCATCGTGACATAGGCCGTAGCGCCCTGGGCGAGGGAACCGGCTTGAGCGAGGGCCAGGGCTTCGGCGTGAGGGCCGCCGAACCGGCGGTGCGCGGCTTGCGCGATCACGCGTCCGTTCTTGACCAACACGCAGCCTACGCGGGGGTTGGGACTGACGTCGCGCGGAGCCACGCGCCGTGCAAGCGCGAGGGCGCGACGCAGGAAGCGCAGGTCGGACGCGCGGCTCATGGCCGGACCACCGTTTTGGCGATCGATTGATCGGCGTTGGCGGCGAAGAAGGCGGGGATGTCCGCGAGTCTTACCTCGCCTTTGACGAGCAATTCGGTCTTGACCTTGCCCTCGGACAGGAGCCGTACGGCTTCCTTGAAGTGGCGCGGATTGTGATGGAACACGCCGTGGAGGGTGATCTGCTTGTAATGGAGGCGATGGACGTCGAACGCGACGACGGTCCCATGGGCGCAGCCGCCGAACAGGCAGACCTTGCCGCCGTCGCGAACGATTGCCGCCGCCTGGAGATAGATCTCCGGCTTTCCCACGGCTTCGAAGACATGGTCGGGTCCGCGCCCGTCGGCCCAAGCTCTCACTCCCTGCTCGGCATCGAAGGCCGCCTCGGCGCCGGCGGATTGCGCCGCCTCGAGAGGTCCCTTCGAGCGGCCCAGCACGGCGACGCGCGCGCCGCACGCGCGCAGGGCGTGGACCAGCAGGAGGCTCATGGGGCCCGCGCCGATGATGAGCGCGGTCTCGCCGGGGCGCACGGCGTTTATCTCGGCGGCGTGGATGGCGCAGGCGAAGGGCTCGGCAAGAGCGCCGACCTCGAAGGGGACCGACGCGGCCAGTGAGTGGAGGTTGTGGCGGACGATGTGCGCGGGGATGATATCGTAATCGGAGTAGGCTCCGTTATGGAGCTTTAGATTCGGACAAAGATGGTTCTGGCCGTTCGCGCACCAGAAGCAGTCATCCATCGGGGCGGAGTTGGCGACCACGACGCGGTCTCCCTCCCTCGCCGCCGTCACGCCCCGGCCGACGCAGACCACGGTCCCCGCCAGTTCATGGCCGAAGGACGACGGATAATCGCCCAGAAGGACGCGATGACCCTGGCGGTAGGCCTTGAAGTCGGTGCCGCAGGTAAGGGCCGCGCCCATCTTCACGACGACCTCGCCCGCGCCGGGCGCGGAGACGGGAGACTCTTCGAGGCGTATGTCGCGCGGGGCGTGGAAGATGATCCGGCGGTTTATCATGGCGTCAGCACCGCCTTCAGGATGCGCCGCGACTTCACGGCGTGAACGGCGTCGTCGAAGGCCGAGAGAGGAAATCGTTCGGGGTTGAGAGATAAAGGACCGAACTTCCCCGAGGCGATAAGCTCGAAGGCTTCCCTCAGGTCGACGAGGGAGGGGGAATAGGAGGCAATGACGGACAGTTCCCGGTGATAGACCTGATTTAAGTCGAGCTTCATCAAGGGGTCGGGATGAAAGGATGTGAACACGTTGAGGGCGCCTCCGTCCCGGAGCCAGCCCAGGGACGCTGCGACCAGGGCGGGCGTGCCCGCTGAGAAGATGACGGCGTCGAAGCCCCGGTTCTCGCTGGCGTTGCGGCCCGCCTGCGCGAACGCTTCCAGGTCGGTGATTCCCGTCCCCCATCGCCCGAACGTCGCGGCGCGCGAGGCGTCCAAGTCCAAGCCCACGGGGCGGGCGCCGCGCAGCTTCAGCAGTTGCCCCGTCATCTGCCCCATCGCCCCCAGACCCACGACGGCGATCACGTCGCCCGGCCCGGCTTCCAGCCTCTTGACGTTGCGCAGCACGCAGGCCAGGGGTTCGGTCTGCGAGGCGGCGACGGGGTCCACGCCTTCCGGGACGCGGAAGGCGGCGCGGCGGGCGTGGAGGGCGGGCACGCGCACGAACTCGGCGAAGCCCCCGGGGGCGATGTTGGTGGCCTTGAACTGGCGGCACATGGACTCCTGCCCCTTGCGGCAATAGTGGCAGGTCAGGCAGGGGACGTGGTGGGAAACGACGACGCGCTCGCCGACGCGGAAGGGGGCGTCCGCGTCGGCCTCGGCGACCAGACCGCAGAGCTCGTGGCCCAGCACCGCGTCTTGGGCGCGCGTGTCGAGCTTCATGATATCGGTGCCGCAGAGCCCGCAGACTTCGACCTTCAGCAGGAACTCGCCCGCGCCGATCCCGGGGACCGGGACCTCGCAGAGACGCGCGGCACCGTCGCGTGCCAGGATGGCCTTCATAAAGAACTGCCAGGATGATAGAATATCTTTTACAATCTTCGCCATGCCTCCTCAGAAGACCTGGACGCTTGAAGACGCCGATCAGCTCTACAACATGCAGGGCTGGGGCCTGAACTATTTCAGCATCAACGCCAAAGGCCACGTCACCGTGCAGCCCAAGAAGATCCCCGAGGGCGCCATCGACGTGATGGACGTCATCGAGGACTTGACCGCGCGCGGCATCAAGATGCCGGTCCTCATCCGCTTCCAGGACATCTTGCGCCGGCGCGTGGCGCTGATCAACGAGGCTTTCGGGGCCGCCATCAAGGAGTACGGCTACGGGGGGCGCTACTTCGGCGTCTATCCCATCAAGGTCAACCAACTGCGCGAGGTCGTCGATGAGATCGGCGACGCGGGCCGCCCCTTCCAGTTCGGCCTGGAGGCCGGCTCCAAGGGAGAGCTCCTCGCGGTGTTGGCCATGAACTCCTCGGACGCGCTTACGATCGTCAACGGCTACAAGGACGAGTCGATGATGCGCCTGGCGGTGCTCGGCCTTCGGATCGGGCGCAAGGTCCTCGTCGTCATCGAGAAGCTTTCGGAGCTGGAACTCCTTCTCAACGCCGCCCGCGAGGGCGGCGTCAAGCCCTTGATCGGCCTGCGCGTCAAGCTGCAGACGCAGGGCTCGGGCAAATGGCGTTCCTCCAGCGGCCACTTCGCCAAGTTCGGCCTCACCACGCCCGAGATCCTGGGCGTCGTCGAGATGCTCAAGGCCGAGGGCCTCTCCGACTGCCTGAAGCTGGTGCACTTCCACATCGGCTCCCAGATCAGCGACATCCGAACCATCAAGGACGCGGTCAAGGAAGGGGCGCGCTACTACGCCAAGCTCCGGAGGATGGGCCTGGGCGTGGAGTACTTGGACTGCGGCGGAGGCTTGGGCGTCGACTACGACGGCACGCACACCGCCGTGGACTCGTCCATGAACTACAGCCTGCGCGAGTACGTGTCCGACGTCGTGTACTGCGTGCAGGAGGTCTGCAAGCAGGAGAAGGTCCCCGAACCAAACCTCGTCACCGAGTCCGGCCGCTCCCTGGTGGCCCACCACGCCCTGCTCGTCGTCAACGTCTTCGGCGCCATCGAGACCGGCACCTCCCCCGTGATCCTGCGCGAGAGTCCCGACGAGCACCAGGTCGTGCGCGAGCTGCGCGAGGCCGTCAAGGGCCTCAGCCCCAAGAATCTCGCCGAGAGCTTTCATGACGGCCAGCAGCACCTGGAGGAGGCCTTCACCCTCTTCAAGCTGGGCTACCTTGGGCTCGAGGACAAGGCCAAGGTCGAGAATCTCTACTGGAAGCTGTGCCTGGAGATCGGCAAGCTCCTGCCCAAGGCGAAGTTCGTCTCCGAGGACCTGCTGGAGATGCAGAAGTCCTTGAACGACCAATATCTCTGCAATTTCTCGATCTTCCAGTCCCTGCCCGACTCCTGGGCCATCGGCCAGATCTTCCCGATCATGCCCCTGCACCGCCTCCACGAGGAGCCCCTGCGCCGCGCGAGCGTCGTCGACATCACCTGCGACTCCGACGGCAAGATCACGCAGTTCGCCACCCACCGCAGGGCGGGCGGGACCCTGCCCGTGCATCCTCTCGACGGCCGGCCCTACTATCTGGGCTTCTTCCTGATGGGCGCCTATCAGGCGACCATGGGCGACATCCATAACCTGTTCGGCCGCGTCAACGAGGTCCACATCTTCCGGGATGAGGACGAGCCGAAGGGCTACTATATCGAGGAGACCATCCAGGGCCAAAGCATCCGCCAGATCCTCTCCGAGATACAGTACTCGGACTACGAGTTGGTCAAGATGATCAAGGAGGCCGCCGATTCCCAGGTCAAGGCGGGGGCGCTCAAGCCCCGCGAGGCGGCCGAGATCGTGGACCGCTACGAGGCCGTCCTCTCCGAGTACACCTACGTCGATCACCTGCCCTCGGCCGACGAGAACAAGGGCGCCCCATCGCGCGGCGCTCAGCCCGCCGCCCCCGGCGGCAAGCCCTCCGAGGCGGTTGCGCCCTAGCCGTCCCGCCGTTCGGGCGCTGCTCGCCCTCTCCGGCGCCGCCCTGCTCGTCGGCTGGATCTGGAGTCGCGCAGCTCCGTGCGGGGGATGGGAAAACTCCGTCTTTGGCTTCCGTCTTTGGAACGAGTCCGATCCGGGCGGATACTACGTCCCCAGCGCCCACGAGCTCGGCCGCTGGCGCGGACGTCTGCTCTACCCCGGCCACCCCGGGCTGACGCTGCAGGTCCTGCTGCGCGCCCTGCAGGAAACCTACTTCCGCCTGCGAGCTCCGGCGGGCGCGTCCCTCGGTTTCACCGCCTTCACCGCGAAGAACATCGTGAGCGTATTCCTCCTTTCGAAGATGATGATCGCGTCGCTGCATGTCCTCTCTTTCTGGCTCTTCTTGCCGTTCGCGCGACGGCTTCTGTCCAGCGAGTTCGCATCGCTCCTCGCGGTCCTCGGGTACGCGACCTCTCTTCCCGTCGTCTACTATCTCACTCGCGTCTCGGTGGAGCCGCTGATGGTCGTCTTCTTTCTCGCGGCGTTCCTCTGCGTCTGGCGCTGCGGCGAGGACTTGGAGTGCGGCCGACCGAGGAGGGCGATCCTCGACGGCGCGCTGTCCGGCGCGGCGGCGGCCGGAGCGCTCGCCACGAAGTTCCACCTGCTCTGGCCGCTTCCCGCGGTCTGCCTGCTGCACCTGTGGTGGGGCGATGGAGCGCGGCGGCAGCGGGGCCGCGGGCCGGCGGTCATCGGATTCATCGCGGGGGCGTCGGCGTCCTTCGCCTGGTATTGCCGGATCCTCGATTGGAGGGACTTTTTCGCCTATTGGGATGTGGGCGGCGCGGGAGGGCTCACCGTTCTCGGGGGCCTCGCGGCCCTCGTCCGCGGCGCGGCGCGCCTCCCGTTGGGGGAGTTGCTTCCGGCGCGGACGAGGTCGGGGCTCTTCCTCTTTTGCGAGTGGCCGCTGCTGGCGGCCGCGGCGTACGGCCTGTTCCTGGAGGTCCGGCGCCCCGACGCTCCCTGGGGCCGCTGGTTCTGGTTGGCGCTGGCCGGGAGCTACACCGTCTTGATATGGGCTTACCGCTGCTTTGCGGTGAGCGGGGATTTTCACGGCTTCCATTATCTCTTCGTCTTCATCCTGCTGGCGTCCGTCTTTTTCGGCCGCGCCTGCGACGCCTTCATTGCGCGCCTGCCCTTCACGGCGCGTTGGCAGCGCGCCGCTGCGGCCGCGCTCTTCGTGGCCGTAAGCCACGCCATGGTCCTGGCAGCCGCCCGGGACGCTTACGCCTACGACGCCGCGCAATACGCCCGCATCCGGGCCTTCGGCTCGGCCCTGGCCGCGGCGCGGGCAGGGGAGCGGGTCGGCCTCGTCGGGAGAGTGGGCGCGCCCGTGTCCGTCCTTCTGGGCCTCGGCGTCCTGCGCGATTCGCAGCCGAGGCGCTCCGCTCTCATCGACGCGGTCGACGGCTCGTTCATTGCCGGAAACGCCGGCTCCGGTCCCACCGTGGAGATTTTCGAGGCCGGGGGGATGAAGTCGGCCCGCCGTCGGGGAGAGTAGTTGCCGAGCCATGCAGCGCGCGGATGCCCGGAGATTGCCTCAGAGCCTGGGACTTTTGCCGCGGTTTGCTAGGACTTTCGCCTCTCTCGCTCGGTGCGAGACTTGGTTATCATAATGATGATGAAAATCCGACGAGGTCTCGCCGCCGTGCTTCTTGGGATTGCCGTTCCGGCATCGGCCGTGGTGGAAGCGCGTCCGGCGGCGGGCGTTCGGCCGGCGCCGGCGCTTGTCGCGTCGGCGCCGACGTTCGCGCTGCGCGCCGCCGCCGTCGCGCTGCCGGCGCCGGAGCCTCTTCTGAGCGCGCCGCCTGCCGAGGCATCGTTGCCTCCGGTCCAGGTGCGCGCGGCGGCGCTTTCCGGAGCGTTGGCCGAGTTCGCCCGTACGGATCTCCAGGAGGCGTCGTCGGTCGAAGTCCGCGACGCGGGCGACATCCTGATGCTGCGCGCGCTGGGCGCGGACGCGCTCGGCGCGGCGTCCGTCCCGGCCGCGCCCTCCGACTCCCCGGCGCCGCCGCTCGCCTTGCCGCAGCGGGTCTCGCGGCCCGCCGAGCATCGAATCTATCTGCTGTCGAAGCCTCTGCACGAGAAGATGCACCTCGGGCCGCTGTCGATTGCTTTTCACTTGACGTGGAGTATTTCCTTGGAAGTGGCCCAGGCGTTGTTCATTTGGAAGGAGACGGGCTCGCTGATAGCGCCGGCGACCACGTTCCTGCTCGGGCTGCCGTGGGCCCCGGCGTCGATCATGGGGCGCACTTCGGTGGACCTGGGGCTGCGCTACTGGAGACGCAAGCTCGCGGTGCTGCGCGAGCTCGCGCGGACGCCGGGCGTGGAGCGCCTGCGGGTGCTGACGACCGGAGACGTCGAGTTCCTCGGTCCGATCGCGCGGCGCAAGGACAACACGGGGTTGATCTTCGTCGAGGCTTCCTCAGAGCTTCCCCGGGAGTTCGGCCGTTTCGGCACGCCGATTCACATCGCGGATGTCGACACCCATCACGTGCGCATGACGCTCGTCGGCGCCCAGCAGCGCGCGGAGACGGACTGGACGCGGTCTCTCAGCGGGATGCTCGAAGGATGGCCGATCCCGCAGGAAACCGCGGCCGCGTGGAGGGAGGAACACAAGCGTCTGAGATCCGCCGGCGCGAAAACGGCGCACTTCCGCGTGGAGGCGGTCTTGGTCGGTCCCGACGGGGAATCGCGCCCGCTCGGCGCGATCATCCACGGTCCCGCGGTCAAGACCTTGATCGGCCTCGGGATATTGGATCGAGTGCTCTCGGGGCTCGGCCGGGGGCGGCTGTCCCGCCGGATCTCGATTTCGGATACCATCATCGAACGGCCGGGAGATTTAGTCGAATCCGGCTGGCAGGCGTCGCTTCGGCGCGCGTGGCGCCGGATTTCGGGGCGGCTGATCGTCGTCAAACCCTGACCGAGTCTCCTTGATAAAGTTCTGGCTCTGCCTGGCGCTGGCCGTCTCGACCTCCGCCGCTTCCGCGGTTTCGGCGGCGCTCAACGCTCCGGCGCGGGGCGCGACGGCGCCCGGCGCCCTGCACGCCTCGCCGGTGTCGTCTTGGACGCCCGTCTTCGACGCTCCCCTGTCGAACGCCGCCTCGCTGCTTGTCGATACCAGCTTTTCTCCGATCTTGCGGGCCCTGGAACTGAAGGGTTGGACGCCTCGGGGCTATGCCGCCGCCGCCGAGGCCGTGAAGACCTCGGCCATCGCCGAGGCCGTCGCCGCCGTCCGCGCGCAAGCCGCCGAGGAGGCCGCCCGCGCGTTGGCCGAGATCGCCCAAGCCGATCCCGCTTCGCCGGAGTATCCCATCCTCGCGGCCCGCCTCGCTCAGCTGGCCGGGCCGTTTTCCGGCTTCGTGCCCGACGAGCACCGCGCCGCCGTGCTGCTGGCCGCGCGCGCCGCCTCCGCCCGGATGGGGGCCGCAAAGAGCGAGAAGCTGGCGCGCTTAATCGAGACGATGCAGGAGAATCTAAGCCGCCCCGGGGAGCTTTTAGAGACGGCCGTCGAAGCATTCGTCGCCGACCTGGCCGACCCGCCGGCGCGCCTCATGACGCCGGGCGTGGCCAGGCTGCGCGAGGCCGGCGACCCCGTCCTCAAGGAGGCGCCGCCCCCGCCGTCGTCGGGCCTTGTTTTCGGCTCTAAGGTGGGTCTGCTGAAGACGCGTCAGGCCGCCGTCCGCCTCGTCGCGCGCGGCCTCTATCGTCCGCTGCTCGACGCCTTCCGCCTCGTGATGACCCGCGCCGGCGAGATCTGCCGCAAGTACATCTCCGGACGGGAGCAGGACAAGCATAATTTCCGCTGGAGCGTGCTGGAGTTCCTTCACCGGAAGGGCGACTTCCGCGGCTCCTTCGGCCATCCCGTCTATCAGGGCCAGCCCGAGATCATGTCGCCCGTGATCTTCAACGAGCCGAACCTGGAATCCCTGCGGACCCAGAAGCACGACCTGCGCGGCGCCCAGATATCCCCCATGCTCGGCATCTCGGGCATGAGCTTCCCCCAGCTTTCCGCTCAGTCGCACCTTTCCTTGCTCTACATCCATCTCAAGCTCGCCAAGGAGCAGGGAGCGCGCATCCTCTACAACACCGGCGAAGGCGGTCCGGGCCTCCTGCTCGGCCTGATGGAGGGCGACGCGGCCAAGATGAAAGCCGGCATCGTCGCTTGGAACACGGCCAACGGCCAGTTCCAGGCGGGCAGCTGGAACGAGGCCAGGATCGTCGCGCTCATCGACGTCTTGATGGCGCAGCGCCGGGCGCTCTTCGCGGAATTCTCCGCGGAGGACTTGGCGCGCGCCCAGATCGTGGCGCAGTTCGGTTCCGCGCTCAACGGCATTCGCCGCGACGACGCGGAGGGGCGCGTCGACTTCGACAAGCTGCGCCGCGTGGCGGCCAACCCGCATGTGGCCATGGTGCAGTACAAGCTCAAGCAGGCCGCCAAGCGCGGCGCCAAGATCGATCCGCGCAAAGTCAACGACATCGTGGCGGCATGGCGCGAGATCCCGCGCAACAGATCTTTCAGGTCCCCCGAGCGCATCGCCGACATGCAGAGTTACGGGGAGATCGCCGCGCTGATCAAGGCCACCCGCTCCGTCTCCGCGAAGCCCGTCTCGCTCAAGTTCGGCATCGGCGACGCCGCGGACCTTCTGGATTTCATGCGCTTCCTGCGCGACGCCGACGCCCTGCCCGATCACCTCCAGATCGACGGCCGGGGCGACGATTTCTCTCCCGGCTCGGGCAACGCCCCGCCCGGCGCCAACACCAGCCTGCCCGCCAACGAAGCGGTCATCGTCATCGACGCCGTCCTTAAGAAGCTGGGCGCGCGCGACCGCGTCTTCATCGACGCCGGCGGCGATGTCATGCTTGCCGCCGAGGCCGTGGAGAGGCTGGTCCTGGGCGCCGACGGCGTCTGCGGCGCGCGCACCTGGATGGCGATGGGCTTGGGATGCTCGAAGGTGAAGGCCTGCGCCGACGGCAACTGCCCCTACGGCATCGCCTCCAGGAACGGCTCTCTCGTCGGCTTGGGCTTGGACCCGCAAGTCCTCGGCCCGAAGGGCTACGCGGCCGCCGCCAACTGGCAGAAGTCCTTCGTCCAGGCGCTCGTGGAAGCGGGGCTCACCGACTGGCGCAAGGCCCGCGCCGTGCTGGGCCTGGGCACGGGCTCCGCCGCGATCCGGATCAAGGACGGCGCCAAGACCGTCCCGCTCGACCGCTACTACTCGCCGCAATACGTGGCCGACCTTCTGCGCGGCGCTCTCACGCGGCAGGAAGTCGACCGCCTCGTCTTCGGCCGCCGCTGAGGTGAAATGTTGAGGACTCCACTGCTCTGGATTGCCGCCATGCTCTTCCTGTGGGCGCCGTTCATGCTGCTCACGGGCGGCATCGAGGCCGCCCAGCGCCGCTACGTGCTGTGGAAGGGGACCCCGGCCGTGGGCGTGGTCACGGGCGTGTCCGCCGCCCGGAGCGGCCTGCGCGTGGACTTCTCATACCGGACGGCCGATGGCCGACAGAACGACGGCTTCTCTCTCGTGGGCGGGAACAGTTTCGGCGCCGCGTTCAAGGGCCGCCCGGTGCTGATCCACTTCCTGCCCGCGCCGGACCCGCGGCTGGCCTCATCGGCCGCGCTCGACGACGACCTGGGCTTCGAGCGCTCCATCCTCATCCAGGCGGGATGTCTGATCGCCGCGGCCCTGCTCTTGCGACTGATGCGCCGCGCCTAGGGGCTCTTGTCCCCCGGTTCCCCGCGCGGGGTGTTGTTCCAAAGGGACAGGACATAGTCGGCGAATTCCTGGGCCTCGCCCGGGGACTTGAACTCCCGCGCGCGCATGAGGTGCGCCAGGACCTGGGAGGGGTGGCTCGCCAGCAGGATCATCTCGTTGACCGTGGCGGTCTCCTCGAAGCGGGGGTCCTCGAACTGCTCGAGATTTTTGCGGGCGGCCTCATTGGCGGGCGCCAGGCCGAGGGCGCGCCGCCAGGAGAGGACGGCCTGGATCGTGTCTTTTCTCTCGAAATGGAGGTTGCCCCAGTCGAGATGGAGTTCGGAGAGCTCGCCCGTCTGCTCGGGCTGGTAGCCCGCTTCGGCCCGCCGCAGGCAGGCCTCGGCATCCCCGAGCCTGCCCGCGTCCAGCAGTTCCATCGCCTGGAGATGGTTGGCCCGCGCATGGGAGGGATCCGCCGCCAGTATCTTTTCGAGCTCCCGCTTCGCCTGCGCGTCTTTCTTGAGCATCCTGCAGACGCTGACATAGAGGCAGCCGTCCCGGGCGTCCCGCTCGCGCGGCGCGAGCAGCTCGAAAGCCTTCTCGAACTCGCCTTCGAGGGCGAACCGCTCGGCCGCCTCGAAGCCGCCGCCGTCCGCGCTCATCGGGTCCCCTTCGCCTGGCTCTGGGGGTCCATGTACTCCTTGGCCTGATAGACGAGGGCCTCGGTGCGGGTCCGGACGTTCTTGAGGTTGCGCGATTCGCTCATGGACACGACCAAAGTCGGGAAATCGCGCTTATCGGGGGGCAGCCCGTTCTTCATCTTCTGGATCAGGCCCTCGTAGATGGTGTTGGGCAGGCACCCCGCGGGGCCGATCATGATCGCTCCGTCGGCGCCGTGCAGCGCGTACTCCTCCATGGCTCCCAAGGTCAGGGGGCCCTCGCCGGACGAGAATTGACCCGTATGCTTGACTCCGTGCCGGATGACGTTCTTGACGTCACGGCCGCGCCCGAACTCCTTGCGCTGGATCCCCCGGCGCAGCACGCGGTAGATCTTGTCGTCGTATAATCTCAGGAAGCCCTTGCCCGCGAAATAGCCGAGCAGGGACTTGAGTCCCTTGAACCTGAAGAAATCGCGCCAGCCCATGGTCTCCAGGGGAGAGCCGAATTCGAGGCCGTTGTAGACGAACTCGTTGAAGGGCGCCAGGAACACCTCGGCGCCCTGGGCCTCGAGTTGGCGGATGATATCGCCGTTGGCGTAGTCGTTCATCCTCAGATAGATCTCCCCCACGAGGCCGATGAGGGGTTTGCGCTGGGTGCGGTCCTGCGGGACGCCGCGTATCTCCGCGACGAAGCGCTCGAGCGTGGTCAGGAGCTTCCTCTCGTTGCCCATCGCCTCCGCGGCCTCGCGCAGGTATTTTTGGTAGACGAGCTCCGTCAGCTTGACCTTGCGCAAATAGTCGGGCGCGGAGGCGTTGATCTGATCCATGTAGTCGCCCAGCACCTGCCTGCCTCCCGCGAGGATTTCCAGCTTCTTGCGGGCCGAATCCTCCGTGTGGATCTCGTAGGGCCTGTTTTCAAGCAGGAGCTGGTGCAGATAGTCGCCGATGAGAAAGGACTTCCAGATGTTGACGGTCAACCGCAAGGACGGGACGAAATGGTTGGGCACGGCGGGGGACTTGGAGCGCCCGGCGAGGTTGGCCACGCGCAAGCCGGGGAAGCCCGCCTCGCGGAGGCTCGTCTCCAAGGCGCTGGTGTATTGGCTGAAGCGGCAGCTCCCATTGCTCTTGTAGAACATGACCGCGATGTCCCCGGGCTTGGTCCCGGCCTTGATCTGCTCGCGGATGCCGACGATGGCCTCTCCCATGAGCACGGGGTAGGGCAGGCACTCCTTGCCGTTGGAGTATTTCCTGCCCTCATCGAGCGCGGCGTCCGTGGCGGGCTTGAAGGCCTCGGCGTCGATTCCCGCGGCCCGCAGCGCCCCTGCCAGAACGACGATGTGGTCCGACATCCTGGGGATGAAGGTCTTCTTGCCCTTGAGCTCCTCCAGGGTGAGGAATTCCATGGGCTTGGGCGCGGGCCGGCCCGAGGCGGCGAACGCCTCGGCGGTCTCCGCCTTCTCGATAGTCCTCTGGGCCGCCTCGTTGGCGAGCTTGATGGAGGTGATGTAGGCGTCGATGCGGGTCTTGAAGCCGGCGGCGCTCGTGTGCTCGTCGATCTCGAGAACGAGCAGGGGCTTGCCCGCGGCGCGACAGCGCGCCTCCAGCTTCTTGATGATGTAGGCGTCCGGGCCGCAGCGGAAGGGCGTGATGTAGACGGGATAGAGGTCGGGGTCGTCGGCGACGATCTCGGCCGCCTGGAGGATCTTGCCCTGGTAGTACCAGGTGTCATCGGCCGCCATGTGGGGGTCGCGGCGACCCTCCTCCAGGGCGAGGAAGTCCATGGGCAGGGCCTGCCAGCCGTGCTTGCGCACCTCTCGGGGCACGCCCATGTTCAGCCCGCCGTCGAGGCTGCTGTAGGGGCGGGAAAGGAAGACGACGCCCTTTTGCCCCTGCTCTCGCATCTCGGACAGGGCCTTGGCGCCCTCCGCGCGCTGAGCCTTGCGGAAGTCCTCGGCCGCCCGCTCGGCCGCGTCGAAGGCGCGCCGCACCTCGCCGCGGGGCAGCCCGATCCCCGCCCCGAAGCGTTCGAACTGCTCGAGGATTTCCTCGCGCGGCACGCTCAGGTCGAGTTCGGGGCTCAAGAACCGCTTGCCGTGCTCCTCAGGATTGAAGACGCCCTTGAGGGCGTAGGGGGCGCCCGTGACCTGGGGGCAGGGCGAGGCGTGCTTGGAGGCGGGGTTGAACGGCTTGAGCTCCAGGAGGACGGGCAGGAAGATGTCCGTCACCCCCTCCTTCTGCAGAAGGTCGGCCACCATGCCGTACAGCATCTTCATCGGCAGGCAGGGGTCGATGTTGAGGTGCTGCTTGGCCAGATCCAGGATATGCTTGTCGCTCGTGCGCGAGGCCACGACCTCGAAGCCCGCGGCGTTGAAGAAGGCGTGCCAGAAGGGGAAGTTCTCCCAGAAGTTGAGGCCCGCGGGAAAGCCGATGACGCGCCCGTCCCGGGTCTTGATGCCGGCGGCGGGGACGGCGGAAGGAGCGGGCCGTCCTCCGGCCGCGAGAGTCTTGGCCCAGAGCGTGAAACGCTCTCGGAGGGAGGCCTTCGCGGACGGCGGCGCGGCCTCGCCCGCGAGATAGTCCTTGGTCAGCAGCTCGTGCCTCCGATGCAGCAGGTCCGGGAGATTATCGGAAAGGCGCTTGAGCTCCTTGGGGATGCTCTTGTCATGCAGGTCGCAGTTCGGCCCGTAGACCAGCTTCTTGCCTTCCGGGGTCACCAGGTACATGAGCTGGCATTGGTTGGCGCAGGCCGCGCAGCGCTTGCCCTTGACGACCTCCGTCGGGATGAAGCCCGCCGAAAGCCCGCGGAACTTCGTGGCGACGAGCTTGGCCGCCTCGGGCAGGGAAGCGTCGGCCAGTTTGTTCTCGTAGCGAGTCTTGGCGATGAGGGCCATCCCGATGGCGCCCATGACCTCCGCGTGCTCCGGGACTTCGACCGGTTTGCCCGTGAGCGCCTCGAGGGCGGCGACCACGGCCTTGTTGTTGGAGACCCCGCCCTGGAACACGATCTTCCGTCCCACGGCTTTGCCGCCCTTGACCTTGTTGAGATAGTTCTTGGCGATGGAGTAGGCAAGCCCCGCCGAGATATCCTCGGGGGTGTAGCCCTCGGCCTGGGCCTGGACGATGCGGGACTTCATGAAGACGGTGCAGACCTCGCCCAAGTCCGCGGGCGACATGGCCCGCAGGGCGGAATCGCCGAGTTCCTCCACCATGACGCCGAGGACCCGGTCGGCGGCCTCGTCGAAGAAGGAGCCCGTGCCCGCGGCGCAGGCCTTGTTCATCTCGAAATCCTCGATCATGCCTTTCATCACGCGCATGAATTTCGAGTCCTGCCCCCCGATCTCGATGATGGTGTCGGCGTCCGGATGCAGCCGCCCCACGGCCGTGGCGTGGGCGTTGATCTCGTCGACGACCGCGTCGGCCCCGACCATGGCGCCCATGGCCTCGCGTCCGGAGCCGGTGACCCCGACGTGGAGGATGCGGATGCGGGAGCCCAGCTTGTCGCGGATATCGTGGATGCCCCTTTCCATGACCGCGAAGGGCTGGCCCTCGGTCCTGACGTAATCCTTATGAAGGACCGCCTCGGTCTTGGCGTCGATGAGCACGAACTTGGTCGTGGTGGAGCCGACGTCGAGGCCGAGGAATACGTCACGGACCTCGCCCTCCTTGAACTGATACGGCGTCCAGGTCTTCTCGAGCCGCCGCGGGTCGCGCAGCCGCAACTGGGGCAGGGCGCTGGTGACCGTGCGGTTGGCGACGAAGTCCTTGAGCTTGGCGAGCCCCTCGACGAGGGCACTGCGGTCGAGCATGCGTCCCTCGGCCAGATTCCGGGCCGCGAACATGGCCGCCCCCTGCGCGATGCGTATCTCCGGGAAGTCGGGCACGATGAGCCGGGCGGGGTCTATGCCCTTCTTCTGCAGGAGCCTCTTGAAAGCCTCCACCAGGACGCGGTTCTTGGAGGTCCCGCCCTGGAAGATGATGATGCCGTCGCCGGCCATTCCCCTCTTGACTTCGCCCACCAGATTCATGAGGTAGGTGAGAACGATGGTGTTGTGCACCCCCCAGGCAACGAGCTCCTTGGGCAGGTTCTCATGGCGCAGCAGATGGGTGATATCGGTCTTTGCGAAAACCGTGCAGCGGCCCGCGATCTCGGGCGGCATCTTGTCCACGGCGGTCCACGCCCCGTCGATCATCGCCAGGAGCTTGTCGAAGCCCAGGCGGGCCACCTGCTCCTCGAGGAAGGTGCCCGTCCCGGCCGCGCACTCGCCGTTGAGGGCCGTCTTCTTGAGCTTGCCGTCGGCGCCGAGGTGGATGTACTTGGAATCCTCGCCGCCGATTTCGAAGATGTGCGTGTCCTTATTGAGATGGCCGTACTGCTCCAAGATGGGGGCGGTCTGGGAGATGACCTCGTTGGTGTAGCGGATGTTGACCTGCCCTTTCTTGCCCTCTGCGCCGTAGCGCCCTTCGAGCGCCAGGTCGATGTAGCCGGCCAGCTTCTCGGAGACCTTCTGTCCGGCCGATCCGGAAAAGCCGATATTGACGACCTCCTGGTCCTTGAAGCGCTCCAGGACGGACTCAAGGAGCAGCGCCGACATCTCGTAGACGCGGGCGTGGTGCTTCTGGTAGGTGCCGTGGACGATGTTTCCGGCTTCGTCGAGGACGAGGGTCTTGGCGGTCGTCGATCCGCACTCCACGGCGATGCGCACCGTGGCGCCCTTGGGAAGGGTGACGGGGTCGCCGAAGCCGGCGAGGCCCTCCACCCGGCCGCCCAGCTCGATGACCGGGGCGGCGCGCTTACGCTCCGCCGGCGGGTCGCTCACCGGGGGGGCCGCCGCCGGCGGCGCGGGCTGGGGCTTCTCCGAGATGAGGGAGGCCGTCGGTTTAATCGGGATGGACGCCGCGGGCGCCGCCGCCGCCCCGTCCGCAAGCAGCCTGCGGCGGCGTCGCGCCAGAAGCTCCAGGAAGAGGACGGCGCCGAGAGCGCAGAGCACGGCGACGATGAGCGGAAGACCGCGTTCGACGGGGAGCTTTGCCATCGGGACGCTCACCGCCGCGCCGAGAGCGCCGGCGGCCGCCGGAACGGCCGAGAGGGAGGGGCCGAACGTCCTCTTCTCGTTGACGGCGTCCCTCAGGGATGCCGCGAGGCGCGTGACGCGCGTATAGAAGGACGGCAGTCCCCTGGTGATGGAGGCCGCGTTAAAGGCGGCCCGGAGTTGAAGGCCTAGGCGGCTCAGAAGGCCGCCGGCCCAGACCGCGGGCTTGCCGCTTGCGGCCCGCCGGCTCGCGGCCGCCGGATCGATCACGGCGTGAGACGCCTCAGAGACGGACTTCTCCTGGGTGGCGCGCGGGTCCCAGGCCGTCTGCAGGCTCGAGGCGAGGATCCCGGACGCATCGGCCGGCGACACTCCGGCATCGACGATATTGTCCTCGTGCGTGACGCCGGACAAGACGTCCGCCCGTTCGATGGGTTTATTGAGGGCGGAGGCCGTCAGCGTCAGGGAGGAGGCGACCTTCCCCTGCCGCGCCTTGCGCGCCGCCACGGCGGCCTTCTCCAAATTCGGCAGGACCCGCCGCAGGCGCTCGGCGTTCCTCGACGAGAGGAAGACGGCCTTCTCCGACAGGACGTCCCGGGCCCAAGTCAGGGTCCGTTCCAGGTCGCCGTCGGCCAGGCTTCCAGACTCGAACCGGGCGACGATTCCGTCCACGAAGGCGTTGGACTCGCGCTCCTCGACGCGGGCGGCTTGCGCGAGCATTTCGACGCGGCGCTCCTGCCTCGCGCTCAAAAAGGCTTCCGGGCTGAGGGTGGGATGAACGGTCCCGATCCTGAGCGCGAGGCGGCGGATCGCGAAAGGGCGCGCCGTCAAACCGTCCGGGGAGGCCAGGAGGCTGAGGGAGCCGAGTTTGAGGCCGGAGAGCGCGTCCGGCCCCATTTGCGCGATGGCGGCGGAAATGGCGCCGTTCCAGGCCGCCTGGCCGGCCTCCGCGGAGGCCGCCCCGCGCGGACCGGCGAAGCCGCCGCACCTCCCCGCGCAGGGAGCAAGGAGGGCCGCGCTCAGCAACGCGGCCGAGAGACATCGTGTCATGGTGCTGGGTATCATGGCAAGTAGGATACCCCGGGCCCCGGGCCTGAGGCTAGGGCCCTATTGCCCAAACCAGACGGACCAATCAGCCCAATAAAACGTGGGTCCGATTCGAGGATTCCTTAGGACCACTCGCTCAGGGCGGCTTATGTGCGGTAGCCGAATTCCTCGAGCGACCTCTGGTCCTTGCGCCAGTCCTTGCGGACCTTGATCCAGAGCTCGAGGATCACGGGGCGGCCTAGGAAGTTTTCGAGCGCGGCCTGGGCGCGTTCGGTCAAACTCCGCAGGTCCTTTCCGGACTTGCCGATGATGATGCCCTTCTGCCCGTCGCGTTCCACATAGAGCGTGGCGAAGACCTCGTCAGGCCGGCCCTTCTTCTGATGATGCTCGCGGAAGGTTTCCACGACCACGGCGGTCGCATGCGGGATCTCGTCGTGATAGAGCGCGAAGACCTGCTCGCGCACGATCTCGGCGGCGAAGAAGCGCTCCCAGCGGTCGGAGAGCCGGCCTTTCTCGTAGAAGGGAGGGTTCTCGGGCAGTCGCGCGAGGATCTCCGCCTTGAGCTCATCGACTCCCGCGCCCTTGAGCGCGGAGATGCGCAAGACTTGGTCGGGCTTGAGCGCGGCGGAGTAGGCCGCCTCGAGGGCCGCCACCCGAGCTTCCGACACGACCCGGTCGCACTTGTTGAGGGCGAGCAGGACCGGGACTCCCGAGCGCAGGGGGGAATGGATGACGTCGCCGGGATCGGCCTCGGCGACGTCGACGAGATAGACGACGAGGTCGGCATCTTCGCGGATGGCGCGGGAGGCCTCCACGCGCAGGGCCTTCTGGAGCGGGTCGGCGGGCTTCTCGATGAGCCCCGGCGTGTCGAGGAAGCAGGCCTGGAAGCCCGGGCCCTCGAGTATGCCGAGCACGCGGTGGCGCGTGGTCTGGGGCTTGTGCGAGACGATGGAAAGCTTGAACTTCAGGAGGCTGTTGAGCAACGTGGACTTGCCCACGTTGGGCAGCCCCGCCAACGCCACGAAGCCGGCCTTATGCGCGCTTTCCATGCGGCCATCCTAGCATTTCACCCGTCTGTCACCCGTCTTGCGCGGCCGGGAAGGGATATGTCAAAATCCTGCCGTCAGAGGAGGAACTTCCCCATGCCCGGATTCCCGTTGCCGCTCGTCATCATCGGCGTCGTCGCCCTCATGTCCATCCGTCTGGTGACCGAGTACGACCGCTTAGTGCTCTTCGTGCTGGGAAAATTCTGGAAGATTTCCGGCCCGGGTCCGGTCCTAGTGGTGCCCGGCATCATGTCCGCGCAGAAGGTCAGCCTGCGCACCGTGGTCCTCGACGTGCCGCCCCAGGACGTCATCACGAAGGACAACATCTCCATCAAGGTCAACGCCGTCCTCTACTTCCGCGTCGTCGACCCCCAGAAGGCCATCCTGATGGTCGAGAACTATATCTACGCCACCAGCCAGATCGCGCAGACGACCCTGCGCTCGGTGCTGGGCAAGCTCGACATGGAGGACCTGCTCGCCAACCGCGACAAGATCAACGCGGAGCTCGCGATCATCCTCGACTCGCACACCGGCCCCTGGGGCATCAAGGTCGCCAACGTCGAGGTCAAGAACGTGGATCTGCCTCCGGAGATGATGCGCGCCATGGCCAAGCAGGCCGAGGCCGAGCGGGAGCGCCGCGCCAAGGTCATCCACGCCGAGGGCGAGCTCCAGGCCTCCGTGAAGCTCGGCGAGGCCGCCGAGATCCTGGGCCGCAACCCGGCGTCCATCCAACTGCGCTACCTCCAGACCCTCACCGATATCGCCGCGGAGAAGAACAGCACCACCATCTTCCCCGTGCCCATCGATATGATCTCGATGTTCTTGAAGAAGAACTGAGAAAATCCCAGGGAATTGATAGGCCTCTACGTTCACATCCCGTTCTGCGCGGTGAAGTGCTTCTACTGCGATTTTGCCGCCTTTTCGGGGCAGAATAAGCAGGTGGACCGCTATCTCGCCGCCCTCGCAAGTGAGGCCGCCCTCAGGGCCCCGCATGCGCCCGACACGCTCTATGTGGGCGGCGGCACGCCCTCCGAGCTCTCCGCCGGGCAAATCGACGACCTCTTCGCGCGCCTGCGCCGCGCCTATCCCGACGCGCGCCTCGTTGAGACGACCTTCGAGGCGAACCCCGAGAGCCTCGACGAGGAGAAGCTGGCGGTTCTCGCCCGTTCCGGCGTGACGCGGCTCTCCATCGGATTGCAGACGGCTGATGACGCCCTATTGAAGGCCATCGGGCGTCGTCATAAGGCCGCGGATTTCGCGCGCGTGCTGCGCGCCGCGCGAGCGGCCGGCATTCCCGCTCTGTGCGTGGACTTGATGTACGGTCTGCCCGGCCAGACGCTGGACGGCCTTGGTTCCACTCTCGACTCCGTCCTGTCTTTGGAGCCGGAGCATATATCCTTGTACGGCCTCCAGGTCGAGGATCGAACCATCTTCGCCAAGCGCGGCGTGGAGGAAGATCAAGATATGGGCCGGGAGATGTATCAACTCGCCATCGCGGCGCTCTCCCGCGCGGGCCTGGAGCACTACGAAATCTCGAACTTCGCGCGTCGCGGGCGCCGCTCCCGGCACAATCTCAACTATTGGGACCGCGGCGAATATATGGGGCTGGGATGTTCGTCGGCCTCCTTCCTGGGCGGGGTGCGATCCTCCAACGAGGAGAAGATCGTCCCCTACATGACGGCCGTGGAAGCCGGCCGGCGTCCTACTGCCGAGACCGAGGCCCCCGCGGGCCTTGAGGCGCTGGGCGAAGAGGCTTTCCTCGGCCTGCGTCTGCTGGAAGGCTTCGTTCCTTCGAAGCAGACGAGGGAATCTTTCGCCGGTCCTTGGGCCGCGCTCAAGGCTCGGGGTCTCGCCCGCGAAGACGGCTCCCGCTGGCGCCTGACCGGCGAGGGCGTGTTCCTCGCCAACGAAGTCTTCAAAGAGTTTATTCCGCCGTTCCCTCGCCAGGAGGCGACTGCATGAAGACCTTCGTCCTCGACACCAACGTGATCCTCCACGACCCCCTGTCCATGTTCGCCTTCCAGGGCTCGCGCGTGGTCCTGCCCTTGACGGTCATCGAGGAGCTCGACACCTTCAAGCGCAACAACGACGAGCGCGGACGCTCGGCCCGCCTGGTCGCGCGCAAGCTGGACCAACTGCGCCAGAGCGAGGGCAAGCTCTCCGAGTGGGTCGACCTCGAGCACGGCGGCAAGCTGAAAGTCGAGATCCAGGTCTGCGACGGCCTGCCCAAGGCCTTCTCCGCGGTGAGCAAGGACAACGAGATACTGAGCTGCGCTCAGTATCTGAAGAAACAGGGCGAGAACGTGGTCTTCATCTCCAAGGACATCAACCTGCGCATCAAGGCCGAGGCCCTGGGCCTGGAGACGCAGGACTATGAGAAGGAGAAGGTGGACGTCGACGATCTCTACAAGGGTTGGCGCGAGGCCGCCGTCGCTTCCGAGGACATCGACCGCTTCTACAAGGACAAGCGCCTGGAAGCGCCGACGGCGGACCTGGTCCCCAATGAATTCGTCATCCTGAAGGCCGCCGACGCGCCCTCCAAGAGCGCGCTCGCGCGCTACGACGCGAAGAGCCTGTCTTTGGCGCCGCTCGTCAAGGCCGACTCCGCGCCCTGGGGGATCAAGCCGCTCAACATGGAACAGCGCTTCGCCCTGGAGCTGCTCCTTAATAAGGACATCCAGTTGGTGACCCTGGTCGGACTCGCCGGCTCGGGCAAGACGATGCTGGCCCTGGCCGCGGCGCTCCAGCACACGCTGGAGGAGAAGGTCTATCGCCGCATCCTTATCGCGCGTCCCGTCATCGCGGTGGGCCACGATCTCGGCTTCCTGCCGGGCACGAAGGAGGAGAAACTCACCAACTGGATGGGGGCCATCTACGACAACCTGTCCTACCTGCTCGAGAAGCCCAAGGGCTCGCTCGAGACGGCGGATATGGACATCCAGATGCTCATTGAGGAAGGCGCCATCGAGATCGAGGCCGTGACCTATCTGCGCGGCCGCTCCCTGCCGAACCTGCTCATCATCATCGACGACGCCCAGAACCTGACCCCGCACGAGATCAAGACCATCATCTCGCGCGCGGGTCAGGGCGCCAAGATCGTGCTGACCGGCGACCCGCACCAGGTGGACAACTACTATCTGGACGCGGCCTCCAACGGCCTGACGAACCTCGTCGAGCGCTTCAAGGGCCAGCAGCTCTTCGGGCAT
This sequence comes from Elusimicrobia bacterium GWA2_66_18, assembly GCA_001799675.1. Taxonomy (GTDB): domain Bacteria; phylum Elusimicrobiota; class Elusimicrobia; order UBA1565; family UBA9628; genus GWA2-66-18. Next base: position 75,690 of record MGTX01000006.1, read on the forward strand.
GTGACCTTCACCAAGAGCGAGCGCTCGGTCCTGGCCGCGCTGGCCTCGGACCTGCTGTAGGACCATGATCGAGAAGATCTACGATCCGAAGCCCGTCGAGGAAGCCCTCATCCGCGCCTGGGAGGAGGCCAAGCTCTTCCGCTCCACGCCCCGCCTCGGCGGCAGGCCCTTCACCGTCGTCATCCCGCCGCCGAACGTGACGGGGGCTCTGCACGTCGGGCATGCCCTCGACAACGCCCTCCAGGACGCCTTCATCCGCCACCAGCGCCTGCTGGGCCGGCAGGCCTGCTGGGTGCCGGGCTGCGACCACGGCGGCATCGCCACGCAGAACGTGATGGAGAAGCAGTTGAAGGCCGAAAAGACCGACCGGCACGCGCTGGGACGCGAGGCCTTCCTTGAGCGCATGCAGGTCTGGACGCGCGACTGCAAAAAGACGATCTTGGGCCAGTTGAGGCGCCTGGGCTGCTCTCTCGATTGGGAACGGGAAGCTTTTACGATGGACGAAGTCCGGGCCAAGGCGGTGTTTTATGCGTTCCGGACGCTTTGGGAGAAGGGCCTGATCTATCGCGGCGAACGCCTGGTCAACTGGTGCGTGCGCTGCGGCACGGCGCTCTCGGATATCGAGGTCGAGCGCGAGGAGAGGAAAGGCGCTCTTTATCACATCCACTACCGTCTGGAAGGCGGGGGGGAGGGTCTCGTCGTGGCCACGACCCGGCCGGAGACGATGTTCGGCGACACGGCGGTGGCCGTCAACCCGAAGGACCCGCGCTGGAAGCCTATGGTGGGCCGGAAGGTCCTGATCCCCTTCATCGACCGCGCCGTCCCGGTCATCGCGGATTCGTACGTCGAGTTCGAGTTCGGCACGGGGGCGCTCAAGGTCACGCCCGCCCACGACCAGAACGACTGGGAGATCGGACAGCGGCATGATCTTGCGGCCCTCAAGGCCATCGGCCCGGATGGGCGATTGACGGCGCAAGCGGGCCCTTACGAGGGCCTTTCCCGCGAGAAGGCCCGCGACCAAGTCGTGGCCGACCTCGAGGCGCGGGGATATCTCCGCAAGAAAGAAGATCATAAGAGCCCGGTCGGGGTCTGCTATCGGTGTCATAGCGTGATCGAGCCTCTGTTGTCGCTGCAGTGGTTCGTCAAGCAGGCCGAGTTGGCTTTGCCCGCCCTGAAGGCCCTCGATGACGGTCGTTTCAAGATCCATCCCGCGAACTGGGCCAAGCCGTACCGCGATTGGCTCGTGAACATCAAAGACTGGTGCGTCTCCCGCCAGATCTGGTGGGGCCACCGCATCCCGGTGTGGTACCGGGGCGACGAGAAGCCCGTCGTGAGCCTGGAGTCGCCCGGCGCGGGCTGGACTCAGGACCTCGACGTGCTCGACACCTGGTTCTCCTCCGCGCTGTGGCCGCTGGCGGTGTTCGGCTGGCCGGAGAAGACTCCGGACTTCGCCTATTACTATCCCACCGCAACCTTGGTCACGGGCTATGAGATCCTCCACCTGTGGGTGGCGCGCATGCAGATGATGGGCCTGGCCTTCGAGGGCAAGGTCCCGTTCTCGGACGCGGTCATCCACGGCATCGTGCGCGACAAGAGCGGCAAGAAGATGTCGAAGTCGTTGGGCAACGTGGTCGACCCGCTCCTGATGATGGACAAGTACGGCACCGACGCCCTGCGCTTCGCTCTGCTGGCGCAGGCTCACCCGGGCAAGGACATCGCGTTCGACGAGCAGTCGGTCCTGAGCGCGCGCAACTTCGTCAACAAACTTTGGAACTCAACCCGGTTCGTCTTGATGAACCTGCCGCCACGAGCGCCGGACGGCGGATATCAGCTGGGCCAACTGCCCCGCGCGGAGCTGGAACTCGCCGACCGGTGGATATTATCCCGCTATCAGGCGACGCTCGCCAAGGCGAAGACGCATCTCGACGCGTACGAGACGGCGGCCGCGGCCGAGGCTCTCTACGCATTCCTATGGGACGAACTCTGCGCCTGGCACATCGAGCTCGCCAAGGCGCGGCTCCTGGGCCCCGACGGGGCGCGGAAGGACGCCGCGCGCACGATCCTCGTCCAGGTCCTCGTCGGCACGCTCAAGGCCCTGCACCCGCTGATGCCCTTCGTGACCGAGGAGATCTACGCGTCGCTCAAGTCCTATGCGGGCGAATCCGCGCGCTTCGTGCTCCAGGGCGGCTATCACGCGCTCGATTGCGACTGGTCGAACCCAGAGGCGGAGAAGGAGATGGCGCTGGTGATGGCGGCCGTGACTTCCATCCGCTCACTGCGCGCCCAACTCCGAGTGCCGATCGACATGAAGCTCGCCGCCGTGGCGGAGGGCCCTTTCGCCGGGAAGACGCTCAAGACTCATCACGCGTACGTGACCCTGCTGGCCGGCCTGGAGAGCCTGGAGCCGTTCTCGGCGCGGCCGCCGCGGAGCGCGACGGCCGTGGCGGAAGGCGTGACGTTCCACATCCCCCTGGCCGGCGTCATCGACTTCGCCAAGGAGCGCGAGCGCCTGGGCAGGGAGCTGGCCAAGGCCGAGGCAGACATCGCGAAGATCGAAGCGAAGGTGAAAAATCCCGACTTCCTGGCCCGCGCTCCCGAGGGTCAGATCGCCGAGGCCAAGGTCCAGCACGAGGCCGCCCGCGGCCGCCGCGATGAGCTCCGCAAAACCTTGGCCGATTTGTCATGACCTTCGCCGCCCTCCTGCTCGCGTCCGCGATCTCCTCGGCGCAGACGGCGGCCGTTTCGACGGGGCCGGCCGCCGCGCAGGCCGGCCCCGGGGTGAAGGCCGAGGCGGAGGCGAAGCTCAAGTTTAAGAATTTGCTCCACGCCGTCATCCACCCCGAGGCCAAGGAATGGGAGCCGCTCTCGCTCCAAGCGGGGGGCGACCCCGGCCAAGCCGTGAACGCGGTCGTCCTGCGCCAAGTCAAGGTGAAGGGCAAGATCAAGGGCGCCTCCGCCAAGGCCCGGGCCTCGGCGCGCCTGGTCCGCTCGAAGGACGACCGCTGGCTCGTCGTCTCGATCTTTCCCCAGGCCCTGGAGAAGCGGCGCTTCCACCTGGAGGTCCGCTTTCGCGTGGTCGAGGGCTTCATCGAGGACGCGAAGGCCGCGGCCGTCTTCGTCATGGACTCCCGCCCCGGCGCCGGCGAGGGCCTCGACTCCTTCGCCCTGCGCGCCGCGGGCGTCGCGTTCCAGGAGGAGTCTCCCGGCTCCGGCCAGGTCCTGGTCTCGGCCCTGGACCCCCGCCCGGGCAAGACCGCCTTCAACGCCGGCCGGCTCAAGCTGGCCGAGTTCGCCGACGCGGACCTCGGCTTCGTCGACGCGTCCTGGTCCGTGCGCGGCCTCTCCGCTTCCCCATAAGACTCCTAGACATCGAACTCGACATAGACAACCAACGCTCCTGGCTAATCGATGTCGGTCTTTTGGCTCGCAAGGAGTTTGTGGAGACCGTGCATGGTGACGATCTTGACCCCGTGATGGATATATTCCTCCTTCCCGGCATAGACCAGAGCGGCTCCGCGACTCTTGGGAAACACCTTGGCGTAATGGAGGAGGCCCTTGAAGTAGTCGCTCGCGACCGTGGCCCCGGCTTTGACCTCGATCGGCAAGGCGTCGCTCCCGCGGCCATATAACAGGTCCACCTCGTTGCCGACGTTGTCTCGGTAGAATGCCAACTGGCTGCGTTGCCCCCGATGGAGGCGATGCTTGAGCGCTTCGGCCACCACGAGGTTCTCAAACAAGCCCCCGCGCAGCGGATCGCGGGCGACTTGATTCTCGTTCTCCAGCCCCAGGAGGCTACAGGCCAACCCCGTATCGTAGAAGTAAAGCTTGGGCGTCTTGACCAAACGCTTGCGAACGTTGGCGTGGTGCGGCTCCAGGAGGAATACGATGTACCCGGCTTGAAGCAATGTGATCCAGGCTCGTGCCGTGGTGTGAGACACGCCTGCGTCGCTGCCCAGCGAATGAAGATTCAGCAATCCCCCGACCCGGCCGGCGCACAGCCGTACGAATCGCTCAAAGAGGTTCAAGTCTTTCACGGATACCAGTTGGCGCAGGTCCCGCTCGATGCAGGTTTCCATATAGTCGCCGTAGAATCTCGCGGGCTCCAAGCTCTCCCTGTGGAGACGCGGATAGAACCCGGCCAGCATCAAGCGATCTATGGAAACGTTTTGGAGATCATGCGGCATTTCATCGAGGCTCAAGGGTAGCAATTTCAAGACCGCCGTCCGCCCGGCCAGGGACTGGCTGATGCGCGTCATGACCTCGAACTGCTGGCTGCCGGTCAGGATAAATAGGCCGTTGCGGCGCTCGCTATCCACCACTTCCTGCAAGTAGGACGCCAGTTGCGGCGCGCGTTGGATTTCGTCAAGGATCGCTCCATCCGGAATACCCGCCAGGAAACCCCGGGGGTCTTCGGTCGCAAGCCTTCGCGTATCCGGATTTTCGAGATTGACATAGGCCTTGAGAGGAAACGCCCGCCGGCACAAGGTCGTCTTTCCGCTCTGTCGCGGCCCGGTCATCGTCAGGACCGGGTACTGCTTTGCCAATGAGATAAGGAGCGGCTCCAGTGTATTTACATTTTGCAAGTATAACTTTCCAATTGCAATATTTACGGAAGTGGCCGGGCCCCTTTCCATGGCCGCCGGAGCTTACGTGGCCTCAAGCTCCGAGCATGAAATACAAAGAATCGAGAGAGGACGAGCGGAATTCCTGGGGGATCGCTCTTTAGCACATCGCCGGGCGGGAGGCTATCAGCGCTTACGGCCCTTCCTGGACTTGGCGTAGGCCAGCATGTCGGCCTCGACTTTTTCAAGCAGGCCGTCGCCGATCTCCCAGACCTCCAGGCCCTTGAGCCTGGCCTCGATCTTGCGCGCAAGCGCGTCATCGATGAAGGGCGTGACCTTGCCCTTCTTGTACTCGGCCTCCTTCTCGGCGTAGAGGCCGAGGAAGGTCTTGTCGCGAAACCACGCTTCGCGGTTGGAGGATGCTTCCAACCGGCGGAGGAGCTCCGGGCTCGGGTCGCGCTGGACGAACTCGAAGAAGACGGCCGTCGGGCGGCCGCCCGGAACCATCCACTCGCCGCTGAAGACCTGGATCAGGTCCTCTTCGGCGTCCTTGAGCACCGGCGTGATGAAGTTGACGCCGCGATCCAAAGCATAGCGATGGAACGACGGCAGATCGGGAGTTCGCAAAGCGATATGCTGCCAGTGGCCGCCCCCGCCCCGGTTCTTGAGCATCGTGCGGACATGAGAGCCCCGCCCCTTGGGCTCCGTGGGCTGGACCACCGCGACGATGGTCTGCGCGGGCGCGCGCGCGTCATCGGCCGCGCCCAGGCGCGAGGCGAAGGTCATGGAGGCGGGCTTCTTCTGTCCGGGCCAGTCGGAGCGTTTCTCGTAGATCAGGTCCTCGCGGGTCACCCCGAAGATGACGCGGAAGAGCGCGTAGGTCGTCTTGTACAGGTCGGGCTCGACGAGGAAGGTCATGTGGTCGACGACGAAGTTGTGGAAAGGCTGCTTTTTCATAAGAGCGCCTCCGGGCGGGGGAGTTCGAAGTCATCGCGGGTGCGGGCGTACCAGGAGCCTTCCAGCCGTCCGACGGTCTTCAGGTCCTGATGCCTGATCTTGCCGCCGTTCCATATCTCGTCCTTGCAGTGGAATCGCACCACTTTGCCGATGACGAGGTTGCCTCCGAGGGGGCCTTCGGCGAGCGTCACGATTTGCAGGAGCTCGCATTCCATCGAGACCGGGCTTTCGGCTAAGCGGGGCGGCTTGACCGACGTCGAGGGCAGGGGCGTCAGGCCGGCCTTCTCGAACTCGCTGACGCCGTAGGGATAGGCGGCGGCGGTGAGGTTCATCTTCTCGACGGTCTCCTCATTGGCGATGTTGATCACGAATTGCCGGGTCGTTTCGACGTTGATGAGGGTGTCTTTCTTCTTGCCGTTGCGGTCGTTGACGGGAGCAAAGCACACGGACATGGGATTGGCGGCGATGCCGGTGAAGAAGCTGAACGGCGCGAGATTGGGGATGCCCTCGGGGGATAGGGACGATATCCAGGCGATGGGTCGGGGCTGGATCACGGCGATGAGCAGGCCGTAGCGGTCCCGGGCGCGCAGAGACTCGGGGTCGAGGTCCATCAGGACGCAGAGACGCCCTGGGTGTCGCGGTTCCAACTCGCGGGGTAGTCCTTGTCCGCCACGCCCAGGGCCTGCCTGGCCACGCGCAGGGGCTCGAAGAAGGTGTCCAGCATGACGGCAAGGTAGTCGGAGAGCTTGCCGCGCTCGGCGAAGGATCGTCGCGCCGCCATCCCGTGCGGGGAGTGCGGCAGCGAGCCGGGATGGAAGGTCAACGAGCCCGGCTCCACGAGCCCTTTGCGGGCCCCGTAGCTGGTGTTCGAGAAGAACATCACCTCGTCGGAGTCGACGTTGAAATGGGCGTAGGGCGCGGGGACGTCGAGCGGATGCCAGCCCTCCATCTGTCCCTTGAAGGTGCAGACGGCGAATCCGTCGTGCGGGGCGTGCCCGGACTGGAAGGTCTGGCGCGTCGGGGGGGCCGTGTGCGTCTGCTTGGCGAGGGGATGCTGGTCGTCGGTGTGGAAGGCGTACGGGTAGAGAGCGCCTTCCCAGCCGATCAGGTCGAAGGGGTGGTGGCCCAGGAACATCTCGGTGACGAAGCCGCCGTCGTGTTTGGTCCACACGCGGAAGAGCCCGTCCTCGTCTCGCGGCGGGCGGAACTCGGGCAGGTCGACCTCGGTCTCGACCACCGGGGCCATGAGCGTGGCCTGGCCCGAGGCGTTGAGGTGGTGGGGGGCGAACTGGATGGGGAAGCGCGACTCGACCATCAGGAGCAAGCAGTCCTCGCTCTCCAACTCCAGGCGGTAGGTCGTGCCCTTGGGGACGACCACGTAGTGGCCGGGACGGAAGGCCAGCACGCCGTACTCGCTGGCCAGGAGGCCTCGTCCTTCCTGCACGAACCACAGCTCGTGGCCGTCGCCGTTGCGGAAGAACCGGTCGGCGGGGCAGGACTTCTCGAAATGGGCGGCGCCGACGAGCGTGTGGGTTCCGTAGACGAGGGGCACGCGGCCGCTGACCGCGTCGCCGTGCGCCTTGAGCCGGCTCGTGCGCAGGTGCCAGGGCTGCAGGGGCAGGGGCGGCAGGGGCTGGGGCCTCAGGTCGAGAGGGAGCTTATGCGCGTCGCGCACCTGCTGGGTCGGGTATTTCCGGTAATGATACTTGCGCGACCAGTCGCCGCTGAAGCCGGAAACGCCGTGGATCTCCTCGAGGGCCAGGACCTCGGGCTCCGAGTAATACTCCGTGTGCGGGGTCCTGGGCGCCCGGCCTCGCGTGAGGATGACGCTCATGGGGCATAGCTCCCGTCGCGGTTGTATTTGAGATGCGTCGCGCCTTTCGGGGCGCCGACCTTGTTCTTGAGCACGCCGAGCGGCCCCGCGTCGAGCTCGATTTCATCTCCGGGCTTGATCCAGCGGTCCAGGTCGAGGCCGCAGCCTTTGTGATAGGCGCCCGAGCCCAGGAGGTCGCCGGGAAGCAGGGTCTCGCTTTGCGAGGCGTGCGACAGCATTACGGCGAACGACCAATAAGGCTGGGCGCCGTGGGAGCGGCTCCATTGCTCGCCGTTGACCCGGACCTTCAGATCGGGAATCCGTCCATCCCATTCATCGGCCGTCAAGAGCCACGGTCCGATTGCCGTCGCGAAATCCTTCCCCTTGGCCGGGCCCATGCGGCTGAGCATCTCGTTCTTCTGGATGTCGCGCGCCGAGCAGTCGTTCATCACGATGTAGCCCGCGATGTGCCGGTCGGCGCTCGCGACCGGGATATCTCGTCCCCGGCGGCCGACGACCGCGGCCACCTCGAACTCGAAATCGAGTTTGCGGGTGTAGTCCGGCCAGGGGATCTCGTCGCCGGGCCCGTACATCTCGCGCGGATTGCCCTTGTAGTAGACGGGCTGCTCGTACCAGGCCGGGAGCATCTCTTCCTTTCGCCGCGCCGCGCCGGCCTTGGCATGGTCTTCGAAAGCGAAGAAATCCCGCAGCGAGCGGGGCCGGGGCAGGGGAGCCCGCGGCCGTATCTCGGACTCGTTCCAGAGGATGCGCTCTCCGCGCGGGCCCGCGGGTTCGCCTTCCAGGGCGTCGAGGGCTCTCTTCGCTTCGGCCAGGGCTTCGTCCCCCCGGTCGAGCAAGCCCAGCATGCAGGAGGGGACGAAGAAGTCGGCCCGCTCGCGGGGCCGGGTCTTGCCCTGCGCTTCATAAAGGAGGGCGGCGGCGAGGTTGAGGTCGGCGACGCGTCCGTCGCGCCGGGCGCCCAGGCGCTCGACGGGGCCCAGCGGCGTGGCGACCTCGAAGGTGACGAGTCTCACGATTTTTAATCGTAGCAAATCCCCGGCTCGGTCTTAGCCGTCAGCGGAGCAGGGAGAGGACCTTCACGGGCGTGAGACTCCGGAAATCACGCACGCGCAGGCGCGCGTGGCGGAACTCGTCGGCCGCATGGGAGGTCGTGACGGCCACGACCGGCATCCCGGCCCGCCGCGCGGCTTCCTCGCCCAGCAGAGAGTCCTCGAAGACGACGCAGTCGCGCGGCCGTACCCTGAGGCGCTCGGCCAGCAGGAGGAAGGTCTCCGGGTCGGGCTTGCCTTTGGTCACCATCCCGCCGTCGACGACCGCGTCGAAGGAGCCCCTCAGTCCGAGGCCGTCCAAGATGAAGGCCACGTTGTCGTCCTTGGAGCCCGTGCCCAGCCCGAGCCTCAGTCCCTCGTCGCGCGAGGCGTCCAGGAAGTCCCGCAGGCCCGCGGCGGCGCGGCGCTTGGGGAGGTAGAGCTTGCGGTAGAGCGTCTCCTTGGCGACGGCGTGCTCGTGCGCCTCCCGGGGAGGGACCTCGCGCTTGAAATAATAGCGCAGGACCTCGCGGGTGGGCATGCCCATGGTGTTCGCGCGGAAGTCCTGGAGTTCGATCTTGATGCCGTGGCGGCAAAAGAAGCGGCGCCAGGCCTCCTCGTGGGCGGGCATGTTGCGACAGACCACGCCGTCCATGTCGAAGAGCAATCCTCGAGGTTTCATCGGCTGGAGATTCTAGCCGACCCCGGCCGAAGCCGCTTTCAATAGCTTGAGCCAGAGAGATGAGACCAAATATCCCGTCGCCTTCTTGGCGCTCACCCAGCGCGCTTCCTGCGGAAGCTTCCTTCCTTCGGGCCACGCCGCTTCTCGGAGTTCGACGCTCAGAGCGTGATGGGTGATGGCGTGACTCACCGCGGCAAGCCTTCTCCCCGGCACGGCGGCGATCTGTCGCGCTTCCGGGAGTCCCCAAAGATCTTTCAACAGGCGCTCCTTCTGAGAGCGCCGCCAGATCAATATTTTTTCGTTGCGGAGGATCCAAAAACATACCCATCTGACCGCAATGACTTCCCGCCGTTTTTCCGGGGTGGGCAGCCGATCCTGAAGTTCCTTCTTATGGGCCACGCAGACGTTCGCGACCGGGCAGACGCCGCATGAGGGAGAGCCGGGCGTGCAGACCGTCGCTCCCAACTCCATGAGGGCTTGGTTCCAGTCTCCGGGATCTTTTTTGGGGACGAGAGTTGCCGCGAGGCTCCAGATCCTTTTGATGAAGGCCGGGTCCTTGGCCCTGCCGCGCAGGCCGAAAAGACGCGAGAAGACCCGGATGACGTTGCCGTCGACGACGGGATACGGCCGGCGGAAGGCGATGGAGAGGATGGCCCCGGCGGTGTAGCGCCCGATGCCGGGAAGGGCCAGCACGGCGTCGAAGTCGGAGGGGAACGTCCCGCCGTGCCGAGACATGACCTCGAGGGCGGCGCGACGGAGGTTGCGGGCGCGGCGGTAGTAGCCCAGGCCCGCCCATCGCTCGAGAACCTCGTCTTCGGTCGCGGTCGCGAGGGCCGACAGGTCCGGGAAGCGGCGCAGAAAGCGCTCGTACTTGGCGGCGACGGAGGCGGCCGTGGTCTGTTGGAGCATGATTTCCGAGACCCAGGTCCGGTAGGGGGAGACCCGGCGCCGCCAGGGCATGTCGCGGCGCGCGAGGCGATACCAGCGCAGGAGCCGCGCGTGCACGCGGTTATTCCTGGATGACGAGGTTGTTGAGGATATGGTCCACGCCGCGGGTCCGGCGCACGAGCCGGTCGATGAGGCGTTGCTGCTCGAGGTCGGGCACCAGGCCGGAGACCGTGGCGATGCCCGAGTGGACGTCTACGGTGACGTATCGAAGGTCCAGCTCCGGACGGCCTTTGAGCTGCAACTCGATGTTGGCTTTGACCGCGGGGTCGGAGAGATCCTCCTCCTGGACCGTGCGGGTGCAGGAGCACAGAGCCAGGGCCAGCAGGAGAGCCCCGGCGAAAGATCGTTTCACGGGAAAATGATAACATACGCTCCCGTGCTTCGCCAGACCGCCAGACTCGTCCTCGCCACGCGCAACGCGCACAAGGCCGCCGAGATCTCCCGCCTCCTGGAGGGTTCGGGCGTCGAGTGCGCTGCTCTCGACGCATATCCCGGCGTGCCCGAGGTCGAGGAGGACCTCGACACCTTGGAAGGCAACGCCGCCAAGAAGGCCGAGCAGACGGCGCGGGCCTGCGGGACCTGGGCCCTGGCAGACGACACGGGTCTGGAGGTCGCAGCCCTCAACGGCGCGCCGGGCGTCTTCTCCGCGCGCTGGGCGGGTCACGGCTGTTCCTACGCCGACAACTGCGCCAAGCTCCTGCGCGAACTGTCCGACGTGCCCGCGCCCCGGCGCGCGGCGAGCTTTCGGACCGTGATGGCCCTGAGCGGCCCCGACGGGCGCGTGGAGACGGTCGAAGGCCGCCTCGATGGGACCATCGCCTCGGCCCCGCGCGGGACGGGAGGCTTCGGCTACGACCCTCTCTTTCTCCTGCCGGACGGCCGTACGCTCGCGCAACTCGGGGCCGACGAGAAGAACGCCTTGAGCCATCGAGGCCGCGCCCTGCGCGAGATCCTCCCGCGTCTGAAGGCCCTGGCGCTGGGCGCCGTGCTCTCGCTCCTGGTTGCGGACGTCAGCGCCTCGAAGACGGAGCCGGGTCAGGAGACGATCTGGGACCAGATCATGGCCGCCCAGGCCCAGCGCGGACTGCGCCAGGGGCACAGGTACCTCGAGGAAAAGAAGTACGACCTGGCGATGCAGGAGATCAAGCGCGCGGTCGCCGGCAACCCCAAGGACCCGCTCGGGCGCCTCCTCCTCGGCGTAGCGCAGTATTGGAGCGGCGCGGTGGACGAATCCATCGCCTCCTACCAGGCCGCCCTGGCGCTGGACCCGGGCAACGCCCAAGGCCATCTCTTGCTCGGCATCTCCCACGCCTGGCAGGGCGACGCCTCGGCGGCGGAGGCCGAGTTCCACCGCGCCGTGGAACTGGACCCCGCGCGCGCCGACGCGCAGATGAACCTGGGCTCCATCCGAGAGACCTTCGGCGACTATCCCGGCGCGCTCGAGCGCTTCCGGCTCGCCGTCGATCTGGAGAAGCGCAACCCGCTCTACCGGTTCCAACTGGGCTCGCTCTATCGCAAGCTGGGCCGCGATGCCGACGCCCTGGAGCAGTTCCGCGAGGCGGTGAAGATCGAGTCGAGCTACGAGGACGCCATGCTGGAGATGGGCTGCGCCCAGGAGCGGCTCAAGGACGCTAAGGGCGCCATCGCGACCCTGCGCCGCGCGGTGGACCTCAAGCCCGGCGACTCGGTGGCGCGCATGCGCCTGTCCCGCCTCTACCTGGCCGTGGGCCGGCCCCGGAAGGCGCGCGCGATCTTGGCCGAGGCCTTCCATCTCACGCCGGAAGAGGGCGGCTCCGGCCTCCAGCTCTCGGTCGCCTACGCCTCGGGCCGCAAACCCGCCTCCGAGACCGGCGGACCGGCCGGCTCCGCCGAACCGGAGCCGGCCGTCGAGCTCGAGCCCGCCGACCCGCTCTCCCTGTTCGAGCGCAACTTGCGGCGCGTGCCCCTGGAGCAGGCCGCGGTCATGCACATGGACGCGGTCTTCCTGCCGCGCCCCAAGCTGCTCAAGGAGGGCCCGAAGGAGGGATCGAGCCTGCGCCGCGCCCTGGCCCGCGCCGGCGCCGGCGGCGACGACGCGGCGCCCCGCGCGGTCCGGCGCGACTTCATCCTGACCGCGTCCGACGCCGTCGCGCGCGAGAAGCAGGTCGCCGACATCATGGGCGAGATGCGTCAGGTCATGCGCGAGGCCCCGCCGGAGGCGGACGCGCGCCTGGGCATGAACCTCACCTTCACGCGTCCGGTGGACGCGGGCCGCTCCGACGGAGCCGCTCCCTCGAAGGTGAGCTACCAGCCGCGCCAGGTCGGCAACGACATGGGCCTGTGGGTCATCGGCACGGGCTGGATGGCGCTGGTCGCCGAGGTCCTCCCGGAGCCGGGAGAGAAGGCAGCCTTCCCCGAGGACGCGGACGGGTGGACCGCGATCGGATTGGCCCACGCCACCGTCGGCGAGGGCCAGCGGGCCATGGAGGCGTTCCTGAACGCGACCCGCCTTGACCTGCGCTCGGTCCCGGCGTGGCTCGGGCGCGGAGTGGCCGGCGTGATGACCGGCGATGATGCTGGAGCCGTGTCGGCGCTACGCACCGTCCTGGCCATCGACCCTAAGAACAAGGCCGCAAACGACGGGCTCAAGTGGCTGCTGCGCCCCGCCCAGGCGAAGGAGACGCCGAAGAAATGACGCGCCAAGACGACGACCGAGCCATGATGAAATCGTTCGTCAAGAGCATCCACTTCGTGGGGATAGGCGGCGTGGGCATGAGCGGCATTGCCGAGGTCCTCAACAACCTCGGCTACCGGGTGTCCGGCTCCGACGTGAAATCCACGGAGATCACCCGCCGCCTGCAGGCCGCGGGCGTGCGCGTCTTCGAGGGTCACCGCGCCGCGCACGCCAAGGGCGCGCAGGTCGTCGTCGTCAGCTCCGCCGTGGCCGAAGACAACCCAGAACTGGCCTACGCCCGCAAGCGCGCCGTTCCCGTGGTCTTGCGCGCGCAGATGCTCGCCGAGCTCGGACGCATGAAGAAGACCGTGACCGTGGCCGGCTCCCACGGCAAGACCACGACCACCTCCATGGTCGCCATGGCCCTGAGCTCGGCCGGCGCCGAGCCGACCATCATCATCGGCGGCCAACTCAAGAACATCCGCTCCAACGCGCGGCTGGGCGTGGGCGAGTACCTCGTCGCGGAGGCCGACGAGTCCGACGGGTCCTTCCTTTTTCTCGCTCCGCTCGTCGGCGTGGTCACGAACGTGGACGACGACCACCTGGACCACTACAAGACCATGGACGCGCTCAAGGACGCCTTCGTGGCCCATCTCCAGCGCCTGCCCTTCTACGGCGCGGCCGTGCTCTGCGCCGACGACGCCGTCCTCATGTCGCTGCGCCCGCGCGTGACGTGTCCCGTGGTGACCTTCGGCGCGTCGAACGACGCGGACTGGCGCGCGCGCGGCGTGCGTCTGACCAAGGACGGCTCCGTCTGCGAGGTCCTGCACAAAGGCCGGCGCGCGCTCACCCTCCGGTTGAGGGTCCCCGGCCGACACAACGTCTCCAACGCACTGGGCGCCCTCGCGGCGGGGCACTACCTCGGCTTCGACCTCAAGCGCCTGGCGCGCGGGCTATCCGAGTTCCGCGGCGTGGGCCGGCGCCTGGATCGTCTGGGCGCGGCCGGCGGCGTGGAGTTCGTCGACGATTACGGCCACCACCCCACCGAGGTCCGCGTCACGCTTGCCGCGGTCTCCGGGCTCTGGAAGGCGGGGCGCGTCATCGTGATCTTCCAACCCCATCGTTACTCGCGCACCCAGCGGTTGGCCAAGGACTTCGGGCCGGCCTTTAAGGGCGCGGATTTCGTCTGGGTCATGGACGTCTATCCCGGAGGGGAGAAGCCGCTCCAGGGTGTGAGCTCGAAGCTCATCCTCGACTCCCTCGCCAAGGCGGGAGTCAAGGCCGCGGCCTTCCCGGGGTCGCGCGAGTTGGCCAAGCAGCTCAAGCCCGACGACGTGGTCTTGACCCTGGGCGCCGGGGATGTGTGGAAGGCGGCCGAGGACCTGCTCCGCCGGCTCCGCGGGCAGGGCGCCGCGCCCATCTAAGCCATGGGCTCCAAGCTCAGCCAGCACTTCCTCACGGACCAGGGCGCCCTCCAGGACATCGTTGCCGCCTCCGGGATACGTCCCGGCGACGCGGTGCTCGAGATCGGCCCCGGGCGCGGGGCGCTGACCGGGTCCCTTCTCGCGGCCGGCGCGCGCGTGACCGCCGTCGAGATGGATGACGCCTTCGCCGCGGCTCTGCCCAGGCTGATCAAGGAAGCCGAGCGCCTGGTCGTCGTCAACGAGGACTTTCTTCTTTTCGATCTCGCCGCCCTCGGCCCCGGCCCGTGGATCGTGGTCGGCAACCTGCCCTACGCCGTGGGCACGCCCATTCTCCAGAAGCTCCTCCGCTGGGACGCATGGACGACGGCCGCGCTCATGTTCCAGAAGGAGGTCGCCCTGCGCGCGGTGTCGGGCACGGGGGGCGCCGACTACGGCCTGTTGTCGCTCTCCGTGGGCCTGCGCGCCGACGCGGAGGTGGTCCTGGAGCTTCCGCCCGAGGCCTTCCGGCCGCGGCCGAAGGTCGACTCCGCCGTCGTCCTCTTGCGGCGTCTGCCCCAGCCGCGCGTGCCGGCCGAGGATGAACGCGCTTTCTGGCGCCTAGCCAAGGCGGCCTTCGCCCAGCGCCGCAAGATGGCCGCGGGCGTGATCGCCCAAGCGCTCGGCCGCCCGAGGACCGAGGTCGAGGCCGCCTTCGCGTCGGCGGGCGTGCCCGCCGACGCGCGGCCTGAGAAGATCGGCTTGTCGGCTTGGGCCGCCCTGGCTAAGGCCTTGCGATGAGCCGCCGCCGCGCGCTGATCCTGCTGGCGGCCGCGGCGTTGTTCTGGCTCTGCCGCCGCGCCTACTTCGTCGGCTACTTCAACGACGACGCCTATTACCTCATCGGGGCTAAGTCGCTGCTGTCGGGGCGCTACGCGGAGGTCTCCGCGCCCGGCGCGCCCCCGCTCGTCAATTACCTGCCCGGATGGCCGCTCCTGCTGGCCCCCGTGCTGGCGCTGACGGGGGCGAGCCTCCCCGCCGCCCAGGCCTTCGCGGTCATGCTGCTCATCGCCGGCCTGGGTTTCTTCGCCCGCGTCTTCGAGCGCGAGTCCGGCGTCGAGGCCGCGGACCTGGCGCTGGCTTGCGCGGCGGTCTCGCCTCTGCTGTCAAGCACCGCGGCGACCCTGCTCTCCGACGGGCCCATGCTCTTCTGCGCGGGCGCGGCACTCGCCGTCCTGCCGCGCCTGTGGCGCAGACGCGAAGAGCGCGTTTGGCTTGGATTCGGGCTGGCGTTGGGACTGGCCGCGCTCGTGCGCCCCACGGGGCTGGCTCTAGCCGCCGCCGTTGCGGCCGTCCTCCTCGCCGAGAAGCGCATCGCGTCGGCGCTCGGCGTCTTCGCCGTCGCGACCCTGGTCCTCGGGGCGTGGCTGGGGCGCAACGCCCTGCTCTCGGGGGCGGGCTGGAACTACTGGAGAGAAGCGAGCGCGGCCGCCCGCGCGGGAGGCATCCCCTTCTTCGCCAACGCCTGGGCCTGCGTGGATGCGCTCTTCGCACGCTCGCTCTTGAGGCCTCCGACGCCGAGCGCGTTCTGGGAAGCGGCCGCCGCGCTGGCGGGGCTCGGCCTGGCGCTTGCCGGCGGCCGGGGCCTCAAGACCCCGTCCGGCCGGGCGGCCGCGCTCTTCGCCGCGCTCTTCGCGCTGCCGCATCTCGTCTGGTCCAAGACGGCCGCGCGTTACTTCATCCCGCTTCTGCCCATCGCGGCCTGGCTCTTCCTGCGCGGCGCCGCCCGGCTGGGGCCGCGGATGACGCGCGCCGCCGCCGCCCTGTCGGTCGCGCTGTCTGCGATGGCGACGGCGGGGGTCGTGCGCGCGTCCTGGTCGCCCTCCACGTCCCGGAACCTGCCCCCGCGGCAGGCCGCGGACTGGCTGGGCTCGCGCGCCCGTCCCGGCGCGGTCGTGGCGGCGGAGTACGACGCGCGCTGGCACATCCTCACGGGGCTGCCCTGCGTCCACATCCCCTACGACGCGCGCACGCCTCAGGCCCTGGACCGCTTCCTTGCCGACTCGCGGGTTTCGTTCGTTGTGGTCGAGGACACCGCCGACGGGCTCAAACCCGCCGCGGGCGCCTACTCCGTGCCCGACGCTTCCTCCCTGCGCGGCCTTCTCGGCGCCGTGAAAAGAGCCCGTCTTGTCCATTCGGACGGGGCGGGCCGCGTCGAGGTGTGGTTCGTTCGTCCGCTCATTTGGTAACATGCCGGCACTATGATCGACACCTCGCAGTTCAAGAACGGCCTCGTCTTCGAAGACGACGGCCAGATCGTCCAGATCATCTCGTACCAGCATCACCGCAAGTCCCAGTCGGCCGCCGTGTACCGGACCACCCTGCGCGTGCTCGCCAACAACAGCGTCATCGAGCGATCCTACGCCTCCGGCGCCAAGTTCCGCGAGGTTCCCGTCACCAAGCGCGAGAAGATCTACAGCTACGATGAGGGCGACAAGGCCGTGTTCATGGACAACGAGACCTACGAGCAGGTCTTCTACCCGAAGTCGCTCCTCGGCCCATCCTCGAAGTTCTTGACCGAGAACATGGAGGTCCTGGGCGTGTACGTCGACGACAAGCTGACCGCCATCGAGCTGCCGGCAAACGTCGTCCTCACGGTGAGCTCCACCGTGCCGGGCGTCAAGGGCGACTCGGTCTCCAATATGGTCAAGCCCGCCACGCTCGAGACCGGCCTCGAGATCAGCGTCCCGCTCTTCGTCAAGGAAGGCGACCGCATCCGCGTCGACACCCGCAACTCCCAGTACGTGGAGCGCGTCAAAGACTGACCCCGCCCGCCAAAGGCATGATCAAAGCAGTCATCTTCGACATCGACAACACCTTGACCGACTTCATGAAGATGAAGCGGACGGCGGTGGACGCGGCCGTCGAGGGGATGATGGATGCGGGGCTGCCGGGCGCCAAGGAGGAGTTGGTCAAGGAAGTCTTCGACGTCTACTGGAAAGAAGGCATCGAGGACCAGAAGATCTTCGACAAGATCCTCAAGGCCAAGCTCGGCCACATCGACTTCAAGATCCTCGCCGGGGGCATCCTCGCCTACCGGCGCGCCAAGAACGGGACCATGACCCTTTACCCGCGCGTCAACCACACGCTCATCGAGCTGATGAAGATGGGGATCAAGCGCACGGTGATCTCGGACGCCCCGAAGATGGAGGTGTGGCTGCGCATCGTGGGCCTGGGCCTCCACCATTTCTTCGACGATATCATCACTTCCGAGGACTTCGGCATCAAGAAGCCCGACCCGAAGCCCTACCGCCGGGCGCTCGAACTGCTCGCGACCAAACCGGAGGAGACGCTCATGGTCGGCGACTGGCCCGAGCGCGATATCCAGGGAGCCAAAGGCGTGGGCATGCGCACCGCCTGGGCCAAGTACGGCGACACCTTCGGCACCACGGAGTCCGGCGCCGACTACGTGCTCGAGGATATCTACGAGGTCATCGGCCTCATCAAGCGGGAGAACGCCGTTGCGGCCTAGCGGCCCGGTCGCGCTCGCGCTCCTCGCCCTTCTCTGCGTCCCCGCCTCCGCCATCCGGGTGGAGCGCCTGCCCTTGCCGGCGCTCGCCAAGGTCCGCGGCGTCGTCCCCGCCGCTCCGGCTTTCGAGGCCGTCGCGGCCGAGGAGGCGATCGTATGGTTTGACGCGTCCGTCTCCACCGCCCAGAGGACCGCCCTGATCGCGGGGATCGGCGGGCGGATCATCCAGGAACAGCCGGCCTACGGCTGGGTCCATGTGGGCCTGGCCGCCGGTTCTTCCGTGTCCGACGGACTGACCGCTCTGCGCTCCGCGCCCGGGGTGCTCCGCGCCGAACCCAACCGCGTCTACGCGGCCGTGCGCGCGCCCAACGACCCGTTTTTCGCCTCCCAGTACCACTTCAACAAGATCGACGCTCCCGCGGCCTGGGAGTTCGAGGTCGGGACTTCCTGCCTGACGACCATCGCGATCATCGACACGGGCATTGAAGGGACCCACCCCGACCTTCAGGCCAAGCTCGCGAGCCTGGCTCACCAGGAGTGCGTCACCCCCGGCTGTGCGCCCGACGCCCCCGTCGCCGCCTGCGAACACGGCACCGCGGTCGCGGGCTTGGCGGCGGCCGCGACCGACAACGGCTCCCAGGTCGCGGGACTGTCTTGGGGCTCGCAACTTCTGTCCATGCGCGTCTTCGACACGGCCGACTGCAACTCCGATTGCGGCGACAAGGCGGGCCAATCCTGCGCCACCTCCGACGCGCGCATCGTCGATGCCCTCGCCTTCCTCGGCAATCTGCAGAACACGGCCGCTTACGGCCGTATCGTGGCGAACATGAGCCTGGGATGCCTGCCCGGATTCGGTTGCGCCGCCTGCTCGGTCCCTCTCCAAACCGTCATTGACGCCGCCTTGGCAAAGGGGATCGTGATCGTCGCCGCCGCCGGAAACGACGGCCCCGGCGACGATACGATGAACGTCCCCGCTTCCTGTCCTGGCGTCATCCCCATCGGCGCCACCGACATCAACGACGCGGTCGCTTCTTTCTCTTCCCGAGGTTCGGACCTGGCCAATAACGGCCTCTCCGCCCCCGGCGACGGCCTGACCAGCACCAGCCTGGGCGGGACGACGAAAGGGGGGCTGAGGGGGACGTCCTTTGCCTCGCCTCTCGTCTCGGCGGCGGCGGCTCTGGTCCTTTCCGCCAAGCCGACGGCGACGGTCAACGGGAGCACGAACGAGGTCAAGAACATCTTGCGTGGAACGGCCGATAACGTGGGGGGCGGCGCGAACGCTTGCGGGGCGGGACGCCTCAACGCGTTCCGAGCCTTGCGCTATACGGTCAAAGGCACGCTGGCCGGCTTCGACGGCGAGGCCAAACCCATCGCCTTCCCCAACCCCTTCCGCGTGTCCCAGGCAGGGCTGGTCTCATTCGCCGTCCCGCCCTCGCTCCAGGGTTCCGGCGTGAAGATCAAGATCTACGCCCTTGACGGGCAGCTCGTCCGCGAGATCACCGGCCTGATCTGGGACGGCAAGAACATAGACGGCGGCCTCGTCGCCAGCGGGACCTACGTATTCCAGGTCTCCTCGAGCGGCGGCCGGGGCCGAGGGCGCTTGGCGGTGATCCGATGACCGCGGCGACCGGCACGGGACTTTTGGCGGCTTTCAACGCGACGCGGGGCCGGCTCGTCGCGGGCCGGGTCGCGACGGCCGGCGACTGCGCTTCGCGCAACCAGGGCCTGCTCGGTCGCGCGTCGCTCGACGAGGGCGAGGGGCTCTGGATCGTGCCCTGCCCGATGATCCACACCTTCTTCATGAAGTTCCCCATCGACGTCCTGTTCCTGGACCGCGGCCTGCGCGTGGTGCGCGTCATCGAGGATCTTCGTCCCTGGCGCCTCTCGCCCTGGGTGCTCTCGGCGCACAGCGCGCTGGAGCTCGAGGGCGGAGCCCTCAATGGTTCGGTCGCCGTGGGCGACCGTCTGGAGATGAGACCGGCATGAGCGAGCCCAACCCTCAGTTCGTCACGCCTTCGGGCATCGAGATCCAGCGTTACTACGGACCCGACAACACGGCGTCGCCGAACCTCGGCGAGGCCGGTCGTTTCCCTTTTACCCGAGGCATCCAAAAGACCATGTACCGCGGCCGCCTCTGGACCATGCGCCAGTACGCGGGCTTCGGCGCCGCCCGGCAGACCAACCAGCGCTTCCGCTGGCTCCTGGAGCAGGGCCAGACGGGCCTTTCGACCGCCTTCGACCTCCCGACCCAGATCGGCCTCGACGCCGACGACCCCAAGGCCAAGGGCGAGGTCGGACGCGTCGGCGTGCATGTCGCCACGATCGACGACATGGACGAACTCTTCGATTCCATCCCGCTCGACGAGGTCTCGACCTCCCTGACCATCAACGCCACCGCCGCCGTCATCCTCGCCTTCTATGTCGCGGTCGCCAAGCGCCGGGGCATCTCCCCCGCCTCCCTGCAGGGCACGCTCCAGAACGACATCCTCAAGGAGTTCATCGCCCGCGGCACGCAGGTCTTCCCCGTCGCGCCTTCGCTGCGGCTCTGCGTCGACACCATGGAGTGGGCGCTTCAGAACACGCCGCGCTTCCATCCCATCTCCATCTCCGGCTACCACATACGAGAGGCCGGCTCGGACGCGGTACAAGAGGTTGCCTTCACGTTTGCCAACGCGGAAGTCTATGTTCGTTCCCTCCTCGAGCGCGGCGTCGACATCGACGCGCTCGGGCCCAAGCTCGCCTTTTTCTTCGGCTGCCACAACCACTTCCTGGAGGAGATCGCCAAGTTCCGCGCCGCCCGCCGCGTCTGGGCCCGGATCATGCGCGACGGCCACGGCGCGAAGGACGTGAAATCCCAGTCCCTGCGTTTTCACGTCCAGACTTGCGGCTCGACGCTCACCAGCCGGCAGCCGCACAACAACGCCATGCGCGTGGCCTGGCAGGCCCTGGCCGCGGTTTTGGGCGGCGCCCAATCCCTGCACACCAACTCTTTCGATGAGGCCCTGGCCCTGCCCGCCGAGCAGTCGGCCTCGCTGGCCCTGCGCACCCAGCAGATCCTGGCGCACGAGACGGGCGTGACCGACACCGTGGATCCCGTGGCCGGCGCCTGGGCGATCGAGTCGCTCACCGACGAGCTCGACCAGCGGGTGAGCGCGACGCTTGCGCGCGTGCGCGATGAGGGGGGCATGCTCAAGCTCATCGAGGCCGGGGTTCCCCAGCGCGAGATCCAGGAGCGCGCCTACGCCTGCCAGCGCGACATCGAGGAGGGCCGCCGCAAGATCGTCGGAGTCAACACCCTGCGCCTCGAGGCGGACGACCGCGCCATACGGCGCGCAAGCGCCGCTTCCTCGAAGTCCGTCGGAGAAGCGGCGCAGGTCAAGCGTCTGAAGCTCTTCCGCAAGAAGCGCGATGCTTCGGCCGTCGAGGCCGCCGTCCGTCGCCTCGCCCGGGCCGCGCGCGCGCCGACCGAGAATCTATTCCCGCACATTCTGCGCGCCGTCGAGACTCGCGTCACCATCGGCGAGATCTTCGCGGCCCTGCGCGGCGTCTTTGGAGAATATCATGCCCGTTAAGGGACTGCAGCGGCGCAAGACCGTCCAAGAGATCGTCGTCGAGCGTAAGCTTCTAAGCGAGGAACAGCTCAAGAAGGCGCTGGCCGACGTCGCCAAGACCGGCAAGAGCTTCCAACAGGCCATGGTCGACGGAGGGTTTCTCGGCAAGGCCCAACTCCTCAAGGCCCTCTCGGAGGAGTGGCAGGTCAAGGCCGTGGACCTCGTTCAGATGGACGTGGACGCGGAGGTCGCCAAGACCGTTCCCGAGGCGGTTTCCCGCCGTCATCTGGTCATTCCCTTCGCCAAGGAGGAGAATATCCTCTTCGTGGCGATGGCAGACCCGCGGGACTTCTTCGTCTCCGAAGACATTCAACTGCGCACGGGCCTGGAGATCCAGCCCTACCTGGCCCTGCCCCATGACATCCTGGCGGCCCTCGACGCGACCTACGCAAGAGGCGAGGGCGAGGCCCTCAACCGTCTGATGACCGACGTGGCCAAGAACGAGGCCTCGGCGGCCCCGGACGGCGGCGGCCTGGAGATCCAGAAGGACGAGGCTAAGACCGACATCACGGACATAGACGCTTCCGCGCCCGAGGTCGAGAAATTCGTCAACGCCATCATCCTGGGCGCCCTCTCCATGAAGGCCTCGGACATCCACATCGAGCCCTTCGAGGATCCTGCGGGCAAGAACTCGAAGATCCTCCTGCGTTACCGCATCGATGGGCGCCTCCTGCCCGGCCCCTTCAGCGTGCCGTGGGGCTACCGCAACGCGATCGCGGCGAAGATCAAGATCATGACGAACTCGATGAACATCACCGAGCGCCGCATCCCCCAGTCGGGCCGCATCCAGATCTTGGCGCAGGGCAATCCCATCGAATTCCGCGTCGAGATGGTCCCCACGGTCTACGGCGAGTCCTGCGTCATGCGCATCCTCGACCGAAAGAGCGTGCAGGTCGACATCATGAAGATGGGCTTCATGCGGGACACCCTCGACAAGTTCCTGGGCCTCTTGAAAGGCATCGGCGGGAAGAAGAACTTCGGCCTGATCGTGGTCTGCGGCCCCACCGGCTCCGGCAAATCGACGACGCTGTACGCCGCCCTCAACCACGTCAACCGTCCCGATATCAAGATCCTGACGGCCGAGAACCCCGTCGAGTACAACCTCGACGGCATCGTCCAGGTCCCGGTCAGCCCCGACCTCAAGCTCGGCGAGGGGAAGAAGTTCGATTTCGCGACCGCGCTGAGGTCGTTTTTGCGCCTGGACCCCGACGTCATCATGGTCGGCGAGATCCGCGACTCGGAGACCGCGCATATCGCCATGGAAGCCGCGATGACCGGCCACCTGGTCTTCTCGACCATCCACACCAACGACGCGGCCTCGACGATCTCGCGCCTGGTGGACATGGGCCTGCCGGCCTTCATGGTGGCCACCACGCTCAAGGCCATCCTGGCCCAGCGGCTGTCGCGGCGCCTGTGCGCCAACTGCAAGGTGCCGCACGACCCGACTCCCGAGGAGGTCAAGATATTCCAGGAGAACGGCGTCGACCTACCGAAGGGCTCGAAGATTCACGGCCCCCCGGAGAGCGGCGGCTGCGACCAGTGCAAGACCCTGGGCTACAAGGGCCGCGTGGGCATGCACGAATTGCTCGTGATGAGCGACGCCCTGCGGACCTATTGCCTCAAGGATGTGGCCGCCGACAACGTCCGCAAGGAAGCGATGAAGGAGGGAATGCGCCTCATCGCGCAGGACGGATTGGAGAAGGTGAAGCAGGGCCTGACGACCTGCCGCGAAGTCCTGGGAGGCACGGAATGACCATGGGCGACACGAACGCGCTGGAGACGAACGTCGACCTGGCCCTCGAGCTGTTCTCGATCGCGGGCTCCCTGAACTCGACGCTGGACCTGGACTTCCTCCTGCAGAAGATCGGGACCGCCGCCGAGCAGTTGACCGAGTCGGAGGCGAGCTCCATCATGCTCGTCACCGACGACAAGAAGCACCTCTTCTTTCGCGTCGCGACGGGCGAGAAGGCCAAGGCCTTGAAGACCATGGTCCTGCCCATGGGCCAGGGCATCGCGGGCTGGGTGGCGCAGCACCGCCAGCCCCAGTTGGTCAACGACACGAAGACGGACGAGCGCTTCGCGGGCAAGTTCGACAAGGCCTCGGGATTTACGACCCGCTCGCTGCTGTGCGTGCCGATGATCTTCCGCGGGGAGTTGGTCGGGGTCGTGGAGGTGCTCAACAAGAAACAGGGCGGCTATACCGAGGCGCACGTCGGCCTGCTCTCGAGCTTGGCGAGTCTCGCCTCCGTCGCCATCACGAACACGAAGATCATCGCGGAGCAGAAGAACTTCTTTTCCCACGTGCTGGAGCTCCTCGTGGGCGTCGTCGAGACGATGAAGCCCGGCTACGAGGGCTATCCCGTCCGCGCGGCCAAGCTCGCCTGCGAGATCGGCCGGGCTCTGGGCGTGGATGATTACGACTACCGGATGCTCTATTACGCCGGCATCCTGCACAAGATCGGCTATGTGGCCTTCAAGAACCCGCGCATGCTGGCCGACATGGGCGTCAGGTCCGCTCCCGAGGAGATGCTGCCCAGCTTCTCGGCGCGCCTGCTCACGGGCATCAAGATGATCGAGGGCGCCCTCCCCGCGATCCGCCATCACAAGGAACGCTTCGACGGCTCGGGCTATCCGGGCAAACTCGAGGGCGAGGCCATCCCTCTGGGCGGACGCATCCTGCGCCTGGTCTCGGACATGGAGGGACTGCGCATCTCCGGGGGCCTCAAGGGCGCGGAGTTGGGCGCGCGGGCGCTCAGGGAGGCCCAGGCGGGCGCGGGCAAGACCTATGACCCGAAGGTCGTGGAGGCCTTCGCGGCCGTCCTGGAGTCTCAAGGAGGAAGTTGGTGATGGACAAACCTTTCCGCATCCTCATCGCAAAGCCGGGTCTTGACGGCCACGACCGCGGGGCGAAGGTCATCGTGCGCGCCCTGCGCGACGCGGGCTTCGAGGTCATCTACACCGGCATCCGCCAGACGCCGGAGATGATCGCGACGGCGGCCATGCAGGAGGACGTGGACGCCGTGGGGCTTTCGCTCTTGTCGGGGGCGCATCTGACGCTTTTCCCGGAGATCTGCCGGCACCTCAAGAAGAAGGGCCTCAAGACGGTCCTGGTCTTCGGCGGCGGCATCATCCCCGACGAGGACGCGGCCGCGCTCCGGAAGGCCGGCATCGACCGCGTCTTCGGCCCCGGCACGCCGCTGCAAACCATCGTGGACTATCTCAAAGAGAAGCTCCCGGTTGCGCGTTAGCAACGACCCGAAGGACCTCATCAAACGCGTGCGCCGAGGCGATCACGCCGCGGCCTCGCGCGCCCTCTCGCTCGTCGTCGACGAGAACGCCGCCGGCGAGCCCCTCGCCAGGGACTTCTTTAAGTCGGCCGGCACGGTCCAGAAGGTCGGCGTCTGCGGACCTCCGGGCGCGGGCAAATCCACGCTCACCGGCCGGCTGATCGGGCATTACCGCTCTCTCAAACGCAAGGTCGGCGTGCTGGCCGTCGATCCCAGTTCCTCCATTTCGGGCGGCGCTTTTCTAGGGGACCGCCTGCGCATCATGGAGCACGCGACCGACCCCGGGGTATTCATCCGCTCGCTGGCTTCGCGCGGGATGATCGGGGGTCTGACCCACACCATCTTCGGCGCCATCCACGTCCTGGAGGCTTTGGGCTGCGACAAGATCATCGTCGAGACCGTGGGCACCGGCCAGGACGAGGTCGACATCGCCTCGGTCGTCGACACCGTCCTCTATGTCACGACGCCCGCCATGGGCGACGAGATCCAGGCGATGAAGGCCGGCGCGATGGAGGTCGGAGACGTCTTCGTCGTCAATAAGGCCGACTTGGCCGGCAAGGACAAGGCCGTCGGCGACCTCAAAGGCGCCTTGGCGCTCGGGCACGGCGCGGGGCAGGCCGTCAAGGCCTGGGAGTCGCCGGTGGTCGCGACCGCCGCCCTTTCGGGCGAGGGAGTGGCGCAACTCGCCAAGCTTGTCGATGAGCATTGGACGCATCTCAAGAAGTCGGGCGAGGGCAGGAAGCGGCTCAAGAGGCAGCATGCCACCGAGCTTCAGTTCTGGGTCCACCGCCACGTCGTCAAGAACGCCCTCGGCCGGGTCACCGACAAGGACCTTGATGACATGGTGACGCGTAAGACCGACCCGGCGACGCTGGGGCGGAAGTTGCTGCAAAGTTGATTCGGACTGGAGATTTCCCATGGGGAATAAGCCCGTTACGTCGACGCGCTCGTCAGAAATGATGCGAACTCTTTATGGTCCATCCTATGCCAAAGATGTGTTCCGCCGCCTTGAATGCCTCGACCCTGAACTCAACAAGATAATCCAGGAAATTCCTTATGATGCTTTCTGGTCGCGCGAAGGGCTGAATCTACGCGATAAAAGCCTGATAACGGTCGCGGCATTGATCGCCATGGGCAAAGAAGAGCAGACCAAGATTCACATGCGGGGATTTCTTCACTCCGGCGGCACAGTGTCCGAGATTCGGAATATGCTGATCCATCTTGCCGTCTATTGCGGTTTTCCGGCCGTCATGAACGGCTTTGCTGCTCTTAGAGATGTCTTGCCCCTGATACCGACAGGCCGGAAGAAGACACGCCGATGATATGGAGGCATTGGTCGAAGCATGTTCTCATCCTGTCGCTGACGTTTATCGCCCTGCTTTTCCTATTTTCCAGCGGATATGCTTACTTGAAGTTCCGGGACGACCTTATTCACGCGCAGTTGGCCAACCAGCAGAAAATGACTCGAATCGTCAACCAATCGCTCAACCTTTATTTCGACAAATTGAGGTTTGCAGTCGAGGTCACCGTGCTACAGACGGCCTTCCGCCCAGATGTCAACAGGGGTGAAGATGCAATCCGCTACGAACAGCCGCGCGTGGCAATATCCAAGACATCGCTTGCCTTTCAGGGTATTGCGAAGGTGCTGGAAAATCCGCGCAAAGCCGTCGATCCAGCGGACTCCCTCAAGCGTCTGCGTAATTGGCAGATTTATAAAGCGCTTCCGGAGGTGGACTTGCGCGGCGAGATCATCGCCAGGCTCCGCCGAGTTCTTGCGAGAAACATTCTAAGAACGTTCAAGGATGTCCATTACGTCTTTGAAATGGATATCAACGGCGATTTGGTTTTTCTGGAGCCTTTTGAGATTCAAAAGAACATTTCGAGTTTTAATTATGAGTTTCGCGACTATTTGCAACTTGTAAAAGCGTGCCGCTCCAGTGTGATAGTGGAGTTCAAGCGCCTGGTCTCAAACCTCGTCAACAACGCGGTCGAGGCCTTCGGCGACGGTCACGGTTCGGTGAACATCGGTCTCGCCTCCAGCGGCGGGTGCGCCCTGGTGAGCGTGCAGGATAACGGCAAGGGCATCCCTCCCGATGTGCTGGCCAAGCTCGGACGCCGCGGCGAGACCCATGGCAAAGCCGGGGGCTCGGGGTTGGGGCTCTATCATGCCCAGACCAGCGCCGAATCATGGGGCGGAAGCCTGGAGATTGCCTCTGAAGTCGGCAAGGGAACAACGACCACAGTGATCCTGCCCCTGTCCCCCGCGCCGGAGTGGTTCGTGCCGGAGCTTCGGCTTACGCCCGGCAAGGTCGTGGTGATCTTGGATGACGATGCGAGCATACACCAGGTCTGGCAGGGACGGCTTGACGCCTTGAAGGCGGGCGGGCGAGGCGTCGAGGTCGTTCATGTTTCGACGCCGGATGAGACACGGGGCTGGGTCAAGGGTGAGGGGGCCAAGGCGCGGCAGGCGCTGTACCTGTTCGACTACGAACTGCTGGGCTATCACGAGACGGGACTGAGCCTGGCCGAGGAGCTTGCCCTCGGTGATCGCGTGGTCCTAGTGACGAGCCGCTACGATGAACCGAAAGTGTTGGAAGGCTGTCGGAGGCTCAAGGCACGTCTGATCCCCAAGGGACTGGCGGGGTCGGTACCGATGCACATGGCGGCGGCGGTGGAGACTCCCGAAAGGGAGCGGCTCGACGCGGTGCTCATCGACGACGATGCATTGGCTCGAATGAACTGGAAGATGGCGGCCAAGAGGGTGGGGAAGTCCTTTAAAGCGTATGCGGACGCGGCGTCCTTCCTGGCCGAACTGGACGCGGGCGCTATTTCCACGGATACGCCCATCTATATCGACTCAAACCTCGCCGATGGAGTCAAGGGCGAAGACGTGGCGCGGGAGATCAGTCGCCGGGGTTTTGCCGAGATTCGACTGGCGACGGGTCATGAGCCCTCATCGTTTCCCGTGATGCCGCACATCCGCGAGGTTGTCGGAAAAACGCCGCCGTGGGATGCGGTGTGAGATTCCCATGATGAGACTCCACCACGTCGGCGTGGCCGTGACGAATCTCAACGAAGCGATTGCGCGTTACGAACGCATGGGTCTGAGGCTTGCGCATAGAGAGGTCGTCGCGTCTCAGGAGGTCGAGGTGGCATTCGTGGGCGAGGGACCGTTCGTGGAGCTTCTGGCGGGGACCTCGGCCGATTCGCCCGTCTCCAAGTTCGTGGTGAAGAAAGGTCCGGGCCAGCATCACCTCGCTTTCGCCGTGCCGAGCATCGCGGAAGAACTGAAGCGCCAGGCCGCGGCGGGCGCCAAACTCATCGACCGGGTCGCGCGGCCGGGAGCGTGGGGGCGCCAGGTCGCTTTCCTGCATCCCGAGAACCAAGGCGGGGTGCTCGTCGAACTGGTGGAGGATCATGCCGGATAAGAAAACGAAGCGCCCGCTCATCTCCTCGAAGACGCGGCGGATGCTCGACAAACGCGCCCTCGCCGAGGCGGGGGGCGGTCCCGAGCGTCTGGCGGCGCAGAAGGCGTCGGGCAAGATGGCGGCGCGCGAGCGCATCGACATGCTCGTCGACGACGACAGCTTCGAGGAAGTCGACGCCTTGGTCGAGACGAAGTCGACGGATTTCGGCCTGGACAAGAAGTACCTGGCGGCCGACGGGGTGGTGACGGGTTTCGCCCGCATTAATGGCCGCCTCGTCTGCATTTATTCCCAGGATTTCACGGTCATGGGGGGCTCGCTCGGCCTGGCCCACGCCATGAAGATCTGCAAGGTGATGGACATGGCGGTGACCGCCGGCGTGCCCGTCATCGGCCTGTGCGACTCGGGCGGCGCGCGCATCCAGGAGGGCGTGGAGAGCCTGGGCGGCTACGCGGAGATCTTCTATCGGAACGTCCGCGCCTCCGGCTTCGTCCCTCAGATTTCCGCCATTCTCGGACCTTGCGCGGGAGGGGCGGTGTATTCACCCGCCCTGACCGATTTCATCATCATGGTCGACGGGACCAGCCACATGTTCATCACGGGCCCCGGGGTGGTCAAGGCCGCCACGGGCGAGACCTGCGATTTCGAGAGCCTAGGCGGGGCCGACACGCACAGTCGCCTTTCGGGGGTGGCCCAATTCGTGGCGGGCAGCGAGCAGGACTGCTTCCGCCAGATCCGGGAGTTGCTCGACTACCTCCCGCAGAACTGCCGCGAGACCGCCAAGCCGAACATGGCCGGCGACGATCCCCTGCGCGAGAGCGCGACGTTGGAGCGCGTCAGCGAGCTCGAAGCCAAGAAATCCTATCAGGTCCACGCGGTCGTCTGGGAGATCGCCGACGGCCACCAGTTCTTCGAGGTCCACAAGAACTTCGCGCGCAACATCGTCTGCGGCTTCATCCGCCTCGACGGCGAGTCCGTGGGCGTGGTCGCAAACAATCCCCAGGTGCTCTCCGGCGCGCTCGACATCGACGCATCGGAGAAGGGCGCGCGTTTCATCAACTTTTGCGATGCCTTCAATATTCCGCTCCTGACGCTGGTCGACGTGCCGGGCTACTGGCCGGGCCTGGAGCAAGAGCACGGCGGCATCATCCGACGCGGCGCCAAGCTCCTCTACGCCTACTGCCGCGCCTCAGTGCCCCTCGTGACCGTCGTTTTGAGGAAGGCTTACGGCGGGGCCTACGACGTGATGAGCTCCAAGCACATCCGCGGCGACATCAACTTCGCCTGGCCCTGCGCCGAGATCGCCGTCATGGGCCCTCAGGGCGCGGTCAATATCCTTTATAAGACGGAGCTGGCCAAGGCAGCCGACCCCGAGAAGCGCCGGGCCGAATTGGTGCGTGAGTATGTCGCGAAGTTCGCCTCGCCCTTCCAGGCCGCCAAGCACGGCTACATCGACGAAGTCATCGAGGCGCGCAAGACCCGCCCGAAGGTCATCCGGGCGTTCCGATTCCTGAAGGGCAAGAAGGTTGAACCGTTGCCCAAGAAGCACGGCAACATCCCCTTATAGAAGACCAGCGACCAGCGATGCACAGGAGGCACAAATGGCTCGGAAAAAAGTGACGGTGATCGGCGCCGGGAACGTCGGGGCGTCTCTCGTCCAGCGCCTGGCGGAGATGGACATGTGCGACGTCGTCATGGTGGACATCCCGCAGACCGGGGATATGCCCGCCGGCAAGGCCCTCGACATCATGGAGTCGGGGCCGATCTGCGGCTATGACTCGCGCGTGACGGGGACCACGACCTACGAGAGCACCAAGGACTCGGACGTCGTCGTCATCACCGCGGGCATCCCGCGCAAGCCGGGGATGAGTCGCGACGACCTCCTCAACACCAACGCCGGCATCGTCAAGGCTGTGACCGAGCAGGCGGTCAAGTTCTCGCCGCGCTGCGTGCTCATCATCGTCTCGAACCCGCTCGACGCGATGTGCTCGGTGGCGCTGAAGACATCCCAGTTCCCGAAGCACCGCGTCCTCGGCATGGCCGGGGTCCTCGATAGCGCGCGCATGCGCTGGTTCCTGGCCGAGGCCCTCGACGTTTCCATGGAGAGCGTTCACGCGATGGTGCTCGGCGGCCACGGCGACACCATGGTTCCCATGCCCCGCTTCTCCACGGTCAACGGCATCGCCGTCACCGAACTCCTGCCCAAGGAGAAGATCGAGGCCATCAATCAGCGCACCCGGGACGGCGGCGCCGAGATCATCAAGCTTCTCAAGACCGGTTCGGCGTATTACGCGCCCTCGGCCGCCGCGGCCGAGATGGTCGAGGCCATCCTCAAGGACAAGAAGAAAATCCTGCCCTGCGCCGCCCTCCTCGAGGGCGAGTACGGCATCGAGGGCGTCTTCGTGGGCGTGCCCTGCAAGCTGGGAGAGCGCGGCATCGAGGCCGTCATCCAGCTTAATCTCACGGTCGAGGAACGCGCCGCGCTCCTGAAGTCGGCCGGCGCGGTCAAGGAGTTGGTCGGGGCGCTGAAGTAAGTTGCTCCTCGCCGTCGACGTCGGTAACACCAACCTGACGATCGGATTGTTCGACGGGGATCGACTGGTCCGCCGCTGGCGGCTCCAGACCGATCCCCGTCGTTGCGTCGCTTGGTATGTCGAGCGCCTCCGGCGCTCTCCCCATCCCCAGGCCGTCATCTACGGCAGCGTCGTTCCTAGCCTCGACGCCAAACTCGAAGTGGCCGTTCGAAAGTCCTTCGGCCTGAAAGCCTGCGCCATCACGCCTCGCACGAGGCTCGGGGTGAAGCTCAAGGTGCGCAGGCCGGGTCAGGTCGGCGCGGACCGCCTCCTCAACGCCGTGGCGCTGAAGGCGCTTTTCGGCAGGACCGCCATCGCCATCGATTTTGGCACGGCCACCACCTTCGACTGCGTCGACGCCGAGGGGGACTATCTCGGCGGGGCCATCCTCCTGGGCCCTGATTGCGCGGCGCGCGCCCTGCACGAGTTCACCGCCAAGCTGCCGCTCGTCAAGGTCCGCAAGCCCGCGACCGTGATGGGCAAGGACACCGTGCACTGCTTGGAGGCCGGCCTCTATTTCGGCTACCTCGGCATGATCAAGGAGGTCCTGGCCCGGACCAAGGCCGAGATGAGCGGCCGCCCGACCGTCGTCGCCACAGGAGGCCTCGCCCCGCTCTTCTTGAGGGACCTGCCGGGCGTGCGTCACGAGCCCGACCTGACCCTCCACGGGTTGAGATTCGCCCACGAAATATCGCATCATGGCTGAGCCATGAAGGCGCTCCTGGCCGCAGCCGCCCTCGTCTTCCTCGCGCCGCCCCTCCGCGCCGGCGGCGACCAGTACGGGGGGTTCGAGCAGTACGCCGATGAAGGCTCGCTCAAGCCCTTCGCCCGCGACCTGGGCGGCATCCTCGGCGCGGCCACCTTTCACAGCGGGCGGCCGCTGGGCTTCTCCGGCTTCGACGTCGGCGCCCGCTTCGGCGGGCAGTTCTATCCGTCCAAGGGAGACCAGATCCTGCTGCGCAAGGGCGTGAGCCTCTTCGGCCTGCCTTGGGTTCAGGCTGAGATCGGCTTGCCCTTCAAGCTGGACGGCTTCATCCGCGGCATCTCCTACCAGGGCCTGACCATCGCGGGCGGCGGCGTGCGCTGGGGCATCTACTCCGCCTCGGACAAGCGTTGGGTCCCCCAACTCCTCGTCTCGGCCGTCGGCCACTCGGTGGTCCATCGGGCCTTCTCCGCCTCCCATTTCGGCGCGAACCTAGTCTGCTCCGCGGGCACGCCGGCCGTAGCGCCCTTCGTGGGCGCGGGCTTCGACCGCGCGCGCTTGGTGGTGCGTTCCTCCCTGCTCGACTCGACCCTCAACGGCCGCGAGGTCGCGACCTTCGAGGGCCGCTACACTGCGGGGGTGACCCTCAAGCCCTTCCAGTTCGTCTACCTCAACCTCGCCTATACCCTGGCCCACGGCCAGTCCGGCGCCGACGCCGGTCTCGGTGTCCGTTTCTAGGAGGCTCGCCCTCCTCTGCGCCGCCGTCGTCGTCCTTGTCTACCTCCCGACGCTCTCCTTCGGCTGGGTGGACTGGGACGACGACGCGCTCCTGGTCGGCAACGCCCTTTTCCGCGGCCTCGGTTGGGCTCAGATTCGATGGGCATTCACCTCAGCGCTCGGCGGCGCTTATCAGCCGCTGGCTTTCCTCAGCTACGGGCTGGACTTCCTGCTGTGGGGGATGGAGCCGAGGGGCTATCACCTGACGAGCGTGCTCCTCCACGCGCTGAACGCCGGGCTGTTCTTCCTCGCCGCATGGCGCCTTCTGGAGTTCGGCGCGTCGTCGCGCGGGCCGCAGCGCGACTTGGCCGCGGGCGCGCTCTTCGCGGCGCTCGTCTTCGCGCTCCATCCCCTGCGCGTCGAGTCCGTGTCCTGGGTCTCGGAGCGTCGGGATGTGCTCTGCGGCGCTTTCTGGCTGGGCGCCGTGCTGGCCTACCTGCGCGCCCGCGAGCCGGGCCGCCGGAGACGCTCCCTGATTTTGGTCCATGTCTTTTTTGGCGCCGCGTGCCTCGCCAAAGGCCTGGCCGTCACTCTTCCCGTCGTGCTCCTCGTTCTGGATGTCTGGCCTTTGCGCCGTCGCTTGGACGAGTGCTTGAGGGAGAAGGTCCCTATGGCCGTCCTGGCGTTGGCGCTCGGCGCCCTCGCCATCGCGGCCCAGGCCGGAGCCCGCGCCTCCTGGTCCTGGGGAGAACACGGAGTCCTCGCTCGCCTGGCCCAATCCGCCTACGCGCTGACGTTCTATCCGCTCAAGACCCTCTGGCCTTCGGGCTTGTCTGCGTTCTACCGGCTGCCGGTGCCGTTGGACCCCCGCGAGCCGCGTTTCCTCCTCTCGGCTGCGGCCGTGGCCGCCGTTGCGGCGTGGTCCTGGGTCCGACGGCGAGAGACCCCTTGGCTGGCGGCGGCGGGAGCGGCCTACGCCGTCATGCTGGCGCCCGTCAGCGGACTCTTCCAGGCGGGAGCCCAACTTGTCGCCGACCGGTACTCCTATCTCGCGGTCCTGCCCCTGGAGCTTTTGGCGGGCGCGGGTCTGAGCGCGATCCTGGCACGGCGCGCCTGGCGCGCGCCCGCGATGGCCGCGGCCGTCTGCGTCTGCGTCGTTCTCGCCGCGGCGACGGTCGTTCAGCAGTCGTATTGGCGCGACTCCGAGACGCTTTGGGGGCGCGTCCTGGCATTGGACCCCGGCTCGTCAACGGGATGGTTCAAGCTTGGTCTATTGCGGATCCGGCAGGGGCGTCCAGCCGAAGCCGCGGAGTCCTTCTCCCGAGCCTTGGCTTCGGACTCGGGTTGTCTGGAGTTTCTGAGCCGTTTCGAGCGGGGCGTCGAGCTCGCGCAGACCCGCCGCGGCTTGGAGATCCGGCCGGTCTGCCGCAAGGCCTTGTCCGACCTCGGGACGACGCAGGCCCAGCGGGGAGAGTTCCTCCAGGCCCGACGGCTCCTGACCCTCGCGTTGGCCGTCGACCCGGAGGACGCGGCCGCGCGGCGCAACCTGGCTCGGCTGGCGGATCAGCCGCGGTAGGCGCCTTTGAAGCTCTTTTGGGCTTCTCGGCGGGCGTCCTTCTTGCGCAGGTCGTCGCGGCGGTCCGCGCCGGTCTTGCCGCGGCACAGGCCCAGGGCGACCTTGGCCCAGCCGTGCTTGAAGTAGAGCTCCAGCGGCACCAGCGTCAGGCCCTTGGTCGTGAGCTTGGTCGAGATCTTGCGCCATTCGTTGGAATGAAGGAGGAGCTTGCGCTTGCGGCGGGGGTCGAGGGGCTCGATATTGGCGGCGAAGCGATAAGGCGGGATGTAGAAGTTCTCCAGCCACAGCTCCCCGCCGTCGGCGCGACCGAAGCATCCGTCGAGGGAGGCTTGGCCCGAGCGCAGGGCCTTGACCTCGGGTCCTTTTAGAGCGAGGCCGGCCTCGAAGACCTCGAGGACCTCGTAGAACTGCCGGGCCTTGCGATGGCTGGCCACGATCTTCTTATCGTCTTCCTTGTCTTTGGGAGGCATGATGTCGTAGAATCGCGATTGTACAACTTTCGTCTCGAGCGGTGGGCAGGTGGCGGAACTGGCAGACGCGCACGGCTCAGGACCGTGTGACCGAAAGGTCTTAGGGGTTCAAGTCCCCTCTTGCCCACCGGTCGAGATGAGTGCGGTGAGCGTTGTCATCGCCGGATTAGATGCTTGACAACGATAGGTTATGTGGTTATACTACATAGGAAGGGTGTGTGATCTAAAGTGCCACATATGCGTATATTTACCCTTGATACATAAATAAGCGGCACAGAGGGGGTCATGCACATGACGAAGTCCAAGAAGGGATTCACGCTCATCGAGCTTATGATCGTCGTGGCCATCATCGGCATTCTCGCGGCCATCGCGATCCCGAAGTTCGCGGAGCTCATCCGCAAGTCGTCGGAAGGCGCGTCCAAGGGAAACCTGGGCTCGCTGAGGTCGTCGCTGAGCATCTACTACGGCGACATGGAAGGCGTGTATCCGGAGGCCATCGGTTCGCTGACCATCTCCGGCAAGTACCTGTCGGCGATCCCGACGGCGAGGGCGCCGAACTACCACGCCGACTCCTCCGTCGAGGCGGATCTCATCGCGGTCGCGGGCGGCTCCGCGGCCACGGCGGCTCCGAACAACGCGGGTGGTTGGTGGTACAACAACTCGATGACGAACGCCAACGTGGGCCAGGTGGTCGTCAACTGCACTCACACCGACACGAAGGGAAGCGTCTGGACGCTGTACTGAGCCGGGCCTAAGCGAGACCCCCGGGGACCCTTGCGGTTCCTGGGGGTCTCCTTATTTTCTGGCATAACATGGCGATCTTCTCGGCTGCGGTTGCGTTCTGGTTGGGCTCCGTTTACGGGAGCTTCCTGAACGTCGTCATCCACCGCCTGCCGCGGGAGGAATCCATCGTGCGCCCGAGTTCTCGCTGTCCGCGCTGCGCCAAGCCGATCTCGTGGCATGACAACGTGCCCATCCTCTCCTGGCTGGCCTTGGGCGGGCGCTGCCGTCATTGCCGCAAACCCATCGCGACGCGCTACCCGCTGGTGGAGGCCGCGATGGGCGTGCTTGCCGCGGTCCTGCAGTGGCGCTGGCCGGGGCTTGCGGCCTGGGGCGCGGCCGCGGCGCTTGCCTGCGGGGCCCTGCTCGCCGTGGCCTTGATCGACTGGGACACCTTCCTCATCCCGGACGAGCTCTCCCTCGGTCTGGCGGTCGCGGGACTCCTCTTTTCGCCTCTCAACGCCTATCTAGACGCCGACGGGCGCTGGTGGCTCTCCGGTTGGTGGAGCCTGCGCGGGGCCCTGGTCGGATTCGCCGTCGGCTGGGGAGTGGCCGCGGTCGGTGAGGCGATCTTCAAGAAGGAGGCGCTGGGCGGCG
Source organism: Elusimicrobia bacterium GWA2_66_18 (assembly GCA_001799675.1). GTDB lineage: Bacteria > Elusimicrobiota > Elusimicrobia > UBA1565 > UBA9628 > GWA2-66-18. Next base: position 111,022 of record MGTX01000006.1, read on the forward strand.
GCGACGTCAAGCTTCTGGCGGGGGTGGGAGCCTGGACGGGGGCCGTTGGAGCCTTCGACTGCCTGATGATCGGCTCGCTGCTGGGTTCCGTCTACGGGGTAGGGCTGATGGCCGCGGGGCGCGCCAAGCGTTCCGACCCCATCCCCTTCGGTCCTTTCCTAGCCGCAGGGGCGATTTTCAACTTTTTCCACCTGCTGCCCTTCGGGTGGCCGCTCGTTTAACGCGGCCTCATCTCTCCAGCTCCGCGAGCCAACGGCGCGCCACCGGAGCATCCGCGTCGTCGGGCGCCAGCCTCAGGAATTCCTTCAACTCGACGGCGGCTTGGCGCTTTTGTCCCAGAAGAGCCAGCATGCGAGCGTGATTATACCTTGCCACGGCGTCGTGGGGCCGCACGCGCAAGGCCCGCGCCAGGGCCGCTGCGGCCGCAGCCGGCCGTCCCTCGGACTCGTCCAAGAGGGCTTGGAGGACCAGGGCGTCGGGCTCGTCCGGGCGCAGCGCCCGCGCCCGCGCGAGATTCTTGCTCGCCTGCGCGCGGTCGCCGCGGCCCCAGGAGAGCCGGGCCAAGTTGAAGGCCGCGTCGTAGAGCCCCGGGTCCAGGTCCGAGGCGGCCAGGATCTCGCGTTCTCCCTCGTCGTTGCGGCCCTCGCGCAGGAGAGCCGCTCCGAGACCGGAGCGCGCCTTGGCCGAGACCGGGTTGCAGGCCGCAGCGGCGCGATAGTAGGACACGTCGTCTTGCCAGTCCGCGGCGCGCAGGGCCGCCCGGGCGCCGAGCCAGACCAGGACGGCTCCCAGGGCCGCGCGGGCGGCTCTCGGCGCGCGCGTCTCGGCCCGGAGGAAGAGGGCCCCGGCCCCCGCGGCCAAGGCCAGGGAAGGGAGATAAAGGAACCGCTGGGCGCCCAGGGTGTCGAGGGGCATGAGGAGGTGGCTGGTGGGCAAGAGGAAGAGGCAGGGGCCGAGAAGCCAGAATCCCCAGGGTTCCCGCTTCAGAAAAGAACGGACGGAGAACGATACCAGGGCGATCAGTCCGAGCAGGCCGGCCCAGGCCGGCAGATCGTAGAGCGTGGAATCGGGGAAGAAAGGGCGCGCGTAATCGGAACAAAGACCCACGCCGGTGACGGCGGGGCGGACATAGTGCCAAGACCAGAACTTGGCAAGGGTCAAGAGTCGAGGAAGAAGAGGCACGCCTCCGAAGTACGGCACTCCGCCGCAGGCGAGGGAGGGAAGGACGAGCCCGCGGCCCAGGAGAACGAGGGCCGTCGCCGCGAGCAAAGAGAGATAGATCGCGCGGCGTCGGGCGTGCCAGGGCATGACGGCGCAGAAGGTCCAGTCGGACATCAGCAAGAAGAGGGGGAAGAGGAGGACATGCTCCTTGGAGAGGCAGCCGGCAAGGTAGGCGCCGGCGCCGGCTGCGAGCCGCCGCGCGCGAGGGCGCTCGGGCGCGCCGAGGAGAAGCCAGGCGCCCAGCACGCAGAGCAGGCCCAGGAGTTCGGAGCGGCTGGTGAGATAGGCGACGGTCTCGGCGTGAACGGGCAGGACCGCGAAGAGGAGCGCTCCCGCCGTCGCGGCGCGGCCGCCCAGGCGGCGGCGCAGGGCCTCGTGCACCAGGAGGGCCGAGAGGACGTGGAGGGTGAGGTTGACCGCGTGAAAGGGGAAGGGAGCAAAACCCGTGGTCAAGCGCTGCAGGAGAAAGGTCAGGCTCAACACGGGACGCCACTCGTGGATGGGGGTCTGCGCGCCCAGCAAGGGCTGGACATAGCCGCTGGTCAGGAGTTCGCGCGCTCCCGGCAGGCCGGCGCGCAGGAGAGGATGCTCCAGGATCAGCCAGCGATCGTCGCGGGGCCAGCCGCGGCTGAAAAGAGAGTTCCCGAAGGAGAGGACGCACGCGGACGCGACCGCGAGACGCGCGCGGGCCTCAACGCGGCTCATAGACCGCGCTTCTTTCGGCGGGATTGGCGTAGACCTTGCGGAAAAGGCGGGTATCCGCAAGGTGGCCGAAGGCGCGGTCCAGGCGCGACTGCAGCCGCGCGATGCGGGGCTCGGTAAGGCCGACGTCCAGCCCGTCCTGGCGCAGGACCCAGCGGGCCCGGTATTTTTTAAGGCCCGCGCAGAAGGCCTCGGCCTTCTCCCGGTCGGGCAGGGGAGCGCTGGGCCGCTGCGAGAAATAGCCGTCGCGCGCATACAGCGCGCTGACGAGCACGCCCGGTCCCGGTTGGGACTTCAGCCAAGCGTAGGTCCGCGCAAGCTCGGGCTCGGCCCACGGGCTGGGTTGACCCAGTCGCGGCACGGTCTGCGCGCCGAGAGTCATGAGGAGCAAGACCAGGAAGACGGGCTTGGCGAAGCGGCCGAGGCCCTCGGCCGCAGCCCATAGCAGCAGCGGCAGGAGCGTGATCATGTAGCGCTCGTACTGCCAGGCCCAGACGGCGTGCATGAAGGCGCCGCCCAGCAGGGCCCAGGCCGCGGGATCGTCAAGACGGCGGCGCAGGGCGCGGAGCAGGCCCCAGGCCGCGACGACGACAAGCGCCGCGCCGAGGGCCAGGGCGATAGGCTGGTCGGCCCAGCGCGGGGGAAGGTGGGAGCCTCCCCAGGAGGAGAGGTAGAAGTCGGCGTTGGCCAGGGCGTTCCGGAAAGGTTTGGACCAGACCTGGCCGCGATAGGAGACGTCGAACTCGCCGACCTCCACGACGGCTGAGATCTTGGACCAGGACCAAGCGCTCCAGGCCGCGGCGCCCAGCAGGGCCGGGCCCGCGGCGAGAGCCGTTTGGCGCCAGCGCCGCGCGCGCAGGGGGGGCAGGATCATGGCCGGTAGGGCCGAGAGTCCGGCCGGGCGGATCTGGAGAAGGAGGGCGGCCAGGGTTCCGACCGCGCCCGCGCGGCCGTCCTCGACCGCGGCCAGCGTCGCGAGGAAGACGAGGAGATAGGGGACCTCCGGCATGAGGGTCCCGGACTGCGAGAGGACGAGGGGGCTGGCGGCGAAGAGAGCGGCGGCGAGGAGCGCCGTATCCTCCGGCGCGCGGCGCCGCAGCCAGGCCCAGAGCGCCGCCGGGCAGGCGGCGAGGAGGAGGGCGGCCAAGGCCTGGAAGAGGGCGGGCCTTTCCGTGAAGAGGGCCAGCGGTGCCAGGAGGGCGGGCCAGCCCGGCGTGATATCGGTCAGAGCGGGACAGCCGGGAGTGGTGAAGAGGCAATACCGCCCGGTCAGGAGGGCCTTGGCGGCCGTCAGGTAGAGGAGGTCGTCGTTCTGGCGCGCGAAATATTGGGCCGGCGCGAAGGCCAGGACCAGCAGGGCGCAAGCGGCCAGGACGAAGAAACGACGAAAATCAGCGGTCTTTTTTCTAAACCGAAAAGCCTGTTTTAGGGATTGGTTTAGAATAGGAATTGATCGCAGCCCCTCCGGGAAAAAACGAGCGATAGTAATCGCCTTTAATGACGCTAAGGTTATTTTATGGTTCCTGATGTATGAGGGTGCGTCCAAGATTTTGCGTGACGTGGGTGTTCCGGAAACGTGATCGAACAGTTCTTGCGACTTGGAAACCGTCGTCAGTAGAGCGCTTCATGCCGCGCCTGTAGACGATAAAGTGGCGGAAGGGGTGGGATTCGAACCCACGAGGGCTTTTAGACCCTACACGATTTCCAGTCGTGCGCCTTCGACCGCTCGGCCACCCTTCCAAATTGTTATTACGGCTTGTAAATGCTAGTAAATTCTAGGCCGCTCCGGTTAAGGAGAAATCGGAGCGTAGTGCTGGCGTAGTGTTGTCCGACACTTTATCGGCGCTCAGGAGATGGATCGTCGAGCGCCAGATGCCGTTGTTGATGTGAGCGTAGCGCTGGAGCATGCGCAGCGAACTATGGCCCATGTATTCCTGGACGGTGCGCATGTCCGCGCCCTTGGCGATCAGTTCCGAGGCGAAATTATGCCGGAGCATGTGGAACGTCAGGTCGGCGATGCCGAGTTGAGCTCGGACTTTGCGGAAGGCGTCGCGCACCATGCCGTTGCGCGGCAGCCTGTTCCCGTCCGGGCTACAGAATACGTAGGGGGAACGGCGGGGCGAGGCGTCGAGAATCTTCTTAAGGTCGGGATGGATCGGAATCTGGCGGAGCTTCTTCGCCTTGGTGTCGCGGACGCTGATGATGTCGTGGGCGAGGTCCACTTCCTTCCACTGGAGGTTTAGAATCTCGCCCTGCCGCATCCCAGTCTTGAGCGCGGCCGTCACGATGGGGCGCATTCGACAAGGACCTCCTCGCCCGCAATGCTGCGGCGTGGAAGGCCTCGATCGGGCGGCAGGTCAAGGACGTGCCTTCGTTCGAGCGCGTTGTCGCGGAACTGCGAACCGGCCTGGAAGGAATCGTTGCTTGAGCGCAGGGCCTTGCCGCTCAAGGCCTCGACCATCATGGACGACGAGAGCCCGCACGTCGCGTAGCGCGTTCCGCTTGTCGCGTCCCTCAGCGACAAGCCGAAACGAGCGCAGACCGCGTGCGAAACTTCAGGGGCCCCGGCGTTTTTCGAGATTCCTTTCCGTCTCTTCTACGAGCCGCCGGGTCGCCGACGACGGTTCGACGCCGTAGGCCTTCTTGAATGCCCTCAAAGCGTTGGCGTCGTCGCCTTGGGCCGCGAGGCAGCGGCCGAGCCCCTCGTAAGCGTCGGCGACGTGCGAGCCGCTGAAGCCGAGAGAACTCGCGAGCTTGAGGCCTTCGAGATAGAGGGACTTGGCGCGCGCGATCTCGCGCTGCTGCAAGGCTATGAATCCCATGCGCTCGAAATACTGCACGAGTTGCCGGTCCTCCGACTGGATGAGCTTTTGGGCCAAGGCCAGTTCGACCTCGGCCTCGGCGTAGGCGTGCCGGGCGATCAGGCGCCGCGCTTCGGCGAAGCGGCTGTCGGCCGTCTCTTCGGCGACCGCCCCTCCCGCCGCCTCCCATTCGGCCGGGGAGCGATGCTCCGGCGCGTCCCTTTCGGGCTCGGGACGGCGCGACGTGTCGTCCTTCTCGGATGATTCCGCGCGCTTGCCCCAACGGAACGTCGCGCTGACGCGGTGGGCGATCCCGAGATCTCCATAGGGAGCGAACGCGTAGTCGAGCGAGAGATCGCGCCAGTTCCAGCCCACCCCGGCCGAGATGCCGATGCCGGCGTCGTTGCGGCTGTTGAAGCCCGCGCGCACGGCCAGCGCCTTCGCGAGCAGCGCTTCGGCGCCGACGGCGAACCGGATTTTGTCGTTGCGCTCTTTGAGGACGTCGAAGGCGAAGGTCATGCCGTCGTCGCGGGCATAGGCGAGGCCGCCGCGCAGGTTCAGCGGCAGAGGCTCCTTGTCGTTGAGGAAGCGCACCGACGTCCCCATGTTTTGAACGGCGAGGCCGGCCGTGAGCTTGGGAACGGCAAGAATCGAGACCAGGGTCCCGGCGTCCATGGCGTAGCCGGCGGCCGCGACGCCGTCGTTCTTCTCACGGATGTACTTGACCGCGCCGCCGAAGCTCACGCCCTCGAAAAAGGTCCGGCCGTAGCCCGCGCCGAGGGCGAGATCGTCGATCGCGAAGCGGCCCAGCGTGCCGTCCGGCGACGAATACGTCGTGCGATTGAGATCGCCGAAGCGCAGATAATTCAAGTTGAACCCCACGCCCTGCTTTAAGGCCAGGCCCGCGTAGTCGTGGGTCAGGCCCTGAACATACTGGTTGTGCATGAAGGTGACTTCATGCCGGGGAACACGGGCCAGGCCGGCGGGGTTGTAGATCATGGCGTTGGAGTCCGAGGCGAGTGCCGTGTAGGCGCCGCCCATCGCGACGGACCGGGCGTTGGCGTCGAGGAAGAGGAAATCGAACGGCTGGGCGCCGGCCGTCCCTCCGGCCCGGCCGGAGGCCGGGGCCAGGACGACAAGGAGGGCCGGCAGGAATATTTTGAGCTTCATCGGATGATCGAGAGCTTTTTGACGACGCTGTCTTGTCCCGGACTGCTGATGACGGCGAAATAGCCGCCGGAGGCGGCCTCGACGCCGGAATCGTTCCTTGCGTTCCACTGAACGCGGCCCGTGCCGTCATTGGCGCTCATCTGGGCGACGAGCCGCCCCGTCAGCGAGTAGACCTTGATCGTCACCGCCGCCGGCAGGTTGTCGAAGACGATGCCCGAGTTCGGATTACCGGAGGCGAAGGGGCGGCCCTCGTTGGCGTTGGGGCCGTAGGGCTTGAACGGCACGGGATAAACCCGGACGGCGTCCAGGTTGGCCGCCGCCGCGGCCGCGAAGGCCGCGAAGAAGCTGAAGTGCCGGGTCCCTCCTGAGATCGTGCGAGCCGAAGCGTCGAGGACCGTCGATTGCAGATCCTGCGCCCACCGGCTCGCCGCGGCGTCAAAGCTGTACAGCTTGAGCGCGCCGGCCTTGAGGCGGGTGTTGTCGATGGCGCCGTCGTTGTCGACGTCGGGGTAGTGGAAAGTCAGCATGGCCGTCTGCCCTCCGGAAAGGAGCGTCTGGCCGTTGGACAGAGTGATCTGCGCCCCGACGGCGATGTCGGTCCAGCCCGAAGGGGCCGGCCCCGGCAGGGTGGGATTGTCCACGACCGTCAGTGTGGCCGACGCCGAGTCGAGAGCGCCCGCCGGCAGCGTGATTTTCGTCAGCAGCGTTCCTTCATCGGCGGTCTGGATTACGTTCGCGGCGCCGTTATAGACGACGTGCTCCCTGCGAATCCGCCCCCCGCTGAGATTTTCGCTCACGTCGAACCCGACCGGGTCGACGACGACGGTGACGGCGGGCGGAGCCGCGTCCATGACGCCGCCGACCACCGTCGCCACGGCGCGCAGGTCGTAGCTCCCCGCGGACAGGCCGGTCACGTCCCAGTGTTCGAAGTAGGGGGCCGTGAAAACGGGGTTGATCTGGCCGGTGGTCACGGTCGACACGTCGAGCCAGGCGGAGGCGGACGCGGGCTTGTATTGGAACAGGATGCTTCGCGCCTGCGCGGCCGAGCCGTTGACGAGTTCGGCGACGACGGTCACGCGGTCGCCGGCGATCCTCCGGCCCGATTGCGGCGCCGTCACGGCCGCGCTGACGGCGGAGAGCGCGCCGATCGAGGCGGCGGAGGCGAAGACCCCTCCGCTTTCCTCGACGCCGCAACGATGCTTGGCGCGAAGCGCGAAGCGGTAGGACGCGCTCGAGGCGAGCACGCCCGTCGTGAAGGCCGTCTTCGTCGAGGAAAGAACGGCCAGCGGCGCGCCGTAGTCGACGACGCCCGTCCCGCCGTCGGAGTACAGGCGGTACGCGGTGATGCCTTCCGTCGGGGACTCCGTCCAGGACAGCGCGATTTTGTTTCCGGCGACGGAGACGGCCGCCAACCCGCCGGGGGCCATCGGGGTCGAAGCCAGTGTCTTGAACTGCACAGTCGCGTCGAAGTCCGTCGCGACGCCGTCGCCGTTCCGGTTTCGCACGCGGACGTAGTAGGTCGTGCAGGCGAGCAGTCCCGTGTCGGCGAAGGTCGTCGCGGCTCCCGTGAAGACAGGGGCGAAGGAGGCGTTGTCGCTGGAGCGCTGGACCTCCGCCGTGGTGGCGGAGGGATTCGTGTTGAGCGACCACGTGATCGTGGCGCTCGCGGCCTGGATGTTGCTGATCGCGGTCCCGGATGGCGCCGCGGCCAGCGTGTAGGCCGTCGCCGAGGCGGAGAGCGGGCCCGAAGCCGTGGCGTTGATTCCCGCGACCACGATGCCGTAGGCGGTGTTCGTGGACAGGCCCGTCTGGGCGAACGCGGGTGCCGGCACGCTCGCAATCAGCGTCGCCGGGCTCGCGGCCTGGTACACGCCGTAGGTCGCCGCGAACGCGGCCGGCGTCCAATTCCACGACACCGAGGAGATTCCCAGCGCCGTCCCCGCCGGCGTCCCAGGCCAGCCGGGAGGCGGGGGCGGCGTGACGGTCGAGAGCGCCGCGTCGAAGAGCGAGTAGGCGCCGTTGCGGCCCCAGGCGCGGACCTTGAAGTAGTAGGTCGTCGCGGCGGAGAGCCCCTGTGCCTCGTACGCGCTCGTGGAGACGAGCGCCTTCGCCGGCGCGCCGAAGGCGGGGTCTGCGTCGAGCCACGTTTCATACTGGGTGCCGGGCTCGGGGTTGCCCCCGGGCTGCCAGTCGAAGCCCGCCGTGGTCGACGACAGGGCGAGGAGCGCGCTCCCCGACGGCCGCGCCGCGGGCGTCGCCGTCGAGCCGAGAAGGACGAAGGCCGTCCACGTCGAGGTCTGTAAACTCAAGGCCGCAGCCTGGACGTAGTAGCTCGTGTTGGGCGAGAGTCCGAAGAAGGAGGCGTTCAGCGTTAGGGTCCGGGTCGACTGCAGGATGGTCGAGAAGTCGGGCGCCGAAGAGAGCTGGACGTAGTAGGTCGTTCCCGCGGAGTTGCCGTTGGCCAGCCAGGTCGCGGTCAGGCCCGCCGTCGAGACGGCGAGGAACGGCGAGGGCGAGACGGCCGGCGGCGCGGCCGCGGTCGCGGTCGAGGCCGAAGCGGAATTCGCGGACGTGTTCCCCGCCGCGTCGTAGGCCGCCACCGCGTAGGTGTAGGTCGTCCCTGCGGACAGCCCGGAGTCCGTGTATGAATTCGTCGTGGCGCTCGCGACTTGGACTCCCGCCCGGTAGACTTTGTAGCCCGCCACGCCCACGTCGTCAGTGGAGACGCTCCAAGCAAGGTTTATCTGCGCGCTGCCGACGGCCGACGCCGTCAGGCCCGCGGGAACGGAGGGAGAGGACACGTCGACGGCCGAGACGACGTTGCCGATCTTGAGCACGTCGATATTGCCGCTCTCGAAGTAGCCGACATAAGCCAGGCCGCGCGCGAAATCGAAGCCGAAGGCCGACTTGACCACGTCGAGGGGCGAGAGCTCGAACTGGCGAAACGCCGCCGCTGGGGAAGACCTCGAAAACTCCAGGAGACGCTCATGCGAGTCATGCGCGATAGGGCTCGTGGTCGACGAGAAATCCACCGCGTAAAGACGGTCTCCCTCGGGATAGACGGCCACGACCTTGTGGGGGAACCCCTGGCCGTCGGCGATGGAGAGCTTGCCCGCGTACTGCTCGCCGCCGGAGGTCACGTTGAAAATGAGCGGCCCGACATAGAGCTTGCCCGCGGCTTCATCCGAGAAAAACAGGTCCAAGGGATTGCCTCCATCGAAAGTCGGGAAGTTGGAGGAAACGTCGGTGCTGCGCAACAGCGTCAGAGAACTGTCGTAAGTAAAGAGTTTCACCGGCGCCTGAGTGTTCAGAAGATAAACCCGGCCCAGGGCGCTGTTGACCGCAAGCTGTAAAAGACCCGGGCTCTCGGCATCGGCGAGATCGAAACCGGGGACCGACACGGCCGCGGAGGCCTGTCCCGTGTCCACGTTCGCCGCCACGACCTGTCCGAGCTCCGGCAGAGTCGCGTAAGCCGTGCGCGCCGCCGGATTGAAGGCCATCGTGGACAGGCCGTCCGTTCTCAGCTTGGCGACGCCCAAGGAGACGGCGGCCTTGACCTGCAAGGTGTCGAGGTCGAAGGCGGACACCTTGCTCTCGTAGTGGCTCAACGTGTAGACCGTCGTGGTCCCCGCGTCCAGGATCGTCTTCGTCGGCCAATTCCCCGGGGACGGGGCGTTGCTGACGGCGGCGCTGCCGCCGGGGTTCTGGACCAGCAGAAGCGAGTTGCCTCCCCCGAGCCGGTTGCGCACGACGAGCGCGCCGTCGCCGGGCCTCACGACGATGTCCTCGACGCTGGTCGCGGTGTCGATCCTCTTTGTCCTGGCGTTGGTCGCCAGATCGAAGACATCCACGTACGAATCGCCGGTGTTGCCGACGTACATTTTGCCCAGGCTCGGGTGGATCGCCAGGCCGTCCCCCTGGAGTCCCGCTTGGACGCTCGACACAAAAACCCCTGTTATTTTGTTGTGGACCTCAATGACACCATAGGCCCCGTCGGACGTGGGCATGTAGCCGGCCTTGGGGGGGTAGCCCGTCATCATGTAGAGGTTATTGCCGTACGTCACGGTGTTGCCCACGTAGGTCGAGATCGCCACCATGGACCTGATGGCATAATCGGTGGAACTGCTCTGGGTCGAGATGATCGCCAGGTACGGAGGCAAGCAGGCGGCGTAGATCCGGTTGTCGCTGTCGACACTGAGCGTCATGGCCACGCGTCCGCCGGGCATGTTGACGGAGGCAATCTTGGCGAACGTGCTCCTGTTGTACACCGTCACCGAAGAAGGCTGAACCATCGGCGTGGTATAGAGATAGGTTCCGGACGGGTCCACCTTGACGTCCCGGACGCTGGCCGCCAAAGTCCTTATGAGTTGAAGATTGCTGTTGTACTCCCGAACTCCGTCCGTCACCGCAACGTAGATCAGGTGGTTGACGCTGTCGACCGAGACGGCCCCGCCCCCGGGGACGCTGACGGGAGCGGACACGGTCTTATTGACCGGATCGACCTTGTAAAGCCTGGTGTCCTCCAGCGTGGTCATATAGATGAGGCCGGTCCCCTCGTCGAGAGCCATCTGCTTGGAGAGGTAGCCGTGCATGTCCAAGTCCACCGAGTCCACGATCGTGTCCGTGTTGGCGTCGATCACGCCGAGATAAGGCGAAACCGTCCCGGCGAAATAGACGCGGTTGCGCTGACTGTCCACCAGGGGACGGCGCAATTTGATATTGCTCGGCTGGCCCGTGCCCCGCGCCAGTTCGTCGAGCAGTATGGTCTGCTGCCGAGTGATGGCGGCGGAAAGGTCCAGCGCCGCATGAAGCGGGACGGCGCCGCAGACGAGCGCCGCCGCGGCCAAGGCGGCCCGCCGGAGGATGCGAACGCTGCGCGCTTCCATGTATCTTTTCACTAATTCTGCTCCGGTTGATCCGAGCTCTGGCCGCAGTCCTGAGAGCAGAATCCCGAGGTCCTCTCGATCTGGTCGCAGACGCCGTCGCCGCATCGGCCCCGCGCGTCGCCGCCCGCGCCGCTCCCCATCCCTTGCCCGCCGCTTCTGGCATCGCCCCGCCCGCCTCCGGCGCCGCCCTGCCCGCCTCCGCCATCGTTCTCAATATAGCCCGCCGAGGTTAAACCGCGGTGCCGTCGCGGTTACATCCCGGTTGCTTGACCCGCCGTCTGGCGATCCGGCATAATGGCGCGCGGGCTTCGTCAGGCGCCGAACTCCCTTGAACCTCAGAACTCGATTCTTCCTCGTCCTCTTCGGCCTCGGGCTCATCATCCTCGCGGCTTCCGCCCTGAGCCTCTACGCCGTCGGCTATCGGCAGATCGTCCGAGCCCAAGACGCGGCCAAGGCCGAGACCCTCGACCGGGTCGCCGGCGTCTGTCGCGAGGCGGCCATCGGGTCCAACGACATCACCGCCATCGACTTCTTCAAGCTCCTGCGCAAGGATCCGGGCGTCGCCTACGCGGGCTGTCTCGACGCCGAGGGCCGTTTTCGCGCCCACACCAACCCGGCCCTGATCGGCGAGACCTTCCCGGCTGGGGGAGGCCTGGCCCGCCTGAGGCTCACGCGTCCCGTCGAGGTCCGGGGTTCGACGGTGGGGACGGCCGTCGTTCAATACGACGAGGACCGTCTCGCCGCCGAGGTCCGGCGCAGGCTGCTCGAGCTCACCCTCGGCATCGCGTCGGCCGTCTCGATCGTCCTTCCGACCGTGGTCCTCGGCGGGGCGGTGCTGCTGGCCCGGTCCCTGGCGGACCCCATCGCGGCCCTGGAGGGGGCGGCGTCCGAGTTCGGGAGAGGGAACTTCGACTACGAGGTCCCGGCGTCCGAGCGCCGCGACGAGGTCGGCGGCCTTGCCCGAAGCCTCACGGCGATGGCCCGGCGCCTAGGCGAGCTTGACCGCCTGAAGCAGAGCTTCCTGCAGCAGATTACCCACGACCTGCGTTTGCCGTTGACCTCCATCCACGGCTACGCCGAGATGATATCGGAAGGGACGTCGGGTCCGGTGACGCCCAAGCAGATCGAGCAGCTCCGGGCGGTGCAGGAGAGCAGCGACAGACTCGGCGAGTACATCGACGACATCCTGGACCTGGCCAAGCTGGAGGCGGGCGGAATGACGGTGGAGCGCAAGCCCGTCGCCTTGGAATCGGTGCTTCGGTCGGCGGCGGTGCTGCTCGATGCCGGCGTGATCGAGCACGGAATCCGTCTTGATATCCGCTGCGAGCCGGAACTGCCCCTCGTCCCCGCCGACGCGGACCTCCTCCGCCGTGCCGCCGCCAACCTGCTCGGCAACGCGCTCAAATTCACGCCGAAGGGCGGGAGCATCACGGTGGAGGCGCGCCGCGACGATCCCGGCGCGGTGCGCGTCTCGGTCAGCGACACGGGTCCCGGCATCCCCCAGGAGAAGCTCGAGAAGGTCTTCGACAAGTTCTTCCAGGTGACCGAGACCAAGGGGGTCGCGCGCCAGGCGGGCACGGGTCTCGGTTTGACCATCGCCCGAGAGATCGTTCAGGCGCACGGCGGGAAAATCTGGGCGCAGAGCGAGCCGGGGCGCGGGGCGACCTTTATTTTTACTTTGCCCGTCGGCTGACGGGTTCCGCCCACTTATAACCCTGCCCCTGGACCGCCTCGATGCGGTCGCCGGCCTTGCCCAGCCTGTTCCGGAGGCGATGCACGGTCACCTTGATGGTCTCTCGCGTGGCGACCGCGTCCAGGCCCCAGACCTCGTCGGCGAGGAAGTTGAACGTCAGGATGCGCCCCGGGCTGCGCAGGAAGCGGCTCAGGAGAGCGAACTCCTTGGGCAGAAGCGGCACGAGCTTGCCGTCGACCGACGCCTCGCCGCGATCGAGGTCCACCGCCACCTCTCCGGACGCGAGGCGCCGCTCCAGGCGTCCCTCGTGCCGGCTGCGCCGCAGGACGGCCTCGATCCGCGCGAGGAGTTCCTTGACCGAAAATGGTTTCGTGACGTAGTCGTCGGCTCCGGTCTTGAGGCCTTCCACCGTGTGCGCCTCGTCCTTGAAGGCGGTGAGCATGAGGACCGGCAGGGCGGCGGTGACGGGGTTCTCCTTGAGGAGGCGGCAGAACTGCATGCCGTTGAGGCCCGGCAGGCCGATGTCCGAGATCACCAACTCCACCTGATGAGTCTTGAGCCACTCGAGGGCGCCGCCCGCGTCCGCGAAGTTGAAGGCCTTGTACCCGCCGGATTCCAGCACCTCCGCGAGGAACTTGGCCGTCTTCTTGTCGTCCTCGATGATGAGCACTCGCTCCATGCCGAAATCCTAGCACATCGCCGCCGCGCCTACTTGAGGCCGGCCTGGGCGCGGGGGTTATCGGGGCTCAAGCGGTAGTGCGCGGCGCTGTCGTTCCAGGTCTCGCCGCGGTAGTGCAGCCACCCGAGCCGCAGATGGATGAAGTAGTCGTCGGTCTTGAGTTCCTCCAGTGAGCGGACGGCCGCGCTCATTTCGCCCGCGGCCTCCTGCTTGTAAGAGGCCGCGAACTGCGCGGCTTGGCCTGCGGGCATATCTCCTGCGGCCGAGGCGTGCGGCCCCGGTATGGGCGTCAGACCCAGAGACAGAAGCAACGCGATCTTTATTTTTTTCATAGATATATTTCCTTTAGGTTTAGAAGTTGAGCCTTGCCCCCGCAACCCAGACGGCGGAGTTGTAGCGTATGCGGCGCGTCCCATACTCGGCCAGGAGGGAGTCCTCCCCGTAGCGGACGTAGACCGACAGGCGCTGGTAGCCGAAGGAGAGCGGCAG
>MGTX01000007.1 GCA_001799675.1 Elusimicrobia bacterium GWA2_66_18
ACGTGTTTAATCCCCCCATTCCCGCCTTCACCACGGAAATGAGGTGGGACGCGCCCAGCCTGGGCCTGCACACCCTGCAGGCCAAGGTCTACGATGCGGCGGGCAATGCGGGCTCGAGCCTGCCCGTGACGGTCGAGGTGGTGCGCGGCAAGCGGCTGGTGTCCTTGAACAGCGTCGCGGCGGGGCTGTCGACGAGCGCCGACGACGCGGCCGATCCCAAAGCGCTCATGCTCCATGCGACGCGAGGCGCCAGCCAGAGCCTGGCCTTCGAGCCCGAGGTGCGGGAGGCCAAGGTGACCGACCTGCGGGGGCGCGTCCTGGTCCAGCAGACCCGCGGCGGGGGGTCGCTGCTCATCCCAATGGACAACCTCGCGGCCGAGTCCGGGGTGTGGCTCATCCAGATGAAGGACGACCAGGGACATGCCTCGATGCGCGCCATGGTCGTCGTGAAATAATACAATGACGCGAAGAGTGCGACGGCTCGTGCAACGTCATCGACGTTCAAAGGGATGTCAATGCGAGCTTGGCTGGAGCTTGTGTCCTCGGACCGCAGCCGCCTTGACGCCGATAGTTTTGACTTCCAATTTATCGTTGGAGGCGTGTCGGAGGCTAAAGGTGGTTTGAAAGGGCCTCCATTCCACGATGATCTGGAAGTCGGCAAAGCGAGTGACAAAGAAAGTGTCGGCGATGTCCGCATCCGTTACCAGTGATCCGGAGGCGTCGGGATAGGTGCAAAGTCTTTTCAGACGGAAGTCGTGTCGGAATTTAAGGATCACTCCGTCGGGGCGGTTGGGATAGAGCACGGGATTGTCCAGGTAGCGCAAGGGGGTCTGCACGCTCTCGGGGTAACGCGCGGGGTCAGTCGTCATTGAGGCGGCTTGAACCTGCGAATCAGCCCGCTGTACCAGCCTCAAAAACTCGAGCACGATGCTCTCCTTCTGGACGGTCGATGGATCTTTGCGGCATGGCGAGCCGTTGTTTTGCGCGCGCAGAACTGACGCGCACGCCACGAGCAGGCAGAGCCCGGTCGACAACGCCAATAGCTTGCTTTTCATGCGGAACAATCCTCCTTGGCGGCAGCCGCCCAACCGTATCCCGGACTGGCGGAACGCAGTTTAGCAAATAGGACTGGGCGCAGTCCGATCAATTTTATTACAATCACCGAGAATTCGTTGAAACAGAGGAGGCCACCTTGCCATACGCGTACGACCAAGCGACAATGACCACGGGCATCGATACCATCGACGAGCAGCATCGCAAGCTTTTCGACATGATCAATGAAATCGAGCGGATGATGGGCGGGTATGCTCCCGACCGCAATACCAAGATCAGCGGCCTCATCTCAGGGCTCGTCAACTATGCGATGAACCACTTCGCGCATGAAGAGGGACTGATGGAAAAACATAAGTGCCAAACCGCGGAGGTCAACAAGCTCGCCCACGCACGCTTCACCAAACAGGTCGGCACGTGGGTCGAGCGCTGGCAGAAGTCCCAGGACCCCGCGATCGTCCAAGAGATGGGAGCTTTCCTGGGGCAGTGGCTCTCCGGACATATTTGCACGATCGATGTCGGCCTGCGGCGCTGCTCCCAGTCCTCCAAGCACTAACGTCTGCCGTGCTTGCGGCCGCCCCTCGGATGAGGGGCGGCCCACTCATTCTTGCCGATCGGCTGCTGGTTGAAAAGATCCGGGTCTTCGCCGGGACGGCTGTTGACGAAGATAAAGGAAACGGGGAAGCCGTACTCCGCGCTGAGCGCTGGAGCCGACGCCTTTAGATGCTCCAGCAGCGCTTTCTGGCGCGGATCGTCCCATACCAGCAGTCCCCGCTTCGCGGCTTCCGGATTGCGGCCGCCGACGTCGACCGAGAAGGCCACCTTCAGCGGCGCGCCGCCGAGGCTCTCTTCGATGATGGCCCGGTTCTCGCGGTAGAGCCGGAGCTTGTAGAGGAACGTCTCCTCCATGATCTTGTCCAGCGGCATCCACACGCGCGCCGATTTATCCTCCCACAGCAGGACGTCCCTCTCCTTGGCCGGCTTGTGGGCGTCCGCGAGAGGCTCCGTCACGGCGTCGAACTCCGTCTTGTATTCCTCGATGATCCGTCCGTCGGAGAGAGTTCTTTTTCCGAAAAAATCCCGGCCCGCCTGCGTGATCTTGAGGCCCATCTGAAGCCGTTTCTTGTGCGAATTAAGCTCATGACCGACCCCGACTTCGCGGCTGTAGGTCACGCCGTCGATGATGTTCATGACGCCTTCGGGTTGGTCCCGGTATTTCTCGACGAGCCTGTTGTATTCGGCGCGAAGCTGGGCCGAGGCCATCCGGGACTCGGTGATGTAACGGAAGATAAAACGATTCCCGTAGGCGGCGTGGAAGTCCTTTTCCTTCCCGCGCAGGTGATTCTCGATCTCCCGGTAGCCGCGCGTGTCGAAGTTCAACTCGATCTGGGATAACTTTCTGCCCATTTCCCGCTCGGCCAGACCCCCCGCGGCGAAATCACTCTTCGCTTTTTCGAGATATTTGTTCACGCGGCGGATGCCCTCGCTGATCTCGGAGGCGGGATTATTCGGAGCCGGATGGAAATAGACGCGGTGCGTGTGCACGGCGATATTGCGGCCGCCCGCGTCCACGAGGATCGCGTCAACCCAGTTCCGCGTCCCCTCGAGATGCACGCTCGACTCGGCGATCTCGCGACTGATCGCGACCTTCTCGACGCTCGCCAGCTTGACGCGCCCCTCGGCGTAAGCATCGTCCATCACGTCCATCACGCCGGCCAGGTCCATATGCGGCGACAGCTCGGCGTAAAGGAGGTCGATCCAACGCGACTGCTCGGCGACACGGCCGCCGACCCAGACGCCGTCGGCGTTCTTGATGAAGCCTTTCGGACCCGCTTGGCCGCGGCCGGACGGCGCGACATGCGCAGCCGCGCGCGCGCCGTCGAAGAAGGAACCGCCGGAGGGGTCGTGGCGGGAGGCGGCCGTCAGCTCGAGCGCTTCGAGCGCGATCTTGATGGGCGTCAGCTTCTCGTCCGGCGAATCGATAGGAGCAGGCGCCTCGCTGATCGCGGCAACCGGGGTCACGATCGCGGGCGCGGGCGCGGAGACAGCGGAGACAAAGGAGAGACTGGGAGTCAGCGGCAGCATCGGCAACGGGGACAAAACCGCGGGCCCGCCGATCAAGCCGGGGACGAAGCCCGCGGCGCCGCCGAGCGAGGGCGTGAGCGTCGCGCGCGGAACCGAAACCTGCTGGGCGGGAACGCGCGCGGACGCGCAGACGACCGTCAGGAGCGCGGCGAGAAGGCGGAGGGGGATTCGGTTCATAATGGAAGAGTATCAGGGTCGCGGTTGCCTGTCCTGGGCCAATAGGACCTAAAAACCCCCGCCAAGAGGCCTACCCAATGATCGTATCGCGGCATTACGTCATAGGCCGAAATATGCTGAGATCAATCATCTTTCGCAACGGTGGGGGTGAAATCTATGGCGAAAATATTGATCGTCGATGACAGCCCTTTGATCCTCGCTTTTCTAGAAGAAGCTCTCAGGAGCTGGGGGCATGAGGTTTTTAGGGCGAGCGACGGCTACAGCGTCGTCCCGACATTCAACAAGTGCAATCCGGACCTCATCATGCTCGACTACAACATGCCCGCTTCCTCCGGCCTCGAAGTCTATGAGCGCATTCGCACTCTCTACGCCGGACAGAGGATCCCCATCATCTTCCTGAGCGCCACGTCCCGCTTCGAACTGGAAATGGTGATTCCCTTCAGCGAGTTCGTGCGCTGTTGCGATAAGCCCGTTGATCTGGAGGGGCTGCGGACCAACATCAACGAGATGCTCGTCGCCGCTGGCATTGCCTTACCGCCGGCCTCGGGGGCTCCTTGAATAAGTTATAATGCCGGTTTCCGGGCCTTCTTTTGCGCTCGTAACACAAAGGATAGTGTGCTGCCCTGCGAAGGCAGATATCCAGGTTCGATTCCTGGCGAGCGCAATGGACGGCTCGAAGTCCCTCTGATGATCAACCTCCTCCTCGCGGTTTCCCTGCTGGGGCATATCGCTTTCTTCGTGATGGTCCAGCTCGACTTCTCCCCGCGTCGCGCGGACTCCTTATTCGCCCCGGCGGACGCGCTGAAGCTGCTGGCGGCGCAGACCCTGGGCGCTCTGGCCGTCGGATTTTGCGCGCTGGGCGCGGACGGCTTCGGCCTGCTCGTCGGCAAGGCCTTGGCCCTGCCCGTGGTCGCGGGGCACGCCTACGGCTTCGTTCTTTGGAGGCGCCGTGGCGCTGCGCCCGCCGGCGCTCCCTCCGTCCGTCTTTTCGAGGACGCTCTCTACGCCGCCCACGGCCTCCTGGCCGCCGCCGCGCTCCTCGCGGCCGTCCTTCGCGCCTAGTCTCGGCGAGGGAACTTCGCCGGGGGGCGCGCCGTAACAATGAGGGTGGATATCGCGATGGGATCGGCGGGGGCCCTCTCGGCGGCGGCGGCGCGTCAGGTCGACGCAGCTTGGCGGGAGCGCGCCGCGGCCTGGGCGCGTTGGACGTTGAGCGTGGAGGAGGCGCCTCGCCCGGGCTGGACGCGCGGCCTGGTCTGGCGGGCGCTCACGCGAGGCGCTCTGGTCCCGCCCGCGCCGGAGGTGGAGGAGTCCTTGCTCGCGCGTTTCGGGCCGCGCGCCGCCTCGGCCTGCGCCGTCCTGCATCGTATTCAGAGCGCGTGCCTCCTGGCCGCTCCCGCGGGGATGCCCGGGAGCATCGAGACGGACCTAGCGCTTCTGCGGGAGTTCTCCACCGATGAGTCGGCGTGGCTGGCGGAGACCGCGCGCCGCGACCTGGCGCGTTCGTGGGGGGACATGCTCCGGCTCTATCCAGAGGATATTGCCGAGGGTGAAGCGGAGCCGCTCTTCGTGAGCTGGACCGGCGTGCCGCGCGCGGGTCGGCGCGCGGCGCTCGTCTGGGACGGGCCCGCGGAGGACGGCGTCGAGCCCGCGCTGGCGGCCGAGGCCCCGCCCTTTCGCCGGGACGACGCGGCCCTGGCCGCGCTGGCGCAACGCTTCTTGCGCGTCGAGGGACTGCGCCCGGGACAGGTCGAGGGCGCGGCCGCCCTGCTCTCCGGGCGCGACCTGGTCCTGGCCCTGCCCACGGGAGGGGGCAAGTCGCTGTGCTACCAGCTCGCGGCCCTTTTGACGGCCGGCACCCCGCTCGTCGTGGCGCCCTTGCGCGCGCTCCTGCGCGACCAGGCGCGGCGCCTGGCCGCGGTCGGGGTCACGCGCGTGGGATTGCTGGTCGGCGATGACGCCGCGGAGACTCGACGCGCCTTCGCGGGCCTTCGCGAGGGGCGAGCGCTCCTCGCCCTGGCCGCGCCGGAACGGCTGGACTCAGGCGCCTTCCGCGACGCCTTGCGGGCGATGGCCGAATCGGGAGGCGTGCCCTTCGTCGTCGTGGACGAGGCGCATTGCGCGGCGCGCCGCGGCCACGACTGGCGCCCGGCCTACCGCGTCCTGGGCGCGCGCCTGCGCGTTTGGGCGAGTTCCTCGGGCCGCGCTCCCGCCCTGGCCGCGCTCTCCGGGGGGACTTCTTCGGGGGCGCTGGCCGAGGCCGAGCGCGTCCTGGGGCTCCAGGATCCCGTCCGCGAGGGCCGGGGCGCCGCGCGCGGCAACCTTTCCTTTCGCATCCAGACGAGCTGCGCGCCCGACCATCTCGTGCGCCTGCGCGAACTGCTCACGCGCCGCTTGCCGGAGGGACGCTTCGGGCCGGGCATCGTCTTCTGTCCGCGCGTGGACGGCCCTCTGGGCGCCGCTTCGGTCGCCGAGGATCTGGCGTGGTCCGAGGGGCTGGACGCCGCGGCCTACACGGGGCGCGCTCCCGCGGGGGCCGACCCCTCGGCCTGGGAGGAGGCCAAACGCCGCGCCGCCGAGGACTTCCTCGCGGGCCGACGGGGGCTGCTCTGCGCTACGCGCGCCTTCGGCCTCGGCGTGGACCGGGCCGACGTGCGCTTCACCGTCCATCTCGGCCTGCCGGCGTCCTTGGAGGAATTCTTCCAGCAGGCGGGACGGGCGGGCCGCGACGGAGCGCCGGCCTCCTGCTGGCTCCTGCTCCAGGTTCTCTCCGCGCGCCGCGCGCGCCGCTGGGCGGCGCTGCCCGTCGAGTCCCTGCGCGAGGAACTGGAAGGCTTGGGACGAGAAGAAGAAGACGACGTTTCCCGCGCGTATGCCCTGCATCTGGCGTCCTTCCCCGGCGAGGAAACGGAGCGCCGCGGCGCGGAGCTCGCCCTGTCCTTGCTCGGCGACCCGGCGTCGCCGGGGCCGGCTTTCGCCTCTCTGCCGGGTCAGGACCCGGAGGCGCTCACGCGGGCGTTGGTCGCACTCGAGGAAGCGGGAATCCTTTCACTTGAGGAGCGCCTGCGCTGCGGCTGGAAGGTGCGCCTGACCGGGGGCTGGAGTCTCAAGACCGCGCGGGATGCGGCGGCGGAGCGCGTCGCGCGCGACTACCGCGCGGTGGAGACGTCGCGGCGCTCGTCGCTGGCGGAGTTGGTGGAGCTGGCGCTCTCGCCGGGCGCAGGGGAGGCCTTCGCGGCGCGGCTGTCGGGCCGTTCCTGAGGCTTTAGGCCGAAGGTCCCATGGCGGACAGCATCTCCGCCACACGGGTGAACTTCTCCCGTATCTTGCCGGACTTCTTGCCGTTTGCGATCTCGAGCTTGTCGATCTCTTTCCACTGGGCGAAGCTCACGACCTTCACCGCCTTGGAGGCGAGCAGGCGCGGGGCGGCTTCCATGGAAACGTCCACGCCGCGCTCGGCCAGCTTGCCGGCCCTCAGGTCCTCGAGCATGAGCCCGACCGTCGCCACGGAGCAGGCGCGGTTGGTGCCTATGAGCCCCGAAGGCCCGCGCTTGGCCCAGCCGACCACGTATTCGGACAAGACGACCGGTCCGCCGACGGCCGCGACGACGCGGCCGTCGGCGTTGGCCACGCGTCCGGCCTTCTCGTCGAAGGGCACGCCCGGGACGGGGATGCCGCGGTAGCCGACCGAGCGGAACACGAGGCCCACTCCCTCGATCGTCTCGAAGCGGCCGAGGCCGCGGGCCTTCACGCTGCCCTTGCCGTCGGGCTCAAGATTGTTGCGCTCGAGCTTGATCGCGCAAACCTTCCCGTCCTTGCCGATGAGCTCGACGGGCGAGACGCAGAAGCGGGCGAAGATCTTTCGGTCCTTGCGACCCGCGCCCTTATGGGCGGCCTCGAGGAGGCAGTCATAGTTCTTCTTGGCCGCGGCGTCGCAGAGGCCGGCCTTGGAGACCTCGTCGAGTTTGAGCTCCTCTTCCTTGACGACCAGGTCGGCGCGTTTGATCTCGCCGACTTCCTCGATTTCCTTGGGGGAGAAGGCGGCCTGCACGGGGCCGCGGCGGCCGAGGAGGTAGACGCGCTTGACCTGGCTTTGGCGCAAGACCGACACGGCGTGCTCGGCGATGTCGGTCTTGGCCAGGACGTCGGGGTCCTGGGCGAGGATGCGGATGACGTCGATGGCGACGTTGCCGATGCCGACGACGGCCGCCGCTTCGCAGTTCAGGTCGAAAGGGATGTCTCGATAGTCCGGGTGGCCGTTGTACCAGCCGACGAAGTCGGTCGCGGAGTAGGATCCCTTGAGATCCTCGCCGGGGATGCCCATCTTGCGGTCGCTTTCGCAGCCGACGGCGTAGACGATCTGGTCGTAGCGGGCGCGCAGTTCATCGACGGTAACGTCTTTGCCGAGCTTGACGTTGCCGAAGAAGCGCACGCGGGGGTCGCAGGCGGCGCGGTCGTAGACGGCGGTGACGGACTTGATCTTCTGGTGGTCCGGAGCGACTCCGCCGCGCGCCAGGCCGTAGGGGGTGGGCAGGCGGTCGAAGAGGTCGACGCGGACGTTGAGGCCCGGCGCCTTGAGGAGGGCCTCGACGGCGTAGAAGCCGGAGGGTCCGGCTCCGATGACGGCGACGCAAAGCGGTCTTTCGGCGGTTCCGGGGGCGCTCATTTTGTCTCCTTGGCGGCGAGGGGCTGGGTCATGATCGGGACGCGCAGCGATATGTGGCAACGGGAATGCCAGTTCACCCAAAGTTCTGTTGACATTCGCGCATATCGAGGCTAAACTTTATTGAACAATACGGGCCGCATCCTGAGAAATCATACATCCATAAATAATGGGGGTCGTGCACATGACGAAGTCCAAGAAGGGATTCACGCTCATCGAGCTTATGATCGTGGTGGCCATCATCGGCATTCTCGCGGCCATCGCGATCCCGAAGTTCGCGGAGCTCATCCGCAAGTCGTCGGAAGGCGCGTCCAAGGGAA
>MGTX01000008.1:0-33569 GCA_001799675.1 Elusimicrobia bacterium GWA2_66_18
CTTGCCGGCATGGGCGAAATCGAGAACGTGACGCTGCTGCCGCCGGCCCCCGTGAAGAAATAGGCCGAGGCGGACTTGCTGTAATCAAGATACACGTTGCAGGTGTTCGTGGAGATGCCGCCGCAAGCCCCGACCCAATAGTCGAGCGAATAACCCGCATCCGCCGTCGCCGTCAGCATCACATTCGTGTTGAAATTGTAATTGGCCGAGCACTGCGTGTACCCGCCGCCGCACTTGATCTTGAGATCCGAGCTCTCGATGCGGCCGCTTGCCGGCATGGGCGAAATCGAGAACGTGACGCTGCTGCCGCCGGCGCCCGTGAAGAAGTCGGCCGAGGCGGACTTGCTGTAATCGAGGTACACATTGCAGGTATTCGTGGAGATGCCGCCGCAAGCCCCGTTCCAACTGCCGAGCGAGTAGCCCGCATCCGGCGTCGCCGTCAGCGCCACGAGGGTGCCCGAGCTGTAGCTCGCCGAGCACTGCGTATAGCCGCCGCCGCACTTGATGCTCAGGTCCGTGCTCTCGATGCGGCCGTTGGCAGGAATGGGGGTGATCGAGAACGTGACGCTGCTGCCGCCGGCGCCCGTGAAGAAATAAGCCGACACGGACTGGTCGTAGTTCATGTACACGTTGCAGGTATTCGTGGAGATGCCGGCGCACGCCCCGCTCCAACTATTCAGCGCGTAGCCCGCGGAGCCCGTTGCCGTCAGTACCACGAACGAATTGAGGCTGAAGCTGGCCGAGCACTGCGTATAACCGCCGCCGCACTTGATGCTCAGGTCCGCGCTCTCGATCAAACCATTGACAGGCACCCCGACCGTCAGCGTCACAAACCCGGCTCCCCAATCCACGCGATTGGACGGATCATCCTCAAAGACAGGGCCAGCCCGGGGGCCGGAGGGGTTGACCATCGTGATCCTAGAGCCCCCCCCCAGCCCCGAACCGTTGACGTTCACCGATATCGAACTATCGGCGAAGTTGATGCCGGAGAAAGTCGAGATGAAGCTCCCGCCCAAGAAATTGACGGCGGTCGCTCCGGCGCTCAGGCTCTGAAAGGTTATGGAGGACACGGCCAAGATCGCTCCGGGAGCTTGGCCCGATATGCTGAGGGCGGAAAGCGCGCCGGAAATCGTAAGGGAAGAAAATGCCAGCAAACCTCTGTTGTTGGCATCAAGGAGAACCCCGTCCGCCGAGGCCCCCCCGAGAACGATGGAAGATGAAGCGTAGAAGCCGGCGTTGCCTCCCGCGACCCACAAGGCCTTGCCGCTCCCAAAAGAAGCCAGCAGGCACGAAGAGATCGCGGTTTGCGTCGAGTTGCGGATGTAGACGGCCGGAACGCCCTGGGCATAAGATCCGGTCACGGTGACGGCGGAGGAAACGTCCACGAACAGACCGAAGCCGGACGCGCTGGTCATCGTGCTCTGGCTGATGGTCGCAGCCGTGCTCCATGAGATGAGCAAAGCATAGCCCGTCGGATTAGAGAAATAACTCTGAGCGACGGTTATGGAAGACACGGTGTTAAGCTCAAGGGACCGGTGGATGGCCGAATTACTCACAAAGGTGCTTCGCAAGACGTCATTATGGTCGGCGCCGAAGCTGATCATGCCGGCGTGGCCGGCGAAATTGGAAACATAGGACTGCGTGATCAGGTTATAACCCGCTTTATTGGGACCCGTCGCGGAGATAGAGAGGGCATCTGCGCTCGAAGTGTTGCTCAGGATGCTGCTCTGGCTGATCGTGTTGTAGCCTGCATCCAGGAGTTGCGCGCCGTAGCCGGATGGATTGGAGATGTAGCTCTGGGTGATGGTGTTGGATGAGGCGCCGGAAAGATCGAGCGCGCTGTAGGAAACGGAATTGCTCGTCATCGTGCTCCAGCTGACCAAGCTGCCGCTACCTCCAATCTTCAGTCCATAAGCATTTTGCACCGCTATGCTGGAATAAGAGACCATGCTGTTGCTTGAAATGGCCATGCCCGCCGTCGTGATGTTGGCGCCGGTATCGATGACGTTGACGCTGCTGATCGTCACGCCGGCCGAGGAAGCCCAGACGCCGTAGGAAACCGTGTTCGTGGTGACCACCAGCAAATTGCGCAAATTCACGCCCGTATTGCGGATCTGGAAAGCCGCGATGGAAGCGCTCGGTGGATTGACCGTAGCCACCGTGCTGATCAGGGCGGGATCGGACTGGATGATGATCTGATAGGCGGCCGCATTGACGCCCTGGATCGTCACCTGCTCGCTATAAGTCGCGCTGTCGACGTTGATGCAGTAGTCGCCGGTCAACGTGGATGGGACGGCGTTCACGCATTGCTGGATGCTCGTGCAGGAGCCGCCGCCGCCCTTGCGGACGCTCTGCGTCGTGGCGCAGGCGGCCCCGGCCGACGGCGCCAGGAGGACGCACGCCACAAGAGCGAGGCAGCCCGCGAGTGCGGCGGAATGGGAATGAGTCGTTTTGGCCGCTTTCACGGACTCAATACTCATAATTGACGCCTAAAAGATAGCTGATCGCCCGGTACGTATAAGAGTAGGTCTTCTCGTATTTCTGGTTCGACTGCGCCCAGAGGAGATTGGTCCGCACCGTCACAGTGAGTTTGGGCGCGATGGGATGTCCGTAGCCGAAGGAGAGTGAGTACCGGTCCTGCCGCTGCTTGGCTGAACCGTACAAGCCCTCGCCGTCCTGGGCCAGACGCCCCAGGAAGTTCTGACGCGACCACCGGAAGCTCCCCGACAACCAGCTCGGCTGCTTCGAATCGCCCCAGGAACAGTTGGCCGCGGGCCCGGCGCCGAACGAGACATAGCTGTAGGCCTGCGGCACATACCGGGAGAAAACGGCGTCGTAGGTGTTCTGGTTGGAGCGGTTGTAGGCCAGACTGAGACCGAGGGAAAGGTCTAGGCGCGCGTCCTCGCCCAAAACGCGAGTCCGGATGGGACGTCCGATGGAGCCGGAGACGGATTGGAGGAAGTCCTTGCGCGCGGAGTCGTCGAATTGCCCCCTCAGATTGACGAGACGCTGGTCCAGGAAGTCCTGATAGAGGAAGCTATACGTTCCCGAGAGGACGAATTTCGGATCCTCATAAGGGGCAGGACGGCTGCCGGAGGCGCTGAGCTGGTAGTTGTAGGTGTCCAGCACGCGCTTGGAGGCGAGTTCGCGTCCCAGCGGGTTGCCGAGAGGATCCACGCCGGACTTGGATTCGAGGGACTCGTAGTTCGGGAAGCGCACGCGGTAGACGTCGAAGGCCAGACGGTAGGTAAAGGGGTCCTGGTAGGCGTTCTCCGCCTCGAGGCCCGCTGCGATCTTCTCGAAATCGAAGAGCCCCTTGCCCAAGGTCTCGTCGCGCGTCTCCTTGAGGAATTCTCGCTTGTAGCTGACGGAAGGCTTGAGTTTCCAATCGCTCCCCTCCAAACGGCGGATGGCGCTCGCGGAGACGCGGTGGTCCATCTGCTGCTGGAAGAGAGTGCCGGCGCCGACGCCGTCGTCGACGCCCTTCGTTCCTTGATAGGAGCCCGAGTACATGGGCAGCAGGCTCCATCTCTCGTCGAACTTAAACATCGCGGCGGCGGTCAGGGCCGCATTGCCGGAGAAACTGCCTTTCTGATTCTTGAAGAAATACTGCCCCCCCGCCAGAGAGGCGTTCAGGACAGGCGTCGCCTCCATGGCGGCGGACCGCGCAGGCGCCAGCAGGACCGCGAACGCGGCGCCGAGGAACGCGAACCTCGCGGGACAAGGGGTCAGGCACGAAGTCATCACGGGATCAATCCAGACTTAATGAATATCTTAGGCTCGACCACCAGGTCGATCTTGCGGCCGCTGAACTCGGAAGCCGTCACGATCTGCTGGTAGTTCCAGTTCAGGAGGGTCGTTTTGTACGCCGAACCGCTGGTGATGCCGGCGAAATCGGAGAACTTGGCGATCTTTCCCTCGTCGGAGATGATGTAGTTGTCATATTTCTCCCAGATGGCGCCGCTCGCGTTCTCTGCATAAACGATCTGATGCTGGACCCCTTCTTCCGTATAGGTGCAGTTTGGAGGAGCGCACGAAGGCTCGTATTGAACCGTCGTGACATTCGTGTACGTCACGTCCGCGTAGGTATTCTGGATGTTGGACCCGGTCCAGCTTTGGTGGATGACGTCGTTAAACTTGATGCTGTAGTTGTCGAAGAGGGTCTGATAAAATTTCTCGTTACCGACTCCGCCCGGATTGGAGACGTTCAGCGACACCCATCGGTCCGTCGCTGAGTCGAAGGCGGCGGTGACCGCGTCACGCGCCTCGAGGTTATTGTTGACTTCCACCTGGTGCCCGCCCGACGCGGTTTCGACGACCTTGTCCACGGTGTTGGAGCGTCCAGTGTCGTAGCTGATAAGGAAATAGTCGCAAGCCGCTCCGATGCAGCCGGACATTTGACGCAAGGCCGAGGACATATCGTCGGGCAGCGCCTTATTGAAGGTGCCGTGGTAGAAGAAATAGTCGAAGCGGTCGGCGCGCTCGTTGAGCACCACCAGCTTGAACTGGTCGTCAGCAGGACGAACGATATACTCCTCCACGCGAACGCGCTTGCCGTTGACGTCGATGAGGGCCTTGCCTTCCCGGTAGACCGCATTCTTCTGCTCGAGGGCGGCCGCGACCTGGACCTCCTCCTTGGTCATCTCCAAACCGACCTCGCGCTTGGCGGCGTCACGCGCGGACTCCGGCCCGCGCCGGTCGGTCCCCTGGGACGAATCGACCACGCGTCCCAGGCCCTGCGCGGTCACCTCGACGCGCTGGGTGTCCCGGATGAGGACCTCGTTGCCCTTGTTGTCGGAGACCGCTAGGAGGCCGCCGAACATCTGCACCCGCGTCTCCCCGCGCTCGCCGACGTCGATTGCGAACTCGGTTCCTCGGACCGCGCAGACGGAGGTCGGCGTGCGGACCTGGAAGCGGCGGTTGAGGTTCTTGGCGATCCACGCGCGCATGGATCCCAGGGCCAGCGTCATCTCGCTGGCCTGGGGGCCGGTCTCCTGCAGGATGAACACGGAACCGGGGTTGACGTCCACCCGGGACCCGTCGTCGAAGGTGACCGTCGCGCGCGCTCTCGTGGCCGTCTTGAGTTGATCGCCGCCCGCAAGCACTTGGCCGCGCACCACCTCGGCCCAGGTGTAGGAGCCAGATTTGAGGAAAAGGACCCTCCCCTCCGTGGCCGTAATCGACGTGGCGGCGCACAAACGAGGCAAGAGCAGCGACACAAGGAAAACCCCTAAGAAGGCCCGTCTCGCATGCCTAGGATTCCGTCGCTCGGCGTCCCGAGATTTCACTCGCATCACGTGCCTCATTTAGTCTAACAGACGCCCTGAGTCCTGTCAACGGCGTTACGCCATGGTACAATGCAGCCATGGCCAATATCCTCGTCGTCGACGACGAGCCGTCGGTCGTCATGCTCCTGCGTTTCATTCTGGAGAAGTCCGGGCACGCGGTCGAGGAATCCCACAACGGCCAGGAGGCGCTGAAGCAACTGGGCATCGATCCCGCCAACGCTGCGGCCCCGCTGCCGGACATTGTCCTGCTCGACGTGATGATGCCCATCATGGACGGCTTCAGCGTGGCTAAAGCAATGAGTTCTCATCCCAGAACCTCCCAGGTCCCTATCCTGGTGATCACCGCCAAAGGCGACATGCGTCCTCTCTTCGAGGCCATGCCCCAAGTCGCGGGCTTCTTCCAGAAGCCGTTCGACCCCAAGCAACTGCGAGAGGCCGTGGCGAAGCTGACGGGGGCCTAAGGCCGCGCGGGGGCGGGAGGCGGGCCCGCCGCGCGCGGGCGGCGACGCGGCGGCCGGGTGAACTTGATCATGGGCGCTTCCTTGACGGCCCGGGGCGACGGCCCGCGCGGCGTCAGGTCCGAGGGATCCTCCACGTCGAGCCCTGGATGATCGGGGGCCCGCGCCGGCGTGACGCCCGAGGCGCTTCGCCGCGCAAGGCGGAGCGCCACATAGCCGGCCATGACCAGGGCCACGGCGACGAGTAAAGCCTCGAACGCCCGTTTCATGCGCGAGCTAATCCAAATAATCCCGCAGGGACTTGCTGCGCGAGGGGTGGCGGAGCTTGCGGATGGCCTTGGCCTCGATCTGGCGGACGCGCTCGCGGGTCACGCGGAAGATGCGGCCGACCTCCTCAAGCGTGCGCGGATAGCCCGAGTCGATGCCGAAGCGCAGCTTGATGATCTTCCCCTCGCGGTCGGTGAGAGAGGAAAGGACCTTTTCGATTTCCACGCGGCGCAAGAAGGTGCCGGCGGAGTTCGAGGGGGCGGCGGTGGTCTTGTCCTCAATGAAGTCCTCGAGGTAGCTGTCCTCGTCCTCGCCGATGGGCGTGGCGAGAGAGACGGGCTCCTGCATGATCTTCAGGACGTTCTTCACCTTGTCCATGGAGATGTGGAGCGAGCGGGTGTACTCTTCCAGGGAGGGTTCGCGGCCGAACTCTTGGCGGTAGCGCCGGGTCACCTTGGTGAGCTTGCTGATGAGCTCTTTCATGTGCACCGGGATGCGGATGGTGCGCGCCTGATCGGCGATGGCGCGGTTGATGGACTGGCGGATCCACCAGGTCGCGTAGGTGGAGAACTTGAAGCCGCGCTTGTACTCGAACTTCTCGACGGCCTTCATCAGGCCCAAGCCGCCCTCCTGGATGAGGTCGGAGAGTTCTAGGTTCGAATTGACGTGCTTCTTGGCGATGGAGACCACCAATCGGAGGTTGGCCTTGATGAGCTTGAGCTTGTCCACCAGGATGGTCTCTTCAAGGTTGACGATCTTGTCGTTGAGCTCGAGGAACTTCACCAGGGGGATGGGCAGGGTGTTCTGGATGCGCTGGAGGCGGTCCTGCACGACCTCCATGTTTTCCATGGCGGCCTCGACGGCCGAGGGCGCGTAGCCGGTCTTGACGCGGAAGGCCTGGGGACGCATCTTGCCCTTCTTGATCTGGGCAAAATAGGTCCGCAGCTCCTCGTAGGAGCAGCCGTAGCGGTTCTGATAGCGCTCCATCTCGTCGCGGCATTCATAGATCTTGGCGGCCAGGTTCTTGATCTTGTTGGTCAGGCGCTTGACCTTGTCCAGGTTCAGGTTGAGGCTGATGATGCGCGCGATGACCTGCTTATTGATCTGCTCGATCTTCTTCTGGAGCTTGATGCGGCGCTGGGGTCTGAGGCCCGGGTTCTCGAGCTTGGCGCGCACCGCCTGCATATGCTTCTCGGCCAAGGTGATGAACTGGGCCACGGACTTCATCTTGCGGCGCATGCCGGAGAGTTCCGCCGTGGTCTTGCGGCCGCGGGGCATGAGTTCCTTGGGAGTCATCTCCTGCTGCTCGATGAGCGTCTCCCAGGAGCGGATCTCGCGCATGGTGACCGGAGACTCCAGCACGAGGGCGCGCAGCTCCTTCTCGCGTTCGCGCACGTTGCGGGCGAGCGTGACCTCTTCCTCGCGATTGAGCAGCGGCACGCGGCCCATCTCGGAGAGATACATGCGGATGGAGTTGGAGATGTCCGAAGTCCCGCCCCAGTCCTCGGAGAAGCGCTCGCGCTCCACCACGGGGCTGGCGCTGGGCTTCTTGCGGTCCACGACCTCTATGCCCAGGTCCTCGAGGGCGGTCATCAGCTCATCGACCTCCTCGGACTTCATATTGGCCACGGAAACCGTGCGGCTGATCTCCTCGAGGGTCAGATAACCGTGCTCTTTGCCGAGGTCGATCAGGTTCTTCATCGCCTGGCTCGTCTGGATCGCCATCTTTATCTCTCCTGTCCGGTCAGCGCTTCGTGCCCTTCAATTCCACGACGAGGCGCTGGTACTCGTCGCGCAAGCCGGCATCCACGGGGCGGCCCGCCCCCATCGAAAGAACGAGCGGCTCGATCTCCTTGAGCCGCTTGAGACGCCGACGCTTGTCCAGCATGGCCCGCAACACGCCGGCCGGGTCGTCATAGGCGAGATCATCGTTGAGCAGGCGCGAGGCCGCGGCGCGCTCGGCCGGCTGGAGCGCGTCGAGCAGGCGCGGCCCCCAGGTCCCCTTGAGCGGGATCGAGCGCAGCGCTGCGACGATCTCGCGGGCGGAGGCGGACTCCAGATCATCGCTTTGGAGTTCGGACGTCAAAGCAGGGGTCTTCAACAAAACGCCGAGCAATTGAAGATCTGAAGGCGGCATGGCGGCAGCCATGATCGGATTATCCTTGGGTTGCGTGGAGGATCCAGCGGCGGCTAGACGGCGGTTGCTTTGAGGAATGGCCTTGCCGCCCGCGCGACGCAGCGAATCCTCGGTGATTCCCAGACGTGCGGCAAGACGCCTCACCCACTCATCTTTGACTACATCATCCGGCGATTGCACGATCGTAATTAAAATCTCTTTCGCTATGGCGGACTTCGCCTCGGGCGTCAACTCGCCGGCCTTCTTAATCAGCAATTCCGTCTTGAACTCGACAAGATCCTTGCTCGTCTCATATCCGCCTTTGATTCTCTCGTATCTCCAGGATGGATCAAAATCCTGGGGAGTCGGCTCAAGTCCCGATCCAAGAGCGCCTTCAAGCGCCGCCAATCCCTTTGAGTGAAGCAGCTCATCCGGGTCTTTGCCTTCAGGCACGGTGCCGACAAGCACCTGAATGCCCGCGGCAATGGCCGCTTCAGCGCCGCGCACGGCCGCAGTTTGACCGGCGGCATCCGCATCGAAAACAACGAATATTTTTTCCGCGTAGCGTTTGATCAGAGCCGCATGCTCCGCAGTCAGCGCGGTGCCCAGCGGAGCGCACGCATTCTTGAGGCCATGCTGATGGGCCGCTATCACGTCCATATATCCTTCCATCAAGTGAGCCTTGCGTGCTTTGCGTGTTTCAGCCAAGCCTTCATAAAGCCCATAGAGCACACGACTCTTATTGAATACAGGCGATTCGGGGGAATTGAGATATTTAGGTTCGCCATCTCCCATTGTCCGACCGCCGAAACCGACAAAAACCCCCTTCACATCGCGAATGGGAAATATGAAACGATCAAAGAAGTAGTCGCGAAACGATCCGTCCGCGCGCCGAGCGGCGAGGCCGCATCGAAGAAGCAAATCAGAGGCGAAACCATTCTTGACGGCCGCGGCGACCAAGGCGCCGTTGCGGGGAGCATAACCCAGCAGGAACCCATCAACGGAGGCCTTACTGAGATGGCGCTTGGCCGCATAGGCCCGAGCCAATTGAGCGCCCGGATCCTTTTTCAGCAGGTTATGATAGTGTTGCGCCGCAAATTCGTTGGCCTCGCGCATTTTGAGGCGCTCTTTTTCCTGAGGCCCAAGCTCGCGGTCGGCCTCGATCTTGACGCCGACGCGCGCGGCCAGCTTCTCTGCGGCCTCGGTGAAAGTGAGGTTCTCGGTCTTCATCACGAAGGAGAAGGCGTCGCCCCCTTCGCCGCAACCGAAGCAGTGGAAGGTCTGGCGCTCTGGACTGACGATGAACGAGGGGCTGCGCTCCTGGTGGAAGGGGCAGCGAGCCTTCAGACTTCGCCCCGTCCGGGTCAGTTGGACGCACTCCCCCACCAGTTCGACGATGTCGAGCCGGGTGCGGATGAGTTCCAGCGTCTCAGGGGATATCAATGCCATGGCGCCTTGAAAAAATCGGAAAGCCGGCGCCGTTCCCACGGGAACGGCGCCGGCTCGCGTCGCCGTCTTAGGGAACGCGGCGCCGCTTGGCACGTCGCATCTTGCGGCGAGCTTCGGCAGCCTTCAGCTTACGCTTGACGGCCGGCGATGCGTAGTGCTCGCGTCTCTTGACTTCCTTCAGAACGCCGTTACGCTCGCACTCGCGCTTGAAACGACGCAGAGCCTCTTCGAGCCCCTCGCCTTCTCTTAATTTAACGAAAACCATTCAGTGATTCACCACCTTTCCGATGTCGGAACATAGATTCAACCCGGCGGCCACTCCATCGGCCGACCGGCCAAAAGATGATAATGCAGATGCGCCACGGACTGTCCGGCCCCGCGCCCGTCGTTCGTCACCAGCCGGAACGACGCGAGCTTCGCATCTTTGGCGACCCGGCACGCCACGCGCTGCAGGTGACCCAAAAGGGCCCCATCCTCGTCCGTCGACGCGGAAAGCGCCCCCAAATGTTTCTTGGGAACCACCAACACATGCGTCGGGGCCTGGGGATTGACGTCCGCGAAGACCAGCGCTTGCTCGTCCTCATGGACGATATGGGCGTCAATCTCGCGTCGGACGATCCGGCAGAACAGGCAGTCGGCCATCAACTTAATGGGGAGTATATCCTTATGGTCTGATTCCGGCAAGGGCCCTCAGCCCCCTCTCCGGCTGGGCCTAAAGGGCCCCGAACTCGTACTGCACAAGGGTGACGGCCGCAGACGCGGCGGTCTCGGAGCGCAAGATGCGCGGTCCCATGCCGAAGACCAGAGATCCCCCAGCCTCCGCCAGCTCGACTTCCTCCTCACTAAATCCTCCCTCGGGACCGACGAAGAGATGGACCTCGAGCGGCTGCGCGCCGCGCTTCTGGTCAGCCTCGCGCAGGGCCAGGCGCAGGGTCTCGGCCGCTACCGTTGCCTTCATGCCTTCCCAGGCCATCAGCACGAGTCCCCGGTCCTTGCAGGCGCGGATGGCGTCGCGGAACTGGACCGGCTCGCGCACCACGGGAAGGTCGGCGCGGGCGCACTGCTTGGCCGCGGCCATGACGATGCGGGCCCAACGCTCCTGCTTGGACTTGGCGCGATCGACCTCGTACAGGAGGACGACGGTGCGCGGCGTGAGCACCGGCACGATGGAGGCCACGCCAAGTTCGGTCGCCTTCTCGAGGGCGTAGTCCCAATGTCTGGCCTTGAGCAGGCCCATATAGAGGTGCACGCGCACGGGCGCGCGGACGTCGTCGTCCTTGAGTGTGGCGGTGAGTTTCCCCATGACGGAACCGTCGGCGTTGACGGTCTCGATGACCCCCTCGAAGCGCCCTCCCTGGCCGTCGAAGAGGGCCAGGGACTGACCCTTGGCATAGCGCAGGACCTTGACGACGTGGAAGGCTTCCGGGCCGGTCAGACGGAAAGACTTCGTCTGGATGTCTTCGGGGGCGACGAAGAACTGGGGCATAGGCTCAATCCTTGCCGAAGAGGCGGCCGAACACGCCGGGGTCGCCCGGAGCGGCACGCGCGGCCTCGAAGGCCTTGCGCAGGTCCTCAAAGAGCTCGCGCTGCCGGGCGTTCAACTCGCGCGGCACGTCCACGCGGATGTGGACGAGGAGATCTCCCCGCCCGCGGCCGTGTAGCTTCGGCATACCCTTCTCGCGCACGCGGAAGGTCGCACCCCCCTGGACTCCGGCGGGGATCTTGACCTTCACGGGCTCCCCCTCGAGGGTCGGGACATCCGCCGTGCCGCCAAGCGCGGCCGTGGCTACGTCGACGCCCGCCGTCAGCGACAGGTCGTCCTCGTGACGCTCGAAACGCGGGTCCGGCTTGACCTTCACGTGCACGTAGAGGTCGCCGGATTGGCCGCCGTGCGGGGAGGCTTCGCCCTCGCCGGAGATGCGCAAAGTCGCGCCGTCATAGATGCCGGGCGGTATCTTCACCTTGATCTCGGCATCGCGCCGGATCCGCCCCTGGCCGCGACAATCCTTGCAGGGATTCTCAATAACCTGACCCTCGCCCGCGCAACTCTGGCAAGTCTGGGACATGGAGAAGAATCCTTGGGAGAACTGGACGCGTCCCTGACCACGGCATTGCTGACAACGCTTGGCTCCCGTGCCGGGTTTGGCGCCGGTCCCGCGGCACGTCCCGCAGGCCTCGGCCCGGCTGAAGTTCAGCGGCAACTGCGTGCCCCTAAACGCGTCCTCGAGCGTGACCTCGGCCTCGTACTTCAGGTCCGAGCCCTGCGCCGCGCGATGCCGGCCGCCGCCGCCCCTACCTCCGAAGAAGTTCTCAAAGAGGTCTCCGAAGACCTCATTGACGTCCACGCCCTGGCCGAACCCCTCAAAACCGGCCCCGCCGGGGCCGCCGGCCGCGCCGGCGTTGACCCCGGCCTCGCCGTACTGGTCGTAGAGCTTGCGCTTCTTGTCGTCAGAGAGCGCCTCGTATGCCGAGTTGATCTTGCGGAACTTTTCCTCCGCATCCTTGTTGCCCGGATTACGGTCCGGATGATGCTTCATGGCGAGCTTGCGGTAGGCGGCCTTGATCTCCGCCGCCGTCGCGTTGCGCGTCAGCCCCAACAATGAATAATAGTCGTCGGCCATTTAACTTGCCTTTCGAATCCGGCGCCCAAAGGGCGCCGGACTCGGATGGCGGCCTAGCGAGGCGACTCCTTATTTTCTTCGACGACTTCGGCGTCCACCACGCCGTCGCCGGTCTTCTTGGCGTCCTTGGCGTCCGCCCCCGCCGCGCCGGCCTTAGCCGCCTCGGCCTTGTACATCTCTTCGGCGAGCTTGTGAGACGCCTTCATCAACGTCTCCTTGGCCTTGTTGATGGCCTCGAGGTCGTCGCCCTTCAGCGCCTCCTTAAGCTCCGAGACGCCACGGTCGATATTCTGCCGGTCCTCGGCCGAGACCTTGTCTCCGTGTTCCTTCAGCGCCTTCTCTGCGGAGAACAGAAGCGAGTCGGCCTCGTTCTTGGCCGTGACCTTCTCCTTGAACTTCTTGTCGTCGTCGGCGAACTGCTCGGCCTGCTTGACGAACTTCTCGATCTCGGCCTTGTCGAGCTTGTTCGGCGCCGAGATGGTGATGTGGTGCGCCTTCCTGGTGCCCAGGTCCTCGGCCTTCACGTTGAGAATGCCGTTGGCGTCGATGGAGAAGGACACCTTGATCTGGGGCATACCGCGCGGGGCCGGCGGAATGCCGTCCAGATCGAACTTTCCCAAGCTCACGTTGTCCGTCGCCTTCGGACGCTCGCCCTGGAGGACCTGCACCGTCACGGCCGGCTGGTTGTCCGCGGCAGTCGAGAATATCTGCGACTTCTCGACGGGGATGGTCGTGTTGCGCTCGATGAGCGGGGTCATGACGCCGCCCAGGGTTTCGATGCCGAGCGTCAGGGGTGTGACGTCGAGCAGGAGGACATCCTTGACCTCGCCGGTCAGTACCGCGGCCTGCACGGCCGCTCCCGCGGCCACGCACTCCATGGGATCGATGCCTCGCTCGAGCTTCTTGCCCACATAGTCCTCGACGAACTTCTGGACGATGGGCATGCGCGTGGGACCGCCGACCAGGATGATCTTGGTGATGTCGGAGGCCTTCAGCTTCGCGTCGGTCAGGGCCGTCTCGATGGAGGCCTTGCAGCGCTTGACGATGGGCTCAACGAGGGATTCGAGCTTCGCCCGGCTCAGCTTCATCGCCAGATGCTTGGGCGCGTTGTCGACGGCCGTCAGGTACGGGAGGTTCATGTCGGTCTCGAACGTCGTCGAGAGTTCGATCTTAGCCTTCTCGACGGCCTCGCGCACGCGTTGTGTCGCCATCGGGTCCTTGCGGACGTCTGCCCCGGTCTCCTTCTTGAACTCGGAGGAGACGAAATCGAGGAGCACGTTGTCCATGTCGGTGCCGCCGAGCTGAGTGTCGCCCGAGGTTGAAACCACCTCGAAGACGCCGCCGCCGAAGTCCATGATCGTAACGTCGAGAGTGCCTCCGCCCAGGTCGAAGACCATGATCTTCTCGTCTTTTCCCTTCTTGTCGATGCCGTAGGCCAGGCAGGCGGCCGTCGGCTCGTTGACGATGCGCACGACCTCGAGACCGGCGATCGTGCCCGCGTCCTTGGTCGCCTGGCGTTGGTTGTCGTTGAAGTAGGCCGGAACGGTGATGACCGCCTTCTCGATCTTGTCGCCGAGGAACGCTTCCGCGTCGCGCCTCACCTTCTGGAGCAGATAGGCGGAGAGCTGCTGCGGCGTGTACTCCTTGCCGTCCGGGGCCTTGAACTTGAAGTCCGAGCCCATCTTCCGCTTAAAAGCCATGAACGTGCCCTCAGGGTTGGCGACGGCCTGGCGACGAGCCGGCTCGCCGACAAGCAGCTGTCCGTCCTTAGCGAACGCCACGTAGGACGGAAACGCCTTGCCGCCGATGGACGTGCCCTCGGCCGATGGGATGATGGTGGTCTTTCCGCCCTCCATCACCGACGCCGCCGTGTTCGAAGTGCCCAAGTCGATTCCAATGATCTTGCTCATAAGTTCCTCCAAATATCCACTGCGACGCCGCTACCCCTTCTTCTGCAGGCGCACCTTTGCGGTGCGCAAGACCTTATCGCCGAGGAGGAAGCCTGCCTGTAGGACCTCGGCGACCGAACCCTCGTCGTAGCCCGGCTTGTCCGTGAAGCCGAAAGCCTCCTGACGGTGCGGATCGAACGGCTTGCCCAAAGAATCCAGACGCGACACCCCTTCCTCGAGGAAGAGCTTCTCGTATTCACGGAAGATCGCGTCCAAGCCCTTGGCGAGCGGCGTGTCCGAATAGCCCGTCGCCACTTCCTCGTGCGCATGCTGGAGCAGGTCGTAAAGAGGCAATAGTTTCGCGATGACCTCGGCGCGGCCCGACTTAAACCACTCAGGCTTCTCTCGGTCCACACGCTTGCGATAGTTCTCGAACTCGGCCTTCAAACGCAGCAGCTGCCCATAGTAATCAGGCTCGGGCTGCTTTTCTACGGAATCTGGAGGAGGGCCGCTCTCCGCTGGATTTGGAAGCGACGCTTCCTCGCTCACGACACTTCCTCCAGGTCCCACTCGCTCAGGCGCGCCTCAACGAGGCGGCTGACATAGTCGACTAGACCCATCATTTTGGAGTACTCCATGCGCTTGGAGCCCAGTATCCCGAGAACTCCCAGCACCTGGTCGCCATGGCGGTACACATGGGTCACGAGGCTGGCGGAACGAAGTTCCGGCAAGCCCGACTCCGCGCCGATGCGCACGCGCGAGGTTTTCTTCGCGTCCCGGGGCAGGCGAAGTTCGTCTTCGAGAAGGCTCGCCAGGCGGCTCTTCTCGCCCATGACACGCATGAGAGACTGGACCGTCTTGAGGTCGCCGAACTGCTCGGCTTGGCTTAGGATATTGTCGGCGCCATCGACGTAGATGGACTCGGGCGAGACCACGCGCCCGACCTCGGTCAGGAGCTCCCCGGCCAGGCCCGTCAACTCTTGGAACTCGCGCTCCATCTGCGCAAGCTTGGTCATGACCGTGGCCTGAGCCTGGTCCACGGAGCAGCCGCGGATGCTCTCATTGAGGAAACGGTTGAGGGTGTTGACCTGGCGGGCGCTCGGCGCGAAGGTGAGCGAGATGGGCCAATGGCGGACCAGGCCGGAGTCGGTCACGAGCACGCCCAGGACGTTGCGCCCGCCGAGCGGGAGAAGCTCCAGGCGCTTGATCGACTGCTGCCGCATCTGCGGCGACAGCACGATGCCCGCGCCGTGGGAGACTCGGGAGAGCAGGCGCGAGGTCTCGGAGAGAAGGGTATCGAGTTCCTCGATGCGGCTCTCGTACTGCTCCTCGATCTGCGCCTTCTCGCCTGCGGCCAGGCGCTGCACGTCGGAGAGATAGTCCACGAAGAAACGGTAGCCCTTGTCCGTGGGCTCGCGCCCGGCGGAGGTGTGGGGCTGGTGGAGGTAGCCCTCATTCTCCAACTCCTGGAGGATGCCGCGGATACTGGCACTGGAGAGATCAAGCCCCGCTTCCTCCGCGATGAGCGAAGAGGAGACGGCCCGGGAGGTCTTGACGTAATAATGGACGATCCACTGCAGGAGGTGGCGCTTGCGCCGTTCGACAACCTCGGGCTTGAGCTGTCTCATCGTCAGTGTTGCGTAAGTTGGCAGTCAATATGCACGATTGCCAGTAAATTATAAAACAACTCCCCGTGAAATGCAATGCCCAGCTCGCCTCCGCCTACCTTTTACCGAGAAGCTCGGCGATCTTCGCGCCGGATATCACTTCGTCTATGAGCCCGTAGGTCTTGGCCTCTTCGGACGACATGTAGTAGTTGCGCTCCATGTCCGCCGAGACCTTGGCGAAGGTCTGGCCGGTGTGCTTGGCCATGATCTCCTCAAGGACCTTGCGGGTGTGCGCCATCTCCTTGGCCTCGACGATGATGTCGGTGGCCTGGCCGGAGATTCCTCCCACGAGAGGCTGGTGGATCATGATGCGCGAGTTCGGCAAGGCGTAGCGCTTGCCCTTGGAGCCGGCCGCGAGGATGACCGCGCCGAAGCTCATGGCCATGCCCATGCAGATTGTGGTGATCGGCGACTTAATGAACTGCATCGTGTCGTATACCGCCAGGCCCGCGGTGACCATGCCTCCGGGGGAGTTGATGTAGAGGTTGATGTCCTTGGTGCTGTCGTCGCTGTCGAGGTACAGGAGTTGGGCGATGAGGGTGTTGGCCGAGTCGGTGGTGAACTCGCCCTCGTAGCCACCGACGAAGATGATGCGGTCCTTCAGAAGCCGCGAGTAGATATCGTAGCCGATGACGGAGCCCTGG
Source organism: Elusimicrobia bacterium GWA2_66_18 (assembly GCA_001799675.1). Classification (GTDB taxonomy): domain Bacteria; phylum Elusimicrobiota; class Elusimicrobia; order UBA1565; family UBA9628; genus GWA2-66-18. Next base: position 16,400 of record MGTX01000008.1, read on the forward strand.
GAGGCGCGTTCGATGACTTGGGGGATCAGGTTCATGGGGATGAGTGAAGCAAAAACCACCCGCACGGCGCAAATGCCCGGGGGTCTGTCGGGATGAAAGGCTATAATGGAAAGCATGACCGATTTCGACCCTGAGACCTATACCGCCGACTCTCAAAAAATTTGGAACGCGGCTGCTGCCCGCTATGAGAAGATGTCCTCATCCCTATTCGGTCCCGTAACCGAGGAGTTCCTGGAGTTCATCGGCGTGCGCAAGGGATGGCGCGTCCTCGACGTCGCCTGCGGTCCGGGCATCGCCAGCCGCGCCGCCGCGCGACGCGCGACGCAGAAAGGGAGCGTGCTGGCCGTGGACCTCGCCCCCGGGATGATCGAGTTGGCGGCCTCTCGCCCCGCGCAGAAGCGCGCGGCTCCCATCGAGTACCGCGTCATGGACGCGCAGAAGCTGGAGTTGCCCGACGCATCCTTCGACGCCGCGCTCAGCCAGTTGGGCCTTATGCTCTTCGCTCGGCCCGACGCGGCTCTCTGCGAGATGAGGCGCGTGACCGCGCCGGGCGGCCCCGTCGCCTGCCTCGTCCAAGGACGGCGCAGCGCCATGCTCTTCACCGCGCTCATCATGGACGCCATCGTCTCCCGCGCCCCGCATCTGAAGTCCCCTCAAGGCGCGCCGACCCTCTACGCCTTCGGCTCCGACGGAATCCTGGAGGAGCGCTTCACCCGGGCGAACCTCACCGAGATCGTCACCAAGCGCCTGGCCGGGATCTTCCGCTTCTCCTCGCCCGAAGATTACTGGAACACCTTGACCGAGGGCGCGGGGCGCACCAGCGCCATGCTCCGGTCGCTGTCTCCCGAGATCCAGGCCAAGATCAAAGCCGACATCCTGCGCCGCGCGGCCAAGCGGCGAGTGCGCAGCTTCGTGGAGATCCCCTACGAGTTCGTCATGGCCCGCGGGCTGACGCCTGTGATAAGATAATCCGCGGATGAAGACTTCCCGCTACGAGACCAACGTCTTCAGTCAGCCCCGGTTGGTCGGCGCCGTGCTGTCTGCGCCTCTGCCCTCGTGGATGCGCCCGCCGAAGGGCCGCCGGGTCTTCCTCGTAGGCCTGGGGACCAACCATCACGCCGCGCGCATCGCGGCCTGGCATTGGCGGCAGGCCGGTCTCGACGCCGAGGCTTGGCACAGCTTCGATTTCACCCTCCAGCCCCCCCGTCTGCGACGGGGCGACCTCGCCGTCTTCCTCTCCCATCGAGGGAGCAAGTCCTTCACTCTCCAGGCCGAGACCCTCGCTCGCCGCGCCGGAATCGAGACCGCCATCCTGACCGGGGCCGCAAGCCCCTGGAAGACCACGCCCCGGCGCGTCGAGACCGGGCCGATGGAGGACATCGGCGCGTTCACGCAGTCCTTCACCACCACCATGGCCTGGCTCATGCGCTGGGCCGGCGCGTCGGCGCTCCTGGCCCCCTTCCGAAGGATGGACGCAAGCCTTCGCTGGGGCCCGAGATTTCCCTCCGTGCGCCCGGACACGGATCTCGTGCTCATTGGAGACGGGCCGCGCGAATGGGTCGCCCGCGAGGCGGCGCTCAAGCTCCAGGAAGCCGCCTATCTGCGCGCGCGAGCCTTCGGTCTGGAGGAATTCCTGCACGGCCCGCGCATCTCCGTGGGAGTTGGTTCCGTGGTGGTAGGTTTCTCCAGCCGCCGCCAGCCGCGCTGGAAGGCCGTGCGCCGCTATCTAGCGACCATCGAGACTGCCTTCACGGAAGCCGCCGGCGAGGACTGGCTGGCGCAGGTTCTCTGGGCCCAGCGCTTCACCCTGGAATGTTGCCGCCGCCTCAACATCGATCCCGATCTCCTGCGCGCCGACGATCCGCGCTACCGCCGCGCGCGCGAGGCGCTCGAACTCTAAACCCGGGAGCGGCCCCTGACGCTTCCCGGCGTGATTTTGTATGATGTGCGCTACGGCGGGGTAGCTCAGTGGTAGAGCACCGGTCTGAAAAACCGGGTGTCGACAGTTCGATCCTGTCCCCCGCCACCATTATCTCGGCGAGCAAAAGGCCTCCCGCGCATCGCGCGGGAGGCCTTTTTAAGCGGGCCGAACTTTTCTTTAGTGGACGAGCTTGCCGGCGTCGATCATGCCGAAGCCCTGCTCCTCGGGCTTGAGGCCGGCCAGGGGCTTGGCCGCCCTCTTGAGCTGGGCGAGCACGCCGTCCGGACCGGAGAGGCCGACGTAACCCTGGGAGACGGCCAGCGCGACCAGACCCGCCACGTGCGGGCAGGCCATCGAAGTCCCGGAAAATGAGGCGAAGCCCCCTCCCATCTTAGAGGAAATCACATCCACTCCGGGAGCGATGAATTTGACCTCCGGCCCGCGGCTGGAGAAAGAGGCCAGTTGGTCCTTCGAGTCGGACGCGGAAACCGCGATCACCTCGGGATACGCCCCGGGGAAACTCACGGAGCCGCCGGAGTTGCCGGCCGCGGCCACGATCACGACGTTTCTGCCCTTGGCATAGCGAACCGCGCCGCGCAAGGCGTCGCTGCCGACCGGGGCGCCGAGACTCAGGTTGGCGACCTGCATGTCGTTCTTGGCCGCCCATACGATGCCGTCGACGACGTCCGAGATATTTCCCGAGCCGTCGGCGTCCAGGACCTTCACCGCGTAGAGACGCGCTATAGGGGCCACGCCGACGACGCCCTTTCCGTCCCTGATGCCGGCGACGGTGCCGGAGACGTGCGTGCCGTGGCCGTTGTCGTCCGTGTAGTCCTCGGGGTTCTCGGTCTTTTTGATGGCGGAGTAGCCGCCGTCGACCTGACCGATCAGGTCCGGGTGGGTCAGGTCGATGCCGGTGTCGATGATGGCGACCCTGACGTCCTTGCCCTCGGTCGTGTCCCACGCCGCGGGGGCGTGGACGCGGTTGACTCCCCAGGTGATTTCGGGGCGGCTGGCGGCCAAGCTGACCGAGATCGGATTCTCGACGAACTGACCCGCCTTCGGGAACTTAAGGCCCTCCATGACGCCGCCGATGCCGGGCAGAGGGGAAGACTGGAAGGAGACCTGCTCGATCCAATTAAGGCGCTGGTCGGCCTCGATGGAAACGATGTCATCCTCGGAGGTGTCGCCAACCGTCAGCGCATCGAAGACGGGCAGGGGCTTGATCAAGGTCTTGCCGACGGGAAGATCCACCACCGCGGCCGAGAACTCATTGTCCGTGTCGCCGTCCGTCGCCACGTGCTTGACTACCTTCACTCCGAGGGATGCCAGGGCCTTCTCGCGTCCCGCGCGCTTCACCTTAGGTTTGAAGGTCACGATCCAGCGTCTGTTGCCCGCCTCAATGACGGGGGTCGAATTGCCCAGAGCCGGCGCGGCCACGAAAAGCGCGACGATTAGCCTGAGTAGAAGTTTCATTTCCACTTTTCTCCTTCCCGTCCGGAGCGGAGTCCGGTATGGGACCGAAAGTCTATCACGATGGTATCCGCAGGGCCTAGGTCCCGCCTGGAGCGGAAGGCCTAGGCCTTACTAGCACTAAAGCCCTATGATCTACATTCTCCATCCGGAGCGCGACCGGCAGGGGCGTCTCGGCGCTCCATCTCCGTCACCTCTTTGGAATCTAGCAAATGAAATCTAAAAGACCCAGCTGTTTTTAGGTCCTAAAGCATCTTTTTTTGGGGGGTCCCTTCGGCCGACCTGCTGTTGACGAAACCGAAGGCCGGGGCTATACTGCCGATGAGGCGTCACTTTAAGTGAGGATGCTATTATGAAGAAAACATCTTCGAAATCATCGCGGCACCGGATGTCGGGGCGGAAGGGCAAGAACGACCAGCCCCTGGAGCTCGACCGCGGCTGGCAGGAGCTCGAGCAGCAGCACGACCGCCTGAAATCCGACTGGACGAGTCTCGCCGCCCAGTTCGGCAGCGGCGGACGGGAGAAGTCTGCCTTCGACTGAGGCTCTACTCTTCTTCGGCCCCGCGTCGGCGGCGCAGCCGCACCGTACGCGCCGTGACGCGGCGGCCGTAGCGTTCGAGTAGAACCTCGGCCGCGGACAGAAGTTCACCGCTCCAGCGTCGTGAGCGCACCCCTTCCGTGAGAGCGTGAGCGTCCAGCCGCGCGATTTCACCCCATAAAGCCGACTTGCGCGCATCCGCTTCGAGAGCCGCGTGCTTCTCCGGCTCTTGCGTCTTGGTGGGAAGGTGGACGTCCTCCTTGACGTTCACCGAAGCCTGCGCCGACACCCCCGCGACCACGCTGACGCCCGCGGCCTGGGCCCAGGCCGCGATCCTTTCGTCTAGACCGTCCTTCTCGCAATCGAGGGCCTTGAGCTCGTCCTTGACGCGGCGGCGCTTATCCTCGATCTCGGTCAGCGCGTCCACCAGGCGGACCCCTTCGTCCTTGCGGCGCTCGGCCGGGGCCAGGGCCGCGATCTTCTCCGGGTGGGCGAACAAGGGGCACAAATCTTTGTACTCGCACCAATCACAGAGCGGCCCCTGCTTGGGCTCGAAGGCATGATCACGCTTGATCCGCGCCACGAGAGCCGCAGCGTCGGCTCGGAGCTTTTCCCGGGCCGCGGCGCCGCGCACAGAGGTGAGAGTCTTGCCGTGACGGACGTAATGCCACTTGAGCCGCACCTCCGCCGCATCGGGCCATTCACGCCGGACGGCCAACTCATAGAGGGCCAGTTGCCAATCCGCGTCCACATCTTCCTGGGAAGGCAGGGACTTGGAGGTCTTGTAGTCGTGGATCTCGAACCCCCCGTCGCGGGCCAGGGAAAGACGATCAATGAAGCCTTCGATCCGATATTCATGGTCTTCGACCTGTAGAGGAAATCCGACCCTCTTCTCGACCGCGACGGTCCGGTCCTCCGTGAACGGCGCGTGGACGCAGTAGTAGCGCTCGACGCAGTCCCGGCCGACCGCGCGCCAATCGTCCTTCGTGAACCTATTGTCCTTGACGTGGACCGCGTCGTCCCAGCCCTCGTCGAAGGCCTGGTCGAAATGTCCTGTGACCTCGGCCAAAGACGGAGTCTTGCCGCCCGAGACGAGGGCGTAGAGCTCCTCGAAAGCGGAGTGGACCGCGGCGCCCAAAGTCGTCTCGGGAGTCTTGCGTCTGCGCGCGATGCCGTCGACGTAGCGGTACTGGTAGCGGCGCGGGCATTTCTTGTAGACGTCGAGCTTCGACGGCGAGAACTTGGCGGAGCGGTCCTCCTCCATTTCCTAAAGGACCTCCAGCAGGGCGAAGTGGAGATATTCGGTCTCGGGCATGGCCAGGAGAATCGGATGGTCGGACGACTGCCCGCGCAGGCTCACGAAGCGCACGGCGCGCTGGGCCTTGGCCTGGGCGTTGCGCAGCATCAGCACAAAATCCTCGCGCGAGACGTGGTGCGAGCAGGCGGCCGTCGCGAGATAGCCGCCGCGCGGCAGGGCGCGCAGGGCCTGGGAGTTCAGCTTTGCGTACAGGCGCAGGGCCTTGGGCAGGTGCTTCTTGGCCGGAACGAGGCTGGGAGGATCGAGCACGATGAAATCCGGCTTGAAAGGCTGCTGGAGCAGGGCAAAGGCGTCGAGGGCCTTCTCCGCGTCCCCCTCATCGAAGGAGACGGTCCTCTCGACGCCGTTGAGCTTGACGTTTTCCTTGGCGAGCGTGAGGGCCGGACCGGAACTGTCGATGGCGAGCACGCTCTTGGCCCCGGCCTTGGCCGCGGTGATGGCGAAGCCCCCGGTGTAGCAGTAGAGGTCCAGCACGATGCGGTTCGCGAAGAAGGGACGCAGGTAGGCGCGGTTGTCGCGCTGGTCGAAGTAGTGGCCGGTCTTCTGGCCCTCGCCGATCGCCGCGGTGAAGCGCAGGCCGCCCTCCACGATCGGGACCTTCTCCGGCACGACGCCGGAGAGCGTGCGGCATTCCAGAGGCAGCCCCTCCAGGGACCGCGTACGGTGGTCGTTCTTGAGATAGATGCCCTGCGGCTTCAGGAGTGCGCAGAGCGCCTGCGCAATGAGGTCCAGGCGCCTCTCGATGCCCGCGGAGAGGACCTGCAGGACCAGGATCGAGCCGTAGCGATCGATAATCAGCCCCGGCAGCCCGTCCGACTCGCCGAAGCAGAGTCGATAGGCGTTCTCCCCCGGGCAGACCTTCTCGCGGTAGGCGATGGCGTCGGCCAGGCGCTTGCCAAAGAAGTCGGCGTCGATCGGCTCCTTGGGACTGCGGGTCAGCATGCGCGCGGCGATGAGGCTGTGAGGGTGGTAAAAGGCCAAGCCCAACTCGTGGCCGCTGGCGGCCACGACCAAGGCGAGGTCTCCCGCCTGAGGTTCGCTCTCCGCGAAAACCTCGCGGATCTCGTTGGAGAAGACCCAGTTGTGCCCGGCAAGGAGGCGCTTCTCCTGCGTGGGGTTGAGGATGACGCGGGCGAGCATATTCGCTTTATGCGCGGTATCGGACATGGACGGGGTCTCCCCGACGCGCGCGGCTGCGGGCTGCATAGTCTCCGTCGCGAGTCGAAATCTCGATGAGTCCCGCGGAGCCGGCGACGGCCAACGGCCGTCCGGGCGGGACCGCAGCGTAATGGGTGCGCAGGGGGCCGAGGTCGCGGCCGCGATGGAAGATATGTCCTCTCCGCTGGACCTGCGCCGCGGGGATGTTCGTCACGACGTTGCCGAAATGATCACGCGACAGTATAACGCCTTCGAGGCCGTCGCGGACACTCCTCGGTTCGGGCCAGGGCAATCGGACGGGATCTAAGATCCTGGGGCCGAGCTGGGAAGCAGGCAGGCCGTCGGCCAAGGATGCGCAGACCGGAGAGAAAATATCCCGACCGTGGAAGGTGGAACTCACTTTTGACAAGAACAGTCGAGTGTTCGCGACCTCGCGCCATTCGACGATCCTATCCTCATCCTGGAGCCAGGTCAGGACTCCATTGTCCGGGGCGAGGAAGTCGTGCGTCCTCGAACGGCCCCAGACCGCTCGCCGATTCGATCCCACGCCGGGGTCCACCACGACCGTGAAGATCGATCTCTTGGGGAAGTACGGCACGGACTGCCTCAAGGCGAGGGCCGCGGCGGGGATGTCTCCGGGCCTGATTGTGTGAGACAAATCCACGACGGTCGCTTTGTGGGCGCGGGAGAGGATGACGCCCTTCATGATGCCGGCGAAGGGATCACGATGGCCGAAGTCGGTCAGCAAGACGATGGGGCGGATCATTCCACCACTACATGCCTACCAGCCAAGACATGCAGAGGCATCCTGATGCTCCGCTTTGCATTGGGAGCACCCCAAAAAGGAGCCAGCGCCGCCTCGGCCCGTTCGAAGAATATATCCCCCTGACTCGACATGCAGCGTCTGGTAATTGCCAAGTTCAGGAACAATGCGACCAGATTGGGGGAATGCAGCTATGCGCTCGACAGCTTGGAATAAATCAATGACGAATAGACTCGCGTACTGGGCGGAATCATGGGAGATGAAAGTCGTGATGGAATCCAAGTCTTGTGCAGCCTGGGGCGTCCATCTTATTTCAACCATCGCTTCATCGTCTGCTTGATCTTCGAGTGGGGTATAGTCAGGCCGGCATCCGACTGTTGGATGCCTCTTTCGACCTTGGACAAGAAGAGGAGCCGTTCCATCGCGTCCTCAAAGGATGCGTCATTCGGTAAGCCCTGTACGGCCTTCATAACCTTCTGTTTGGTCGTCATAGGTAGAGGATAGCGGGACTCCTGCTCCAATTCAAGAGTTTCTTTGAAAAAATGGTCCAGCCCGAACGTTACCGCTGAGCAGCCGCGGCTATTAAAATGACTCCAAAAAGACGCGGTCTGCTCAAGCGGAAGGTTAGACCCCTCGCTCGACAAGGCGCCCTGTCACGAACTTATGGATGATGCTCGCGACCAGCGTCTGGTAGGGGCTGCCCTCCTCGACTGCACGCTGCTGCATGCCCTCAAGATCCTGAGGCGAGAGTCTGATGTTGATCCGTTTGCTCTTTTGAAGCGCATCTTGAGCATATGATTGATACCGGCGAACCTCGGCCTTGCGGTTGGCGACTGGCTTCCATTCCCCGCGCTCATACGAGCGAGTGAACTCCCTTTCTTCCTTGGTCAGCTTGCTCATTGTTTCTCTCCGCCCAAGCAGCGCTTTGTGGCTTGCCTATTGGGGATGATAGTCTTAAGGAAAATCTCGTCCTCAGTTTCCACAAAAGGAACCAAATGCGCGTAACCGCTGAATTCGAGGATAAACATTCTTTGAATTAGACCGACCAGCATAATTCGGCCCCGAAATCGACGCCGAACGGATTACGGGTGGGATTATCGTCATGAAATCCCGGTTTGAGCCGGCAGGATGAAAATCATGATGGGCTGACCGCGCCGACGCGTCCTCACGATGAGAGACATCCTCCCCTCTTCAATATCTCCCGCGCCGAGGCGGCGTAGGGCTCGAGCGCGAAGCAGTCGTCGAGGTCCTTGGCCGAGAGCCGCTTGGTGACGTCGGGATCGGCGCCGAGGGTCGCTCGGAGCGTGCCCTCGCCCTTCCAGGTCTTCATCGCGCTGCGCTGGACCAGGTCGTAGGCCTCCAGACGCCCGAGTCCCGCGTCGATGAGACGCAAAAGGACCTTCTGCGAGAAGACGAGCCCCTGAGAACTCTCCAGATTGTCCTTCATGCGCCGAGGATGCACCCGCAGGCCGTCGAGGATATGGACTAGGCGGTGGAGCATGAAGTCGAGCGCGATGTGCGCGTCCGGGAAGATGATCCTTTCGTTGGAGGAGTGAGAGATGTCGCGCTCGTGCCACAGCAGGCAGTTCTCCACCACCGCGGACTGGTGCGAGCGGATGAGCCGAGCCAGCCCGCTTAAATTCTCGCACAGGATGGGGTTGCGCTTGTGCGGCATGGCCGAGGAGCCCTTCTGACCCTCCGAGAACGGCTCCTCCAGTTCGAGGATCTCCGTCTTCTGTAGATGCCGTATCTCGAGCGCCACCCGCTCGATCGCGCATGCCGACAGCACAAGGGAATGAAAATATTCCGCGTGGCGGTCCCGCGGAACCACCTGCGTCGAGACCGGCTCCGGGCGTAGGCCCAGGGCGTCTAAGACCTCGGCCTCGACGGAGGACGGCAGCTGGCTGAAGGCGCCGACGGCGCCCGAGACCTTGCCGTAGGAAATCGTCTCGCGCGCCGCGCGCAGGCGCTTGAGACAGCGCAGGGCCTCGGCGTGCCAACCCGCGATCTTGATGCCGAAAGTGATGGGCTCGGCGTGCACTCCGTGGGTGCGGCCGACCATCCAGGTCCGCTCGTGCTTGCGCGCCAGGGATTTCATGCGGCGCGCGACCTCTTCCCAACCTGCGACGAGAAGATCGGCCGCGGCGCGCAATTGGAGGGCCAGGGCCGTGTCGAGCGCGTCCGAGGAGGTCATCCCATAGTGCAGGTAGCGGTCCACCTTGGGCGCCTTGGACTTAAGCTCTCCGGCGACCGCGGAGAGCATGCCGATCACCTCATGACCCGCCGAGGATTCCTTGCGGCGGGAGGCCTCCAGCAGGGACTTCTCCATGAGGCGTTTGAAGGCCTTGAGCTCCGCGGCGGGGATGCCCTTCTCGGGCGCGATCGCCTTGAGGAGCTCCTCCTCCACGCGCAGCATGGCGCGCAGGCGCTGCTCGTCCGACCATATCCTTCCCATCGCGGGGCGGGTGTAGCGTTCGATCATGAGACCTCCAGAGAGTCGAGACCCTGTTCCGCGGGCCCGAGACGGCGGCCGGAGGCGGGAGAGCCGCCGGCCGGAAATGCTTTCCTGTTCACTCGCCTTCCGAGCCGGCTTCGAACCCGCGCCGCGAGGTCGAGAGCGGCACGCCCGCCGCGCACTGTAGGCAGGAGTCCGACGGCGCCGCCTCCAGCGGATAATCGACGAGGCTGCGCGCGGGCACGCCCAGACAGAGAGGCCCCGAGGACCGGTCCACCAGGGCTCCGACGCCTACGACGCGCGCACCGTAGGCCTGCGCCAGCGCGACCACCTCGGCGTTCGAGCGCCCGGTCGTCAGCACGTCCACCACCACGAGGGCGCGCTCACCCCGCTCCAGACGGAAGTCGCGGCGGAAGGCCATGGAACCGTTGACGCGCTCGGTGAATATCGCCCGGGACTTCTTGACGCGCGCGACTTCCTGGCCGAGGATCACGGAACTTAAGCCCGTCGAGATCACCACGTCCACCGACGCGACGAACTTGGCGGCCAGGGCCTTGGCCATCTTCTGCGCCATGTGCGGGTACTGCAGGACGAGCGCCGTCTGGAGGTAGACGGGGGTGTGCAGGCCCGAGGCCAGCCGGAAGTGGCCTCCGGCCACGGCGCCGTGTTCCTGGAGTATCCCCAACACGTCCATTTTGTTCATCCTCATGATAACACCGTCCTCCTCGTTCTCAGAGCGTCTGAATCTTCTCGAGCGCCTCGAAGCGTTTCTTGGCACGGGTCCGGCCCTCGTCCACCATGCGTTCAAGCTCGCCCTCGCCGATCTTCTTGAAGCGGGGCTCGATCGCCGGCTGGTTGAGGTCTCCCTTCACGCGGAAGCCGATGGCGGGGCGGCCGGCCTCGTCTACCCACCACTCCGGAAGCGTGCCGCGATAGCCGGTCAGCCGTGTCAGGATGTTCATGTCAACCTTCTCGCGGCCGAAGTCGGCCCTGCCGTCGGCGTAGGCCGCGAGCTGGCTGCTGTCGACGTTGAAGTAGCGCGTCTCGGCCACGCCCTCGGACACGGCGTACTCCCCCTCGATGCTGCTGAAATCCAGGGTCTTGGGATAGGCCGTCGCGGTGCTGAAGACGGAGAGATTGTTCATCTTGTGCATGTAGACAAACGGCAGGAAGATCACGCGCAGGATTTTATGGGAGTTCTGCACGGTCGGGATGTCCGACACCCGGCCGGCGCCCAGGCGCACGCGCGCCTCGCCGCTGGCCTTGTCCAGGTCCTGGGTCACGCCGCGCAGGGACCAGAGCAGGTCCAGGTCCTTGCACCAGAAGTGGGCCTGCGTCAGTTCGCCGACCCGCACGCGGCCCGCCGTGTCCGGGAAGCCGCGGGGGATGGCGTACTTGAAGGTGCGAACCCACGGGCGGGGATCATCCTCGCCGCCGCGCGTCCGCGTGGAGATGGCGGCGGCGATGCTCGTCACCAGGCTCTGCGCGTCCTCCCAGCGGAGCTTGTCCGCGTAGCCGGAGAGCACGACTTCCTTGGGAGCGGAGAGATGTTCGACGCGCGCCCGCAGCTTAATGCGGGAATCTCCCCAGCGGAAGGCCAGCCGCTCGACGACCATGTTCTGCTTCTCCACGCCCATGGCCAGGGCGATCTCGTCGAAAACAGCGCCAAAGGCCGCGACCCTGCCCTTGGAGACCGCGACCTTGATCTTGGAGAACTCGTCGGAAGAGGAGGCGTCGAGATCCAGGCCCTCGAGGCGCCGCTCTCCCCAGGAAGCGCCAAAGCCGCGCAGGGACAGTTCGGCCTCGCGCGCCTGCAGACGGCCGGGCCAGCCCGTCAGGGCCGCGCGCAGGGTCGCGCGGCCCGACGGCGAACGCTGCGCCCAGGCCGGGCGCCAGGACGCCGCCTTGCCGATTAAGAAATCCCGCGCCGATAACTCGAGGCTCAGACTGGGAGAGGGCCCGGCAAAATCCAGCAACCCGGCCGCCGAGACCGTCCCGGCCGGAGATTCGGCCGAAAGGCTCTCCAGTTCCAGCATCCCCGAGGCCGGCAGGGAAAACCGCGCTTTCCAACGCGTGGCCGGCAGCGAGAAGTCCGACGAGACGCCCGTCAAAAGGCGCCAGCGCTCCGGCTCGACGGCGGGCACGGAGATGTCGGCTTCCATGCGCGCGTTGGAGAAGCCGATGACGGAGGCCGACCCAGTGACCGCCAGGCCGTCCACCACGGCCCTGAAGCGCTCGATGCGCGCCGCCGCGTTCATCCATTGCAGGCCGGCGAGGTCGACGGTCCCGGAACCGCTGAGGGTGGTCGTCACCGTGCGCGTGCCGAAACTCACGGCGCTGACAAAGGAGACGTTGATGGGGAAGGACTGCTCTTCGTCGAAACTGACCACGCGCAGGGAGAACTTCTCGAACACGGCCTTGCGCCCGTTGAGACGGTCGTCTACGCGCAGGACGGCGTCCTCCACCACGGTCTCGGCCGAAGCCAGGGCCAGAGGCAGCGTGCCCCGCTTGGTCTGCGAGGAGACGAACACGTCGGCAAGGTCCCAGACCCCTTCGGCGTCGCGCAGGAGGGAGATCTGCGGCGATTGGAGGAACACGGCGTCGAATTCCAGGCGCCGATGAAGCAGAGGCCGGAGCTTGACCGTGATCAGGGCCGAGTCACAGACGAGCAGGTCGTCGGCGCCGTCGCCGGGACGGCCGCGGCGCACGCGCAGCCCTCGCACCTTCAGGCCGCGCGGGGTCAAGACGAGGCGTTCGATGCTCACCTCGCGACGCAGGAGCGCCGTCAACTGCTCGACGGCGAGCGTCCGGGCGGTCTCGGGATTGAAGCGCCGGTAGGCGTAGACGCCGACGCCGGCCACGATGAGGACAGCGACGAGGAAGAGCCAGCCCAAGCCGCGAAGAACCCCGCGCAAGGCCGCCGCGAAGACGCGCAGCGCCCACCGCGCCGCGTCCGTGGACGTCATATGAGATGATTCTACTTCTTTGTAAGCCGTTCATAGAGGGCCAGGACGGAGAGCGCGTGACGCGGCCACGCGCAGGGGGCCGCGGCCGCGGGACCGAGGGCGGCCCGGCGCGCTCGGCGCTCGGGCTCACGGGCCAGCGGGAGCATCGCCGCGGCGAGGACCTCGGGCGAAAGATCATCGAGAATCCCTTCGCGCGCTTCCCCGGACAACAGTTCGCAAGCCCCGACGCTTCTCCCCGTCAAGACGGGAACGCCGCAGGCCAGCGCCTCCAAGACGGTCATGCCGAATTCCTCCCAGCGCGCCGCGTGAACATACACATCCAGCGCGTGGTAAAGCCGCTCCACCGCAGTCATCGGCTGACGGAAGACGACCTTGTCCGAGATCCCGAGTTCAGCGGCAAGTCGAAGATACGGCCCCGGCCGAGCTTCTTTGCCCGCCACGAGAGCGCGCGCTTGAGGACATTCCCGCGCGACAGCCGCGAACGCCTTCAAGAAGACCGGAAGACCTCGCTTCTCGAAGTCGCCTGAGGTGACGAGGCCGAAAAGGACGGCATCCGGGGGAATGCCCGTCTCGGCACGAAGAGATTGACCCAGCCGTTCACGGTCGCCCGGCTTGAACCGAGACGGTTCGAAACCGGGATAGACGACCTCGACCAACTCCGGCGGCACGCCGAACCGCCTCACCACGTCGTCCTTCATGAGACGCGAGTTGGCGGCGAGCAGGCGGAAACGGCGTTCGCGAAGCTGGAGGGCGTGCATCCGTCCGACGGCGTCGTCGGCCGGCAGCGGCGCGCCTGTGGCCGCTTCATGCGCCGCGTGGACGCAGTTGTGGAGGCTCAAGAGGTCCTGATCGAGGAGGTCTCCGTGCCCGTGCACGAGATCGAAGCCTCGGACCATCCGGCCCGCGGTCGCCGCGAAAGCCCGGCGCTTGAGCCAAGACCCCCAGGGCCAGCGAAGGACGGGGCGAGGCGCCGCCCCGACGGCGAGGATGGCCTCGCGGTCCAACTTCTCCGCGAACACGTGGACTTCCCAATCCGCGTCGGCCGCGGCGCGGGCCTCCTCGAGGATGATGCGGGCCGCGCCCGAGAGACCTTCCACTCGTCTGGCGACGAGCGCAAGTCTTAAATTCATCCCGCCGCCTTCACCGCGCCCCCAGGAGGCGCAGGACGCAGGCGGAGGCGACCGGCATCCAGAGGTTATCGTTGAACCACCCCGTGGTGGGCATAAGCTCCACCGCGCTGGCGGCCAGGGCCGAGGCAAGCGCCGCACCCGGGAGCATTCCGCAGGCTAAGGCCACGGCGTAGCCCGCCGCCAGTCCCGCCAGCGTCCCTTCCAGGGACTTCTTGCCTCCCAGGATCTTCGTGCGGCCGAAGGCCTTGCCGGCCAGGGCCGCGGCCGCGTCGCCGAAGGCGAGCTGACCGATGGCCGTTCCCACGATGGCCGGATCTCCCGCGGCGATGAGCATCGCCGCGAGGCTGCCGCTCGTCGTGTGGATGATCCCGCTGTAGTGGCGGCGCTCCGTCTCGCGCATCAGCCCACCGAAGAGACCGACCAGGAAGCGCTCGATGACCGGGACCTTCAGCCGCGCGGTCTCGATGGCTGAGACCGCGACGAGCCAGGCAGCCATGCACCAGCCGACGCGCGGCCAGCCAAGCAGGACGAACGCGCCCCAGTACCCGAGCGCCAGCATATGGAACGCCTTGCGGCCGAACTCGCGGCGCATCTCGCTCACCGGCCGAACCTTCGGGCGAGATTCTGTAGGGCCGGCCAGAGCAGGCGCCAGGCCCCCGTCCAGAACCACCAGGCGTCGCGGCCGGCTTCACGCAAATGCACGCCGAATGCGACCGTCTCGGGGAAGAGCGTCTTGAGCAAGGCCAGCACCAGCACTCCATTGACGCAGCCGATGACGGACAGAGAGAACACCTTGCCGCCCGCGGCCTCCAGGTCGGGCTGCTTGGCCTCCGTGATGGTCTGGCAGGTCATCAGCGCGTGAAAGGCGAGTGTTGCGCCCATCAGGAGAAGGAAGAGGGCGTCGGCCTGAGAATCGGGCTTGAGCCAGAGGAGCACGCGGTAGCCGAGGACGACGAGAAGCGAGTAGAGAGGCAAGCAATACGGGGCCAGCGCGACGAAGGCGTTGGACTCGGAGACGTCCACATGCCCGCCCTTCTCCTCGATCTTCATGGCGGAAACGCTGCCGCCCATCGCCCAGGCGGCCAGGGCGTGCGTGAGTTCATGTCCCGCGACGTAGGACCAGCGCGCCGAGCGCCCGACCCGGCCGAGCGGGCCGATGGGGTCGAAGACGTGCCTGCCGATGAGCCAAGTGACCGTCGCCAGCGCCAGGCCCGCCACGAACGGTCCCGCGGCGGAGGAGCGCATCGCCACGCCGCCCAGCGCCTTGGCCGCGGACCAGGCGATGCTCGCGGCGAGGGGCTGGAGCAGGACGCCGACGAAGAGCCGCAGCACGTTAGGAGTGTGTCCTAGTCGAGCATGTAGTCCCGGTAGGGGACTTTCTTGGCGTCGAGTTCCTTCTTCCAGAGAGCGCGCGTCTCTTTCATGCGCCCGCGGGACAAGACGACCCAGCGGCTCTCCGGCGGAGTGAAGAGTTCGGCCGCGCTCTGGAACCAGACATAGGCGTATTTGAGGGAGCTCTCTGCCACGGCCTGGTCCCTCTCGAAGCGGGCCAGGAATAGTTTTTTGTCGCAAGCGGCGGGCGATAGTCTTCCGGCATCGCGCTCGCGCGCGAGTTCGACCTCCCGGGCCGCATAGATTCCATCGAAGTGCGCCTTCTTGAGCTCAGGCCGGCGGCTCCACTCCAGCCACTTCTCTCCCTCGAGGTAGGACGAACGCGCTCGCAGGACCAGATCGACATAAGCCGCGCCGTAGACGAAGGCCAGCAGGCCCGCCGCGCTCAACAGGAGGCGGCGCCAGGATATCGTCAGAAGCCGCCCGCCTGGCAGCCCCCGATGCCGGGGCCCGCGCCGCAGAAGGCGGCGCGGGGGAGGATATCTCGGATGACCTCGTCATCATCCACCACCAGGAGCAGCTTCCCCGCCTGCGTCGACATGGGGCTATTGAACAATATGCGCCGCCTTCCTTCAAGACTGACCGAGCGCTACCTCCGTGATCGCGCCGTCTCTCAGATGGAGGATCTTGAAGCCCGCGGCCTCGCCGAGCGCCCGGCGGACCGCTTCCACGTAAACCGCGCCCTGGCGCCGGTAATTGGAGATCTTCGCGCCCTTCTTCGCCTTGCCTTCGTCCGTCTTATAGTCCACCACCCACAACCTCCCGTCCTGACGGCACAAGAGGTCGATGCTCCCGCGCACCACCTTGCCGCCGTGAGGGAAGACAAAGGGGATCTCCCGTCCCATGATCTCGCATCGCGCCAGGGCGCGCGCCGCCTCGGTGGCGAAGAATCCCTTGAGAATCCCCCGCGCCTCGGCCGTGAGGACGTCCCAAGGGGCCGCGGGGCGCCGTCGAGCGATGGCCGCCCTCGCGCTCTTGAGGCCGGCCTCCAAGTCTCCAGGCCGAGCGTGATCCCAGAACTCCAAAACCCGGTGGCAGACTTCGCCCACCAGCGCCGCCTCCTCGCGAGATCGCCCGGGACACCGTCGGGGCAAGGCGGAGACAGATGAGGCGAACTCCTCCGGAAGACCCGTCTTCTCCGCCTCCTTGAGGTAGGCCGTGGGACTCGTGAAGACATGGGACGCGGCGAGGCGACGTCCCTCGTCGAAGCTCACGCGCCACTTCTCGGCCAGGGCCTTGCCGTCCAGCCTTAAGATCGCGCGGATCGGGGAGGTGCTTTTGTCGGTCGTTGCCGCCCGCGGCTTCGAAAGGTCGATCATCTGAAAGTCCAGCCCAAGCTTCTCATGGGGCCTGAAGTCCTCGAGCGGCTCCAACTGTTTCTTACCGTCGACCTCGACTTGCGCCGGCCAAGCGCCGACGCGGGACAGGAATTCGGAGAATGAGGCGGTGCTCCCGGGCGCAGCGCCCCCCAGAAGGAAGAGTCGGCTCTTGGCGCGGGTCATGGCCACATAGAGGAGGCGCAGAGCCTCCGCCTCATCGCGCTCCCGCTCGCGGCGTTCGATGAAGGCCATGGCCAGGTCTGCCGCCTTGGCGTCGTTGAGACGCAGACCGACGCGCCCGGTACTCCAGTCCACGCGGCAAGTCGACCTACCCGAGCCTCCGCGGTTGATCTGCCCCCCCATGTCTGCGAGGAAGACCGTCCCATACTCGAGGCCCTTGGCCTTGTGGATCGAGAGGATGCGCACCGCGTCAAACTGCTCGTCGGCGAGAGGGCTCTCGCCCTCCTTGAGGGAATCGTCGCCCATTGAGCGGACGACCTCAGCGATGAACTCCTTGAGAGTGGCGCCGCGAGACTCGTTGGCGTCGCGCGCCAGGCGCCGGTACTTGCCCAGGTTGGCCGCCGTCTGTTCATGGTGATACGCCGCGGCGCAGAGTTCCAGAAGGAAGGTCTCCCCGAGGACACGAGAGACGAACTCATCGAGGGGCTCGCGACCCGCGAAAGATCGCAGACGGGCCGTCATCCGGCCGAAATCCGAGATGACTGCGAGGCTCCTCC
>MGTX01000008.1:33597-55798 GCA_001799675.1 Elusimicrobia bacterium GWA2_66_18
GTGAAGTCCAGGACCTCCTGGGCGCCGTAGAAGTACTTGTCCGCCTCGACGGCGTAGGCAATGCCCCTTTTCTTAAGGGCCTGAAGATAGATCTCGAGGGAGGAGGTCTTCCTCAGGAGGAGGGCTGTGTCCTTGTACGGCAGGCCCGGCCCGCAGCGGCTCGCGATCCAATCGGCGATCCAAGCCGCCTCGGCCCGGCGCGCGTCGTCGGCTTTAAGCTTCTTATCGCTGCAGGAGTCGCGGAACAAAACGAGCGTCGTCCGAGCCTCCCCCCCGGGCTCGCCGGGCGCGCTCGGCAGGATGCCCGCATACTCCGGCTGGAGCCCGGTCTGCCCCGACATCAACTGGGAGAAGAGCGCGTTGACGCAAGAGACGATACCGGCGTGACTGCGGAAGCTGCGCCGCAAACGGCAGACCTGCGCGCCCTGTGCCTTCATAAGCCCCTTGAAACCGTCGTAGGCGCGCATATCCGCGCCGCGGAAACGGTAGATGGACTGTTTGGGGTCGCCCACGATGAAGAGCTTGCCCGGTTCGAAAACGACCTCCCGCCAGGAGTCCGCGCAGAGGCCCTTCTTCTCAGCCAGAAGAAGGAGAGTCTCGCCTTGGATTGGGTCGGTGTCCTGGAACTCGTCGATGAGGAGGACATCGTAGGAGGACTTAAGCTCCTCGCGCACCGACTTCTCCTTGAGCACCAGTCTCCAGACGCCCAGGATAAGGCCGTCATTGGAGACCAGACCCTTGCGGCGGGAGAGGTCCCGGAAACGCCTCGCAAAAGGCAGGACGAGCGCTACGGCCTTGGCGACTAGGCTCTCCTGCAGGCCCGAGGTGGCCAGAGCCAGTTCGCAGCACCTGTCGTAGTCGGATCGGCCCGGCAGGTCCGTCCAGGCCGCGGGCCAAGACTTCGCCTTCGAGATGAGGGCTTCCCTCTCGCCAGGGATGGGCAGAGGTGACTCAAGGATCCGCTCGATGCCCGCGATGCGCGGCGCAAGCTCCTGTAGATGTTCCCGGATCTTCCCCCTCTTGGGGTCCGTCATGATGCGGGTCAAAGGCGCGAAGCTATCCACGATCCGCCGAACCTCGACCTTCATCTCCGCGCTCAAGCCGATGTTTTCGAAACGAACCTTATCCTGACACAGGTCGCAGGCCAGGCGGCGCAGGTCCGAGATCCCGGCCAGACGCAGGACTTCCAGCCAGGAATCCTCACGCGGAGCCTGCTCGCCCAGTTCGTCGCAGAGCCAGCGGCTCCACTCGGTCGCGAAGAGGTCTAAAAACCCCTCGCCCATGTCCACCTGGAAGCCTGGGTCCACGTCCGCTTCCAGGGGATAGCGTTTCAGTATCCGTGCTGCGAAGTGGTGGATGGTCCCGATCAGGGCCCGATCCATGCCGGAGATCGCCGAGCGTGCCGTCTCCATGACTTGTTCCTCGCTCCGGCCGAAGCGCTCCCGCGCGTCTTTGAGCCGCTCCTCCGCCTCGCCCTTGCGCTGGGGATCGGTCAATGTCTCGTGGAGCAGCAGGTCGGACAGACGCGAGGAAAGTCTCTGCTTGATCTCTCCGGCCGCCTTGTTCGTGAAGGTCAGAGCCACGAGCCGCTCGATGGGCACGCCCGCCGCCTTCGGCCCTCCCGCCAGGAGCGTAAAGAGGATCCGGTCCGTGAGGAGCGTGGTCTTGCCGGTGCCCGCACCCGCCTCGACGACGGCGTTGTCGCCCAACTCGAAGCGCGCCCGCGCGCGGTCGTCGCTATCGTCGTTCACGCAATGCCTCGAATTCGGCGCGCAGGCGGGAGTCCTCGGCGCGAGCGCGGGTCATGCCGTGCGACTTGCGGCAGAGAGAACCGAACGAGCAGTAGTCGCAGACCTTCCCTTGTCCCTCGTCCGGCGTGACGAAAAATTTTCCATCCGCCATCATCCCGCGCAAGCGCCGCACGCCGCCCAGAACCAGCGGGCGAAGTTTCTCCCATTCCTCCTTGGTCAAAGACTGGATGCAGTCATGTCCGGTGGCCGCGGCGGAGTCCTCGATGGCCAGGAAGTCCGCGCTCAAAGGCTGGGCGCTGTCGGGTAGCGCGCTGACGGCGGCTTCAGCCAGTTCCAGATACAGCGGCGCCTGGACTTGGATGAGCTTCTCCGCCAGACTCTTGAGGCTCCCCTTGTGGAAGGTGCTCTTGTAGTCGATGACGCGATAGCGCGTCCCCGCCTGATCCCAGTCGAGACGGTCGAGTTTTCCCATCAACTTGACTCCGTCGACGACGCTCGTCAGCGAGAGCTCGAACTCGCGCGGCTCAAGCCCCTCCGCGCGCAGCCGGGCGATGTCCAGCGCGAGGGTCCGCGCGAGGTGGATGCACATCCTCTCGCGGAGAGACTTCCAGATGACCGGATACACGCCCAAGCCGCGCCAGCCGTCCTTCGAGAGCTTCTCCCGGAGGCAGTCATCGAGCGTGCCCCGCCAGTCCTCGCTCGCCGGGCTCTTCCAGAATCCGCCCGCGTTCAACGTCTTATAGAAGTTCTCCAAGATCGAGTGGTAGCGCAATCCCTTCTCGCGCGGGTCCAGCTCGCCGGACTCGGACGGAGCTTCCGCCTCTTTAAGCCCCAGCAGCCGGGACGCAAAAACCTTGAAGGGACAGCCGCGGAACTCGGCCAGCGTGCTCGGCGACAGGCCCTTCTCGTCGATTTTCGAGAGGAACTCCGTCGGCGGCCGAATGAGGCCGTCATGGCCGCCGGGCTCGCCCGGCCGGTTGAGTTCATGCACGACTTCAAGGCCGCTGCGGTAAAGCCCCGGGTACGCAAAAGAGGGGACGCAGCCCGCCAACGGCGCGAAGAGGCCGTCCTCCGGCGATCCTTGGTTGGCCAGGAGCAGGGATGCCTCTTTCGGCGCGAGCAGGGACGCCTCCTCGCAGGCGAGTTCCTTGAGCTTGACCAGCGGTTGACGCGACACGCGCCACCTCGCGGGAGCCGCGGGATCGCGGCCCGCAGCCTGGCAGAGATCGCTCAAATAGAGCGAGGGCACGAGGGCCTTGCCGTCTTCGTCGGAGCGCTGATGGACGCAATAGAGGCGCCGCGCGGCCGAGGTCGCGAGGAGATGGAAGAGGAAGCGTTCCTCATCGTGAGCGCCCAGCTTCGGCTGGATGCGATAACCGGCCGCGTCGCGCAGAGCCTTGCGCACCCCATCGGGCAGGAGCGGGTCCTCACGGACCTGGCGCGGGAAGGAACCCTCCTGGAGGCCTAGCAGGAACAACACGCGGAAAGACTCGCCGCGCGCGTCCATGGCGTCTAGGACGCGCACGCCGCGGCACTCGGGCGGCGGCTCCAGCGCGGAGCCGCGGAGTTTCTCCTCGAAAGCGTCGAGGAAGCTCTCCCAGGAGACTTTCGCCAGCCCCCGATCGAAGTCCGCCAGCGAATCCAACGACGCGAGCACGACCGTCCAGGCCTCGTAGCCCGGCGCGCGCTCCGTCGCTTCGAAATGAGCTTCGAGCAGGGCCCGAGCCTTGGCGGAGGAATCCTTCCACGAGCCCGCCGTCTGACGGCGCAGATCCTTGTCCCAGTCCTGGAGCAGAGCCCAGAGCTGAGCCGTGTCTTCCTTGGGAATGATCTGCCCGGGCAGCCCTTCCTCGACCAAGCGCGGGTAGAGTTCCAGATCCTGTCGGGACCAAAGGGAGACCATCCCGTCCCATTGAGCCCAGCCGCCCTGGACGCCGACCCTCTCGATGAGTCGGCGCCAGTTCGAACGCAGGCCGCGCCAATCGGCTCCGAGCCGGAAGCGTCCGGCGCGGAAGTAGCGCGACTCCACGATGTCGAGCACGTCCGCTGCCGGGAAGTCCCGTCGGCCCAACTGGAGCAGGCTCAGGCACAGCTTGGCGATGGGATGGCGCAGGAGCGGATCGCCCGAGCCCAAGTTGAAGGGGATGGCATTCTCCCTGAGGACGGCGGCGAGCGTGGAGCGGTAAGGCTCAAGGGTTCGGGCCACGATGCCGATCTCGGAAAAGTCCGGCGGATCTTCTCCGGCGCGCAGGCGCAGTATCTCCTTGGCCGCGGCCCAAGCCTCGTCGCCTGCGCCCGAGGCGCTGATGACGACGAGTGCGTTCTCCCGCGCCAAGACGGCGCGCCGGGCCGGGCGTGACAGGGCGTCCAACACCGGTCCCAAGGCGCGGGAGGCGCTGCGCGCCTCGAGATGGATGGGCGCAGCGCCTCCCGCGTGGAGCACCTCTTCGTAGAACCGCTGTGCGAAGCGGTAACCTGGGTGATCCTTGATATAAGGGAAGAAGACGCAAACGGGACGCGCCTTCACGACTGCGGAGAAGAAGTCCGTCTGCGCGCCGGTCAGATCGTAGAAGCCGTAGTACAGAAGCGCCGCGTAGCGCTCCAACGCGGATCCGTCGCTTTTTTCCACCGCCTCCGCCGCCAGACGCGTCAGACCCGATGGCGGCAAGACGCCGGAGACGCTCAGGCGTCGGAGGTATTCCTCCTGCACCTGGAGGACCTCCTCTAGGCGCTTCTTCTCGGGGCCGTCCTTCAGGAGACCCGCGAAGTCCTGCCGATAGGATTCCGGAGAGAAGCCGCAGTCCACCAGGTCGCGGATGCTGGAGCGGTACGCCCCGGCCAATCCCCGAGTCGAGGCCCGACCCCGGAACTTGGCGGCCAACACACTGTCGACGACCTTGTCATGGAAGAGCCCGTCGGCGACCAGATCCTTCGTCAGGCTCCCTTCCTCATCGACTGCTTCGAGGGCCAGGCTGTAGAAGGTATGGAAACGGCAGCCGAGAAGGGATAGGCTCCTTTCCAGCGCCAAGAGCCTCTGCAGGCGCTCGGCCATGCGTCTCGAGGGCGCGACCACGGCGAAAGTCGCGCGCGACGCGGCCAGTTCCCGGACGCATTCGACGAACGCGTCCTCGAGGGCAGGCTGGAAGGGACCGCAGAAGACGCGCATGCTCATGGGAGGCCGACGATGATTATCGCTCCATCGCGCCCCCCTGTCAATCCGAGGCTAGAACCGCTTCGCGAGCGTGAAGCGGTGCGCCGCGCCGAGCTCGCCCGCGGCCTGAGCCGCGTAGTCGAAGCGGAACCCGACGAGATCGAGACCCAGGCCGATCGTGAGCCCGCGCGCGGCGTCGAAGCCCGAACCGTCGGGTGCTGCGCCCTTCGTGGACCAGCCGAGGCGCAGCAGCGCGCCCTCCAGAATTTTCAGCTCGCCGCCGATGCCCGCGTCGGCGCCGCCCACCCGGGGCGCGGTCTGAGCCTCGACGGCGAGCGTGGGGCCGGAAGCGAACGAATACGCAGCGCCCCCGGCGAGACGCAGCGGCAAATCGTTTCGCTGCGTCTCATATTTCAGGCCGGGCCCCATGTTGCGCAGCGCTGCGCCGAGCACGAGCTTCCCGGGCCCGATGCCGTCGAATGCGCGGCGCGCGCCGAGGTCGGCGGCGACGCCCTGAGCCTCGGAGGAGGCGATGTGGCTGCGGAGGCACTTGACGCTCGCGCCGATATCCACGAAGTCGGCCTTGATCCCGTAAGAGCCGGAGAGCGCCGCGTCCGAGGCCTGATAGTCGCCGGTCGGCCGGCCGGACGCGTCGCGTCCGGCAATAACCCCCTGGCTCAAATAGGTCATCGCAACGGCGAGGGTTCCGCGCGCGGTGGGGTGCGCGTAGGCAAGGAAGTCCTCGCGCGTGCCGAGACCGAGCTCGGCGTGGCTCACGGAGATTTCGCGCTTGTCTAGACGGGCGAGGCCTGCCGGATTCCAGTAAACGGCGCTCGAGGCATCGGCCAGCGCGGTGAAGGCCCCGCCCAGGCCGATGCCGCGCGCGCCGACGCCGACGTCGAGGAACGCGGCCGTCTCGGCGGCGCGGCCTGGGGCCGCGCCGAGAAGCAGCGCCAAGGCCAAGCTGATCTTAACACTCACTTGATCACCGCGACTTTCCCGCTCATGCGGATGTCCGTCTCGCCTGCTTTGCGGCCCGTGACGATGAAGTTGTAGACGCCCGACCCCACGCCGGAAACGTCCCACGTGTGATCGAAGGTGAATTGGAAGCCGAAGCCGTTGCCGTCGTCGAAGGAGGAGCCGCGGTTGCGAAAATCCGACGACTCGTGCACGAGGCGGCCCGAGAGGTCGTAGACGCGCACCGAGACCGAGTCGGCGAGGCCGGGCTGGATGCGGATAACGACCGGAGAGGCGCCGCGCGCGGGATTTGGGAAGGCGTAGCCCGCATGGACCGCGAAGGACGGGTCGTTGACGGACTCGGGCGCCGACGCGCCGTTGGAGCCTCCGCCGAAAATCCGGTACAGCGAGAAGTGCGTGGTCTGAGCGCGGACGATTTGATTCTGCGCGTCCACGCTGGACTCGAGCTTTTCCCAATCGCCGTTGACCGGGTTCCAGTAATGGACGAAGAGATCCTTCTCATAGACCCCCGCGGGCAGACGGGCTCGGACGTAGGGCAATTCCAAGGTGACGGGCTTGGTGAAATGGACGCCCTCGGGGCCGTACTGCACGCCCGAGGCGGCCGCGACGAGTCCTTTGCGCGCCTCGACGGCGGCCTGGCGATTGTTTTCGACGAGGGCGCTCGTCTTAGGGGGCGACACGGTCACTGCGAGTCCGGTGGGCGCGGCGCCCTCGGGGATGACGACCGCGGAGCGATCCTCGGCGCGCACGACGCTGCCGCCGGGCCCCACGGCCGAAAAGGCCGCGCGCGCGGTGAGAGGGAAGGACGGCATGCGGGACGGTTCGGTCCTCGAGTTGCGGGCGCGGGCGTCGGGCGCCGCCGCCGCGAGGTCAGGGATGGGCGGCAGGACCGCGTCGCCCGAGGACTCGCGCCGCGGATCTTCGCGCTCGAGCCGGCTCGAGGCCACGACTGCCTCTCGTCCGGCGGAGCGGCCCGGACCCGCCGTGCCCGCGCCGGGCTGCGGCGACGCAGCGGCAGCCAGGCGCTTGGGCTCGCGCGGCACGCCGGGCTGGGAAGCTGCGGCGCGCGCCGGCGCGGGGCCCGATGGCGTTCCCGCGGACGGGGCCGACGAGCCGCGCGCGGCGACGCTCGGGGAAGCCGCGTCAAGCCGGGACGACGCCACCGCCGAGTCGCGGCCCGCGGCATGACCGCCGCCCGCAGTGCCTTCGCCCTTGCGCGCGTCCGGCGGCTGCGACTGCGCGGCGGGTCCGGAATCGTGACGGGCCGCGGGCAAGGACGACGTCGAGGGCTGTAGGGTCTTGCCGGACAGCGACGCGGTCCTGGCGAGGACGCGGCCGGCGAATTCTCCGCTTCCGACGATGCTCACGGCGGAGAGCGGAGCGTATAGATTAAACGCCGAGCGAGAATGACCGGAGAGGCTCGCGTCGTCGGCGTCGGAGATGATCCACAGGTCGTTGGCCTCGCCCGTCGAGTTAAGCTCGGCGCCGCCGAGGACCGAAAGCGGGCCGTGGAGGAAGATGTTGACCCGGCCCGAGACGCTCAGGCGCGCCTGTCCGGAGAGGTGCAAGCCCGTCAGGTAGTAGTCGCCGGCCGCAAGAACGCGGCTGCCTCCGGTCAAAATCAGCGCGCCGCCATTCAGCAAGCCCGCGGGAAGCGCTGCGTTATCGTTGCGCGCGCGCGCCTGTGCCGCGGCGGACTCGAGATCGTAGGAAGAAGAGGACAGCGTCGCCCGGCCCTGCGTCACCGAGCCGCTCACCGTGCTTTGGCCGCGGAGGTCTGCGGTCATGGCCGAGACATCGCCTGTCACCATCGACTTTCCGTTGGCGGTGAAGGCGCCATTGGTGCGCACCGAGCCCGTCACTCCGGCTTTGCCTGACAAAGAAACCGAGTCGAGCCCGGCAAGCGCGTCGGCGAGGAAGGTCCCCACGGACAACGAGGCCATTTTGCGCGGCTCCACGTTGCCCGCGTTGTCGACCGCGCCGTAGCTGAGCGTATGGGCGCCCACGGCGAGATGGAACGCAGCGGCGTACGCCTGGTCGGCTCCGCCGTCGGCGCTGTAGACGACGCGCTTGACCCCGGAGGCCGTTGCGTTGGAGATCGGATCCGTCGCGGACAGAGACAGCGCCGCCGAGGCCGTGAGCACGTCGACGCCGAAGAGGGTCGTGCCGCCGTCGACGGCCAGGTTGGTCTGCGGCGGGGTCGCGTCCACCGCGAAGGAGACGCCTTGCGCCGCCTCGGTGTTGCCTACGTTATCGACGCTGTGATAGAAGAGAGCGTGTTCGCCCTCCGCCAAGCCGAAAGCGCCCGTGTAGGGTGAGGCGGCGCCGCCGTCGAGCGCGTACTCGGTGTGATGCACGCCGGCCGCCGTCCCGCCGGAGGCCGGGTCGGCGGCCGTAAAGCTCAGCGCGGTCGAAGCGCCGTAGACGGGGCCGGAGGGACCCGCGTAGGGCGCGGCGGAGAACGAGATCATCGTGGCTGGAGGCGTGCCGTCTCGGTAAACCGTCGCGGCATGGACGGCCTCCGCGTTACCCACGTTGTCGGCGGCCTGCATGGACACCGAGTGCGCCCCGTCGGCGGAGGGCAGGAGGAAAGCACCGCCTCCCGGGACGAGAGCGGACCCATCGACGCCGACGCGGGTCGAGGCGATGCCCGAGGCCGCTCCGTTGACGACGGGATCGACGGCCGTGACCGCGATCTCGGCGCCGGGGCCGACGATCACCTCTCCGGAGGCGAGCAGCGCCTGCGGCGAACCGATCGACAGCGCGGAGACGGGCGCCGTGCCGTCGACCGCTGCGGAGGAGGCGCGCACGGCCTCGGCATGGCCCGCGGCGTCGACGCTCAGGAAGCGGATCCAATGGGCGCCGTCGGCGGCGATTCGGATCGGGGTCGTATAGTCGGCGAAAGCGCCGTCGTCTAGCGCCCATCGCGTGAACGCGACGCCGACGCCGGTCCCGTCACCGGCGGCGCGGGCGTCATCGACGGCGGTCAGGGTCACGGGCGTGTCCGGGGAGATGAACGGGATGGCGCCGAACATCGGAGCGCCGAAGGCCAAAGTCGTGCGCGGCGGCAGGTCGTCGGCGGCGCCGACGACGACCGTGGCGGAATTGCGCTCCTCGACGTTACCCGCGTTGTCGCAGGCGGCGTAAGCAAGCGTGTGGCGGCCCAACGCGAGCTGGAACGGCTGAGCGTAGACCTGGTCTGGGCCGCCATCGACGCTATAGAGGATTTGACGCACGCCCGACGCGACGCCGTTCGACGCCGGGTCCAGGGCCGAGAGAGTGAACGCCGTCTCCGGCGTGGGAGAGCCCGGCGCGCCTTCCCAAGACAGCGTGCTTTGCGCAAGCGTGACGTCCGAGCGATAAGTGGCCGAGCGCCAGGCCTCGGCGTTCCCCACGTTGTCGACGCTGTGATAGGAGAGGGTGTGTTCGCCCTCCGCCAAGCTGAAGGCGCCCGTGTAGAGTGAAGCGGCGCCGCCGTCGAGCGCGTACTCGGTGTGATGGACTCCGGCGGCGACCCCGGCGGAGTCCGCGTGATCCTGGGCCGAGAAGCTCAGCAGCGTCCGCGCTCCCACGATCGGCGCGCCGCCGTCGGCGGGCGTAAACGCCGGGGAAGACAGCGTCAGCGACGTCTGCGGCCGCGCCGCGTCGCGGTACACGATCGAGACATGCGCCGCCTCGACGTTGCCCACGTTGTCGGAGGCCTGCATGGACACCGAGTGCGGCCCGTCGGCGGCGGGCAGGAGGAAGGTTCCGTCGACAGGGGCGGGAGCGGCCTCATCGACGCCGGCGCGGATCCAGGCGATGCCCGAGGCCGCGCCGTTGACGACGGGATCGGCGGCCGAGACGGCGAGCGAGGTCGCGGGACCAATGATGACCTCGCCGGTCGCGAGCACGGCCCGCGGCGCGCCGACCGACAGCGAGGAGACGGGCGCCGTGCCGTCAACCGCGGCGGAGGAGGCGCGCACGGCCTCGGCGTGGCCCAGCATGTCCACGCTCATGAAGCGGATCCAATGGCCGCCGTCGGTGTGGATACTGATCGGAGCCGTGTAAGCATCGAAGACTCCATCGTCCAGGGCCCATTGTGTCGAGGCGACGCCTACGCCGGCCCCGTCGCCGACGACGCGCGCGTCGTCCACGGCCGACAGGGACGCGACCGTCGCCGTCGAGATGAACGGCATGCCGTCGAACAGCGGCCCCGCGAAGGCCAAGGACGTGCGCGGCGGCAAGCCGTCGTCCGGCGGCGGAGGAGGGGGCAGGGGCAGCGAGTAGACCTCGCTGCGGATCGCCTCGTTGTCGATTCCTCCGCTGACGAAGATGTGGGACGGGCTGGCGGCCGTCGCGAGCAGGTAAAGCGGCCGCGGCAGGAGCGCTTCCGGCGTCCAGCCGCCGAGACCGCCATCGGCGGCGATCAAAGACGAGTTGACGGCGGCGGTCGGGGCGGCGCCGGTCCAGCCGCCAAGCGCGAAAATGCGGCCGTTCGCCACCACGGCGCCGTGGTTGGAGACCGGAGCGGGCAGCGGCGGGGCGGCCGCCCAATTGGCGAGCGAGCCGTCTGCGTTGATCTTGCTCCAGTACACCGTGTTCTGAATATCGGCGCCTCCGTTGACGGTTCCTCCGAGCACGTACAGCGTGCCGTTGGACACCGCGGCGTGGGTATAGACCGCCTGGGGCAGGGGCTTCTGCGCGACCCAGGGCCCGAGGCTGCCGTTCGTGCGCACCTCTGCCGAGTAAACGGCATTGATCAAGGCCGTTCCGTTCCAGCCGCCCGTGACGTAAATCCGGCCGTTCCAGGACGCTGCGCTCGGGAAAAAAACCGGCTGAGGCAGCGGTGTGTCCGCTTGCCAGGCTCCCGTGCTTCCGTCGGGATTCACCGCGGCGCGATAGACGACATTGGAGACGACGATGCCGTCCGCGTCCGTATAATGGAAGCCGCCGAGGATGTAGATGAAACCGTTGACCGCTGCGCTCGTGTGGTAATAAACCGCCTCCGGCAGCGCCGGTTCCGGGGTCCAAGCGCCCAGCGTCCCCACGTCCGAAGCCGGGGCGGAGAAGACCTTGATGCCGTCGAGAATGCCGCCGTTGTAGCTGATGCCGCCGGTTTGGAACAATCGGCCGGCGGAATAGACCAAGGAGTGGCCGTCATAGGCCTGCGGCAACGCAGTCGTCGCGGTCCACGCGGCGGCGCCCGCGCGGGCGCAGAGAGTCCAGACGGTTACGGTTACGGCGAGCCCGACGAAAGTTCGACGTTCGATACCATAAGGATAACAGTCCCCCGGGGAAGGGCCAGGGCTGCTATGTCAGAGAATGTCAGATATGGTCAGCATACGATTTCGTAGCCTTCGGACGTGGTCTGTAGGCGGCGGCCCTCGTCGCCGAGGTCCTCGCGCAGGCGCTGTATGGTCTTTTCGAGAGCGGGAGCGTTGCCCGCGCGGCCCCATACCGCGTGCAGGAGTTTCTCGCGCTTGACAGAGCCCTTGGATTCGAGAAGGACCTGGAGCAGGGAAGCCTTCATCGGAGACAAAGTGGTCACCACGCGGTCTCTGATCCAGACCGTGCGGAACTTGATATCGAGGCGAATCTCGCCTTTGGCCACCTCTGCGGCGGCCACCGGATGGCGAGGATACTGGATCAGCATGCGCCGCACGAGAGAGCGAATTTCCCCCAGCCCAAAAGGCTTTCTTATGTAGGCGCGCCCCCCCTGGGACTTGATCGATTGTTCGAGCAAGTCCGCCTTGTCGCCGTGCCCGGTCATGACGATGATCGGGATGTCCTTGAGCAAGGTGTTGGCCGTGACGAGCTTGAGCACCTCGATGCCGTTGAGGACAGGAAGCATCAAGTCGAGAAGGACCACGTCGGGCTGCAGCGTGAGCATCTTGTCGTATCCTTCCTTCCCGTTAAAGGCGTAGTGCAGCTCGTAGCCCTGGCGGTTGAAGGTGACCGAGAGCATCTGTTGCAGGTCGCCGTCGTCTTCGATGATCAGCAGCTTGGCCATGTGACAACTGTAGAAAACATCACGGCGCTTGACCAACTCGGCATTCCCTGTTACCCTTGCGCAACGACTTGAAGACGCCGCGCCTCGGCATTATCCTCCTGTACGCGACCGCTTCGTCGCTGCCCGCATGGAGCCAGACGGGGCAGGCGGGAGATTTCCTCCGGCAGGACGCCACGGCCCGGGGGGCGGCACTAGGGGGTGGTATGACCGCCGTCGTCGACGACTCGAGTTCTCTCCTGTGGAACCCCGCGGGCCTGTCCAAGCTCACGAAACCCGAGGCCGGCGCCACTCACGTGACATTGTTCGAAGACACGATCTTCGACTTCATCTCGGGGGGGGTGGCCACCGCGCGTTGGGGCGGTTTCGCGGCCGGCTACGTCCGCCAGTCCTCCGGCGGCTTCGAGGCGCGCACCGGTCCCAACGACGCCCCGATGAACTTCTCGGTCACGCAGGACGCGCTGATCGGCGGCTGGGGCAGGGCGTTCGCCTTGCCGTGGTTCGCGGGCTCACCCTGGCTCCGCCTCCCTAAACCGGTCTCCGTCGGCGTAACGGTCAAGTCCATCACCGAGTCCGTCGGCTCGGTCTCCGCGTCCGGACGCGGCGCCGATGCGGGAGTGATTCTGCAGCCCGACGACCGCTTCTCGCTCGGGCTCATGGTCTCGAACCTCGTCGCGCCGAAACTCACCTTCGTGTCCCAGCCGGTGCGCTACCCGCGCGTGGTCGACGTCTCGCCCGCTTATTTATGGAAGCTATCGCCCGGCATGCGCGCGCTGACCACGGTCAAACTATCGAAGGCGCCAAACGAGAGCATGGCTGTGTCCGCGGGCGTCGAGCTCCAGTACCAGCGCCTGCTGGCACTGCGCCTCGGCGTGCGCGACCAGGTCCTTTCGACCGGCCTCAGCGTGCGCTTCGGCAACGCCAGCTTCGACTACGCGGCCCGACTCGGAGACCTCGGCGTCGCCAGTCTATTCACCTTCACGCAGCGCTTCGGCCAGACGCACGATGAGCTCGAGGAGATGATCCGCCGCGGCATCAGGAAGCTGTCCTATGCCGAGGGCGCGCGGCTGTCGAGGGCGTATCTCTCGAAGGCCGACGAGGAACTGCGCCGCGACCGGATTCAGGAGGCGCTTCGCGACTTGGAAGCGGCCTCTCTGCTCTCCCCGCTCAACGGCGAAATCCGCGCAAAAATCAACCACACGACCGCCAAATGGGACGAGTCTCTCAAGCGCCAGATGATCGAGCGCAGCGCCGCGCTCGCGCGCGAGCAGGACCGGCAGGGCAACCTGCTCGCGCGCCGGCAGTACTGGCGCAGCGTCCTCGAACTCGACCGCGACCACGCCGAGGCCGCGCGCGAGCTCGCGCGCATCGACCGCGACCTGTCCGTCGAGGAGCGCGCGCGCCTCGAGGGCCTGCGTCAGGCCCAGTCGGCCACCGAGATCGCCCTGGCCCTCGCGCAGTCCTCGACCTTCCTCAGCCGCGGCCAGTTGCGCTCGGCGATGATCGAGGCGCAGAAGGCGCAGCAGCGCTTCCCGGGCAACGCGCAGGTCGCGGACTTCATCGACCAGGTGCGTCGGCAGATGCGGGCCCTCGTGAAAACGAGGCTCGCCGAGGCCGATGCGTTCTCCGAGGCCAAGAATCACGGCGAAGCCCTGCGCAGCGTCGATGCCGCGCTGCGCGAGGTCCCCGACGAGCCGGGCCTCGCTGAAAAGGCCGCGGCCCTGCGCGCCCAGGTGCAAAAGGCTTTGACGCCCGAGAAGCGCAAGGAGTTCGAGCAGCTGTACTATCGGGTGGTCGAACAGTACCTCAAGGGCGGCTACAAGGCGGCCGACGCCCTGGCAGACGAACTCATCAAGATCGACTCTTCGTCCGAAGCGGCGAGGACCCTGAAGGATAAAATTCAGGCGGCCCTGCGTTACACCCAATGATCGCGAGAATGCTGCTGACGTTTCTCCTGTCTCCCGCGGCGCAGGGCGCGACGCTCGCCCCCGGCGACAAAGGCGGCGCGGACCTCGTCGTCGGCAACGACGACATTCTCTCCGGGGTCTACACGAACGTCGGACTCTTTTCCCTGCCCGCGGGCGTCACCGGATTCGTCGCGCCGCTCACCGGCGGCCCCAACCTCGCGGTTTACGCGTCGACCGTCTCGATCGCCGGCGTCCTCAACGGCGTCGGCCGCGGACAGCCGGGCGGCGGTTCGGGCCAAGCGCCCTCGGGCGCCGGATCCAGCGGAACCGGCGGAGGAGCCGCCGGCGCGGGCAGCGGCGCCGGAGCGGCCGCGGCGAAGGGAGGAGGCGGAGGCGGCGGGGGAGGAGCCGGCGGCGCCGGAGCGGGCGATAGCGGAGGCGGGATCGCAGCGGCTGGCGGGAGCGCCTACGCCTCGACGGGCGCCGTCACGAGCCCGATCTCGGCCGACGACGCCTTCCAAGGTTCGGGCGGCGGCGGCGGCGGCGCCAACGCGAGCGCATCCGGCGGCTCGGGCGCTTCCGGGGGCGCTGCGATCTACATCGAGGCCGCGTCGATGACGGTGACGGGCTCGATTCTTGTCGACGGCTCGACGGCCTCCGCGGTCGCCTTCGGCGCGAACGCGACGAATCCCGGCGGCGGCGGCGGCGGCGGCGGCGGGACCATCCTTCTGCGCGTGACGGGAATGCTCACTCTAGCGGACGGCTCTAAGCTGTCCGCCAAGGGGCATGGGGGCGGAAACGTCGATTCGACTTTCGTCCGTCCCGACAAAGCGCCGGGCGGCGGCGGCGGCGGCGGCCGGATCAAGCTGTTCTACGGCGCGGCGGCTTTCGGCTCGGTGATCTTCTCCACCTCGGCGGGGGTCGCCGGCGACAAAGACGCCGGGTTTGTGGGTACCATAGATGCCTCGACCCCGCCGGTGGCGGGCGACGTCGGCTCGGTGAGCTTCGGCGTGGTAGCGTCGTCGCCGACTTTGTTCGCGGTCTCTAACGTCTACCCCTCCTCGATTGTCTGGACCTGGAGTGCCGCTCCTTCCTTCGGGGACGCGGGCTCCCGGCTCTACCGGGTGTTCCCGTCCACCGTCACGGCGCCGTTGCCCGCGCCGCAGGCGACGGCGTCGAGCCTGGAGACGGGCGTGGCCGAGGATGCGCTCACGCCGAACACCACGTACTCCCGCTTCGTGACCGCCTACACGGATTGGGGGGACTCGGCGCCCTCGGGCGCGGTCTCGACTCACACCTTGGCGGCCGATCCGGGGCTGGGCGCGCCCTCGTTTGGCGCCGTAACGACGATCGGTCTGACCTTCGCCTGGTCGGCCGGCGCGCCGTCGAACCCCTCGTACACGACCTACGAGTTGAACGTCTCGACCTCGGCGGCCTTCGCGGCGCCGGTCTCGACGAGCTTCGCCGCGGCGGTGTCATCATCGCCCACGAGCTTCATATCGAACACGACCTACTATTTCCGCGTGCGCGCGATCAATCTCGACGGCGTGCCCACGGCCTACCTCGTTACGCAGGCCACCGTCACGCTGGCGGCGGCGCCCGAGAGCCCGGCCGCGGGTCCGGTGCACGTCACGAGCGGCGTTTTCACCTGGTCGGCCGGAACCAATCCGCCGGACACGTTCTACACGGCGCAGGTGTCCTCGGACAACTTCTTCTCGATGACCGACTCGTCGAGCACGCTCGCGACCTCGGCGACCTTCTTCGCCCTGACGCCGGGCACGCAATACTTCCTGCGCGTGCAGGCCGTCAACCGCGGCGGGACGCCGAGCGCATTCTCGACGCTGGTCTCGGCGACCGCGGGCAATCTCTCGAACACGGCGGCGCCCGCCGCTCCGGCCGCCCCGGTCGCCGACCGCGCCTTCTCGTACGACGGGAAGGCCAATTTCACCTGGACCGACGCGACGAGCCCGGTCGGCATCCTCGACTACAACCTCATCGTGGGCTCGCTGCCCGGCAGCAGCGATCTGTTCGCCGGCAACGTCGCAGTGGCGTCCCACTCCGCCGCGGGGATGCTCACCGGACGCAGCTACTACGCCCAGGTGCGCGCTCGCTCCAACGCGGGCGTCTACAGCGTCTTCTCGCCGGTCAGCGCGGGCTTGCCGGTGTTCATCCCCGACCTAAACCCCGCGATCACCAAGCCGTACAGTTGGCCCAACCCGTTCGATCCGAGGGCGGGCGCCTCCCAGATCGGCTTCTACCTAGAGGAGACGGCCGACGTCGTGCTCAAGATTTACACGCTGCAGGGCCGGCTCGTGCGCCGCTCCTTGAGTTCGTTTGCCAAGGGCAACCAAATTATGGCTTGGGACGGAAACAGCGAGTCCGGCATGCGGGTGGCGCCGGGCGGCTACGTCGCGGTGATCGAGAAGCGCTACGGCTCGCGCGTCAGCGCGCAGAGGCTTAAGATCGCGGTGCTCTACTGATGATATGAATCCCCTGCGCTCGCTCGCCGCCAAGCTGTCGCTCTTGACCTGCCTGCTCGTGCTCGGCGTCATCGTCCTCATGGCGCGCCAGATCGTCAACGGCATCGAGGAGGGCTTGATCGGCGAAATGAAGGTGCGCGCCGAGTTTTTTGCGCGCTCGTCGCGAGAGGCCATCTTCCCCAAGCTCGACTTGTTCTCGCTCCATTTCCACGTCAAGGAGATGGTCAAGGAGAAGGCCGTGATCTACGCGGGCGTGCTCGACAAAGACGGCGCGGTGCTCTCGCACAGCGACCCGACCTTCATCGGCGACACGCCCACCGACCCTTTCTCGCTGCGGGCGCTGGCCTCCGACGGCGTCGAGCTTCAGCGCTTTCGAGGCAAGGACAGCGGCCTGGTCTACGATCTCAGCGCTCCGATCTCGATCGGACCGCGGCGCGTGGGCACCGCGCGCATCGGCTTCAACCAGAGATCTCTCGAGGACGCCCTGCGCGGCCCGAAACGAAGGGTCACTCTCATCGCCGCCGTGGCGACCCTTTGCTCGGTACTCGGCGCCATCCTGATCGTCGGCTGGATCACGCGGCCGCTGCCGATGCTCGCCGCGGCCGCGCGCGAGGCGGGACGCGGCAACTTCAACGTGCGGGTCGAGTGGCGCTCGCTCGATGAGATCGGCATCCTC
The DNA here is from genome assembly GCA_001799675.1 of Elusimicrobia bacterium GWA2_66_18. Classification (GTDB taxonomy): domain Bacteria; phylum Elusimicrobiota; class Elusimicrobia; order UBA1565; family UBA9628; genus GWA2-66-18. The sequence continues at coordinate 50,530 of MGTX01000008.1, forward strand.
GCGCGCGCGTTCAACGAGATGACCGTCGCGAACTCGCTGCTGTTCCACGGGCTTCAGGAGGAAAAAGAGAAGCTCGCGAACATCTTCAACGACACGCGCGAGGGGCTCGTGCTCACCGACCCGAAAGGACGTCTGCTGCTGATCAACCCCTCGGCGCTCGCGCTGCTCGGACGCCAGGACAAGCCGGCCGGCACGCTGGCGGAGGCGATCCAGGCGGATTATAAGGCCAAGCCCGCGCTCGAGGCCATCCTCGCGGGCGGCGCGCGCATCACGCCCTTCGAGTTCCAGCGCTCCGAGCCCAAGCTGCTGATCCTCTCGGGCGTGGCCGACCGCCTCGGCGGCAACGACGCCCACGCAGGCTTTCTCTTCATTTTCCACGACGCGACGCTCGAGAAACGCGGCGAGACCCTCTCTCGCAACTTCCTGTCGCTCGTCTCGCACAAACTGCGCACGCCGCTCGCGATCGCGCTCGGCAACCTCGAGCTCCTGCTCGGCGACGCGGATAACTTCACGGCCGTCCAGCAAAAGATGCTCTCCCGAATCCAAGGCGAGGACGCAAAGCTCGCCCGTCTCGTCGAAAAACTGATCACGTTCACGGCCGTGCAGAGCCCGGAGAACATCGTCCTCGACCGCACGCAGACCGCGCTGTCGGACGTCGTCGACTCGGCGCTGCGCGGCCTCGAGCTCGATCCGGGCGTGGCCGTGAAATGGGACGCGCGGACGGCGGCGGCGATCCCGAAGCCGCGCGTCGACGCGTTCCTGCTCAAGGAAGCCGTCGCCAATCTGATCGAGAACGCGGTGAAGTTCAATCCCGCGGCGAAAAAACTCGTCGAGATCGCCGTGACGCGCGAGAACGATCGCCTGAAGATCGAGATCAAGGACAACGGCCCCGGCATCCCCGGCGAGGAGCAGCCCAAGCTCTTCCGTAAATTCTACCAGATCGACCCGGACTTCACCGGCCAGGTCCCGGGATTCGGGCTAGGGCTGGCCTTCGTCAAGAGCGTCGCCGAGGCCCACGGCGGCGCGACAGGACTGCGCTCCGCGCCGGGCGAGGGCAGCGCGTTCTACTTGACTTTGCCGCTGACCTAGCCGGTCCGGCGTGCGGCCGACTAGAGGTTCGTCGTGACGAGGGTCTCGGTGGCGGCCACGCCGTCGACCGCGCGCACGCGGCTGACGATGAGGTTGGAGAGCTTGTCGACGGTGTCGGCCTCGGCGGACAGGATCATGTCCCAGCCTCCGAAGACCATGTAGACCTCGTTGACCCCGTCGATGGCGCGGATGGCGCTGACGGCCTTCTGCTCCATGCCCGGCCTGAGTTTGCACAGCACGAAGGTCTTCATCTATCTCCTCTCGTTCCAATCCGGGCTGCGATAGCGCTTCTCCAACCGCCGGCCGTCCTCCAACCACTCGCGTCGGAGTTCCGTCTTGGGGGTGAGGCCTAACTCGTGGGCCAACCCTTGGGAGACGGCGATTTCCAGCGCCTCCCGGGACGATCCCAAGCCTTCCGGCCTCAGCGAACCCTGATATAAGCCTTTTAGCGCTTTCTTGCGCAAGGCGCCGCCCAGAACCTTCCTGCCGTCCTCTCCGACCAAATCCATCGGCTCGGCGCGGGCAAAGCACGACGCGGACAGTCCGACTGGGCGATTCTGCGTCGACCACAGAGAAGTCATGACGCCCGACGACTTCAAAGCGGCGCGGATGCCCCGATGGATTTTTTGATAGATCGCCTCAGGAGCGCAGAGACGGTCCCAAGGCAAGACCACACTGAAGGTGATATCCCCATCGTGGAAGACGATCCCCCCGCCGGTGGCCCGGCGCACGGGCGAGACGTCCTTCCAGCCGCGCGCGTCACAGGCCCGGCGAGCGGCTAGGCTCGGTTGAGAGTAACCGAAGGTGCAGGCCGGACCCGACCACCGGTAGAAGCGCAGAACCAACGCGTCGGCCGGGGAGCCCAGGAGCAGGGCCTCGTCCAAGGCCATGTGCCCGGCCGCGTCGAGGACGAGGCCCGTCAGCTCAGCGCGGCGCACGAGCAGAGGAAATGGCGGTCGCCGAAGGCGCCGTCCACGCGGCCGACGGACGGCCAGAACTTCCGCTCCCTCAGCCAGGGCGCGGGGTAGGCCGCGGTCTCGCGGGAATAGGGATGGGTCCACTGATCAGAAACCACGCTCTCGGCGGTATGCGGCGCGTGCTTGAGCGGGTTGTCGTCCTTCGGCCACTCGCCGCGCTCCACCTTGCGCACCTCCTCGCGAATGGAGATCATCGCGTCGCAGAAGCGATCGATTTCCGCCTTGGACTCGGACTCCGTGGGCTCGACCATCACCGTGCCCGAGACCGGCCAGGAAACGGTCGGGGCGTGGAAACCGTAGTCCATCAGCCTCTTGGCGATGTCGTCGACGGATACGCCGCTCGCGGCCTTGAAGCCGCGCAGATCGAGGATGCACTCGTGCGCGACGAGGCCGCTGCGGCCCTTGAACAGGACGGGGTAATGGGAGTCGAGCCGCTTGGCGATGTAGTTCGCGTTGAGGATGGCGTTCTTGGTCGCCGCCGTCAGCCCCGCCGCTCCCATCATGCGGATGTACATCCAGGAGATGGGCAGGATGGAAGCCGAGCCCCACGGCGCGGCCGAGACCGGTCCGATGGCCGTGGAGCCGCCCGTCGAGGCCGCGGGATGCCCCGGCAGGAACGGGGCCAGGGCCGCCGTCACGCCGATGGGACCCATGCCCGGCCCGCCGCCGCCGTGCGGGATGCAGAAGGTCTTGTGGAGATTGAGGTGGCAGACGTCCGCGCCGATGTCGGCGGGACGGCAGAGGCCGACCTGCGCGTTCATGTTCGCGCCGTCCATGTAGACCAGGCCGCCGTGCTGATGCACGATCGCGCAGATGTCCCGGATGCCCTCCTCGAAGACGCCGTGCGTGGAAGGGTAGGTGACCATGAGGGCGGCCAGGTCGTCTTCGTGCTCGGAGGCCTTCTTCTTGAGGTCGGAGAGGTCGATGTCGCCGTGCTCAAGGCAGGCCACGGGCACGATGTGGAGCCCCGCCATCGCCGCCGAGGCCGGATTGGTGCCGTGAGCGGAGACGGGGATGAGGCAGGTCTTGCGCCGGCCGCGGCCGCGCGACTCATGGTAGGCGCGGATGACGAGCAGGCCCGCGTACTCGCCCTGGGACCCGGCGTTGGGCTGAAGGCTGACGGCGGAGAAGCCCGTGATCTCGGCCAGCCATTTCTCGAGTTGGAGCGTCAGTTCCTTATAGCCCTGCGCCTGCTCGGCCGGAACGAAAGGGTGGAGCTTGCCGAACTCGGGCCAGGTGACGGGGATCATCTCGGACGCCGCGTTGAGCTTCATGGTGCAGGAACCCAGCGGGATCATGGAGTGCGTCAGCGAGAGATCCTTGCCCTCGAGCTTGCGCAGATAGCGCAGCATCTCGTGCTCGCTGCGATGCTCCGAGAATACCCGGTGCGTCAGAAACGGAGCGGCGCGCTGGAGCGCGGCGGGGATCGCCGCGTCCGACTCGGCCAGGAGCCCCGCCGCGGTTAAGGATCGTGCTTTCGCGCCGCCGAAAATTTCCAACAAGTCCTCGAGATCCTCTTCGGAAACGGCCTCATCCAAGGCAACGCAAACGATTGCCCCGTCGAAACGCAGGTTGATCCTCTTGGCCCGGGAGGCGGCGCGGACGCGCTCCACCTCGGCGGCCGAGAGCGGAATGGCGACGGTGTCGAAGAGGGTCTCGGCGCCGGTCTGATAGCCCAGCTTCTTGAGGCCGGTCATCAGCGCCAGGGCGAGCGCGCGCACTCGTCCGGCGATGCGCCTCAGCCCGTCCGGACCGTGATAGACGGCGTACATGCCGGCGATGACGGCCGGCAAGACCTGGGCGGTGCAGATGTTGCTGGTGGCCTTCTCGCGGCGGATGTGTTGCTCGCGGGTCTGCAACGAAAGGCGCAGGGCGGGCTTGCCGCGCGCGTCCTTGGAGACTCCCACGACGCGGCCCGGCATGCGGCGCTGGAAGGTCTCCTTGACGGCGAGGTAAGCCGCGTGCGGACCGCCGAAGCCCAGAGGCACTCCGAAGCGCTGCGTCGAGCCGATCGCGATGTCGGCGTCGAACTCCCCCGGCGCCTTAAAGAGAGTCAAAGCCAAGGGGTCGGCCGCGACGACCAACAGGCCTCCAGCGGAGTGGACTTCCTCGGCGAACCGGGACCAATCCTTCACGGCGCCGCGCGTGTCGGGATATTGGACCAGAGCGCCGAGCAATCTTTGACCGACGATCCGAGACGGCTCGCCGATGAGGACCTCGACGCCCAAGGACTTGGCCCGCGTCCTCACGACTTCGACCGTCTGAGGATGACAACCGGAAGAAACGAAAAAGACGCGACCGTCGGGGTCCTCGCACGCATGCAGGCAGAGAGCCATCGCCTCCGCCGCGGCGGTGCCCTCGTCGAGAAGAGAAGCATTGGCCACGGGCAGACCGGTGAGGTCGATGATCATGGTCTGGAAATTCAGGAGCGCTTCGAGGCGCCCCTGGGCGATCTCGGGCTGGTACGGCGTGTAGGCGGTGTACCAGCCGGCGTTCTCCAACACCTCGCGCAAGATGACGGGCGGGGTCACGGTGTCGTGGTAGCCCTGCCCCAAGTAGGAGCGCCAGATTTGGTTGCGAGAGGCGATCCTCTTGAGTTCGAGAAGGGCCTCGGCCTCGGATAGAGACGCGGGCAGCTCGAGTTCCGTCTTCAGGCGGATGGCCGTCGGCACGGCCTTATCGATCAGGGAGTTCAGCGACGGCCTGCGCAGTTCTCGAAGCATCGCCGCCACGTCGGCCCCGTTGGGGCCGACGTGGCGGCGGACGAAATCGTCTGCGGCAGGCACGCAGGCCCTCGGGCACGCCCTAGCGGCTTCCATGGGCGGCCTCGGAGAGGAGGAACTTCTCGTAGTCCTCGTTGTTCATCAGATTCGACGCCTCCGCCGGAGACGCCGCCTTGATCTTAAAAAGCCAGCCCTTGCCGTAAGGCTCGTGGTTGACGAGTTGCGGGTCCTTGACCACGTCCGCGTTGGCCGCGACGACCTCGCCGGAGACCGGCGCGTAGATGTCGAAGGCCGCCTTGACCGATTCAACGACGCAGCAGGGCTCGCCCTGCTTGACCTTGCGCCCAAGCTTGGGCGGCTCGACGAAGACCACGTCCGTGATCTCCTTCTGCGCGTGCTCGGAGATGCCCACCGCCCCGACGTCGCCATCCAGGCGCAGCCACTCGTGCGATTTCATGAATTTCAGGCTCTTCGGGTCGA
>MGTX01000008.1:55886-82559 GCA_001799675.1 Elusimicrobia bacterium GWA2_66_18
CGCGCAACGCCGCGCTCGAGGAGTTTGATCCCCGTGAGCTTGCGTTTGACTCCGTCTTTCTTCTGGCGGACCAGAACATCCTTGCCGATAAAGTCGCCTTTGTCCAATTTCACCACCCAGCCGTAATTGGCTTCGTAGGCGGTGTGGTCGTCATCGATGTCTTGGCCGTAGAGAAGATAGCCGGCCTCGAGCCGCAGCGTATCGCGAGCGCCCAAGCCGCAAGGCGTGGCGCCGAAGGAGCGCCCCTGGGCCAGAAGCTCCTCCCAAAGGCGGACGACGATCTCGTTAGGAACGATGAACTCGAAACCGTCCTCACCGGTGTACCCGGTGCGGGTGACGAAGGAGGGCTGGTCGTAGAGGGAGAGCTCCATCGCGCCGAAGCGCGGCAGGGACGGGGCCTGCGACGCGATGAAGGCCGCGATCTCGGCGGCCCTCGGCCCCTGTACGGCGACCATGCCGTACAGGTCCGACTTGTTCTCGAGCTCGACCCTCAGGCCCTTCGCGTTCTTCCGGAACCAGGCGAAGTCCTTGTCGGCGGTGGCGGCGTTGACCACGACGAGATAGCGTCCCTTGGCCAGGCAGGAGACGATGACGTCGTCGACCACGCCTCCCTTCTCGTTGGGCAGATGGGAGTAGACGGCCCGTCCCGGGCCGATCCTGGAGATGTCGTTGGCGTTGACCTTCTGCAAGAACGCCGGCGCGTCCGGCCCGCTCACGAAGATCTGGCCCATGTGGGAAACGTCGAAGAGGCCGCAGCGGCTCCTCGTCGCCTCGTGCTCGCGCAGGATGGACTCGTACTGGACGGGCAACTCCCAGCCGTGGAAATCCACCATCCGTCCCCCCAGAAGCTTGTGGCTCTCGTAGAGCGCCGTCCGGCGGGAGACCGACGTCGTCGTCATCGTGCGAAGGTATCATTTTCCCAATCCCCCCGCCAAGCTCAGGAACGGGAAATAACGTCGAGCAGGACCTTCGCCAGCCGGCGGCGCTGGACCGCGTCGGTCAGGCGCAGCACGGCCAGACGGTGTCCGTCCTGGTCGGTTTCGGCGTGTTCCACGCGGGCGCGGACGTCGTCGAAACGCTCGCCGCCCAGCTCGAAAGAGAGGAAGACGCCCTCCCCGCGAAGGAGGCGCACGGCGGTGACCAACTCGGCCCCGCCGGAGGTCAATTCCAGCAGGCGGCCCCAGGACTCCTGACGCGCCGCCTGCGGCGGGAAACGAAGCAGGACGGGGATGAAAGTCGCCGCGCGTCTCACCGCGCCCCCTCGGAGCCGTGGCGGTAGAGTCGCGCCGGGCCCTTGCCGTCGCGACGCTCGGCCACGCTCCAAAAACGCTCTCCGTCCCAGGCCAGGCCGGTCGGCAGGAAAATCCCGTCGCCGTACTCCGGGAGAGGAATGGCGGCGAGGAACTCCTCGGGCCGCTCCAAGTTATGGCGCCTCAGGAGCCGGTCGCCCGCATCGAGGGTCCAGAGGGCGGCGCCGTCCCAGACCAGGGCCACCGGCTTGAGGCCCGGCGCTCGGTACGAGGCCACCACGGTCAAAAACGCATCAAGGAGGTGCTTGCGCAGGATCTTGGCGCGCGCGTCGAGCGTCCAGAGATAGAGCCCGTCGAAGGCGATCCCCGCCGCGCCCGGCGCCGCGTTCAGGAAGCGCTCGAGCGGCGTCAGCTTGGCGTCATTCATTCGCTTGATGACGGTCCCGTCGGCGGTCGCCGTCCAGACCGCCTCCGTCGCGAAGACCGCGGCCACCGGCGTTTCCGCGGTGAGGTGGCGCAGGGTTCGGACCTTGGCGTCGGTCCGCGAATGAGCGTAGAGCGACTGGGAGAACCAGTCGACCACCCATAGGTCCTTGCCGTCGAAGGCCAAGCCGGCGGGGTGGGAAACGGGCAGATCCCAGTGGTCGACCCGCGCCGCTTCGGCGCGACGCAGTCGTTCGGCGCGGCGCAACGAGACCACGCCCAGGGACGCGGCGAAGAAGGCGCCGACGGCCAGAACGTACCAGACCGCGGAACGGCGGCGCGGGGCCAGGCGCACCGGGGCCAGGGCGGTGCCCTGGAACCGGAGGCTCTTGGCAACGCACGCCTTGAGGTCCTCGCGCGTCCAGGGAGGGGCCACGACCTCGAAGGCGCCCGCGCGCATCAAGGCCACGGCGCGGGAGGCGTCGCGCGTCTTGAGGGCTACGACCACGGCAAGCAGGGGATAGGACCGCACGAGTTCGCGGGTCAGGACTTCCGCGTCGCAGCCGCCCCCGTCCACGACGAGGAAGGCGCGCGGCTTGCTCTCGCGGGCCGACTCCACGGCCTGCTTGAGCCCCGCGGCCCCGTCGGCGCGGTGGCCCAACTCGCCCAGGAGCGCCAAGAGTTCCTCTCGGTCCCCGGTTTCGGCGGCAAGCACCCCGATCTCGGCCATGGGCTCAGGGCTTTGGCGAGGGGATGACGAGGACCGCGCCCTCGTCGGGCAAACCTCGCTGGACCTGGTCGCGGTTGGCCTCGTAGATTCGCTCCCAAAGATTGGGGTCGCCGTAGTATGTCCCGGCCATGGAACGCAGGGTGTCGCCGGCCGCCACGCGGTGGCTCTTGGGCCAGGCCGGGGGAGCCGGTTTGGGCGGGGGCTTGGGCAAGGCCAGAGGCTTTGCCGCGGGCCACCGACCCGCCGCCTTCTCCGCGGCGCGGTAGTCCACCTCCTCGTTACGCTTGAGCAGCGCCCGGTATTGGTCCTGCGCCTCGCGCGTGCGCAACTCGAGCGAGCGCAGTTGGGCCTCGGCGGATGCCTTGTTGGTCTCGGCGGTGCGGGCCTCCAGATCGAGGGTCTTGCGCCGGTCGTCAAGGCGGATGATATCGTTGCGCAGGCCCTCGGCCTCGGCGGCGGCGCGTCCGATGAACTGCCCGGCGAAGGACGGCGCCCCGAAGCGGTACTGAAAGGTGGCCTGGTAACCGCCGCCGGGGCGATTGACGCCCGAAGGCGGAAGGGACATGGCCACGTCCAAGATGACGGGCGAGAAGTTCACGCCCAGACCGAAGGCGACGGTGCTCACGCCGTCCAGGCTGAGGCCCTTGCCGGCGCGCACGCGCAGGAGGCCCTGGTGAAAGCTCGCCTCGACGCCTGGATAAAACTCGGCAAGACCGCCCTTGACGCGGAAGTCGCCGGCGATGGTGAAGCGCTTCTTCCATGCGTAGGCGGCGGCCAAGACGATGCCGCCTCGCGGCACGCCGATATCGCTGGTGAGATCGGTGAGGACCGCGCCCATGGTCAGGCCCATGTCGGTGCGCGCCAGAGCGCCCACGTCGAAGCCGAGACCGAACTTGCCGCCCTTGACCCGGCCCTTGTCGACGTTGACGAACTTGAAGTTCCCCCCGACCTTGAGCGGCTTGGAGAGGGGCGCCTCGCGAACCTTGATCTCCTGCGCGAAGTTAAAGAGCACCGTATCCATATCCCCGCCGTCTCGTTGGCGGACCAGAGAGTAAGAGGTCCCGATGGTGGCGGTGTTGATGGGATCGTAGGGACGGATATAAGCGGCCGAGACGTTGGTGAGCGTGCCGACCGGGGAGAGCATGCGGCCCAGGCAGCCCGCGGACTGGGTGTAGGGCGTGTTCGCGGTGCCGGCTGGGTTGTAGAACATCCCATAGGCGCCGTCGGAGATCGCCGCAAAGGCGGTGCCCATGCCCGCCGCCCGGGCGTCGGGCAGGACGTCGTTGAAGCCCACGGCCGCGACGGAAGCTGCGCAGAACAGCAGCGCCAGCGCGAGGAAGTTCCTCGACATAATTATTATTGTAGCGAATTGATGTTACGGGTTTGAGAACTCTCCTCCCCTTGACGGCGCGCGCCGAGGGGGCCATAATGCAAGAGGATGAGCGAAACGAATCCCTCCCGCACGGGCCGCTTCGGGGCCGTCTTCGTGATCGTGGTCGTGGCCGGGTCCGCGTTGGGCGTGCTGGGCTGGCATCTGCTGTCCAACCGGGGCGGCTCCGGGCTGGACATGTCCGGCTTCGATCTGGAGAAGACGCCCGAGTCGCGCCGACCGGCGGCCGCCGCTGCGGGCAAGCCGGCAGCCCCCGCGTCCAGCATGGGGATGCTCAAGGCGGACGCGGGAGTGCGCATCGTCGGCGGCGGTTCCAGCGGATCAAGCGCCGGTCGCCCCTCCTCGGGCGCGGCCGCGCCGGACCAGAGGCCCCGCCGCCTGGGCTTGACCGAAGCCGCGCGGAAGCACGAGACCGCGGTGCGCCGGTACGCCCAGCGCGAGACGGCAAAGCATCCGATCCTCAAGGAATACGGCCGGGAGTGGATGAGCCACCCGGACCTCAAGAAGCTCAACGACGACTACATGCGCGATAAGGACCCGTTCAAGTTCTTGGCGGGCTTGTCCAAGTCGGAAAACCTGGGCAGGATGATCAAGAAATACGCCGGGAAAAACGAGATCCGCCAGTTCGTCGTCCAGGGCCTCAAGGAGGCGCCTGCGGAGCTCGCGGCCGCGGCCGTGGAGGCGCTCAAGAGCGACCGGGTCGTCAAGGACCTGATTGTGGCCATCTTCAAGGGCCTGGGCATCCCCCTCTCCAGCATCACCGCGGTCATCGCCGGAGGCGACCCGTCGAAGCTCGACCAGAACAGGATCGCCAGCGACATCATGAACGACCCTGAGTTCAAAAAGGCCCAGCAGCAAAGCCTGCAGGCCCCGGCGGTCGACCTCCAGGGCCGGTAAGTCCCTTAATCGCTGACGGTCGTGACGGTCGTATTCGTATTCGTATTCGTCGTATCACTGGCGTCGTTGACGCACTGGGCGCCTTCCAGGTGCGTGCCGTCGCCGCAGGTCATGGTGATGGCGCTGTTGTTGTTATTGTTGCTGTTGGTCGAGCCGCAACTGCTGCTGTCGTCGCTGCAGGCGATCACGCCGCACAGACCCGCGGCCCCGCCGATGGCGACCGCCCGCAAGATGATCTTCTTCATGGCTTCTCCCTTCATGATGGTCCGGCCTCAGTTCTTGGCATTGGCATCCGTCGTCGACACGCAGGTGGTGCCGGATTGAACGGTGCCCTCCCCGCAGGTGATGGTCGTATTATTATTGTTGTTGCTGTTGCTCGAGCCGCAACTGCTGCTGTCGTCGCTGCAAGCGCCCATGAGGGCGGCGGCAAAGATCAGCGCGAACAACCTCGAAATCATCTTCGTCATACGCCCTCCTCGGACTTCGCGATAGTGTAGGCTCCCCCTGGGGGACTGTCAAGACTGGGGGATTGTTTTTATCGCTTTTTTACCGGCTCCCGGATCACTTCAAAGACGAATCCGTTCTTGTTTTCATCCATGATCCGGAATCGTTGATCGTCTCCGAGCATCCGCCTCAGCGCGGCGAACTTCGATCCGCACAACCCGAAGCGGGCGCCGAACGTCTCCATCAGCGTCCGACGCGTTTCATCAGCCGGCAGACGCGCGTTGGCGACGTCGGACCACCGCCGCCAGATCGTCGGGTCCCAGTAGAACATGAAGGTCGGGTCCATCATCACGGGATAACGGTGTTGTTCGTTGTAGAAAAGGAGTTCGGGCGGTTCGTCCCAGTCGCAGGTGTAGACGAGTTCGCCCGGCGCAACCCGCGCGTCCAGCGTCCGAGCCAACTCCCGAAAACGAGGCGGCTGGATTCGGCGGAAATCCCTCCGGATGATCGAAACCTCCACCGCGGTCGCCGCTCCCATCGCCATCAGCCAGCCCAGGAAAAAATACTTTCCGGACGTCCCCTGGTCCCGGAGGAACTCCTTCTCGCCATAGCCTTCGAGGAGATCGGTGGCCAGGAAGGCGCAGAACAAGGTCGTCACGGGCACCGCGTACTCGATGAAGCGCTTGGAACCGCAGGCGAGCAGGATCGTGATCAGCGAGATCGGGAACAGGACCCGGGTGCGCTCGGACAGGGGCGCGCGCCGGTGCAGGAAGATGAAGGCAAGACCCAGCAGGTGCGCCAGGAGCGGCGCGTGCGCGCCGACCGCCTGGCGCGTGTCCAGGGGCAGGAATTCTCCCGCCAGATGCAGGTCGACCTTGCGCGTCAGCGCGAGGAACATCACGTAGAAGTCCTGTACGTAGGAGAACTCCAGGTTTTTGGGGAAGTATGGATGCAGGAGCATGGCCAGCGCGTACGCGCCCAGGCCCGCAAGGACTATCCGGTGCTCCGAGCGCCGCTCGACGACCCTCAGGCACGCCCAGCGCACGGCGGCGAACGCCTGGGGAAGGAAGGCGGCGACATAGGAGAGCGGATAGAGGAAGCTCAGGGCCGCGAAGGCCTTGCGCCGGTCGTTGAGGAGAAAATGCAGGCTCCACAGCAGCAGCGTCGTCGACAGGACCTGGGGACGCGGAACCAGCATCCGCCACCAGAAATAGCCTCCGCCCAACAGCAGCAGCCAGAACCAGTAGAAACGCAGGCGCACGCGATTGAGGGTCAAGATCACGAAGAAGCTCGAGAACATGAACGCCGACAGCAGGACCGTCGCCAGCTTCGCGCCAAAGGCGAGATCGCCGAACGTGAAGGGAATCAGGAGCAGGTGAAAGACCGGGCTGCCGTCGCTGAACCCCTCGCGCCAAAGGCTGAAGAACGCCCACGGAAAACCCTTCAGGAACAAACCGTGATGGCGCAGCAGCCACGCGAACTTGATGTGATAGTAGCCGTCTTCTTCCGGCAGGAAGGGCGTCTGGAACTGAAACCAGGCGCATAGCGCCGCGCAGAAGAGGAAGACGGCCAGCCACTCGGACCAGAAACGCCTCGACCGGCTCATATCGGCGGCGGCCCGCGACCCGCGAAAAAGCCCTGGAGGCGCTTGGAAATCCAGCGCGGCAGCCAGAGCAGGTGGAGGATGGCGGTATAGTGCCCCAGGGGCAGCCAGACTTGGCGGGCGGCGGGGAACGCCGAAGCCAGTCGCAGCGCGTTGGCCCGGGGGATGACCGTGTCCGAGCGGACGTTGACTAGGAGGGCGGGCTTGGTCGCGTTAACTCCATTATAATCCAGAGGGTCCAGGCCGACCCAGGCCGCCTTCAGTTCCGCGCTCTGAATGCCCATCTTCCGGACGAAGGGGCCCGACAGAGAACCGTCGCGCGCCAAAGACGGGAAGTCGGCGCCCCCCATCAGGAAGACGGCGAACCCGGCTCGCGGGTCCACGCAATAGACGGCCGAGCCGACCAGGGCCCCCAGGCTGACGCCGAAGAGCGCGATCTTGCCGGCGTCCACCTCGGGCCGCGCCGCGAGCACTCCCAGCGCGCGCCGCGCGTCCAGCACCGACTGGCGGAAGTTCGCGGCCAGGCGCCGAGGCGTGCGGGCGAGGAAGACCTGCCCGCTCGGCATGGAGGGGTGTGGACGGCGGTGGAACTGGGTCGGCATCTCGACCCACATCACGACCATCCCATCTTGGACGAAGCGCTCGATAAAGCGCATCTCGATCCAGACGTTGGGGGCGGCCATGACGGGCAGGACCAGCACCGCGGGAACCTTGCGGCCCGCCGTCGAGCGCGGCACGAGGAGGTGAGCCCAGACCGCGTCGTTGGCGGGCCAGGGGCTCTTGACCGGAGACGGGAAATGCAGGAGGGTCTCCGTCCAATGCGGGCCCGGGACGGCCGAGGCGACCACGATCGAAAAATCCCCCCGCGGAAGGTCGAGGGGAGCGGCCGCCGCGGCGACGGCAAGGATCGCGGCGGCGGACAGCATCAAAATCCCATCACCATCGAGAAAGCTCCCTGGTAGATGTCGTTGAGCCCCTCGGAGGTCCCGCTGCGAATGGTGGATTTCCCCATGATCCAGTAGGAGTAGTCGAACTTGAGGGCGAAGTGGGAGGAGAGTTGGTAGTGGACCGCCGCGGTGTACTTCTTGATCTCGCGGGTGACGAAGGGCGCGTCCGCGCGGAAGGCGGTCATGGAAGGATAAGTCGTGGAGCCGTCGCGGTAGTTAAGCAGGAAATCGAGCAGGGGGCCCCGCCGGAACATCTGATTGAATATAAACAGGCCGGTCAAACGCCGGCCGTAGGCCGGACTGCGCAGAAGCGGAAAGGTCGCCTGGATGAAGTAGCCGTAAAGGTGCTCGCGCAGGCGGACCTGAGGACCGGCCAGGGAAGGGCTCGCGGCGGCGCTCGTGGACAGAAGCAGCGGACTCAGGAACTGGTTGGCGCTGTACATGGCCTCGCCCGAGAGGCCGATGCCCGCGTATTCAAGCGACCAGTCCGCGCCGTATATCTGGTCGTTGAGCTGCCCCTCCAGGTCGTACTGCCCCCCCATGCCGGACAGCCCGAGATGGACGCCGTTGAGATCGGCCGCGCGCTCGGGCACGGGCCAGGGCAGACGGAGATCGCCGAGAGCGAAGACGACGCGGGCGCCGAGGGACTTGGAGTTGTTGTTGTCGGCCAGGTTGTTGTTCTGGTGGCCGAAGTCGGGCGTCACGCCGTTGGTGGGCGGACCGGGAATCCCCAGATTGGACGGGTTGGGAAAGGTCCGGGAACGGTTGGCGCTCTCGCTGAGCCCGTTGACCACGAAGGCGGTCATCTCCACCGGCACCAGGGGATGGACGCGCACCGGATACCAGCTGAAACGCGCGCCGATGTCGGTGTAGCCTGCGCTGATGGCCGGCCGCGGGGAGTTGGGGCGCACGACGAGGTCGATGCTGTCGGGCGAGGCGTACAGGAGCGGGCGCGTCACCGCCAGGAACTGATCCGCGCGGTAGAGTTCGTTGTAGCGGCCGAAGGGAACCGGGAACTTCCCGAACTGGAGGCGGATGCGGCGGACCCGGTCGTACTCGAAATAGACCTGGTGCAGGCGCAGGCTCCCCTGCTCCGAGGTGGGGACGTTCAATTCCAGGTGGAAGGGGATGGCCTCGGCCACGGGCCCCTCGGCGCCGAAATAGAGTTCGGCGAGATAGACCTCGTTTTGGATTTGGGTCTCGAAGCCGGGCTCGCGCGGCCCGATGTTGCGCCAGTTGAGCGACATGCTGCCGTAGAGCCTCACCTTGGAGACGCGCTCGACGAGGGCCGCGAAGCTCGTCGCGCCGCCCTCCTTGGCGCTCTCGCCGACCGCCGCGGCCGCGGACTGGGCCCGCGCGCAGGACGGCGCGGCCAGCGAGAGGGCCGCGCAGACGAAGATTTGACAGGCCGGAGTCGATGATGTACGATGGGGCACGCTGTCGTGAGTATAACGCGTTTTCCCGCCGAACGCCACGCGTTAATTGAGAAGGGGGAAGATTCCATGCCTCATGTGATCGTCGAAGGTTGTCTCGGTGAAGTGTACGCGGCGTGCGTGGACGTCTGCCCGGTGGAATGCATCCACCCCGGCCAGTACCAGGGCAAGCCGTTCATGATCATCAATCCCGAAGTCTGCATCGACTGCGGCGTCTGCTTGCCCGAGTGCCCCATCGGCGCGATCGTCGGCTCGGTCGACGAGAACCCGGCTTGGGCCAAGGTCAACGCCGATCTCACCCCGACCTTCAAGGACAACCCGAAGGTCACGCCGCGCCCGCCGAACGAGCCGCCCCGCAATCCGAACAACAAGCTGGTCAAATAAGACGGCCTTGATCGTGAGAGCCGAGCGGCCCGCGCGGTCGTTCGGCTTTTCATTCCTGGCCGCCCTGCTGACGGCCACGACGTCCCAAGCGATGAACCACAACTTCGTGCACCGCACGCCCCTCGACACCGCGAAAGTGCGGGCCGTGGGCCTGGAACGCATCCCATTCGCCGAGGGGCTGTTCCGCGCCAAGACCGCGGGCACGTTCGAGTCCACGGACCTGGAGCCTCCCTCCCCCTTTGATGACCTCGTCGGGTCCTTCTCGGCCGACGTCCCCCCGGGCGCGGAAGCAGAACTCTCGGTCAAGGTGCGCGTCGAGAAGGGCTGGTCGCGGTGGCGCTCGCTCGGCGTCCAGCGCGGCGACGGCTTCTCCTCTCCCCCGAAGTCGGAGGACGACATCGCGGTCGTCGACGTCGACCAGCTCAAGCTCAAGGCCAAGGCCAAGGCCACGGCCGTGCGCTACCGCGTGCGCCTGCGCGCCGGCAGACGTCCCGCGCGCCTGCGCTCCGTGACCATCGCCCTTTCCGACGGCTCGGCCCCCGCGAATCCGCCGCGCTTCCGCGCGGGACCGTGGGTCCGCGACCTGGCGCCGGCGCCGCGCTCCCAACTGGACGCGCAGGAGAAGCACCGGCACGATATCTGCTCGCCCGCCTCCCTGGCGATGATCCTGGAGTTCTGGGGCGTCAAGAAGGAAACGGAGGACGTCGCCCTGGCCGTGCGCGACCGCACGTCTCGGTTGTTCGGCAACTGGCCGGCCAACGCCGCCTACGCGGCGTCCTGGGGCCTGGACGCGCGCGTGGCGCGGCTCGAGTCCTTGGCCGACCTCGAGCGCGAAATCGGAGAAGGACGCCCGGTCGTGGCGAGCGTGGCCTTCGGCGAGGGGGAACTCCCGGCAGCCCCCATCAAGAGGACGGCGGGCCATCTTCTGGTGGTCGGAGGGTTCGCCGAGAACGGCGATATCATCGCTTACGACCCCGCCGGCAAGGGCCGCGACCAGGTCCGGCGCATCTATCCGCGCGCGGACTTCCACAAGGCTTGGCGGGTCAACAAACGCGGGCTGGCCTATCTCATAGGCCCCAACTTGCCGCGGCGATTCTCCATCGGCGTGCCCGTCGCCGACCTCTGGAGCAGGCCCGTCAAGCGCGCGATCTTCAAGCTCGACGACGAAGTCCACCGATCCCAACTCCTCTACGGCGAGGCCGTGACCGCGCTCGAGGCCAAGGGCGACTGGGTGCGCGTGCTCGCCGAGGAGCAGGAGAGCTTCCTGCCCTCCGGCTCCTGGCAGGGCTACCCGGGCTGGGTGAAGTCCTCCGACCTTACGGCCGCCGAGCCCGCCGCGACCGACGCCGTCGTTCGCGTGCGTCAGGCGCTCCTCCAGCGCGGCGCGGACATCCTGACCCTCTCGGTCGGCACGCGGTTGTCGCGCGTCGGCGAGTCCGCCGGGACGACCTTCGTGCGTCTTCTCGACGGCTCGCTGGCCGAGACCCCCACCGACGCGCTCTACGCCCCGCCCGACCAGCCGACCGCCGCCTCGCGCGCGGAGATCATCCGCACGGCCGAACTCTTCCTCGGCACCAGCTATTACTGGGGCGGCCGCTCGGGCGTCCAGTCGGATCCGAAAATCGGGGTGGACTGCTCGGGCCTGGTGAGCCTGGCCTACCGCATCCACGGCCGCGACGTGCCGCGAGATTCCCACGAGCAGAAGCTCCACAGCCGCGCCGTGCGCAGACGGGAACTGGAGAGCGGCGACCTGGTCTTCCTGACCGACGGCGAGTCCTCGGACCTCATCACCCACGTGATGATCTTCACCGGCGGCGACGGCCTCATCGAGAGCCGCAAGTCCTCGGGCCGCGTCCTGCGCACGACCTTCCTCGAGCGCTTCGGGAAACCCCTCGCCTCCATCGAGTCCGGCGACGTCGTCTCCGACGTCTCCTTCCCCAAACCCCGCCGCCGGCGCGTCTTCTTCGGCTCCTACTTCTGAAAAAGCCATGAGCGCCTCGCGTCGGCGCGGGGCGGCCAAGGCCCGGCTCTACGGATTGGGGACGGCGCTGCCCCCGCACCAGGCGAGCCAGCCGGCATTGAAACGGTTCATGGCGTCCCTGACCGAGGCCACGCTCACGGGCCGACGGCGCGCGGTCACCCTCGATTTCCTGGAAAAGATCTACGCCTCCTCGGGGATCGAAAAGCGCCACAGCGTGCTGGCCGACTATACCAGGGATTCCCCGGAAGACTTCGACTTCTACCCGGCCAACTGGGCCCTGGAGCCCTTCCCGACCACCGCGGCGCGCATGGATCTGTTCGAACAATGGAGCGTCGACCTGGCGGAGGAGGCCTGCCGGCAGGCCCTGAGCGAGTCGGGCGCCGGACCCGCCGAAGTGACCCATCTCATCTTCACGACCTGCACGGGGTTCTTCGCGCCCGGTCCCGACATCCTCCTTCTCGGCCGCCTGGGGTTGGGGCCCCAGGTCCACCGGGCGACGCTGGGTTTCATGGGCTGCTACGCGGGCTTCAACGGCCTGAGGATGTCCGGACAGATCCTGGGAGCCGAGCCCGAGGCCGTGGTCCTGCAGGTCTGCGTCGAGCTCTGCAGCCTGCATTTCCAGAAGGAGGCCCTTCCCGACTTCATCGTGGCCAACAGCCTCTTCGGCGACGGCGGCGCCGCCGCCGTCTACGCCCGGCCCGGGCGCCTCAAAAAAGGCCTGGGGGACCTGCTCGCCACTCACAGCCGCGTCGAGAACGACAGCCTCGACCACATGTCCTGGCGAATCGGTCCCACGGGCTTCGAGATGCGTCTCAACCGCGCGGTGCCGGCGCGCCTCAAAGCCGCCGCCCCGAGCTTCGTCAGGGAGCTTTGGGGGGAATCGGGTCTCAAGCGCGAAGCGAGCGCCTGGGCCATCCACCCCGGAGGACGCAAGATCATTGACGAGGTCCAGTCCGCGCTGGGCCTGACGGACTCGCAGGTCCTCTCCGCCCGGGAAGTCTTGAGCTCCTGCGGCAACATGTCCAGCGCGACCCTCCTCTTCGTCCTGGACCGGGAACTGCGGCGAGCGTCCCAAAGCGCCGTCACGGCCCTCGGTTTCGGGCCGGGACTCACCATGGAAGGGGCCGTCTTCTCTCGGCCATGAGCGCGCCCGTCCCGATCGACTTCGACTCGCGCAGCGCGGCCCCCGAACTCATGGACGGCCCCGGCCTCGATCCGGCCGAGTTGGCCGAGACCCTGGAGCGGTTGGCCTTCATCAACAAATCCTTGGGCGGCCATGCCTCGACTTTGGACGGCTTGGCCCTCCTCATCCCCCCCGGCCGCCGCGAGTTCGACGTCCTGGACGTGGGCTCGGGCGGGGGCGACACGGCGCGGCGCATCGTGGAATGGGCGGGGAGCCGGGGCCTGAGCGCGCGCGTGCGCGGCGTCGACCTCTCTCCGGGGGCCGTCTCCTACGCGCGCCGGATGAATGCCGGCCTGCCCGGCCTTGAATTTGCGGCCTCGGACCTCTTCGATCTGCCCGCGACGCGAAGCTACGACGTCGTGCACTCGGCCCTGCTCCTCCACCATCTCCCCGACGAGACGGCGGTCAGGGCCCTGGCCAAGATGTTCGGACTCTGCCGCCTGGGGCTGGTCATCAACGACCTGCACCGCCACCCGGCCGCCCACTATGCGATCAAAGGGCTGACCGGCCTGCTCTCGAGGAACCGCCTCATCCGCCACGACGCCCCCCTCTCGGTCCTGCGCGCTTTCCGCCGCAGCGACCTGGAGGACCTGGCGCGCCGCGCCGGCCTGCCCTCCCCGGAGATCTCTTGGCGCTGGGCCTTCCGCTGGCTCATGGTGGTCCGCAAATGAGCGCCTCCGGGGACGGGTGCTGCGAGATCGCGCTGATCGGCGGCGGCGTCGCGGGAAGCGCCTTGGCGGCCCTGCTCGCGCGCTCCGGCCGCGACGTGCTCCTCCTCGAAAAAGACCGCTTCCCGCGGCACAAGCTTTGCGGCGAGTTCCTGTCCGCGGAGTCCCAACATCTGCTCCGGCGCGTCGGCTGTCTGGAGGACGTTCTCGCCCTGGGGCCCGAGCGCATCACCCAGGGACGATTCGTTTCTCCTTCGGGCCGCGACGTCGTCTTCGACCTCGACGGCACGGCGCTGGGACTCAGCCGCTGGTCTCTCGACGAGACGCTCTTCGGCCATGCCCGGGGCTGCGGGGCGTCGGCTCATCAAGGGGCCCGGGTCCTCCGCCTCGAGGCGATCCGGGGCGGCTCGCGCCTCGGCGTGGAGTGGGAAGACGGGAGGCGGACCGCCGTCGAGGCGCGCCTGGTCGTGGCGGCCTACGGCAGGAGGTCCCCGCTCGACGCTCAACTCTCTCGCGCCTTCCTCGATGAACCCGCCGGCGCGCTCGGCCTCAAGCGGCACCATCGTCCGGCGGACACGGAGGCGGGACGGCGCCTGCTGGGCGAATTGGAGGGGCGCGTGGAGATCCATCTCTTCGAGGGCGGCTATTGCGGCTTGAGCCGCGTCGAAGGAGGGCTCGTCAACGTCTGCCTCCTCCTCGAGGATAGCCTTCTGCGGAGCCTGGCCGCCCCCCGCTGGGACGAGGTCCGCGGGGCGATGCGCGAGAGGAGCGAGAGCCTGCGCGAACGCCTCCCGGCGCTGGTTGCCGCCGAGGAGGGCTTTCACGCCGTGGCGGGACTGGGATTTTCCCCCAAGGAGACGAGCCGGGGCGGCGTGCTCTTCATTGGAGACGCCGCGGGCATGATCGCGCCCCTCTGCGGAGACGGCCAGGCGATGGCCCTGGAGTCGGCGGTCCGGCTCGCCGAGTCGATCGGGAAGCTCCCCGCGCGCATGAACGACGAGGATCTCGCGGCGCTGGGCCGGGGCTGGGACGAGGACTGGAAGAAGCTGTTCTCCAAACGCCTGAGGCTGGGACGCATCCTCCAAGCATCTCTTCTGCGAGCGCCGGCGGCGGAAGCCGCGGTGCGCCTGATCTCCGGTTTTCCCCGCCTGGGCCGCGCGCTCGTGCGCGCGACCCGCGGCCACGACCCGGCCTAGAACTTCGCGCAGCCCGGCACGCGCGGGCAGAGCTCGACGTCGCGGATGTTCTCCATGCCCGTGACGTACATGAGCATGCGCTCGAAGCCCAGGCCGAAGCCCGCGTGCGGCGCCGTGCCGAAGCGGCGCAGGTCGGCGTACCAGGAGTAGGTCTCCGGGGAGACGCCGGTCTCCTTCATGCGCGCCAAAAGCCGGTCCAGGCGGTGCTCGCGCTGGGAGCCGCCGATGATCTCGCCCACGCGCGGCACGAGCAGGTCCATGCAGGCGACGGTCTTCCGGTCGTCGTTGCAGTACATGTAAAAAGGCTTGAAGCCGCGCGGGTAGTCGATGACGAAGAGCGGGCGCTTGGCGTACTCCTCCGTGAGATAGCGCTCGTGCTCGGTCTGCAGGTCCTTGCCCCAGAAGATCGGATGGTCCCACTTGCGCCCGGACTTCTCCAAGACCTCGACGGCCTGGGTGTACGTGATGACCCCGAAGTCCGCCTCCGCCACGGCTTCCAGCTTGGCGCGCAGGCCCTTCTCCACGCGCTCATCGAAGAAGGCCAGGTCCCGTCCGCAGTTCTTGAAGAGATGCTTAATGAGGTGCTTGATGAAGGCCTCGGCCAGTGCCCGGTCATCCTTGAGGTCGGCGAAGGCGAACTCCGGCTCGATCATCCAGAACTCGGCGGCATGGCGGGGAGTGGTGGACTGCTCGGCGCGGAAGGTCGGACCGAAGGTGTAGACCTTGGAAAGCGACATCGCGAGGATTTCCGCCTCCAACTGGCCGGAGACGGTCAGGCCGCACTTCTCGCCGAAGAAGTCCTGAGACCAGTCGATCTTGCCGTCGGAGCCGCGCGGCGGATTCTCCAGATCCAACGCGGACACCTGGAACATGGCTCCCGCGCCCTCGCAGTCGGAGGTCGTGAGGATGGGCGAGTGGCACATCACGAAGCCCCGGTCGCGGAAGAACTCATGCACCGCGAAGGACAGCTCCGCGCGGACCCGGAAGACGGCGCCGAATGTATTCGTCCGCGGGCGCATGTGCGCCGCGCCGCGCAGGAACTCGAAAGAAGTCCCGGCTTTCTGCACGGGAGAGGAAGGATCGCACTCGCCCAGCACCTTGATGGAGGCAGGCTCCAGCTCGAGCGTCTGGCCCTTGCCTTGAGACGCGATGAGTTTGCCCTTCACCGCCAGGCAGGCGCCGGTGATCTGCTTGAGGATTTTCTGCCGGCCGGGGAACTCCGCGGGGACGAGGATTTGGACGGAGTCGAACGTCGAGCCGTCGTTTAAGTGGATGAAGCCCACGCTCTTCGACTCGCGCACCGACTTGATCCAGCCGGCGATGGTCACTTCGTCGCCCGGCTTGCCCTTCTCCAGCGCCGTCTTGATCTCCGTTCGCTCCATGACGGAGATTATGTCAAATTCCCGCCGCCCCGCGCCCGGCGCCCCCTCCCAAAGACCCGGGCGCGCGGGGCCTTTGGACCCTAGTCGAAGCCGCTCGCCCGGATTAGAATCTTTCCATGCGCCTATGGCTTTGCCTCCTCGTGCCGTTCGGGTCCATCCCGGTCCAGGCGGCCGTCGTCTCCGCCGGATCCTCCGCCGCCCCGCGCGGCGCCCTCCCGGCCTCTTACCCGGCCGTTTCGCCCTCCATCCACCGGCCGCTGACCGCTTTCCTGGCTTCGGGACTCCCGTTGCTGGCCGCGCGCCTGCATCCCGAGGCGGCCAATCTGCTCAAGAACCTGAGTATGTCCGTGGCGCAAGGAGCCCCAGCGGCGTCGGTCCTGGCCCCGCTGGCTTGGGCCATGCGGGAACGCGGCCTCTCGCCGATGGATCTCTCCGGACCGATCTCGGAGGCGTCCGCGAACCTCCTGTCCGAGGCGGCGCTCTCCGCGCGGCAGGAGGTCGAACTGCAGGCGGTCGCGCTCATGGCGGAGTCCGTTCGTCCCAAGAATTCGATCGAAAAACTCTCTTCTATCGCGCGCCGCATGGCGGAGTTCGGGGTCTTTTACGGCTCGTATTTCGGCGCCGCGGCCGACAAGACTTTCGCGTCGGCGCTGTCGGACTTAAGCATACGCCGGACACGGATTCTCACAACCCGAATGAGTTCCGCGGCCAAGTCGGCCCAGGCCGCGCTGGATGGGACGCCGATGACGGCCGAAACAGCGGAGAAGCTCGCCTTGCCGCCCATGGGATACTCCACGGCGATCATGCCCGCGAACAAACCCGTCCAATATGCGAAGCCGAAGACAGAGGCGCCGGCCGCGCTCGTATTCTTGCCCGCGCCGCTGGATTTGCCCCCGCCTTCGCCGCCGATCCCTCCGGCTGCGGGCACGTCCGGGCGCGGACTATGGGCCCCGGAAACGATCGAGGCTCCTCTGGCCGACGACCCCCTGGGCGTCACCGTGCACCGCCTCTCCAACGGGATGACCGTCTACTTGAGCCCCAACCGCTTGGAGCCCCGCGTCACGGCCCGCGTCGCCGTGCGCGCGGGATCGCGGCAGGACCCCGCGGACTCCACGGGCATGGCGCACTACCTCGAGCACATGCTCTTCAAGGGCACCGAACGCTTGGGCACGACCGACTATGAGAAGGAGAAGCCTCACCTGGAACGAATCTCGGCCCTCTACGAGGATCTGTTCCGTGAGCGCGACGGCCGGCGCCGCAGGGAGCTCTACGCCCGGATCGACGCGGAAAACCAGAAAGCCGCGGCGTACGCCGTTCCCAACGAACTCGACCGTCTCTATGCCGTGTTCGGCTTCAATGACATCAACGCCCACACGAACACGGAGGAAACCGTTTACAAGGAGAGCTTCCCGTCAAACCGGGCCGAGACCTGGGCGCGCATCGAGGCAGAGCGCTTCGCCCGTCCCGTGTTCCGCCTCTTCCAGTCCGAGCTGGAGGCCGTTTATGAGGAAGACAACCGGGCCAAGGACAACGCGAACAGAGTTTTGTGGAGCGCCGTTCGGGCCGCGGCGTTCAAGGGACACCCTTACGCCCGCTCCGTCATCGGACTCTCCGAACATCTCAAGAATCCGTCGCTGGCCAAGATGTACGCCTTCTACGACGCCTGGTACCGGCCCGAGAACATGGCCGTGATCCTTTCCGGCGACTTCGACCGCGTCCGGATGCTGGCCCTCCTAGAAGAACACTTCGGCAGGCTCCGGCCGAGGACCCCCTCCGCTCCGGCCGAACCCCCCGCCGCTTTCGAGCCCCTGAAAGGCGTGGAGCGCCGCGAGATAGTCCATGAAGCCGAGGAGACCGTCGGCGTGACTTGGCAGACCGTGCCGCGCAACCATCCCGACGCGGACGCGCTGGCCGTTTTGGAGCATCTTCTGGGAGCTCCCAAGTCGGGCCTGTTGAACCTCCATCTCACGCAGGCCCAAAAGATCAAGGAGGCCGGTTCGTTCATTTGGCCCTTCAACGAGAAGAGTCTCTTCCTGCTCAACGCCGTGCCGAGGGCCGGTCAAAGTCTGACGGAAGCCGAGGGCCTGCTCATGGAGGAGCTCGAGAAGGTCAAGGCCGGGCGATTCACGCAGGACGATGTCCGCGCCGCGGTCACGAACATGGAGGTCGAGGAGAAGGAACGTCTGGAGTCTGACGAGAAGCGCGTCGACGCGATCCTCGAGTCCTATATCGCCGGTTCGCAGTGGCGCCGCGACGTCGAGGGCCCGGCCCGCCTGCGGCGCGTGAGCAAGGAGGACGTGATGCGCGTCGCCGGCCTCTACTTGGGAGGCGACCGCTCCGTCGTCTACCGCCGTCAAGGCAAGACCGACGCGCCCCGCATCGAGAAGCCGGGCTTTACGCCCATCGACATCGATCCGACCCGGCGTTCGGCCTTCGCCCGCGAGTTGGCCGCCGCTCCCGCGCCGCAACTCAAGCCCCGCTGGCTCGAGGAAGGAAAGGACTATGTCGTGCGTTCCGAGCCGTGGGGCAAGCTCTACTGGGCCAAGAACCCGATGAGCGACCTGTTTTCTCTCGCTTTCATCATCCCCGGCGGGCTCCGGAAAGACCCGCGCCTGCCCATGGCCGTCCAGCTCTTCAACGCGTCGGGGGCGGCGGATCTCACTCCGGCCGAGCTCGAGGCGCGTTTGTCCCGGCTGGGGACGAGGATGGAACTTCAGTGCGAAGAGGACGAATGCGGGGCGATCCTGACGGGCCTGGAGGCGAACTTGGCTGAGTCTCTTCGCCTTCTGTCTTTGCGCCTCGCCCGGCCCAACATCCCGCGAGGAGCCCTGCGCCGCCTCGTCGACGTCGAGTTGGGCGCTCGGCGCGACGGGCGCAAGAATCCGGAAGTCATCGGGCAAGCCCTGCGCCAGTATGCCGAGAGCGGCGCCGGCAGCGCGGTCCTGGCCGATTTGAGCGCGAACCGCCTCAAGGCTCTGCGCACGGACGAGCTCCGCCGCCTGTTGGCCGGCCTGCCGGGGACCCGGCACGACGTGCTGTTCGTCGGGACCAAGACGCCCGAGGAGATATCGCAAGCGACGGCCTGGGGGCGCCGCCGCTGGCGCCGGCAGCCCCCGCGCCCGGCGCGGCGCATCGCGGTCCCGTCCAAACCCCGGGTGCTCTTCGTCCACCGCGAGGGGATGGTCCAAGCGCATATCGGGCTTTTCGCCTCGGACGGCCCCAGCGGCCCCGATGGGGCCGTCGCCCGCCGCTTCTACACGACGGCGATGGGCGGGATGGGCGGGATCGTCTTTCAGGAGGTGCGCGAGGCGCGCTCCCTGGCCTACTCGGCCCAGGGGTCCTACGATCCAGGCGCCCGCTCCGGCGACGACGGCGCGCAGGCGGGCTGGGTCGGGACCCAGGCCGACAAAGCCGTGGAAGCCGCCGAGCTCATGCGCGACATCTTCAAGAGGACTTCCCTCCCGCCCGAGCGCTTCGCGGCGGCCGCCCGTGAAGTCGAGGAATTCTATCGCTCCAACGCGATCTCCTTCCGCGATATCCCCGGTCGGCTTCTGGCGTGGAGCCGGGCGGGATTCTCCTCCGGGGACCCTCGCCCGGAACTTCTCAAGCGGGCGAAGACCTTCCGTCCGGAGGACATGGAGGCGATGCTCCGCCGCCTCCGCGGCCATCCCCTCACCTTCTACGTGGTGGGCGATCGCGATAAGCTCGATCTGGAAGGGCTCAAGCGCCTGGGCGAGTTCCAGGAAGTTTCCCCGGACGACATCTTCCCGCGATTGTAGTAGAATCGCCGCATGAACGCATGGCTCGCGGCGCTCCTGTGCGCTTGTCTAGCAGCGCCCGTTGCCGCCAAGGATGAGCCCATCGTCTTGCTGCACCCGCCCCGCGTCTCCACCGAGCCCATCACCTTCGTCTGGCCCCCGGAGGGCCTGACGGTGCCGGCCGAGGCCGAGTTCATCCTGGGCAGCGTCGCCGATCCCAAAACGCCTTTCACCATCAACGGCCAGACCGTGACCGCGCACCAGGACGGGGGCTTCCTCGCCTGGCTGCCGATCTCCGCGGGGACCTTCACCTTCCACGCCGAGTTGGCCCTCTCCTCGGGGACCGCGACCGCCGAGCGCCGCATCTTCGTGCCCGCGCCCCCCGAACCCCTGCCGGACGGCAAGCTGGCCGTCGACCCCGCCTCGCTCTCGCCCAAATCCGACCTGGAACTGCGCGCCGGGGATTGGTGGACGGCCCGCATGAAGGCGACCCGGGGGCGGCGCGCGCGCTTGCGCGTGGGCAAGGGACCCTGGCGGGAGATGAGAGAGGTCAACGCCGCCCTCGGCCTCTACGAAGCCGTGATGCAGGTCTCCATCGGCGAGGAGTTCTCAGCCGAGCGCGTGGAATACGAGGTCGGCGGCGGCTGGTCTGCCCTGCGCATCAAGGGCGCGGCCCTGGTGTCGGCGACCTCCCGCCCCCCCGCGGTCGCGACCGTCAAGAGCAATGCCGCGGGATTCGCCAGCGTCAAGACCGGACCCGCCAACGGTTTTCTGATATTTCCCCCGCCCGGCGCGCGCATGCTCGTCACCGGACGAGAGGGAGGCTCCCTGCGCGTGGCCCTCGGCTCGAATCTCTCGGGCTGGATCGCCGAGCACGACGTGGAACTCTCGACCGGAGTCGCGCCCCCGCGCGCGGTGACCGGCAACATCGGCGTATCGGCCAGCAGCGCGGGCGCGTCCGTGCGCGTGTCGCTCAGCGAGCGAGTCGCCTTCCTCGTGGAGGAGAACGAGGCCCTGGACGGCCTGAGCTTAAGGATTTTCTCGGCCGTGGGCCACACGAACTGGGTGACCTACGAGGGCGACTCCGACTTCGTCGACGAGGTCCGTTGGCGCCAGGAAGCCACGGACATCATCGCCGTGACCGTGCGCCTCAAGCCCGGACGCCGGCTGTGGGGCTGGAACGCCCATTACGACGCCGGCTCCCTGAATCTGGACTTGCGCCGTCCGCCGCGCGTCAATCCCTCCGGACCCCTCTCTGGGCTTAAGGTGATGCTCGACCCCGGGCACATGCCTTCGGCGACGGGAGCGACCGGGCCCCTGGGAACCAAGGAGATGGATGCCAACTACGCCATCGCGCAGTCCCTGGCCGAGATCCTCGCGCGCGACGGAGCCGTCGTCCTGGTTACGCGCTCCTCGCCGACGGACGAAGTCTCGCTTATCGACCGCCCGCGGCAGGCCGTCGATCGAGGCGCCGACCTCTTCGTGAGCCTCCACAACAACGCCCTGCCCGACGGCTCCAATCCCTTCGCCAAGCCCCGCGGCTTCACCGTCTTCTATTATCACCCCCACAGCCTGGCCCTCGGCCGCGCGCTGCACGCCGCTTACAAAGACAAGCTGCCTCTGCCGGATGAAGGGCTGCAGTGGGGCAACCTGCTCGTCGCGCGCCTCTCCGCCGTGCCCGCCGTCCTCATCGAGAACGCTTATATGATCTTGCCCGACCAGGAGGCCCGCCTCAACGACCCCGCTTTCCGCAAGGACCTGGCCCAGGCCGCGGCCGCGGGGCTCAGGGCCTTCGTGCTCGAAGCGGGCGAAAAGGCCCGAAGATGAGCCCGATCCCCCGAGGGCCGCTCGAGTCTCTCTGCGGCCTGATCTCCTTCTTGACCACGGTCAAGGAGCCCGACGACGACCGCGTCTGGGCCCGGGTCGCCGACAAGCTCGCGGCGGCGTTCGACTGCGAGGCCGCGACCTACTTCGTCTTCCTCCCCAAGCAGGGCCAACTGGTCGCGCGCTCCGCGCTCGGCGCCGTGGGCCGCGGCATCGAGTCGCATCCGATCGAAGCCGGCAAGGGCCTCTGCGGCTGGGTGGCGAAGTACCGCGAGCCGCTCCTCGTCGACGACGCCTACCGCGACGAGCGTTTCCTGAAGGACTTCGACGAGTCCACCGGCTTCAAGACCCGCCAGGTGATGGCCCTGCCCCTCTTCAACCTCCTGGACCTCGTCGGCGTCCTGGAATTCATCAACAAGCGCGGCGGCCCCTTCAACGAGGCCGACCTCGCCCTGGCCACGGCCGCCGGTCAGGCCGCGTCCCTGGCGCTTCGCGCCTTGCGGCTGGAGAGCACCGTCGACCGCGTCACCGCGCACAACGCCAGCATCTTGGAGAACCTCGGCGGCGGCTTTTTGGCCGTGGACATCCACGGCCGCCTCATGCTCTGCAATCCGGCCGCCAAGCGCATCCTCGGCCTGCCCGACGATATCGCCCTCAACCAGCCCGCGGACCAGGCCCTGATGGCCATCCCGGAGATGGATGCGATTCTCATGGACACCCTCGTCAAGAAGGAGGCGGTCAAGCGCCAGGACCTCTGGTGGAAGCAGAAGGGCGAGACCCGCGTCCTCGGCTATTCGACCCTCCTCATCCAGGACCCCCACGGCCGGGTGGTCGGCGCGGGCATCACCTTCCAGGACATCACCCAGTTCCAGAAGAAAAAATAGCGGAGGATCCTTCATGATGCTTGGAGACAAGGCGCCGTCCTTCAGTCTGCCGGGTGTGGACGGCAAGACGCACACCATCGAATCGGTCAAGGGGGCCAAAGCCGCCATCGTGGTCTTCTCCTGCAACCATTGCCCCTACGTGCTCATGAACGAAGACCGGCTCATCTCCGTCTGCAAGGACTACGCGGCCAAGGGCGTGGGAATGGCCGCGATCAACTCGAACGACGCGGTGAGATATCCCGACGACTCCTTCGAGAATATGAAAGCGCGCGCAAGCGCGAGGGGCTTCCCGTTCCCCTACCTGCATGACGCGAGCCAGACGGTCGCGCGGGCCTACGGGGCGACCCATACCCCCCATCTTTTCGTCTTCGACCAGGATCTGCGCCTGGCTTACACCGGTTCGGTCGATGACGACAACAACTACCAGACCCGCAAAAAAGCGGAGAAACCATACCTCCGCGACGCTCTGGACGATCTCATCGCGAACCATCCCGTCCGGCTGCCCGAGACCCGCGCCATCGGCTGCACGATCAAGTGGAAATAAAGTGACGGGCGCGTGAAGGCGCACGCTCTCGTCTGGATCGCCCTGACCGCCTCGCTCCTCTGGATCTTCCTGCTCTGGTTCGAGGGCGCGATGATCTATTTCCCATCCCGGACCATCGCCGCCCATCCCGGAAGCTACGGCCTGCCCTGGGAGCGCGTCTGGCTGACGGCCCGCGACGGCGCGCGTCTGCGCGCCTGGTTTATTCCCGCGACGCGCGCGGCCGCGCCGGTCATGCTCTGCCTCCACGGCAACGGCGGCAATCTCTCCGATCGCGTCGAGAAGATGCGGATATTCCATGCGGCCGGGGCGACCCAGCTCTGGGTGGACTGGCGCGGCTACGGGGAAAGTTCCGGGCGTCCGAGCGAGGCCGGGCTCTACTGCGACGCGCAGGCCGCCCGCGACTGGCTCTCTTCGGTCAAAGGCGTCCCCGCCGACCGCTTGGTCCTCTACGGCGAGTCGCTGGGCGCCGGCGCGGCCGTCGAACTCGCGTCGCGCGCGCCCGCCGCCGGCCTGATCATGGACGGCGGCTTCACCTCGGTTCCCGACATGGCCCGGCTCGTCTTGCCCTGGTTTCCCCGCCGCCTCATCAGCTCCCGCTTCGACAACTTCGCCAAGCTGCCAGGCATCAAGATTGCCACCCTCTTCCTGCATAGCCCCCAGGACGACATCGTGCCCTACGCCATGGCCAAGCGCAACTTCGCCGCCGCCGGCGGGCCCAAGAGCTTCGTGGACCTGCAGGGCGGCCACAACGCCGGCTTCCTGGACGCGGGCGAGGCTTACGGCGCCGCGATCAAGAACTTCCTCTCCTCACTGGAGCCGGTCCGGCGCCGCGGCTCGGGAGCTCAAGGAGGCGATGGAGGACGAGGCCGCGCCGGGAGAGGAGGGGCAGAGCGTGCCGCCTCAGGCACTCCGCCATGAGCGCGAGCGTGCGCCGGTCGTAGTAGCCGGGGTCCTCGCGGTAGAGCTCGGAAGCGGCGTTCTCCAAGACATGCGTGATCCCGAGGGCTCTGAGGCGCGCGAACAGGGCGTCGGGACCGGACGCGGCGCGATAGTCGACCAGGGCCTGGTTCATGGGGTCTCCCCACTGGTAATCGAAGCCGGCCCCGTAGCCGCGGATCTCCCGGAACAGCAGGACCCTCGCTCCGGACGGAAGCGCCGCGCGCGCCTCGCGGTAGAATGAGTCCAGCCCGATGGTCCGGTCCTCCCAGAGCGCGCGGCGCTCGGCGCCGGGCGCGCTCAGGGAGCGCGGCGCCAGGACGGCGAAGAGCTCGTTGTTGGGCGAAGCCAGGACGATCGGGACGGCGCCGGCCGCGACCAGGACGGCGGCGGCCGCGGCGCGCGGGCGCCCCGCGCCGAAAGCCCCGGCCGCGGCGCGACCCGCGGCCACAGCCAGAGCCGGCCACAGGGGCATCAGGTAGCGCCAGGCCGCGTGCTCGCGCAGGACGAGGAGGACAAGAAGCGGCGCCGGAATCCAGAGCCGGCGTTCCAGCGGCGCGGCCGCGGAGGCGCGCCGCCGCCCCAAGGCCAGAAGCCCCACGAGCGGCAAGAGGAGGAAGCCCGGGCCGTCCTGCGTCAGCGCCCAGAAGGGCGGCGGAAAACCCCAGCGGTTCGAGATTTGGTTGCGCGCGGCCAAGGCCGCGGCCTCGGGCCTCCCCAGGAGCCCCGACCAGAACGGCCAGACCGGGTCGCCGGTTTCAAGCCAGGTCTTGAGCAGCCACGGGCCGACCACGGCCAAGCCGCACGCGAGGAAGACCGCCGCGGCGCGCGGCCGGCGCCGAACGGCGGCCAGCCACAGGGTCCAGGCCGCGAGCGCGGCGAGCAGGGTCATCTTCGACGCGGCCCCGAAGCCCGCCAGCAGGCCCGCCGTCGCAAGCCAGCCCCGCGACTCCTGCTCCTCCCAACGCGCCAGCGCCCCGGCCGCCGCGAAGGCGAAGAGGGCCGCGGCGGCGTCGGCGTGCGCGGCGCCGGCCGCGCGCAGGAACGCCGGCTGGGCCGCGATCAGGAGGGCCGCGCTCCAGGCCGCGGCGGGCCCCGCCGCGCGCCGCGCGACGCCGAAGACCCCCGCGACGAGCAGTCCCGCCGCGCCCAGGTGGATAAGCGCGGCCGCCCCGTCGCGGCGCGCGGCCAGGGGCAGGGCGTAGAGGGCCTCCATGAGGTGAGGCCAATGAGAGTGGAGCATCCATGGCAGAGGCGTCATCCGCCCCGCCTTAAGGGCGAGTTCCGGCAGGGCCAAGTGGTAGGCGCGGACGTCCCAGTCGGCGGGCGGCGCGAGCGCGCGCAGGAACGCGCAGGCCGCGGCGAAGGCAAGGAGCCCGACCGCGAGGCCGGCGAGAGGGTTCGGACGCGGGACGGACCATGACGGCCGCGGCACTCCCATCGAGGCGATCCCGGCGGCGGCCGCGGCCAGGACGGCCAGAGACCAAGGCCGCAACAGCCCCCCCCAACCGAGGACGAAGACCGCCTGGCCGAGAAGCCCCAGCCCAAGCGCGGCGGCGATGATCCCCTCTTCGGCGACTCCTCCCGCGCGCAAGGCGCGGCGGCCGAGGCCCCAGGCGACGGACCAGAAAGACAGGGCCAGGGCCAGGGGCCATAAAGCGTGCGACAGGACCAGACGGAGGGATTCGAGGTCGAGAACGCCGGGAGCGCGGAGAAGATATCCCCAGAATCCAGCGGCGCGAACGGCGAGAAGTCCGGCCAGGACGCCGAAGGCGGAGGCCAGAAACGTCGTCATCCCTATTGTACGCGGGCGGCCAGCCAAAGCGCGGCGCGGCGCGCGAAACCCGCGCGGCGGTCCAGCAGGCCATGGTCGGCGCCATGCTCGACGACGAGCTGGGCCGGGCCCTCGGCCAGGTCCAGGAGGCGCCGGGAAACCGCGGCCGGGATGATCTCATCGGCGTCGCCGTGCACGAGAAGCAACGGCATCCTCAGGCGCCGGACCGCCTTGGCCGGGTCGCCCGCGGTCACCGCGCGCCGGAAGTCGGCCAGGAGCGCGGCGGGCTTCGGCGCGTTGAGAGGCGCGCAGAGGCGCGCGAGGAAGTCCCGCGTGCCGGGGCCGATCATCTCCGGACCGCCCGCCGGGGCGACCGCGACCGCGGCCTTCAGCGTGCCGTCCGCGGCCGCCAGGTTGAGCGCGGCCCAACCGCCCATGCTGAAGCCGAACACCGCGACGCGGCGAGGGTCCACGAATGGGAGCTTCCTCATCGCGCGCAGGGCCGCGCGCGCCTGCGGCACGAGCGTCGTGAAGCGGTAGGTCCCGCCGCTGCCCCAGGAGCCCAGGAAGTGGGGGGCCACGGAGGCGACGCCGCGCGCCATCAACTCGCGCTGGACGTCCACGCTCTTCTCCGCGCCGGGGAACCCATGCAGGAAGAGCACCGCCGGGAACCTCCGGCCCTGCGGCCCGGCGGGGCGGTGATATGGGGCCAACATCTTGCGGCCCAAGACGCGGAAGATTTCGATGCCGAAGCGGGCCTTCATACCGGCATTCTACCGCATCACGGGGAATCCCGCTATAACCGCCGCGCGCCGGCGTTCTCCGGGACGCGGCTGACGAAGGGGTCGCCTTGAAGGAAGAAGCGCCACGGCCGCCGCCTCCCCGCGGAAATCCCGACCCGGCGCGAAACCATCACCGGTCCGGGAACGAAGCCGTCGTCGACGACGAAGAGGACGGGGCCGGTCAGCGGCGCGCCCCCGTGGGCGAGGCGCACGCCCATGGCGCGGCACAGCCGCCCGGGCCCGCTCGTCCACTGGCGGGG
>MGTX01000008.1:82565-88871 GCA_001799675.1 Elusimicrobia bacterium GWA2_66_18
GCCCCCGCGCCGCCGGCGCATCAATGACTCCCCTTCGAGCGGCGCGACGGCCCGGACGAGCACCGCCCCCGGGTAGCCGGGGCGCTCGGTCACGAAGTTGAGCAGTTCGTGCATGCCATAGACGAAATAGACGTAGGCCGTCCCCGCCTCCCCGAACATCACCCGGCAGCGGGGCGTCGGCCCGCGCGCGGAGTGGGAGGCCGGATCGTCGCCATGATAGGCCTCGGTCTCCACGATGCGCGCCGCGGTCGTCAGGGAGCGGGGATCCTCCAACGAAAACGCGGGGCGGGAGCGCACGACGAGAATCTTGCCCAGGAGCTCGCGGGCGACCGCGACCGTATCCCGGGCGTACCAGGAGCGAGGCAGCGTGCCGGCCACCCTGTCGCCGCGCGCTTTCATGGGCGATGACAAATCCGGCCGGCGCTAAGGCTGGGAAGGACCCGTCAGTTCGAGCGCGAGGGCGTTCATGCCGTAGATCTTGCGCGCCGCCTCCAGGATCGCCGAGGAGTGCACCGCCACCGCGCGGTTGCGCGAGTCCTCATAGGCGTAGCGGCCCACCAGGGACTGGATGTTGCCGTCGAAGATGAGCCCGACGAACTCCCCCTTCCGGTCGATCACCGGCGAGCCGGAGTTGCCGCCGATGATGTCGTTGGTCGTCACGAAGTTCAGCTTCGTGTCCAGCGCCAACTTGGATTTGGCCGCCTTCACGCGCGGGGCCAGGTCGAAGGGCGGCTTCTCGCCCGTGCCGACGGCGCGATCGAAGAGGCCGTGGAAGGTGGTGAAGGGGGCCACGAAGGTCGTGCCCAACTCGTAGCCCGCCACGCGGCCGTAGGACAAGCGCAAGGTGAAAGTCGCGTCGGGATAGGTGGTCTTGCCGTAGGCGGCGAAGCGCGCCTTGGCCACGCGGTTGCCTTCGGCGATGAAGACGCTCTCGATTTCATCCTCATACCATTTGCGTTGAGCGCGGTAGACGTAGTCGAGGCCTCTCGCCCAGACGATCAGCGCGTCCGTCGAAGCCGCCGCCGCCTTCTCTCCCCCCTCGACCAGTTTTTTGCGCTCCGCCGGGTCGAACAGCTTCGTGCCCGCGATGAGCCGGTGGGCGACCTGGGCGGGCGAGCCTCCGCCCAAGGCGGCCGTCACGAATTCGTCCTTGGGCCCGAGCTTGTCAAGCGCGTCCTCCAGCGTCCTGGCGAGGAGATGTTCTTCCATGTCGGGATAGATCGGGGCGGGCGAGAACAGGCGCAAGCGCAGGGATTCCAGGTTCGACTCGCGGAACTCCTCATAGCGCTTGTCGTTGGGCTTGGCCGCCTCGGCCGCGTAACGGACGATGGTGTTGGCCAGGCCCGCGACCTTCGTCGCGTCGAAGCGGCGGTAGGCGGTCTGGAGGCGGCGCTCGCCCAACGCCTTCTGCGCCTTCGCGATCTTGTCCCAGGAGGAGCGCGCGGCCTTCAGGATCGGGTCGGCCTTGGCGCCGGCCGCGGCCTCGCGCAGAGAATCCTCGGCGGCCTTGAGCGCCTTGAGCAAGGCCGGGTCGAGCAGTCCCTCATACTCGCCGGACACGGCCTTGATGGCGTTCTCGACGCCGAAGATGCGGTCCTTGGAGCGGCGTTCCTGCTCGGGGCCCTTCCGGGCGTAGTCATAGTAGTCCCGGCGCTTCTTTTTGGCGATTTCAAGGTAGAGCGGCAGACCGAAGTCCCTCTCATATTCGAGTTGAGCCGCGGTCTTGAGGCGATCGGTATGGCCGGGGTGACCGCTCACGAAGACCATATCCCCTTCGGCCGCGCCGTCCGCCGACCACTTCAGAAAATGATCGATCATGAGAGGTTTTTCCCCCTCATAGACGCGGAAGAAGGCGAAGTCCAGCGCATAGCGCGGGTAGGTGAAGTTGTCCGGGTCGCCTCCGTAGAAGGCGGCCTGGATCTCGGGGGCCATGACCAGGCGGATATCCGTGTACTTCTTGTAGCGGTACAGCCAGTATTCCCCGCCTTGATAGAGCTCCACCACGTCCGATCTCAGTCCCGTCTGCTCGGTCGAGGCCTTGGTGATGCGGGAGATCTCCGCCTTGCGCTGCTCGTTTTGATCCTTCTGCGCGGCCTCGGGGTCTACGGCCTTCGCGATCTTGGCCGTGACGTCCTCAAGAGAAACGAGAACGTTGAGCTCCAGATCCGGACAGGCGATCTCCTCTTGGCGGGAGCGCGCGAAGAAGCCTTCCTTCACGTAGTCCTTGCCCTCCGCGGACATCTTCTGGAGCTGGCCCAGGGCGACGTGGTGGTTCGTCAGGACCAGCCCGTCCTTGGAGACGAAAGAGCCCGAGCCTCCGTCGTTGAAGCGCACGGAGGCCAGGCGCAGATGGTCCAGCCATTGCGGCGTGGGTACGAAGCCGTATCTGTCCTGCAGCAGCTTGACCGGGAGGTTGTCGAGCGTCCACATGCCCTCGTCGCCGCGCAGATGCGGCGTCGCGACCAGGGTCATGGCGGCGGCCATGGCGGCGGCGCGGGTCGTCTTGTTCTTGCGGGCGGACGCGGCGCCGGACCTCGTCATGACTCGGCCTTCGGCTCGCGGCCGAGCCATGGGTAGCGGTAGTCCTTGGGAGGGTCGAAGGTTTCCTTTATAGTCCGCGCGGAGGTCCAGCGTATCAGGTTCAGGAAAGACCCGGCCTTGTCGTTGGTGCCGGAGGCGCGGCCGCCGCCGAAGGGCTGCTGGCCGACCACGGCGCCGGTGGGCTTGTCGTTGATGTAGAAGTTGCCCGCGGCGTTCTCCAGCGCCAGTTCCGCCTCCAGGATGGCCTTGCGCTCGCGCGCGAACACCGCCCCCGTCAGCGCGTAGGCCGAGGTGGCGTCGCAAAGCTGCAGCGTCTCCTTCCACTTCTTCTCCGCGTAGACGTGGATGGTCAGCACCGGCCCGAAGATCTCCTCGCGCATGGTCACGCTCTTGGGATCGGAACTCTCGATGACCGTCGGGTGGATGAAGTAGCCCTGGGAGTCGTCGCAGGTCCCGCCGAAGACGAGCTTGTTGGACTTATCCTTTTTAGCGTTGACGATGTAGGCCTTGATCTTGTCGAAGGCCTTGCGGTCTATGACCGCGTTGACGAAGCAGCCGGGATCCTCGGGGGATCCGACTTCGATCGAAGCCAGCATGTCCTTCATGGACTTGCGGATCCTCGGCCACAGGTCGGCCGGGATGTAGGCGCGAGAGGCCGCGGAGCACTTCTGGCCCTGATACTCGAAGGCGCCGCGCACGAGGGCGGCCGCGACGGCGTCCGGATCGGCCGAGGAGTGAACCATGACGAAGTCCTTGCCGCCCGTCTCGCCCACGAGGCGCGGGTAGGAGCGGTAGACCGGCATGTTCTTGGCCACGGCGTTCCACATGGAGTGAAAGACCGGCGTGCTGCCGGTGAAGTGGACGCCCGCCATGTCGGGATGCGGAAGGAGGATGTCCGAGATGGCGCCGGAGGGTCCGGCGACCAGATTGATGACGCCGGGCGGCAGGCCCGCCTCCTCGAAGAGCTTCATGATCCAGTAGGCGCTGAGCATGGCGGTCCCGGACGGCTTCCAGACCACGGTGTTGCCCATGAGGACCGGCGCGGTGGGCAGGTTGCCCGCGATGGCCGTGAAGTTGAAGGGGGTCACGGCGTAGACGAAGCCCTCCAGCGGCCGGAACTGCAGTCGGTTCCAGCAGCCGCGCGAGCTGTCGGGCTGCCGGGCGTAGATCTCCTGCGCGAAATGCGGGTTGAATCGGTAGAAGTCGATGAGCTCGCAGGCCGAGTCGATCTCGGCCTGGTGGAGGTTCTTCGATTGTCCGAGCATGGTCGCCGCGTTCAGCGTCCAGCGGTAGTCGCCGGCCAAGAGATCCGCGGCCTTCAGGAAGACGGCGGCGCGGGCCTGGAAAGGCATGCGCGACCACTCCTTGCGGGCCTTCATGGCGGCGGCGACGGCTTTCTTGATCTCCGGCACGCCCCCCTCGTTGACCTTGCCGATGACCTGGCCGTGGTCGTAGGGGGATCGTATCTCGCGCTTGCGGGCGGTGCGGATCTCCGTTCCGCCGATGAAAAGAGGGACCTCGGTCTTCTTGGCCTTGAGCTCGGCGAGGCGCTTGAAGAACTTGACGCGCTCGGGGCTGCCGGGCGCGTAGGACAGGACGGGCTCGTTGACGGGGGTCGGGACGGCCGCTCGGGAGTTCATGGGCTCATCATACAAAAGTGGCGGCGACGGGCAAGCGCTGCCGCCGCCATCCCCACGAATCCGTCCTTCGCCACGCACCTTCTGGAGGTCGAACAAGCTGCGGCGCGACGGACTTCTTGAGGTTTTGGCAGAGTCGAAAAAGCGCAAGACCACCGCTGCATGAAACTCTTCGACGACGTGGAACGCACCTTCACCGGCCACGCCCGCCGCTCCGAGACAACCTTCAATTTCCTGAACAGGAGCGCGCGTCCTGATTTCGCCGCAACTCGGGATGCCGTCGAGGCCCTGTTCGCCGACTTCCCAGAGTCCGCCAAGGCTGACGTGCGAGCCCGCTTCCGATCCCCGAACGAAGCCCATTCCGGCGCGTTTTTCGAGCTATTCCTCCACGCCGTTCTCCGCAAGTCCGGTTACGAGGTGGCACTACATCCATCGGCCGGGGCCCCGAACACTCGCCGCGTGGATTTTCAGATCGAAGCCAACGGGAAAAGCCTCTTCATCGAGGCGCGGACCCTGACCACGCCCCAGGAGACCAGTCTGCGGGAACGACTGCTGGCCCCGATCCTGGACGCTATAGATGAGATCGAGTCGCCGGACTTCTTCCTGCACGTCGAGATCGAGGGCAATCTTCAGAAGGCCATCGCGATCGCGCCGATCAAGAAATATCTCGTTGCCTGGCTCAAGAGCCTTGACTACGACAAGGTCAAAGCCGAGACCAGCGGCGAGGGTGGCCATAGGAACTGCCCGACGACGAAGTGGGAGCAAGCCGGCTGCATCCTGGAGTTCACCGCTTGGCCCAAGGGCACCGCCCGAGGCAAGCCCGGGCGTGCGATCGGGATGGAGTTCGGCGGCGTCTTCTGGAATAACACCGGACAGCGGCTTCGCAAGATACTGTCCGCCAAGGCCAGACGATACGGGAAGATGAACACGCCCTACATCATCGCCGTCAACGTGCTGGACGGGTTCATGGATGATGAGTGCGCGCTGGAAGCGCTTTACGGACAAGAGGCTGTTCAGTTCCGCACCTACACCAACGGCCGCCGCGAGTCCCAGGCGATCAGGCAGTTGAACGGACTCTGGCGTCAGCACAGTGGACCCAGATACACGCGGGTGAGCGCCGTCTTGATTGTTTCGCGCCTCAGACCCTGGTGTATGCCGCAGTCGCGGCTCACTCTCTACATGAACCCTTGGGCGGAGTTCCCGTTGTCGGATGAGTTCTCCGCGCTCGAAGTAGTGCGCCTCGGCACCGATGGGCACCTTGCCAGGATCGGCAAAACCGAGCTTCCTCCGACTCTATGTCCGGCCCTGCTGACTAACCAAGCCTAGCAGCTGGCTACTCGGTGGCCGCGACAAAGTGTCGCGATCTCACAGAGGCACTCCCCGGAAATCAATTATAATGTCTTCAACACACCCGCCACGCCTCTCGGCCCAACGGGCTGATGCGCAACCTGGGCGGGTTTCTTTTTTGGGCATGCAAAATGGCGAAAACCTTCTTTACCAGCGACACGCACTTCAACCACGCCAATGTAATCAAATACTGCGCGCGTCCTTTTGGCTCGCTCGAAAAGATGAACCGTGAGATGATCGCGCGTTGGAACGCGGTGGTAGGAGCCGAGGATACAGTCTATCACCTGGGCGATTTCGCCATGGGAAAGCCTTCGGAATGGCCAAATTTCCTTCGGCAGCTCAATGGCGCGAAGAAAATTCTAATCCGCGGCAACCACGACCGAAGCCGCCGGCAAATGCTCGAAGGTGGGTTCAGCGAGGTACATGAAAAGCTCGAATGGGAGGGCTGGCTTCTCCAGCACCATCCGATCAACACTCCCCGAAAACTTCTCTGCGGACACATCCATGAGAAGTGGCGGCGCATCGGCTGGATCATCAACGTCGGCGTAGACGTGTGGGGCTTTACCCCTCGGACGATCGAGGAGCTCATCAAGGCCGAGGAGTCTCCTCGGGAATACAAGTGCCGCTCCTGCGGGGCCACGCTGAAGAGACTCGAAGACAACTCCGGCCATCATGATGGGAAATGCGCAGCCAATAAGCCCCAATGAAAAAAGGGTCTTCTCCAAACCGAGTGGGTGATTTTCGCCTGATTTCAGATTGCGTCGAGCATGCAGGTGAGGAC
>MGTX01000009.1:0-108666 GCA_001799675.1 Elusimicrobia bacterium GWA2_66_18
TGCTCATTATTCCTCCCTGCCGCCCCTCGGGGGCGACGCCGGGAGAATATCAAAGCACCAACGCGAAAATCAGGCCCGCTTACCGGAAGGACACAGGTTGTCCACTATCTCTTAACCCACAGGTTACAACATGGAACGTGTTGCCCAGCGTCGCCAGAAGGGTCGGTTGGGGTCAGCCGGTCAGGCCTTGAGACCTTCCCGGCTTGATCCTATCACCCCCTCGGCTTGGTCCGAAAAACGCATCTGACGTTGTGAAGTGGTCGAATATCACGAGGGTTCAAGTTCATGCGGCTTGTAAGCGCCGCTCACCCTTCTTTAAGCTTGGCGTCCGCGCCTTCCATCCCGCTGGCGGGGTGCGGATCGGCAGAGTGGCGGATGTCCTTGCCGAGCACCATAAAGATCACATCCTCGGCAATGTTCGTCGCGTGGTCGGCAATGCGCTCTAAATTGCGCGCGATCAGGATGATGCCCATACCGCGCTGTATCGCAGAGGCATCGCTCTGCATCAGGTACACGAGCTCATTGAAGGTCTGGCTTTTGAGTCGGTCCTCCTCGTCGTCGCGTTTGATCACCTCACGGGCGAGGTCGACGTTGCCGCGCGCGAACGCGTCAAGGGAATCCTTGAGCATGCCCACAGCGACCTGCACCATGCGCGGTATGTCTCCGAGCTTGATCTTCGGCTCCTTGCACAGGTAAACGCCGGTCTCGGCGATATTCACGGCCTGGTCGCCGACGCGCTCGAGATCGGAGTTGATCTTGATGGCGGCCGCGATGAGGCGCAGGTCGCCGGCCGCAGGCTGGTGCAGCGCGATGAGGCGCAGGCACACATCGTCGATCTCGATGTGGAGAGCGTTGACCTGCCGCTCCCACTCCTGCACCGCAGCAAGACGGCTCTCATCGCGCTCGATGACAACCTTGACCGCGGACTGGACCATCTCCTCGCACAGACCGCCCATGCGCAACAAGCTGCCGCGCAGGTCGTCAAGATCCGCGTCGAAATGTCGCTTCATCCGAACCTCCCGGTAATGTAGTCCTCGGTGCGTTTGTCGGTGGGCTTAGTGAACATTTGCCGCGTCAGCCCATACTCAACCATCTCGCCCATCAGCATGAACACGGTGTACTCCGACACGCGGGCCGCCTGCTGCATATTGTGCGTGACGATGACGACGGTGAGCTGATCCTTGATCTGGAGGAGGAGCTCCTCGATGCGCCCCGTCGCGATCGGATCGAGCGCCGAGCAAGGTTCGTCGAGGAGCAAAACGCGCGGCTCGACGGCGAGAGCGCGTGCGATGCACAAACGCTGCTGCTGGCCGCCGGAGAGACCGACGCCGGGAGCATCGAGCTTGTCCTTGACCTCGTCCCAGAGAGCGGCTCGACGCAGGCTCTTCTCCACGGTCTCAGCCAGAACGGCGTGATCACAAACGCCATTGAGGACGAGTCCCGCCGCCACATTTTGGGCGATTGTCATTGTAGGGAAGGGGTTCGGGCGCTGAAAGACCATGCCGACCTCGCGACGCAAGAGCACTGGGTCAAGGGCGAGCGCGTTGCGGTCGCCGAGGAGGATATCCCCATCGCACGTCGCTCCGGGAATGGCCTCATGCATGCGGTTGAGGCAGCGGATCAATGTGGACTTGCCGCAACCCGAGGGGCCGATGATCGCGGTCACCGTCCTCTCGCGAACTTCAAGGTTAACGTCCTTGAGAACGGATGCAGCGCCGTAGCTGGCGCGTAGGTCTCGCACCGACATAGCGATGGGCATTGCTTTAGGAGTCGCGGAGGATTCCGCCGGCAGGGACATCGGTCTCATGTCAATCTCGGTCGCAGCCATAGTCTCGCGGTGACATTCACGACCAAGACGAAGGCCATGAGGATTAACGCGGCCGCCCAGGCCTGGTTGTGCCAGTCCTCATAGGGAGAGATCGCGTAGGTGTAGATCGTGTGGGGCAGGGTCGCGATTGGGTTGAGCCAGCCGTTGTCGGCGAAGCGGTTACCGAACGCGGTGAAGATCAGGGGCGCGGTCTCGCCCGCGACACGCGCGAGCGCGAGCAGAGCCCCGGTCATGATCCCGCGTCCGGCCGTGGGCAGGATCACGAACAAAGTGACCTTCCAGCGCGGCACGCCGAGGGCGAGCGCGGCCTCGCGGATCGTGCCGGGCACCAGGCGCAGGAATTCCTCGGTATTGCGCAGGACGATCGGAACCATGATGAATGCGAGCGCCACCGAACCCGACAGAGCGGAGAACTTCTTCATCGGGTGCACGATCAGGGCATAGGCGAACAGCCCAACAACGATCGAGGGCACTCCATTCATGATGTCTGCGGCGTAACGCACGGAGAAGGCATACTTGCCGCGACCGTACTCCGCAAGGTACACGCCAGCCGATACGCCGACCGGGATGCCAAGCACCCCCGCAAGACCGACGACCTTCGCCGAGCCGACGATCGCGTTCGCGATGCCGCCGCCATGCTCACCGACGGGTTTCGGCAGGTTCACAAGGAACGACCAGCTTAAAGACGACCCGCCCTTCCAGGCGATGTAGCCGAGGATGGCGAGCAGGGTCCCGGAGGCAAGTGTGGCGCACACGGCAGTCAGCGCGAACATCAGCGCGTTGACCTTCTTGCGGCGGGCGTAAACCAAGTCGTTCATTTGCGGCTCCCGAGCCGGTACAGCATCAGGCGCGCGGCACCGTTGACGACGATGGTGACGACCATCAAGGTCAGCCCGATCGCAACGAGCGCGGACAAATGCGCATCACTCGCAGCCTCGGCAAGCTCATTGGCGATTACCGCGGCCATACTGTACCCCGGGGCGAGAAGAGAGGCGGAGATTTTGGGTGTGTTGCCGATGACCATTGTAACGGCCATCGTTTCACCAAGAGCACGGCCAAGCGAAAGGAACACAGCGCCGACAATACCTGAGCGAGCGTAGGGCAGGCTCACCCCGCGCACGACCTCCCAGCGCGTGCCGCCGAGGGCGTACATCGCCTCCTTGAGCGGTCGCGGCACGGTGAGCAGAACCTCGCGCGTGATTGTTGTGATGTACGGCAGAACCATGAAAGCAAGGATGAGGCCGGCCGTCAGCATGCCGACGCCGTACGGTGCGCCGAGCGCGCGCATGCCAGGCACCAGAATGAAGATGCCCATGAGACCCAGGATTACGCTTGGCACCGCGGCCAGCAGCTCGATGGCGAACATAAGAATATCCGCGAGGCGCTTCGGCGCGAGCTCGGTCAGAAAGATGGCGGCGCCGACTCCGAGAGGAACGGCGATCAACAAGGCGAGCAGGGAAGAGACGGCGGTGCCATACAGGAACGGGAGGACGCCGAACACGTCGGAGACGGGGTCCCAGGTGGACGTCCACAGAAAGGCCAGGCCGAATGACTTCCAAGTAGAGGCGGACTCGCGCGCGAGCTGCCACGCGAGGGCCCCTGCCGCGAGCAGAATGATTCCCGCGACACCTGAGATCGTCAAACGGAAAAGGAGGTCCCCGGCTCTCTCTCTGGAACCGGGGACCCTACGGGCGCGGTCAAAGACCGCGGTGACCATTCTATTGAATACCCTCTATGGTCTTGCCGACCATAGCGTTGACGGAAGCCGGAAGCGGCGCGTAGCCGAGCGCGTTCGTCATGCCCTGGCCATCCTTAAGCATCCAGCGCAGGAAGCCCTTGAGGACTTGGCCCTTCCCCTCACCGTTCCTCTCATAAATAAGGAGCCAGGTGAAGGTTGAGATCGGGTACGCGCCCTCACCTGCCGCGTCCGTTATGGACACGCGATAATCCTTTGG
The DNA here is from genome assembly GCA_001799675.1 of Elusimicrobia bacterium GWA2_66_18. Taxonomy (GTDB): domain Bacteria; phylum Elusimicrobiota; class Elusimicrobia; order UBA1565; family UBA9628; genus GWA2-66-18. Next base: position 3,784 of record MGTX01000009.1, read on the forward strand.
CATGGACTTTGCCGCCGCGTCTGCCGCAGCCGTGATGCTCTCAATCGAGGCTTTCACTAACTTGCCGGCCTTGTTCTGGACCGACGCGTAGAAGATATCATTCTGCTTGGCGTAGATCAGCTCGATGTAGCCGAGAGCGTTCGGGGTCTGCTTGACAAGACCGGCGACGCCCTCGTTGCCCTTACCGCCGAGGCCGACGGGCCAGTTGACAGCGGTGTTCGTGCCGACCTTCTTCTTCCATTCCGCGCTGACCTTCGAGAGGTAGTCCACGAAGCAGTAGGTCGTGCCGGACCCGTCCGAGCGGTGCACCACAGTGATCGCAGCATCCGGGAGCTTCACGTTTTCATTGAGCTTGGCGATCGCCGGGTCCGTCCAGCGCGTGATTTTTCCAAGGAAGATGTCTGCGAGCACGGGCCCAGAAAGCCTCAGGTCCGCAATATCCTTAAGATTGTACGCGGGCACCACGGCTCCGAGCACGGTCGGGATGTGCAGGATCTTGCCGTCCACCTTGAACTGCCGCTGGTTGGTCATCGGCCCATCGGTGGCACCGAAGTCCACCGTGCGCTCGGTGATCTGGCGGATGCCGCCGCCGGAGCCAATAGACTGGTAGTTGATCTGCAGGTCGGGCTTCACCTTGTGGTACTCGTCGAACCACTTGGAGTAGATCGGGTACGGAAAGGTGGCGCCCGCTCCGTTCAAGGTCTTCATCTGGGCCGCGGCGGGGGCCGCGAACAGAACGGCGACGGCGATAAGGTTCAGAGTGCTGTTCATTGTGTTTTCTCCTTTGAAGTCATGCTAGACATCCAATGTGACGAACGCGTGACAGCTCCGTTAGGAACGCATGACATGATTCAGAACTTGATCGACATGTCCACCTGAAGGCGGTTGATCGCCTTGTCGAGATTCGTCGTCGCCGTCGGCGTCACGCCGGCCACGGTCGGGAAGCTGCGGTCGAGGGCGTCGGTAACGAAACCCTTCACCTTCAGCAGCATCCAGTCGCGTGGAGCGTAGGCGATCCAGGCGATGTGGCCGACCCGGTTCGTGCCGCCGTCGCCAAAGTCCGAGTCCGCGACATCAGCCACCGTGGCGTCAATCTGCGAGTACTTCTTGAAGTAGCCGACTTCCCAGCTTCCCTTAGCCTTCGCTGCGCCCACGATGAGTCCTGCCTGGTAGCCGTCCCGACCGACCGGACCCTGGATATAGTCGTTGTGAGCCTGACGGAAGTTCCGGATTAGCGTGGCCTGGAAGTTCAGCGGAACCTTGCCGATCCACGAGGTCAACTGGCCCGTCACTTCGCCGACTCCGAACTTTGCGGCCAAGGAGCCGTTGGCCAGGCGTCGGTTGCCATCCTGGATTGTCGTCTGTCCGAAGCTGGAGTGGTTCTCGTCGCTCCACTTGTGGTAGGCCCCGGCGATGCGCAGACGACTGTCGAGAAGAAGGGTCTTTTCGACGCCAAACTGCTGTGAGAACACCCACTGGTTCTTACCCGAGTTCGAGTCCTCATCGGCCACGGACTGCAGACCGTTGCAGAACACGGACAGGCCGGCGTCTGCAAACACCCACTCGATGCTCTCACCGAAACCTTCGGGATTGAAGTCGTCGTCCCAGACGACGTCGGAGGAGTACGTGCGCCACAGCGGGTTGATCATGCGGCCGGCGTTGAGCGCGGTCGTAGCATCGTCATGGATCGCCGGCTTCCAGCGCAGGCCGGCGAGGTCGATCCAGATTGCCTTCTGCGAGCTCAGGTTGTCGTAGCTCTGATTGGTCGAGACCTGCTCGCCGGTGCCGGAACCCAGCCGAATGATCGCGGTGAGGTTATCAGGCAGTTCGATCTCAGAACCGAAGCGTAGACGGTAGCGCAGGCGACCGCGGTTGTTCTGCCCGGCACCGCGCTTGGCGCTGACGTCGTCGCGCAAGCGGAGGTCGCCACCAAACTTGATCGACTGCACGGCGTCCGAGAGCTTGAGCTTGTCGAGCTGCGCGGACGCTGGAACGGCCATGAGAACGAGAAGTCCCAAGAGGGCGGTATGTGTAGGTTTCATGGAGACAGAGTAACGCATCCATGACAGCCAGTCCGTACTGCGGGGGTCAACTCCGCGTGACGAACGCGTGACGAAGTTAAGCGGCACGAAGCGAGAAAAAGAAGGTGGACCCGCCGGGCTGGCGGCTCTCGACCCAGACGCGGCCGCCTTGCGCCTCGACGAGGTGCTTGACGATCGCGAGGCCGAGACCCGTGCCGCCGGCCTCGCGCGTACGCGCCTTTTCAATGCGGTAGAAGCGCTCGAAGACACGCGTCAGATCGGTCTCAGGTATGCCCACGCCGGTGTCGGAAACGGATACGACCACCTCAGCACCTCTCGTCTCGAGGGTAATCGCGACGCGACCGCCGGATTCGGTGTATTTGATTGCGTTATCGATGAGATTCGCGAGGACCTGGCGCACCTGCTCGAAATCCACGAGAGCGGCCGATGGTCCGGACGATGAGAACGTCAACGTCACGCCGCGTTCTGCGGCGGCGGGAGTGAAATGACGGATCACATCCACCGCCAGCGCCCGTAGATCCGTCTGAGCGAGCTTCGGCTGGCGATGTCCCGACTCTATTGAGGAAAGATCGAGAAGATCGTCCACAAGTTTCGAGAGATGGACGGCCTGCTCCTCGATCGTCTTTACGAAGCCACGGCGGTTCTCCTTGTCATCGAGAGCTCCCTCGAGCAAGGTCTCGGCGAAGCCCTTGATCGAAGATAGCGGCGTGCGCAACTCGTGGCTGACGTTGGCGACGAAATCCCGGCGCACCTGTTCGAGACGGCGCATGCGCGTGATATCGTGGAGCACGACAAGCGCGCCGTCCGGGCACCCGTCCTGTTGCAGGGGAGCCGCATTCGCATCGAATACGAGCTCCTCTGGTGAGAACAACCGAAGTTCCCGCGCCGCCGGGAGGCTGTCGCGCAAAACCTCACCCACAAGCTCGGCAAGGCCATGATGGCGCAAACTTTCGAGGTGACCGCGGCCGCGCGCCTGCGTCGCATCGATGCCGAGCAGGCGTGATAGCGCTGGATTGACGAGCAGGACGCGGCCATCGGCGTCCACGGCGACGACGCCCTCGGCCATCTGGTCGAGCACCGCTGCGAGACGGCTCTTGTCGCGCGACAGCTCTCCGACTGTTTCCTCGACTCGGGCGGCCAGGGAGTTCAGCGTCTCGCCGAGAAGGGCACGCTCGTCGTCACCCAGAGGGCCGCGCACGCGCGCGCCGTAGTCACCCGCAACAAGCCGCTGGGCGACGGCCGCCATCTCCTCAAGCGGGCGGCCAACGGAACGCGCAAGCAGCCATGCGAGGAACAGGACCGCAGCAAAGGTCGCCAAGGCCGTCCACAACACGAACCCCCGTGCGCGGCCGGCGCGGCGAGCGACCTCGGTCAAAGGGAGAGACAAACGAATGACGCTGCGGACCCTCCCGTTCAAGCCGGTGACCGGCGCGGCGGCGTACAGGTGCTCGACGCCGAGCGTCGCCGAGCGTCGCACGGCGCTCGCCTCGCGGCCCTCAAGTGCTTCCGCGACCTCGGGGCGGGCACGATGGTTCTCCGCATGCGAGAGGCCCACCGCGTCGAGGCTCGAATCGCCAAGCACGGTGCCATCCGGCGCGATTACCGTCGCCCGGCACTCGCACGCGGCGCTGAGAGCGCGAGCATCTAGGACCGTTGCGCGCGCGCCGAGGCGGGCTTGTATAAAAAGGGACCGAGTAAGGTCACCGACCTGCTCTCGCTTCAGGTCCTCTGTGAAGACAAGACCCATCACGCTGATCGCGGCGGCGAGCAGCGCGCCCACAGCCAGCGTCAGACGGGGAGCGAAGCGTCCCGCCTGACGACTCATGCGTCGACCTTGATCCGGTAGCCGACGTTCTTGACCGTGACCAAGACGGCACCCTCGGGGCCGAGCTTTTCGCGCAGGCGCGCGACGTGTTGGTCGATCGTGCGCGTATCGACCTCCATCGAACGGTCGTAGCCCCAGACCTTCTCGAGGAGTTGGTCGCGCGTCAACGCGCGGCCGTTCGCGGATAGAAGAAGCTTAAGGAACTCAAACTCCTTCGTGGTCAAGGTAACAGCCTTGCCGCGAACGGTGACCTCATAGCGCTCCGGATCGAGCGCGATCCCGCCGGCGCGCAGGAGGCCGCCGGGGACGCCGTCGGCAACAGGCGCCGCTCGGCGCAGCAGCGCCTTCACGCGTGCAATGAGCTCGCGCACGCCGAAGGGCTTTGTCACGTAATCGTCAGCACCAAACTCAAGCCCGAGGACGCGGTCCATCTCTTCCTTGCGTGCCGTCAGCATGAGGACGGGGACACGGGTCTCACGGCGGATGATCTTGAGGAACTCAAAGCCGTCGAGCTTCGGCATCATCGCGTCGAGCACCACCAGGTCGGGACGCTCCTTGCGTAGGGCGGTCAGACCTGACTCGCCGTCCGCGGCCGCCACCACGCGGTAGCCCTCCTTCTCGAGGTTATACGTGATGAGCTTCACTAAATTCCGGTCGTCTTCAACGACGAGAAGTTTTTCCTGAGCCACGAACACATGATCCCATTTCGAGCCCGAAGGGGTCAACTCGCGGTCGGAAAAAGACTCATATTTTTATAAGATTATCCAGATGAAAGATCGAATCTTCCTGAGCAGCGTGCAAAAGGACCTTGCCGCTGAACGGCGCGCGTTGAAAGACTACGTGCATGGCGATCCGTTGCTCAGCAGATTCTTCGAGGTGTTCCTATTTTGAGGACGTCCCCGCCGCAGACCGCCGCGCCGATCATTTGTATCTGGAGGAGGTGGACCGCTGCGCCATTTACATCGGTCTTTTTGGAGATGAGTATGGCCACGAGGATGCGGAAGGATTCTCTCCGACCGAGCGCGAGTTCGACCGGGTCTCCGCCAAAGGCAAAATCCGCCTCATCTTCGTGAAAGGCGCCGACGACACGAAGAAAAATCCCAAGATGCAGGCGCTCGTCCGCAAAGCCGGTGACCAGCTGATCCGCTGGCGCTTTACCGGCGTGCCCGATCTAACCGCGAACCTCTACGCGAGCTTGATCGAGCATCTGGAGCAAACCGCCAAATTGCGCACTGGCCCCTTCGACGCCGCCGCTTACGCGGCGGCCACAACCCAAGACCTCTCAGAAGATAAGGTGCGCCAATTCCTGCGGATCGCGCATCAGGAACATTACGACGTTACCAAGCCCACGGCTTTTCGAGATTTAGATGATCTCAAGCGCAAAGGGATTCTTAAAAAGGTCGGCACCACCGGGAAGGGAACCTATTACACCCTGTGTCGTATTGCACGAAACAGGAGGCAAAACATGATTTCTACAAGGTCATCCCGACCTGGTCGTACCGCTGGCCTTGAGCGGCAGGTGGAAAATTTTGATCAGTCGCTCCACCAGAGGGTTAGGCCATTTCCTTCTCCGGGTGACCAGATAGATGGACTCATAAATGTCTAAGGAGTGGTCGGAACCAATCACCTTGAGCCCATTTACCGGCAGGCTTGCCGAAACTGTGTATGCGTTCAATGGCACGATGCCGTGTCCGGCAACCGCCAGACGGCGCGCCAACTCCACATCCTGGACCTCGGCCACCACATTGGGCCGGACCTTCCACTGGACAAGCTCGTCCTGAAGCTGGTGGTAAACCTGGCTGGGTAATGAAGGCAGGATGAAAGGGGCTCCATCAAGGTCGCGCGGCATTTTCCTATAACGCCGTGCCAAACGAGGAGCTGCCGCTAAAACGATTGGGACCTTGCCCACGAGATGGTTAGAGAACTCCTCCTGATCCTGGCTCCGGATGCTGACATCCGAAAGGACGATATCCAACTTCTGCTGGCGCAACCCGGTTAGAAGCTCATCGAAACTCCCCTCTAGCACCGTGACGTGGGCTGTCGGCGTCTCCCTTAAAATACACTCCAAAAGCGCATGCCCAAAGGCGCGCGGGGCGGCATTTAAAATCCCCACCTGGATTGCAATCCGGCCGGCCCCGGGCCTGTCCCGAATGGCATCCTGGAGTTCCTGCCCCATCTCAAAAATGCTTTCGGCGTAGTCCAGCACTAGGCGACCGTCCTCCGTCAGGAAAAGCCGCTGCTTTCTCCTTTCAAAGAGCCTGCGGCCGAGAGCGTCTTCGAATTGTTTCAGCTGGGCGCTCACCGTCGATTGGGCCAGAAGGAGGGTTTCGCAAGCTTTGCTGATGGTCTCCGCCTTGGCGATCACATAGAAATAATACAGATGGTGATAGTTTATCGGTATCATCGTTTTATACGAATATATTATATCAGATTATCTATTTTACAGTAATTAATGATACTGTTATACTGCTTCCAACTTCGCAGGAAATGAACGGAGGCACGACGATGCTCAACGCACTAAAGAATCAACTCAAAGTGATGGCGGCCGACCCCAACGATCCTTATACAGCGACCATCCGCAAGTTGGTAGGGGCGCGCGAGGCCGTCCATTACGAGGGGCCGCTTCGCAGAATGATTTTGGCCATGCCTTCCATGATCGCCCAGATTCGGGGATGGTTTTCTGAATTCGAATCCCCCGCGCCAAGTCGACGCCTGCACGGCTTTGCGATGGCGTACCTCTACAGCCCAGATGATTTATTGCCGGAGCATAGCCTGGGCCTGTTCGGCTACCTGGACGATGCCTACCTGGTGGCCAAGGTTTATCATCGCAGAATGTTGGAGGCGGATTCCACCGGTCTCTGGCCGTTCCCGGAGGACGAAAAGCTGTCCCAAGAAGTCCCCCAGTGGATAGACTTGTCAAAACAGCTTTTGCCGGAGGAGACGGCGACCATGGATCGGATGTTGGATGCAGCGACTCAAAAGCGTGACGGGAATTTCGCTGAACTACTTTCGCAAGCCGCCAAAGGCGGTAAAACCGTCCGCCGCCTGGAGAGGAGGCATGTCCGGCCCTCGTCGCCTGCTCCAAGAAACAGTCCCAGCAAGGTGCTCTCACAGAAATGACGGACATGGAATTGAGGAATCCCTCATGATTGGAATCTGGATCGGCTTCACCGCGTTCATTCTCGCGCTACTGGCGCTTGACCTCGGGGTATTCCACCGCAAGGCGCATGTGGTCGACATGAAGGAGGCGCTCGCCTGGTCGGCGGTCTGGATCACGCTCGGGTTGTCGTTTAGCATCTTCATCTATTTCGCCTATGAAGGCCACTGGCTTGGCATCGGCCGCACGACCGACCTCATGTCGGTTTCCATCTCGAACCCGCTGGGATACAACGATGGCTTCGCCGCCGCGCTGAAGTACCTGACCGGCTACCTGATCGAGAAGTCGCTCTCCGTTGACAACATCTTCGTCATCGCACTGGTGTTCGGGATGATCGGCGTACCAGCGCTCTACCGCCACCGCGTCCTGTTCTGGGGAATCCTTGGGGCGTTGGCCCTACGCGCAATCATGATCGCCCTCGGGGTCCAGTTGATAGCCCGCTTCAATTGGATTATCTACGTCTTCGGCGGCATCCTAATCATGACTGCGCTCAAGATGCTGCTGATCAAGGAGAACGCCACCGACCCCGCCGGCAGTTCCCTCGTCTGTTGGGTGAGACGCCACTTCCCAATAACCGAACGTTTCCATGGCGAACACTTCTGGGTCAGGGCGGGGACGTCCGCCTCGCGCGAGGCAGCCGTTCCGGGCGCTTCGTTCGAGCGCGATGAGGTCGTTGAGAAGGCCAAGGCTGGGGCCTGGTTCATGACGCCGCTTCTTCTGGCGCTGCTCGTCGTCGAGTTCACCGACCTCGTCTTCGCTGTCGATTCGATTCCCGCGATCTTCGCCATCACCACGGACCCGTTCCTGGTCTTCACCAGCAACGTGTTCGCGATACTGGGCCTGCGCAGCCTCTATTTCGCACTTGAGGGAATGCTTGGCTCCTTTCGGTATCTCAAGACCTCACTGGCCATCGTCCTGATCCTCGTTGGAGTCAAGATGATGACTCACGTCTGGCTCAAGCAGGTGGTCGGCGAGCACTTCAACCTGTGGGTGCTGGCCGGCGTAGCCTCGGTGCTGGTGACCGGCGTGCTCGCATCGATCCTGTGCCCCGAACGGAAATTGGAGGTGTCATCATGATAAAACGAGTGCTTCTATTTGTGGCGGTCAATGCCCTGGTACTGGTGACGATTTCCATCGTCCTCCAAATCCTCGGCATCCGGCCTTACCTGACGGCATACGGGATCGATTACAAGGCGCTGATGGCCTTTTGTCTCGTCTGGGGCATGGGCGGGTCCTTCATCTCGCTGGGATTTTCCCGGATCATGGCGAAGTGGATGATGGAAGTGCAGGTCATCGATCCACAGAAGGAGGGGGGTGAGTTGGGCAAGCTTGTCCGGACGGTACACCGCCTGGCCAGGTCAGCGAACCTGCTCATGGAACGCAGATTCGTTAAGAACTCAACTTAACAACGACCCTCAGTTGGGGGAAAGGTCGCTTCGACGCCGAGACCGGCGTCACCTACGAGTTCATCACAAACAACTTCACGCTGGCCGCGCTTTCTATCGCAAGAATCTACAAGGCCCGCTGGCAGGTGGAACTTTTCTTCAAGTGGATCAAGCAGCACCTCAAGATCAAGACGTTCCTGGGGACCTCCAAGAATGCCGTGCTCACACAGGTATGGGCGGCCATGACCTACTTCCTGCTCCTGGCCTACATCAAGTTCCAATGTCGTTTCCAACGCTCGCTCTTCCTGCCCCATCGGCTCGTTCAGAATACCCTCTTGGACCGGCTCAGCCTGATCGATTTGTTGCGTCTGCCCGAGAAAAAAATCCCCGCGTTGCGAAATGCCGGACCTCAGCTATGCCTCGCGCTCTGATTTTCCCCGGACACCAGTGATATCCAATCCAAATAATTCAAAGAACCCGAACTCACCGATCCAATCTGAGACGAGAATTTTGTCAGAATGGAAACAGTCTGCTACACTGTCTTCGTGAGACACAGGGTCCTGGATTTCCTATGTGCCGTTACTCTGGGGCTGTTGCTTTTTGATGGCATCGCAGACGCGATTTGTTGTCAGGATTCGCCGACATCAACTGCGTCAGCCTGCCACGCCTGCGCTTGTTGTGAGCACATAGCCTCCCACGATGCTTTCCCTTCAGCCGTTGTCCTTCAACCGACACGATACGCTCCGTTCGAGCCATCAGTCCACACCTTCCTCCTGCCGACGTCCGTCTTCCACCCTCCCTGCCATACCGCCTGACAAGGCTCGGTAGCAACCGCCCCTGCTGAAGCGGTCCGGCATCTCGCATGTTATTTTGACCGGCAGGATAGCCGTAACCCATAGAGGTTGCATGCTGTTCAAACATGTTTGTCGGCTCCGATTTTGCGAAAGACATTTTTAAAGGAGGACCCATGTCCAGTTCTCAACGTTATAGATTCCCCCAAGCACTCGTTCTGTCCATCCTCGCCTTGACATCCTCAAGTCAGGCCGCGGCGCAGTCCGCTACCGAGCCCGCCGACCGAAAACGCCTCATGGGCGAGCTTGTTGGACTTGCGATTCAAAATACACAATTCCTCGGCGCCCAGGACGCGCGCGTTGAGGAGAAACGCCTTTCGGCGGCGCAGACCCGCGTTTGGCCTGGCTTCTCCGCGGAATTTCTGGTAGGGCGCAAGCGCGCGGCCGACGCGAGCGGCCCGCGCTACGAGCTATCCGTGGCCCAACCGCTGTCCCTAGCTGGCAAGCTGGGTCTGCGGGGCAGCCTTCTCGATCTCGAGTCCGAGTCCTGGCGGGTCCAGCGGATCGGGTCGGAGATTCTTGTGACGCTCACCGTCGCCCAAGGGGCCTACGAGTACGCCGCGAACCGTCGCAAGGCCGCCTTCGCTGAGAAGCGTCGCAAGCGCTTTGAGGTCATTGCGTCCTACCTAGCCGGACGGGTGTTCGCGACGCCGCAGCGCAAGGCGGAGAGCCGCATCGTTGAGAACCGTCTCAAGAACGTCGTCGCCGACGCGATATGGAGTCAGGCCCACTTCAAAGCCTCCCTGGAAAAGCTCACATTGTACGTGCCTCTCGACTCAGGGAAGTATCCTGACGTTGAGGTTCCGTGGCTCTCCGGCACAAAAAGACTCGATGAGAAAGAGTGGCTGGAGAAGGCTCTCACGAACAACCCCGGCCTGCGCATCCAGAGGCTCGCCGTCCAGGGCGCGGGGCTGGAGAAAACACTGGCCTCGCGCGAGGGTTTGCCGGATACGACTGTCGTGGCGTCCTATGAACAGGGGAGGGCCGCCGAGACGGAAAAGAACTACGGGCTGGGTCTGATCCTAGCTCTTCCATCATGGAACCGCAATCGGTCCGGAGTCAGGAGCGCGGAGCAGCGAGAGCTCGCCGAAGAGCGCCAACTCGGCTACGAGGAGCAGAAGATTAAGGCCGAGCTTCCCCGAACGCTGGTAGAGTATGAGGCGGCGCGCCAAGTCGTCCTCAAATACCCCCCGGAGATGATGACCGAGCTGGAGTCACAGCTCCAGGACGCGGACGAGGGCTTCCGTAAAGGACAGGTGGATCTCCTGACCTTCCTGGAACTGGACGGCTCCGCCGCCGAGACCTACGGCCTCGCCCTCGATGCCCAGGTGGATCTAGCCGCTAAGGCGGCGGAATTGCTGGCGCTGACGGCCGACCGCGACGCTTTGACCAGGCTCGCGTCATTTTAGGAGAAAAACATGACCCGCCTACTCGATTGGACCTTGAAGAACCGACTCGCAGTGATCTTTTTCTTCGCCGCGGGCAGTGCTGCCGGGCTCTACGCCGTCTCCGTCACCCCGGTGGATGCCGTCCCCGACATCACGCCCGTGCAGGTCATGGTCAACACCAAGACCGGCGCCTTGGACCCGGAGCAGATCGAGAAGACCGTCTCCTTTCCGATCGAGACAGACATGAGCGGGATCGCGCACGTGAAGGACGTACGCTCCCTGTCCAAGTACGGGCTATCGCAGGTCGTCGTCACCTTCGAGGATAAGACCGATATCTACTGGGCGAGACAGCAGGTGAGCGAGAAGCTTCAGGGAGCGAGCGGTGAGCTGCCCGCGGGGCTTTCGCCCCAACTCGCCCCCATCAGCACGGGACTCGGCGAGGTGGTCATGTACGCCGTCAAGGCCAAGCCCGGCAGCCCACTGGCCGCCAAACCCGAACGGGAGCGCCTGCTCTACCTGCGGACCATCCAGGATTTCGTCCTCGTGCCATACCTGAGGCGCTCGATCAAGAACGTGGCCGAGATCGACGCGACGGGCGGCTACAAGAAGCAGATCAATATCGAGATTCACCCCGAAAGGCTGGACAAGGTCGGCGTGACCATCGAGCAGATAGTCGAACGTCTGGAAGGGCTCGGCGAGAACTCAGGCGGCGGCTACATCCAGCCCAAGGGCCGGCAGATAATCGTGCGGGCCTCCGGACGGCTCCAGAGCCTCGACGAGATCCGCGTCATTCCCATCAAGCTCGATGTGCGCGGCAAGCCAGTCCCTTTGTCCGCGGTGGCCGACGTCAAGGAAGGCTTTGCCCAGCGCATGGGCGGCGCGACGGAGAGCGGCGAGGAGACGGTCATGGGCATCATGCTCATGCTCAGCGGAGCCAACTCCCGCCAGGTGGCGATCGATTCGGAGCGGGCGCTCAGGGAAGCTCCGCTGCCGGACGACGTGGAGGTGGAGATGCTCTACACCCGCAGCGAACTAGTCGACGCCACGCTCAAGACCGTGGTCACGAACATGGCCGAGGGCGCGGTGCTGGTCGTGGCCGTGCTGCTCGCCATACTCGGCAACCTGCGCGCAGCGCTGTTCGTCTCGCTGGCCATCCCAATCTCGATGCTCTTCGGCGCGATCGGCATGCGCCTCTTCGGCGTCTCAGCGAGCCTCATGAGCCTGGGCGCCATCGATTTCGGCCTTCTCGTCGACGGCGCGGTCGTAATGATCGAGAACGCCTTGCGGCGGCTCGAGGAGCATAAAGGTCCGCTTGGCCGGGAAGAGCGACTCGCGCTCTTCCGCGACTCCGCCGCCGAGGTGATCAAGCCCGTCTCGCTCGGCCTACTCATCATCATGCTCGTCTATGTGCCCATCCTGTCGCTCGAGGGCGTGGAGGGCAAGCTCTTCCACCCGATGGCGATCACGGTCCTGATGGCCTTGGGGGCATCGTTGCTCGTGGCGGTGCTTCTGATGCCCGTCCTCGCCTATCTGTTCCTGAAAGCACCCGCGGGCCACGGCGCCGGCGAGGGCTTTCTCTATTCCCGCATGCTGCGGATCTATGAACCCGCGCTCCAAACCTGCCTCCGGCGTCCGGTCCTGGCGGCGATCCCGGCAATTCTACTGCTCGCCTGTTCGGTCTTCGCCTACAGCCGCATGGGCGCCGACTTCATGCCGCCGCTCGACGAGGGCGACCTGGTAATCAACTTCACTCGCGGCTCGGACATCGGCGTGGATGCCTCGCTTGAGATGGAACGCAAAAGCGAACTCATCATCGCCCGCTTCCCCGAGGTCGAGCGTGTCTTCGGACGCCTCGGCACGCCGGAATCCGCCACTGACCCAATGGGCGTGCACTTGGCGGACACCTTCGTCATCCTCAAGAGGGACCGCTCTCTATGGCCGGTGATGGCAAACGGCCGCAGGCGCACCAAGGTCGAGATCTACGAGGCCATCAAGGAGGCCGTCGATAAGGAAGTTCCGGGCCAGGAAATCGTCGAAAACCAGCCCATCGAGATGCGCTTCGCCGAGATATTAGAGGGCAGTCGTGCGGACGTGAGCCTGCGCATCTACGGACCGGACTTGTCCGTGCTCATCGACCTGCTGGAACGCTCGAGCGAGATCCTCAAGAAGGTCCCCGGCACGCGGGAAGCGGAAATGGACGCGCTGACTGCCCTGCGCAAGAGCCCTGTTCTCAGCGCTCGACCCAACTACGGAGCCATCGCCCGCTATGGTCTCGACATCCGCCGCGTCAACGGCCTGCTCGAGGCCGCGATGGCCGGCCGCGAGGTCGGCAGCTTCTATGAGCAACAGTGGCGCTTTCCCATCGTGCTGAGGGTGGAGGAGGAGCACCGCGAGAACGTCGACACGATCAAGTCTTTGCCCGTCGGTATGGATGGAGGCTCGATCCCGATCAATAAGGTCGTGGACTTCGAAAGCAAGGATGAGGTCACGACCATTGCTCATCATTACGGTCAGCGCTACGCGGCGGTCGCCGTGTTCCTCGGCGGGAGAGACATCGCGAGCTACGTGACGGAGGCTCGCTCCGCCGTCGAGCGTGAGGTCAAGTTTCCCGAGGGCTACGCGATAGCCTGGGGCGGGCAGTTCAAGAACCTGGAGCGTGCTCGGGCGCGACTGGCGTTAATCGTTCCCGCCGTACTCCTCGCAATCATGCTCTTGCTCTGGTGGACCTTCGGCAACTTGCGCGAGGCGGCCCTGGTCTACACCTGCATCCCTTTGGCGATGACAGGAGGCATTTTCTCGCTGACCCTGCGCGGCATCCCGCTGAGCGTCTCGGCATCCATCGGCTTCATCGCGTTGATGGGCATCGCCATCCTCAACGGAATGGTCCTGGTGACCTTCTTCAATCAATTACGCGAGAAGGGCCTCAGCCCCGAACAGGCGGCCAAGGAGGGTTCTCTCACGCGACTGCGCCCCGTGGCAATGACGGCCTTGGTCGCGGGACTCGGTTTCGTGCCCATGGCGCTCAATACGGGCATCGGCGCGGAGGTGCAGAGACCTCTGGCCACCGTGGTCATAGGCGGCCTGCTGACCTCAACCTTGCTGACCTTGATCGTCCTTCCCGTCCTCTACAAGTGGGTCGGAGCGGGACACCACAAGAAAACCGTCGAAATCTGAGTGGAAGAGCATGAAAGCCGGCCGCGCGAACACATAGCCTCAATCAATCATGATGTCGGCGACCAGCCATGCCGTCATGAAGAGGGCTAGCCCCAGGCGCGCAGCCGTGCCGACGAGCATCCCGAGCCCGGCGCCCAGGCCCGCCTTAAGCGCATCATCGAAGGCCTTGCGTTCGAGGACCATCTCACAGGACACGGCGCCGGCCACCGCCCCCGCGATAAGCCCCAGCGGGCCAAAGAAAAGTCCGATAGCTGCGCCCACGCCCGCCCCCAGGATCGCCCAGCGTCCGCCGCCGAAGCGCCGTACTCCCAGGATCCCGCAGGCCGCGTCGGCGGCGACGGTCATGACCGAGAGAACGGCGAGGACCGCGATCGTCCAACCCGAGACATCGCCGGGCAGAAGCCAGTGGTGCAAGACGCTGGCGATAAGGATGAGCGGCGCTCCTGGCAGACCCGGGAGGATGGAGCCCGCCAAGCCCAGGGTGCAGAGCGCCGCTGTCAGGGTCCAGACGAGGGGTGGGCTCAACGCATCTGCCTCATCGGACAAGCATAGCTCCTGGCTTAGTCCGGATGCAAACTTCGGCCCGAACGCGCGAGGTGGCCAAATTTGTACCATAAGAACTTGAATGATTCGGAGGGAATGCCATCATGAAGAAAACACTCGCTCTGCTGGGTCTCGTCGCCTCTCTTGCTCTGGTCTCCGGGCGCCTCAACGCCAACTGCGGCCATTGTGAGAAAGGCCACGAAAAGAAGACTGCGGCCGGCTGCGCCGACTGCAAGAATGGGCACGGCAAGAAGGCTGAAGTTGGCAAGGCCTTCTGCGGGGACTGCCCGACCCACATGGAAGGAGTAGAGGTTCTGCTGACCAACACCGCTGAGGGCGTCACCCTCACCATCATCACCAAGGACCCCTCAAAGGTCAAAGAACTCCAGGAGAAGGCGGCCAAGCATTTCGCCAAGAAGGAGAAGGGAAAGATGTGGGTCTGTCCGATGGGCTGTGCCAACTCCGACAAGCCGGGCAAATGCCCGAAGTGCAAGATGGACTTGACGGAAAAGAAGTAGCCGCGCGCCTCGCTCTCGCCGGACAGGGGGCACTCCCCTGGGCTCAGGGCGCAAGTTACAGCGCTAACACGGCCAAGGTGCTGACCAAGCCCTACAGCATCGAGAAAGTCTCCGATGCCCTGAACCGGACTATCAGCTCCAAGACAAGTTGATAGGGCATTCTCTTTTGCGCCGCCAGTAGAGCCTTGCCCGGATATTCGCCCGCACATCCTTCCCTCTGCACGCCACGCTGGCCCGCCGCCGCACCTCACGCACGAGCCCCTTCATGGTCCGGCCTCCCTCCAGGAGCAATGCATCGATGATGGGGACCAGGGGCTTCGACTGCGCCTGGGCCGCACTGCTCGTCCGGCCCGCGTGGTCTTGCCCTCGACATCGACATTGTCGATGAACAGTTGATCCATGGCGATGGGGCGCACGGCGAATGAACGGGCGCCTTCAGAATCACCGTCAACGGCTCCATTTCAGAATTTTCTCTAGCACGGACTTGACGAAGGACGTCAGACGGGTGCGGTTGTAGGCATCGCCGAGCCTACGGATGGCTTCGGCCTGGGTCGGATACGGATGAATGGTGGCCCCGATGCCGGCGAGGCCGACGCCGTTGTGCATCGCTACCGAAATTTCGCTGATCAGGTCACCCGCATGCGAGGCCACGATTGTCGCTCCCAAAATCTTATCGGTGCCATGCTCGACAAGAACTTTGACGAAGCCCTCTGTCTCGCCATCCAAGATGGCACGGTCCACCTCTTCCATCTTCTGGACGAAAGTCCGGACCTTGAATCCCTTGTCCAGCGCCTCCTTCCCATATAGCCCGACGTGGGCGATCTCTGGGTCGGTATAGGTACACCAGGGAATGGTCAGCGCGCTGAAGCGCTTGCGGCCAAAAAACAACGCGTTCTGGATCACGATGCGCGCCGCGAAGTCGGCGGTATGCGTGAACTTCGGCGCCAAGCAGATGTCACCCGCGGCGTATATCTTAGGGTTGGTGGTGCGCAGGTGGTCATCGACTTTTACGCCCGTCCTGTCGTAGGCCACGCCGACGTCATCGAGTCCCAAGCCCTCCACGTTAGGCGCGCGGCCGACACCGACCAGGATGGCGTCGAATTCCTGGGCGCCGGAAGATCCGTGCTTGCTCTTGAAGCGGACCTTGCTCACGCCGCTCGATCGCTCGACGCCCTCGATATCGACGCAGCACATGAACTCGACCTTGTCGCGGTCGAGCGCCTTGCGCACAATTTCGGCCGCGTCCTGGTCCTCCCGGGTCAGGAAACCGTGCATGGCCTCGAACAAAGTTACACGCGAGCCCAAACGTGCGAAGGCCTGGGCCATCTCCACCCCGATCGGCCCTGCGCCGATGACGAGCAGCCTTTTAGGCAGTTCGGTCAAGGAGAAGACAGTCTCGTTGGTGAGAGCACCAGACTCCTTAAGCCCTGGGATGGGCAGGGTGACAGCGCGCGCGCCGGTGGCGATTACGGCTTTGGCGAAGCGCAAGGTCTTGCCACCTACCGCGATGGTGTCGGAACGCGCGAAGCGTCCTTGGCCGATGAACACGTCGACCCCGAGGCTCTTGTAGCGCGCCGCAGAGTCATTTGCACTGATCTCGGCGCGCAGGCGGCGCAAACGCTCCATCACCGCCGGAAAATCCACGGAAACACCGTCCGGCACTTTCACGCCGCAGGCGTCCGCGCCGCGCACTTGGGCAGCGGCGCGCGACGCGCGGATCAGGGCTTTGGACGGCACGCAGCCGACGTTTAGGCAGTCGCCTCCCATCAAATGCTTTTCTATGAGGGCAACCTTGGCTCCCAATCCGGCCGCACCGACGGCGGTGACGAGCCCGGCCGTCCCGCCTCCGATGACGACAAGGTTGTATCGGCCCGTGGGCTCTGGATTTATCCAGCCCGACGGATGCGCGTTGGCGACGAGCTTCCGGTTATGTTCATCCAGGGGAGAAACCAACTCGTCAGTTGTCATTTTATCAAACATGGGGTTCTCCTTCATTTCGCCGTAACCTTGGACGCAAGCGCACGCTTCGCTCTCCGGCCGATCAGCCAGGCCGCGACGGCGGTTGCAGCCAGGCCCGTCGCATAGAGCACCCATTCGGCCGGAGTGCGCGACCACGCTCCTCCGCGAGCCGCTTCACCGGCCACGGCGCCAAGATAAACATATAGGAATGTCCCCGGCATCATCCCAATCCAAGAAGCAAGGGCGTATTCGCCCAATCCCACCGCAGTCAATCCGTAAGCGTAATTGAGCAGATTAAACGGCAGAACCGGAGAAAGACGCGTCAAGAACACCATTCTCCAGCCCTCTTGACCAACGGCGCCGACAATCGCCCCAAAGATGGGAACCGTTTCCAATCGCCGCGAAACCCAGTCGCGCAAGAGGTATCGTCCCGCAAGGAAGGCCGCGCACGCGCCCAAAGCCGATCCCGCAGAGACGAGCAGAAAGCCCTTCCATAAACCGAAAGCCGCCCCGGCGCCCAAGGTCAACACAGAGCCCGGCAGAAAAGCCACGCAGGCTAAAACGTAGAGCCCAACGAAGATCGCCTGACCCAAGGGCCCGGCCGCGGCCGTCCAGGCCAGCGCCGACGCCAGAAACATCCTCATCTCTTATCCTCGTTGAGCGACCAGTCGTACTCCGTCCAAGGCCTGTTTGGCGGCAAATAGGCCGCAGGAACGCAAAGCCGAAGTCCACGAACACCTCGAACAGTCTTCCCTCCTTGATGGGAAATAGTCCGACAACGGACGCAGCCTAGACTTGGATCCCCCAGATGTCGCGCGCAATCCGCCCGATGACGTAGGCGAACGCCGCGGCGCCGAAAATCATCGTGACATTGATGAGGATGCGCCTCTTGACGTCCATCCCTGAGAGGAAGGCCAAGAACGTGGAGACGAGCACGACCATCGCCAGCGCCGTCATAATCGAGGCCAGCACCGACGCGGCCCCGCAGACGACGGGCAGAAGTGGCACCATCGAACCGATGAAGTAAGAAAACGCCACGACCAGGGCCGTACGCAGCGGCAGGTCCCGGGCGGGGGCCGGCACGGAAGATCCCAGGAAGCGCTTGCGGGCAGTCTCGGTGATGCGCATCTCATTTCCGGAACTCGCCGACACGAACGCCCCCGCGCCCATTGAGAAGGCCCCCGCCGCGGCCACGCTGAAGCCCGCCATCAGTACCATGCCGGAGTCATGGAAGGCCGCAAAGAACCCGCTGACCGCGCCCAGTATCTCAACGAGTCCATCGTTGAAGCCCAGAAAGATCGCGCTGATGCGCTCGGGGTCGATGCGGCGCTCCTGGGAACCGGAGACGAGCGCGTCCTCGTGCTCGAACTCGTCCGAGAGGACCTCTCGCACGGCCGCGCCGAGCGGCTCGTTTTTGTACTGCTCCCAGACGACCAGATACTTGCGCACGCCGTAGACCTCGATGGCTTCGAGAACCAGGTGAACGCAGGCGGGCCCGAAGAGCCGGCAGACGCCGACCAAGACGACCAGTTTGACGCGTCGCCCAAAGTCGAGGCGATTGAGGCCGGGAAGCCCGAAGAACTTCTGCCAGAACCCGAAGTGCCTCGTCTCAATGGGGATGAGTGCTGCGAGGATCTCGCGGAGTTCCCCCTTGGCGCCTCGGCGCAGAGCCCGATAGAGGGTCAGGTCGAAGAGCTCGTCCAAGACGAGTTCCGAGCCGAGCGGGTCATTGACGGCCGGGGTTGTGATGGCCATATCGGCCGCCATTTTAGTAAATCCCGCAGGGTGCCAGCCTCCTTGACGAGGGTACAAGTCAAAGAATGGATGTTTCTGGGGCCATGCGCGTGGACGCTATTCTTTAGGATTTGGCATCATTAGAGAAATGGAAGCCTTCAATACGTCGTTCATAGTCGTGGCGCTCGCCGAGATGGGTGACAAGACGCAGCTGCTCGCCTTCTCTCTATCCTCACGGTTCCGCCGGCCCTGGCCGGTCATGGCGGGGATTTTGACCGCGACCATCGTCAACCATGCGCTATCGGCCTGGGGTGGAGCCTGGGCCGCAGCATACTTTTCGCCGAAAATCGTCGCGACAGCCCTCGCCCTCAGCTTCCTCGGATTCGGCGTGTGGACGCTGGTCCCGGACAAGTACGAGGGCAGACAAGGTCCTTCGCGCTTCGGCCCTTTCCTGACGACCACCGCGGTGTTCTTCTTGGTCGAAATCGGCGACAAGACTCAATTGGCAACGATGGCCCTGGGCGCCAAGTTCGGCGCCCCCATGGCCATCACCGCAGGCACGACGCTGGGGATGATGGCTTCCGATGGGTTTGGCGTGTTTCTGGGAGAACGGGTTGCGCAGCGCATCCCCATGCATTGGATCCGGCGAGTTACGGCGGCCCTGTTTTTCGCTTTCGGCGGTTGGTCGGCTGTCATGGCCGCACGGTACTAGATGACGTGAGTGCCTGCTTCCCGATTCCAGGATCGCTCTCGCCGCCGGCGGTGTTGCAAGCGGTCAGAACATTGTAGACCATATTGCCGCATATTAAAGGAATTTGATACCCTATCTATCGTCGTCATCCTGATCCTCGACGGGAGGTTCCCCCGAATGGCTTTCTTCATCGGACGCGACCGTGAGGCCCGCAGGGCCTATGGATTTGACGAGATCGCGTTGGTCCCCGGCGATATGACCGTCAACCCGGACGAAGTCGACACGACCCTCCACCTCGGCCACGTCAAGCTCGACATCCCCTTCCTCGCCTCCGCCATGGACGGCGTCGTGGACGCCGAGTTCGCCGTAGCCATGGGTAAAATGGGAGGACTGGGCGTGCTCAACCTGGACGGCATCAGCACCCGCTACGAGAAGCCCCGCGAGATCGTCAGCCAGATCGCCGGCGCCACCCCCGACGAGGCGACCCGCCTCGTGCAGGAGATGTACCGCCCCCCGGTCAAAGAAGAACTGATCGCCGAGCGCGTTAAGCAGATCAAGAAAGCCAAGGTTCCCTGTGCCATCTCGACGATTCCGCAGAACGCCGACAGGTACGGAAAGATCGCCATGGAAGCCGGCGCGGATATATTCGTCGTCCAGTCCACCGTCACCACCGTCCGCCACAAGGCCGTCAAGTACAAGCCCTTCGACATCGCAAAGTTCTGCAAGATGATGAAGATCCCCGTCATCGTCGGCAACTGCGTGACCTACTCGGTCGCGACCGAGCTGATGGACGCGGGCGTCTCGGGCCTGCTCATCGGCGTGGGACCGGGCGCGGCCTGCACCACGCGCGGAGTCCTGGGCCTGGGCGTTCCTCAGGTCACCGGCACCGTCGATTGCGCCGCCGCCCGAGACTTTCACTTCAAGCGCACCGGCAAGTACGTGCCGATCATAACCGACGGCGGCATGTCCACCGGCGGCGACATCTGCAAAGCCATTGCTTGCGGCTGCGACGGCGTCATGGTCGGCTCCGCCTTCGCCCGCGCCAAGGAAGCCCCGGGCCAGGGCTACCACTGGGGCATGGCCACGCCGCACCAGAACCTGCCGCGCGGCACCCGCATCCAGGTCGGCATCACCGGCAGCCTAGAAGAGATCCTTTACGGCCCCTCGCGCCTCGACGACGGCTCCCAGAACCTAGTCGGCGCCCTGCGCACCTGCATGGGCTCGGTCGGCGCCTGCACCATCCGCGAGATGCAGACCACCGAGATCGTGATCGCGCCCTCCATCAAGACCGAGGGAAAAATCTTCCAAAAGGCCCAGCGCATCGGGATGGGCAAATAATGGCCGTGACCGCGGCCTCCGAAAAGATCCTGATCCTGGACTTCGGGAGCCAGTACACCCAGCTCATCGCGCGGCGCTTGCGTGAACTGGAAGTCTACTGCGAGATATTTCCTTACAAAGCCTCGAAGACGCAGATCCAAGACGCCCGGCCGGCAGGCATCATCCTCTCGGGCGGCCCGGACTCCGTGCATCGCGCGGGCTCCCCGCGCCCCGACCCCTTCGTCTTCGAGGCGGGCGTGCCGGTGATGGGCATCTGCTACGGCATGCAGCTCCTCGTGGCGCTCCACGGCGGACAAGTGGCGCCCGCCAAGAAGCGGGAATACGGCCGCGCCGACCTCGAAATACTCTCCGACTCGCCTTTGTTCGCCGACCTCCCCAAACACCTCCAAGTCTGGATGAGCCACGGCGACGGAGCCGCCCGGCTCGACAACGGCTTTCGCGTCCTCGCGCGCACCAAATCGGCCCCCTTCGCGGCCATTTCCGACGAGAACAAGAACTGGTACGGCGTGCAGTTCCACCCGGAAGTCGTCCACACCCCGCTGGGCTCCAAGGTTCTCGAGAACTTCGCGCGCCGCATCTGCCGTTTTGAAAAGCGCTGGACCATGTCTTCGCTCCTCGACACCCAGGTCGCCGCCATCCGCGCCCAAGTCGGAGAGAAGGGCAAGGTCGTCTGCGCCCTCTCCGGCGGCGTGGATTCCTCGGTGGCGGCCGCCCTCATCTCCCGCGCCATCGGCGAGCGCCTCCACTGCATCTACGTCGATACCGGCCTGGGACGCCACGGCGACCGCGAACGCGCCGAACGGGTGCTCGGCCGGGAGTTGAAGCTTAACCTCAAGATCGTCGACTCCTCAAAGCTGTTCCTGAGTCGCCTCAAGGGCGTCTCCGACCCCGAGAAGAAGCGCAGGATCGTCGGCAAGAGCTTCATCGAGGTCTTCGACAAGGAGGCCCGCCGCATCAAGGGCGTCGAGTTCCTCGCCCAGGGGACCCTCTATCCCGACGTGATCGAGTCCGTTTCCGTGCACGGCCCCTCCGCCGTCATCAAGAGTCACCACAACGTGGGCGGCCTTCCCAAGAAGATGAAGCTCCGGCTCGTCGAGCCCGTGCGCATGCTGTTCAAGGACGAGGTCCGCCTCCTGGGCAAGGAACTGGGCATCTCCGCCGAGCTCCTGGGCATGCACCCCTTTCCGGGACCAGGCCTGGCGATCCGCATTCTCGGCGCCGTCACGCCCGGAATCCTAAAAACCCTGCGCGACGCCGACCTCATCATGCGCTCCGAACTCAAGGACTCCGGCTGGTACGACAAGGTCTGGCAGGCCTTCGTGGTCATTCTCCCCTCCGTACGCTCGGTCGGCGTGATGGGCGACGAGCGCACCTATGAGAACACCGTCGTCGTGCGCTCGGTCGACAGCCGCGACGGCATGACCGCGGACTGGTCGCGCCTGCCTCACGACCTGCTCCAGAGAATCTCCAGCCGCATCGTCGGCGAGGTCAAGGGCGTCAACCGCGTAGCCTACGACATCTCCTCCAAGCCTCCGGCCACCATCGAATGGGAGTGACGACCACCGTGCCCGCCTCCATCGACATCCCCGGCCTGAAGCTTCTGCGTCGCGGGAAGGTCCGCGACGTCTACGATCTCGGCGAGAATCTTCTCATGGTCGCCTCCGACCGTCTCTCGGCCTTTGACGTCGTCCTCCCCACGCCCATCCCGGACAAGGGCAGGATCCTCACCAAGGCCGCCCTTTTCTGGTTCTCGCTCACCCGGGACCTCGTGGAGAATCATCTCGTCGCCTCCGAGTTCGATCCCATCCAAGCCGCGCTGCCCAAGGGAGTGCGGCTGGACCGCGCCTGGTTCGACGGCCGCATGATGCTCGTCAAGAAAGCGGAGCGTGTGGACGCCGAATGCGTCGCGCGCGCCTATCTCGCGGGGTCCGGCTGGAAGCAATACCGCGAGACCGGCGTCGTAGGCGGCCATCGCTTGCCTCCGGGACTCCGTGAGGCGGATAAACTGCCGCAGCCGATCTTCACGCCGGCCACGAAAGCGGATGAAGGCCACGACGAGAACATCACCCGGGAACGCCTCGCCGAACTCGTGGGCGCCGACCTTGCCAAGGACTTGGAGCGGCTCACTTTGAAGATATTCGACCGCGCGTCGTCCCTCCTGGAAAAACGCGGACTCCTCCTGGCCGACACGAAATTCGAATTCGGCTTCATCAACGATCGATTGTGCCTGATCGACGAGCTGTTGACCCCGGATTCGTCCCGTATCTGGGAAGCCTCGGCGTGGAAGCCGGGAGAGACTCCCGACGGATTCGACAAGCAATATGTGAGAGATTGGCTGGAGCGAGCCGGCTGGAACAAGCGTCCGCCGGCCCCCGCCCTTCCCGCCGAGGTCGTCGAGGGCGCCTTATCCCGCTACCGGAACTTCCTCAAGAAGGTGACCTCATGAGCGTAAGACCACTGCCCCTCCTCACGCATCTCATCGAAGTGCGCTTGCGTCCCGAGTTTACCGACGCCGAAGGGGCCGGAGCCCTGATGCTCCTGCAGGGCTCGGGGCTGAGTTCCATCAAGGAAACCCGCGTCTGCCGCCTCTATGAAATCAAGGGGCCCCTCAGCGGCAACCAGGTCCAGCAGGCGGCCAAGGACCTCCTCTGCGACGGGGTGACGCAGGAGTTCCGCGTGCTCTCCCCCTCCCACGCGCCGCTCAACGGCATGAACTTCTGGCGCGTCGAGGTCTGGCTTAAGCCGACCGTCACCGACCCCGTCGGCGAGACCGTGCGCTCGGCCGTAGCCGAGATGGGCCTGCCGCGCCCCGACTCCGTGCGCTGCGCGCTGGTCTACCGTCTCGTGGGGCGCTCGACCAAACCCCAGATCGAGAAGGCCTTCTCGAAGTCCCTGGCCAACCTCCTCATCCACCGCTGCGTCGTCTCGGAGGCCCACCCTTGAGTTCATCCGTCGCCGAACATCCCGCCGCATCCGATGATTTCTCCATCGTCGGGAAGTCCGTCAAGGAACTCCGCGCCCTGGGAGATCATCGCCACTTGTCCCTCAACGACGCCGAGTGGGCGGCCGTCCAAGCCCACTTCAAGCTCCTGAAGCGCGAGCCGAGCCTGGCCGAGATCGAGACCATCGCCCAGACCTGGTCCGAGCACTGCAAGCACAAGATCTTCACCAGCCCCATCCGCTACACGGAAGGCCGTAAGACCCGCACGATCAAGAACCTCTTCCAGGAGACGATCGTCGCGGCGACCGAGGCGCTCCAGAAGCCCTGGTGCCTGTCGGTCTTCGAGGACAACGCGGGCGTCATCTCCTTCGGCAAGAAGTGGGCGCTGGCCTTCAAGGCCGAGACCCACAACCCCCCTTCCGCGCTCGAACCCTACGGGGGCGCGGCGACCGGGGTCGGCGGAGTCGTGCGCGACATCCTGGGCTGCGGCCTCGGAGCCAAGCCCGTCTTGAACACGGATGTCTTTTGCTTCGGCCGGCCGGACTATAAGGGTTTCCTGCCTGAAGGCGCCCACCACCCGGTGCGGACCTTGCGCGGCGTGGTCGCGGGCGTGCGCGACTACGGCAACCGCATGGGCATCCCCACCGCAGGCGGGGGCATCTGGTTCGACGACGATTACCGCCTCAACCCCCTCGTCTTCTGCGGCACGGTCGGGCTGCTCCCGCAATGGGCCGTCAAGAAGGAGGTCAAACCCGGCGACCTCATCGTGGCAGCGGGCGGACGCACGGGCCGCGACGGCCTTCACGGCGCGACCTTCTCCTCGGCCGTCCTCGGCGCGGACGCCCCCTCCTCCGCGGTGCAGATCGGCCACGCCATCATCGAGAAACGAGTGCTCGACGCTCTCCTTCGCGCGCGAGACCGCCGCCTCTATCGCAGCGTGACCGACTGCGGCGCGGGCGGCTTCTCCTCGGCCGTGGGTGAGCTCGCCGCGCGCTGCGGCGCGCGGGTGCGCCTGGAAGCCGCGCCGCTCAAGGTTTCCGATCTGGAGAGCTGGGAGATCTGGCTCTCCGAGTCCCAGGAGAGAATGGTTCTGGCCGTGCCGGCCAAGAACCTCAAGGCCCTCGAGGCCGTCTTCGCCGCCGAGGGCTGCGAGACCGCGGTCATCGGAGAGTTCACGCGCACCGGCCGCCTCGAGGTCCTGCACCACGCGAACGCGGTCGTCGACCTCGACATGAAATTCCTCCACAAGGGCCTGCCCCGCATCGAGAGGGAGGCGGTCTGGAACGCGCCCTCCGCGACGAAGCCTTCGGGCGGGGCCGACAAGAAACTCTCGCAGGCCCTGAAGGAAGCCGTCGGGCATCTCAACGTCTGCTCGCGCGAGTGGGTGATCCGCCAGTACGACCACGAAGTCCAGGGCGGGACCGTGATCAAGCCTCTGCAGGGCGTGCGCCACGACGGGCCCGGCGACGCCTGCGTCATCTGGCCCCACACGGCCACCGGAGACATGGACGACTTCTCCGGTTTCTCGGTCGCGCACGGGCTCAACCCCGAGTACGGCCGCTTCGACCCGTACTGGATGGCCCTGGCCTGCGTGGACGAGGCCCTGCGCAACCTGACCTGCGTCGGCGCCGACCCGTCGCGGGCGGCGCTCCTGGACAACTTCTGCTGGGCCAGTCCCGAAGACCCCAAGCAGTTGGGCGCTCTCGTGCGCGCGGCCGAGGGCTGCCGCGACGCGGCCAAGGGCTTCGCCGCGCCCTTCATCTCGGGCAAGGACAGCCTCTACAACCAATCCAAGGACGAGAAGGGCCGAGAACTTCCCATCCCGGGGACCCTGCTCATCTCCGCCATCGCCACGATCCCGGACACGCGCAAGGCCCTGACGATGGACTTCAAGGGCCCGGGCAACGCCCTCTACCTCATCGGCCGGACCAACGACGAGATGGGCGGCTCGCTCTACCACCGGCTTCTGGGCCGCGCGGGCGGAGAGGTCCCGAAGGTCTGTCCCGTGACCGCGCTCGACGGCTTCAAGTCGCTCCATGCGGCGATCCTCAAGGGCCTCGTCCTCTCCGCCCACGACCTCTCCGACGGCGGGCTGGCGGTGGCCGCGACCGAGATGGGCTTCTCCGGCGAGTTCGGCTGTCTCGTGGATCTCGACGAGATGCCGCGCGACCCGCGCATCTACTCCAACGAAACCCTCCTCTTCTCCGAGAGCCCGAGCCGCATCCTCATCGAGATCAAGCCCGAGGATGAGGGTTCTTTCCTGCGCCACTTCGGCAAGGCGGCAAAGGCGGCCGCGGTGCGGCGCATCGGCCAGACCACGGCCAACCCCATCTTCAAGGTCGTGGGCCTCGACGGCTCGACCATCCTGGAGGAATCGCTCCGGGAACTCAAGGAAGGCTGGCAGAAGACGCTGCCGGCCATGTTGGCATGAATCATCCCAAGGTCCTGGTCCTGCGCGCCGCGGGAGTGAACTGCGAACTCGAAACAGCCGGCGCGTTCGCCGCCGTCGGCGGCAAACCCGAGTTGGTCCACATCTCGGAGCTCCGCGGCGGCAAGAAGCGTCTCATGGACTACGCCGTCCTCGCCATCCCGGGCGGCTTCTCCTACGGCGACGACGTGGGCGCGGGGAAGGTCCTCGCCAACCAGATCCGCCACACGCTGACCGATCTGCGGCAGTTCGTGCGCCTGGGCCGCCCGGTCATCGGCATCTGCAACGGCTTCCAGGCCCTGGTCAAGTCCGGCATTCTTCCCCACTCCAACGCCTGCGACCAGACCGCCAGCTTTACGGTCAACGACTCCGGCCGCTTCGAGGCGCGCTGGACGCACCTGAGGCTGAACATCCAGTCGTCCTGCCTGTTCTTCAAAGGCCTGCCCGAGATGATCGAGCTCCCCGTGGCTCACGGCGAGGGCAAGCTGGTGCTGAAGAGCCCGCGCCATCTCGAGGATCTCAAGAAGAATAAGTCCATCGCCCTCCAATACGTCACCGAGGACGGCAAGCTCCTGGGCTATCCGCACAATCCGAACGGCTCCATCTTCAACATCGCCGGCCTCACCAACCCCGAGGGCAACGTCCTCGGCCTCATGCCCCACCCCGAGCGCTTCGTCGCCGTCCAGCAGCACCCCAACTGGACCCGCCAGACCTATCGCAAGCAGGCGATCGGCCTGGAGATGTTCCGCAACGCCGTCATCCACGCGAGGTAGCCAATGTGCGGGATCTTCGCGGTCGCCGGCCGGCCTGACGCGGCCGAGCTGACCCAGCTCGGGCTCTTCGCCCTCCAGCATCGGGGACAGGAGTCGGCCGGCATCGTGACGGCCGGCAAGGAGGCTGAACTCCACGCCCACATCGGCATGGGTTTGGTCAGCGAAGTCTTCGCCATGGGCGAAGCGGCGGCGCTCGAAGGTCGCGTCGCGATCGGCCACGTGCGCTACGCCACGACTGGAGCCAGCCAGCTCAAGAACGCCCAACCCCTCGTCTTCAAGACGGGCCACGGCCCCTTGGCCATCGCCCACAACGGCAACCTCACCAACGCCTTGCAGGTCAAGAAAAAACTGGAGGCCAGAGGCGCCATCTTCCAATCCTCGACCGACTCCGAGGTCATCGTCCACCTCCTGGCCCGCCAGGAGGGCCCCGTCGAGGACGCCCTCATCGCCAGCCTGCGCCAAGTGTCGGGCGCCTACTCGCTCCTCCTGCTCACGCCCGACAAGCTCATCGCGGCGCGCGACCCCTACGGCTTCCGGCCGTTGATCCTCGGCCGCCTCGGCGCGACGCACGTCTTCGCCTCCGAGACCTCCGGCCTCAACCTCGTGGGCGCCGAAACGGTGCGCGAACTCGAGCCCGGAGAGATGGTCATCGTCGAAGGATCCAAACTCAGGTCTCTCAAGCCCTTCGAGCCCGTCTCCCAGCAGGCGCGCTGCGTCTTCGAACAGGTCTACTTCGCGCGTCCCGATTCCGTGATCTTCGGCCGGGGCGTGCAAGCCGCGCGCCGCGACCTGGGCCGCGCGCTCGCCCGCGAGATGCGGGGCGTCAAAGCCGATATCGTCGTCCCCGTTCCCGACTCCGGCGTCTCCGCCGCCCTCGGCTTCTCCGAGGAGTCCGGCATCCCCTTCGAGATGGGCCTGGTGCGCTCCCACTACGTCAGCCGCACCTTCATCAAGCCGACGCAGGAGCTGCGCGAGAAGGCCGCGATGCTCAAGCTCGCCCCCGTGCCCGAGGCCCTGCGCGGCAAGCGCGTCCTCCTCGTCGACGACTCGATCGTGCGGGGCACCACCTCCAAGAGGATCTGCCGGAACCTGCGCGAGGCGGGAGCGCGTGAGATCCACATGGGCGTGACCTCTCCGCCCATCGTCTCGCCCTGCTACTACGGCATCGACACCCCGCGCGGCTCCGAGCTCATCGCCAACGTCAAGTCCCCGGAAGAGATCCGTAAGTTCCTCGGCGTCGACAGCCTCCAGCACCTGAGCCTGGCCGGCATGCTGCGCGCCGTCGGCAAGGGCGACGAGTCCGGCTGGTGCACCGCCTGCTTCACCCGCCGCTACCCGACCCCCATCCCCGATTACCAGGTAGCGGAGGCCGTGAAGTAACGCCGCATGGTCCTCCGTCCGCCGCGCAAGCCGTTCGGCTGGGGCGCCTTCCTGAAGACCCTCCCGCTCCAGCCCGTCCCGGTCTGGCTCCTCCTCGGCCTGCTCGCGCAGCCCGCGGCGCGCGCCGCGCCCTGGCTGATGCGCGCTTCCTGCGAAGGCCGCCCGCGCGCGGCCCTGGCCGCCGCCGTGATGGTCGTCTACGTCGTCTTCGCGATGCCGCTCGGCGCCGGGGGCTTCTACCTCCTGTTCGGCCGCCAGCGGCTCGCCGACGTCCGGCACCGCTTCATCGCCGACCTCTCCCTTCTGCTGGTCGCCGCGGTCAGCCTCCTCGCCGTCGTCCGGTTCGCAGCGGCGCTGGCCCAGGCCTGGCCCGCCCTTCAGCCGGGTCTCATCCCCCTGCGCGACGCCTGCTGGCAATGATCGGTTGTTCGCGCCGGTCCCGAGTGTGTATGATGGGATCGTGAAGGTACTGCTCCTCGGCTCAGGCGGGCGCGAGCACGCCATCGCCTGGTCCCTCTCCCGGAGCCCGCTCTTGACCAAGCTCTGGGCGGCGCCCGGCTCCGACGCCATGGCCGCGCTGGCCGAGCGCGTCGACCTCGAAGCGCTCGACCCGGACGCCGTCGCGCGCTTCGCCCGCGAGAATGGCGTGGAACTGGTCTTCATCGGCCCCGAGGCCCCGCTGGCGGCCGGCGTCGGCGACGCGGCGCGCGCGGCCGGCGTCCCCGTCTTCGGCCCGTCGAAGGCCGCGGCGCGCCTGGAGACCTCCAAGGCCTTCGCCAAGGATTTCATGGCCCGCCACGCCATCCCCACGGCGCGCTCGCTCTGCTGCGAGGG
Source organism: Elusimicrobia bacterium GWA2_66_18 (assembly GCA_001799675.1). Lineage (GTDB taxonomy): Bacteria > Elusimicrobiota > Elusimicrobia > UBA1565 > UBA9628 > GWA2-66-18. The sequence goes on from MGTX01000009.1 coordinate 32,745, forward strand.
AACGGCCGCCGCCAAGGACGCCGCGCGCGCCTTAGGTGGGAAGTGCGCGGTCAAGGCGGACGGCCTCGCCGCGGGCAAGGGCGTGATCGTCTGCCGCGCCTTCCCCGAGGCCGAGGCCGCGGTCGATCTGCTCTGCGCCACCACGGCCGGCAAGACCCTCATCGTCGAGGAACTCCTCGACGGCCCCGAACTCACGGTCATGGTCCTGACCGATGGACGCGCCTGCGCGGTCCTGCCGCCGAGCCGGGATCATAAGCGCCTCCATGACGGCGACCAGGGCCCCAACACCGGCGGCATGGGCGCGCTGGCGCCGGCTCCCGTGCCCGCCGGGACCTGGAAACGAATCATGGACGAAATCCTGGCCCCCACCATGGCCGGCCTGACGGATGACGGCCTGGATTACCGCGGCGCCCTCTACGCGGGGATCATGCTGACCCAGGCGGGACCGAAGCTTCTGGAGTACAACGCCCGGTTCGGCGACCCGGAGACGCAGGCCGTCCTGCCGCTCCTGGACGCCGATCTTCTCACCCTAGCCCGAGACTGCGCGATGGGCGAGCTCATCGCAGGCGTCATCCCCGCCAAGCCCGGAGCCTGCGTCGCCATCACCCTGGCCAGCCCCGGCTATCCCGATTCAACGAAGGCGGGAACGCCGCTGGATCTGTCCGGAGCCGAGGGGTTGACGGGCGTGTTGATCTTCCACGCCGGAACGCAGCGCGGCGCGAAGGGTTGGATCGCGACGGGCGGACGCGTGCTGACCGTCGTCGGCCGCGGGACGGACCTGGCCGACGCGCGCGCGCGCGCCTACGCCGCGGTCGCCGCGCTCCAGGTCCCGGGACTGCACTACCGTCGCGACATCGCCGCCAAGGCGCTGGGGAGGACCGTGGCATGAAGCGTTCCAAGAGGCCTTTGGTCGGCATCATCATGGGTTCCAAGTCGGACTGGGAGACCATGAAGGCCGCCGCCGGCGTCCTGCGGTCCTACGGCGTCGCCTATGAAGCCGAGGTCGTCTCCGCCCACCGCACGCCGGACAAGCTCATGCGCTACGCGGGCTCGGCCGAGGCGCGCGGCCTGAAGATCCTGATCGCGGGCGCGGGCGGAGCGGCTCACCTGCCCGGCATGGCCGCCGCCCGGACGACCCTGCCCGTGCTGGGAGTGCCGGTGGCCTCCAAGATCCTCAAAGGCCTCGACTCCCTGCTGTCCATCGCGCAGATGCCGCGCGGCGTGGCCGTGGGCACGCTGGCCATCGGTTCGGCGGGCGCGGCCAACGCCGGCCATCTCGCCGCGCAGATCCTGGCGCTCGGCGACCCCGCGCTCGCGCGGCGCGTCAAGATCTTCCGAGCCCTGCAGACCGCGAAGGTCCTCAAGGATCGACTTTGACGGGGAAGCCCCGTACCCTCGGCCTCCTCGGCGGCGGCCAACTCGGACGCTTCATCGCCCTGGCGGCCCGCGACCTCGGGTGGAAGACCGCCGCTTTAGACTCATCCCCTTCCGCTCCCGCCCTCCAGGTCGTCGACACGCCCCTTGTCGGAACCGTCGACGACGTCTCTGCGGCCCGGCGGCTCGCCGCGCTCAGCGACGTCGTCACCCTGGAGTGGGAGCTCATCCCCGTCAGGATCCTGGAGGCGGTCGCCGAACTCAGGCCTCTCTTCCCCGCGCCCCCGGTCCTGGCCGTCATCCAAGACCGTCTCTCCCAGAAGAGATTTCTGACGAAGAACGGCCTCCCCCAGACGGCATACGGCGAGATCAACGACCCCAAAGACATCCCCTGCCATCCGATCATCATCAAACAGCGAAGACATGGCTATGACGGCAAAGGCCAGGCCCGGATCGACGGCCCGGCCGATAGAGCCAAAGCCGCCGAAATCCTACGGCAGCCGTGCATCTGGGAATCACCTGTTGCTTTTCAGAAGGAGATATCGGTCCTGTTCGCGCGAACTCACGACGGCGAGACCGCCGTTTATCCCATCGCGGAGAACCTCCATCGCGGAGGCATCCTCCACGCGACCCGCGCCCCGGCGGAGATCCCCCCTGGGACGGCCCGGAAGGCCGTCGAGCTCGCCCGCGCCGCGGCCGAGGCCCTGGGACACGTCGGGGTCATGGCCGTGGAGATGTTTCTCCTCCCGGACGGCGCGCTCCTCGTCAACGAAATCGCCCCGCGCGTGCACAACTCCGGCCACTACACGCTGGGCGCCTGCGCGACCTCCCAGTTCGAGCAGCACGTCCGCGCGGTCTGCGGCCTGCCTCTCGGGCCGACGGACGCGAAAGGCCCGGCCGTGATGGTGAACCTCCTGGGGGATCTCTGGGCGAAGGGCGAGCCCCGTTGGAATACGCTGGATGGCGTTCCCGGCCTGACGCTTCACCTCTACGGCAAGGCCGAGGCGCGCGCCGGGCGCAAGATGGGACACTACACGGTCGCGGGCCCCACCGCCGCCGAGGAGTGGCGGCGCGCCGACGAGCGCCTGTCCGCCCTGCGCGGATAAGGCGCGAGGACGGCGCGGGAGCGGGGCTTTTCAAACGCAAGAGCCCCTGGGACCTACGCATCTTTGGGTAGGCCTTTCAGCCCAGGCGTGGGCGTAAAGATCGCATACACTTCTCTAATGATCTCGGGTAAGATTCCATCCCTACTCTCCGCTGTTCTCGTTGCGATTTCGTTTGCCGCGTTCAGCAATCCCGACTGTCATGCCGCCGGGACGATCCAGGCCCGGAAAAACGACGGGACGTTCGGTTCGGTTTATTTGGCGCGAGACCTCCAGATGCATCTGGGAGGAATTGCCCCGTTGATAACGCCGCTGCTCTCCTCGACGTTGGCCGAAACGCCTCGCCTGGATGCATCGGAGTTGATCACGACTTTGCAAAAACAGATCACGGCTCGCGAAGCGACCCCGAGCCAGATGTACGCCGGCTTGGTTTTGATGCAGGCCATGAGCCGGCCCGAGCATTCAGCCCGGGTCAAGGATTTTCTGGAATCTTTCAGGACTTCCGGACAGCCCGGTCTTGACCCGAATGCGGACGGTCGTCATTTGATCGCCGAAATGGAAGCTTGGTCCTCTGTCTTGAACAGGGATCCTGAAGCCCAAAAATCGATTTCCCGGGCACGGATAGCGCTGCACCGGAAATTGTTGAGCAACGGACGGTTGGATCAAGCGACCGCGGAGTCCTTGGAATCCCATTTCCGAACCCTCTTTGATGGAGCGCAAACAGCTCGTGCCGCCGGCCTTCCAACGGCCGGAGCGGTCTTCGCCGGACACGGCGGGGTATCGAAATCTTTCGTGCGACTGCAGCATGATCAGGCGATGAAGGGAGTTTTGGCCGATCCGTCGCTGCTGGCCCGCGTCAACGCGATGCGGTCATCCGCTAAGCCCGTAGTCACGGATCTATCCCTGGAGGCGTTTCTTCCTGAACTTGACGGGGACGGCCAACTGGCGCTGGGAGTCGGCGGTCTTGGTTTCCTGACCGGCGAAAGTTGGGGCGCCTATCAGAAGCTGAGCAAATTCCATGGCGTGGGAGTCATGCCGTTGTACGCTCAGGTCTCCGGTCCTAAAGGCTTGAAAACGATCGATTGGAATAGCGAACCGGGAATTGCGCCCGTGCTGGTGCGCGACAAAGACGGACGGCAGCAGCCGCTGCGGTTCGAGGTTGAGTTTAAAGGCAGCCGAAAGAACGAGGTCTCGGTCTATTGGATCGACCGCGGTGGAACGCCGGTCTTCCTTCTCTATTCACCCGGCATGTTTCGGCGGCTGTATCCCGGCGGTGAGGAACAGGTCATTCAGTACGGCTTTTTCGCGCGAGCGTATGTGGAACTGATGAAAAAACTAGATCTGACGCCCGCCATCGTCCGCCTCAACGAACCCCAGCTCGCCTTTACGGCCAACGCCGCGAAAAACGACGTGGACTGGCACAACCATGCAGGTCTTAAAAGCGTTTTTGACGGCGCCCGTTTCGCGATGACGACGCATACCCCTGAGAGGGCGGCCCTTCCCTCCTGGGACGTGGAATGGCTTAAAGAACATATCGGCGCGGACCTCGTGCGAGACTGGGAGGGCGCCCGCGAACTGATCGTCGATCGTGGGGGCCGGCGGATCGCCGATGCCGCGGTCGGGCTGGCCCGCATGTCGGCGATCGTCAACGCCGTCGCCGAAGAACACGAGCGAGTCACAAAAACCGTCGTCTTGCCTGAGTTCGCAGACAAGATCGTAGGAATCCAAAACGGCTCCGACCCGGAGTTCTGGTACTCGGACGATCTTTGGGACAGAGTACACCGGGCGCACTCTCTGGAAGAAATTTCAGGCGAGGAACTCTTCCAAATCGGACTGGAGCAAAAACGCACGTTCAACCGCTACCTACAGGATCATTTCGGCGCTCACTTCCAGGAACCTGATCGCCCTCTGGTGGGATTGGTCAGGCGTTTGGTGGAGTATAAGGAGCAAGGAATGCTCCTTCCCCTGGTGCAATGGATCACGGGAGATCGCGACAAGGAATACGACACCCCGTCGGGACGCATGAAAGGGCTCGGCATGAACCTTCTGATCGGCGGGCAAGCGCGCGACGACGTTGGAGAAGTCTGGCGGCGCCAGTTCCAGACTCTTGCGCAGCGGGCGGATCTGCGCGGCAGGTTCGTGTTCGTCGAAGGGACCGGCATCGAGTTGCTCCGGCAGGGGGCCGCCGCTTCGGACGTCTGGGTCAGCATACCACAGCCGACGCGCGAGGCATCCGGGACCAGCGACGAGAGAGCCGGCTTTAACGGCAAGAAAAATGTAGCCACGGCGACAGGCGGACCGCTGGCGTACATCGTGGAGGGAGTGACCGGCTGGCTCATCGACATCTTCAAGGACCGGCCCTTTCCCGACGTCGTGCGCCGTTTCAACGAGCATGATCAGGACATGATCAATGAATATCGGGACAAGGGCGCGAAGGCCCTCGCATCGCATCTGGCGGACGCCTCCCGGCGCTACTACGCTTACACCGAGCGAGGCGAGGGCCGGTGGGCGAGGCAGATGCGCCTAGCTTTCCTGATCGCCCATCGGGAAGTTTCGATCGGAGCGATGATCCAGAAGTACGGCCTCCTATTCGAAAGCATCCTCGACGGCACCGGGGCCGCCGGCTTCCGGGAAAAGACGGCGCGTCTGCGCTCCACTCAAAATGCCGGAGCAGCTTTCCGATCTCCCGGTCGGTCTTGATGATGACGAGGACGTGGCGCTGCGGGGGCTTGTCAGCGAGGCGATGGGCCCGCTCAATAGGTCCTCCTGGGACTTTCGCTCCTGGCGCAATGAGAGGCGTGTCGCTATCATCAATGAGCATGAGGCGTTTCTATTTTTCCGCCTGGGTCTGGATCGTCTTGGCCGCGACGACGTCCGCGCGCGCGGCCGTGCGCGGCGTCCCGATCATGCCGGCCGGCGTCGTTTGTGCGCCCGTCTCGGCCGGAGTGGCGGTCTCGGCCCCGACCCTGACCGGCGGGGCGTTCCTTGGCGAGAAACTCAACGGCCTGGCGATCCTGCGCGAGTCCCTGGAAGCGCGCGGAGACGTCGAGGCCCTGGCCTTGGCGGAGCGCCTGAATGACACCGACCCGCTCACCGGACTGCCCAACCGAGCCTTCTTCATCGCGCATGGAGATGAAGCCCTCCGAGGCTTCGCTGACCCGACCGTCGCGCTGTTGGACATGAACAACTTCGGGGCCGTCAACGTCGGCTTGGCCGACCATCACGGCGTGACCAAGGGTCGTGCGCGCGCCGATGCGGTGCTCGCCATCGCGGGCGCGGCGCTCGGCGAGCTCGCTCACGAGCACGGGGTCCTGGTCGTGCGCCTGGGGGGCGAGGAGTTCGCGGTCCTGGGGCCCCGCGAGCAGGTCCTGGCGTTCGCGGGCGCGGCGCGGCGAGCTTTGCCCGCTGAGCGGGTCCTGGAGGCCGCGGGCATCCTCAAGGGCGGCGCGGAGCGCCGCGCCATCGAGGCCGCCCTGGTCCGCCTCGGTCGCGGCGAACAGCCCATGGGCGACTTCACTTACGGCGTGGCCTCGACGCGAGGGCGTACGGTCGCCGCGGCGCTGGAGGACGCCGACGCCGCGCTGACCGGCGCAAAAGACGCCGGCAGGCGCGGGGGCATATTCCTGGCCGACGCCGACGGCAGCCGCAGCGAGTGGGTCCCGCCCGCCGCTGAAGAGGCCGCGCTGCGCGAACTGCCCCTGCCCGCGGCGGCGCACGCGACCGAGTACGTCGCGCGGCTTGAGGATCGTCTGACGCCGCAGGAACGCGAGGTCTTACACGAAACCGCCTTCAAGGACCCTCTCACGTCGGCGCGCCGCTACGACTACGTCTCGGTCCGGGCCGACGAATGGGACCGCCTTTACGCCGGAGGCGGCGCGACCGCGACGCTGCTCTCGGTCCGGAACCTCAAGCAGATCAACGATCTGCTCGGCCATGACGCGGGCGACGCCTACCTAAGCCGTCTCGGGAGCATCCTCCGCGGCGAGGTCGCCCGCGCCCGCCGCGCGCGTCTCGACGTGCGGGAGCCGGTGCGCGTGGCCTCCAAAGAGTTCCTGCTCGTCGGCCGCGACGCGGCCGTCGTGGCGCGCCGCGTCGCGCGCGAGGTGGAGCGGACGTTCGACGGCGGGATGCTCTCCAAAGAGCGGGTCATGCGCCTGCGCCGCGAGAGCATGGAGCGCGGCCTGGTCCCCGCCGGGCGCGCGAGCCTCATCGGAACCCTTCGCGTCATATCCGAGCCGCTCTCGCTGCCGGGAAGGACGGCGGACGTCAAGGACGCTCTCGATCGGGCCTTCGAGCGTCTCGAGTCGAAGAAGCGCTCCGAGGACGCCGCCCCCTCCTCGCGGGCGCTTTGACGCTGGCTTCCTAAAATAGTCTAATCGCACAGGCGGGCTGCGCCGAACCGCGTGTGACAAAAAAATGGGGCCTCAAAGACCTGCTCGGCCTGGAAAGACTGAGCCCCGCACAGATCGAGGCGACCCTCGATCAGGCGGCGTCTTTCAAAAAATCCGCCCCGAAAGGCCTCCTCGCCGGACGCGCCGTCGCCTTCCTTTTCACGGAAGCCTCCACGCGCACGCGCTCCTCCTTCGAGATGGCGGCCAAACGTCTGGGCGCCGAAGTCCTGAGCTTCTCCGCCGCGGGCTCTTCGCTTGCCAAAGGCGAGACCCTGCTCGACACGATGCTCAACCTCCAGGCCGTCGGGGTCACGCATTTCGTCGTGCGGCACGAGCGTTCGGGAGCGCTTGAGGCCCTGGCCCCGGCCGTCAAGGCGAGCGTCATCAACGCGGGGGACGGCTGGCACGAGCATCCGACCCAGGCCCTGCTCGACCTTATGACTCTGCGCGAGCGTTGGGGCTCTTTCAAGGGACGGCGCCTCGTGATCCTGGGCGACATACGCCACAGCCGGGTCGCAAGATCGAACCTCTTCGCCCTCAAGAAACTCGGCGCGAAGGTGACCTTCTGCGGTCCGACCGCATTGGTCCCCGACGCGTTCAAGGAACTGGGTGCGACGGTCGAGCATGATCTCGAGAAGGCTCTCAAAGACGCCGATGCGGTCAACGTCCTGCGGCTCCAACTTGAACGCATGGAGCAGGGCTTCGTGTCCTCGCTGTCCGACTACGCCCTGGCTTACCAGCTCACGACCGAGCGCGCCGATCTCATGAAGCCGGAAGCGCTGATCCTCCACCCCGGCCCCGTCAACCGAGGCGTGGAGATCTCTTCCGAGGCCGCCGACGGGCCGCGCTCCCTCATCTTGGACCAAGTCGCCAACGGCGTGTTCGCGCGCATGGCCGTCCTGGCCCTCTGCGATGCCGGAAGGACCCATGTCTGAGCGCATCCTCGTGACGGACGGGCTCGTCATCGACCCCGCGCGCAGGCTGGAAGCCGTACGCGATATCCTCATCGTGGGCGGCAAGATCAAGGAAGTCTCCGCGGGACTCTCCCGGAAGAAGGCCGTCCTCGGCACGACCACCATCGATGCCAAGGGCCTCTGGGTCGTGCCCGGCCTGGTGGACGCGCACGTCCACCTGCGCGAGCCGGGCCGCGAGGGTGACGAGACCATCGCCACCGGCACCATGGCCGCGGCGCGCGGCGGGATCACCACGGTGCTGGCCATGGCCAACACCGACCCCGTCACGGACAGCCCGTCCCAACTCGCCTTCCTGCGCGCCAAGGCCGCCTCGGACGCCCTGGTGGACGTCCTCTTCGCCGCAGCCGTCAGCGTGGGTCAACAAGGAGAGAAGCTCACCGAATTCGCCAAGCTCCGCGCCGCCGGAGCGGCCGCCCTCTCCGACGACGGCCGTCCCGTGATGAACGCCGGGCTCTTGCGCCGCGCCCTCGAATACGCCAAGGACATGGGCCTGCTCATCATCGACCATTGCGAGGATCTGACTCTTTCCGCCGGCGCCTGCATGCACGATGGATCCGAGGCCCTGCGCAAGGGACTCAAGGGCGCGCCATGGGCCGCCGAGACGGTGCAGGTCGCGCGCGACATCGCGCTCTGCGAACTGACCGGCGCGCGCGTGCACCTGGCGCATCTCTCCGCCGCGGCCTCGGTCGCGGCGGTGCGTGAGGCCAAAAAGCGCGGCGTGCCGGTGACCGCCGAGGCCTGCCCTCACCACTTCGCCCTGTGCGACGACATGATCCCCGGCTATGACGGGGATTGGAAGATGAACCCGCCCCTGCGCCGTAAATCCGACCGCGAGGCCTTGCTTGAGGGTCTGGCCGATGGAACCATCGATGCGATCTCCACCGATCACGCGCCCCACGGCTGCGGTCCCAAGTCCGCGGGCATGGACTTGGCGCCTTTCGGCGTCATCGGTCTGGAGACCTCGTTCGCCGTGGTCCTGACCGAACTCTTTCATAAGAAGGTCCTTTCCCGGCGACAGATCGTCGAACGCATGTCGACGGCTCCCGCGGCGCTGTTGGGGCTCAAAGACCGCGGCACGCTGGCGCCCGGCTCCCGCGCGGACCTAACCCTCGTGGACCCCGGCGCGGTCTGGACGCCGCAAGCGCCTTACCTCTCCTCGAGCCGCAACACCCCCTTTTCCGGCCGCCGCCTCAAGGGGCGCGTCGTGAAGACCCTCTTCGCCGGCCGCGTCGTCCATGCTCTATGAGCCCCTGCTCCGGCCGCTCCTGTTCTCCCTCGACCCGGAGCGGGCTCACGAGGAGGTCGCGGGGCTGATGTCCTGGCTCGCTCCCATCCCCGGCGCGGCGGCCGCGCTGTCGGCCTTGACTGGACGAAGCCCGCGGGGGTTGGGGAAAACGGTCTTCGGGATCTCTTTTTCCAACCCCGTCGGGCTGGCCGCCGGCTTCGACAAGGACGGCGCTCTGGCGCCCATCCTGCCGGCCCTCGGCTTCGGTTTCATCGAGATCGGCTCGGTCACGCTCGAGCCCCAGCCCGGCAATCCCCGTCCCCGTCTCTTCCGCGTACCCGAATCGCGCGCGCTGGTCAATCGCATGGGTTTCAACAGCGATGGTGCGCGTTTGGTCGCGCGGCGTCTCGCCTCCCAACCAAAATCCTCCGTCCCGCTGGGGATCAATCTCGGGCTTAATAAAAACACAGAGCCCTCAAGAGCGCCGTCCGCTTACGCCCGAACCTTCCGCATTTTGTCCGACCACGGTGATTACTTCGTGATCAACGTTTCTTCGCCCAATACCCCGGGCCTTCGAGACCTTCAGAAGGTGAGGGATCTTTCCGCCATACTGGAAGCCGTGCAAGCAGCCAATCCAGGCCATAAACCCATCCTCGTAAAGATATCTCCCGACTTGGCCGACGAAGATCTGGCCGCGTTGGTGGAAACCACGGAAAGGCTGGCCCAAGGATTGGTGGTCTCGAACACGACCGTCTCTCGCGAGGGTGTGGAGGAGAAGTGGCGCGATGAAGCCGGCGGCCTCTCCGGCCGGCCCTTGAAGAAGCGCGCGACCGAGTTGGTGAAACGCGTGCGGGCCATGACGAAGCTGCCCGTCATCGGAGGGGGAGGCATCGAGTCGGCCGAAGACGCAAGGGAGAGGCTCAACTCCGGAGCGGATCTCGTCCAGATCTACACGTCTCTCGTTTATGAAGGTCCCTCTGTCGTGAAAAAAATCCTCCGCGGCCTGACGGGACGGCGATGACGCAGGTCATCGTGGCGTTGGACGTGGGCGCCATTCAACGCGAGGAAGACCTCCTGAAATCCCTCAAGGACGCGATCATCTGGTACAAGGTGGGATTGCGCCTCTTCACCGCCCACGGCAAGCGCGCCGTGGACCTGGTCCGCCGCCACGGCGGCAAGGTCTTCCTCGACCTTAAGCTCCACGACATCCCGCAGACCGTGGCGCACGCGGTGCATGAGGCGCAGAGATTGGGCGCGGACGCCGTCTCGATCCATCTGATGGGCGGCCCGGACATGATCGCGGCGGCGGCCTCGGTCTCGCCTCGGCCGAGGCTCTGGGGCGTGACGGTCCTCACCAGCATGTCCCCCAAAGACGTCCGAATCTTCCACCCCGGCGCGCGCGTGCCGACGCTGGTGAAATCCCTGGCTAAATCAGGCTGGATGCACGGCGCGGACGCCACCATCTGCTCGGCGCGCGAGGTCGCCTACCTCCGCCGCCAGTTGCCGCACCTGGACATGCGCTTCGTCACTCCGGGCATCCGCCCCAAGGGCGCCGCTCTCAACGATCAGGTCCGCGTCATGACCCCGGGCGAGGCCGCCGCGCTCGGCATCGACTTCATCGTCGTGGGCCGTCCCATCACCCACGCCCCGGACCCGCGCAAGGCCGCCCTGGACATCCTCGCCGAGATGAAGGCTTCCTCCCCGCGTTCGCTGGAGACGGCGTGAATATCGAAAAACTCTTCCTTGAGAACGGCGCGCTCCTCAAGGGCCATTTTCTCCTATCCTCCGGCCTTCACAGCGACCGTTATCTTCAATGCGCCCTCGTCCTCGCCCACCCTTCCCACGCCGGGGCGCTCGGCCAAGCCCTGGCCGCTAGGCTGAACGTCAAACCCGATCTCGTGGTCTCGCCCGCCATGGGCGGGCTCATGATCGGCCATGAAACGGCCCGGGCGTTGGGCGTGCGCCATTACTTCACCGAGCGCGTCGACGGGACCATGACCCTGCGCCGGGGGTTCGCGCTCAAGCCCGGCGAGCGCGTGGTCGTCGTCGAGGACGTGGTGACCACCGGGAAGTCCACCAAGGAAGTCTTCGAGGTGCTGCGCGCCGCCGGGGCCCAGGTCGCCGCCGCGGGCTCCATCGTGGACCGCTCGGAAGGAAGATCGGATCTCGGCGTGCCGTACGCCGCCCTTTGGACCGCCTCAGCGCCGAGCTGGAAGCCCGAGGACTGCCCCCTCTGCAAGGCGGGCGCCGCGTTCGTCAAGCCGGGAAGCCGCGGCCTGAAAAGCCGCAAGGAGCCGAAACATGGCTAGCGCCGCCCTCACCTATCGCAAGTCCGGAGTGGACATAGACCTGGCCGACAAGCTGGTCGACCACATCCAGAAAAAGGCCCCGGCCATCGGCGGCTTCGCGGGACTTTTCCCGCTGGACCTGGACGGCTGCGGCCCCTGGGACCTGGTGGCCTGCACCGACGGCGTGGGAACCAAGCTGAAGCTGGCCTTCGCTCTCGACAAGCACGACACCATCGGCATCGACCTGGTGGCGATGTCCGTCAACGACCTGGTCACCTGCGGCGCCAAGCCCCTCATCTTCCTGGACTACTACGCCACGGGCAAGCTCTCGCTCCAGCGCTCCAAGCGCGTCATCGCCGGCATCATGGAGGGCTGCCGCCGGGGCCGCTGCGTCCTCCTCGGCGGAGAAACCGCGGAGATGCCCGGCATGTACCCGGAGGGCGAGTACGACCTGGCCGGCTTCGCGGTCGGGATCGTGAAGCGTTCCGAGGCCGTCGACGGCTCCAAAATCTACCCGGGAGACCTCATCCTGGGCCTGCCCTCCTCCGGCCTGCACTCCAACGGCTACTCGCTGGCGCGCCGGGTCTTCAAAGGCAAAGACCTCGTCAAATGGGGCAAGGCCCTGCTGACCCCCACGCGCATCTACGTCGACGAGATCCAGGCCTTGCAAAAAGCCTTCCGCGCCGAGGCGAAGATCATACTGGGCCTGTCCCATATCACGGGCGGGGGCTTAGTCGAGAACGTGCCCCGCATCCTGCCGCGCGGACGCAAGGCGGTCTTGCGCAAGGACGCATGGAAGCGCCCGCCCGTCTTCGGCGAGGTCCAGCGCCGCGGAAACGTCCCCGAGCATGAGATGTGGCGCACCTTCAATATGGGCATCGGGATGATCATCGTCATCCGCCCCGACAGCCTGGAGCCGGCCAAGCGTGTTCTGCCCGAGGCGCGCCTTATCGGCGAGGTCGTCGCGGGCAGGCACGAGGCGGAGATCGTCTGAGGCGACCATGAAGATAGCGGTCTTCGCGTCCGGAGAAGGAACCAACCTCCAGGCCCTGCTCGACGCCTGCGCCGACGGGCGCGTGCGCGGCGAGTTGGCGCTCGTGATCTCAAACAAGGAAGATGCCGGCGCCCTGCGGCGCGCCCGCCGCGCGGGTATCGAGGCGCTGATGACGCCGACCGCCTCGTATCCGACGCCGGACGAGTACAGCGCCTATCTCGCCATGGAATGCAAGAACCGGAGCATCGGGCTCATCTGCCTGGCCGGCTTCCTGATGAAGATCAAGCCGCCTCTGCTCAAAGCCTTCCCGGGCCGCATCCTCAACATCCACCCCTCCCTCCTGCCCGCCTTCGGCGGCCAGGGCATGTATGGACGAAAGGTGCACGAAGGCGCGCTGGCCGCGGGCGTGCAGGTCTCCGGCGCCACGGTCCACGTCGTGGACGAAGAATACGACCGAGGTCCGATCATCCTACAGGCCTCGGTCCCGGTCCTGCCCAACGACACCCCCGAGACGCTGGCCGCGCGGGTGCGCTACCAGGAGCACTACCTGTATCCGAAGGCCGTGGCCCTCTTCTGCGACGGCCGCGTGAAGATCGCCGACAAGAAGGTGCAGCTCCTGCCCTCGCCGTTGGAAGCCTCGCCGCGGGTCAAGCGCGCGCTGATCTCGGTCTCGGACAAGACCGGGGTGGTGGAACTCGCCAAGGGCCTGCACGAGCTGGGTGTCGAGATCGTCTCCACTTCCGGCACGGCCAAGACCCTCTCCGAAGCCGGCATCCCCATCCGTCCGCTCGATTCCATGACGGGCTTCCCGGAGATCTTGGACGGCCGCGTCAAGACCTTGCACCCGCATGTCCACGGGGCGATACTCCTGCGCCGTTCCGACCCCAAACAGGCCCGCGAAGCCGAACTCTTCGGTCTTGAGCCCATCGACTTGGTGGCCGTCAACCTCTATCCGTTCGCCAAGACCGCGGCCGCGGCCTCCTCGGCCTACGATCCCGCCGTGATCGAGAAGATCGACATCGGCGGCGTGGCCCTCATCCGCGCCGCCGCCAAGAACTTCGAGGACGTGGCGGTCCTGACCTCGCCCGCGGACTACGCCTCGGCTCTCGCGGAGTTGACCGCCTCGCAGGCGCGCCTCTGCGATTCCACGCGCCGCAAGCTGGCGCTCGCCGCCTTCCGCCATACGGCGGACTATGACGGGATGATCGCGCGGGCCTGGTGCGGAGAGATGAGGTGCGACGCCCTGCGCGAGACCTTCTCCCCCCTGCTCACCACGAGGTTGACGAAGGTCCAGGACCTCCGCTACGGGGAGAACCCCCACCAAAAGGCCGCGCTGTACGCTAATGAGAACGGAATGTCGTTCACTCAGCTCCACGGCAAGGAGCTTTCGTACAACAACCTCCTGGACGCCTCCGGGACATGGGAGGCGGTCAGCGATTTCGAGATCCCGACCGCCGTGGTGTTCAAGCACGTCACCCCCGCGGGAATCGGCTCGGGAGAGACGATCGAACTGGCCTTCGAGCGGAGCTGGGCCTGCGACCCGCTCTCCGCCTTCGGCGGAGCGTTGGCCTTCAATCGCCCCGTCAGCCGCGTCCTCGCGGAACTCCTCTTCAAACGCTTCGTCGAGGTATTGGTCGCTCCGGGCTATGAGCCCGAGGCTCTGGAGATTTTCAAGAAGAAGCCCAATCTCCGTCTGCTCGTGCGCACCAAGGCGCCGACCCACTCCCTTCAGCTGCGTTCCATCGGCGATGAGGTGCTGGTCACCGAGCCCGACCGCGCCGTCGCGGGCCCGGACTGGAAAGTCGTGACCAAGCGCGCGCCGACCCCCGTAGAGGAGAAGGCCCTGCGATTCGCCTGGACGGCGGGCAAGCACGTCAAATCCAACGCCATCGTCCTAGCCGGGCCCGAGCAGACCGTGGGCATCGGCGCGGGCCAGATGTCGCGCGTGGATTCGGTCCATATGTCGGGCGTGAAGTACAAGCTCTGGCGGCGCGACAATCCGGCCCCGAAAGCGCTCGTACTGGCCTCCGACGCCTTCTTCCCCTTCCGCGACGGGATCGACGCCGCCGCGACCCTGGGCATCTCCGCCGTCGCCCAGCCCGGCGGCTCGGTCAAGGACGCGGAAGTCATCGCCGCCGCCGACGAGCACGGCCTGGCGATGGTGTTCACCGGCATAAGGCATTTCAGACATTAAGCGCAAGGACTGAGGAAGGGATGAACGATAAAGCGTGGCTCGCGCTGGAAGACGGCACCGTGTTTGCGGGCCGCGCGTGCGGCGCGGCGGGCGAGGCGGCGGGCGAGTCCGTCTTCAACACGGCCATGACGGGCTACCAGGAGATACTGACCGACCCCTCGTATTGCGGCCAGCTCGTCGCGATGACCTACCCCCAGATCGGAAACTACGGCATCACCGCGCGCGACCACGAATCGGGCCGCCCGCGCCTGTCCGGCTTCATCGTCCGCGAACTGTGCAAGACGCCCTCCAACTACGAGTGCGTCGAGTCGGTCGGCGACTTTTTAAAGAAGCACGGCATCGTGGCCATCGAGGACATCGACACCCGCGCTCTCACCTTGAAGCTCCGCGACCAGGGCGCCCTGAGAGGGGTCATCTCGACGCTCGAAGGCGACCATCGACGACTCGCGGCCAAAGCTCGCGCGGCGAGCTCGATGGCGGGGCGCAACCTGGCGAAGGTCGTGACGTGCGAAAAGATCTACGCATGGGAAAACGACATCTCAAGCCAGCCGGACCTCCATGTGGCCGTGATGGATTTCGGCGTGAAGCGCGGCATCCTGCGCTGCTTGGCCGCGATGGGCGCGAAAGTGACGGTCGTGCCGGCCTCCACCAAGGCCGCGGACATCCTTCGCCTCAAGCCCGACGGAGTGCTCCTCTCCAACGGCCCGGGAGACCCCGAGCCCGTGGCCGAGGCCATCGAGACCATCAAGAATCTCCTGCCCGAGAGGCTGCCCCTTTTCGGCATCTGCCTGGGGCATCAACTCCTGGGCCTCGCCCTCGGCGGCAAGACCTATAAACTTAAATTCGGCCACCACGGCGCGAATCATCCCGTCAAAGACCTGGAAACGGGCAAGATCGAAATCACCTCGCAGAACCACGGCTTCTGCGTCGATCTCAACTCGCTGCCCAAGGAAGTCAAAACGACGCATGTCAATCTCAACGACGGCACCTCCGAAGGGATGGCGCATTCGCAATTGCCCGTGTTCTCGGTCCAATACCATCCCGAGGCTTCGCCTGGACCTCACGACAGCCGTTATCTCTTCGAACGCTTTCGCGCGAAGATGCTCGAGGGAAAGGAGGCCATGTCTCGATGATCACCATCGTCCTCGTCCTGATCGCCGCCGCGCCCTTCGCTCTGTACTTCTGGCACGAGCACAAGGTCTCCACCCCCTCCCTGCAATGGCCCGTCCTGGCCAAGCTCCTGAACATGACCTGCGAGGACGATCCGCCGCGCATGCACGGCAACTGGAACGGCCGCCGCGTCGCCTTCGAAGCGGCGCCCGCCGGCGCCACGGTCACGGTGTGGCTCAACGCCGCCACGCGGCTGCGCGTGGAATGCGGCCCCATCGAGCGGGTGACCCGGCGCGCCGGCATCGTCCTACCGGACCCGGTCGAGCCTCTCGACAAAACTTTCCGCGACAAGCTGCGCGCCCGGTGCAGCGAAAAGGCCGCGGGCCCGACCGTCTTCGACGTCGCGCTCCAGCAGCGCCTGGCCGCCCTGCCCGCCGTGGACTTCATCGGCCAGGGCGCGAAAGTGACGTGGACCGTGCCCGCCGTCAAGGACATCGACTCCGTGGAGGCGCTGCTCGGGGCCCTCTGCGCCGTCGCCGACGGGCTCGAGAGCTTTCCCCAGGGAGGGACCGCCCCCCGTGCCTAAGCGCGACGACATCCAGAAGATCCTCGTCATCGGTTCGGGCGCCATCGTCATCGGCCAGGGCTGCGAGTTCGACTACTCCGGCGCCCAGGGCCTCAAGGCCCTGCGCGAGGAGGGCTACGAGACCGTCCTCATCAACTCCAACCCCGCCACCATCATGACGGACCCGGAATCGGCCGACCGCACCTACATCGAGCCCCTCACCCCCGAATATCTGGAGAAGGTCATCGCGGCCGAACGTCCCCAAGCCGTCCTCCCCACCCTCGGCGGCCAGACCGCGCTGAACCTCACCGTCGCGGCCGCCGAGCGCGGGGTGTTCAAGAAGCACGGCGTCGAGGTGCTCGGAGCGAACCTGGAGACCATCCGCAAGGCCGAGGACCGCCAGCTCTTCAAGGCCGCCATGCAGAAGATCGGCCTGGACCTGCCGCGCTCCGTCGTCGTCACCGACGCGACGGACCTCAAACCGGTCGCCCGCGAACTGGGATTTCCGGTCATCGTGCGCGCCTCCTTCACCTTGGGCGGCACGGGCGGCGGCATCGCCTATCATTTCGACGAATTGAGACATCGCGTGCACCGCGCCCTGGAGGCCAGTCCCGTCAAGAAGGTGCTCCTTGAGGAGTCCGTCATCGGCTGGAAAGAGTACGAGTTGGAAGTGATGCGCGACCGCAAGGACAATTTCGTGGTGATCTGCAGCATCGAGAACCTCGACCCCATGGGCGTGCACACCGGAGACTCGGTGACCGTGGCCCCCGCCCAGACCCTGACCGACCGCCAATACCAGGAGATGCGCGACGAGGCCAAGCGCATCGTCTCCGAGATCGGAGTCGAGACCGGGGGCTGCAACATCCAGTTCGCCGTCGATCCCCGCGACGGACGCCGCGTGGTCATCGAGATCAATCCGCGCGTGTCGCGCTCCTCGGCCCTGGCCTCCAAGGCCACGGGCTTCCCCATCGCGCGCATCGCCGCCAAGCTCGCCGTCGGCTACGCCCTCGACGAACTGCCCAACGACATCACCAAGGCCACTTTGGCCTGCTTCGAGCCGGCCATCGACTACATCGTGACCAAGGCGCCGCGCTTCGCCACCGAGAAGTTCGGCGAGTTTCCCCTCGACACCGCCATGAAATCCGTCGGCGAGGCGATGGCCGTCGGCCGCACCTTCAAGGAGTCGCTCCAGAAGGCCCTGCGGGGCCTGGAGAGCGGCAAGAAGGGCCTCGAGGGGCGCGAGGACCTCGACGACGAGACCCTCCTCCAGCGCGTGGCCGGCCCCAGTTCCGCGCGTCTCTACCATGTCGCGACCGCTCTGGAGCGCGGCTTGAGCGTGGAGCGCATCGCCGAGGTCTCCAAGATCGACCCGTGGTTTCTCAATGAGCTGAAGGAGATCAAAGACTTCGAGAAGACCCTGGCGGCCTCGCCGCTCGACGCCGAGATCCTGCGCGCGGCCAAGCGCC
The DNA here is from genome assembly GCA_001799675.1 of Elusimicrobia bacterium GWA2_66_18. Taxonomy (GTDB): domain Bacteria; phylum Elusimicrobiota; class Elusimicrobia; order UBA1565; family UBA9628; genus GWA2-66-18. The sequence goes on from MGTX01000009.1 coordinate 50,429, forward strand.
TGGGCTTCTCCGACGCTCAACTCGCCCGCTGCCAAGGCAAGAGCGAAGCCGAAATCCGCGCCCGGCGCGTGCGCCTGGGTATCCGGCCCTCCTACAAGCTCATCGACACCTGCGCCGGGGAGTTCCCCTCCTCCACGCCCTATTTTTACTCGACTTACGAGAATGCGGGAGACTTTCTTCCCGCCGCGGCCGGGAAGAAACGGGTGGTCATCCTCGGCTCGGGGCCCAACCGCATAGGCCAGGGCATCGAGTTCGACTACTGCTGCGTCCAAGCCTCCAAGGCCCTGCGCGAGTTGGGGTGGCAATCCGTCATGGTCAACTGCAACCCGGAGACCGTCTCCACCGACTACGACGCCTCCGACCGTCTCTACTTCGAACCCCTCACCTTCGAAGACGTCATGGAGATCATCGACGTCGAGAAACCCGACGGCGTCATCGTCCAATTCGGCGGCCAGACCCCGCTGAATCTGGCGGCCCAACTCGCGAAGGCGAGGGTGCCCATCCTCGGCACCCAGCCCGCGGCCATCGACATGGCCGAGGACCGGCGTCTGTTCGGCGCCGCGCTCAAGAAGCTGAAGATTCTCTCCCCCGAATCCGGCATCGCAAGAACCGCAGCTCAGGCCCTCAAGATCGCGCGCCGCATCGGCTATCCCGTCATGGTGCGTCCGAGCTACGTCCTGGGCGGACGCATGATGGAGATCGTCTACGACGACGCGGCCCTGCTTGATTACTCGGAGCGCGCGCGCAAGGCGTCGCTGCACCCCTCGCTCTTGGTCGACCGCTTCCTGGCCGACGCGGCCGAACTCGACGTGGACGCGGTCTGCGACGGCAAGGACGTCTGGATCGCGGGAGTCATGGAGCATATCGAGGAAGCCGGGGTGCACTCCGGCGATTCGGCCTGCTCTTTGCCTTCGCACTCGCTGCCCCCGTCGGTGCTGGCCGTGGTCCGGGAGCACACCCGCCGGCTGGCGCTGCACTTGAAGGTCCGCGGCCTCATCAACATCCAGTACGCGGTCAAAGACGGGGCGGTCTATGTCCTGGAGGCCAACCCCCGCGCTTCGCGCACCGTGCCCTTCGTGAGCAAGGCCACGGGCCTGCCCGTGGCGCGCATCGCGACCTGGGTCATGATGGGCAAAACCCTCAAGAAGCTGGTCCCCCCCGCCGCGCTCAAAGGCGCCGAACCACCCTACACCGCCACCAAGGAAGCGGTGATGCCCTTCATTAAGTTCCCGGGAGTCGACCCCCGCCTGGGCCCGGAGATGAAGTCCACGGGCGAAGTCATGGGGCTGGACGCGGATTTTCCGCGCTCCTTCGCCAAGAGCCAGGAAGCCGCGGGCCTGTCGCTGCCCACCTCCGGCTCGGTGTTCGTGTCGGTGCGCGACGAGGACAAGCCGGTCCTCCTCCACGTGGCCCGCGCCCTGCGGCAGATGGGCTTCACCTTGGTCGCCACGCGCAACACCGCGGACTTTCTGGAACGCTACGGTCTGCCCACCGGACGCGTCGCCAAGATCGGCGAGGGGAAACCCGACGTGGTGGACCTCCTGCGCCAGAGAGGCCTGTCGCTCGTCATCAATACGCCCTCCGGCAAGCGCGCGCGCACGGACGGCTACTCCATCCGCCGCACCGCCCTCGAGCTCGACATCCCCTGCATCACCAACATCCGCAGCGTCAACGCGGCGGTCCACGCCATCGCCGTCCTACAGGGCGCGACCATGTCGGTCAAGCCGCTCCAGGAACACTACAAGTCCTTGCCCTACCCGACGCAGGCCGGTCCCGCCCGGTCTTAATCCCGCTTATTTCCGCCTCTTGCGCGACGATCCGTCGGCGCCGCTCCCGCCCAGCATGAGCAGGGCCCAGGGCCACCCCATCGCGACCCCCAGCAACAGCCCCCCCAGGACGTCGAGCGGGTAGTGGACGCCGCAGTAGACTCGGCTGTACGCCACGAGTCCCGCCGCCGCGGCGAAGGCGGGAGCGGCCGCGGGGTAGGCGATGGACAGGACCGCGGCCGCGGCGCCCGCGTTGGCGGCGTGGTTGGAAGGAAACCCGTTGGTCCCGCCCGAGGAGCGGCCGCGCCTCTCGACGGCCACGCCGGCGCGCTCGGGGCGCAGGCGCGCGGCCCAAGGCTTGACCACGCGGTAAGCGAGCGCGTCCGCGGCCGCGACCGCGAGAGCCCCCACGACCAGGACCCGGAGGGCGCGCTTGCGGCCCTTCCACAACCACAGTCCCAACGCGGCGGGAACCACGCCGTAGATGAACCACGGGACCTTGTGGATGTCGGTGATGACCGGCATGAGCGCGTCGAGGGAGGATCGGGTCCAGTCTCGGTTGATCTTGAGGAGCAGCCAGCGGTCCGCCGAGCCGAGCCACGAGAGGAACATTTTCATTTCGCGCAGGCCGGGCAACGCCCATGAAGGAGGAGTTCGTGGCTGGTCATGCGAAATCCCCTCGGCAGGAGATCCTTGAGTCCGCCCAGGCAGCCTCCCAATTCATAGACTTTGCCGCAGAACTCGCAGCGGAAGTGGTGGTGATGCCCCTTGCCCGCGGCCTCGTAGCGCGGCGGCTCGCCGGGCAGTTCGACGACCGCGACCGACCCCGCGGCCACGAGCGCCTTGATGCTGCGGTAGACCGTGGCGATGCCGAGCCGCGGGGCGTAGCGCTTGGAGTCCTCCAGCATCTCGAGCGCGCCGAGAGGACGCCCGGCCTCCTCGAGGACCCGTCGGATGGCCCGTCTCTGGACGGTGTTTCGACGCATCATGGAGATGGTATCAAATCCTGGGAATGCCTTATTTTTGATATCGTATTATCAATATCATGTTGACGATCTTCCTGGTCCTGACGTTCGCGGCCTCGATGACGGGCGGCCTCGCCCCGACCGCCGAGGGTCTTCTCGAGCGCCTGGGCCCGGCCCGCATTCTCTCCTTCCGGTCGGGCATTCTCATCGCCGTGGCCCTGGCCGAGGCTCTGCCGCAGGCCTGGGACGCGTCGCCGGCCCCCGCCGGCCTGGCCGCCGCGGGAGCGCTGGCGCTGGGCTGGAGCCTGCATCGCGGTCATGCCTCGGAACACGCGGGTCACGAACTGACCCATCCGCACATCCATGACCGCACCGAGCTCCCCGCCGCGGTCCTAGCGCTCTTGGCGCATTCGCTCATCGATGGACTCAACCTGGGCGCCGTCGCGCTCGCGAGCGCGCCCGCCCTGCTCGCGGTGGGCACGGCCACCAGCCTGCATAAACTCGCCGACGGCTTCACGCTGACGAGTCTCTTCCATCAGACCTCCCACGCGCGCGGACGCGTGCGAGCACTTCTCGTCGCCGCCTCGCTGATGACGCCGCTTGGCGCCGTCCTGGGGCACGAGGGGGCTCTCAGCCTCGGTCCGGTCCTGACCGGACTCCTGCTGGGATTTGCCGGCGGCTCGTTCTTATACGTCGGAGCGGCGCAGATCATCCCTCATCTGCGCCGCCGGCGCGACGCAGAGTCGTTCATCGCCTTCGCCTGCGGCTTGGCGGCGATGCTGTTTCTGCGCCGCTTCTCGTCCTAGGAATGTGTCCGTTGAGGCAGGAACGCCCGGGCCAGGGAAGAAAGCCCGAACAGGACCGCCAAAGCCGCGATGATCAGCGGCCCCAGCGGCAGGTCGAAGCGGTAGGAGAGGTAGAAACCGGCGAAGGCGCTCAGGCCCCCCGCCGCCGAAGCCATGACGGATAAGCTCTGCATCCCCCGCGCCCAGGACAGAGCGATCATGGGAGGAACGACCAGCAGGCCGAAGATGACGAGGGGTCCCACGGTCATCACTCCCAGCGAGATCGTCACGCCGATCAACAGGTAAAGGAGCCCGTCCCAGAACACGACGCTGCGTCCCAGAGTCACCGCCATGTCGCGGTCGTAGGAGACGAGCAGGAACTCGCGTTGGAACAGGAACATCGCCAGACAGACGGCGAGGAGGATGTCCAGCATCGCGTGGAAGTCCGACTCCGAGATCGTGATGATCTCACCCTTGAGGAGGCTCAGCATCTCGGTCTCCCCCTGGGCGTTCCAGGCAACGAAGAGGATGGACGCGGCCGCGGCCAGGGCGTAGAGCGTCCCCACGCGTCCCTCGGACAGCCCTCCCGAGCGCTGCTCCAAATAGGTCAGCAGCAGGATCGCGCTCACGGTGAATACCACCGCGCCCACGATGGCCAGGTGCTTCTCCGCGACTTCCCCTCCCGTAAACAGCGCGAAACCGAAACCCTGGAGCATGAAGGCGAAGGCGACCCCCGCGGCCGAGACCTGCGGCAGGGCCACGCCCCAGAACACCAAGCGGCGCAGGACGAAGTAGACGCCGACCAGCGGGCAGACGAAACCGACCACGACGCCGCCGTACAAGGCGTGGTGGAGCAGGAAATCGGGACGGAGCATCGCCAGGAGTTGGCTCATGGCTCGTCTGCGAAGACGTCCGTGATGCGGCGCGTGGCCAGCATCCTCTCGGCCGGCCCGAAGTCGGCCTTGCCGTCGGCCACCCATGCGATGTGCGTGAAGAGGTCGCGCTCGGCCTGTAGGCGGTGGCTGACCATCAAGACGGTCAGGCGCTTCTGTTCTTTGAAGCCCTTGAAGAGCCTGAGCAGGGCCTTCTGCGTGGACACGTCGATGCCGGCCAACGGCTCATCGAGGACGAGCAGTTCCGGCTCGGTCGCCAAGGCTCGCGCGATGAGGACGCGCTGACGCTGGCCTCCCGACAGGTCGCTGTAGCGCCGCTCGGCCAGTTCCAGGGCTCCGCATTCCTTGAGTGAACGGCTCACCAGGTCCTTTTGCGTCGGCCCGCGCAAGCGGGCGAAGAACTCGAAGCGGCGATAAGTCCCCATCGCCGCGACCTCGCGCGCGCTCAAGGGGTAGATGACGTCGAGCTTCTCCTTCTGAGGGACGTAGCCGAAGCGCGGGGCGCCGGACCCGCCGTGGCGCTTGACCTGCCCCTTCAGCGGCCGGATGAGCCCGAGCATGGTCTTTAGGATGGTCGACTTTCCCGCGCCGTTGGGACCCAAAACGCCCAGGAAGTCCCCGCGGGCGACCGTCAGATCGACGCCCGTAACCACCGCGCGCCGGCCGTAGCCGAGCGCGGCGCCCTTGAACTCGACGAGGGGTTCCAGGCTCAAGGCGCCTTGCCCAGCGCGTCTAGAAGCGACTCCAGGTTGCGCTCGGACATCTTGATGAAGGTCTCCGTTGCCGGCAAAGCTTTGCCCATGGTCGCGATCACGGCCACTTTGGCGCCGGTCTTCTGCGCCAGCCACTCCGGAAGCTTCGGGGCGTACTGCTGCTCCCGGACGATGAGCATGACCTGGTCCCGCTTCATGAGCTGGACCAGCTTCTCAAGATGAGCCGGCGTCGGCGCCACGCCCGGCTTGGGCTCCAAAGTCCCCACGAATTCGATGCCGGTGAAGCGGGCGAGATAGGCGACGTCTTGATGATAAGAGACGGCCTTGACGCCCTTGAGCGGCGCGACCCGCTTGCGCCAAAGGGCGAGCTTCTCATCGAGCTCGACAAGATAGGACGTGAGGTTCTTCTTGTAGTCCGCGGCGTGTTCCGGGTCGACCCGGGACAGCCCCGCCGCGATGTTGCGCGCGATGAGCGCGCCGTCCTCCGGGTCAAGGTTGTAGTGCGGGTTTCCGGAGGGATGGATCTCCCCCTCGGACCGACTCAGCGAGCTCGGCTTCTCGAGCACGGAGAGGCCCTCCGAGCAGTCGATGCAGCCCGAACCGGCGCATTGCTTCACGGCGTCCTCGCGCAGGTTGGGATTGGCGGCCACGTTGAGCAAGCCGGGCAGGAAGGTGTGTTCGACGGTCAAACCGAGGTAGACCACCGCGTCGGCCCGATTGAGCTTCGGAACCAGGCTCGGGCGCATGACCACCTGATGGATATCCTCGCTTCCGTGGGCCAGGGTGTCGATCTTGACGCGGTCGCCGCCGACGCGGGAGGCGATGTCGGCCAGTTCCGGCAGGGTGGCCACGACGTTCAGCGGGCGGGCCGCCGCCGCGCGCGCGCAGGCGGCTGAAAGACAGAGCGCGAGAACACTGTTCGATCTCATCAGCGGTCCCGGAAACCGTGCACGTGCTTGCCGATGATGCCCGTCCACTGCAGGGCCACGGTGTGGTTCTTGGGGATTGAGGGAACGTTGACGACGGACTCGGCAAAGGCCAGCCGCAGGCGCTGGAACTCGGTCACCTCGCAGGTCAGGAAACCCGTGAAGGTCTTGGTAAGCCGGTGGGAATCGTCCTGGTCCTCGGTCAGGTCGACCATGGCCCCGCCGCGCCAACGCCGGGAAAACTTCGCCTCGACAAACGAGTAGCCGGCATAGGAGCGGACTCGATCCGTGGGCAACTTCGTCGAGGCGTCGAAGCGGCGTTCGTCGTTCTGCAGGACTTCGGCGCCCCACGACAGGCCCCGGTAGAGGCCTCCCTGCGGGGGCTGGTAGCGGTAGATGAAGTCAAGGCCGTTGAGGGTCCGCCAAGTGTTCCTGCGCGTCGTGACCGCGCCGGCCGCGTCGGTCACGGCGCGTTTCGGCGACCAGGCTGAATCCACTCCGAGATCGATGCTCTGGCTGTCGGTGAGGTCCGCATAAGCGTTCAGACGCCCCAGGTAGGTGAACTCGTCGAGCGCCCGCGCGTCGAGATTGTCCTGGCGAGCGTTCGTAGCGCCCATTTTATTGTAAGCCCCGAAGGTGGCGTTAAGGTAGAAGCCGGCGGGCGCGAGCCAGGAAACCTCCAAGCCGTCGGCCTGGGTCTCGTTTCCTATATATGAGTCCAACGACAGCGGCCGCTTCACGACCGGGAGTTCATGGTCATGGAAATGCGCCAAGCGGCCGAAGGCGGCGAACAGACGCCCGCCCCGCGCCGTGAGGTTATAGGGCAGGGAGGTCGTCTCCAGCGCGGCTTCCTCCACTTCCACGCCCGAGTTGGAGCCGTTGATGACGGCCCAGCCCTTGAGGTAGGGATCGCAGGGCGCCTCGATGCTGAGTTCGGCGGCGCGAAACTGGAAGGACGCCTTGTCGTTGGAATCATGAAAGACCGCGTCGAACGCCATGCCGATGGCGGGGTTGAACGAACTGAGGGCGGCCTTGACCGGCGCGCCCTCCAGCTTCGAGACGCGCTGCTGCAGGTCCTTGAGGAAACTCTGCGTGTCGGCGGTGGAAAAATCCTGAGCCCGGGCCGGCGGAGCCAGAGACGCGAGCACGAGGGCGGCGATTGCGAACGAGATCCGAGGGGGCATTGTTCCTCCGAAGAACATCATAAGATGTGGTATCCTCACATTCAATAGCCATGATTCTCGCCGCCCTGACGCTCGCCGCGGCGCTTCCCGCGTCCGCCGTCCACATCTATCCGATCTCCCCGGTACGGGTCGGCCTTCGAGTCGAGACGGACCGCGTCGTCGCCGACATCGACGCCGAGTCCACCTTCTGGATCGAGGAGGTCCTCGAACTGCATCCCCTGCCGCCCTCGGACTGGCCCGCTCCGGTCCTGCGGAGGGCCGAGGAGTACGCCAACGCCCACCTGCGCCTGGGCGCGGACGGCTCCCGCTTGACGGGGCGCCTGACGAACGCATCCTTCGTGCAGAGGCCCTGGCAGGTCAACGAGCGGGGCCGCGTCCTGCTGCGGCTCGTCTATCCCGCGGTCCGGATCGGCGCGGAGCTTTCCGGAGAGTCGGACTTCTACGAGGATTACCGACGGGAGATGCTGGAGGCCCTGCGCGGGCGGCCGCTCCCCTTCGCCGAAGGCTACCGGACCCTCCTGCGCGCGGGCTCGCGCCGCTTCGATCTCAGACCGGGCGCCGTCTCCTTCGCTCTGTCCGAGGGCGACGCCCGCCCCGGATGCGTGAAGAGGAGCCTTATCGCCTTCGCGGCGGGGGCGGGGGCGCTCCTCGGGGCCGCCTCGTCTTGGCCCGCGCTGGCGGCGCTCGCGCTGCTCCTGGCGCCGGACCTTCCCTCGCGCCGTCGTCTCGCCGGGGGAGCGCTCTGCCTGGCCGCGGGCCTCGCCTTCGCAGCGCTGCGCCCCGTCGCCCCCGACGCCGCGGTTTGGGCCGCGGGCCTGGCGGCCGCGCTCGCCGCCGCGGGCCGGTCCGAGGCCGCCGCCTCGCTCCTCGCGGCCGCGACGCTGCTCCTCGTGGGCTGGTTCCTGGGCGCGCAAGCCGCGCCGTGGCTGCCGGCGGCCTCCCCGGGCGCGGGCCTTCGCGCGGCCGCCGCGGTCGGGACGCTGGGCGCCTGCGCGGCCGCGCTCGCCGGGGTGTTCGCCGCGGCCCGGGCCGAACGCTCGCGCCTTGAGACCGTCTCGCAGTCGCACGCCGCCGAACTCTTCGCCCGCCGCAGGCGCCTGGCCGCCACGGTCATCCTCCTCGCGTGCGGCTACGGACTCTCTCAGAACCTCCCTCGGCAAGGACCATGAACGCCCTTTCCTTCAAACATGTCGGCAAGATGTACCGCCGCTCGCACCTCGGCCGCGTGAGCGAAACCGTCGGCCTTGACGGCCTGGACCTCGATGTCCGGCAGGGAGAGGTTTTCGGCCTGCTCGGGCTCAACGGTTCCGGCAAGACGACCGCCATCAAGCTCCTCATGGGCCTGCACCTGCCCACCAAGGGGGCGGTGTCGGTCCTCGGCCGGTCCGTGCCGGACATCGAGATCCTGGCCCGCATCGGCTACGCTCCCGAGGCGGCCTACCTGAATCGCTCGCTGACGGGCCGCGAGAACCTGAGGCTATTCGCCGCCCTCTCGCGCCTGCCCGCGACCGGGCGAGAGGAACGCGTGACGGACATGCTCAAGGACGTGGGGCTCGCTCACGCCGCGGACAAAAGGCTCTCGGAATACTCGAAGGGCATGCTCCAGCGCGCCAGCCTCGCCCAGGCCCTCATCCACGATCCCGAGTTGATCGTCATGGACGAGCCCGTGACCGGCCTCGACCCCCTCGCCATCAAGGAGGTCCGAGCGCTGATCCTCTGGCTCAAGGGCAAGGGCAAGACCGTGCTCTTCTCCTCGCACGACATCTCCGAAGTCGAGAAGGTCTGCGACCGCATCGGCATCCTCAGCGGCGGGCGCTTGGCCCGCGTCATGGCCCAGGACGAGTGGCGCGGCAAGCCGGACGCGCTGGAAGACGCCTTCGCGGCGTCGGTCAAGCGCACCGACGGCGTGGGCGAGATCCGGCTGGGCTAGGCAGCGACATGGGAACCATCAAGGCCGTCTTCGACTACACCTTGCGCGAGCATCTGCGCCACAAAGTCTGGCTCGGCTGCGCCCTCTTCGGCCTCGTGATGGTCGCAAGCGCCCTGCTGGCCTCGGCCCTGGCCCGCGACGAGCGCGCGCGGGTGATGCTGGACCTGGGCCTGGCCGCCAACGAGGCCATCGCCCTGGTCTCGGTGGTCTTCCTGACCGTGCACCTCATCCTGCAGGAGGTGGAGAGCCGGGCGGTGTTCCTCATCCTCACGCACCCCGTCAAACGCTCGAACTACCTGCTGGGCCGCTTCCTGGGGACGCTGGCCGCCGTCGGGCTCGGGATGGGGGCGATGGGCCTGGCGCACTGGGCGCTCCTGCGCCTGCTCGGCTGGCCCGTCGAGGGCTCCTACCTCCTCGCGTGGTCCTGCTCCTTGGCCAAGATCGCGATCATGGGCGCGCTCTCCCTGTTCCTGTCGCTGGCGCTCACCTCCGAGGCGGCCGCCATGTCCTTCTCGGTCTTCTTCTGGATGCTGGGGCACTTCTCCGCGGAGATGCGCTTCCTCGCGCAGAAGTCCGGCAACGCCCTGTTGGGCGCGGCCATCACGGCCTTCTCCCACGCGGCCCCGGATTTCGCGCACTTCAACTACCGCGACGCTTGGCACGCGGGAGTTCCCGATCCGGGTTGGGCGCTCGCGGCGGCGGTCTACGCCCTGGCCTACTGCGGAGCGTGCCTGGCGCTGGCCGCGCAGGTCTTCGACCAGAAGGAGTTCTGATGCGCCCGCTCGCCGCCGCCGCAGCGTTTGCCGCCGCCGCTCTGGCGTCGGGCGCGGCCATGAGCGCGCGCGCGCGGGAGTTCCCGTCCCTCTCGGAACTTCCCGCCACGCCCTTCACGCTCCAGGACGCGTCGCTGGCCAGCTTCGGACTGCGCGCCGCGGCCGCCGATCTGGCCTGGGTGCAGATGCTCCAGTACGTCGGGGCGAGCCTGCCCGGCCTGCCGGCGGACCGCCCGGGCCGTCCCTACGACCATCTCCTGACCCTGGCCTTGCGCGTGGCGCGCCTGGACCCGTCCTTTCATCGATCCTACCTGTACGCAGCGGGCATCCTGGGCTGGTTTAGAGGCGTGGATCGACCCGAGGAAGCCGTCGCCCTCCTCCAGGAGGGCATCCGCCGCGATCCGGGCGAGCCCTTGTACGCGCTCTACCTCGCCGCCCTTGCGTACAAGCAGAAGGGCGAGACCGACCGGATGATCGCCCTGCTGGAAAGCGCCTTCGAAGACCCTCGCACGCCGAGCCAGATGAAGACCATCCTCGCCAACGCGCGCAAGGCTCGGGGCGAGTACGCTCAGGCCCTCGCGCTGTGGGAGCGCATCCTGGAAACCCCCCGCGACCAGGCCCAGCACGCGCGGGCCCGCCTGCAGATCGCGCAACTCAAGCGCCTGATGCATCCCGCCTCGCCTCTTCCCTCCCCGCCCCGTTAAACGTTATCATCCGGCCATGGCGCGCGTCCTGATCATCGACGACGACTTCGAGATCGTCTCCATCCTCACCGAGATCCTCAAGCACGAGGGGCATGAGACCGATTCCGCCGGCGACCCCGTCGAGGGCATGCAGAAATCGCGCTCGTTCAAGCCCGCCCTCATCATCCTCGACTATCACATGCCCGGCAACACCGGCTCCCATCTTTTCGAATCCCTCCGGCGCAACAACGCCACCAAAGAGACCCCCATCCTGTTCATGAGCGGGGATGCCTCGCCGGAGCTGATCCTCTCCGAGATCTCCGACGACGCCGGCTCGCGCTTCCTGCCCAAGCCGATCCCGCTGGAGGATTTCAGGCGCGCCGTGCGCGAGATGCTCGCCGGCGCGAAGAAGGAGTTATAAGATGGGAAAACTGATCCTCGTCCGGCACGGACAATCGCAATGGAACCTGGAGAACCGCTTCACCGGCTGGGTGGACGTCTCCATCACCGCCCAGGGCGCCGAGGAGGCGCGCCGCGCCGGGCGCGAGCTCAAGGACATCCGGTTCGACCTCGCCTTCACCTCCGATTTAAAGCGCGCCCAGGAGACCTTGGCTATCCTCCTGGCCGAATGCGGCCGAACCGGCATCCCCGTCGCGAAGGACAAGGCCCTCAACGAAAGGCATTACGGCGATCTCCAGGGGCTCGATAAGGCCGAAACGGCGAAAAAATACGGGGATGATCAAGTCCACGTCTGGCGAAGATCTTTCGACGTCAAGCCGCCCAACGGCGAGAGCCTCAAAGACACGGCCGCGCGCACGCTTCCTTACTTCAACGAAAAAATATTGCCCGCCGCGGCCGCCGGCAAGAACGTTCTGGTCTCCGCGCACGGCAACTCGCTGCGCGCCATCATCATGGAACTCGATCATCTGACCCCCGAGCAGATCATGAAGGTCAACATCGACACCTGCCGCCCCCTGTACTACGAGATCGGCGCCGAAGGCGAGGTCCTCAATAAATTTTTTGTATGATGAGGCCCATGAAGCCACCCTATTGCGCCCTCGTCGTCCTCGCCGCGTTCGCCGCCGCCTGCGCCGCCCCCGGCGCCTCCAAGAAGTCCGGCCTGACCAAGGACGATAAGCCCGCCGCGGCCGCCGGCGCGGCGGAAGCCGCCCCGGCCGCGCCCGCGGCCGAGGTGACCGAAGCCTCCCTGCGCACCGGCGGCTTCGACGCGCGCGCGGACCTCAAGGCCGTCCCGTTCGACTACGACAGCGCCAAGCTCTCCGACGAGGCCCTGGCCGCGCTCAAGGCCAACGCCGAAGTCCTCAAGGCCGACGAGGCCGTCGAGGTCCTCGTGGCCGGCCACTGCGACGAGCGCGGCACCGTGGCCTACAACCTGGCCCTGGGCCAGAAGCGGGCCAAGGAGGTCCGCGACTACTACGCCCGGCTGGGCGTGGACGGCCGCCGCGTCGCCACCATCTCCTACGGCAAGGAGCAGCCGGTCTGCTCCGAGAACGCCGAGGCGTGCTGGTCGCGCAACCGCCGCGCCGAGACCCTCTCCCGCGCCAAGAAGTGAGCCGCGTCCTGCCCGCCGTCCTCCTCGGGCTCGGCCTGGCCGGCTGCGTGGCCACCCAGAAGGACGTGCTGGACCTCTCGCAACAATCCGACGACCTCAAGACCCAGGTGTCGGCCCTCAATAAGACGGTGGAGTCCATGCAGGCCAACCAAGCCGACCTCTCGGTCCAGATCAAACAACTGCGCGAAGACCTCGCGGCCTACGGCGAAACCGTCAAAGCCTCGATGGGCGACATGGGCAAGCTCTCCGCCAAGCTCGACGAGTTGGGCTCCCAGCTCGCCGGCAAGGTGACCCAACTCGGCACGACCTTGGCCGCGGCCCAGCGCAAGGGGCTGGAGGAGCAGAAAGCCGCGCTCGACGAGCAGAAGCGCGAGGGCTCCGCCACCGAACTCTTCGTCACCTCCGAGAAGCGCCTCCAGACCAAGGACTACGCCCAGGCCGCGGCGGGCTTCGCGGACTATCTCAAGCGCTTCCCCGGCGGCGAACTCACCGACGCGGCGACCTACGACCTGGGCCTGGCCCATTTCGGCCTCAAGCAGTGGGAGAAGGCCGGACGCCAGTTCGCCGTGGTCCTGGACCAATATCCCAAGAGCGGCCAGACCCCGGGCGCGCGCCTGCACTACGCGCTGTGCCTCGTCGGCATGAAAAAGAGCCTCGACGAGGCCCGCGCCTATCTCGAGTCCATCGCGACCGACTTCCCGAAGAGCCCCGAGGCCCGGGACGCGAAGGCCGCGCTCAAGAACCTCGCCGCCAAGCCCGCCAAGAGATGACGTCCGCCCTCTTCGCGGCGCTCCTGGCCCTTCCGGCCGCGGCCCAGACCGAGGTCCGTCTCGCCGTCGGCGGCGCCGCCGCCGAGGCCGCCCCCGTCCTCATCCTGCCCGCCTTCGAGGCCGCCGACGCGCGCAAGGGCGAGGACGCCCTGCTGGCCCGCCGTCTGCGCGAGGCCGTGCGCTCCGACCTGATGCTCTCCCGCCGCTTCACGGTCAAAGACGAGGCGCCCGCCGCGGGCGGGACCTGGCGCCTCAACGCCGCGGCGGGGCGCTCCGGCGACAAGATCTCCGCGCAGGTCAAACTCTCCAACGCCGCGGGCGCGGAGGCCGTCTTCGAGCGCTTCTACCGCCAGGAAGCCGCATGGCTGAGGGCCCTGGCGCACCGCATCTCCGACGACGTGGTCAAGGCCGCCACCGGCCGCGAAGGCATCGCGCGCACGCGCCTCGCCTTCGTCAACAACCAGACCGGCCGCAAGGAGGTCTATCTGATGGACTACGACGGCGAGAACGTCAAGCGCCTCACCGACGACCGCTCCATCGACCTCCTGCCCCGCCTCTCCATGGACGGCCGCCGCCTGGCCTATACCAGCTACAAAGACGGAAACCCCGACTTGTTCCTGCTCGATCTGGAGACCGGCCGGGCCTCGATGCTCTCCAACGAGCAGGGGCTCAACATCGCCGGCGGGTTTTCCCCCGACGGCGCCAATCTCCTCCTGACCCTCTCGCGCGGCAAGAGCCCGAACCTCTACCTCAAGGACCTCGCCACCGGCAAGCTCGAGCGCCTGACCTCCCACTTCGGCGCGGACAGCACCCCGACCTTCTCGCCCGACGCCCGCCAGGCCGCCTTCGTGTCCGACCGCTCGGGCAACCCCCAGATCTACGTCCTGGACCTGGCGACCAAGCAGACGCGGCGCCTCTCCAACCTCAACTGGTGCGACGCGCCCGCGTGGTCGCCGACCGGGGAGTGGATCGCCTTCTCGGGCCGCGCCCACCACAAAGACAAGATGGACATCTTCCTGGTGGACGTGACCGGCTCGCAGATCCGCCAGCTCACCCGCGGCGAGGGCTCCAACGAGGACCCGGCCTGGTCGCCCGACGGCCGGCTCCTCGCCTTCTCCTCGACGCGGGAAGGCCGCTCGCAGATCTTCATGATGGACGCCGACGGCGGCGCCCCGCGCAAAGCCGCCGAGGTCCCCGGGGCCAGTTCCACGCCCCACTGGGCTGGCGTGCGGCCATAAATATGAAAAAACAATGGTTCTTCGCCTTTTTCGTGGCCTCGGGTTTTTGCGGCCTGGTTTACGAAATCGTCTGGCTCCGCTTGGTCATGGCGTCTTTCGGAGTCAACACCCAGATGATCTCGCTTTTTCTCTCGATGTTCATGGCGGGGCTGGGTCTGGGCAGCTGGGCGGCAGGACGGCTGCTCGCGCTGAACAAAAATATTTCCGGCCGGGACTGCTTGAAGCTCTATGCGGGAGCGGAGGGATTCATCGCGTTGGGAGGACTCGGCGTCCCGCCTCTTTTGGCATGGGGACATGCCTTGCTCAGTTCGCCGAACCCGGTTTGGATTTGGGACAGCGCCTGGTATTACGCCGCCTCGGGTCTTTGCGTCGCGGTCGCCGTCGTTCCGTGGTGCGTCGCAATGGGAGCCACGATTCCTCTCGCCATGGCGTCTATCCGGAAACTCATCCCAAGCGAATCGGAGCATTCCTTCAGCTACCTGTATGTCGCCAACGTCCTCGGCGCCGCCGCAGGCGCCATGCTCTCGGCTTTCGTCCTGATTGAGATTTTCGGGTTCACAAAAACCGCCCGCTTGACCGCCGTCCTCAACCTCGCGATCGCCGTCGCGGCTTCGCTCCTTGCTTATCGATCTCCGGAATCCACCGCGGCGGAACGATCCGGGACCGAGCGTCAAAATCTCGAAAGAGCGTCCGGCGGAGAATCATCCCAAACGGCCCGCCATTTCCTCCTGACGGCGCTTTTTATCACCGGCTGTCTGAGCATGGCCCTGGAAGTCGTTTGGACGAGACAGTTGATGCCGTATATCGGATTGCATGTTTACTCCTTCGCCGGCCTGCTGTTTTTTTACCTGGTATCCACGACGCTCGGCTCGTCGATTTATCGTGAATATTATCAGGGAAGCCGGATCGATATGGGCTATCTGTGGGCGGTCGTGGGCTTGCTCGGAGCATGGCCGCTGATCGTCATCGACCCGCGCATTCTCCGCCTTGACGTTCCCGGCGCGGGGGCGATGCGCCTGTTCCTGAGCGTCGTTCCCTATTGCTGCGCCACGGGCTTGTTGACGCCGATGCTCGTGGATGGTTTCGCCGGGGGAGACCCGCGTCGCGCCGGAACCGCCTACGCCGTCAACATTCTCGGCAGCATCGCCGGTCCCTTAATCGCGGGCTTCCTTCTGCTGCCGCATCTGAGCGAATCCTCGGCCACCGGCGTTTTGCTGGCCGGATTCTATCTTGCCGGTCTGCCGTTGATCTTCAAAAGCAACCGATCCGGATGGAAATTGCGGCTCGCGGCTGGCGTGGGCCGGCTCTATCTCGGCGCCGGCGCTCTGGCATGCTTGTTGGCTCTAGGAACAAAGGACCGCGTCAGCGCGCTCAAACCGAACAGGCTGTTGCGCGACAGCACCGCCTCCGTGGCGGCTTTGGGGACCGGCCCGGACAGGCTGCTGCTGGTCAATGGAGTGGGCATAACCACGCTCACCCCCATCACTAAATGGATGGCCCATCTTCCGCTCGCCTTCCTGCCCCGACATCCGACGAATGCCCTGGTGATCTGCTTCGGCATGGGAACCACCTTTCGTTCGTTGTTGTCGTGGAGGATTCCAACCACGGCCGTCGAGTTGGTTCCCAGCGTCCCCCGGGTCTTCGATTTTTTTCATTCGGACGCTCCCGCGGTTTTAAGCTCTCCACTCGCTCGTGTCGTCGTCGATGACGGCCGGCGCTTCTTGGAAAGGACCCGCGATCAATACGACGTGATCACGATCGACCCCGCTCCGCCCGTGGAAGCGGCCGGAGCCAGCTTGCTTTACACCCGCCAATTCTATGATCTCATCAAAAAGCGGCTGCGCGCGGATGGGATTTTACAGGCATGGTATTGGAGAGACGGTCCGAGCCCGGCCACTCTGTCTGCAATCGCGGCCGCGCTGAAAAACGCCTTCCCCTATGTCCGGGTGTTTCATATCCCTCCCGACGGATTCCACTTTCTCGCCAGCCGGAATCCCATTCCGAATTCGACGCCTCGACAATTGGCGCGACGCCTGCCGTCCACGGCTCGACAGGACTTGCTGGAATGGGATCTCATTTCCGTGGACGCCGAAAAGCGATTCTCGTGGCTGCTTGGGCGCGAAATCGGCATTGAACGGCTTCTCGCCCCGCTTCCGCCGATGCCGCCGTTGGACGACGATCGCCCCGTCAACGAGTATTATTTCCTGAGGACTTTGTTCGCGTCTCGAGCCAATCCCTAAAACGGGCCGGTCAGGCCGCGGGAATCAGGAGGACGAAGCGCGAGCCGCGCCCGGGGCCCTCGCTCTCGGCCTCCACCGTGCCGCCGTGCTTGGCGGCGATGCGCAGGGCGGACGACAACCCCAGGCCCGAACCGGAGCCCCTCTTGGTGGTGAAGAACGGCTCGAAGATCCGCTCCAGGTCCGCGGAAGAGATGCCCGCCCCGTCGTCGCGGACCTCCACGCGGTGAAATCCCTCCGCCGAGGAGGCGGCAACCCTCACCGCGCCCCCGTCGCCGACGGCCTCAAGCGCGTTCTGGAGCAGGGCCGCGAGCGCCTCGCGCAGGAGCGCGGCGTCGCCGCGCACGCGCATGCCCTCGCCCAGTCCCGACGCCGACACCCGCACGCGGCGCCGGCGCGCCTGCGTCTGGGCGGCCTTCAGCGCGGCCCGCAGCGGCTCGTGAAGGTCGAGAAGCGCCTCGTCCATCTCCTCGATGCGGCCCAGGTCGAGCAGGTCCTTGAGGATGCTCTTGCAGCGCTCGACCTCATCGAGGATCTCCCCCAGCTCCTTGAGCGCCTCCTTGTCCGCGGGGCGCTTGTGGGCGAGCACCTCGGCGTTGACCGAGATCGTCGTCAGCGGCCCCTTGATGCGGTGGGCCACCTCGCCGGCGACGCGCCCCAGGGTGGCCAGCCGGCCGACCGAGACGAGGCGCTCCTCGTAGCGGCGGCGCTGGTCGTCCTGGGCCCGGCGAAAATCGCGGCCCAGGATGGTCATGAGCGCGGAGGACGCGGCCAGGAAGACCGCGCGCAGCCAGAATTCCGGCGAGTGCGGCCAGCCCGTCACGGGGCGCCAGCCCGAGACCAGATAGAGCGCGAGCGTGATCCCGGCCGCGGCCAGATGCTGGCGCGGACTGCGCGTCAGCGCCGAGCCGAAGACGATGAGCAGATAGATGAGGAAAAGGTCGGCGCTCGAGCCCGTCCAGCCCAGGACCAAAGTCGCGGCCGCCGCGTCGCCCAGGAAGAGCCCCGCCTGGAACCACCAGCGCCCCAGCGTCCTTTCCGGCAGAAGGCGCACGAGGGCCAGGCTGCCGCACAGGAGGGCCGCGACCGCGGCGAGATGGGCCGGCTGCGTCGCGGTCCGGGTCTGGTAGACGAAGAGCAGGAGCAGCGACGCCATGAACAGGCCTTGGAAGGCGAAATAGACGGGGCGCTTGCCGGGCTCAGGGATCAAGGCGGTAGCCGAGCTTGGGCGCGGTGGCGATCACGGCGCCCTTGGCTCCCAGCTTCTTGCGCAGGTTCTTGATATGCGTGTCGAGGCTGCGCGTGGGGACCCGGCGGCCGTAGGCCGAGGTGTTCTCGATGAGGAAATCCCGGGAAAGCGTCTTGCCCGCGTGGGCGGCGAGAAGGAGGAGAACCTCGAACTCGCGGGGCTGGAGGCGCAGCCGCCGGCCGGCGATGACCGCCGTCCGGCTCTCGGCGTCCAGGACCAGGCCGCCGACGCGGATGATCCTCCGTCTCTCCTTGGCGACGCCGGTCCGGCGCAGGACGGCCTGTATGCGGGCCATGAGCTCCATCGCCCCGAAAGGCTTGACGACATAGTCGTCGGCCCCCAGGTTGAGGCCCAGGACCTTGTCGCCCTCTCCGGCCGCGCCGGTGAGCATGATGACCGGGATGTCGCGCGTGGCGGCGTTCTCCTTGAATCTCCGCAGAAGGACGCGGCCGTCGCCGCCGGGGATTCTCACGTCGAGCAAGACGAGGTCGGGCTTCTTGGCGATGACCTCGGCCACGGCCCGGTCGCAGTCGGCGACCCAGTCCACCGAGAAGCCGGGGGCCATAGTCAGGGTCTTCTCGACCGCCTGCACGATCTTGGGGTCGTCTTCCACGATGACGATGCGGGGCACCCCGGTAGTATATAGGAATTCACATTTCGCCCACAATCCCAGATTGCGGGCGACCGGCCTATCTGCTATGCTCAGAGGGTCGTCCAAACATCGTTGGAGGAAAGATGAACAAGAGATTTCTGCAGGCGGCCAAGCGCCCCGCGTCAGGCTTCACGCTCATCGAGCTGCTGGTCGTCGTCCTCATCATCGGCATTTTGGCCGCGATCGCGGTGCCCCAATACTTCAAGATCGTCGAGAAGGGCAAGGCGGCGGAAGCAAGCAACTATATCGCGGCCGTGGCAGGCGCACAGGAAAGCTATCTGGCAAGATATGGCTCCTACTGCACAACGCTGACCAGCTGCCTTGGCACCTCCACCGCCTTCGATATCGGCCTACCGCTCGCATCGGCGCTCAAATACTTTTCTGTAACGCAAGGGGCCGGTAGCAGTACGCCTGGTTGGTCAGCCTCCCTCCAACGCCGCACTCCATATCCGGCCATATACTCCAACTACACCATGACCTACGACAGGAACGCCAATCCCCCACTGACTTGCAGCGGCACCAACTGCTCGGATATGTTGCCTTAACGCGTCCCTCGTTGCATTCAGCGACGCGGTCCCGCCTCAAAGAAGCGGCTCTGCCGCTGTTCGCCGCGCTTGCGACCGCCGTCGTTTTTTGGACTTGCCTGCGCTGCGGCTTCATCACCTTCGACGACCCTTTTTTCCTCGAGCGGGCGACCCGCGGACTCGGCGCGTCGGCCTGGCGAGAACTGCTGACGCGGCAATGCCTCGGCAAGTACGCGCCGCTCTCCTCCCTGACCCTGGCCGCCGACTTCGCGCTCTGGGGCGTGAACCCCTTCGGCTATCACCTGACCAATCTCATCCTCCATGCCGCCAACGCGGCCCTGTTCTACGCGCTGGCCCTGGAGCTCTTCGCCGCGGGCGCCGCGAACGAACGCGACCGGGCCTCCGCGGTCGTCGCGGCCCTGGCGTTTTCACTGCATCCGCTGCGCGTCCAATCGGTGGCGTGGACCTCCGAGCGTCACGGCGTGACGTGCGGCTTTTTCTTCCTGCTGACGCTGCTGCTCTGGTTGAGGTCGTTTCGTCCCGGTGAGACGCGCGCGGCGCGCTGGAGGACCGCATCCCTGGGCGCCTTCTTCCTGGCGCTCCTCTCGAAACCGGCGGCCATCCCCCTTCCGGCCGTCCTCTTCCTGCTCGACGTCTGGCCCCTGCGCCGCTGGACCGCCGAGCCGCGGCGGCGGTCCCGGGAGCGTCTGCTCGCCCTCGCCTTAGAAAAAGCTCCTTTCCTCGCCCTTTCCGCCGTTTTCTCGGTCGTCGCGGTCTACGCGCAGGCGCGGGCGGAAGCGATCGTCTCCATGGCGGCCGCACCCCTCGCGCAGAGGGCCCCTGTGGTTCTCATCGGACTCGTGTTTTACCTCGGCAAGACGCTGTGGCCGGCGGCGCTGGGCATCTACGAGTTGAACTGGCATGTCTTGCGCGAAGCGACGCTCGTCGGAGCCGCGGCTACGGCCGCGCTTCTTGCCGCCGCGGCCGCCCGGCGCCGGCTGCGCGCGCCCCTCCTGTGCGCCCTCGCCTACCAGACCATCATGCTCGCGCCGGTCCTGGGCTTCATCACCCTCGGCCACGAGACCGGCGCCGACCGCTACTCCTACCTGTCCGGCCTCGCCTGGGCCGCGCTCGCGGGGGCCGGTTTCCGCGCGCTCGCGCGCGCGCGCCCGGTCCCGGCCGTGGCGCTGGCCGCGGTCGCGCTGATGGCGCTCTCGATCCGGTCCCGCGCCCAGATCGAGATATGGAAAGACTCCCGGACGTTCTGGCGGCATGATCTGAGGGTGAATCCCTTCTCGGTGGGCGCGCGCATCGGCCTGGCGGATTATTACGCGCGCGATGGCGCGAGCTACGGCAGGGCGATCCTCTACTTGGAAGAACAAACGCTCCTTTTCCCCGAGGACGCGAAATCCCGCAAGGTGCTGGACGAGCTGACGAAACAGCATCACGTCACCAAACGAGATCACGCGCGCTTCCACGAGCAGTTCGGACGGGAGTTCGCCGCGCGCGCCGAGTTCGCCGAGGCGGCCTGGCATTTCGAGCGGGCGCTCCGCTACGATCCGGCCTCCCGTAAACTGCGCGGGGAGCTCGCGGACGCCCGGCGCAACGCGCGGAGGGCCCCGGCTCCTCAGTAAACGGCGCCGCGCGCTTGCGCGAGATGGCCGCGGTAGAGCGGGTTGGCGGGCTCCAGGCGCACCGCTTCGGCGAATTCGGCCGCCGCGCCTTCGGCGTCGCCGGCAACCGCGAGCGCCGCGCCCAGGTGGTCGCGCCGCTGGGCGGAGCGCGGCTCGCGCCCGACGGCGGCGCGGAAATGGGGCAGGGCCAGGTCGACGCGTCCACGAGAGAACAGGAGCCCGCCCAGCGCGTCGTGGGCCTCGGCGAGGCCGGGACTGAGGGCGAGAGCCCGCCTGATGTTCTCTTCCGCCTCGGCGGAGCGGCCGGCGGCGGCGGCGAGCGCGCCGAGTTGCAGGAAGATCGGCGCCCGATCCGGGCAGTTCTTCAAGGCCGCGCGCGCGAGCGTCCCGGCCTCGGAAATACGGCCGACGCCGGCCAGCGCCGCGCCGAGGCCTCTTTGCGCGTCGCAGGATTGCGGGAATTGACGATAGACGTCGCTCCAGAGCGCCACGTCGTCGCGCCATAACGCCGTCTGCGACCAGGTCAAGGCGGCGAGCGCGGGAATCGCGGCCGCGGCGAGCGCCGCGGGGGCGGCGGCTCCCGGGCCGCGGCGCAGGCGCGCGGCGGAAAGAGCGACGGCGGTTCCGGCGAGAACCGCCCAGCCCAGGCAGGACAGGTACGAGTAGCGCAGAGCCGCGCTCTGCCCGCCGTTTTGCAGAAGACCCAGCACGGGGAAAATCATCGCCGAGTAGTAGATCCATAACGCCGCGCGAGCTTCGGGGCGAACGCCGGCCTTGCGCAGCCCCAGGGCCGCGGCCGCGGCGGCCAGAATGCCGGCGATGACGCGCGGTTCGACGAGCGACATGCCGAGGGGACGCGGATAGAGCGCGCAAAGCCCCGCGGGGATGAGCGTTTTGACGATATAGAAGCCGAAGCCGAACGCCGTTTGCGCAAGCCGCGACGTCATGCCGTAATCCGACAGGCGGGCGAAATTGCCCGAACGCATCTGAGCGCCTACGGCGAGCGCGGCGCCGGCCGCCGAGAGCAGCAGGTAAGGAAGTTTCTCCCGCAGGCAGGCGCGCCAAGCGCCGGACGAGGGCCTCGGCGCAAGACGCCGCAGCGGGAAGATATCCAGCGCGACGAGCGCGGCCGGAAGCGGGATGACCGTCGCCTTGGACAAAACGGCGGCCGCATAGGCCAAGAGCGCGATAGCCCTCCGCCGAGGGGACGCGCCGCCGGGTCCGGAATGATCCCGTACGTAGAACAGGAGAGTCGATAGAAAAAAGAAGCCGGCGAGCACGTCCCGCCTCTCGCTGGCCCAAGCGACCGACTCCACGCGCATGGGATGGACGGAGAACAGCAGCGCCGCGGCGACGGCGCCGGCGTCGACGGCGCCGGCGTCGATCCCGGCGCCGACGCCCAGCAGGATCAACTCGCGCGCGAGAATGAAGAACAGCGCCGCGTTCGCGGCGTGGAAGATCACGTTCGTGAGATGGAAGCCGACTGGATCGAGGCCCCACACGGCGTAGTCGACCCCCATGGAAATCCAGGCCAGCGGGGCGTAGTTGGCCATGTGAAACGTCGTGAACATCCAGCGCAGGCGCCGCGCGTCGAAGCCGCGGTAACCGATGTTGTCGACGATGAGCGCCGCGTCATCCCAAACGAAGCCGTTGGCCAACGCCCGCGCGAACACCGCCGCGGTGACGACCGCGACGACGGCGGACAGGATGAAAAGCCGACGCGTCCTCTCTGGGTTCTCGATGCCCCTTCATGGTATCTAAATGCGGGGTGGATTATCCCGCGTGCGCTTTCGTAAGATCGTTCCATCATATCTTCGGAGGCACGATGACCAAGAAACTCATGAGAACGGCCAAGCACCCCGCATCCGGCTTCAAGCTCATCGAACTGATGGTCGCCGCCCTCGTCCTCGGCATTTTGGCCGCGATCGCGGTCCCTCAATACTACAAGATCGTCGAAAAAGGAAAGTTCGCCGAGAGCATGGAGTGGCTCAGCGGCCTCAACGGCGCGCAGGATCGCTACCTGGCCAGGAACAGCGTCTACTTCGGCGGGACCATCACCCCGACTTCCTTTGATGCGAACCTGGGCAACATGGCCAATTTCACGGCGGGCGCCGTGACCGCCGCCACGAACATATCCTGGACGATCACCCTGACCCGCAAGGCCCCGTGCCCGGCCGCCTACGGTTGCTACACCCTGACCTATACCTCGCCGCCCAGCACCCTCATCTGCAGCCAATCGGACTGCACCGACGACCTCCTCTGAGCGCCGGCAGAATGGGATCATGATGAGATACCTCATTCTCGGCGCCGGCTTCCAGGGCCGCGCCTGCGCCTACGACATGCTGCGCAACCCCGCGGTCGCAACGGTGACGCTCGCCGACGCCTCGGCCGAGAACCTGGCCTCGGCCAAGGCCTTCCTCGCCAAGGTCTCCCGGGGACGCGCGAAGTTCAAGCGCCTCGACGCCGGCGACCCCGCCGCGGTCAAGCGCGCGGCCGCGGGCTGCGGCGCGCTGGTCTCCTGCGTCCCCTATTTCCTGAACCTGCCCCTGGCCAAGGCCGCCGTCGCCGCGCGCGTGAACTTCGTCGACCTCGGCGGCGACACCGGCATCGTCAAGAGGGAGATCGCCCTGCACGCCTCGGCCGAGAAGGCCGGCGTCTGCGTCCTGCCCGACAACGGCCTGGGGCCGGGCATGATCTCGACTCTGGCCGTGCACGCCATGTCCATGCTCGACCGGACCGACGAGGTCATGATCTACGACGGCGGCCTGCCCCAAAAGCCCGTCCCTCCGCTCGACTACATGCTAACCTTCTCCGAGCACGGCCTCATCAACGAATATGCCGGCGCCGCGGTGGCCCTGCGCGAGGGCAAGCTCGTGAGCGTGCCGGCTCTCTCGGAGCTGGACGTCCTGGACCTGCCGCCCCTGGGCCTAGTCGAGGCGGGGCACGCCGCGGGCGGCCTCTCCACTTTGGCCGAGACCTGCGCGGGCAAGGTCAAGACCATGTTCAACAAGTTCCTCCGCTACCCCGGGCACATCCCCGCCATGGCGGCGATGCGCGCGCTCGGCTTCTTCGACCTGGCGCCGGTCGAGATCCGCAAGGGCGTCAAGATCGCCCCGCGCGAACTCGCCGCGAAGCTCTTCCGCCGCCACTTCCACCGCCCCGGCGACGAGGATCTCGTCGTCATCCACAGCATCGTGCGCGGCGTCAAGGACGGCCGAGCGGCCGAGGTCGTCCACGACCTGCTCGACCGCTACGACCGCGAGAGCGCCATGACCGCCATGATGCGCGCCACGGCCTTCCCCGCTTCCATCGTCGCCCAGATGGCCGCCGAGGGCCGCATCAAGCCCGGGGCCTATGCCGTCGAGCGCGGCGTGCCCCCCGTGCCCTTCATCGAGGAAGCGCGCAAGCGCGGCTTCGACCTGCGCTGGAAGTTCCGCTGGCTTGACCGACGGCCTCAGTAGAGGGTGACCCCCGTCTTGGCCTTCGCCGGGGCGGGCACGGTCATCACCGGGACCGCGCAGAAGCGCAGGACCCGCTCGGCCGTCGTGCCCAGGATGAGGTCCCCCAAGAAGGACTTGCGGTGGGCGGAGAGAACCACCAGGTCGTAGGAGGCGGATTGCGCCAGGATCTCGCGGCGCGCCTCGCCCACGCGCACCGACGCCCTCACCCGCAAGGCCGCGGGGCGTCCCAGCACCGCGTCAAGCCGCGCGCGCAGGCGAGCGAGCGCCAGCCCCTCGTCATCGGCCGCGGAACGCACGAGGAGCGCGCTCAGGCGCGCCCGGCAGGAGCGCGCGACGAGCTGGGCGGCCCGCAGGGCCTCGTCGGAATACCGGGTCAGGTTCACCGGACAGAGCACCCGGCGCACCCGGAAGGGGCCTCGGAAGGGGCGAACGATGAGGACCGGGACCCGGGCGCGGGAAACGACCTCCTCGGCCACGGAACCGGCCGCGAAGCGCGACAGGCCCCTGCGGCCGTGCGTCCCCATCACGATCAAGTCCGCCGCGCGGCCGCGGGCCAGGGCGGCCGCCATCCGCTCCGGACGCCCGCGCGCCGTGCGCACGCGGAAGCGCCCCGCCGGCAGGCCGGCGGCCTCGCGGCGCAGGCGCGCCTCGCGCCACGCGCGGAACTCGCGAAACTGGCGCGCGATCTCCCCGGCGGCGTCGGCGCCCTCCTCGACGGAAAAACCGAGGAGGCTGGGCGGCAAGCTCTCGACGTACACGGCGCTCAGAGAGGAGCGGAAGCGCCGGGCCAGGTCTCGGCCGGCGCGCAAGGCGGCCAGGGATGGCTCGGTCGTGTCGGCGGGCACGAGGATGCGGCGCGGCGGGAAGCGTATCATGACGGTCCTCCGGTCCGGCTGCAAGGTGATGTTGCAACGCTTGAGCCGGGCCTCTTCCCCCGTCCGCGCCCAATCTGTTATATTGCCGCCATGAGAAACCGCCTTTTCGCCGCCTTCTCCGTCCTCGCATTCTTGAGCGCAGCCGCGTGCGACAAGAAGTCCGCGCCGGCCGCGTCCAGCACCGCCGCCGCCCCGTCCGCCGCCCCCGTCCCCGCCGCCAATCCGGCCCCGCCGGCGGCCGAGAAGTCCCCCTCGGTCTTCAAGGCCAAATTCGCCACGACCCAGGGCGATTTCGTCCTCGAGGTCCACCGCGACTGGGCCCCCAACGGCGCCGACCGCTTCTATAACCTCGTTAAGACCGGTTTCTTCGACGACGTGTCCTTCTTCCGCGTCATCGACGGCTTCATGGCCCAGACCGGCATCCACGGCGACCCGGCCGTCTCGGCCAAGTGGCGCGAGGCCAATATCCCCGACGACCCGTCCGCGGGCCAGTCCAATCTGCGCGGCATGGCGACCTTCGCCACCGCCGGCCCCGGCACCCGCACCACGCAGTTCTTCCTGAACTTCAAGGACAACTCCTTCCTCGACAACCAGGGCTTCCCGCCCTTCGGCAAGGTCGTGGAGGGCCTTGAGGTCCTCGACAAGCTCTACCGGGGCTACGGCGAAGGCGCGCCCATGGGCGGCGGCCCGGACCAGGGTCGTCTCCAGGCCCAGGGCAACGCCTACCTGAAGGCGGACTTCCCGAAATTAGACGCCATCAAGACCGCGAGCCTCGTCCCCTGATCCTGAAAACCTCGGTGCGCAAGACGTCGGCCTCGTCGATCCGCGCGGCGGCGGAGCTCCTGCGGGCCGGCGGCCTGGTCGTCTTCCCCACCGAGACCGTCTACGGCCTGGGGGCGCGAGCCTTCGATCCCGCCGCCGTGCGCCGCATCTTCCGGGTCAAGGAACGCCCCGCGGACAACCCTCTCATCGTCCACGTAGCGGACGAAAAACAGCTGGCGCGAGTCGTGCGCCGAGTCCCGCCCCTGGCCCGCCGGCTCATGAACGCCTTCTGGCCAGGACCCTTGACTTTGATCCTGGAAAAAGCCCCGGACGTCCCCCCCGCGGTGACGGCCGGGCAACGCACCGTCGCCGTGCGCATGCCCGACCATCCCGCGGCCCTCTCTCTCCTGAGAACCCTCGGCGAGCCCATCGCCGCCCCCTCGGCCAACCGTTCCGGGCGCCCCAGCCCGACGACGGCCGCGCACGCCCTCAAAGATCTGCGCGGACGCGTGGCCGTGATCCTGGATGGAGGGCCCTGCCGGAATGGCCTGGAGTCCGCCATCGTAGACGCCCGCGGCCGCAGACCGGTCCTGCTGAGGCCCGGCGCCATCACCGCCGCGGCCATCACGAATCGCGCCGGCATCCCCGTAGCCGCTCCGGGCCGAGACTCTCCCGCCGCCCCCGGCGCCCGGCGCCGCCACTACGCTCCCTCCTGCCGCGTCATCCTGGTCGCGCCCGCCCTGCTGCGAAGAGGCCGCGTGACGGGACTCGGACTGCCCGGCTCGGGCCTGGTCCATCGCTCGCCCTGGAAGGGGCGCCGGCCCGCCTTCGCGCGGCGCTTGCGCGGCGCCGTGGCGGCCTACGCCCGCGGGCTCTTCTCGGCCCTGCGCGACGCGGAGTCGGCGGGCGCGAGCACGCTCTTCGTGGAGACGGTCCCCGACCGCGGGGTGGGGCGAGCCGTCATGGACCGCCTGCGGCGCGCGGCACTTCTGCTAGAATCGCCGGATGGTCGGACTCGAGGACTGGGGCTGGGATGAACGCTGGGCCGCGCAGTTCGCCGCGGGTCCGGGATGCGGCCTGTTGCCCGCGCGCGTCATCGAGGAACAACGCGGACTCTATCAGGTCGTGACCGCGGCCGGCGAGCGCTCCGCGCGCATCCCCGGGAAAGTCCGCCGCGGGGCCGGCGGTCCCGCGGGGCTGCCCGCCGTCGGAGACTGGCTGGCGGCCCAAACCGTCGACGGGGAGAGCGTCCTGACGGTCCGCCGCGTCCTGCCCCGACGCAGCACGCTCTCGCGCAAAGCCTCGGGAGAGGGTCTTTGGGAACAGGTCATCGCCTCCAACCTCGACGCGGTCTTCGTGATGACCGCGCTCAACGCGGACTTCAACGCGCGGCGTCTGGAGCGGTTCCTCACGGTCTCGCGCGAGAGCGGCGCCCAGACCGTCATCCTCCTCAACAAGCTTGACGCCTGTCCTGAGCCGGAACCATTTCTCGTGGAGGCCCGCGCCATCGCGGCCGGGACCCCGATCATCACCCTGAGCGCCAAGACGGGCCGGGGCCTGGAGGCTCTCGCCGAATGGCTCCAGCCCGGCCGCACCGTGGGCTGCATCGGCGCCTCGGGCGTGGGCAAGTCCACTCTGGTCAATCGTCTCCTCGGCTCGCAACTCCTGCGCACGGCCGAGACCCGCGCCAAAGACGAGCGCGGCCGTCACACCACCACGCACCGCCAACTCTTCCTCCTGCCTGGAGGAGGCATGCTCCTCGACACGCCCGGCATGCGCGAGATGCGGTTCTGGGACGTGGAGCAAGGCCTCAAGCAGACCTTCGAGGAGATCGATGCCCTGGCGCCCTTCTGCCGCTTCAAGGACTGCCGCCACGACGCCGAGCCCGGCTGCGCGGTGAAGGCGGCGGTCAAAGAGGGACGCTTGGCCCGCGCGCGGCTGGAGTCTTGGCTCAAGCTTAAGGGGGAATCGCAAAAAAGGAGAAAGGCGCTGGAAAAAGCGCGCTACCGGCGGAGGGGCGCGAAACGATGAGGGGCTGTTGGGCGATGCGTGAGCGCTAAGTCGCACGACGCATGCGGATCGTGGAGCGAAGCGACGTCTTCTCTTTCTTGGCCAAGACCGCCAGAAGCGCGCGCAGGTCTTTGCCGATATAGGTGTGGAATTCGACGCCGTAGCGGGTTTGTCCGCCGTCTTTCGCGCGGCGGACGACGTACCCGTCGAGAACGTAGCGCTTGCCTCCCATCGTGAACTTGACCCGGACCTCGACTTTAAGGCGGGCCGTGGTTCTGAGCTGGGCTCCCCCAAAGCCGATGTCGCTCAACTGCCCCTTCGACTCGGTCAATGAAGGCACGGCGATGATGCTCACCGGAATGCGACACTGGTACCTCTTCGTCAGCCGCTTTAAAATCATATGAGCGAAGTTTAGATCGTTTTCACGCCCGGCGCAAGGCCGGTTTTGAAATTTAACATCCCGGTCTTGCTAATTTCCGGAAGGCAGTCTACACTAAGAAGATGGCGCAAGAAGAGCCCAAAGCATCGGTTGAGATCGACAAACTGCTCGCTTCCTTAGATGAGTCCCGCCGCGGGCTCGAGGAAGTTTGGAGGGATCTCGAGCAGCCCCTCCCGCCGGGCGCACCCATCGAGACGACCATCGCGCCCGCGCGGGCCGCGCAAAAAGACGTCCTGCGCTCCCAGGCCCAGGGCGAAGGCCTGGACGCGCGGCGCGACCTCCTGCGCAAGCTTTTCCTTCGGCTGCGCGACGAGCGGCGCCGTCTGGAGGAGACGCGCCGCAACCTGCGCGCCTGGACCGAGGATCTCCGCGCGCGCTACGCCATGCTGGCCCAGGCCGAGGCGCAGCTCATGGAGCAGCGCCTGCGCCATCAAGGAGAGACCCTGCGCGAAGATCGCCGCCGTATCGATGAAGAGAAGCTTCGTCTCGAGCGCGAGAGGCTCGCGGAGCAGCAGCGCCGGCTCGACGACGACCGCCGCCGGGACGCCGCGCCCTCGACGCCCGATCTGCCCGCTCCGGCCGAGGAGCCTGCGAAGAATGCCTCCCCCCTGCGCCCGAGCGCGTCAACTCCGGCCGAGGCTCCCCCTAAATGGGGAAGCGCCGCGGAAACATAACGGAGAGGGGCTTGACGGGGAGCAATTATTCAGCTAATTCATAGGTGACGCCGTCGGGCAACTGAACGGAGAGATGACTTTATGGGTCCCGATTCCAAGCAAATACTCGTCATCGACGACTCCGCACTGAACCGCAAGTACCTCGAAATACTCTTGACCAACAGCGGTTTCAGGGTTCACTTGGCCGCGAACGGAGAGGAAGGCCTCAGGAAAATCGAGACTCTCCATCCCGACCTCGTCATCATGGACGTCGTCATGCCTAATATCAACGGCTGGGAAGCCTGCCGGCGCATACGCGCGGCGATCGTGAACGATTCGATCCCGATCGTCGTCATCACGTCAAAGAACACCCCCCAGGACATGCTGCAGGCGTTCGAAGTGGGCGCCAACGAATTCATCAGCAAGCCGATCGACGAGTCGGAAATGCTCGCCGCCGTCGACCGCCTCCTCCAGCGCGGCGAGGGCAGTTCCGTGGCGCAAAAGGCTTGAGCATGGTCGAATCAGCAAAGCCTCTCATTCTCATCGTCGACGACAGGCTCGAGGGGATACTCATCCTGAAGTCTTGGCTCCTGGAGGCGGGCTATGAGGTCCAGGGCGCCGGGGACGGGCTTGAGGCCTTGGGCAAGGCCGCAATGCGCATGCCGGACCTCGTCATCTGCGATGTCATCCTGCCGTCGATGCTGGGCTGGGAACTTTGCCAGCGCCTCAAGGAAATGGCCTCCCCCCAGCACCTCCCCGTGATCATGCTGACGGGGAGGTCCACCGCATCCGATGAAATGCGTTCCTATGAGTCGTTGGCGGACGACCACTTCACGAAGCCGGCGGACCGCCACAAGCTCCTCGCCGCGGTCGCGCGGCACCTCCCCGCCCGGAGTTCTCCGTGACGGCCGGGCCGGCGCAGGACATCGAGGCCGCCCTTCGAGCGCAGAAGTTCTCCGAAGTGAGCCTGCTCAAGGCGCGGCAGGCCAGCCAGGAAAACGGCCACTCGCTCTCCCAGAATCTCATCGCACTCAATCTCCTCACGCTCGAAGAGCTCTGCCGGATGCTCTCCGAGTACTACAAGGTCCCGTTCATCCCGCTTCAGGACGAAACCCATAAGCGCTTCTTCGGGCTGGTCCCCCTGCCGCTGATCATCCGTCACCGGGTCGTGCCGCTCGGCCTTGAAAACCGCGCCCTCACGCTGGGGATGGTGAACCCGCGCGACGTCGAGGCCTCCGACACCGTCACTTTCATGACGGGCTACGAGGTCGTGATCGTCGGCGTGCTCGAGCATCAGTACGAACCTTACGTCGAGGAGATGTCGAGGACCCCCACGCAACTGGTGAGCATGGAGGACCTCATCCGCGGCGTCGCCGAAAAGGCGAGGGAGTCCTCTCCGCTCTCGAACCTGGTTCTCAACGAAGTGTCCGACAGCGCGATCCAGAGATTCATCCGCACCCTCGTCGACGACGCGCTGACCCAGCACGCCTCGGATATCCACATCGAGCCGCAGGAGACGTCCCTCCTCCTGCGCTACCGCACCGACGGCATGCTGCGCACCGTCCACCGCATGCCCCTGACGGTGCTCCCGCAGATCATCTCGGTGTTCAAGATCATGGCCAATCTCGACATCACCGACACGCGCCATCCGCAGGACGGACGCATCACCCTGAAGCTCGACACGCGCAACGTGGACCTGCGCATCGCGACGATCGCCACCCACTACGGAGAGAATCTCGTCATGCGAATTCTCGACGCGCGCGCGGCGAAAGTCGGCATGAGCGACCTCGGCATGCCGGACTACATCCACGCCCGGCTCAAGGACCTGGGCCTCCAGAACACCGGGATACTGCTCGTGACGGGGCCGACGGGCTCCGGCAAGACGACCACGCTCTATTCCTTCATCCAGATGATCCGCACCCCCTCGGCCAAGATCATCACGCTGGAAGATCCCATCGAGTTCCCGATTCTCGAAGGCGACCGCCTGCAGGAGGGCGGCATCACGCAGATCCAGATCAACCCGAAAATCAACATGACCTTCGGCATCGGTCTGCGCGCGGCGCTGCGCCTCGATCCGGACATCCTCTTCGTCGGAGAGATCCGCGACCTGGAGACGGCGGAAATCGCCTTCTCGGCGGCGCTGACCGGCCGCCTCGTCCTAAGCACGCTGCACACCAACGACGCCCCGTCGACGATCGCGCGATTGATCGACATGGAAGTCGACTCCTTCCTGATCGCGGGCGCGCTGAAAGCCGTAATGTCGCAGCGCCTGGTCCGGCGGCTCTGCCCGCAATGCCGCATCAAATACGACCCGCCCGCCAAGACCCTCGACCGCCTCGCCGCCTCGCTGCCCAGAGAGGTGGTCATGTCCATCGTGCCGACGCTGTACCGGCCGCGCGGCTGCCCGGGCTGCGGAGGCAGCGGCTACTCGGGACGAATCGGGCTGTACGAGCTCCTCGAGATCAACGACGACCTTCGCCTGCTGATCCAGAACCGGGCCTCGATCACCGAGATCGTGCGCGCCGCGCAAGCGACCGAAATGCGCACGCTGCGGATGACCGGTCTCATCGAAGTCCTCAAGGGCCGCACGACGCTCGCGGAAGTCTTCCGCGTCACTCCGAGCGACACCTGAACAAGATCGTCTTGATACTGGCCCTCGCCGCCGGCGCGCGCGCCGAAGCGCCCGCCCTGATCTTCTGCGCGGGCGGCAAGGAGGTCTTCCGCGCGACGGCCGCCGAACTGCGCGCGCGGCCCGACGCGCGGGTCGTAGACGTCGCAGATTATTTCTACGGCCGCCGCAAGCGCTACCGCGCCGTGCCGTTGCGCGGTCTCCTGACGACGGCCTTCGGCGCGTCCTGGGCCGAGGACACGCTCGGCGAGGTCTTTTTCGAGGCTTTGGACGGCTATCGTTCCCACGCCAAGACGGGCGATCTCATGGCCGACGGGGGCTGGCTCGCCTACGACGACGAGGAGGTCCCCGGCTGGGCGGAAATCCCGAAGGAGCGCACGCGTCCGGGCCCTTTCTACGTCTTCTGGACCGGCGCCGAACAGCGTCCGCGCAACGGCTTCCCCTGGCCCCGGCAAATCGTCTCCATCAAGAAGGGGATGGTGGAAGACGAGTTTCCCAAGGCCGTGCCCCGAGGCGCCGCCCCCGACTCCGCCGCCGCGCGCGGCTGGAAGATCTTCCGCGCGGACTGCATCTCTTGCCACGCGATGAGCTCCCAGGGCGGCACGGTCGGGCCGGACCTCAATGAGCCCAGAGGCGTGACCCGCTACCTCTCCAAGAAATACCTCAAGGCTTACATCAAGAAGGCCTCCGCCTTCCGGCATACGAAGATGCCCGATTTCGACGAACTCACGCCCCGCGACCTCGACGGCCTGATGTCCTACTTCGACCATATATCCGGGCTCACCGGGACCCAATGAACGGGAGGACGCGATGAAACCCCAGACCAGCCTCGATCCCAAGACCCTCAAGACCGTCTTCTCCGCCCTGACCCGTTCCCACGCGGCCTTCCTCCCGCGCGGACGGCGCGAGGAGGCCCTGCGGCGTCCCGTGCACGTGGTCTACGGCGGCGCCCATCTCTTCAAGTCCGACTTGGCCCGCAAGCTCGGAGAATTGGCCCTGCGCTCGCTGGCGCGCTACGCGCCCGACGCGGTGAGCTTCGCGCGCGCCGTCGGCCTGGACGAGCGCCTGGCGCATAAGGTCTACGACCGCGTCGCCGACAAACTCAAGACGGAACCCGTCGAGGACTTCCGCATCGATTTCGAGGACGGCTACGGTCACCGCCCCGACGCCGAGGAGGACGCCCACGCGATGTCCGCCGCGCTCGAGACCGCCCGAGGCCTGGAAGAAGGCGCCCTTCCGCCGTTCCTGGGCCTGCGGATCAAAGCCTTCACTCCCGAACTGCGCGCCCGCTCGGTCCGGACCCTGGACGTGTTCCTGAGCGCGCTCGTGCGCCAGGCCAAGGGCCGCCTGCCCGACCCATTCTGCGTGACCCTGCCCAAGGTCCGCCACCCCGGGCAGGCCGCGGCCCTGGGCAGGATTCTCGACGCGTTCGAGCGCCGCAAGAAACTGGCGCCTGGGACGCTGAAGGTCGAGGTCATGGTCGAGACGCCGTCGGCGCTCCTGAGCGCGGACGGGACCGTGCCCCTGCGCGCCATCGTCGACGCTCTGCGCGGACGCTGCGTCTCGGCCCACTTCGGCGCCTACGACTACACGGCCGGCCTCGACATCGTCGCCGCCCACCAACGCCTGGATCACCCCGCTTGCGGCTTCGCGCGCCGGGTCCTGCAACTGGCCCTGGCCGACTCCGGCGTCCGCCTCAGCGACAGCGCCGTAACGACCCTCCCCGTGCCCCCGCACCGCGCCGCGACCGGCGAGCGCCTCTCCGCTTCGCAGGACCGCGAGAACGTGGAGGCCGTGCGCCGCGCCTGGCGCCTGCACTACGAATGCGCCGTCCGCTCCCTGCGAGACGGCTTCTACCAGGGCTGGGACCTGCACCCCGCCCAACTGCCCACGCGTTACGCGGCGGTCTATGCCTTCTTCCTGGCCGGCCTGCCGGAGGCGACCGAGCGCCTGAGGAACTTCGTGGAGAAGGCCTCCCGGGCCACCCGCATCGGCGTCGTCTTTGACGACGCGGCCACCGGCCAGGGCCTGCTCAACTACTTCCTGCGCGCCCGCGCCTGCGGCGCCATCACGCCGGCCGAGACCGAGGCCGCGGGGCTGACGGCCGAAGGCCGAAGGGCGAAGAGCGGGTGACTCCCTCTCTCCTCGTCAAGAACGCCCGCCGCGTCGTCACCATGAACGACCAGGGCACGGAGTTGACCGACGCGGACGTCCTCATCCGCGGACGGGAGATCGCGGCCGTGGGCAAGGACCTCTCGCAGCCCGGCGCCGAGGTGCTGGACGCGCGCGGCTGCGTGGTCCTCCCGGGCCTGGTCAACACGCACCACCACCTCTGCCAGACCCTGACGCGCGCCACGCCCGCCGCGCAGGACGCCAAGCTCTTCGACTGGCTCGTCTATCACTACGACATCTGGCGGCATCTGACCCCGCAGACGGCCGCCCTCGGAGCCGAGGTGGGGCTGGGAGAACTCCTGCTCACCGGCTGCACGACCTCGGCCGACCACACCTATCTCTATCCCCGCGGCCTCACGGGGCTGGTGGACGCGCAGATCGCGGCCGCCCGGAGCCTGGGCATCCGCTTCCATCCCACGCGCGGCTCCATGTCCGTGGGCATGTCCAAAGGCGGCCTGCCGCCGGACGACTGCACGCAAGCCGAAGAGGAGATTCTTCGCGACTGCGAACGGCTGATCGAGGAATATCACGATGACGGCCCGTACGCCATGACCCGGATCGGTCTTGCTCCCTGCGCGCCTTTCTCCGTCTCTCCTGAACTGATGAAAGAAACGGCTGTCATGGCCAAGAAATGGGGAGTGCGGATTCATACCCATCTCTGCGAGACCTTGGACGAAGAAACGTACTGTCTTGAGAAGCACCGGATGCGGCCGGTCGATTTCATCGAATCCTTGGGATGGCTGGATGACGGCACCTGGCTGGCGCACATGGTCCATGTCAACGATGATGAGATTCGCCGCCTGGCCAAGGCCAAGGTGGGGATCGCCCACTGTCCGTCGTCCAATCTCCGTCTCGGCTCGGGCGTGCCTCCGGTGAGGAGATATCTCGACTCGGGAATAAACGTCGGACTTGCCGTCGACGGCTCGGCATCCAACGACACCTCCGACATGCTGGGCGAGGCCCGCCAGGCGATGCTCGTCCATCGAGTCAAGTCGGGCGCGTCCTCGATGCCGGCCCGGCAATCCCTGCGCATGGCCACGCGCGGCGGCGCCGCCGTCCTCGGACGCGACGACATCGGCCAGCTCGCCGCCGGCAAGGCCGCGGACCTGGCCGTCTTCGACGTGGACCGCATCGATTACGCCGGCTCCGCCGGCGACCCCGTCGCCTCCCTCCTCTTCTGCGGCTCTTCCCACCGGACCAAATGGACCGTGGTCAACGGCCAGGTCGTGGTCAAAGAGGGGAGATTGGCGAATGCCGACGAGGACGGCATCGTGCGCCGGGCCAACGCGGCCTGTCTCGACCTCCTGCGCAAGGCGGGAGCGGCGGCTTGAGGGAGGCCCGAGTCTCGCGCGAGCGCTTCCGCTCTCTGGCCGAGGCGGAGCTGGCGGCCATCCCGAAGCCCCTGCGCGACCTCCTCGTCAACGTCGCCATCGAGGTCGCGGACGCGCCCGGAGAGGAAGCCGACGACTTGGAGTCCGCCGACGACCTGATGGGGCTCTACACCGGCCCCACCCGCGCCGAGATGCTGAGCGCCGACGCGCACGGCAGCCTCCCCGCCAAGGTCTACCTCTACCAGGAGAACATCGAGGACTCCGCGCGCAGCCGCGAGGAGCTCCGCCGGGAGGTCCGGCTCACCTTGCGCCACGAGTTGGCCCACCACTTCGGCTTCGACGACGAGGAACTCGAGCGCGTCTGGCCCGAGGGGGCCTAGCGACGGCGCCGGGAGGCGGCCTTGAGGCCGGTCTCGAGGTCCTTGATGATATCCACGGGACTCTCCAGGCCGATGGAGAGGCGGATGCCGCCGCGCTCGCGCATGGGGCCCTCTCCCGCGTAAGCGGAGTGGGTCATGGCCGAGGGCATCTCGATGAGGGTCTTGGTGTGGCCGAGGCTGACGGCCAGGGTCACGCAATAGGCGTTCTGCGCCACATGGTCTACGAACTTCATGCCGGACGCCTTGCGCGCGTCGAGGCGGAAGTAGATCATGTTGCCGGGCGCGAATCCCCCGTCGAAGTCGCGCATCTGCTTGAGAGCCAGGGCGCGCTGGGGGAATGAGTCCAGTCCCGGGTAGCGGACCATCGCGACCAGAGGATGCTTCTCCAGATATTGGGCGACCTGCAGGGCGCTGTACTGCTGGCGCTTGATGCGCAGGGGGATGGTGGGCACGCCGTAGACCAGAATGTTCCACGCGGCCTTGGGCGAGAGGATGCCGCCGAAGTCCTTGCGATAGCTCGCCAGCGAGGGGAATATCTCCTTGGAACAGCACACGGCGCCCCCGACCTCGGTGCCGAAGCCGCCGATGTTCTTGGTCAGGGAGTGGAGCACGAGGTCGATGCCGTGCTCGATGGGGCGCTGGGAGAAGGGCGTGGCGAAGGTATTGTCGATGACCGAGTAAACGCGCCGCTTTCGGCCCTTGTTGGCCTTCGACGCGATCTCGGCGATCGAGCGCAGGTCCACCAGGTCCAGCGTCGGGTTGACCGGCGACTCGAAGTAGAGAGCGCGCGTGCGGGAGTTCACGGCCTTGGCCACGGCCTTGGCGTCGGTAAAGTCGACGCGGCGGACCCTGACGCCGAGTTTCGGGTACCAATTGGTGAACAGGGAATGCGTGCACCCGTAAAGCAAAGTGTGCGCCAGGACCTCGTCGCCGGACTGGAGCAGGCAGCCGAGCGCGGCCGCGACCGCGGCCATGCCGGAGGCGAAGGTCAGGCAGGCGTCGCAGCCCTCCATGGCGGCCAGTTGGCTCTCCAAGAGACCGCGGGTCGGCTCTTCTAGGCGGTCGTAGATATAGACCGGCGCGCCGTCCAATTCCTCGCGGTATCGACCGAACTCGTTGAAGCCGCGCGCCGCGCGCTTGACGGACTCCAGGCGGAAGGTGGTGGACGCCGTCAGCGGCGGGACCACGTGGTGGGCGTAGTCCCAGCGCGGCGTCTTGGCCGCGCCATGGATGATGCGGGTGGTCTTTTTGTAGCCTTCGGCGGACTTGTACATGACTTCTCCTATTCGACGACGCGCCTCGCCTTCAGGTAGCGCTTGCGGCAGTCATCGCTGTAAAGGCTCTCCATGCGCAGATTCCGAGAGGAAGCAACGGAGATGCCGCGCGACGAGGTCGCGGACTTTTCGGAAGTCATCTGGCGACATGTGCTTGGGGGCGTCGCCGCAACCCATGGTGATCACATAGTCCCACTCCGTCTCGTTGACCTTGCCCGAAGGCCTGGACCCCGCGCTCCAGGCCGCGACCTTGCCCGCGCCGTGGCGCCGGGCGAATCCCTCGGCCATCTGACTGCGGCAGGAGTTCTCCACGCAGACGAACAGGATGGTCGGCAGTCGCTTCATCCATTCGATTGTATGTTTTGCTAGGCTTGGATTTCGATGAAGATCCGCGGCGACATCCACATCAACGGCGGCGCGCGCAAGCCCTTCCTGGTCGGCGGCCCCAACGAGCTCGACGCCCACCTGGCCCACAAGCTGGCGGCCTACATCCTCTTCTGGGACTACGAGCCGCTGCTGGACGCCTCGGTCAAGACCCCCGCCCTGGCCGGCTTCGAGTTCCTCCCCGACCTTCTGGCCCTCGACGGCGCCGGCGAGAGCCGCCTTTGGGTCGAGTGCGGCACGACCACCCTGCACAAGCTCACCAAGATCACCCGCCGCATGCCCCGGGCGCGCCTGGTCATCCTGAAGGAAACCGAGCGCGATGCCGCCCGCCTGCGCAAGGACCTGGACGCCCAGTTCGACCGTCCCGAAAAGGTGGAGATCCTGGCCTGGCCGGACGATTCCTTCAAGCGGTGGGTCCGCGCCGTCGCCGACAAGACCGAGGCCTTCGGCGAGGCCTCGGGCCACATGATCAACGCCGTCGTCAACGAAACGCCTTTCCTCGTTGAATTCAAGCCGTATTGAGGTAGAATAAGCCCTATGGATATCCCCGCTATCGCCCTCGCCGCCGGACTGGTCGGTTGGACTCCCTTCGCCCTGAAGACCCCCGCGACGCGCCCCGTCGACAGCGCCGCGCCCGCGGCGGGACCCATCGTGGACTCCGGCTCCCTCTCGCCCGTCTCGCGCGACGCCCTGGCGGACGCCTTCGCGTCCGCCGGTCTCGTGGCCGTGGGCGAGAAGCACGACTCCCCCGACCACCATCAGGTCCAGGCCGAGATGCTGGCCCTCTTGGCCGACCGCGTGCCCGCGACGGCCGTGGGCCTGGAGATGGTGTCCTACGAGGACCAGCCCATCCTGGACGCCTTCTCCTCCGGGGCGATGTCCGAAAGCGCGTTCGCCGCCTGGTGGAAGAAGAACTGGGGCTTCGACTATGCGCTGTACCGACCGGTCTTCGACGAGGCCCGCCGCCGCCGTCTTCCCTTGTACGGCCTCAACGCCCCCGCCGCGCTGGTCAAGGCCGTGGCCAAGAACGGCCTGGCCGGGCTCTCGCCCGCCGACCGCGCGCGCCTTCCCGCCCAGATCTCGGAAAGCTCCGACGCCCGCTACCGAGCCTACGTGTACAAATCGGTCACCAGCCACGCCGCCGACAAGCCCAATACCTTGAAGAAATGCATGATCTCCATGGGCTTCCAGACGGCCTCCGACCCGGACGCCGTCGCGCGCATGCTCATGGCCATGGCGGTCTGGAACGAAACCATGGGCGAGCAAGCCGCTCGCCGCATCGCCGAGGGCAAGACCCTCTTTCTCGTCGCCGGCCAGGGCCACGTCCTTTATAAGGCGGGCGTGCCCGAGAGCGCCGCCCGCCGCGGCGCCGGTCCCAACGTCGTCCTCCTGCCCTATCCTTTCGAGGACGAAAGCCTGAGCATTCCCGAACTCCTCGCGCGCCTGCGCGACCCCGCCGCCGGCCAGCGCGAACTGGCCGATTACTTCCGCCTCATCCCCAGCCCTCATTCTCGCGTTTGGTGATGCCGGCGCGGATTCACCACGGAGCATCGCCGCACGGCGCCAAACCCGGAGCCGTCCCTTCGAACATCAAGGTCCTTCCCGCCTCTGCCGCAGACCAGATCAGCCATGCCTACGATGCGCAGGGTCACGGGCTCTTCACCTACTTTTTGCTCAAGGGAATCAAGGAACAGACAGGCAAGGGTTTCGTGGATATGAAGAAGATTTTTGATTTCGCCGCGCCCCAGGTCAGCAATATCGCCCGGCGCGAGTACAACAGCGACCAGGTGCCGCAGTGGCAGGATGGGGAATGATGGAAGTTTCCTGGCCGGTCGGCGCGTCGCGGCGCCAGAACCGCGAGCAGACCTCGGTGCTGGTCAGCGGCGACCCCGCGGCGCTATTCTGGAGTTCCAGATGAGGTCCACATGAATAAAGTCTCTTCCGGCGTCTCGATGTTGACGGCGGCGTTCCTGCTGAGCGGCTGTGCCGGTTCCCTGGCCGGCGGCACTCTGGGCCAAGGCCTCGCCGAGACGGCAGTGCCGGTCGCGGGCCGCGGGAGCATCGACCTGAATCTCTGCCTCTACTACTCCCCGACCGCGCGGGGCGTGCGGCGCGTGCTGGACCGTCCCGGCTTGGGCGTCATGATCGGACTCGACCAGGTTTTCCAATCGGTGAAGGTCCGTTCGTCCCTCGAAGACTCCGCGGGCTGCGATCTAATGGGCGAGGTGAACGACCCGACCGTCTTCAAGCAGCCTTACTTCGAGATGTATTCGGCCCGTTCCAAGAAGTACCTGATGCGCGCCGTCACCCAGAACTACGCGAATTGGCGCTACGGGGATTCTCTCTACACGGCCTTCAACAAGGACGCTCCGCTCTACGCACATATCGCGGTCGAGCGCGACCCGTCCCGGGCTCAGACCGCGCAAGCCGCGCCAGCGGCCCCGGCCCGGCCCCGGATCGTCTCCGACGTGGACAGCCCGGACTACCGCCTACCGGAGAGGCCCGCCGACTTCGCTCTGGTCATCGGCATCGAGAAGTACAAGGACTTGCCCGAGGCCGAGTTCGGCGCGCGCGACGCCGAGGCGGTGAAGGAGCATCTGCTGGCTCTGGGCTACCCCGAGCGCAACATCATTCATCTCACGGGCGAGAACGCCACGCGCACCGGACTGCAGAAGTACCTGGAGGAGTGGCTGCCCCGCAACGTCTCGCCCGAGTCCACGGTGTTCTTCTACTACTCGGGCCACGGCGCGCCTGACGTCAAGACGGGAGAGGCTTTCCTCGTGCCGTGGGACGGAGATCCCTCGTTCCTCCAATCCACGGCCTACCCGGTGAAGCAACTTTACGAGGCGCTCGGCCGGCTGAAGGCGCGGCGGGTGGTGGTCGCGCTCGACTCCTGTTTCTCAGGGGCGGGCGGGCGCTCGGTCCTGGCCCGGGGCATGAGGCCGCTGGTGCCCACGATGGCGGTGACGGCTCCGTCCTCGGACAAGATCGTGATCCTGGCTGCGGCCTCGGGCGAGGAAGTCACGGGGTCCTTGCCGGAGCAGGGGCACGGCATGTTCACCTACCATCTGCTCAAGGCGTTTTCCGGCAAGGCCACCGTCAAGGGCGTCTTCGACTATCTCAAGCCCAAGGTGCAGGACGGGGCGCGGCGCCAGAACCGGGAGCAGACCCCGCAGTTGCTAGGCGACGGTGCCGTGCATCTGCGCTGAGTACATCCGCGCCGCAGTGGCTGGAAAGGGGATGATGGATGTTGCCTGTGATTGGATTTGCAGCCTTTGGTCGGGTAGCGCCCAGGGTAGCAAGATATGAATTCCTCGACGAGAATGGACTGTCCGTGGGAGTCAGTCTCTCACCAGTGGGCCCTTTGCCGCTCCAACCTTTCCCCTAAGGTCCCATCGGAGTTTTTCTCGTGCTTGATAGACTGGCCCTGAGTGATCATCGCTTTACTCCTCGCCGCTGCGCCTCTCCACGCCCAAATCATCTCTCCTGGTCTCTGCCGGGTCGTCAGCGCCCCCATCGCCGTCCCTCTTCCCATCGTCGCCGTTTCCGCCTCCGCCGCTTCCCTCAATTATTTATGGGACGGTCCGGCCCTCGGCCAGATCTACGAAGTCCCGGCCACGCCCGTTCCCCTCTCCTT
Source organism: Elusimicrobia bacterium GWA2_66_18 (assembly GCA_001799675.1). Classification (GTDB taxonomy): domain Bacteria; phylum Elusimicrobiota; class Elusimicrobia; order UBA1565; family UBA9628; genus GWA2-66-18. Next base: position 90,931 of record MGTX01000009.1, read on the forward strand.
CGAACCGCAATCCGCGCTCGCCGACAGGGGCCGCCCCGCACCCTGGCTGTCCGTGCGCGACCCGAACCTGGCCCGGGCCCTCGACGCCGCCGTGGATCTGGCCCGCGGCACGGCCCTGGGGCGCCGCACCTTCGCCGCCGCCCAGGAGGCCGTCGCGGCCCAGGGAGGGGTCCTGGTCGTGGCTGTCCGGGACCTGGGCAAGAACAACGGGGAGTTCGACTATCTAGCCGGCCGCCTGAGCCTGAACCGCGCCTTGTTCGCGCCCGGCCGCGAGGTCACGCTGGCCGGCACTCTGGTCCACGAACTCCTTCATGTCGTTCAGCACGCGGCGGGCCTGCCCTCCTACGCCCTGGAGCTGGAGCTCGAGGCCCACCTGCAGGACTTGGAAATGCTGGCCGAGTTGGGCCTGACGCCCCCGCCCGACACTTTCGCCCGCCAGACCCTGGACGCCCTGGCGCAGAGCCCCGCCGCCTTCGTGGAACTCATCCAGGCCGCCGTGCCGGGCAGCCCCTATCTCGGCGAGGACTCTCTCGACGAAGTCATCGACTGGTTGGAGGAGGACCTTGAATCCGCGCGTGAGCGTGGCCCCAGTTCGGCCAGGCTGGCGCGAAGCATTGAAGCCGACCTGGAAAACCTGCGGACAGAAGCGGGCGCCGCGGCCTATCTCGCTTTCTCGCGGCGAGTGCGCGCCCTGCTCGCGCGCCGCTGCGCCGCCGCCAAGGGCTGACGGGCCTTCAGCACCAGCCACAGCGCGCGCTCTTGCGCGCCCAACTCGGCCGGACGGCCGTCGTAGCCGTAGCACGCCGCCACGCGAAAAGGCGAGCGCGCCAGCAGCGCCGACAGCTCGGCCGCGTCGTAACTCCTCAGGTCGTACGCGGATTCGAGCATCTTCCCGCCGCTCTCGACGAAGTTGATGATCTTCTCGCGCCGCCGCCTCGGCTCGGCCGGGATCGTCATCATGACGTGCTTCGCCGTTCTTCCCCCCGACCGGGCCGTCCAGACCTCCTCATCGGCGACCTCCTCGCCGTAGGCCGCCAAGTCCAGGCCCAGGACGAACACTCCTCCCGGGTTCAGGGCCTCGGCCGTGACGCGCAGGTGCCGCAGCGCCTCTCGGTCGGTCATGAGGTGCCGGAAGGTGGAGAGGAGATTGAACGCCAAGTCGTATCTTTCCTTCGGCCGGAACGAAGCCATGTCTCCCCGCGCGACCGCCGCCCTCTTCCCCCATCGAGAAAGCCGCCGCCTCGCGAACTCCACCATCTCCCGTGAGAGATCGTAACCCATGACCCGCCAGCCGCGGCGGAGCAGTCCCGCCAGGTATCGCCCCGTGCCGCACGCGGGCTCCAAGGCGGTCTTGCCGCCGTTGCCGTGCTTGCGGGCGAGGAGGTCGAGAAGCCAGACCTCGTCGTCGGCGCCCTCGTCGTGGACGAGGCCGTAGAGCGCGGCGTCTCGATAGAGCGCGGGCAGGGCCGCCCTCACGCGGGCTTGGCCTCGCGCTCGATGACGAGGGTGCGCACGGGCTGGGCCAGCGGGATGGCGCCGGCGCGCAGGGCCTCCAGCACGCCCAGCAGGACCGCCTGCTGGCGGTCCATGTACACGCCGTAGTCCGAGCTCGTCACATAGAAGACGACCTCGAATTCCAGGCCTGATTCGCGGAAGGCGGCCAGGTGGGAGCGGTCGAAGCGGGTCGTCGGGATCTTGGTCACGACGGCGCGGACCTGCTCGGGAATCTTCTTGAGGGTCTCGCCCGGCGTGTTCAGGGGCACGGCGAAGGTCAGCGCCACGCGCCTCTCGTCCAAATGCTTGAAGTTTTGGATTCGCGTCGAGGTCAGAGTGGAGTTCGGAAAGACCAGCATCTCGCCGGAGAGAGCGCGCACGCGCGTGGTCTTGATGCCGATATGCTCCACGGTGCCGAGGGCGTCGCCCACCTTGATGGCGTCGCCTACGACGAAGGGTTTGTCCAGGTAGATGGCCATGGCGGAAAAGAGGTCCCCCAGCACGGCCTGGACGGCGAGCGCGATCGCGATGCCGCCGATGCCCAGGCCGGCCAGCATGGAGCTGACGTTGAAGCCCAGGTTGCCCAGGACGAACATGAAGGCCCCGACCCAGAGCAGGAGCTTGGCCGCGAAAGCGGCGGTGTTGGCGGTCTCCGCATGCGCGTGGTCCTTGCCGCCGGCCAGGACCATCTTGCGGATGAAGTAGCCCGCGGCGGTCGAGAGCAAGGTGGCTAGGCGGCAGGCCACCACGATGACGAGCACGGTATGGAAGGCGCCGTCGAACTTGGCCGGCAGGTCCAGGGGGCGGGCGGCGATGTAGGCCGCCACGATGTAGACCTCGGGGGAGCGGATCTGCTCCAGCATGTCCACGGCGAAATCGTCCAGGTCCGTCTGGGTCTTCAGCGCGAGGACGCGCAGGCGGGCCAGGACGGCGCGCCGCGCGATGAGCACGCCCCACAAAACGGCCAGGAAAGTGGCGGCGGCCCAGAGGTAGGCCGAGACGGGGTTGCCGAGATAATCACGCTGAAGGAAGGCGTACCGGTTCATGGGGCTGGCGCGCCTAGGCCCGGCCCGCGAAGCCGTCCATTCGGCCGTGGAAGTCCGCGCGGGTGACGAGCTTCTCATGGACGTAATCCGTCAACTCGGCCAAGCCGGAGTTCGTAGACGTCAGGGTCTTCAACGAGGTCTGGAGCATCTCTTTGATCTCGCGGATGTCGACTTTAACGCTCCCGAGGTCCGACTCGACGCGGTCGAGCCTGTCTTGGACTTCCCCGACCCCGGTCTTGATGCCGCTTAATTCCCGCTTCATATCGTCCGACATTGTACCCTCACCCTCCCTCGCTCCACAAGGGCCGTAGGACCCATCATGATACGGAGCGATTAGTACGGCTGTCAGCGCGGCGTTCCAGCAGCGCTATCAGGACCGGCGAGCCCGTCGGGGCCGAGGCAGCCTGCGCACGGCCGCCAATAGTTCGCGGTGCCCGTTCGCGTAGACTATCGGCCCCGCCGGGTCCTGGGCGGCCTCTATCGCCTGCACCCTTGAGCGGCTGCGGCCGCCGATGAGCACCCTCCGGATGCCGGCCTGGTTGGAGGCCAGCATGTCCGTCAACTCGTCACCCACGAACCACACGTTGCCCGGAGGGATGCCCATGGCCTCCAGAGCCTCGATGACCGGCTGCGGCGAAGGCTTGGTCTTGCGCCGGTCGGTGTGGCCCTGGACGCGGTCGAAGTAGCGGCGCAGGCCGGACCGCTCCACCTCCATGAGCAGTTGCTGTTCCGACTTGTTGCTGACCACCGCCAGCCGCACGCCGCGCGCCTTGAGCGCGGCCAGCACATCGCGGGCGCCCGGCAAGGTCGGAACGTCGTCGTAGCGCTTGCCGCCGATCGGCCGGCCCTGCCGCGCCGCCGCGACCAGGCCGTCCCAGGTCTCGTCTACGACCCGGCGCGGCACTCCCGGGAAATACCTGCGGTAGTACGCGTCCCGATCCGTGCGCCAGACGTGGTCCTGCTCCTCAAAGGAAGCCGCTTTGCCGCGCAACTGCCGCACGGTCTCTTCCCAAGCAGCGCGCTCAACGCGGTCATTGTCGGCCAGCGTGTCGTCCCAATCGAACAGGACCAGGTCCGGGATCATCCAGGTCAGCCGCTGCGCGGCCGAGGGCCTCAAGGCCTCCACCGACCGGACTATGCCGAGGCAGACCTCCTCGATGACGGAGGCCGAATGGTCGGTGATCGTGCGTCGGTCCAGGATCTCGAACATCGGCGGCAGATAGCCGTTCTTCAGCAAAATGAAGTCCATGATGAGGCGGCCCGCCCTCCCGTTCGTGTTGACCAGGGGATGGATGCGCACGAACTGCTGATACGCCAGGACCGCAAGCTGGACGGGGTGCATCCGGTCCTGGTTGGCGCCGTACCACGCCATGAAGTCTTCCAGATAGGCGGGCAGGAGGTCCCAGGCGGCGAAAGGGACGGACCTCCCGAGAAGATCCAGGCCGTTATGGAAATCCCGCAGGCGTCCGGCATCCCGGCGATGCTCCGTGCCCTCCAGGAGCGCGCGTCCCAGCGCCTGGATCTTGTCTAAGTCGAGGTCCTCCCCATTGCGGAGCCAGCGGTCGACCAGCGCGGAGGCTTTGCCGAAGTTCTCATGCTCCCGGGAGTTCTTGCGGGCATTCGCCAGGGTGCTCGACGGCGCCGAGCGCCCGGCCCGGAACAGGATTGACTCGCGTTTGGAGAGGACCCGCGGACCGTCGGACCGGACCTGGTCGGCCATGGACAGATGCTTTGCGACCGAGGCGGAGCGTCCGCCGCCGATGGCCTCCGGCGGCTGGATGCGGACATAGGTCGGCAAGCCGAAGTTTCTGGCGCCCGCCCCCCGCGCATCCGGTTCCCCGTCCCTGCGCTCGACCATCCCCGATTGCGCGGGCAGTTCGCGGAGCCTGAATCGGGGCGTTGCCAGGAGGAGCTTGCGAGTCCTTGGCTTGACGCGCGGGAGGGCCTCATCGAACTCGACGGAGGAGTTCGACTTCAGCCTGTTCATCAGTTCCTTGCGCCCGGCGTCCGGCGGGCGGGCCTGGAAGACGGCTCTGGAGACAGCGTCCAGACCCACGGCATCCCCAAGACCTACGGAGGCGATGAAGCCGCGGCTCTGCACGATGAGCTGGGGGTCCCCGATGAAACGCAGAAGGACCCGGGCGGACTCCGTCCGCACGCCGTCGTCGTCTTCGAATGCGCTCCGTGCCAAGCGTTCCAGCTCATCCCAGACGCGTCCCTCCCGCAGGCCGGAAACGAGCGCCCGGATCCTCTTGCGCACGCCGAGGATGAGCGCCCGGTCGGATTGCCGGGATCCCTCCGTGTCCGGGTTCGCTCCCTTCCCGCCGGCGACGACCGCGGGCATCCCGGAGCGCGGGAACTGAGGCCCGATGGACGGCAGGACCGGCGCCGCATAGGGCAGGGTCAGGGCGGGCGGAAGGCCGCCGGCCTTCGGATTCAGCGCGGCCGCCGGGGCGCTCGCGGCCGCCTGACCCGCGGCGCCGGCTTGGGCCGCGCCGCTGCCGGCGGCCGGAACTCCCAGGGGAACGCCTGTCCGGATGCTCTGAGCCCGCGCCGCCGCGCATAGGCTCGCGGCCAGCAGACAAACCGATATCCTTCTCACTGTCCGTTCAGGATATCATGCGCCGGCTCTCCCGGCGTTGAGCCAAATGGCCCCTGCCGACGAGGTCAAGTGGCCCCGGAGAGCATAGGACCCGAGACTATTCCGCGCGACAGGCCCGACCTGCGACACCGCAAAAGAATGGCGATTTCAGCTATAATATCTTGGTTGCCCCCATCAGACCAGGAGAAACCAACCCCAATGCCCACCGCCGCCGCCATGGACTGTAAAATCAAAGACATCGCGCTCGCCGACTGGGGCCGAAAAGAGATCACGATCGCCGAGAACGAGATGCCGGGGCTCATGGCCCTGCGCGCGGAATACAAGGGCCGACTGCCCCTCAAGGGCGCGCGCATCGCGGGCTGCCTGCACATGACGATCCAGACGGCGGTCCTCATCGAGACTCTGCTCGAACTGGGCGCCGAGGTCCGCTGGTCCTCCTGCAACATCTTCTCGACCCAGGACCACGCCGCCGCCGCCATCGCGAAGGCCGGCAAGGCCGCGGTCTTCGCCTGGAAGGGCATGAACGCGCGGGAATTCGACTGGTGCATCGAGCAGACGCTGAGGTTTCCCGACGGCCGGCGCCTGAACATGATCCTCGACGACGGCGGCGACCTGACGAATATGGTGTTCGACAAGTTCCCGAAGCTCGCCCAGGACATCGTGGGCCTGTCCGAGGAGACGACGACCGGCGTGCACCGCCTCATCCAGCGCGCCGCGGCCGGCACGCTGCTGGCGCCGGCGATCAATATCAACGACTCGTGCACGAAGTCGAAGTTCGACAACCTGTACGGCTGCCGCGAGTCCCTTCTCGACGGCATCAAGCGCGCCACCGACGTGATGGTCGCGGGCAAGATCGCGGTGGTGGCCGGCTACGGCGACGTGGGCAAGGGCTGCGCGCAGTCGCTGCGCGGCCAAGGCGCGCGCGTGCTGATCACGGAGATCGACCCGATCAACGCCCTGCAGGCGTGCATGGAAGGCTATCAGGTCGTCACGATGGACGAGGCGGCGCCGATCGGCGACATCTTCGTCACGGCGACGGGCTGCAGGGACGTCATCCTGCGCAAGCACCTGGACGCGATGAAGAGCCAGGCCATCGTCTGCAACATCGGCCACTTCGACCTGGAGATCGACATCGCGAGCATGACCGGCGACAAGAAGCTCAAGAAAGTCGAGATCAAGCCGCAGGTGGACCAGTTCGTCTGGCCCGACGGCAAGGTCGTCACCGTGCTGGCCGAGGGCCGCCTCGTCAACCTCGGCTGCGCCACGGGCCACCCGAGCTTCGTGATGAGCTGCTCCTTCACCAACCAGGTCATGGCCCAACTCGAGCTCTGGAGCAGCCAGGGCACGGGCAAGTACAAGAATCAGGTCTACCTCCTTCCGAAGAACCTCGATGAGAAGGTCGCCATGCTCCACCTCGGCAAGCTGGGCGCCAAGCTGACCAAGCTGACCAAGGCGCAGGCCGAATACCTGGGCCTTCCCGTGGAAGGCCCGTTCAAGCCCGACAACTACCGCTACTAAGCTTGACCGTGTTCAACGACCTGATCGCCTCGCTCGCCTCCCCGACCGCTTATCGCCGCTTCGCCGGCGAGAAGCCGGTCCGCTGCGCGGCTTATGTCGCCGTCTTGTCCCTGATCTTCGTGACGGCCCTGGCCGTGGCCATCAAGATCCGGCTCGCCCCGCTCTTCGATGAGACCTTCGACTGGCTCAAGACCTCCATGCCTTCCGTCACCTTCTCCGCCGGAAAGGTCACCAGCGCCGCCCTGGTCGCGACCCGCGTCGAGCACCCTCGCATCAAGCAGGTCGCCCTCATGATCGACACCAACCGGACCGACCCCGTCACCGTCCAGCAGCTCGGCGAGGCCAAGGTCCTGGCCTACCTGACCGCCAACGCCATGTACCTGTCCCGCGACGGCCGCGTGGAAATCTTCGACCTCTCCAAGTCCGCCGACAAGACCGTCACCATCGACGCGGGCAGCTATCGGGACATGGAGAAGGCCTTCAACTGGGTCTTCTACCCTCTGGTGCTCATGATCTTCTTCGGCCTCTTCTGCGTCTCCCTGTCCTTCTTCGGCCTGCTCTACGGCCTGGCCGGCCTGCTCGTCGCCTCGATGACCGGGGCGGACCTGACATTCTCCGCGCTCTTCCGCATGGCCCTCCATGCCCAGACCGCCGCGGTCTTCCTGCGCGCCGCCGACGCCCTGTCGCCGGTGCGCATCCCCAAGGGGAGCCTGATCTCGCTCGCCCTGAGCGCGACCACCCTGATCCTCGCCATCCGCGCCGCCGGCAAGCCGCAGGCCGAGCCCCCCGCGCCCGCGGCGTGAGCAGGGCGCTCGCCCTGACTCTGGCCTGCGGCCTCCTCTCGGGCTGCGAACTGCTGACCGGGGACTTCCGCCTGACGGGCACGGTCGAACTGGCCCCCGCGCTGAGCGAGCGCGCCCCGAAGACGAACACGATGCTCTTCGTCGTGGCCAAGAACGCCGGGGGCGTGCCCGTGGCCGTGCACAGCATCATCAATCCCGAGTTCCCCGCCGCCTTCGAGATGGACCAGCACGACCTGCTCGTCCCCGCCCTGCGCCGCCAGGAGCCCCTGAGCCTGCACGCCGAGTTCAACACCCACGGCGCGGCCGGCGCCCCGCGCTCCGGCGATTTCGCGGGACGGGCCGCGTCCGAGGTCCGCTCCGGCGCCCGCGGCATCCGCGTCCTCGTCGACCGGCAGCTATGAGAAGCGCCCTCCCCCTCGCGATCGTCGCCGTCCTGGCCGCCTGCGCGCTGCCGGCCCCGCGCCCCGCGCGCGCAGAGGTCCTCAGCGGTCTCGACGTCCTTGAAGCCGAGGGCTTCGCGGCCCTCAAGGGCAAGCGCGTGGGCGTCATCACCAACCGCACGGGCGTCGACAGGGAAGGGCGCTCCATCGTCGACGTCCTCGCCGCCGCGCCCGGCGTGGAGCTGGCGTCGGTCTTCTCGCCGGAGCACGGCTTCTTCGCCGCCTCCGAATCGGAGAAGATCGGACGAGCCGAGATCTCGGCCGGGGGACGGCGCATCCCGGTGATCAGCCTCTACGCCGGAGGAATCGAAGGCATGCGTCCCAAACCCGAGGACCTCCAAGGATTGGATGCATTGGTCTTCGATATCCAGGACATCGGCGCGCGCTTCTACACCTACCTCGCGACCATGGGCCTGGCCCTCGAGGCGGCCGCTCATGCCGGCATCGAGTTCATCGTCCTCGACCGGCCCAACCCCATCCGCGGCGACGTCGTGGAAGGCCCCATCCTCGAGGACCCCGACCTGCGCCTGGTCACGCCCACCGCCTTCTTCCAGGTGCCCGTGCGCCATGGCCTGACGGCCGGAGAGATGGCCCTCTGGCACAACCGCGCCGTCCGCCATCCGAAGCTGACCGTGGTGAAGTTGCGCGGCTGGAAGCGCGAGATGTGGCAGGACGAGACCGGTCTGCCCTGGGTCCCGCCGTCTCCGAACATGCCCGACCTCGACGCGGCCTCGCTCTATCCCGGCATCGGGATCTTCGAGGCCTCGAACCTCTCGGTCGGACGAGGCACGCCTTATCCGTTCCGCTGGATCGGAGCGCCCTGGCTGAAGGCCTCGGAGCTCGCCGCGCGGCTCGAGGGCCGCCTCGACGGGATCCGCTTCTCGGTTTCGGACCGCGTGCCGACTAAGAGCGTCTTCGAAGGCCAGCCATGCCGCGGCGTGCGCCTGACGGTGACCGACCGCGATATCATGAGGCCGCTGGCCGTCTTCCGCCACGTCGCCCTCGCCCTGAGGTATCTCCACCCGGAGCATTTTCAATGGCGCTGGGACGAGGCCAAGCGGATGATCGGCGTCGAAGAGTTCCGCCGGCTATGGGAGTCCGGCGCCGGCGACGAGGATTTCCTCTCGCTCTTCGACAAGGGTCCGCGCGATTTCTCGGCGTCCCGCGCCCCGGTCCTCCTCTACTGACGCCTCTCCTTGCGGCCGCTACTCCCCGAGGCACATCCGAGCCCGGCCGCTCTCTTTGACCCCGTACAGGACGCGATCCGCGCGCTGGAGGAACTGCAGGGACGTCTCCTCCTCCTTAAGTTCGGTCACGGCGACGCTCAGCGTGACTTTCTCCTCCCGGCATCCCGGCAGACCGATCTGGATGAGGAAGACCCTCTCCGCGATGCCCGCGGCCTCGGCCGCCTGGGTGTGGGGGCACAGAACCAGGAACTCGTCGCCGCCGAACCGGAAGCAGAGATCCACGTGCTCGCGGACCGCGGCGAGGAGGGCGCGCGCGAACCGGCGCAGGAGCTGGTTGCCGAGGGCGTGGCCGTAGCGGTCGTTGAAGGCCTTGAAGCGGTCCAGGTCCATGAAGATCATCGATAGAGGCGAGCGGACTCGTTGGGCGAGGGCCACCTGGCGGTCCAATTCGGCCCTCAGGTGGCGGGAATTGAACAGCCCCGTCAGCTTGTCGGTGATCGAGGCTTCCTCCAACCGGCGTCTCTGGCGCTGGATGATGACGACCATGGCCAGGGTCAGAAGGACCACGAAGGTCTCCGTGCCCAGCCCGAGCCAGCCTTCCGCGAGGCCGCGCATCCTCCCCCACTCCGCCAGCAGGGGGGGCAGAGCGAGAAGGTAGGGCCACTGCGACTTGAGCTCGTTGAGACGCGAACATTCGGGAAGCATGACGTTTACTTCCTATAATGACTTTACTGCCATTCCTTATAGTGTAGCTGAACCCCGGGATTATGCAAGGGTCCCACGCTCGCCGTCCAAGACCGGCCCCAGGACCCAGCCCAGGCCGAAAGTCCCGGCGGTCCCCAGGATCACGAGCCAACTCCAGCCCAGGGGGACGATCTTCATCTCGGACAAGACGAGCAGCGTCGCGTTGACGGCGGCCATGAGGCCCATCGCCGCGGCCGTGCCGCGATCGGCCCGGCGCTTCGTCATGAGCCCGAGCAGGAAGACGCCCAAGAGCGAGCCGTAAGTCACCCCCCCGATCTTGAAGGCCAGCCACAGCATCTTGTCGAAATAGCTGAAGCCGTAGGCTATAGCGGCCAGGACGAGCGCGAACAGGGCCACGCAGACGCGCGAGACTTTCAGGTAATGCGCCTGGGTCGCCTGCGGACGCGCCAGCGGACGGTAGAGGTCCGTCACGAACACCGCGGTCAAAGACGCCAGCGGGGAGTCGATGGACGCCATCACGATGGCGGTGAGCACCGCGCCGCGCAGGAAGGCCGGCATCGAGAGCAAGGCGAAGTGGGAGTAGATCGTGTCGAGCTTGACGGGCAGAGCCAGCCCGGGGCTCTGCTTGTAGAACACGAAGAGCAGAGTCCCCACGCTCATGAAGACCAGCAAGGTCAGCAGGGAGCCGGCGATGGAGAGGAGGATGGTCTTCTGGCTCTCGCGCCGGGTCTCCACGGTGAGGAGCTTCTGCGTCATCTCGTGGTCCGTGCCGAAGGCCGCCGTGGAGCCCACGAAGCCGTTCAAGACCGCGACCCAGACGATGTTCGGGTCCGAGAAAAACTTCCCGAGGAAGCCGGGCTCGAGCGGCGAAGGCCCCCAGTTGAAGAGCTGGAGCTTGCCCGCGGCGCCGGCCAGACGCAGGGCCGCAGGCACGCCGCCGTCCACCCGTTTGAGGAGGAAGAGGATGGTCAGCGCGCCGGCGGCGAGGAAGGCGAGGGCCTGGATCACGTTCGTCCAGATCACCGACTCGATGCCCCCATAGGCGATGTAAAGCATGCTGACCACGGTGAAAAGGAGGATGGTGGGCGCCAGACGCCAGCCCAGGAGCACGCTCACCGCCACGCCGGCGGCCATGAGCCGCACGCCCGAGGCGAGCAGGCGCGTGACGAAGAAGAAGCCGGTCGCGGTGTACTGCGTGCGGCGGCCGAAACGGACGCGCAGGAACTCGTAGATGGTCGTGCTGTTGTACTGATAGAAGGCCGGGATGAACAGGAACGCGATGAGCACGCGCGCTCCGGCCGAGCCGATGAAGAATTGCAGGTAGTTCCAGTTCTCGCGGAAGGTCGTCGCGGGCACGCCGATGATGGTCATGGCGCTGATCTCGGTGGCCACGAAGGAGAGCATCGCCACCCACCAGGGGATGCGCCGCGCGCCCAGGAAGAACTCGCCCGTGGACTTGATGCCGCGGCCGCCGAGCCAACCCACCAGGAACATGACGAGCAGGCTGACGAACAGGACCGAGTAGTCCGCCGCCGTCAGCGTGCTGCCGCCCGGAAACCAACTCCCGATGAATTCTTTCAATGTCCCTCCTAGAGCGGCACCGGCATGCGTCCGCGGACTTCCAGGCGCCCGGCCAGGGCCCCGGCGGCGGCTTCCTGGGCGGCTTCGGCGCGCGAGAAGGCGCACAGCCCCGCGATGCGGGCCGGCAAGCCGGCCAGCTCGAAGGGGCTGCCGAAGGAGACCGCGGCCGCGTCGGGCGCGGCGCGCAGGGCCGACAGCAGGCGGGCGCGCTGAGCGGGAGATAGGCGGATGAGCCCGGAGTAGGCTCGGGGCCCGACGAAGAGTCCCGCGACCAGGGTCTCCCCGGCGCGGGCGCGGCCGCGGCGATCCTCGCGGACCTTCACGCCGCCGCGGCGCAGGGCCGACAGGAAAGCGCGGCCCTGCGCGGGGCGCGCGCCCTGGGGCTCGAAGTACGCGACGCGTTCCGGCGGCGGGCCGAGCCGTCGTCGCGACCAGGCGAGACAGAGCTCGAAGAGGACCGCCGCGCGGCGGCGGTGCGCGACGCCTCCGACAACGGAGAGCGCGGGACGCGGGCCGCGCGAGCGAACGAGCGCCGCGTCCAAGCGGCGGCCGGACTCGGCCGTGCGCCGCGCCAGGAAGGGCTGGGCCGCCGCGGCCGTCCTCAGATCGGCGACCAGCGCCCGCGGGTCTCGCGGAACCAGCAGGATATCCGCGCCGCCGCGGAAAGCGGCAAGCGCCGCCTCGCGCTCGCCGTAGCGCTCTGAGACGGCGCGCATATCGAGAGCGTCGGTCGTCACCAGCCCGCGAAAACCCCAGGAGCGAAGGAGCCTCGGGCCGGCGGAGGAGAGGGTGAAGGGGATGCGCCGCGGCTCCAGGGCCGGGACCAGGAGGTGAGCGGTCATCACGGCATCGGCGCCCCGGGCCAGGGCCTTGAAGGGCGCCAGTTCCCGCCGCCGCAGCGCCGCGAGCCCGGCGTCGACCCGGGGCAGGTCCAGGTGGGAATCCTGGCGCGTGGAGCCGTGCCCGGGGAAGTGCTTGAGGCAGCCCAGGGCTCCGCCCGCGCGCAGGCCGCGCAGGAAGGCGCGGGCCAGGCGCGCGGCCGCGCGCGGCCGGTCCGAGAAGGCGCGCAGGTTCACGATGGGGTTGGCCGGCTCGTCGGCCAGGTCCACGACCGGCGCTAGGACCCAGTCCACGCCCATGGCGCGCGCCTCGCGGGCGGTGATGAGTCCCTTCTCGCGCGCGACCTCGGCGCGCCCCGAGGCTCCGATTCCCAGGTTCGTGGGGAGGGCCGAGGCCCCCCGCGCATGGACCCAGGCGCCTTCTTCATAATCCGCGCAGAAGAGCAGGGGGCGGCCCGCGGCACGGCGCAGGCGCGCGGTCAGCGCCGCGATGGAGGCCGGGGTCCCGCGGTAGAGGCAGAAGCCGCCCACGCCGAGCCGCGCGAGGTCCTCGGCCTCGCGCGGGTCCCGCTCGCCCACGACGAAGCCGGGGAACACGAGGCGGGCGGGATCAGACACCGACCGATGATGCCTTTTCCGGGCGCTTCCGGGCAATAATTGTATAATCAGACCGCCGTACACTTCCTCTCAATGCTCCCTCGCGCCGCCCTGGCGTTGGCCGCCCTCCTGGCCCTGAACATTCCCGCCGGCGCCGCCTTCTCGGCGGTCGCCTACGACGCCAAGACCGCGCCCTTAGACGAGCTCTCCCGCGACCTGCTCACGACCAACGGCTACGAGTTGCGCGAGGACGGCAAGATCTGGGACAAGATCTCCGACGCGCCCGTCCCCCGAGCCGGGATGTCTGGTCTCCTTGCCCATCTCGCCGGGGCGCGGCGCCTGAAGGCCCTGCTCCAGCTCAACATTCTCCTCAACCGCGGCGAGGGCGAGAAGACGCCGACCGGCGAGGAGCGCGAGATCGTCCGGACGATCGTGCGGCAAAACTGGCCCGTCTTCGGCGTGGGCACGCGCCGAGACTTCCGCTCCTACTTCAGCCTGGAGGAGCTCGAGTCCCTGGACAAGATCCCGCTTCGCTTCGAGAAGGACTCCGGCCTCTCGACCCTGAAGGACCCCGAGCCCGAGCCGGTCCCGGCCGCGGCCCCTTCCGCCGCCGTAATCCCTCCGGCCGCCGTCGCCGCTGCCTCCGTGCCGCTCGCCACCCCGGATCTCGGGACGCTGAAACCCTGGACTCCGCCCGCTGCGCCGGCGGCGGTGAAGCCTTCCACCTCCGTCGCCGCCCCCGCCGCCCCGGCCCCTCCCGCGCCGGCGCCCGAGACTCCCAAGCCCGGCGCGCCGATGGTGAGCGCCGAGCAGTACGCCCAGTTCGTGGCCGAGGGCCCCTACACGAAGGAAGGCAAGGCCCTGCTTCAGATGATCGGCCAAAAGGCCCCCGACTTCTGCCTGCCCCTCCTGCGCCGCACCGTGGTCACGGCTATCCCGCAGGTCGTCTTCGACGGCGCGCGCACGGGCGCGGGACTGCGCGCGGGCCTGGTCACGCAGCCGGATCAGGCCGATGGGCTCCTCATCGTCGCCTTGAGCCCCGGCCCCGTCTACGTGGAGCGCAGACAGAGCCTCTTCAGCGCGAAGCAGGCCGTCCTCCTGGCCGAGTCGCCCCGCTTCTACGCCGAGTTGGGCGTGCCCGCTCCGGCGCTCGACGCCCTGCGCCGGGACGCGGTTGCCGCGGGGACGCAGAATGGAGATTGGGGCGCGGCGAAGGTCTTCGCAGACGGATCCCGACGCGGCTCGTACTCCGCGCCGGAGCAGGCCGGCGAGCTTCTCGAACAACTCCTCCTCCTCGGCCTCTCGCGCGAAGACCTGACGGCCTCGGTCTACGCGGCCCGGCGCTGGGCGCGCACCGCGCGCCTGCTCTTCTCCTCCCGCGTCAAGGACGACTTTGGACAGGACTCCTTCCTCGACGGCGACCGCCGCGCGGAACTGCGCGGCTGGCTGGAGAGGCCCGACGAGGACGAGGACCTCACCCTCGGCTCGTGGGCCGCGGCGCGGGTCGCCGCGCTCGACCCCCGCCGCGGCGGCCCCGAGAGCGAGCTCGCCTTCGAGCAGCGCGCGGGGGGGACCTGCGTGAGGGCGGCCCTGGAGGACGCCCTGGCCCAGGCGGCGCGCGCGCGCGCCCGGCGCGTGGGGACGATCGAGTCGCTGCTGGACGCGGGCCTGCTCGCCGCCAAGGACGCCAAGGCCGCCGCCCAGCGCGCGTCGGACGAGGAAGCCGACGCGCGGCGGCGCCTCTTCGCAGCACTCCCGGCCTGTCCCCCCGCAGACACCCGGCGCGAGCAATCCCTGCGCAAGGCGGCCCTCCTCGTCGCCGAGGCGTCGCGCGCCGAGCGGGCCCTGCGCGAGCGCAAGGCCAAAGAGGAAAACCATGAGCGCAAGGACTAGCCTCTTCCTGCTGATCCTGCTTGCGCCCTCCGGCGCGCGCGCCGAGGATTGGCTCCAGTCGGCCGAGAACGCCGCGCGCTCGGCCGCCGTTCCGGGAGAAGCCTCGCCCGAGAAGCCTAAGCCGGGCCGGCAGGTCCTCGCCCCCGCCTCGCGCTTCTTCCTCGCCGACCTGCCGAGCGTCGGCTGGCGCCCCAACGAAGAGGAGGGCGCCTCGGGCTCCGTGGTCCGAGTCTTCGGGCCCGACGACCCCTCGGGCCGGTTCCGGGCCGTGCTGTCGGTGCGCCTGGTGGACCGGGACTCCGCCGGCTTCCAGCCCGTCAAGCGCGCCATCGACGCGATGCGCGCCGCGGACTCGGCCGTCGCGCGCTCCGCCACGTCCGTGCGGCCCCTGCGCGTGCCCGCCGGCCTGGCGCGGACCTTCGAGGTCGTGGAGACGCGCCGCCTGCCCGCCGAAGAGGGCCCCTCGACGCCGATCGAGATCCACCACTACGTGGCCGTCATCCCGCACGGCGGCGAGGCCTACTTCGTGGTGCGCCTGGCGACCGCTCGGGCGAACTATCTGGACTTCCGCGACGACTTCGTGCGCTTCCTCAGGTCCCTGCGCCCCCTCGGCGCGACCGGCCGTTAGTCGGCGTCCAGGCCCCGCTGGGGGCAATGCGGACGCAAGGCGCATCCCTCGCAGGCGGGGCGCAAGGCCCTGCAGACGCGGCGGCCGTGCCAGATCATGGCGTGGGAGAAGTAGTTCCAGTCATTCTTCGGCACGCAGGCCATAAGGTCGCGCTCCACTGCGACCGGGTCCGTCTCGTCGGTCAGTCCCATGCGATAGGCCAGCCGCTTCATGTGGGTGTCGACGACGACGCCCTCGGCCTTGCCGAAGGCGTCGCCGAGGACCACGTTGGCGGTCTTGCGCGCCACGCCGCGCAGGGTCAGGAGTTGGTCCATCTCGGCGGGAACCTCACCCCCGAACCGCTCGAGGAGGGCCTTAGCCGCCTCTAGGATGGACTTGGCCTTGGAACGGTAGAAGCCGCAGCTGCGGATGATCGCCTCGAGCGTCGGCGGGTCGGCGTTCGCGTAGTCCGCGACGGTCCGGTAGCGCTGGAACAGGGTCTTCGTGACCTGGTTGACGCGCACGTCCGTGCATTGCGCGGAGAGGATGGTCGCAAAGAGAAGTTCGTGGGCGTTGGAATAATCCAGCTCGCACCTCGCCTCGGGGTAGAGCCTGCGCAGCCCCGCGACGATCTTCTTGGCCCGCTCGGCGCGCGCCGTCATTTCTTCTCGATGGGGTAGTAGTAGACGCCGAGGTTCACCGGATGATCGACGAATCCTTTGACCCATTCCCTCATGGCGTAGATCCCGGCCGGATGGACCGTGAAGACGGCCGGAGCTTCTTCATATCCCTTCTCTAGGATAGTCTTGTACAAGACCGCGCGCTTGACGGAGGACGGCTCGGTCACGGCCTTCTCGATCATGGCGTCCAATTCGGGATTCGAATAACCCTGGGCCGAGGGGTAACGCCCTTGGGAATGATAGAAGGCATAGATGAAATTATGGGCATCGGGGTAATCCGCGATCCAGCCGCGCGCGAAGATCGGCATCAAGCGGCGCTGAGCCTTGTCGACGAAGTTCGCCCAATCCACCCCGCGCAGGTCGACGCGGAACTTGGGGTTGAGGCGCTCCACGCCCTTCTTGAGGATCTGCGCCGCGGCCTCGCGCACCTCGCCGCCGGTGTTGTAGGTCAGCGTGAAGCGGAAGCCTTTCTCCCATAAACGGCCTCCGTGCGCCTTGCGCAGGCGCTCCTCGGCCTTCTTGAGGTCGTGAACATACCGCGGCTGACTCGCGTCGGAGCCGAAAACGCTCGGAGGGATGGGCCCCATGGCGCGCACGGCCGTCCCCTTGAAGGTATCGCGCAGGATCGCGTCATAGTCGAAGGCGTAGGAGAAGCCCCGGCGCACGTCCGGGTCGGCGAAGAAATCCGGCGGGATGCCGTCGCCGTCGAGCTTCCCGGAGCCGATGTCCGGGTTGGCGACGGGGTTGATCTTGACCGTGAAGAAGAGCGCCGGGTCCGTCTGCAGACGGCGCAGGCCGTCGACCAGCTTCACGCCGGGCAGGCCCGCGAGTTGAGAGGCGTAGGGCCGCGGCGTTTCGATCAAGTCCGCGTCCCCGGCCATGAGCATCAGGCGGCGCGTGTTGAGTTCGGGCACGGCCTTGACCAGCACGTGCTTGAGCCTCGCGCCGCCGCGCCAATAGCCGTCGTGGCGGTCGAGCAGGACGTAGCGCGCCGTCTTGTCCCAGCGCGCCAGCTTGAAGGGACCCGCTCCGTTCATGTGCTCGAAGAGATAGGACTTCTCCTTGGGCGGGTCGTTGTACGCCCGCCAGGCCGCGGCCGTCCCGTCCCATTCCCCATGCGCGACGCACCAGGCCTTGGGCACGACATAGGACCAACGCGCCATGATCCCGAGAAAGGGGCCGAAGGGACGCGGCAGCGTGACCACGACGTCGCGTCCCTCCACGCGGACGGCCTGCTCGAGCGCGGCGAAATCGAGGGTCACGGTCCCCGATGAGTTCCTCGTGCCGGGCGCGCCCGCGATGGGCTCCAGCAGCAGGGCCGAGGGCCCTCCGGAACGGTCCGTGATCATGAAGCGCAAGAGCGAGTAGCGCGCGTCCTCGGCGGTGACCTCGGTCCCATCGTGAAACCTCACGCCCTCGCGGATGGGGAAGCGGTAGGTCCGGCCGTCCTTGGAGACGAGGCCGTTCGCCGGGTTCGGGACTTTCTGCGAGAGGCGCGGCTCGAACTCGGAAAGCGAGGAGCCCTTGAAGGCGATCAAGGTCTCGTAGACGTTCTGGATGACGGACTGGCTCGAGCCGTCATAAGGGAAGGCGGGGTCGAGGCTGCCGACCTCGCCGATCTCGAGGTTGGTGAAAGTCTCGGGATTCTTGACCGGCTCGGCGGCGAACGCCGCGGCGGCGAGGATGAGCGCGGGGAGCATCGGCCGAGAATAGCGTTTAGCGCGGGGGCTGTAAAGCCGCTCGG
>MGTX01000009.1:108697-128125 GCA_001799675.1 Elusimicrobia bacterium GWA2_66_18
CGGCTACACTCCAACAACGATGCAAAAAAATAATCCCGCCTCAAGCCCGGGCGACATCATCGCGGAACTCGACGCGCTCCTTGGAACGCCCCGGACTCCCCGGCCCGCCCAGGACGACCGGCGCCCCGCAATCGTACTCTCCGCCCCGACACCCGCTCGCCCTTCCGCCGGACTCCCCTCGCCGCAGCCGCAGGAACCCCCTCGCGCCGATCCGGCGCGCCAAACGCGCCGGCCCCGCATACTTGTCGTCGATGACAATAACGACTACCGAGAGACCGTCCGATTTCTCCTGACTGAGAACGGCTATGAAGTCGTCGAGGCCGGCGACGGCGCCCATGGACTGAAGATTGCCCGCGAACGGCGCCCGGATCTCGTCCTGCTTGACTTCAATATGCCGCAAATGAACGGTTACGAACTCGCGCAGGAGCTGCGCAAAAACGACGAAACCCGCGACATCCCGCTCATCATGTTCTCCGGGTCGCCCCACAAACGGAATCTGCGCGGAACCCTCATGGATCTGTGCGAATTCCTGGAAAAACCCGTTTCCAACGCGCGTCTGCTTCAGACTTTGAATCGGGCGCTCGCCGCCGCGCCCCCCTCGCCCGCAGGCTCCCAAACCACGCTCGTCCCGCGTGAAGCGGAGCGCGGACTTGAACTGGAAGCCGGTCCTGAAGATGATGAGTCGGATGATGACGATCTTCTGGTCGATGCGCCTGAACCGGAAGATAATGGCAAGAATGACGCAGTTGAAGGTCTCGAAGTCATCGCGAATGACTCTCCTCTCATATCGCGCGTCAATAAGATTCTCGTGCGCGCGGTGGCCATCGGAGCCAGCGACATCCACATCGAGCCCCAGGAACGAGAACTCGTGGTCCGAATGCGGGTCAACGGAGCGCTGCAGCGCGTCTATTCAATGCCCTCGGCGCTGGCCATCCGAATCACCGCGCGGCTGAAAATCATGGCCAACCTCATTATCACGGAACGCCGATTGGCGCAGGACGGCCAGATTCGAGCGATCATCAAAGGCAAAAAGGTGGAGTTCCGCATCAGCTGCCTGCCCAGCCTGCACGGCGAGAAAATTGTGATGCGCGTGCTTGGCGGCGGAAAAATCAAGGGAAGCCTCGTCGATTCCGGCTTCTGCCCGCGGGACCAGGACTGCATCGAACACGCCCTCAAAACGCCCCACGGCCTCATCCTCGTCACGGGTCCGACCGGCAGCGGCAAGAGCACGACCCTCTACACGATGATCCGGTCGGTCAATACGCCCGACGTCAACATCATGACCGCCGAGGACCCCGTGGAGTATGAACTGCCCGGAATCACGCAAGTCCCCGTCCGCGCCAAGATCGGCCTCACCTTCGAGTCGATCCTGCGATCCTTCCTGCGCCAGGACCCCGACATCATGCTGGTCGGAGAGATCCGCGATCTGGAGACGGCGGAGATTTCGGTCAAGGCGGCCGTCACCGGACATCTCGTCTTCTCGACTCTCCACACCAACAGCGCCCCCGCCACGGTCACGCGCCTGAAACATATGGGTCTCGCGCCCTACCTCCTGGCCGCCAGCCTCAAACTCGTCATCGCCCAAAGGCTCGTGCGCGGTCTCTGCCTTGCATGCCGGGTCCCGACGGCTCTCAGCGACGCCGACAGGAGGCTCCTCACCGAAGCGGAGGCCGCCCCGCTCGACAACCTCTTCCGCGGCATGGGCTGCCCGGAGTGCCGGCAGACCGGCTACAAAGGACGGTTGCCGCTCTTCGAAGTGATGCCGATACGCACCGCCGAAATGCGTCAGAACATCCTGGAGTCCAAGAGCGCGGACCTTCTCGCGGAGCTCGCCGTCGCCGAGGGAATGACGAGTCTGAAGCAGGCGGCGCTGGCCGCCGCCGCGGCAGGCCGCACCTCGCTGACGGAAGCGTTGAAGGTGATGGCGGATTAATCCCATGAAAACGATGGAAACAGAAGGGACCGATACGCTCATTGAGCGCGCGCGAAAGGCGTCGGGACTCTGCGAGCCGGAAAACTACGAGGAGGCCGTCGGCCTCTACCGCCAAGCCCTGCGGGAGAATCCATCATGCGCGGACGCCTACTCCGGGCTGGCAGAGGCCTACGCCCTCTGGGGTTTCCGCCGGGAGGTCTCCGAGCTGGAGAGCCGGAGCTATTACGACCAGGCTTTCTCCTGCGCCGAACGCGGCCTGGAACTGGCGCCCCTCACAGCCTGCGTCCACCGCGCCATGGCCGTAGCGCTCAGGAGAGGATCTCGGGCGGATGCGGAGCGCCGCTGCTCGGAAGCCGAGCTCGCCGTCGAGATCGCCCCCGAATGCGCGGACTCGTGGTACGAATTATGGCGCGCGTCGGGCTACAGCCTCGAGGATCCGGCCGTCAAGAAAGCCCTGACCCTGCGCCCAGCCTTCTTCGCCGCGCTCCATGATCTGGGCGTAGTCCTCTGCGAGCACGAGCGCCACGCGGAAGCGCTGCGTTTCATCGACCGCGCCCTGGCCGTCAATGCGGGCAGCCGGCTGGCTCGCTACAATCATGCCATGGTCCTCCACTTTCTCGGCCGGGTCGAAGAGTCCTGCGCCGAGATGCGCGCTCTGTCCAAAGAGCGTCCGGATGATGCGATGATCGCCTACGGCTTGACGTTTCTTGAGGAACACCTTGATGGTCAGACACCAGCATAACCAGCACCCCGCCCAGGGGAATCAGCCCAAAGAATTGCTCCGCTGCCTGGCTCAGTCGGCCCGCTTGGTGACCCTCTACACGGCCCGGCATCCAATAGCCTCGACGGCCGTCAACGACTGTCTGAGCGCCCTCCAGGCCCTCATGACGGCCACCGGAAGATCTCAAGTTGCGGTGGCCCTCATCGAGGGACGCTTGGTCATTGACGGCGAACCGATAGCCTCCAATGTCCAGGTCATCGAGGGGCTGCTCAAGCTCTTCCGCGCGCATAATCTCCACAGCGCGACCCTCCTCGCCGCAACGAGCGCCGATGAGCTGGGCTCCTTCTGCGAGTTCCTCTCCCGCCCCGGAGGGAGCGTGGAGCCCGCGGAGTTTCTACGCCGGCACGATATCCTGAACATCCGGGTGAACGTCGAACGATTCTCTCGCGCGCCGGCCAAGGCTCGCCGCCCGCCGGTCGAAAGCCCGATCTCAGCCGCGCGCGCTTATCGCGGCGCTTCCGCGAATGCGCGGCGTCAGAAGCTATCCGGAATGCCGCTCGGTTCGTTCATCAAGGCTCTCGTGGACGAATCCGTGCCCGACCAGGATGAGCGCGCCCGCATCTATGCGGATATCCTGGACTCAGTGAAGAGTTCGTTGGCGCGGAAGGTGGCTGAATCCACGAAATCATTCCAGGACGAAAGCCGGCACGCGCAAGAAGGGCGCCGGCGCGCGGAAAGACTGATAACCACGGTCGCGGAAGGGCGCGTCGTGGTGGACAAAGACGGACGGGTCCTCATGATGGACCCCATCGCCGAGGCCATCGCCGGCCGTCCGCTCTCCGCTCTGGCGGGCAAGCCGATCCTGGAGAACGCCGGCAGCACCGAGCACATCGTGACCTTGGCCTCCCCCTCTTTACGCGACGAAGTCCGCGTGACCGGCGATGAAGAGTTGCTCGGCGCCATACGCCAAGCGACCGCAGTCGTTCAAGACGAGGAGGGCCGCGTCGTCGGAACTTACGGCATCGCGCCGTATATCGCCAAGCTCAGAGAGGCCGCGCGCGCGAAAGATGAATTCATTTCGCACGTCACCCACGAGCTCAAAGCGCCCTTGTCCGCCATCAACTCCGCTCTTGAGATCATCACGCGCGGCGCAGCCGGCAAGCTCACGGCGCAGGAGAATCGCTTCCTCGACATCAGTCTTAAGAATACCCGTCAACTGACGCGGATGATCAACGAGATCCTCGATATGGCCCGCTTGCAGTCGGGCCGCATGTCGCTGCTGCCCGCCCCTACCTCGCTGGACCTCATCCTTCACGAGGCCGTCGAGAGCATGAAGCCTTGGGCCGCCTCGAAGGGACTGAGCCTGGCGGTCGCCGAGAAAACCTCCCTGACGGTGATCGCAGACCGCAACAGGATCGTCCAAGTCCTAACGAACCTTCTCTCGAACTCGATCAAGTCCACACCCGAAAGCGGCAGCATCACGGTCGGCGCCGGGACCGGCGCGGGCGCGCGCGCGGGCAAGGCCGTGGTCTCGGTGAGCGACACCGGCCACGGCATCCCCCTGGAGATGCAAAAGGTGATTTTCGAGAAGTTCACGCAAGCGGCCCCTCCAAACCAACGCCGCGAGGGGGTCGGCCTGGGCTTGCCGATCGTCCGGGAGTTCGTCTCCCGACACGGCGGGGAGATCTGGGTCGATAGCGCGCCGGGGCGCGGGGCGGTCTTCTCTTTTACCCTCGCGTTGGCCGAGCCCTAAGTTCGCCTCGGACGCCGGGCGACATCTCTTACAATCCGGTTGATCCATATCAATCAATGCGGCGGGCACGCGTGATAGAATCGGCGTGAAGGAAGCCCCGCCTGCATAGAAAGGAGATGACCCGGATGGAAGCCGCCAAAACCTGCTGCTGCAAGCGCTCCTGCCGATTCCTCGAGTTCCTCGAGTCCAGCATCGGAAAGAAGATCATGCTCGCGCTCGCGGGGTTCCTCCTCTGCGGCTTCCTGATCGCCCACCTCGCCGGCAACCTGTTCATGTTCGCCGGCGCCGACGCCTTCAACCACTACGCGGAAGCTCTTGAGGCCAACCCCCTCATCCCCCTGGCCGAGGGGGGCCTCGTCGCGCTCTTCCTCCTCCACATCGCGCTGGCCATCCGCGCCAAGTTCGCCAATCAGGCCGCCCGTCCCGTGGACTACGAGGTTTATCGCGGCAAGGGCGCGCGCACCCCGGGCTCCAGGACGATGGCGATGACCGGCGCGCTCATCCTCGCCTTCATCATCATCCATGTCGCCACCCTGAAGTTCGAGGTCGGAGGCTTGAAGGGCCCCGATCTCTACGCCCACGTGACCGGCTGGTTGAAGAACCCCCTGTACGCGGGCTTCTACATCCTGGCCGTCGCGGGCGTCGGCTTGCACCTCTCGCACGGCGTGCAGAGCGCCCTCCAGACCTTCGGCGCCGGTCATCCGCGCTACACTCCGATGCTCAAGAAGCTCGGGCTGCTCTTCGCGGTCTCAATCGCGGCGGGTTTCGCCAGCCTGCCCATCTACTTCGGATGGTTCGCACCCAATACAACGGCCTGTTGCGCGGCCGAGGAAGGCGCCCAGTGAAGCTCGACTCCAAAGTCCCCACCGGCCCCATCGAAGATCAGTGGGACAAGCACCGCTTCGAGCTCAAACTCGTCAATCCCGCCAATAAGAGGAACTACAAGGTCTTGGTGGTCGGCGCCGGTCTGGCGGGAGCCTCGGCGGCCGCCTCTCTGGCCGAACTCGGCTACAACGTGGAAGCCTTCTGCGTGCAGGACTCGCCGCGGCGCGCCCACTCCATCGCCGCCCAGGGCGGCATCAACGCGGCGAAGAATTATCCCAACGACGGCGACTCCGTCCGACGCCTGTTCTACGACACCGTCAAGGGCGGAGACTTCCGCGCCCGCGAGTCCAACGTCTACCGCCTGGCCCAGGTCTCCAACGCCATCATCGACCAGTGCGTGGCCCAAGGCGTGCCCTTCGCCCGCGAGTACGGCGGCCTGCTCGACAACCGCTCCTTCGGCGGCGCTCAGGTCTCGCGCACCTTCTACGCGCGCGGCCAGACCGGGCAGCAGCTCCTGCTCGGCGCCTATTCCGCCCTGATGCGCCAGGCCGGCGCGGGAGCCGTCAAGATATTCCCCCGGCGCGAGATGCTCGACTTGGTCGTCGCCGACGGCCGGGCCCGCGGCATCGTCTGCCGCAACCTCGTGACGGGGGCCGTCGAGAAGCACCGGGGAGACGCGGTGCTCCTTTGCACCGGCGGCTACGGCAACGTGTTCAACCTCTCCACCAACGCCAACTCCTGCAACGTGACCGCGGCCTGGCGCGCGCACAAGCGCGGGGCCGCCTTCGCCAACCCCTGCTTCACGCAGATCCACCCGACCTGCATCCCCGTCGCGGGCGAACGCCAGTCCAAACTCACCCTCATGTCCGAGTCCCTGCGCAACGACGGCAGGGTCTGGGCGCCCAAGAAGAAGGGCGACGTCCGCAAGCCCCAGGACATCCCCGAGGACGAGCGCGACTACTACCTGGAGCGCAAGTACCCCGCCTTCGGCAACCTCGTCCCGCGCGACATCGCCTCGCGCGCGGCCAAGCAGATGACCGACGACGGCCGCGGCGCTTTGGGCGGCCTGGCGGTCTTCCTCGACTTTGAGGACGCCGTCAAGCGCCTGGGCAAGGACAAGATCGCCGAGAAGTACGGCAACCTCTTCGACATGTACCACCATATCACCGACGAGGACCCCTATCAGGCGCCCATGCGCATCTATCCGGCCGTGCACTACGCGATGGGCGGCCTCTGGGTCGACTACAACCTGATGACGACCATCCCGGGCCTGTTCTGCCTGGGCGAGGCGAACTTCTCCGACCACGGGGCCAACCGCCTCGGCGCCTCGGCCCTGATGCAGGGCCTGGCCGACGGCTACTTCGTGATCCCCTACACCCTGGGCGGCTATCTCGCCGGCGCCAAGCTCGGCAAGGTCACGACCGACCACGACGCCTTCCGCGCGGCCGAGGACTCCGTCGCCGCGCGCACCGCGAAGCTCCTCTCGACCGGAGGCAAGCGCACGCCCCAGGATTTCCACCGCCGGCTCGGCAAGATCATGTGGGAGCACGCGGGCATGGGCCGCAACGCCAAGGGCCTCCAGGAGGCCATCGCGGAGATTCCCCGAATCCGCGAGGAGTTCTGGAAGACCGTCGCGGTCACGGGATCCGGCGAGTCGTTCAACCAGACTCTCGAGCGCGCCGGCCGCGTGGCGGACTTCCTGGAGTTCGGCGAGCTCCTGGCCAAGGACGCCCTCGCGCGCGAGGAATCCTGCGGCGGCCACTTCCGCGAGGAGCATCAGACCGAGGACGGCGAGGCCAAGCGCGACGACGTGAATTTCAGCCACGTCGCGGTCTGGGAGCACAAGGGGGAAGGCCGGGAGCCCGCGCGCCACACGGAACCCCTGACCTTCGAGAACGTCCACATCGCGCAAAGGAACTACGCATGAACCTCACGCTGAAGGTCTGGCGCCAGAAGGACGCGAAGTCCCCGGGCGGCCTCGTCGAGTACCAGGTCTCGGGCGTGTCCAATGACATGTCTTTCCTGGAAATGCTCGACATTCTCAACGAGGAACTCGTCGTCAAGGGCGAGGACGCGATCTGCTTCGACCACGACTGCCGCGAGGGAATCTGCGGGATGTGCGCCTTGATGATCGACGGCCAGGCCCACGGCAAGGATAAGGCCGCCACGAGTTGCCAGCTGCACATGCGCCGCTACCAGGACGGCGACACGATCACCATCGAGCCCTTCCGCGCCAAGGCCTTCCCCGTCGTCAAGGACTTGGTCGTGGACCGCTCCGCTTTCGACCGCATCCAGGCCGCCGGCGGCTTCGTCTCGGTCGGCACCGGCGGCGCCGTCGACGCCAACTGCCTGCCGGTCCCGAAGCAGAATGCCGAGAAAGCCCTGGACGCGGCGTCCTGCATCGGCTGCGGCGCGTGCGTCGCGGCCTGCCCCAATGCCTCGGCCATGCTCTTTGTGGCGGCCAAGGTCTCCCAGTACGCCCTCCTGCCGCAGGGCCGGCCCGAGCGCGAGAAGCGCGCGCTCGCCATGCGCTCGGCGATGGACGCCGAGGGCTTCGGCCACTGCTCCAACGAGTATGAGTGCGAGGCCGCCTGCCCCAAGGACATCAAAGTCTCCAACATCGCCCGCCTCAACCGCGAGTTCCTCCGGGCCTCGGTCCTCGCCGAGTAGACGCCGTCTTGAAGCTCAACGCGACGATCGCGTCATGAAATTCTTCACGGTCGCCGAGGCGGAGCTTCTCATCCCGGAACTCGAGAAGGTCTTCGACGCCGTGGCCGAACTCACCGCCCAGGCCGAGGTGAAGGCCGGCTCCCTGCGCCGTCGGCAGGCAACGCAGGACCGCGACCCGGCGGCCTCGGCCATCGAACGCGCCCAGCTCCAGTTCCTCGCCTCGGGCATCAATCAGTGGCTGCAGAAAATCGTGGACTTGGGCGCCCTGCCCAAGGGCGTGGACCCGGCCCTCGTGGACTTCCCTTCTCGTCTCGACGGGCGCGAGGTCTATCTATGCTGGAAGCTGGGCGACAAGAAACTCACCCACTACCACGCCGTGGGCGAGGGATTCTCCAACCGCAAGCCCCTGCCCAAACGCCGCCCCTCCTAGACGTCCCGCTCAACGCAGGGGCTCGGGCTCGCCGCCCTCCAGTTCCCGGATATGGTCCTCGAGGAACATGCGCGTTCCCTCGTCCGGCGCGAAAGCAAGGCCGCGCTTGAAGAACTTGAGCGCGAACTCCTTGTTGTCCTGCTTGAGCAGGCACAGCCCCATGCCCGCGTAGGCGCGCGAGACCGCGGGGCCGTCCGCCTTGCGGGTCGACGCGGACGCGATGGCTCGCGTGAAGGCGTCTCGCGCTTCCTTGATGCGCCCCTCTCGAAGATAGGCGGCTCCGCGCCGCTCATAGACGCGCACGATCCGCGGGTCCTTGGAGTCCATCTCGTACTCGGCCGCGGCGAGTTCGTCTCGGGCGCGCTCGTAATCCGCCTTATCGAGAGCCGCATCCGCCGCGCGCAGACGGGCCTCGACCGCGTCGGCCTTGACCGAGACTCGCGTCAAAGCTCCGGCCGGAGCGCCCAGAAGCAGGGAAACGATAAAACCCGTGAAGATCATCTCAACCCTTAGGATAGCGGGCGTCGGGGCGCCGAGGGTCGAACTCGGAACCTCGTGGTCCCAAACCACGCGCTCTGCCAATTGAGCTACGCCCCGCCCGCCGATGAGCAACGGCTCGACGGGATTATATCACTTCGAGTCGCGCGGCCCGCCTCGCAAACGGCGGAACTCGACCAAGATATCGGATTTTCCCCAGTAATGCCTCATCATGGCTTTCAGGGATTCGAAAGTCCATAGAGATGCCATGGTATAACTCGCCTTATGCCAAACGAGATCGGAGTCGATGTATCTTGCCGTGTGAAGAAGACTGTTGAAGGCTCCAAGCCCATAGATAACGATCACGTCCCCGAAAGAGAGTTTGTCCCCAGGCTTTAAGGGAGCATACTGCTCCATCAAGCGCGCCTCCATTTCCGCCCGTTTCACATACTTGACCCCCACGCCAGGATCGTCCCAGAGCAAGGTGGCGTTCCAGCAATTGGGACCTTCGCACGATGGAGACTGATTGGTCAGTTCGCGGGGAACGGCAGGGATAAAATGTCGCAATGAAACCGGCCCGGATCCGGATTCTGCCAGGGCTTTGGCGAGTTTCTCGCGCACGGCATGCGTCGTGTCCCCCGTGCCGCGCGCCAACGTTTCCGCCGCGACGGCTCTCTCATCGTCATTGGGGCCGACATGCAGCGATACGTCTTGAAGGCGGGGTCCATAGGCGTAGGCCGCCTCGGGCCCGGCCGAAAGGTTCAGGTTCCCGCTATTGTCATAGGCCCTCAGGATGATGGATAGAAATTCGTCCAGATTTTTCGCGTTCTTGTATCGATCAAAAAGCTCCAGGGCGGCGAAAGGAGTCCCTGCTGCGGCGGCGGAGGGCGACGCCAAAACAGGCGCCGGCGGGGCGAAATTGGACGCAAAAATCGCGGCGACGGGGATGCCGGGGGCAAGAGCAACCGGAACGGCCGCCCCAGGAAGGGACGCGAGTATGGCTTTCCCGGTCGCCGCCGCCCAAGAAAAAGCCGGGGCAACCGCCAGGGTCAATGCGATGAGCAGGGAGCGCATACTTACAGTGAGGTTAAGCCTCGCGCGCGTCCGGCGCAAGGCGCTTAGGACCCAAGCCGGCCTAAGCCGAAGGGCCCAGCCAAACGCGCCCTACCGCGCGCGCTTGACCGACTCGAACTCGAGGCCGTAGTACGTGACGTTGCCGCCCTCCCTGATCCGGACCACGCGCCCCGCGATATTCAGGGGGCCCGTGCGAAGCAGACGCAGGCGCCCGTGAAGTCGCATGCCTTTGGACAGCGGCGCGGTGCTCGCGAAACTGACGCCGACCGCGGAGACGTCGATGAGACGCACGACGCCCGGGATCGCGCGCCCCTTCTCGTCTTGGAGTTCCAAGACGGAGTCGTGCTTGGTCCGGACGGCCCGGCGGTTCTCTTTGACTCGCATCGCGGATCAGCCTCCTTCGCGCCTTCTCCCCCAAGTATAGCCCCGGACCCGGCCGAATCCAAGAGACGAGGCGGCCCGCCGGTCTTGCGGGGGCGACGCCGGTCTGGCTAAACTCCCCTCATGAGATCTCCCGCCCCCCTCGTGCTCCTCGCCGCCCTGGCCGCCTGCGCCGGGCGCGACGGGCTCATATTCCTCAGCGACGAGGATCGCCGTCCGGCCTCTGCAAACTCCGCGGAGGAAGAACGCCTCGCGCGCGAGACCCTGGCGGACATCGAGAAGCGCATCGCCCGCGGAGATCTTCCCAAGATACAGTTCGAGTTTGATAAAGACGAAATCACGCCCGAGTCCTATCCGACCCTGGAGCTCATCGTCTCCGTGCTCGAGCAGAGCCAGCGCCTTAAGCTCTTCATCCTCGCCCACACCGACAGCGTCGGCGAAGAGGATTACAACCTGGACCTCTCCGAGCGCCGCGCCAAGTCGGTGAAGTCCTTCCTCGTCAAGAGGGGCCTGCCTCCCCCCAGCATCCGCTACCGGGGCTACGGCTTCTCGCGCCCCCTGGCCGACAACTCCACCGCAGAGGGCCGCGCCAAGAACCGGCGCGTCGAGTTCCGCGTCACCACGCGCGACTGGAACGCCGTCTACTGATTACTTGACCTTGGCGATCTCGTCGAGGCGGTCCGCCGCCTTCGCCTTGATGGTCTGGTAGGCCGTGCCGGTCAGTATCTCCATGCCCTGGGCGACGGTGTCCACCGCGTAGATGTGGAACTTGCCGTCCTTGACGGCCTGGGCCACCTCGGGGGAGAGCTGGAGGTCTCCGACGTTGGTCTTGGGGATGATGACGCCCTGGTCGCCGGTGAGCCCCCGGTGGCTGCAGAGATCGAAGAAGCCCTCGATCTTCTCGTTGACGCCGCCGATGGCCTGCACGTTGCCGAACTGGTCGGCCGAGCCGGTCACCGAGAACTTCTGCGAGATCGGCGCGTCGGAGAGCGCGGACAGGATGCCGTACAACGTCGCCGCAGTGGACGAGTCACCGTCGATTTTTCCATAGCTCTGCTCGTAGGAGACGCGGATCTGAGCCTTCAGCGCCTTCTTCTCGCCGAACTCATGCATCAAGAAGCTGTACTCGTTGCCGAGGGCCTTGTTGAAGCTGGGGCCCGTGGCGCCGGCCTGATGGTCCACCGACACGATGCCCGCGGGGCCCGGACCCGCCACGAAGGTCATGCGCATCTGCATCCCGTGCGAGCCCATCACGGCCAGGGCGGTGACCTGGCCGACGGCCGAGCCGGTCGTCTCCACGCGGATGATGTTCTCCCGGTAGAGCTCGCTCATCCGCTGGTAGTGGACGTCCTCGCGGTCGGTCTTGGCCTTGAGCGCGGTCTCCACATCCTCGGCTGCGACCACGGTGCGGCCGGCCTTCCGGGCCCAATACGTGGCCTCCTGGAGGAGGCCGTGCAGGGCGCCGAACTGGGACGTGAAGTACCGGTTGCTGTCGGCCAGGCGCGCGGCCTGCTGGAGGACGCGGGAGATCGCGTCGCGGGTCATGTCCATGATCTCGCCGGCCGAGCCCCCGACGGAGCGCTTAAAGAAGTTCAGGAAGCCCCCGACGGCATCCTTGGTGATTTTGATGGTCGGCTGGAACTGCGCCACGCTCTGGAAGTTCGCGGCGAAATCCTCGTCATGCGCGGCGAGCAGCATCTGGATCATCGGCGAGCCGATGAGCACGACCTTGACCTTGCCGGGGACTTCGTAGACGTCGCCCTTCAGGGAAGCCAGCCCGACCAAGCCGCCCTCGGTGATCTCCGCCTTGCCGCTGCGCACCGCGCGCATCAGCGCGGGCCACGCGCCGGGGCTTTTCAAGACATCCATGGCGTTTAGGATGAGAAAGCCTCCATTGGCCTTGAGAAACGAGCCTCCCTTGAGAGTGGGGCCGCCGGGGGCTGCGGTCTTGACGATGCCCGCGCCCGGGATGATCATGCTGCGGGCGTTGTCTTCGCCGTAGCCGAAAAGACGCTCGTAGCTGGGGTTCTCCTCGAAAACCACCGGCGCGCCCTGCTGGCCGGCGTTGTCGACCAGGACGCTGACGCGGAAGAAGTCGGCAGGGGCAAGCGCGGGCATTCCCGGGACGGGCTTGAGGCCGGACTTCTCCTCGCTCTCCTTCAAGCCGCCGAGGAATATCTTGTAGTTTGCCGCGGCGAACTGGGCCATGTCCTGGATGTACGCCACGACCTGACGGGACTCGAGGGTCGCGGCCGGCTTCTTGGCCTGCAGGGCCTCGGCCTCCTTCTGGGTCGCCGCGACGTACTCCGCCATCTTATCCTGGATGGCCTTGGCCTTCTTGGAGAGCGCGGAGAAAGCCTTAGCGTACGCCCCCCTTGGGAACTTGCCGGCAGCGATCATCTCAGCGGCGACCTGGTCCGACAGGCGCTGACCGTCGAAGACCAGTGCGGCCACGACGACCGGACCGTTCGCGCCCATGCCGATCTTCACTTCGGCGCCGAACTTGCCGAACTTCTTCCCGCCGAGGAGCTTCATGGCCTCACGGAGCTCCTCGTCGCGCTCCTGGGCGCGCTTCTTTAAGGCCTCAGCCTCTGCGGTGGAGGGGCCGGAGACGGCGATCCCCACCAGTTGGTTGGCGAACTCGGTGACCAGGGCCGCGGCGGCCTTCGCGTCGAGTTGTTCGAGAAAACCCTGGACCTTCTGCGTCATCTTCTGTTTGGCCTGCATCATGGCCTTGAAGCTCTCTATGATGCCGGACTTCTCCTGCGCGAGCTCGGCCCGGGCCTGCGCGAACTCGGCCTGCGTGAAGGCGCCGGCCCCGACCTTCGCGGCGACGTCCTCCTCGGCCATCGCCTTGCCCTCATGCGACACGGCCAGGGAGATTTGCATGCCCTTCTCGGTCCGCGTGGCCGCGAAATATACGCCGAACTTGCCTTTGACGAGTTTTATGGAGGCGATCTTCTTGTCGAATTCGGCCTGCTCCTCCTGCTCGGCGGCCTGGAGCGTCGCCAGGATCTGACGCTTCTTCTGTCCCGTCTCGCCCGCGCTGATCTCCCGAGGGAGGTTCTCCTTCAGGGCTGAAACGAAGCCCGCCACGCCCTCGGCGAACTTTTCGCCCCTGCCCGCGGCAAGCTGGAGGAACACCGGGACGTCCTTGTCGGCGAAGTTGGTGGCGGCGACGATGTCGTTGGGTGCAGCCATCTTCGGAGCGATATCGTCGAGGGCGTGACGCAGGGCCAAGGAGCGGCCGCTGCCGTCGGGACCGGCCACGAAGAGGTTGTAGTGGTCGGCCTTCATCTCCAGGCCGAAGCGGATGGCCTTCAGCGCCTCGTCCTGGCCGACAAGCTGCTTGTCCTCGTTCTTGATCTCCCGGGTGCTCTGCGGCAGATTGTCAAAGATCGGAGCGTAGCGGACCGAGTCGACGGAAAGCTCGAAGGTCTTGGGGTCGGCCGGCTTGGGCGCCGGGGCCGCGATCTTCTTGACGGCGACCATGCGCGCGACGGACGCGGGCAGGAGGCGCTTCATGCCGGACAAAACACCGAATAGGCCGGTAGCCGGGATGTCCTTGACCTCGGTCGCGGAGAGCTTGGAACCGTCGAAGAATCGCTTATCGGTCTCCTCGTCGATCGGCGCGCCGGCGCGGGAGGCGCGGATGACGCCGGCCAACTGGGTGAGCTGCTCGCGGATGGAGGAGCCCTCGGGAAGGGCCCGGGCGGCGGCCTCCACCTTCGCGGCATCTGCGTAGGAACTGTAGGTCTCGGGCAGGACGACGCCGGTTTCCTGCAGTTGATTGATCAGGCCGATAACCGGATGCAGCTCCACGGCGGCGGGCAGCTTGACCAGGTCCCGGGCGGAAGCGGCCGGAAACGGGACGACGGCGGGGCTATTTCCCGGCGAGAGGACGGGGAGCGCGACCGTGATGGACTCGACGCCGACGATGGAAGCCGCGGACGCAGCCGAGGCCCTCGCCGTCACGACAGAGACGCGGGCGCTGGAGGTCTGGGACCACGCGGCGCCGCCGGGAAGGCAAAGCCCCAGGGCCAGGGCGAGAGTCACGGAGATGGACTTCTTCGCGGCGGTCTTCTCGACGACCATATTCGGCTCCTCTGCGTCTAAAAGAAAAATACGCTTCGCGTCTCCTCGGATTATAAGGGAATGCCCCGTTCGAGGGCTGAGACTGAGGGGCAGGTCCGGGGAGGTATTGGACCTATGAGCGGGCGGGCCCATTGTCCCGCCGAGAGGAACCGCCCAGGACGCGCTGGGCCTCGTAGATGACGACGGCCGCCGCGGCGGACAGGTTCAGCGAACGCGTGTCCGCGACCATGGGCACGCGGTAGAGCCGGTCGCGCCAGCGCGCGCGCAATTCCGCAGGCAGGCCGCCCGACTCGCCTCCGAAGACCAGCCAGGAATCTTCCCTATA
Organism: Elusimicrobia bacterium GWA2_66_18; assembly: GCA_001799675.1. GTDB lineage: Bacteria > Elusimicrobiota > Elusimicrobia > UBA1565 > UBA9628 > GWA2-66-18. The sequence goes on from MGTX01000009.1 coordinate 123,382, forward strand.
AGAGGCCTCCCAATGGGTCTTTTCCCCCTCCGAGCTGAAGGCCAGCAGGGGCGCGTCCTCGGGCAGGACGGCGAGGAATCGGTCGAGGGACTCATACACCCGCGGAGAAAGCCTCTTCCAGTAGTCGAGGCCCGCGCGGCGCAGGCGGCTCTCGCTCAGTTCGAAGCCCAAGGGGCCGATGAGGTGGAGCTCGGCGCCCACGGCGGAGCAGGTCCGGCCGACGTTGCCGGTATTGCCGGGGATCTCGGGACGGATGAGCGCGACCTTCAACACGGCGGCTCGAGGTAGTCCAGGTCCTTGCCGAAAGTCTCCTTGAGGCCCATCAGGGCCAAAAGAGCCAGAGCGAAGGTCCCGAAGCCGACGATTCCCGCCGCGCTCAGGATGCCGTACCGGGGCTTCAGGGACTGGAAACACCAGGACACGAGCACGAGGGAACCCCGCACGAAGTTGGGCGCCGTGGTCGTGACCGTGGCTCTGATGTTGGTGCCGAACTGCTCGGCAGCGATGGTGACGAAGACCGCCCAGTAGCCCGAGAAGAATCCCAAGCCGAAACAGGCGGCGTAGAAGGCCGGGAGTCCGGCCCCATGCAAGTTGAGATAGATCGCGCACACGGCCGCCGCGGCGAGGACGAAGACGAGGGCGGCCCGACGCCGGCTCCTGAGCCATTGACTGAGGGCCCCGCTGGCGAAATCGCCCAGGGCGCAGCCCGCGTAAAGCCACATGACGGCGCGCGCGCCCGTGGGAAGGGCGGGCATGGCCAGCGCCTCGCCGAACTCCGGCGCGAAGGTGGCCAAGATGCCGATGACGAACCAGATGGGCACTCCGAGCAGTATGCAGGAGAGGTATTTTCTCAGATTCTCTCGGCTCCGCAAGAGTATGAAGAAATCGCCGCGCCTGACCAGGGAGCGCTTGACCTTGTCGAAGAGCCCCGACTCGTAGACTCCGACGCGCAAGGTCAGCAGGGCCAGGCCCATGCCCCCGCCCACGAAGTAGGCGGTGCGCCAGCCGAAGAAATCTCCGACCAAGCCCGCCACCACGCCGCCCGCGATGCCCACGCCCGCCACGACCATGGTGCCGTAGCCGCGAGTTTCCTTGGGCATGAGTTCGCTGACCAAGGTGATGCCCGCGCCCAGCTCGCCGGCCAGGCCGATGCCCGCGATCAGCCGCAAAGCCGCGTAGGCGGGGATGGCCTGGACGAAGCCGTTGGCGAGGTTGGCCAGGGAATAGAGGGCGATGGAGCCGAAAAGAACGGAGAGCCGTCCTTTCTTATCTCCGAGAATGCCCCACAGAAGTCCGCCGAGGAGCATGCCCCCCATCTGCATGTTGATGAGGAGAAGGCCGGTGTCGAGAAGCCTCTCGGGGGCGACGCCGATGTCTTTGAGGCTCGGCACGCGCACGATGCTGAAGAGGATGAGGTCGTAGATGTCGACGAAATAGCCGAGCGCGGCGAGCAGGATCGCCGCGGTCGCGTTGCGGGAAGGGACGAGCGCCATCATGCTTCGATAATAGGAAATCAACCGGGGCTTTGCTAGAATCCGCGGATGGTCATCCCCCCCTCGCTGCGCCGTCTCGGCCGCGTCTGGTCGCTCTTCGCCCTCTGCGGCCTCTTCGGGGCCCTCGGGACCTCCGTCTTCTCAGCCGCCGTCGCGGACGGCAAGCCCGCCGCGGCGGCGAGCAACGCCGAGCAGATCCGGGCCCAGATGGAGGCTCGCCGGGCCGCGGAGGCGCCGAGCACGGTCCTGGAGCGCTCGATGTCCTTCTTCGGGCTCTTCGCGCTCGTGGGCCTCTGCTGGCTGATGTCCTCCGACCGCAGGAAGATCAACTGGAGGCTGGTGGCCTGGGGCATGGCTCTGCAGCTCTTCTTCGGCGTGCTGGTGCTCAAGACCGCTCCGGGCCTGTGGTTCTTCGAGAAGCTCAACGACGGCGTGATGGCCCTTCTCGGCTTCACGAACGAAGGCGTCAAGTTCCTGTTCGGCTCCTTCGTCACCGGCCGAGTCGAGACGCCGATGGTCAACTTCGCCTTCAACGTCCTGCCCACCATCATCTTCGTCTCCGCGCTGATGACCGTCGGCTACCACCTAGGCCTGATGCAGTGGGTCGTGGACTTCTTCGCGGTCGTGATGTACAAGACCATGAGGACCTCGGGGGCCGAGACGCTGTCGACGGCGGCCAACATCTTCGTCGGCCAGACCGAGGCTCCGCTGGTCGTCAAGCCCTACGTGGCGGACATGACCAACTCGGAGCTGCTGGCCGTCATGGTCGGGGGATTCGCCAACACCGCGGGCGGCGTGCTGGCGGCCTACGTCGGCATGCTCCACCAGTATTTCCCGGACATCGCCGGGCACTTGATCGCGCAGTCGGTGATGTCCGCCCCGGCCGCGCTCGTCTGCGCGAAGATCGCGATGCCCGAGACCGGCGTTCCGAAGACCCTCGGCCACGTCAAGATGGGCCGCGAGAAGCTCGACGCCAACGCAATCGACGCGGCCGCGCGCGGCGCCTCCGAGGGACTGTCGCTGGCCTTCAACGTCGCCGCGATGCTGCTGGCCTTCATCGCGCTGATCGCGATGCTCAACGCGCTGATCAAGGCCGCGGGCGTCTGGGCCGGCCACCCGCAGGCCAGCCTCGAAGGACTCCTCGCGCTGGCCGGCTGGCCGATCGCGTGGCTGATGGGCGTGCCCGTCCAGGACTGCTGGACCGTGGGCAAGCTGATCGGCGTCAAGACGGTCCTCAACGAGTTCGTCGCCTATCTCCAGCTGACCGAGATACTCAAGACAGGGCAGCCTCTGACCCATCGCTCCGTGGTGATCGTCAGCTACGCGCTGTCGGGGTTCGCGAACTTCTCCTCGATCGCGATCCAGATCGGCGGCATCTCGGGCATCGCGCCCTCCCGCCGCCACGACCTGGCCAAGCTGGGGCTGAAGGCGATGGTCGTCGGCGCGCTCGCGACCTTCATGACCGCGAACATCGCGGGCATCCTGATCCCGTAGACGGGCGGTCTGGTTCAGCGCCGCGGCTGCGGGTCCGACAGCGTCGGGTAGTAGACGACGGGCTTCATGCCCTCCGGGAGCCTCACGCCAATTCCTCCTCGAGACGGTCGGCCACGGTCTTTAAGACCTTCACCCGTCCCCAGTGTTTGTCCTCGGCCTCGATCAGCGTCCACGGCGCGAAGGGCGTGCTCGTGCGCTCGAACATCTCGACGGCCGCGGCCTGATAGGCGTCCCATTTCGCGCGGTTGCGCCAATCCTCCTCCGTGATCTTGTATTGTTTGAAGGGCGTGACGGTACGGTCCTTGAAGCGGCGCAGCTGCTCCGCCCGGCTGATCTGGAGCCAGAACTTGGCGACGATGACGCCGCTCTCGGAGAGTTCCTCCTCGAAGGCGGCGATCTCCGCGTAGGCGCGCTTCCAGTCGGCGGCCGGGCAGAAGCCCTCCACGCGCTCGACGAGCACGCGTCCGTACCAGGAGCGGTCGTAGATCGTCGCGTGGCCCAGGCGCGGGAGGTGACGCCAGAAGCGCCACAGATACGGCCGCGCGCGCTCCTCGTCGGTGGGCGCGGCGACCGACATGACCCTCGCGTTGCGCGCGTCCATGGCGGGCAGGAGGCGCCGGATGGCCCCTCCCTTGCCCGCCGCGTCGGCGCCCTCGAAAACCGCGATAAGGGCTCGGCCCTGAGAACGCAGGCGGCGCGTGAGGCGCGCGATTCGCGCCTGCTGCTTCATCATCTTATGGTCGTACTCCTTGGCGTCGAGGGACTTCGACAGGTCCAGGCGCGTGAGGAGCGAAATCTGGGGCGGCCTGGTCCGGTCCGGGGCCTTGGCCGGCTCCGGAAGCTCGGCCCGCGCGACGGCGTCCTGCACGGCCTTGAGCACGGTCTCCCCGGTCGTCAGGTCGCGATAGCGGCGGTCGGTCGCCTCGACCACCGTCCAGGGCGCCTCGGCCGTGCCGGTCTTGGCCAGGGCGCGCTCGCAGATCTTGCGGAAGCGGTCGTACTTGGAGGAAAAGTCCCAGTCCCGCTTGGAGACGCGCCAGGAAGTCGCGGGGGCCTTCTCCAACTGCGTGAAGCGGCGGCGCTGCTCATCCTTGGAGAGGTGCAGCCAGATCTTCACGATGACCGTGCCCTCGCGCGCCAGCATGGACTCGAAAGCCACGACGCGGTCCATGGCCATGTCGAAGTCGCCCTCGGATATGTCCTTGAAGACGCGCTGGACGATGGGCCTGGTGTACCAGGTCCCCACGAGGATCGCTCCGCGGCCGGAGGCGGGAAGGGTCCGCCAATAGCGCCAGTACTCGGGGCGCTCCTCCTCCTCCTCGGACTTGTCGCCGTAGGCCTCGACCTGCAGGCCCCGCGGGTCCATCCATTCAAGGAACAGACGCGCGACCTCGGTCTTGCCGCCCCCCTCGACGCCTCCCACCAAAACGAGCAGGCGGAACTTGGTCGAGGCCAGGGCGTGCTGGGCCCGGAGCAGGTCCGTGCGCAGGCGTTCCAGGCGCTTCTCATAAGCCTTCTTCTCCACGACGTTGCCGACTTCCGCGCTCTCGAACATGGGAGGATCTCCTTGCGCCCGAGTATAGAAGCAACGCCGGGGGCGCGTCAATGGGCCGCGGCTCCCGATGGTGCGCCCAAAATAAGCAGGTGGCTTTCAGCGCTCCTGCCGGGCGCGGTCGGCTTTCTTGAAATGGCGCGACGGGTCCTGTCGGCGGGGGGCCCATCGCCCCTCTGCGCGCCGTCGCCTATCGGCGCCGTTC
>MGTX01000010.1 GCA_001799675.1 Elusimicrobia bacterium GWA2_66_18
TCCGATGAGATCTGCCGGCGGAGCTTCTCGACCAAGGTCGAGGCTTCCTGCACCTTGCGGTTGTACACCGGCTTCTGCGCGTTGATCTGGTCGATGATGCGCTGGGCCAGGATCTCCGGCGTCTCCAGCTTCTTGACGCCGATTCCCAGCATGCCCAGCCCCGCGTTCCAGGCCCGCCTGCCGAGCGTGGTCGTTTCGGACACGGAGCCGCCGGCCCGGACCTTTTCAAGGGCGGCGCGGGACTTGACGGAAATGAGGACCTCGGGAGTCACACGGCCGGCGACCGACGAGTTCTCGAACAGAGTCTCGAGCGCGGCGGCCTTCTCGACGACGTCGGCCTTGTCCTCTTGGAAGGCGCTCACCGCGAGGGATCCCTTGGCCGCTACGGGCACGGGCACGGCCACGGGCACTGTCTTCGCTGCGGCGGGGACGACGCCGGCCAGGGGCGCGGCGGCGATCGGCGCGCCGGGCGCCAGGGTCGGGACATTAAAGGAAGAAGCTCCGAGAACGGGGAGGTTGAGCCCGGTTATAATCGTCGGGGTCACGGACCCTCCGGTCGCGGAGCCGCGCGTCAGCGTCTGCGCGGCGGCGGTGAGCGTGAGCTGTCCGGGTCCGGCCACGAGGACGGCGGCCGACACGATCGAGGCGAGGGGCTTCTTGAACATCAGGGTATTCCTCCGAGTTTTAACGCGGCTGCGAGGCTATTCTATCGCGGATCGGCATCCGGACGTATGAGACCTTGGGTGTCATTGCAGGCATCCATTGGACCTAGGAAATTTGGGACCTTGGCGCCGCCCTTCTGGGCCCATCGGCCAGGCGCCAGGCGACCTCGTGCGCGTGCAGGTGCCCGACGACGAGGTGGATCTCGCCGGCGCCCGACGCGGCGGCGTCGGCGGCGACGGCGTCGGCGATGGCGCGAGAGCGCACGGACGCGGCGTCGGCCGTGGCGCCCAGAGGCTGGGGAAGCTCGAGGCCTCTGAGGACTTCAAGATCCGGCTTCGAGATGAAGAAATTCCGGGCTTCGTCGGCGTACTGCTCGGCGATGTCGACTAGACCTTCCGCCTGGGCGGCGGCGGCGCGTCTGCGGCGCTGCCTGCGCATCTGCCGCAAATCGCTGCTCATCATGCGCCAGGCAAGCGCGCCGAACGCAAGCAGCAAGGCCCAGGCCGACGGCGAAGCGGGCGAGATGAGCACCCACGCCAGCGCGGCCAGCGCGCCTGCCGGCGCCAGTGCCCGGTCGATCTCGCGCTTGAGCAGCGTCGCGCGGGTGTAGCCCGGGGCGGCGGCGACGACGGCGGCCGCCGCTCCCTGGGCCGCGGCGTGGTCGAGCGTCTCGAGGCCGTGCTTGTAGCCGTAGTAAGCGGGGAGATTCTGCTCGGAATAGAGAGCCTGCCCGGAGGCCTTGACCTGGCGAACCAAGGACAAAACGGCAAAGCGGCGCGGGGCGCCGCGCTGGCCGTGAGCGACGGGGTGGATGAAGTAGGTCGCGCCGTTTCGTTGAACCTTCAGGGCGGCAATCGCGAAGGAACGGTCGACCGGGAAGGCGGGAGCGACGGAGTCCGCGGTCTTGCGCCAAAGGCGGGTCAAGAGAAAGCGGAACTCGTCTTCGCTCGACGCGGCCAGAACGGCTTCCCTCGAGCCGAGCACGCCCAACGCCGACAGTCGAGCGGCGGCCTCGGGCGTGGACGCCGATTCGGAAATCGCGAAGGCGACGTCGGCGTGACCCAGGCCCAGCGACTCGGCGCGGGACAACACCTCCCCCGACGTCGGCAAGGCTCCGTCGAAGAGCCCATCGAGGTCGAGGGCGGATTCGCCGGCTGGGAGCTGCTCGGACGAGGGGGATCCGGATGCCGAGTCCTTCGCGAAAGAACGAGCGGCGCGCGAGGCCTTCCAAGCGACGATAGCCTGGGAGGTTTCGGCTCGGATCTCATCGCCTTTGGACGAGAACGCGGCGACGGCGTGAGACTTCGCTATGAGGCCAGGCGCACCGAAGACGGATAAGTCGAGATGAATGGAGGGAACGGCTAAAGAAGGAGGCGGCGGCATGAACGGCGCAGGGTTTGAAGCATGCCCAAGATTCATCGGCGTCGCGACGAACGCAACGACTGCGCGGCCTACGCCGCCTTCGGCGGCTATGCCGGCTTTAACCTGCGCCGCGGCCGACGTCGCCGCGCCAAGTATGATGACCGCTAAGAGACTTCTCACCAACCGGAGCTGCCTCCGCCCGAACGGGAGCCGCCCCAGCCTCCTCCGCCGCCGCCCGAACGGGAACCTCCTCCTCCGCCGCCCCAGTTTGATCGGGATGATTCTTCCGAGCGCCGCCGGCGATCGTCTTCTTCCTGCTGCCTCCGCCTGCGGGCCTCTTGCTCGCGGCGCCGCTCTTCTTCCTCCGCCCGGCGGCGTCGAGAGACCTCCGCCTCCGCCGTCTGTATCGCGGCCAGGGCGGCGCCGCGCGCGCTGTCGGCGTAGCGGATCGCGCCCTCGTAGTCGCCGCCGTTAAGGGCCGAGCGGGCCGAGTTGAGCGAGCCGCTCCCGGGGGACCCGGGCACCGACACGCCGTAAGAGCCGGTCCAGTTCGTGGCCTCGCGGACCTCCGACGCGGCTTTCGAGATGGCGTCGGTCGCGCGGGCGGCGGCCGCCAATTCACCCTTGAGGGTCGCCGCGACGCGGGCAGCCTCGTTGGTGATCCGATCCGCCTCGCGGTCGAGCGTGGGCCAATCGGCGTGCTCTTTCTGCGAGAAGGTCAAAGTCGTCTGGTAAGCGGCGTCGAGGTTCGCGAGGTCGCGGTAGGCCGCGATGATCGCGGGACTGTCGGCGACGCCGTCGCCTTTGGCGTCCTGGGCCGCCCGCGCGGCCGCCCCGAGCTGGGCTGACGCGGCCTTGAGGCTGCGCACGACCTCGGCGTAGGCGTCGCGGTCGTTGTTGACCCTGGCCCAGACCTGATCCATCTGGACGGAGACGGCGGCGATAGCGGCCGCGATCTTGAAGGGATCGCCCTTCTTCGCCTCGGCCGCCGCGCGCGCCTCGGCCAGCGCGGCGACCGCCGCGTCATAGGCTTTCATCGTCGCGGGCATCGAGCGCTGGTCGCCGGGGATCTCGGCCTTCCACGCGCGGGATTTGGCCTCGAGCTTCTCGAGCGCCGCGGCGTTGTCGGACACGGCCGAGTCCAAGCGCGCGCGCTTCTCGGATATCTCATCGAGGCGGGACTGGGCGATCTCCTCGTGGGCCTTGGCCTGGTCGAGCAGGGACGCGGCCTCGAGGACCTTGGCTTCGCGAAACGAGCGCACCGCCTTCTCCCGCTTAGCCTTGGCGGCCTCGACGGCGGCCTGAGCCTCCTCGACGTTGTCCTCGACGCTGCCGTTGGCGTTCGGGTGGGAAACGTCGCCGGCGGAGAGGCCGAGGGTCGAAGCGGCGAAGTCGCGCTTGATCGTCTTGAGGATCTCGGCGCGCTCCGGCAGGAGGGCATCGAGACGCTGAGCCTCGGAAATGCGGACGGCGACGTCGGCTTCCTGCTCCTTGAGGGACTTCAGCGAGGCCGCGACAATCGCGTCCGCCTGGGTCAGGAGTTCGGCGCCCAGCTTGTGCGAGGCTTCGGCTTGAGCGAGCTTGCCGACGCCAAGCATCCGGGAGGCTTCGGCGAGCGCCTCTGCGGCGGCGGCCAGGCGCCGCGTGGGATCGTTGCCGTTCTCGCGCAGCATGTTCGCGGTTTCCAGCTGGAGGACGGAGGCGACCTGGGCCCGCGCGGCGTCGACGGACGCGGCCGACTTGACGGCCGCGGCGCTAGACGCCGCGATCGCCGCCAGACCGTTCTTGGCCTTCGAGAGATTCGAGGCGTGAGCCGCGTAGGCGGCCTTGAGGGCCTCGAGACCCTGCGCTCCCGAGGTCTTATCGAGGGAAGCGGCGAGCTTCGAGGCCTGCTCGTCGAGAGCGGAGCGCGACGCGGCGATCCACCGGGTTGCGACCGAGGCGGAAGTCATCGCGGCGACGATGGGATCCGTCGTTTCGAGCTCACCCTTGCGCATCGAAAGCGCCAGCTCCGCCAGGGATCTCGCGTCGGAGGCCATGCGCTCGGCGAGCGCGCCCTGGCCCTTCATCGCGCCGACGGGGTTCTTGGCGGCCTTGCCCCGCGCGGCTTCCAGGGTCTCTCGGGCCCGTGGGAGGATCGTTTCTCCAAGCGCCCCAAGCTTGAAAAACGCCCCCGAGGCGGCCGCGGACGCTGATTTCTGGGCGGCTGAGATCGCGGCTGCGGTCGCTTCGAACGCCGCGCCGTAGCCGGTGGCCGCCTTCTCGATTTCATCGAGAGCGACGACGGCGGATTTCGACGTCTCATTGAACTTGGCCATCACCGACTCGAAATTCTCCGAAACCGGAGCGTAGTCCTTCGCCTCGCCGTAGAGGTCTTGGCGCCAGTCTCTCTTTTTGCCGAATATCGAATCGAAGCCGTCCTCGGGCCTGAACGTAAGCGGCTCGCTGGCGAGCAGGCTCTCGGCCTTCAGGTAGCGCGAGGGCCAGAAGCGGTTGACGAACCAGCCGGGGGTCAGCGCCTGGGGACGCACCAGCGCGGTCGCGCGGTCGTGGATGCTGCGCGCCATCGCGAGATACAGCTTCGCGCGGCCGGCGTCCTGGCGGACCTGCTCCGCCGCCGTCGCGGTCTCCTCTTGCCAGTCGCGGGACTTCTCGCCGGAGATCGGACCGACGTAGACGTCCATGCGCTTGTCGAGCTCGTCGATGACGGCGTCGAGTTTCGTCTCGAGAATGCCGTCCCACTTCCGCAGTTCGGCTTCCGCCTTGCCGCGGGCCCTGCGGGCGCGCCCGTTGAGGAAGACTCCGGCTCCGAGCGTGCCCAAGCCGAGCAGTATCTGCAAGATCATCGCCAGCATCGCGTTTCGGCTCGCGGCGGCGTCCGCGGCGGAGATCTCGCGCTCGGCGCTCGCCAGCGCGGACTTCGCGCTCTGGAGCGAGGAGGCCCACTGGGACGCGCCCAGGTCGTGCTCCTCGCGCGCCTCGCGAAGGGCCTGCTTGGCCGTCACCAGGACCGGCGCGGCGGCGCCGGCGCGGCGGCGCGCCTCGATCTGCTTGAGGATTGCTTCGGACGCGGCGATTTGGTCGGCGCCGGCGGCGTGGGCGGTCAAGGCGGTCTGCACGCGGCGGACCTCGGAGGCGACGGAGTCGGCGGTGGACTTCGCCGACGATGGGTTGCCCGACAATTCCGACTCGGCCGACTTCAGCTTCTCGCGCATGGCGCCTACGGCGGGGCGGGCAAGGTCGCCCGTCGCCTTCGGGTGATCCTTAAGGAATGCGCTCGAGGCTTTCTCGAGCGCGTCGACTTCGCCGCGCACGGACTCTATGGCGGCCTGGGCGGAGGCGTAGCTCGCGTCGTAGCTGCGCATCGCGGAGATCGCGCGGCCGGCGGACGCGGCGACGCCGGAGGCGATGCGCGAGGCCTCGGCCATGTCTTTGTTCGCAAGCGCCGTCTCAGACGCGGCGAGTTGGGCGCGCAGGGCGGAGAGGTCGACGGCGCCGACCGCGACGGCAGGATGCGCGCGCTCGAAGGCGGCGCCGACCCGTGCCAGCTCCTCGAGGGAGGTTTTGGCGTTCCTGACGGCGGAAACGGCGTTCTGCGCCGCCGCGGCGACGGCGGAGTTCAGGAGCCGGTCCAGGTTCGCCACCGTATCCTTGACCGCGCCGATGACGTCGCCGCCGGCGCGCATGCGCGCCACGGCCCACTGATCCAGGCTGCCCGCGAAATGCCTCTCGGCATCGAGACCGTTGTCCCGTTGGGCCTGCGAATTGCGCAGGTACAGCTTGTGCTGCTGCATCGTGATCACGAGGATCGATCCGTCTTGCAGGCCGGAGGCGGCGTCGATCTGCGAGCCGAAGCCGTCTTTCTTATAGAGGCCCTGCCCCGCGCCGAACTCGACGGCGTCGTTGTCGTAGTGCGCGCGGCCTTCCGCGTCTCGGTAGGACATGCCCGAGTTGCTCTCGACGATGAGCACGGTCCAGTGCTTTAGGGCGAGCCACTCAGCGAGTTGCTGCTGCGAGCCAGCGTCGAGGCCGGGATTGCCGATGACGATCAGCTTCGTGCTCGGCGTCCACTTCGAGATCGCGTCGTTGATGTCGCGGGCGTACTCTATCCGGCCTTGCGTCCGGCCCGCGTCCAGCTTCGCCATGACGACGACGCCCTGTTCGAAAGTCGGGAGCGCGCGAGGGTTGTGGGCGAACAGCGGGGGCGACGCGGCCGAGATCGTGGCGGCCAGCGTGGTCATGATCACTGCGGTCTTCAAAGCCCTCCAGACGCGCTTCGGGGCGCTGAGCTTCACGGGATTTGCGGAGCCGACGGGAACGGCGGCCGTGACCGCGAGGGCCTCGGGCGCGCTCTCGCCCAGGGCCGCGAACTCGGCGGCGACTCTCTGGAGGGCGGCGGAGGCATTGGCCGATCCGGCGTGGGCCGACACCAGGGCCGAGACGGCGGTTTCCAGACGCAAGACGACGCCCTCGCCGAGCGCTTTGAGCGCCTCGGCCCGGACGGCGGGCGTCACGGCGGCGGCGATGAGCGCGCGGGCGTAGACGGCCTCGGGAGCGGGGTTCACGGCCAAGGCCCGAAGGCTCTCGGGCTGGACCATGGATGCCTCGATTGCGGCAATGACTGCGGAAACCCCGCCGGAAAACGCTCCGCTCAGACCGGGGCCGGCCATCGGCAGGCCCAGGTTCGCGTTGAGGCCGGCCGTGGCCGCCGCGCCGACGACGACCGGTCCGGCCTTGCCGCCGGCGGCGGCTTCCTGAACCTGGGCGGCGACGGGGCCGACCGCGAGAAAGAAGGCTATAGAAAGGACGAGAGAGTGTTTGATCATAGGCTGCAGTATAGCCGGAGGCGGGGGGTCGGCGTATGAGTCCTCGGGGCCCCAAACGCTCAGCTAATGGGACTAGGAAATATTAGGCCTTTGAAGGCCCGACTGGGGACGAAAGTCTGGGAGTTTAGGGTCCGGAAGTCCCATGAGGCGATGCGGGAATATCCTAGGGATGAAGCCAGAGCAGGGCGGCGGAGACGGCGGCGAGAATCCAGAGCATAGGACGGACCTCCCGGGCCCTGCCCGCTATCGCGTAGAGCGCCGCGTGGGTGATGAAGCCCCAGAGGATCCCCTGCGTGATCGAGAAGGTCAGCGGGATGAGGACGATCGTCAGGAAGGCGGGTATGGAGTCTTCGATCGTGGCGAGGGACAGGCAAGACACGCTTCGAAACATAAGCGCCCCGACGAGAATGAGAACGGGCGCCGTGGCATAGGCCGGCACCATGGCGGCCAGGGGCGCCAAGAAGAAACAAGGCAGGAAGCACAGCGCCGTGACGACCGATGTCCAGCCCGTCCGCCCGCCGGCCTCGATGCCGGCCGCGCTTTCGATGAAGGCGGTCCCCGAGGAGGTTCCAGCCAGGGCGGCGCCGAGAGTCGCAAAGGCGTCGACGATGAGACCTTCCCTAAGATTGCGCGGCCTGCCCTCGGCGTCCAGCATGTCGCAGGCCTGAGAGACGCCGATGAAAGTCGAGATCGAGTCGAAGAGATCGGTGAAGAAGATCGAGATGATGGCCGGCAGAAAGGCGAGACGCAGCGCTCCCCATATGTCGAGCTTCATGAAGACGCTTGAGAAATCGGGCCGACTCCAAAGGCTTTCGGGAGTCCGGACGTAACCCAGGATCCAGCCGACCAAGGTGACGGCTCCCATGCCCGCCAGGAAGGCGAAGGGGCTCCTTTTTTTCATGAGCCAAACCATGAGCATCAAGCCCATGAGAGACAGCAGACTCCTCCCGTCGAGAGGTCCCAGTTTGACCAAGGTGGCCGGGTCGGCGATGACGAGTCCCGCGCTGCGCAGACCGATGAAGGTCAGGAAGATTCCGATGCCGACGGCCGCGGCGGCCCGCAGTCCGGCGGGGACGGCATTGGCGATGGCCACGCGCAGCGGTGTAACCGAGATGGCCACGAAAAGAACGCCTGCCCAAAAGATGATGCCCAGGGCCTGAGGCCAGGCGACGCGCTGGCCGAGGATGATGGTGAAGGCGAAAAAAGCGTTGATTCCCATGCCGGGCGCCACCGCGAAGGGAAGTTGCGCGTAGAGACCCATCAGCAATGTCATGACGAAGGACAAAAGCACGGTGGCCGTCATCACTCCGGAGAAGGGCATGCCCGTGCCTGGGGAGGCTAGTATGGAGGGATTGACCACGACGATGTAGGCCATGGTGAAGAAGGTCGTCGCTCCCGCCGCCGCCTCGGTTTTCCAGTCGATGCTTTTCATATCCTGCGCCTACTTCGGCGCCGCTGAAAGCGGCTGGGGCCCGCGCTCCATGACGATGATCATGTTGGAATCCGGGAAAGGCGCAGGTCGCCCTTCCTCGAAGTAAAGGGCCGCCTTATCCTTGAGATTGCGGACGTACCCTTCCTGAAGGTAGCTGCGCCATCGAGGTTCGATGGGGACTTCCGAGGCCGCCGAGGTCGCCAGTAGGCGAGAAAGGCCCTGATAACCGAGCTGTATCCGGACCACGGGAGCATTCAAGCGGCTGCCCTCGAATAGCTCATCGAGCTCCGCCTGGCCGGCGGAGGATTGGGGCTCGGCTCCATCGTCGGCTGGAGCCGCGGGCGTTGCGGTCAACGCGACGGGCGCCTGCGCAGCGACTGCCCCGGCGGGAATGGCGGGGGCGGCTCTCAAATTGGCCGCTGGGAGCGCTTCGGGAACGGCCGAAGCCGGCAGCGCCGCCCCTATCCAACTGGAGAACGTCTGCGGAAATGCGGGCGCCCCGTGCAGCTCCGCGCCCACGGGCGCGGAGCGAGAATACGCGCCTGCCCAGGCGGAGCCAGAGGGCAGGCAGACACTGAGCGCCAGCGCTAAACGTCCGATTCTCATTTTCTGCCTGGGCCTCAGGGACAGGTTCATCATTCCAATTATCGCCGCTTGAGCCGCCTTCGGCCAGTGCCGAAGGGCCTCCTCTTATGCGCTCAAAGGTCCTAGGCTGCGCAATGCCATGAATGTATTTTGCCCCTTGATATATTTCGCGGAGAGGATATACTACACGGATGATGGGATCGTTCTCGGACGAAGCGGACAAGCCCGCCAAGCAGCGCGTCCTCGTCGTCGACGACGACGAGGGTCTTCGCGAGATATTCAACGTCACCCTGTCCATGGACGACTTCGAGGTTGCCAGCGCCCCGGACGGGGCCGCGGCCCTCGTGATCATGGAGCAATTCAAGCCTGATTTCATCGCGCTGGATTTGATGATGCCGGTGATGAACGGGATGCAGTTTTGCGGCAAGCTCACGCAGCTCGGCATCAGGATACCGATCATCATCGTGAGCGCCTATTGGGAGCCCGCAAATGAGGCCCTTCTGCGCCAGGACCCGAACATCGTCGGCTTTATCCATAAGCCGATCCGCTACGCGACGCTCGCCGAGTCGATCCGCAAGATTCTGCCGGCCGGCGGCAAACCGGGCGCTTCCGCCCCCTAAACCCGGGGGGCCGCCGAGGCTCGCCCTGATGGCATTCCCCCGGAATTCTTGAGGCGCTCCAGGAGGACAGGCCTCAACAGTCGATACCGCGGGTCTCGGGTTCGGTTTTGCGCCTGTTGATACGCCAAGACGGCTTTGTCGGTTTGCCCGAGACTTGCGTAGACGTCGCCCAGAGCGAGCAGCGGGAAAGGCTGGTCGGGTTCCAACCTGGACGCCCGCTCGAATTGACGAAGCGCGAGAGCGGGATGGCCGCTGCGCATATAGATCTTGCCGATGTTGAAATGACTCAGCCCGTCGGAACTGATGTCGTAGACGAAGCTGCTGTGACCGGGCTGCGCGAGGGGACGGCGAGCGCGCAGCCAGGCGAAAAGCTTCGGGTCTGAGAGTCCGAAGCCTTGAAGGATCGAGGCGCTGACGATGAGCCATTCGCGACTCGGCGCGGCGGAATTCTCATGTTGGTAGAGCGCGGGATTGGGAGACTCGGGTTCCCAGGCGATCAGGTCCTGATGAGGGCCGAGGTAATGATCGCGATCTGCGTTCCCGAGACAGGCAACGATGATTTCCGGATCTCCGTTCCTTCGGAGTAGATCGGCAATCTGCGGGTAGTCCTGTCCCCAATCGAGATTGCTGTCGACTAGGATCTTGTATCCGTTGGCGGGGCCTCCCGCCAACTCATTGAAATAGGCGAGGTAATGCGGCGCAATGGAGAGGGTCTCCAGCGCGGACCATGCGAGGAGGCCGGAGACCGCAAGAACCATTTTCCTGGACTTGCGCCGAGCAAGGCTGCCGACCGCGAGGCACAGGAACGGAAAGATCGGCAGCACGTAGCGCAGACCGTTCTGCTTGGAGGCGAGCGAACAGAGGAGAAGATAGCTCAACGCCGGCCAGCCGACGACCTGGCGCTCCTTCTTGTCCAGTCCCTTCCAAAAGCCGAGCCCAACGAGCGCCAGGAAGGGCAGCGAGGTCTTAACCGCGAGCGCGACCAGGTAGTAATGCCTCCATCCGCCGAGCTTCGCTTGTCCCAGGAGAAAATTATAGTGCTGCTCCGTCGCGTGCTTCTCGACGAAAACCGCAGGCAGCATTTGGCCGAGCAGGCCGCCGAGTTTGGGCGCGAAGCGAAACTGATAGAGAGTCAGGAGAACGAAGAGCGCGACGAGCAGAAGCGATAGATTAGCCTTGATCGCCTGAGACGGTTTCCGTTTCCAAAACCAGATAAGCGGAGCCGACCAAGCGAAGAAGAACGCGCCGGGAATCTTGGACGCGAGCGCGCATCCCGCGAGCGCCCCGCTCAGCAGCAACCGCCAGGGCTGAGGATTCTCCAGGTAGCGTACGAGCAAGAAATAGCCCATGAAAAGAAAGGCGGTGAGGCCGAGGTCCATGTTGGCGAGGCCTGAATGCGCGATGATGTTCGGCTCAAAGACATAAGCGGCGAGAGCCAGCACTCCTCCCCACGGGCCGAACCAATGCCGGGCCCAGAACCAAAGGCAGGCGGCGAGCGCGAGAGAGAGCAGTAGGCTCGCAAGTCGAGCGAGGCCGAGTATCACTTCCGGTTTGACGCGATTATGGAACAGAAAATCATGCCCGAAAGCATAGGGCCAGTCGCGCTGAAGGGCGGGGGATTGCGCGTCGAAACTGGGGGAGGCGATGCTCACGAACAGCCCGAACAGGTATTTCATCAGCGGCGGATGGACTTTGGTCTCCAACTCGATGCGGCCGGTGCGGACATACGAGTAGCCGGCGCCGATGACGGCGGGCTCGTCGAAGGTGTTGGAATGGGAGACGATGAAGGCGCCGACTTGAGCGGCCAACAGCGCGACAAGCAGTCCGGACAGCGCCGCGTCGACGTGAACGCGCCGAGTCATGAATCTCTTGTTTTCTCCGCGATGAGAGTCCAAGCAACCCCGTGGGTGTGCGTCATCTGCGTCACGCGCACGGGCCGACCGGCGACGAGCGCTAGGACCTGTTCTCGCGTCCAGTAGTTCGAGATCGACGGAAGGAGCTGATCGAAGACCATCGCCTCGACATGACGGAACGCGCGCTCTCGGAGCAAGACGAGATATTCCTGCCGATGGGGCAGGGACACATAAGCCTTGAGCAAGACGGTCAGAAGCTTTGCAAGGGCGCGTGTTAGGCTTGGAGAAATCCGGGAGGTGATCCAGCGTCGGATCGGGTCGACCCAGCGGAGATAGCGCTCATTGCCTTCATAGGCGTAGACCCACAAGATCAGCGTTCCGCCAGGCTTGAGCGCGGCCACCAGGCGCTCGACCGCCCTCCGCGGGTGCTTGAGATGGTGGATCACCCCGATACTGAAGACCACATCGTATTCGCCTTGGGCGCGCAGATCGTAGATTGAATTGATCTCCACGCGGCAGTTCGAAAACGGCGCGAGATTATGCCTCGCAACCGCAGCCGTGGCCTCACTGCAGTCGAACGCGCAGCCCGCAAGAGCGCCGGCTTCGAGCGGCCAGCGGCTGTTGCGGCCGATCCCGCAGCCGGCGTCGAGGAAGCTTTTCCCGCGAAAGAATTCGAGCGGAAGAGGTGTGATCCAGCCCAGGAATTGCTTGCGGTGCAGCGGGATGATCTCCCGGTACTCGCTCCATGCGAAACTGAAGCGCTCCTCTAAATCTTTTTCCTGCTTCGTGGGTTCGGTGCTCTTCGAGTTCATGGAGGCCGCGGGCGCGGGCTGCGCGCATGATTGAAGCAAATGCGCAGCGGTTGAGTCCCCCGGCTCAATTGTGTTTAATGGGGCATGGCCGCCGCCGAAAACCTGGACCTCGTCACCATCATCATCCAGCACAAGGACGAAAAGAAGGTGCTGGACGCGATCCTGCAGGCCGGCGCGCCGGGCGCGACCTACTACTACGGGCGCGGCACGGGCGTGCGCCAGCGCCTGGGGTTCATCGGCCGTCTCATCGAGGCGGAGAAGCTCGTGATCCTGACGGCCGTTCCCACCGAGAAGACGCAAGCCGTCGTCAAGGCCGCCTCCGACGCGGCCAGGCTCGAGCAGCCCGGCAACGGCTTTCTGTGCGTGCAGAAGGCAAGCCAGGTCATCGGCTACTTCTAAGCCCCGGGCTTAAGCTGAATGTAGCCCGAGATTGCCAGGCAGGCCGCGATCGGGGCTGAGAAGCTCATCAGGAGCGTGTTCCACATAGGGTAATTGGGATCCAGAATGCGGAGAAAGACCCCGGACAACAGCATGCATCCCACCGGCGCGGCAAAGACCTCCGTCGGCAGCAGCGGCCAAGGGTTGAGACCGCCGGCCGCGAAATAGGCGGTCGCGCACAAGGACACCAGGACCAGCCAGCGGCCGCTAAGGCCGAAGGCCATCCCCAGCAGGAAACGCGCCAAGCCGCGCAGGATGGGAAGCGTTCCCAGGACGATCACGACCGCTAGGCCCACCGCGGCGAGAAGCAAGGCGGCGAGGACCCTTTGGCGGGACCGCGAGTACAGCCGGCGCAGCGTCTCCGACTCGCGCAGCACCTGCGCCCGCCACTGATCGCCAAGGGGTTTCTGCTCCTGGAAGGCCTTGAGCAGAGCCGCCCCCATGTCTGACTGCCGCCCGATCCGAGCCCTCTGGCTCTGAATGGCCTCAACGGCCGCGAGCTGCTCGAGCGACATGTTGTCGACCTGGCCGTTCTTGAGCGCGCGCCACTGCCTGTCCACCCTGGCGTCGAGATTCGCCCCCGATTCCACGGCCTTGATCTGCCCGACCATCGCGATCAGGCTCTTTTCATCGAGGCCTGCGGAATTAAACACCAGCCGCGGCAGCCCCACCGACAGGACGGCCATGACCAAGACCGAGATCAGGCTCCCCCAGCGCATCGCATCATTGGACAAAATTCAGGGCGCTGACGGGAATCCCTAAGGACCCGCGATGGGGGGGGCCAGGAGGCCCTACCCCCGGAACCGGTTCTCTTCTACCCTGGAATCATGCTGCGCCGATTGGGCTGCGTCCTGCTGGCCGCGATTCTCGAACTCGCCGCGTTGCCCGCCGGCTCCCAAGTCGGCCGCGTTTCGACGGAAGCCTCGGTCGCGCCCGCTGCTTGCGTGTCGGCGGCTTTAACGCCCGGCCCAGCACGCGCTCTCGCGGCGACGCTCGCCGCGCCAACGGCCCAACCGCTGCCGGTCTCATTGACAGAGCAGGTCCACCCCGTCGCGGTCCAGGTCTTGACCCAAGCGGCCCAGCAAGCCGCCGGCGCGCCCGAGCGAATCGGCCGTTTGTATGACTCCGCCCCCGCCGCACCCGATTTCACGACCCTGTCCCCGATTAAGACGCCGAAGGCGCCCGCGCCTTGGCGTCCCGGCTCGATGCTTCTCAAGCCCGCCGCCGCCTTCGTCAACGCCTGGCGCCTCTCCCGTCATACAAAGCGCCTCAACTCGCTCGGCCCCGGCGAACGCCTCACCCTCGAAGAGATCGGCATGCAGGACAAGCTCTCCGCCGCCCACGAGGCAATCTCGAAGGGGCGCCTCCAGGACGCCCTCGAGTCTCTGACCCGCCTGTTTAGGAGCGCCAACGCCAATAGCTGGTACCGGGCCAATCCCGCCTACCAGGCTTACCAATATCAAGGACACGCCTACCTCCGCTTTGTCGAGCGGTCGATCAAGCTTGCCTACGAGCGCGCGCACGGACGATCCCGCGACTCAACGCTCATCGCCGAGGCCCAAAGCGCCGCGTTCACGGGGAACTTGCTCGGCCACGAATGGCGCATCACCCCCATCCAAGACCGCGGCTCGGCGCACTGCGCGCACCATGCCTTGTTCAACGCGATCCAGGCCTCGGTCGGCTTCGGCTATCCTCTGTCCGTTCACCGCTTCATCGAGCGCGCCCAAGAGGCGCTCAACGTCCGGCCGGAGAAGATCACCGGCCTGCGCGGCGCCGAACTCGCCGCCTTTGAGAACAACCTCGGACTCAAACTCGGCGTGGATGTCGGCTCAGGCATGGACGCGGACTTCATCACGCGCTGGGCGCGCCTCCTCGGTCTCAGCGCGGCGGCGCGCGGCCCGCCGCGCGGCGACGCCGAGTGGAGCGCCTTACTCGGCCGCGGCCAGGAAGTCCTGATCAGCCTGCGCATGTTCCACGAGCGCTTCAAGCACACGTCCGCGCAGCGTCACTTGCACGGCCACGACTACGAAATGCTGCACCACGCAGTTTACCTGCTCGGCGCCTTTGACAGCCCCTCGCGCGGCGCCCGCCTGTACATGGTCCAAGACTCCGGCTCGGGCGCCACAGACTTCTACACCGCCGAGGAGCTCACGGCCGTCGCTTCCGACCTTCAGATCCTTGAAACCGCCTCCCCCGTCATCCTACCGGTCGTTATTATAAAGGAGAGCTCTGATGGTTGACACGAAGGATCCCGATGGGGGTACACACGGCACGCCGCGCCAACCGCAGCCCGTGCGGCTCGCGTTTCAGCGCGGTGCGAGAGGCAGCGGCGTCACGCGCCTCGAGGGGCTCGTGATGCACCCGACCCACAAGGACCTGATGCTCGGAAAGCTCAAGAAGCAGCTCGGCTGCGGCGGCGCCCTCAAGAACGGGACCTTCGAGTTCCAGGGCGACCATCGCGACAAGCTCGGGCAAATCATGCACGCCGACGGCTACCGGGTCAAGCGCATCGGCGGCTAGGCGTCTTGCCTCGGTAGGTCTTTCATCCTATGGGTCCACAGGTCAAATCTCGTTTTCCTCAGACCCTGAGGACACATGCCGGGTTCCGCCGATCCAAGGTTAATCCGTTTACCGCATTTTATCCCTATTTTTACCGTAGCGCGGTTGACATTTCCAGGTTCCGGGACTACTCTAAGCTCATGAACACACGAAAATGGCTGCAGGTCGGGTTGACTCTTCTCTGCTCATTGGGAGCCGTTTCAGTCGAGGCGGCGCCGACCTTGACGGTGGGGAGCGCTTCTGGACAGGCGGGCGCCTCGGTGACTCTTCCCGTCACTTTTAATCCCGGCACGTCCTCCGTGGCGAGCTTGCAGTTCAGCCTCACCCTGCCGCCCGGCTTGAGCACCGGGGCGATTACGCCCGGCGCGATCTTGACGTCAGCCGGCAAAAGCGTAAGCTCGAATCTGACGGGCAGCACCGTGACCTTCATCATCTTCGGGTTTAATCAGACCCCGATCACCAGCGGTTCTCTTTTGACGACGAAGTTGACGATCTCCCTTGGAACGGCGGTCGGCAACCTGAGCCTGCCGGTGTCCGGCGTCTTCTACTCGGATCCCAATGGAGCCGTTATCGCCGCCGGCGCGAGCACCGGAGGCACGGTGAGCGTTCTTCCGCCGGTGCCGACGATCACCAGCGCCGGGACGGCCACGGGGCAGGCGGGGACCGCGTTCAGCTATCAGATTACGGCCAGCAACAGCCCCACCAGCTTCAACGCCACGGGTCTGCCCGCGGGGCTCTCGGTCAGCACCACGACCGGCCTTATTTCCGGTACGCCCACGGCCGCCGCGACTTCAAACGTGACCTTGAGCGCCTCCAACGCGGGCGGAACGGGAACGAGAACCTTGACCTTGACGATCAACCCTCCGGCGCCGGCGATCACCAGCGCCGGGACGGCCACGGGGCAGGTGGGGACCGCGTTCAGCTATCAGATTGCGGCCAGCAACAGCCCCACCAGATTCAACGCCACGGGTCTGCCCGCGGGACTCTCGGTCAGCACCACGACCGGCCTTATCTCAGGTACGCCCACGGCCGCCGCGACTTCAAACGTGGCCTTGAGCGCCTCCAACGCGGGCGGAACGGGAACGAGAACCTTGGCCTTGACCGTGTATTCCGCCTGTGACCTCAACCAGGATGGGGCGAGCAACGTGGTGGATGTTCAATTGCAAGTCAATCAGGCTCTGGGCGTGACGGCTTGCACGTCGGATTTAAACTCAGACGGAGCGTGCAACGTCATCGACATCCAAAGAGACGTCAATGCCAGCCTGGGCTTGCTGTGCGTCGTCGGTCCGTAAGGACCCTCGAAAACTGATGGACCTGTTGTAGCTATCAGAAGCCTGCGCCCCACCGGCGCGTCCAGGAAAGGGTGTAAGTCGACGCGCCATCGATCGGAGCAACGTAGCCGAGGCTGAGTCCCCACGGCATGTAAGTCAGTTCAGTGCCCAATGGAAGGAGGATGGAATCGGCGTCGCCGAGGCCCGGGCCGGAGTATCTCCTGATCTCCGCGCCCGTGCTGGGATCATAGTCCGAGACATATTCTGTGCCAGCATCGAGGCACATGATAGTCATGAGGAAGACGGCGGCGCGGAATTTCCCGAAGCCGAACGAGGGGGCCGCGCCCAGCGCCAACGCGCCGCCGCTTAGGGTCCCGCCGTTCTTGGCTCCAAGGACCGGGTCGTTGCGCGTCTCGGTGATATCCATGAACCCCGCGCCCATATAGACCGGCAGGCGGAAGCCCTCGCCCGTCCAATGGTCCCAGATAAAGTTGCCCATGACGACCGTGCCTTGGCCTTTGCTGTCGTGGCTTTGCGCGTCGTATTTATTCCGGGTCGAGGCCGGCGCACTGGGCGGCACCAGATTGCCAAAGCCGCTCATGGGGCTTTTCCCTTTCAGGTCGCTGTGTCCAACCATGAATCCGACCCCCCAATGATCGCCCAAACCATAGTTGGCGCTGGCGGCCAGAGCCCAACCGCTCATGTCAGCGTCGTTCATGTCGATGGTCGAATAACCCGGCGCGATCCTTGTGTGCAGACGGCCCTTTTGAAGGGGGAAGGAGAGCATCCCGTGGCCTATCGCCTCGCTGAGCGCCATCCTGGTCGGAGTCGGAGGCCGCGTGGCCGACACCGAAGTGGCCGAGGCGGACCATGCACGAGGTGCGATGGCTCCAAAGCAGGGAAGGATTAAGAAAATGACACCGGGCGCGATTCGTCTATTTTCCGACATGGTCACTCCTCGAACCTGCACGCTGGATCTGAGCCATCTCCAAAAAAATATCATTCCGCATAAGAACTGTCAACACGCACGATTACGATCCTGATGCGCCCGGAACCTCAGTCCACCGTCCTGTCGACGATCCAGGTCCTCCGGCCGCCCCGCAACGTGACCGTCGCCTGACGGTTCGAAACCGGGACACCGCTGCCATCAAGGTAGCGCAGCGTCACGCGATGCTCACCCGCCGGCAGACGGATGCGGGCAAAGCGTATCTGCGAGGGGAGGGTCTGCCAGCAACGCAGATCCGCGGACTCGGAGCCGGTCGCATCCAATCCCGTCACGGTCCCGAGCAGCTTCACCGCGCCCCTCATCGCCGAGCGGCTCTTCAAGGCCAAGAGACGATCATCCAGGTCGCGATTCACGATCTCGAAGATGTCCTCGGCCAGTTCGGTCTTCCATGTCCCCCGGTCGAGCTCGACCTGGGACTGCTTGATCCGGAATTGCTTCTGCGCATATTCGGGGTAGGCGATGTTGAGCACCGCCGCCGCCACGCCGCCCGCGGCCTTCAACCCCGCCTTGCCGGCGCCGGCTGCGACCGCCATGACCCTGACCAAGGTGCTGTTGTTCTCCGGCACGGCCGCCGCCGAGGATTCCTCCCGTCCGGGTGAGGACTTGGCCGCATCACCGCCTCCCGGCGTGCTGACGGATCTCTTGTAAGGTGCCGGGCCGTTGTAGTGCAGGAAGACCAGTTCACCGTCCGGACCGAGGTCTCCTTGGAATGAGGCGGACGGAGCTGAAACCTTATAATGTCCCTCATAATCGCGATAGGCCTGCTTCGCCGTCTCATGTGAGATTCTGGCGTCATCCAGCTTTCCCGCTTCTGCGTAGAGCATCGCCGCCAGGTAACGGGCGAAGGCATCGTCCGTGTAGGCGACGGGGCTGTCTCCCATGCCGCGCGCCCGCTCGTCTAGAAAAGCCTCGACACGCCTGACTTCCACCAACGCCTCGTCGAGCTCGCCCAGTTGGGCATAATTGAGGGCGTGGAAGATGTGCGCCAGCGCCCGGTCCGATGGATCGCCGCGATATTCCTCGATGTTCTCGTTTGCGAGCAGAGCGCCAGCCGCTCGCGACATCTTGCGGGTGTAAAAGCCTTCCATCTCCTCCTCGGCCCTGGCGAAATGCTCGCTGCTCTCCCTGTAGCGACCGGCCACGTGGAGCGCCATGGCCAGATCGAGCTCATAGAGGACGACGTTAGAGGCGCCGTATTCGTCCCTGGCGGCGCGCACCCTTTCGGCGGCCGCCGCATGCGCGCCCGCGGCAGTCAGCTCCGCGACGCTTTTCTTACTCTCCTTGGAAGGCCCAGCGCAGGCCGCTATGAGGGCGCAGCATGCCGTACCGATCACGCCCGCGACGATTCGAAGCAAGAACGACTTTCGCTCCGCGGCCTTATGATCCATTGGAATGAAGTATATGGAAGTATCCCGCAAATGAGAATGTCCTCCATCGCTGGAGGGCATTCACGCGCCCTGGCCGATGTGTTTTTCTCCGACGGCTAAAACTTAAAAGCCCCCTTTTCAGAGGGCGATTTTGAGGCGGAAAAGTTGGTGGACGTGACAGGGATCGAACCTGCGACCTCTTCCTTGCGAAGGAAGCGCTCTCCCAGCTGAGCTACACGCCCGTCGTGTTGATTATAGCAGAAGAATTTAATTCTTGAGCTGCGCCTTCATCCTGCGCAGTTCCTTCTTATAAAGACGACGCGCCTCGGAGTGCTCCTCATTGGTCTCGGAGAATACGTGCCCGCCTCGGGCGTCGGCCACGAAGTAGAGCGCGCGGGTGTCGGCGGGTTTGAGCGCGGCCAGGAAGCTCTCCAATCCCGGACTGCAGATGGGACCGGGCGGCAGTCCTTGGCGGCGGTAGGTATTGTAAGGGGAATCGATGGCAAGATCCGCCTTGCTCAGGCCTTTCTTCCAACGGCCCAGAGCGTACTGAACCGTGGGATCGGCCTGGAGCGGCATGCGTCGCTTGAGGCGGTTGAGGTAGACGGCCGCGATGACCGCCCGCTCCGCTTTGAGCACGGCCTCGCGTTCGACAATGGAGGCCACGATGAGCAGTTCATCTAGGCTCAGGGACGGGCGGGGGTCGGCGGAGGCGTAGGCCGAGCCGACCTCGCGCAGGAATTCCGAGACCATCTTGTCGGCCGCTCGCTCGGCGCCGTAGCCGGGCGGGAAGTGATAGGTGGACGGGAATAGCTTGCCTTCCAGCCTGCGCGTCTTCACCAGGGCCTCGAACTCGCCCGCGTCGGCCGCGCCCGCCGCTTCCAGGCGCTCGGCGATCTGGCTGGCGCGGAAGCCCTCCGGGATCGTCACCTTCACGTCGTCGGTCAGTCCCAGGGTCAGCTTGCGCGCCACGCGCGTGGGCCACTCGCGCGCGCGCAGGGTATAGGCGCCGGGCTTGAGATGACGCTCGAAGCGCGTGAGCTTCAGGAAGACGCGAAAGGCGAAGGGCGAAGGCACGACGCCCTTCTCGGCCAGGAGCTGGACCGTCTGGCGGGCGGACAGGCCCTCGGGAATCTCGACGCGGACGGGCGCTCCGGGCCGCAGCATCCAGGCGAGAAGCGCGAGCAGGAGGAAGGCGACCCCGCCCGGCGAGGCGAGGACCCGGCGGCTCACGCTCGGCGGTTCTCGGCGCGGCGCAGGACGGCGCGCACGCGGGCGAGCAGCTCGGGAGCCTTGCAGGGCTTCACCACGAAATCATCCACCCCGAAGTGGAGGGCTTCCAATTCCTCGTCGACGGTCTGCTTGACGGTGATCATGACGACGGGAATGTCCTTGAGCCGGGGCACGGCGCGCATCTCGCGGCAAAAACGTTCGCCGTCCATCTTCGGCATCATCCAATCGACGAGGACCACGTCGCAGGGGGACTCGCGCAGGAGGGCCAGGCCCTCCTCTCCGTCCTCGGCCAAGCGCACCTCGAAGCCCGCGCCGCGCAGCACCTCCTGGAGGATGATCCGGTAGTCCTCCTCGTCGTCGATGACCAGAACCTTCGTCGCCATGCCGCCCCCCTCGTTCAACCCGCGACCCTCAGGGAGAACGTGAACCTCGATCCGTTTCCCGGCTCCGATTTCATCTCGACGCGTCCGCCGTGCTGGGCGACGATGGACTTCACGATGTAGAGACCGAGGCCCGTCCCCTTGTGGCCGGCCACTCCCTCGTTGACGTTCGTTCCCTGGGTGAAGGCCTGAAAGAGGCGGCCGCGGTCGGCGTCGGACATGCCCCGCCCCGTGTCGGCCACCGTGACCTCGACCCAGCGTCCGGCCGCGTCGCGGACCTGCTCGGCCTCCAGACGCACCTTGCCGCCGCTGGGGGTGAACTTGAGTGCGTTGGCCAACAGATTGATCAAGACCTGTCGGACCCGGTCGGCGTCGGCCAGCACCGGGGGCACGCCGTCGATCATGTTCTCCACGACCACGCCCTGCGCGAGAGCCTTCGCCTCGAAGAACCTCGCGGCCTCGGCCGCGAGGGGTCCCAGCGCGAGGGGACGCAGGACGCACTCCATCCTGCCCTGCTCGATCTTGGCCACGTCCAGGAGATCGGTGATGAACCGGTTCAGACGCTGGACGTTGGCCGCGATGCGGTCCAGATAATCCAGGGAGAGGTTCAGACCCTGCTTCTCGCCGGCGGAGATCTTCTCGCGGATGAGGGGAAGAAAGCTCTCGATGGCGCCGAGAGGGGAACGCAGTTCGTGGGTCACCGAGGAGACGAAGTTCTTCTTGACGATGTCGAGATCGGCCAGGCGCGTCGACATGCCGTTGAAGACGCGGACCAAAGCGCCGATCTCGTCGTCGCTTTCCCATTCCAGGCGCACGCCGAGATGTCCCTCGCTGATCTGCTCGGCCACCCTGCTCAGCGCGACGAGGCTCGTCGTCAAGGAGCGGGACAAAAAGACCGCCAGGCTCAGGCCCAACAGGGCCGTGAGCGATCCCGTCCAGAGCAAGACCTTCAGCATCATGCGCTGGCGCTCCAGAATGGGCTCTCGCAAGACGTCCCGGTCGACGCCGAAGGAGATCTCCACGATGCTGTCGGGCATGGAGGGGTCGGAGACCCTGACGCGACGTTCATCGATGCGCCCGACGGATGGCGCGGCCCCGAGGTTCTGGGTGGTGGTCTTGGTTCCTTTGTGCCAGACCACGTGCGCGTAGGCAAGGGCCGGGTATTGGGCCTTCAGGAAGTTGAGGTAGCTCAGAAGCTGGACCTGATCCTTCTGGATGAGGGCGTCGGTGGCGGTGCGGGCCACCGCGTGCTTGAGGAGCGTCTCGGCGCGCAGGACCTCGCGTTCGCCCAGCGCGCGCTGGACCGAGACCACCCCATAGCTCAGGAGCAGCAGCGAGGCGATCTGAAGAAGGGCCGCCTGGGTGATCAGGCGGCTGCGGATGGTCATGGGATGAAAATATCATATTTCACCCGCGGGACGTCGCGCCCATCAATCGTATTGATTTATCAACATATCTAGTCTATGCTTATCCCAGAAATGCATCCGGGAAAAGATGAACCCCTCGAACCAGCTCTGCGGGACATAGAGTCCATCCAAAGCCTGGACACCGCGCGGCTCGCCCTGCGCTGGGCCCTCGAGCGGATGAGGACCTTGGAGAAGCGCGCCGAGGAGCTCTCGACCGAAGCCAAGCGTTCCGAGGACGCCCGGGCCAAGACTTCCGCGGAACTGGAGGCGGCGCAGGAACTCCTTACTCGCCGCGTCAACGAGTCCTTGGAGCGCGAGCGTTATTATTCCAAGATCGAGGAGTATCTCTCCCTGAAGCTCGAGGGAGGACTCGACCCCGCCGTCCTCGCCGAGCGCGCGGCCCGCATCGACGAACGCGAGACGCAACTCCAGCAACGCGAGATCTCGGCCGAGCGGGCCCTCAAGGCCGCCCAGGTCCGACGCGACGAGGAGTTGTCGGCCGCCATGGCCGATCTCGCGGCCTCCGCCGAGACCAGGCTCCGCGAAGCCCGCGGCGACTACGACTCCCGCGTCGCGGCCCTGGAACGCAGTCTGGCCGAGAGGCAGATCGCCCTGCACGAGAAGGAAGCCCAACTCTCCTCCTTGGAGCGCGCCCTCGAGGAGCGCCGCGCGCGCCTGTCGGAGTTCCACGCCGCCCAGCGCGCGACCCTGGAGCGCGAAGCGTCCTCCATCAACCAGACCGCCCAGGACCAGTCCGAATTCCTCGAGCGCCGCATCCAGCAAGCCCTCGCCGCCAAGACCAAGGCCCTCGAAGTCTCTTGGCGGACCGACCAGCAGATGCTGATGGCCGAGCTCGCCGAGTGGCGCGCCAAGGCGCGCGAGCACCTGCCGGCCCTGCTCGACGCCCAGGGCAAAGCCGCCGACGCGGAGGAAACCCTGCGCCGCCTCCAGGAAGAGAACCAGGCTCTCCTCCAGTCCAAGTCCGCGCTGACCGAGGAGTTGTCTCGCTGGCGCCGGCAGGCGCAGAGCGACCTGCCGACCTGCGGCAAAGATCCGCGGACTCGCGCAGACGCTTGAGGAAGCTCGCCGCGCCCCCCTCGTCGCCGGCGTAGGCCACGACGAGCAGGTTCGGGCGGGCGGCTTTGACCATCTCCAGCGCGCCGGCGAGCGCCGGGATCGCCTGCACGCGATGGCCCTGTTACGACAGCAGTGCGCTGATCTGCCGGCTGAACTTGGCGTCGTCGCAGGTCACGGCGATGATCATCTCGGCCTCACCTCGCGAACATCGGGTACTCCCCGAACACTTCCTTCAAGGCGTTCGTGACCTCTCCCACCGTCGCGTAAGCCTCCACGGCCTCCAGGATGAGGGGGAGGAGGTTGGTCGGACCCTTCGCGGCCTCGCTCAGGCGCGAGAGGCTCGATTGGACCCGGCCGTTGTCGCGCTCGCGGCGGAGTCTTTTTAACGCCGCGACCTGACCCTTCTCCACGGCATGGTCGATCTTCAAGATGCTCGGCGCGCCACCCCCCGTCTCGTGGACGTTGACCCCGACGATGCGCCGTTTCCTGGACGACAGGTCGGTCTCGAAGCGGTAGGCGCTCTCGGAAATCTCGCGGTGGAAGAAGCCCTGCTCCAGGGCCCGCACCACGCCCCCCAGCTCCTCGATGCGGCGCATGACGGCCGTCGCGCGCGTCTCCATGTCCTTGGTCAGCGACTCCAGGAAGAAGGAGCCTCCGAAAGGGTCGGGCGTGTCGGTCACGCCCGTCTCGAGAGCGAGGATCTGCTGGGTGCGAAGGGCCAGCATCACGGCCTCGTCGCTCGGCAGGGCCAGGGCCTCGTCGAAAGAGTTGGTGTGCAGGCTCTGCGCGCCGCCCAGGACCGCCGCCATCGCCTGGTAGGCCACGCGCGGGAGGTTGTTCATCGGCTGCTGGGCCGTCAGCGAGACGCCCGCGGTCTGGCAGTGCATCGGCAGCATCCAGGAGATCTCCTTCTTGGCGCCGAACTCGTCCTTCATGAGCTTGGCCCAGATGGAGCGCGCGGCGCGCAGCTTGGCTATCTCCTCGAAGAAGTGGTTGTGCACATCGAAGAAGAACGACAGCTGGCTCGCGAAATCGTCGACGGGAATGCCGCGCTTGACCAGCCTTTCGACGTAGTCGCGCCCGTCGGCCAGCGTGAAGGCCAGTTCCTGGACCGCGTCGGCGCCGGCCTCACGGATGTGGTAGCCGGAGATGGAGATGGGATAAAAGCGGGGAACTTCCTTGACGCAGTACTCGATGAGGTCGAGCACCAGGCGCATGGAGGCCTCGGGCGGGTAGAGGTATTCGTTCTGGGCGATGTACTCCTTGAGAATGTCCGTCTGGCAGGTGCCGCGCAGGCGCTTGAAGGGTACGCCCTGCTTGCGGGCCACCGCCAGGTACATGGCGAAGAGGACCGGGGCGGGCAGGTTGATGGTCATCGAAGTCGAGACCTTGCCCAGGGCGATTCCGCCGAAGAGATCCTCCATGTCCGCCAGGCTGTCGACGGCCACGCCCTCGCGCCCGACCTCTCCGAGGGCCCGCGGATCGTCGGAGTCGATGCCCATGAGCGTCGGCAGGTCGAAGGCCGTCGAGAGGCCCGTCTCTCCGTGGCTGAGCAGGTACTTGAAGCGCGCGTTGGTGTCCTTGGCCGTCTTGTGGCCCGCGAACATGCGCATGGTCCACGGCGTCATGCGGTAGCCGCCGCTCTTGAGTCCCCGCGTGAAGGGAAACCGGCCGGGCCTGCCGATTTCGGAAAGCAGGTCGCGGCCGGCGAGGTCCTCGGGGCCGTATTCGCGCTTGACCGGGATGCCGGAGAGAGTTCGGGGCTCCTCGGCCGGCGCGAGGACGGTCGCGGATTTCTTCTCGAAGGCGGTCTTCTTCATGGCGCGCGGAGCTCAATCCTGACGAACTGGTGCTTGCCCATCTGGAGGACGAAGGCGGCGGGAGAACGCACGGCACCGTCGGCGGCGACCTTCACTCCGTCGATGCGGACTCCGCCCTGCAAGACGAGACGACGAGCCTCGCCGCGGGACTTGGCCCCGCCCGCGCGGCCGATGATCTCGGAGAGCGTCGATCCCATCGGCACGGAAACGACCCGCAGGTCCGTCGGCAGTTCCTTCTTGGAGAAGGTGTTCTCAAAATAAGCCAGGGCCTCGGCCGCGGCAGGCTCGCCGTGGAAGCGCGCGACCAGCGTGCGCGCGAGAGCCTTCTTGGCCTTCATCGGATGCTGGGCCTTGACCGCCTCCAGGTCCGCGTCGGTGAGGAGCTCGTAGTACGAGAGCATGAGCTCGTCGGAGGCCTTCATGACCTTGCCGAACATCTCGTTGGGCGCGTCGTTGAGGGAGATCGCGTTGCCGTAGGACTTCGACATCTTCTTCTCGCCGTCAAGGCCCACGAGGAGCGGCTCCGTCATGGCGACCTGGGCGTCCTGGCCCGCGTCGACCTGCATCTTGCGGCCCATGAGCAGGTTGGTGAGCTGGTCGTTGCCGCCCAGCTCGACGTCCGCCTTCACCGCGACGGAGTCGTAGCCCTGGAGGAGGGGATAGAGGACCTCGAGGAGAGTCAGAGGCGAGTTCTCGGCGATCCGCTTCTTGAAGTCTTCCCGGGCGAGGAGCTGCTGGACGGTGTGGCGCTTGAGCGTGTCGAGCAGGAGGTCGCGCATGAATGGCTCCAGCCACTCGGAGTTGAATCGCAGCTCGGTTCTCTGCGGGTCGAGAATCTTGAACGCCTGCTCTTGGTAGGTTTTCGCATTGGCCTGGACGTCCGCGGCCGTCAGCGCGGGGCGCGTCGAATCGCGGCCAGAGGGGTCCCCGACCCTGGCGGTCAAGTCGCCGATGATCAGGACCGCGGTGTGCCCCAAATCCTGGAAGCGGCGAAGCCGGGTCAGGACGACGGAATGGCCGAGGTGGAGGTCGGCGGAAGTGGGATCGACCCCGAGCTTGACGCGAAGCGTCCGCCCGGAGGCAAGCTTCTTGGCGAGCTCCGCTTCGCTTACGAGGCTGACGCAGCCGCGCTTGAGCGACGCGAGTTGGGCGTGAAGGTCCATGACGGCGATTATACGAACTACGTCCGAAGGTTTCTACTCAGAACATGTCGTAGGGATCGACGTCCAGCGTCAGCCGAACCGTGGAGGCGCGGTGATGCGCCCGGGCCGCCGCCAAGGCCGCTTCCACGCCCTCCGGGGGCAGCTTGATTAAGAGGTGGCGCCGGAACTTCCCGCGCACCTCGCGCAGAAGGGCCGGTGCCGGACCGACGACCTCGGCCTTCTGCGCGAGGCCGACGCGCAAGGCTTCGGCCAGGCCGCGCGCCGCCTCGGCCGTGCGGGCCTCGTCTTTGCCCGTGAGGATCGCGCGCAGGAGCGCGGCCGCCGGCGGATAGCGCAACTCCCGACGCGCCGTCAGTTCCCCGTCGGCCCAGGCCGCGTAGTCGCCCGCGGCGGCCCCGCGGATGGCCTCGTGCTCAGGTGACAGCGTCTGGATGAGGACCTCGCCGGGCTTGTCGGCCCGGCCCGAGCGGCCGGCCACCTGGGCCAGCATCTGCATGGTGCGCTCCGAAGAACGAAAGTCGGGCATGTGGAGCATGGTGTCGGCGTCCACGACTCCGACCAAGGTCACGTCCGGAAAGTGAAAGCTCTTGGCGACCAGCTTGGTGCCGACGAGGACGTCGGCCTTGCGCTCGCGGAACTGATCGTAGATCCGCTGTTCCTGCTTGCGCTCCTTGGAGAGGGTGTCGCGGTCCATGCGCAGGACGCGCGAGCCCGGAAGCCGCCGCTTGACCTCGGCGGCCACCCTCTGCGTGCCGACGCCGCAGGCGCGCACCGAGGGGTAACCGCATTGGCCGCACTTCTCGGCGGGCGCCCACTCCTTGCCGCAGTGGTGGCAGATCAGCGTCCAGCGCGCTCGCCCGTCCGGGCCGGCCGGAGCCTCGTGCTGGATCTTGGCCACGCCGCAATCGGGGCACCGATCGATCCAGCGGCACTTCACGCAGGTCGTCAGCGTCGAGAAGCCGCGGCGGTTGACCAGCAGGATGACCTGCTCGCGCCGCGCCAGGCGGTCCTTCATCTTCGAGACGAGTTCCTCGCAGAGGACCTCCCCGAAGCCGGGCATGGCGATGACGCGCACGCTCGGCCGCTCCAGGCGAGAGACGCGTTCCGGCATCTCCACGAGCTCCGCCGAGCCCCGGCGGGCCAGGTCCCAGGCCTCCAAGGACGGCGTGGCCGAACCCAGCACCGCCAAGGCGCCGAAGGAACGCGCCCTTTCGAGAGCGACGTCTCGGGCATGGTAGTAAGGAGCGTTGGAATCCTGCTTGAAGGACTCGTCCTGCTCCTCATCGAGGACCGCCAGGCGCAGGTCGGAGAAAGGAAGAAGACAAGCCGAGCGCGCGCCCACCACGACCTTCACAACCCCCCGCCGCACGCCGAGCCAGGTCCTGCGCCGCTCGCGCTGCGTCAGGCCGCTGTGCCAGAGGGCCACGGACGCCCCGAGGCCCGCGGAGAACTCGTCGAAGAAAGGCCGCGTCAGGCCGATCTCGGGCAGGAGGAAAAGCGCTTGGCCGCCGCCCTGCACGGCGCGCCGGATGAGGCGCAGGTAGACCTCGGTCTTGCCGGAAGCGGGCACGCCGAAGAGCACGACGCGCGCGTGCCGGTTCTCGCCCAGCAGCGCCTCCAAGCGCCCCAGGGCCTTGCTTTGTCCCGGGGTCAGTTCGAAGGCGGAGGCTGCGGCCGCGCGCGCGGGGGCGGGGGCGAAGGACGCGGGCTC
The DNA here is from genome assembly GCA_001799675.1 of Elusimicrobia bacterium GWA2_66_18. Lineage (GTDB taxonomy): Bacteria > Elusimicrobiota > Elusimicrobia > UBA1565 > UBA9628 > GWA2-66-18. The sequence goes on from MGTX01000010.1 coordinate 27,585, forward strand.
GTCGAGCGAACGCACGAAGGGCGGCAGGAGGGCCTTGACGCACTCGCCGATGGCGGCGCCGAAGCGCCGGGACATCCAGCGCGCGCAGGCCACACCCTCCGCGCCCAGGGCGGGGAGCGCGTCCACGACCGAGTCGAGGGGCTTGAGCGGCCTCGCCGGATCTCCGTCGAAGACGGCGATGACTGTGCCCACGGTCCGCCGCGGGCCGAAAGAGGCGCGCACGCGCTGTCCGGGAGCCACCGTCATCCCCTGGGGGACGCGGTAGTGGTAACCCTTGGGCAGGGGGATCGGGAAGACGACTTCGGCAATGCGCACTATTTAATCGCGGTGAAGACGAAATGCGGCGGGATGTTCAACACCTCGAACTGGGTGTCCACCTCGCGGAAATAATCCTTGAGCATCGTGATGAGGTGCGTGGTGACCTGGTACGGCACGAAGCGCCCGCCGGGACGCAGGTGATGGGCGGTCTTGCTCAGAAGTTCGTGGCGGCCGCGCCCGGAGAAGAACGCGAAAGGCACGCCGGAGATGATGACGTCCGCCTCGCGCACGCCGTGCTGGGCCAGGATCTTGTCGATCTCGCGCACGTCGCCGTGGACGGCGATCATCCGGGGGTCGATCAAGGTCGCGGCGAGTTCGTCGTAGAGTTTCTTGTTGAACTCGACGGCGATGAGCTTGGCGTCGGGGCGCATCTTCTGGAGGATGCGCCGCGTGATGACGCCCTGGGCCGCGCCGTACTCGACGATGACCTGCGAGCGCTCCAGGTCCATGGCCTTGATGACGCGCTCGACGAGGTACTTGCTCGAGGGAGTGACGGCGGCGACGCCGCGATCATCGAGAAAAACCTTCACGTAGCCCATGAATTTCCCCTCATCGCCCTTCCTCTTCTTTTTGGAATCGGAGACGAGTTCATCGAGCTTGTCGCGGCCCTTCCGGATCTGGCCGCTGATCAGCGCTCCCAGGTTATCAAGCACGTCGCGGTCGGACCGCTCTTGGCGGGGATCTTTCTTGCTCATGGTCTGCAAAGCTCCTCTCTGAGATTCTTCATATCCTCCCATACGTCGCGCTTGAGGTTCGGATTGCGCAGGAGCGCGGCGGGGTGAAAGGTCGGCATCAGGCGCACGCGCGGCGCGCCCCCGCCCGGGTCGTAAGTCCGCCAGCGGCCGCGGATCTTCGTGATCGCAGTCTGGTCCTCCAGGAGAACGCGCGCGGGCACCGCGCCCAGCGTCACGAGGAAGCGCGGCGCGATGGCGCGGATCTGCGCGTCGAGCCAGCCCCGGCAGGCCGCGATCTCCCGAGGCGAGGGGGGGCGGTCGTTGCCGCGCTTCTCCGGGTCGGACGGGTCGACCATCGGGTGGCACTTCACGATGTTGGCGATGTAGACCGTCTCGCGCGACAGGCCGATGGCGGCCATGATCTTGTCGAGGAGTTGGCCGGATCGTCCCACGAAAGGCTCGCCCTGGTGGTCCTCGGAGAAGCCCGGGCCCTCGCCCACGAACATCACCTGCGCCCGGGGGCTGCCGACCCCCGGCACGGCCTGGAGGCGCGACGCGCCGAGCGGGCATGCCCGGCAGGTCTTGACCCTCTGCGCCACTTCGTCGAGGGATAAAGGTTCCGTCTGGACAGGGGCCGCCGCGAGAACGCAGGGGCGCGATGAGCCGTCCGCCCAATCGGAGGAGTCCGAGAGTTCGACCCGGCGCCGAAGGACGCGGGTCAAGTCCTTGAGTTCGTCAATCTCGGAGCTCAAGGAGTCTCGTCGCTTCCGCGAGGATCGCCCGCGCCGCTCGGGCCTTCGGCATCTCGGGAAGGCGGACGTCGCCTGTGCGGCCGACCAGGGTCAGGCGCGCGCGTCCCGAAGCCAAGCAGGATGGACCGTTCGCTGCGACCAGGTCCAGTCCTTTGCGCTTAAGCTTGGCTCGGGCGTTGGCTTCCTTCGCTCTCGTCTCGAGCGCGAATCCGATGAAAACCTGGCCCGGCCGGCGGCGAGAAGCCGCAGCTTTGATGATATCGGGATTGGGAGTCAAATTCATGGAGACGCGGCCCGGGCCGCGCTTGATTTTGTGACGGGCGACGCGGACCAACCTCCAATCGCAGACGGCGGCCGCGCCGATGATCAGGTCCGCGGCGCGCACGCGCCGCAGGACCTCGCGGCGCATCTCGAGGGCGGCGGTCACGCGCACGACCTCCACGCCGCGGGGCGCGCGCAGGGCCGTCGGGCCGCTCACCACGCTCACGCGCGCGCCTGCCGCGCGCGCGGCGGCGGCCAGAGCGAATCCCATGGCGCCGCTCGAGGCGTTCGTGAGGAAGCGGACCGGATCGAGATATTCTCTCGTGGGCCCGGACGTGATCAGCACTCGGCGGCCCCGCAGGGATGTGGAGGGCACGGCTACTTCAGGGCAAGTCTCACGATCTCTTCGGGCTCGAGAAGGCGGCCCATGCCGACCTTGCCGCTGGCCAGCTCGCCTCTGGCGGGGCCCCAGACCTGGTAGCCGTAATCGCGCAGACGAGCGGCGTTGGCCTGCGTGGCCGGGTGCTCCCACATCTCCGCGTCCATCGCCGGGCATACGGCCACGGTCGCGCGCGTGGAGAGGATGAGGCCGTCGAGCAGGCCCTCGGCGCGGCCCGCCGCCAGGCGCGCGAGAAAATCCGCGGTGGCGGGGGCCACGAGGACCAGGTCCGCCCAGCTCGCCAGCGAGAGATGCGCCATTTCCCACAGGGAAGGATCCGCGACGTCGGCAACGGCGTGCCGAGACAGCACCGCCAAGCTTAGAGGCGCGACGAAGCGCGCCGCGTTCGGCGTCAGGATGCACCGGACCTCCGCGCCCCTCTTGACGAGGCCGCGCACGATGGCGGCGGTCTTGAAGGCCGCGATGCTGCCTGTCACCCCGAGGGCGACGCGGCGCGCGCTCTTGGCCACGGGCGAGCCCTACTCCGCCTTCTTCTCGGGCTCGGCGGCGCCGCCCGAAGAGACGATCTTCTTGAGGTCCTTCCAGTCCACCTTGCCGCTCAGGACCTCGCGCAAAGCCAGATCGAGGATCTCGGCCGGGGTCAGGTGGCGGTTCTCCTCGCGCCTCTTGAGCTCCTTGGCCCAGAGAGCGGCCATGGGAATGGCGGTGTACTTGCCCTTGCCGAAGTTCAGCATCAGTTCCTCGGTCGTCTTGGCGATGGGGACTTCTTTCGCGGCGGCGTCCTTCTTCGACATTGCGGCCTCCTTTGGAATCTCTCGAGATCAGGCGAGCGCGGGCAGGTAAGACGGATCGAGGCGCGAGGTCCTCAACGACTCGGCCGTCAGGATGCAGGAGATATGCGTCACGGCCTTCTCCAGATCATCGTTGACGACGACGTAGTCGTAGTCCTTGGCCGCAGCCAGCTCGCTGCGCGAGTTGGCCAGGCGCTTGGCCAGAGAGCCCTGCGCCTCGCGCCGCTGAGTCAGACGCATCTTGAGCACCTCGAGGGAGGGCGGCAGGACGAACACGAGGATGGCCGAGGGGTGCTTGCGGCGCACCGCCATGGCGCCCTGGACGTCGATGGTCATGACCACGACCTGCCCCTGCTTGAGGGCTTCCTCGACGAAGCGGCGCGGCGTGCCGTAGTATTCGTCGTGGACCATGGCCCACTCCAGGAACTCGCCGTTGCGTATCTTGCGCTTGAAGTCCTCGCGGGAGAGGAAGAAGTAGTGCCTGCCGTTCTTCTCGCACAGGCGCGGCGCGCGCGTGGTGCAGGTCACGGAGTGGCGCAGGTTCCGGTGGCGAAGAAGCAGTTTGCGGCAGATGGTGGTCTTGCCGGCGCCCGATGGGGCGGAGATGACGAGCAGGGCGCCTTTCCTCATTAGACTTGTGATTGTAGCGAATTCCTCAGGGAACACGCAAGAAGACCCTGTAAATGATAGGATGACTTTTATGAACGAAGACACCCCGCCCCTGCAGGTGGAGATCGACGAGGCAGTCTCGAGGGGGGTCTACACGAACCTGGCGCTGCTGACCCACAGCGAGACGGAGTTCATCCTCGACTTCCTCTTCATACAGCCGCAAACGCCAAAGACCAAAGTCCTTACGCGCCTGGTGACCTCCCCGGTCCACGCCAAGCGCCTGCTCGCGGCCCTTCAGGACAACCTGGCCAAGTATGAGACCCGCTTCGGGCCCATCGCGGCGGGCGACCAGGCGACCCGGCAGAAGACGGGAATCTACCAGTAGCCGCCGTGCGCGTCCCCCGGGCCGCCCTGGTCTGCGTCGGCAGCGAACTCCTCGCGGGCCAGGTGAACACCCATCAGGCCTGGCTCTGCGTGCGCTTGCGCCGCGCGGGCTTCGAGGTCGTGGGCGAGAGTTCGGTGCCGGACGATGCCCAGGCCCTCCGCCGGGCCCTCGAGCGCGCGCTGGCCGCCGCCGACGCCGTGATCGTCTGCGGCGGGCTCGGCCCCACGTTCGACGACATCACGCGCGAGGCGGCCGCCGCCGCGCTGGACCGGACGATGAGCTTCCGGCCCGCGCTTTGGAAAACCATCCTCAAGCGCTTCGCGCGCCGACATCTCCGCGTCCCCGAGGAGAACAAGCGCCAGGCCCAGGTCATCGCGGGAGCGACAATCCTGGCCAACGACGCCGGCTCGGCGCCCGGCCAATTCCTGCGCTCGCGCGGGCGCTCGCTGGCGCTCCTTCCGGGCCCGCCGTCCGAAATGCACCCGATGTTCGAGGGCCTGGTCCTTCCGCGCCTTAAAAAGAAGCACGCGCGCGACGTCCATCCCGCCGCCTTCTCGGTGCGCCTGTCCGGCGTGCCTGAATCCGCCGCCGACGAACGTCTAGCGCCCGTGCGCGCCCGTTGGCCCCAGGCCCGCTTCACCATCCTCGCTTCCGGCGGGGAAGTCTCCTTCCACGCTCTGACGGCGGAGTCCTCCGCCCCGGCCGCGCGGCACGCGCGCGCGCGCCTGCGGCGCGAAATCCTGGACGCGGTGGGGGAGTTCGCCCACGGCGAAGGGGAGACCACCCTGGAAGCGGCGGTGGGGGCGCGCCTCAAGGCGCGCGGGATTTCCATCGCCGTCGCGGAGTCGTGCACCGGAGGTCTCTTAGGAGGGAGCCTGACCTCCGTGCCCGGGGCCTCCTCCTACTTCCTCGGCGGCGTGATCGCGTATGAGAACGCCGTCAAAAACCGACGCCTGGGCGTGCCCTCCCGCCTCCTCGCCCGGCACGGGGCCGTCTCGGCCGAGTGCGCCGCGGCCATGGCGAAGGGCGCGCGCGCCGCGCTGAACTCGGACATGGCGCTCGCGGTCACCGGCGTCGCGGGCCCGGGCGGCGGGACCGCGGGAAAGCCCGCGGGCCTGGTCTTCGTCGCCGTCTGCGGCCCGGGCCGGTCCAACAGCGTTCGCCGCCTGGAAGTCCACGGCCCTCGAGAGACCGTGCGCCAGCGCGCCGTCACCGCGGCCCTGCGCCTGGCCTATGACGCCCTGTCCTG
>MGTX01000011.1 GCA_001799675.1 Elusimicrobia bacterium GWA2_66_18
CAACGGGGCCGGGCTGACGGGCATCACGGCCGCGCTGCCGGCCAACGGCGTGACCACGGACACCAACCAGGGCGTTTCGGGGGTGAAGACCTTCACCTCCACCTTGACCGTGACGGGCGACGCCTTCTCCGTGGGCGGCGCGACGTTCGTCGTGGCGGGCGGCAACATCGGCGTCGGGACGGCGAGCCCCAACACAAAACTCCACATATCGGGAGCCGGGAGCATGGGGCTGCGGGTGGAAAGCACAGACGGGACGCGGGCGCAGATACACCTCTCGAGCATGCCGTCCTCGGGCTGGATGCTGGAGGCTCCCGGCATCTCCGGGAACAGCCCGGCGGGGACGTTCGGTATCGTCGAGTCGGGAGTGGCGAACCGGCTGACGATCCAGAACATAACGGGCAACGTCGGCATCGCAACGGCAAGCCCGGTTGTGAAGCTCGACGTCAACGGCGGCGCGGCCTTCCGGAGCTCGACGACTTGGACGGGGATGGCGGCGCCCACGGCGTCGGCCGCGGGCAACGGCGGGATTTATTTCGACTCGACCGTGGGCAAGTTCAAGGTGTCGGAGAACGGCGGTGGGTATGTGAACCTGGTCGGGGCGGGCTCGAGCGCGGGGGGCTGGACGGAGAGCGCGCCGAACGTCTCCTTGGCCAATCCCACCGACAACGTGGTGGTGCAGTCCACGCTGACGGTGCAGGGCAACGCCTTCTCGGTGGGAGGTTCGACGCTGGTGGTGGCGAACGGCGACATCGGCATAGGGACGACGATTCCGGGAGCGAAGCTGGATGTGAAGGGCAATATCGCAGTCGGGGCCGCGTTATCTCCTGCAGTCATTAGCGCCGATGGCGGTGTGCTCAATCTTAGAGGGACGACAACTGTAGCCATTCATACGGACAGCGATAACGACACCAGCGGCGAGATTATCTTTCAGAAGGGGGTGACGGCTGCACCTGCTGAGTTCATGAGAATAACAAACGCGGGCAATGTGGGCATCGGGACGACGAGCCCGGGGACGAAGCTGGAAGCAAACGGAGAAATCCGAGCTGCATCTACAGGCGTCAATGATGACGAGAATATATCTTGGAAAAACGGCACTCGCCAGTGGAACTGGGCTCTTTACGGAACCAATCAAAGCATGAGGTTGTATTCGCCCACGGACAACGTTGAGGCAATGAGGGTTCTTTCAAACGGGAATGTCGGCATAGGCACGGCGAGCCCAGAAGCGAAGCTGGACGTGGAAGGCTCCGCCCAGTTCGGCTCGGGCGCCGCGAAGAGCACCTTCTCCGCGACGGGCGCTCTCACCTTCCCGACCGGCTACGCGCCCTCGGCCGCGCTCGACGCCGCCAACAAGGGCTACGTCGACAGCCAGGTGAGCGCGGGCGGCGGCTGGACGAAGACGGGCTCGATCGTGGAATTGGCCGACTCGGCCGACAACGCGGTGGTGCAGTCCACGCTGACGGTGCAGGGCAACGCCTTCTCCGTGGGCGGCTCGACTTTGGTGGTGACCAACGGCAACATTGGCGTCGGGACGACAAGTCCATCTGCGAAACTAGATATCTATGGACAACTCATGGTTGGCGGAAATGCTGCTGACAAGGACTTTCTTACTGTAATGGCAAGCGCTAGGGCGTTTCCTTCCTCCGATGGTTTGACGACTCTCTGGTCGGCCAACGGTGCGTATTGGGCTGCCCCCATGATATATAGGTCGAAGAGGTTCCCGGATGCCGGTGGCGGAATTTTCCCTGACAATGAATACGGCGAATTGATGTTACAAGGGACTTCCCACGGAAGCTATAATCGGGGTATCAGTTTCGTGACGTCACCTAACGATGCGACAAGTCCGTCCATCAAGATGAGAATTGATTCTGGCGGCAGCGTCGGCATCGGCACGACGAGCCCGGGGGCGAAGCTGGAGGTCAAGCAGGACGCCGACAGCAACTATGCCCTACAGGTTTCGTCGAACGATGGGACCGGGATGATGGTCGTGGATAAGGGAGGCAAGGTCGGCATCGGAACGACGATTCCGACGGCCGCTTTACATGTCGTCGGGATTTCATCATTCACGACGTCCATCACCGTCAACGGCGTCGAGTACGCCTACGTGCCGAGGGGGCAAGTCAGCTTTTTTAATCTCTCGGCCTGCCCCGCCGGTTGGGCCGAGTTTACCCAAGCCCGGGGACGCTACCCGGTCGGACTGCCCTCCGGGGGCGCCTTGGCGGCGACGGTGGGGACGGCGCTGAGCGACCAGGAAAACCGTCCGGCGGGCAGCCATGTACATAGCGTCACCGATCCAGGTCATACTCACGCCATCCAGTTGTTTAACGGCAGTTCCGGATCCTCCAACCAAATACCAGGACAAAATAGCGGATCCTATGGATCCCAATGGGGCACGGAATCCAACACGACCGGAATAACGATTGCAGCGCCTTCCGGCTCCGTCGCGGGAACAAATTCCCCTTACATACAGCTTTTGGTCTGCCAGAAGGACTGAACCATAGGGCGAGGAACACCGCTTCCACACGCCGTCGGGAAGCGGCCGCGAGGTCAACGAGGTGATCCGGCGCTCAAAGACCTGATGTCGTTTAAAGGGCGTTCAGCGCCTTCTGGAACGCCTCCGGTTGGACCTCGATCTCCCGCAAGATTTCACGGATCAGAGGACGGGACAAATCTCTTCCCGGATGGTGCGGGAGGGTGGTGGTCCGGCCGTCGGCGTGACGGTAGAACGCGTGGCTCCCCTTCTGCCGCGTTTTCTTGAATCCGAGAGCCATCAGGACCTTCTCCATTGTCTTGGCATCGACAATGGGAAGCCGGCTCATCCGACTTGGACTTCGACCATCTGGGTGCCGACGAAATCGGGAATATCCGCGGCTCCGAAGGGAGCCGCTTCCTCCAGGCAAAGGGCGATGACTTCCTTCATGTTCTTCTGGAGTTCGTCCAGGGAAGCCGCCTGGGTATGGGCTCCCTGCAGGCCCGGGACCATTCCCATGTAGAGGCCCGTCTCGCGATCCCTTTCCACGACGACAGTGAACTGATGGACCATGGACATACTGTAACAGACGGGCGCTCCCTTCGCAAGGTCGCGTCGCGAGTTCCGTATCCAAGGAGGCGCGCGAGTGCTCAAGGACCTGATCGTCTTCCAGAAGACCTACGACCTGCTCAAGTGGATTCACGAGTTGACGGCCAAGTACCCGAAGTCGGAGAAGTTCGTGCCGGCGGCCAGGACGGAGAACGGGGTGCTGGACCTGCTCGAGGCCGGATCGAGGATGAACGACGAGCTTGGCCGCCTTCTGGGCGGCTTGAGAAAACGATTTGGCGGCGCCGCGCCGGACGTTGCGGCGACGCCGAAGGGGTAGGTCTATGAAAAGCAGCGTGGTTTTATCGCTCTTGCCGGACATGGGCTGATGATAATCGCATTCAACGGCAGATGAGAAGGGTCCGAAGACCTATGCGGGTCAGGCCGCGAGCTCGGCGGTCGTCACGGCGACGGCGTTGACGCCAGGCAGGCGCGCGCCGCCGGCGTCGACGAGCTGCTCGGCGAGCCAGGTGATGGGCTGGGGCTTGAAGGAGACCTCGAGGAAATCCCGGCAGCCCGCGGCGTAGGCCGAGCGCACGGCGTCGAGGTGGCGCTCGCAGGCCGCGGCCTGAGCGATGAGGAGTTCCTTGATGGCAGACGGTTCGGTCTCCGCCTTGCCGGAGGTTCCCATGAAGACGGGGACCTTCGGGGTGCGAATCTCGACGGCCTTGAGGGCCTCGCGCAGGGGGGCCAGGGCGGGCTCGAAGGCTGCGGTGTGGTAGGGTCCCTCGACCTGGAGGATCTTGATCTTGACGGGCCAGTCCTCGGACGCGGCTTTGCTGCGGTAGGCCTCGAGAGCCGCGAGGGTGCCGCCCAGCGTTCCCCGGCCGACCGTGTTCCACAGGGCGACGCGCACGCCCGGGACTTCCGCGGCGGATTGGGCCACGTCGTTGAAGTCCTCGGCGCTGACCGCGGCGAGACCCATGGGCTCGCGGAAGGACCGGCAGCAGTCGGAGAAGGCCTTGGCGCGGGCGGCGATGAAGCGTCCCGAGTCCTCCACCGTGAGCGCCTCGGCCGCGACGAGGGCCGCGACGACGCCCATGGAGTGGCCGATGGCGCCGGAGAGCTCCAGGCCGGGGCGGGCCTGTCGGTAGGCCAGCCAGTGAGCGACATGCGAGGCGTGGATGGCGCGCTGGGAGTTGGCGGTGCGGACGAGCGCCTCGTTGGGGGTCGTGGTGAGGAGCTCTTCGAGGTCGGAGCCGAGGGAGGGCTTCAGGCGCTCGATGACGGCGCGCGCGCTGGCGAGCTTGAGGAGGCTGGCGCCCATCCCCGTCTCCTGGATGGACTGGCCGGCGAACAGCACGCAGGGCTTGCCGCTCATGAGACCATGAAGGAGCAGGCGGCGTAGCGTCCCGCGTGGGACAGCGACAGGCTCCAGTCCTGGGGCCGGCCGCGCCAGAGGACCGCGGGCAGGCCGCCGTCTTCAGACAGAGCGAGCCTGCCCGCGCCGCCGATCTCGTCGTTGCATGAGGCGATGAAGTCGAGGGCCATCTCTCGCGCGAAGGCGCCGGGCGCGGCCCCGGCCGGGACCTCGGCGACGTTCCAGACCACGTCGCTCTCGGACTCATCGTCGCCGATGAAGCCTCCGCGCAGGACGCAGACGCAGTGGAGCTTGTCCTCGTCGTCGTCCGTGAAGCGCAGGTCGAGTTGGAGCCCCGTGGCGACGTGCGCGGCCTTGCGGCGGAAGAGGTCCACCTCGATCTCCCGGAAGCATCCCCGGGGCACGACGAGTCCGGCGCGGGCCAGGGCCTTGTGCGCGGCCTCCTTGGCGCAGAAGAAGCGCCAGAAGACGCGGAATCTCCCGCCGGCGGGGGCGTTGTCGAAGTACGCGCGCTCGCGCGCGCTCAGGTGCCGCTCCAGCCACTCGGGGTCCGCCTCAGAGAGGTCCTCGGAGAAGTTCTCGCGCAGCAGCGGAGACTTCATGTCCACCAGGTCGTTGCCTCCGCAGTTCTTGGGCATTGAGGAGTTCTTCCACCATTGCTCCTGCATCGCGCCCAGGCGCTCGAAGAGGCGCCGGCTGATCTCTCGCGGGCTGGTCTCGCCGGGCCTCACGCCGTCGATGAGGTCTGCGACCACGCGGAAGCGGTCGCCCGCGGGCGGGCGCACGGTGGTCCCGATCTGCCCCTCGGAGCGCAGGTAGACGCAGAGGAACTTGGCGTTGGGCGCCTCGAGCGCGAGCTTGCCGAGGAAGTCCTTGGGGTGATTGGACTCGAACCAGCCCGAGCGGGAGCGGCCCGCCTCGGGATAGACGAAGACGGCGCCGCCCTGACGCAGGATCCAGACGCACTTCTCGAAGGCCTTCTGCCGCCAGGATTCCGAGGCCGCGTCCTCGCCGCCGCGCAGGAAGGGGATGCAGCGGCAGAGATAGAGAAGGGCGCGGATAAAGGCGCTCTTCCAGGGGCCGCCCAGTTTGTAGTAGTTGGTGTATTCGGGGGTGGACCAGGGCACGCGGCGGTCCTCGCCGGAGCGGGGAAAGGGGAAGATCGCCCAATAGACCAGGAAGCTGTCGATGAGAGTGAGATGGTTGGCGGCCCAGATGACCGGGCCGTCGTGCGCATCGAGCTTCTCCCAGATCTCGGCGCGGATGCGGGAGATGTCCCGCGGCAGGCGGTAGCCAAAACGCAGCCGCGCGGTCGCCGCCACGAACAACGACAGCGGCACGGAGATCGCGCGGCTTAGACTGCGCTGCCGCCGAAGGGCCGAGAGGTCCTCGGGCGTCAGCGTCATCTTAGGAGATCTTCTCTGCGAGCGCGACGGCCTCCTGGAGCGCGCGGCGCACCGAATCGACCTTGGCGTCCTCGATTGGGCGGCGCCTGCCGGCGGCTTCCGCGACCTCCGAGGAGACGCGGAACTTGGCTGCGCTCATCTTTAGGCGCGTGCGGATTTCGGCCTCCTCGGTGCGCAGCTTGGCGAGCGCGGCCGCGTCGCCGCCCGCGGAGAGGCCTTTGATCTTGTCGTGGACCACCGCCAGTTCGTTGTCAAGCGCGGCGCAGGCCGCCCGGTCGCTGGCGAAGGTCTTCTGCTTGGCGGCGGCGAGCTTGGCGGGGTCGGCGAGGACCGCATCGTAGTCCTTGGCTTGCGCGGCCAGGGTCTTGAGGTTGACCATGGCCTCGGCGCGCTCGGCGCCCGCGAGCTTCTCGGCTTTGGCGGCCATCTTCTTGAGGGCGTCGGCCATCTTCCAGCCGTCGCCGACCGCGATGACGTAGGCGAAGGACATGACGTTCTTGAGATAGACCTCGTTGCGCGGCATATGTCCGAGGTCCATGAGCATCTGAATCGAGAGGCCCGGGGTCGCGGCGAGCGCGTCCTGGCCGTCGAGGATGCGCAGCTTGCCGAGCTCGCCGGCGGCGAGCTTGAACTCGGCCGAGCCTTCGGTGACGGGGACCTTGGCGGTCATCTTGGTGAGGAACTGGCGCTCGATGGACATGGTGATGTCGGCGAGGTTCGAGGACTCGATGCCCATGCCCACGATGTGGCCGAGATACGGGGTGTTGGCGTCGGCCTTGGCATAGTTGGCCTCGTTGGTGGCGTACTTCTTGACGCCCGAGGTGATCCGCTGCTCCGCGTCCTCCGGGGTGATGGTGTTCAAGTCCACTGCCTCGACGACCGCCTGTTTGCGCATGAATGCCATGGGTTCATTCCTCCTGACTTTAAAATGAATTCTACTATTTCCCGTCCCAATGTTTGAAGAGGAGGCATCCGTTGACGTCGCCGAAGCCGAAGGACGCCTTGATGACGTACTCGAGCTCTTTCTTCCGCATTTCGTGGGGGATGCTGGCGCCGACTGAAATCTGGGAATGGACCTCCTCGCTGTTGATCGAGGGATGGACGTAGCCGTTGACGATCTGGTCGACGACGGCGACCGACTCGAGGGCCCCGGCCGCGCCCAGGGTGTGCCCGATCATGGACTTGGTGGACTGGATGAGGGGGAACGTCTCCACGGGGAGCTCCAGGGCCTTGATCCAGCTGGCGACCTCGCGCGGGTCCGCCGCGGTGGAGGTCAGGTGCCCGTTGATGAGAGAGATGCGCTTGGGGTCGACGCCGGAGTCCTGGAGGACCTGGCGGATGCATCGCATGACGCCGTCCGGGTTGGGAAAGGTCATGGTGCCTCCGTCGCGTTGGCCGCCGGAGTTGGCGTAGGCGGCGACGAGTTCGCAGAGGATCTTCGCGCCGCGCTTCTGGGCGCTCTCCAGAGTTTCCAGGCGGAGCACCCCCGCGCCGCCCGCGGGCACGAAGCCGCAGGCGCCGGCGCCCATCGGCTGGGAGCCCTTCTCCGGCATCTGGTTGAACTTGGAGCAGAGCACGTCTCTCATCGCGTCGAAGCCGGCCCAGATCCCGGGGTGAGTGCCCTCGGCTCCGCCCGCGTACATGGATTCGCAATATCCCATCTGGATATGTTTGAAGGACTCGAAGATGGCTTCGGTGCCCGTGTTGCAGGCCGAGGAATTCGTCGTCGTCTGCCCGCCGAGCCCCAGGGCCTTGCCCACGGCTACGGACACGGAGCTCTCCATGATTTTGGGGACGATGTCCGTGCCCATCGGCCGGCAACCCATGCCGGGCTCCTGGTCCGCGGTCTCGCCCATCACGGGGGCCAGTTCCTCCAGCATGGTGTCCATGCCGCCGATGCCGCAGCCGAAGACTGTGCCGGTGGCCCAGTCCACGGGGGAGTCCTGGTAGCCTTTCTTGAGGTCCACGGCCACGCCCGACATGCGCGCGGCTTCGATTGCGGCCATCACGGCGTACACCATGGCCTCATTGAGCTTGGCCAGGTCCGCCTCGGGGATCAGCGCCTCGGCCTCGTCCGGGCCGACGGGAGGCTTGCCTCCGATCTGGCAAGCGAACTTAAGCTTCAAGAGATCATCGTGATGGGAGATGCCGGACCGGCCGGCCAGGAGGGCGGCGCGGTAGGCGGGCACGCCCAGACCGTTCGGGGCGACGGCGCCGATGCCGGTGACGACGATCCTCTTCGGGTAGCGGTTCATGTCCGTTCCTCCGTGTCCCTCGGCATCCAGCGGCCCGAGATGACTCCTGTAAACGCCGTCTCCCCGTCCTGAGGCCCTCCCAGGAAGCGGACGGCGACCTCCGCGGTGAGTTCCGCGTCCGGCGAGCCCCCCGGTGCGGCGGGGCGCGCGGTGCAGACGACGGTATCGCCGGGCTGGACCATTTTCTTGAAGGAGCCCATTTCGACGCGCGTCAGCGTGCAGTCCGCCGCGTCCAGCATGCGGATGGCCTGCGAGACGAGACCGGTCTGCGCGGCCATCTCGATGAGCTTGATGCCCGGCACGACGGGGTTGCCGGGGAAGTGCCCGTTGCAGTCCTCGTCCTTCCAGGTGTACTTGGAGACGATCCTCGTCTCACTCAGTTCCAGGATATCGTCGATAAAGAGCGCGGGGGCGCGTCGGGGCAAGAGTTTGAGGACCTCGGAGGCGGAAAGCGGTCTCATCTTAGAGGCCCATGCCTCCATCGACGGCGATCACGGCGCCGGTCAGGTATTGGTTCTCGATGGCGTGCCAGACGGTCTCCGCGACAGACTCCGGAGAGCCGAACGAGCCGAGGGCCGCGTCCTCGCGGATGGCGGCGCGAGATTCCTCGGGGATGGCCGCGGTCATGGAGGTCTCGATGAAGCCGGGAGCGATCGCCACGATGCGCAGGCCTTTGGGGCCTAATTCATGCGCGAATTGGAGAGTCAGGGCTTCCAGCGCGGCTTTCGAGGCCCGGTAGACCGCCGAGCCCACGACGGCCTTGCGAGCCAATATCGAGGAAATGTTCACGATCACTCCGGATTCGTTGCGGGCCATCTCCTTGGCGAAATCTCGCATGAGGAACAGCGGCGCGCGGAGATTTGCGTCCATGATCTTCTCATAAGATGATTCTTCGATCATGAGCGCGGGCTCATGGGGCTTGTCGATGCCCGCGTTGTTGACCAAGCAATACGGCGTTCCCTCAGCTAGTACGGCCGCCATCAGCCTGCGCCGGCCTTGCGAGAGCGAGAGGTCCGCCTGGACGAGAAAAGAGCCCGGGATGCCGGCTTGGACCTTCTGGGCTGACTCGGCGTTGCTGTTATAATGGAGGCAGAGTTTTAATTGGCCGTCGGACTTCGCATGGATGAGTTGGGAGATCGCCGCGCCGATTCCGCCGGAGGCGCCCGTTACGACCGCGATGTCGGACATCACTGCACCTCCATGAGCCCGCCGCCCCAGGCGAGGCCCGCCCCGAGGACCGCGTAGACGATCTGGTCGCCCTTGTGCATCGTATCCAAGCGCTGGGCGACGGCCGAGGGCATTCCCGCCGCGGCGATGTTGCCTTGCGCGGCGACGTTGGAGATGAGTTTTTCCTTGGGCAGGCGCAGATGATCGAGAATGGAGTCCATCATGACGGCGTTGGCCTGGTGGGTGACGGTGTAGACGTCCTCGGCGAAGAGCTCCTTAGTCGCGGCGATCGTCTCGAACATCTCCACGGTCTTGCGGATGGAGAACTCGCGGATCTTCGCGCCGTCCTGCCAGAAGTGAGAGACGGAGTCCACCTTCACGTCGTCGGCGCCGCGCGGGTCCGTGGCGAAGACGAGGGGCGCGATCTTGAGACGGCCCGGATGGCGCAGGGAGCATATCTGGGCGGCCGCGCCGTCTCCCCAGATGTAGCCGTCGAAGCTGTCGCAGCGGTAGTCGGTGCGCGTCGTGTAGGCGCCGGTCTGGACGGTCAGCGCGAATTCGGGCCAGGTTTTCTCGCTCATCTCCGCCAGGAGCTTCATGTGGCGCGCGAAGGAAGAGCAGGCGGTGTTGAGATCCATGTGCGGCCCCGAGCCGATGCCGAGGGCCTTGGCGATGTAGTGGGCCGTGGCGGGGACGAGGTCGAAGGGGAGGTCGCAGTTGCAGACGACCATGCCGATCTGCGCGGGCGTAACGCCGCAATGCGACATCGCTTTCTGGGCCGCGCGTATGGCAAGGGTGACCGGGGTCTCTCCTCTGGCGCGCGCGTGGACGATGGCCTGCAGAGGGTCCTTGTTCTTCGTCTTGACGATATATTCCTTGGAGAGGACAGAGTAGCGCTTCTCGATGCCCAGGCGCGACTTGACCCAGTCGGGACCCTTCTTTAGGCCGACTTCCTTGTGCAGGAAATCGTTGTCGATTTCGGTCTTGGGCAGAGCCCAGCCCATGCCGAGGATGTGAAAGGGTGTGCTCAGCACAGGCCGGAGATGGCTTCGCCGCCGTCCATGCGGATGATGGCGCCGTTGGTCCAGCGCAGGGTCGGGCCGCACAGTCCCAGGATGACTTCGGCCACGTCTTCCGGCGTGGTGAGGCGGTGGAAGGGGTTGCGTATCCGGGCCTGAGCCTTCATGAGGTCGAAGTTCGGGATGGCGTTGCCGGCAGGGGTGTCGGTGATGCCTGCCTGGATGATGTTGGAGGAGACGCCGTAGGGGGCCAGCTCGATGGCCATCGCGCGGCAGGAGGCCTCGAGCGCGGTCTTGGCCGCGGAGACGGCGGCATAGCCCTTCCACGCGACCGCGTTGCCCTCGGAGGTCATGGCGACCATGCGGGAGTTCTTGGCGAGCAGGCCTTCCTTACAGAGTTCGCGGCCCCAAAGAAGGTAGTCGTAGCCCATCATGAAGATGGTCTTGGCGAGGTCCTCCTGGGTGAGGAACTCCTCGCGGTACGGGATGCGGGAGTCGGCCAGGGTGTGGAGGGCGTCGCAGCCCTTGTCGTGGAAGGCGGTGTTGACGGCAGCCTTGACCTTCTCCCGCGCCAGTCCCAGCGCGTCGGCCAGACCTTTGATCGCCTGACCGCGGAAGTCGGGGGACTTGTCCTCGATCATCAGGCGGCAGGAGCCGGCGGCGATCGACTGCATGAAGAGGTGGACCTTGCCGGGACCGGCGTTGGTCATGATGCTCTCGAAGACCTCTCCGCGCCCGTCGTCGTCGAACAGATTGACGTTGTGGGCGACCAGCTTGACGCCGGCGGCGCGGATCTCGTCGAAGTGGGGCTTGATGACGGTCTCGACCGCGCCTTCCTTATCCTTATGGCCGATGAGGATGTTGAAGCCCGCTCGTGCCAGGCGCTTAGCCGTCGCGAGGCCGAATCCCGAGGAGCCGCCGAGGATGACGGCCCATAGGCCGCAACCGTGGAAATCGAGCGCATTATTATCATTCATCGCCATGATTTTACCATGTCTCGCGGGGATTCTGGCATTGACTTTGATCAAATCTCGAGGGCCTTGATTATTGGCGCGCATCCTGTTATAGTGAATTGATGGTTTGCCGATGCTTCGCCGTCTTCCTCGGATTGGCCGCGGCTCTCTCATGGACGGCGCCGCTCTGCGCCGCGGTCTCCGCGCCGAAGGCGGAGCACTCCTGCTGCCAGGCGCCATCGGCCCCCAAGGACGCGGGCTCGCCCTGCTGCTGCCGCCCGCTGGACCGCGACGTTCCCCACTCCGAGGTCCCGCTCCCGTCAGCCTCGGACGTCCTCATTCCCGGCGCGGCCGTCGTGGTCCGCCGCGCGGTCGTCGTGCGCGACGTCGCCCGGGTCGCCGCGCCGCGATGTCTGGACGCCTCGCCTCCGGCCCCCACGGGGCTGTCTCCTCCCGCCTCCGTCTGATCCCGCCGAAGCCCGCCGCCCCGCCGTTGCCGGGGTCTCGTGCGATGCGTTCGTGCCCGGAGGCCGTCTTGTATTCCCGATTCATCTCGTCGTTCGTTTCGTGTTTTTTCCTCGCCGTCGCGCCGCTCTCGGCGACTGAGTCCGTTGCGGTCTCGTCTGGATCGATCAGTCTCGCCTCGACCCTGGACGCGGCCCGCCGCGGCAATCCGGAGATCCGGGTCGCGCTGAAGCGCTGGGAAGCGGCGCGCAAGCGCGCGGCCTCCGAAGCGACTCCCGATAAGCCGCGTCTCGATATCGAAAGGATGTACGCTCCTTCGGGCAAGACTCCCCTGAATGGGGCAGAGGAGAAGGCCGTTTCCCTGACGGTTGAGTTCGCGTTTCCCACCACGCTCTACCTGCGGGGCCGCCGCGCCTCGAAGGCGGCCGAGGTCGCCGAGCAGGTCTATCGCGCCAAGGTCCGCGAGATCCTGGCGAAGACGCGGACCTCCTACGCGATGCTCTATCTTTCCTTTAAGAGCCGCAGGCTGCTGGATGAGAACATCGAGCTCATGCGCCGCTTCGCCAAGGTGGCGGAATCCAAGTTCGCGGGAGGATCGGCGAGCGAGTCGGATGCCCTGAAAGCGCAGGTCGAGCTGACGAAGATGCTGAACATGGGAGTGGTCGTGGATGAAGAGCGGGACCTTGCCGGCGCCATGCTCAACGCCTTGATGGGGCGTCCGGCGGGGGAAGTTCTCGGGACTCCCCGCGACCTGGAGCCCAGCCGCCTGGAGAAAGCCCGCGAGGAACTGGAAGCCGTGGCGTTCGCGCGCCGGCCCGAACTGCGTCAGGCGGCGCTCGCCGCGGAACTCTCCCGGACCTCTTTGTCTCTGGCGAAGTCCGAGTTCCTGCCCGACATCATGCTGTCGTACCGCCGCCGTAACGATCCGATGCGCGGTCGTACCAGCGATGCCGTCCTGGGACTGTCTTTGCCCCTGTGGTTCTGGAAACCCGCCGCCATGGTCGCGGAAGCCTCGGCGGAGAAGGAGATGGCGGCGGCCGAACTCGAGTCGGCTCGGCTCATGACCGCCGCCGATCTCAGGACGGCCTTCGTGCGGGTTCAGACCGCCCAGAGGCTGGCCGAGAGCTACAAGACGAGCCTCCTGCCGCAGGCCGAGTCGGCCCTGACGGTGGCCGAGTCGGGCTACCAGGCGGGACGGGGCAGCTTCCTGGACCTTCTCGACGCACAACGCTCCCTTTTGAACTTCAAGCTAGAGTACTATCAATACCTGGCGGACTACGAGCAGCGCGCCGCGGAACTCGAGCGCGTGATCGGAGAGGAGCTGTGAATCTTATGAATAAAAAAATAGTTTTGATTACCAGCCTTATAGTCGTAGGGGTGGTCTTTACCGATTACATCCTCCATCGTCGCGGGCATCCCTCTCACGCCGCTCACCAGACGGCGAAATACCGGTGCCCCATGCATCCGAGTTATGTCTCCGACCGGCCCGGCGACTGCCCGATCTGCGGCATGAAGCTCGTTGCCATCGAACCGGTTGACTCGGAAGACCGCTCAGAGGCGGTCGTCGCGGGCCAGGCGTCCACGATCATTTCCGCGCAGAAAAGGCGGCTCATCGGAATGAAGACCGAGGCGGTCGCGAGGCGGCGCCTGCAGTTCACTGTGCGGGCATCCGGCAGCGTGGCCTACGACCCGGAACTCTACAACGCCATCGCTGAGCACCATTCCGCCATGGTCGCGCGCGACCAGGTCAAGGACAGTCCCTGGCCCGACGTCCATGAAAGGGCCGAGGCCTTGGTGCGCGCCGCCGCCCTGCGCTTGCGCCAGCTCGGGCTCTCCGAGTCTCAGATCGACGCGTACACCGGCCAGGAGACCGTCCCGACGAACCTCCTCCTCGCCGGCTCGGACGGTTTCGTCTGGGTCTACGCTCAGATCTACGAGTATGAGATCGCCCAGGTCCGCCCTGGTCTGCAGGCCGAGATCACTACGCCCGCCTATCCCGGGCGCATCTTTCGCGGCACGGTCAAGGCGGTCGATGCGAACCTCTCGGCCGAGACCCGGTCTTTGCGGGTGCGCATCGAAGTCCCCAATCCGAGAGGGCTGCTCAAGCTTGAGATGTTCGTCAATGCGGCCATCAAGGCGGACCTCGGAACGAGGCTCGCCCTGCCCGAAGCAGCGCTCCTCGACAGCGGCGAGAGGAAGCTGACGTTCGTCGAACTCAGGGAAGGCCGCATCGAGCCGCGCGAGATCCGCGTGGGCAGCCTCGCCGACGGCTACTATGAAATCCTCTCGGGCGTGCGTGAAGGCGAGAGGGTGGTGACGACCGCCAACTTCCTCATCGACTCCGAATCGAGGCTGAAGGCCGCGCTTTCGGGCAAGAGGTGATTCTATGGTCGAACGAATGATCGCCTGGTCGGCCCGCAATAAGTTCATCGTGATCGCTTTGGTGGCGGTCGCCCTCGCCGGCGCCGTCTACTGCATGAAGAACTCGCGCCTGGACGCCATCCCGGACCTCTCCGACACCCAGGTGATCATCTACTCGCGCTGGGACCGCTCCCCGGATATCCTGGAGGACCAGGTCACCTACCCCATCGTGACCGCCATGCTCGGCGCTCCCGGCGTCAAGGCCATCCGCGGCTTCTCGGACTTCGGCTACTCCTACGTCTACGTCATTTTCCAGGATGGGACCGACGTTTACTGGGCCAGAAGCCGCACGCTGGAATATCTGAGCAAGATCCTCCCTCAACTTCCGGAGGGAGTGCGCACCGAACTCGGGCCCGACGCCACGGGTGTCGGCTGGGTGTATCAATACGCTCTCGTCGACAAGAGCGGACGCCACAGCCTCGCCGACCTGCGCGGCTATCAGGATTGGTACCTGCGCTACTATCTTCAGTCTGTTCCCGGCGTGGCGGAGGTCGCTTCCATCGGGGGCTTCCAGAAGCAGTACCAGGTCAACGTCGACCCCAACGCTCTCGTGGCCTATAAGGTTCCGTTGATGAAAGTCGTGTCGGCGATTCGTGACGGCAACAACGACGTCGGCGGCCGCATGATGGAGTTCTCGGGAAGGGAGTACATGGTCCGCGGGCGAGGCTACATCAAGTCCGTCGCGGACATCGAGAACATCGTGGTCGGACGGGACATGCGCGGCACGCCGATCCTCGTGCGCAGTCTCGGCCACGTGGCCCTCGGTCCGGACATACGACGCGGCGTCGCCGACCTCGACGGCGAGGGCGACACCGTGGGGGGCGTGGTCGTGATGCGTTACGGAGAGAACGCCCTCCACGTCATCGAGAGGGTCAAGAAGAAGCTCGACGAAGTCAAAGGCTCCCTGCCTCCTGGCGTCGAGGTGCTAACCACTTATGACCGTTCCAGCCTCATCGAGCGCGCCATTGGCACCTTGAAGGAGGAGTTGCTCCTTGAACTCGTGATCGTCAGCCTTGTCATCCTTCTCTTCCTCTGGCACATCCCGACGGCCATCATCCCTATCGTCACAATCCCGGTTGCGGTCATCCTCACCTTCATCCCGATGTACTTCATGGGGCTGACCTCGAATATCATGTCCATCTCCGGCATCGCCATCTCCATCGGAATACTCGTCGACGGAGCCATCGTGGAGGTCGAGAACGCGTATAAAAAACTCCAGTTGTGGATCGAGGGGGGGCGCCAGGGCGACTTCCATGAGGTCCGCCTGAAGGCCATGCAGCAGGTCGGTCCGGCGGTTTTTTTCTCCCTTCTGGTCATCGCCGTGGCCTTCATGCCCATCTTCACGCTCATGGACCAGGAAGGCCGTCTCTTTAAGCCTCTGGCCTACACCAAGAACTTGGCCATGGCCATCGCCGCGGTCCTGGCCATCACCTTCGATCCGGCCATTCGGATGATGTTCTCGCGCATGGACTATTTCACCTTCAAACCCAAGTGGCTGGCTTGGGTGTCGAGTCAGGTGTTGGTTGGTCGCTATTATCCCGAGGAGAAGCATCCGGTCAGCAAGGTGCTCTTCCGCTTCTATGAGCCGGCCTGCCGGTTCGTCCTGGAGCATCCCTATAAGACCATCTTGGCGGCGGTCTTGCTCGTGCTCTCGACCATACCCGTCTACCTGCGGCTCGGTTCGGAGTTTATGCCTCCTCTCAATGAGGGCACCATCCTTTATATGCCGACCACGCTGCCGGGCATCTCCGTCACCGAGGCGCGGAGCCTTCTCCAGACCCAGGACCAAATCCTCAAGTCCTTCCCGGAAGTGGAGAGGGTCTTCGGCAAGGCGGGCCGCGTCGAGAGCTCGACCGATCCAGCCCCGTTCTCCATGATGGAGACGACGGTCGTGCTCAAGCCCCACGGCGAGTGGCGCAAGAAGGCCCGCTGGTACTCCCCCTGGGCTGCGGAACTGCTCCAGAGGCCGTTGCGGCACGTCTGGGACGACCGGCTGAGCTGGGAGGAATTGGTTGCGGAGATGGACGCCAAGCTTCAGTTCCCGGGTGTGACCAATGCCTGGACCATGCCGATCAAAGGCCGCATCGACATGCTGACCACGGGGGTGCGCACACCCATCGGCATCAAACTATTCGGTTCCGACCTGGGTGAGATCGAGAGGGTCGGCGTCGAGATCGAGTCGGCGATCAAGGACGTTCCCGGCACCCGCAGCGTCTACGCGGAGCGCACGGCCGGCGGCTATTTCGTCGACTTCGACCTCAAGCGCGATCAACTCGCCCGCTACGGCCTGAGCGTCAAAGAAGCCGAGATGGTGATCATGTCCGCCCTCGGCGGCGAGTCGGTCACGACCACGGTCGAGGGTCGCGAGCGCTACTCGGTCAGCGTCCGTTACGCGCGAGATCTCCGGGACAACCTCCCTAAGCTCCAACGCGTCCTTGTGCCCACGATGAGCGGCGCGCAGGTGCCGCTCGCCCAGATCGCGGACATCCGCTTGCGCCAGGGACCCGGCATGATCCGCAACGAGAACGGCCTGCTGTCCGGCTACGTCTACGTGGACGTAGCCGGCCGCGACATCGGCGGCTACGTCGAAGAAGCCAAGAAGCTCGTCTCCGAGCGGGTGCGTCTGCCCGTCGGCTACGCGCTCCAGTGGAGCGGGCAGTACGAAAACATGGCGCGCGTGCGCGAGCGGCTGAAAGTGGTGCTTCCTCTCACCTTCGTCATCATCATCTTCCTTCTGTATATGAACACCAAGTCCTGGGTGAAGACCGGCATCGTCATGATGGCGGTGCCCTTTTCGCTCATCGGCGCGGTCTGGCTCCTTTTCCTGCTCGGTTACAATGTGTCGATCGCGGTCTGGGTCGGCATGATTGCTTTGATGGGCCTCGACGCGGAGACGGGGGTCTTCATGCTCCTCTACCTGGACCTAGCCTATTACGACATGGTGCGCCAGGGCCGCATGCGCACTTACGCGGACTTAGAGGAGGCCGTCATCTACGGCGCGGTCAAGCGCATACGTCCCAAGCTGATGACCGTGGCCTGCGCCTTCATGGGCCTGGCGCCCATCATGTGGTCGGTCGGGACCGGCGCCGATCTCATGAAGCGCATCGCAGCGCCCATGGTTGGCGGGCTCTTCACGAGCTTCATTCTGGAACTCCTCGTTTATCCGCCCGTTTTCTTCTTGTGGAAGTGGCATTTTGAGATGCGTCAAGGCGCGGTTTTGCCGGAGAAAATACCGATCCCGGAGTTGCAAGCGCATTAGTCGGACCTCGTCAATATCTATGAATAAGAAAACGAAATGGATCCACGGCAACCAGGCCGCGGGCAAGGTGAGATCCGGCGGTCATGGACAACATCAGCATTAGCGAACCAGGCAGGATTCCTCTTGAGGCAGGGCCGAGTAGGCGGGAGCTGTGCGCGCGCCTATCCTGGATGGCCGCCGTCTTCTTGCTGGCCGTCTTTCTCCACTGGGCCACGCCCGTCGGACCCCATCCCTGGCATTGGGTCCATCTCTTTGCGCAGAAGCTCTTCTTCATCCCGATCCTGATGGCGGCGGCGTGGTTCGACGCCCGGGAGGTGTTCCTGACGGTGTGCGCCGTCACCGCGGTGTTCCTCGTCCACATCGTGCGCGATTGGGCGGGATTCCCCATGGTGCAGGCCGACCAACTGGCGGAGCTCACCCATGTCTGGGTCGCCGGTCCCGCGGGCTGGCTCTTCTTCCGCATCACGCGGCGTTCCGTGAGAGACCTTCGTCGGGCTCATGCGGACACGCTCCGGGCCATGATCTCCTCTTTGGAGTTGAGGGAGCGCTACACGGCCGGTCATTCGCGGCGCGTGGCCGGCTACAGCTCCCTGATCGCGGCGGAGTTGAGGATTTTAGACGAGGCTCTGTTGGGGAGCATCGCCGTTGGTGCGCTCCTTCACGACGTCGGGAAGATCGGCGTGTCCGACGCGGTGTTGCTGAAGACCGGCGCGCTGGATGACGCCGAATGGGATCTGATGCGCGCGCATCCCGAGCGGGGCGCGGCCCTCGTCGCCGGGGTGCCTTCGCTTGCCGGGGCCGCCCCGGTCATCGCCTCCCATCACGAGCGCTTCGATGGGAAGGGCTATCCGGAGGGGCTTGCCGGCTCAGCCATCCCGCTGGGCGCTCGGATCGTCGCGGTGGCCGATGTCTACGATGCGCTGACGACGGCCAGGCCCTACAAGCGCGCCCTCGGGCATGAGGAGGCGCTCGAGTTCCTGAGATCGAACGGCGGCGGGAAGTTCGACCCCGAGGTCGTGGGGGCCTTCTCGCGGCTGTCCGCGCAGGTTTTGAAGGACATGCGGTCGCGCCCCGCGCCGTAAGGGGCGGAAACCATCAAGGAGGAGTCAAATGAGAAAATTGACGAGCGCCGCGATCATCGTGGTCGCCGTTGCCTCAAGCGCCTGGTCGGCGCAGGGACATCTGGACCCCGCGGGCAAGACCGAGACGATCTCGGGTGAAGTGCTCGACATGGCCTGCTACATGGGCCACGAGGGCAAGGGCAAGAAGCACGCCAAGTGCGCCGCGGCCTGCGTGGCGGGAGGGGCTCCTCTCGGCGTCCTGACCAAGGAGGGGAAGATATACCTAGTCGTGGGAGACCATGCCAATGAAAAGCCTTACGTCGAGGCCAAGGCTCTGGTGGGCGGCGACGCCAAGCTGACCGGTACGGTCTTCACGCGAGGCGGCCTGACGGCCATCGTGGTGAGCAAGGCGGAGAAGCTCTAAATGGAGCTCAAGCTCTACCATCTGCACCCGGCGGCCGTCCATTTCCCGATCGCGCTCTTGACGCTCGGAGCGGCGGCCGCCGGGCTGCGGTTGAGAAAGGACTCGCCGGTCTGGTTGGCGAAGGCCGAATCATGGCTCCTCTGGCTGGGGACGTTCGCGGCCTGGACGACCCTAGGTCTCGGTCTGCTGGCTGAGAAGACCGCTCCCCATGTGGCGATGGCCTGGGAAGTCTTGGCCGATCATGAGACGCTGGCTTGGTGGACTTGCGCCGCTTTCAGTGTTCTGTCGAGTCTGCGCGTCTTCGTCGTGAAGACTGGACGCGACGGCGTTCAGGGGCGCTGGTTTCAGATCGCCCTCTGGGCGACGGGCCTGGCTCTGCTGGTCGCGACGGCCATGCACGGCGCGGAACTGGTCTACGGCTTCGGCATGGGCGTGGGCGCGCCGTGATCCGGACGGATCCTTAAAGGAGAATGCATGAACGATCAGGAAGAGAGAGTGAACCGCCCGAAGGTGTCGCTCTATCGCTGCACCTGTCGGCACTGTGACGCGGCGGAAGAGGAACTCCGTCGTCTCGCGCTGCGCTACGGCGCCATCTTCGAGGTGCAGCGCGTGGACCGCGACGAGCGCCTGCGCGGTTTCGCGGGTTGGAGCACGCCGATCGTCGCCGTTGACGGCGTCGGAGTCACCCAGTTCAAAGTCGACGTCAAGGCCTGGGAGGAGGCTCTTATCAGCCGTACTGGAGGCAAGCCGCCGGCGCTGGTCGGTTTCGTCGTGGACATGTGCTGCTATTTCAAACGCGGCGTGCGGCCGGCAGGACATGAGGCGTGCGCGCTCGAGTGCTTCGCTGCGGGCGGGCCCGTCGGGATCGCGGCGCTCGACGGGCGGGTCTTTCTCGCCTTGCCCGACAAGCGTGATCCCGCTCCCTTCGAGAGCCTGAAGAAAAAACCGGGCGAAGAGGTCTGGGTGGAGGGGGAGATCCGCCTGCGCGACGGCCTCGCTGGAATCGTGGTCTCCCGCGCGGGGGAGCCGTGAGCCACCGGGCCGAGTCGGCGATGGCCGTTGCCTCCGGGACGCTATGAGATGCCGTCAATGCGCTTCGTTATGAACCCGCGCTCTGAGTCAGCGCCGGTTTCTGCGAACGGGCAGGACTGGGCTTGATCATCTGGGACTAAAGACCCAGGCCGAAATCCTGCGCGCGCTTACCTCGAAGGCCCAGACCGCGTCCCGCGCCAGCTGGTATTATTTGGGAAGACGACGCAGGATCGACCTCAGGGAGAACAAATGACCTGTCGCCTGGACAGACGTCCGCGCGCCGCGCTCGCCGTAGTCCTTTCCACCGTCCTCGTGCCGCTCGGCCCAGGGCTCGAGGTCCCG
Organism: Elusimicrobia bacterium GWA2_66_18; assembly: GCA_001799675.1. Classification (GTDB taxonomy): domain Bacteria; phylum Elusimicrobiota; class Elusimicrobia; order UBA1565; family UBA9628; genus GWA2-66-18. The sequence goes on from MGTX01000011.1 coordinate 20,199, forward strand.
CGTCTCTTCGCGCAGGCCATCGGCCGTTCCGCCGCCATGGCGACAATCCCTGCCGTGCCCGGATCGCCCATCGTGGCTGCGAGCGCGAAGCTCTTCTTCACCGCCGCGCCCGCTCCCGCCGCGCTCCCGGCCGCCGCCTCTCTCAAGGTCGTGACGCCGGGCGATAAACTGACCTCGATGGCCAAGGACCTGGTTCCTCTCATCGAGACGGCCGGCAAGTTCGAGACCGGCGAGGACGCCTCCAGCAGCGCGGGCCGGACGATCATCGACATCCTCACCGGCGAGAAGTCCGCCGCAATGGGCGAGGCGGTCGATGTCTCGGGCGTCAAAAACTTCGAGGTGCTTGAGCTTTCCCGCAGACTCGCCGCCTCGGCTGCGCCCGAGGCCCCAAATTCCGCCGTTCCGGCCGCGGCCGCCCCGGCGCAGATCAAGAGCCTCGACTCTTCCGCCTCTTACCGGATACATCGCTTCCTCCTTAAGGCCGTGGCCGCGCTCACCGGCGCGGTGTACAGCCTCCCCAGTGCTGGTCCGGCGCTGACCCAGGAACTGATCGCGAAGGCCGCGGATAGGCGTGTCGTCTTTTCAGACTACGATGACACCCTGGCCTCCTATAACCAGGTCCTGCCGGAGGACATGGTCTCCACCATCGTCGCCGTCAAGGCCGCGGGCAAGGACTTCGCGGTCATCAGCGACCGCGGCGACGAGAAGCGCGCCCACCAGCTGAGCGTTTTTGAATCGCTCGCGACCCTGCCGGTCGAGACGCGCGCCGGATGGTACGTCGCCGCCAACAGCGGCGGACGAGTCTACCGCTACGACGAAAAAGGCGAGCCCGTCCTCGTCTTCGAGGCTCCGCCGCTGGGCGCAGGCGCAAAGGTCAAGGTCGTCGAGGCGGCCGAAGCGACCAAGTCGAGATTGCAGGAAGTCGGCGCCGAGCAGCACTTCCCCGGCGAGGGGAACAGCAACCCGTCGGAGTCCTGGGGGCCCTACGGCTACGCCCTGATGCTGAAAATCGGTTCGCCGGAGGAGCAGGTACGGGCCGTGGCAGCCATCCTCGAGGAAGAACTCTTCAAGCGCGGCCTCCAGGGAGAGGTTAATGCCCGCATCGCCAAGAATCCCGCCAACCCGCCCTACGTCAACTTCTCCGTCGTCATCAAAAAAACCGCCGCGCGCTATATCGCCGACGCCTTCAAAGTCTTGCCTGACGAGACCATCATCATCGGCGACAGCATGTACGCGCCGCACGAGCCCAAGAAGGCTTCTTGGCTGACGCGCCTGGGCGCCAAGCTCAGCGGTCGCGAGATACCCAAGACCGGCAACGCCACCGACCGCAACATGGAGAAGGCTCTGCAGGGCGCGCTGACCTTCGGCGTCGGGACCACTGGAGACCCTCGCGTCTCGAACCTATGGGTGCTCGACGGCAAGGGCCCCGCCGTCACGCGCCGGGTCCTTCTATCCATGGCCTCCAAACCGCGCGGCGCCGCGAAGCCCGGAATCTTCCGGCAAATACGTAGGCGCTGGCTGTCGCCGATGAATCCCGTCCTGGTCGCTCTGGGACGGGCCTCTCTGCTGGCCGCTGTCTACGCTCTGCTGCTCGCTGTCTACGCGCTGTTCCACGCGCGGCCCGGCATTTGACCTCGCGCGGGGGGGAGTTCTCAGGGAGTTCCCCGGCAATAATGATAAAATCAAAATGATGCTGATCCAGAGCATGCTGAACTGGGGCGCCTTGTTCCTTTACGCCGCCGCCACGATCTCGGCCGGGCACTACCTCTTGACGAAGGACCTCCGCTCCAGTCGCATCATGCTGACGCTTCTAGGCATCGGCCTCTTCCTCCATTTCGGCGCCTTCACAGCACGCGTCGCCGTCTTCTGGTCTTTTCCCGAGAACCGCTTCTTCCTGCCCGTCTCTTCCTTCCACGGGGCTCTTTCCTGCATGTCCCTGGCGCTGGCCGCGACCTTCTTCGTCATCGAGGGGCAGAACCGGCTCGGCATTCTCGGAGCTCTGATTCTGCCCTGGGCCGCGGGCGCGCTCGCAGCCGCCCTCCTCTTCGCCAGCCCCGACATGACGCCCCTGGAGCCGCGCCTGCGCTCCTACTGGCTCAACATTCACCCCATGGTCCTGATGAGCGCGTATGCCGCCTTTGCCAACGCCTTTGGCGTGGCCGTGGCCCTTCTCATCCAGGAACGCCAAATCAAGTCGCGCAAGCCCTCGGAACTCTGCTACCGTCTGCCCTCGCTCGATGAGCTAGACTCGCTCAACGGGAGGATCATCTCCTGGGCCTTCCCGCTCTTGTTGACGGGGCTGGTGATGGGCTCGATCTGGTCGCGCAGCGCCCTCGGCCGTTTCTGGAATGCGGGGGCCAAGGAATGCCTCTCTATGACGACAGCGGCCATCTACGCGGCCTTCCTGTGGCTGCGCTACGGGGCGGGCCGCCGCGGCCGCACGACGGTCTATGTCTCCTTGCTCGGCTTCTCCTTCGTCCTCTTCACCTTTTTTGGCGCGGAGCTGTTGAGCGGACGCCATAGCTACATGGGCGGCGGCAAGTGAAGCTCCTTTGCCTCAGTTGGAGCCACAAGACCTCGGCCGCGGCCGCGCGGGAGGCTCTGGCCTGCGTTCAGATCGAGAGGGTCCTCACCGTCCTTCGCAAGCATGGCTGCGGCGAGGCCGTGGCCGTCTCCACCTGCAACCGCTTCGAATTCTACGCCGCCGGTCGCCCCCACGTGGTTCGGCCCGCGAACTGGCATCTGGACCTGCTCTCGGAATTGGCCGGCGCCGAGGTCTCCGCCGAGGCGGAGGTCTTCGAGGACCTGGGCGCGGTGCGTCACCTCTTTTGTGTCGCCTCCGGGCTCTATTCTCTGGTGGTGGGCGAGAGCGAGATCCTGGGTCAGCTCAAGAACGCATACGAGACCGCCAAGTCCATGGGGATGACAGACAAGCGCCTCAACGTCCTCTTTCAGCGCGCCCTCTATGTCGGCAAGAAGGTCCGTTCCGAGACGGCCGTCGCGGCAGGCTCTTCCTCGGTGCCTTCGGTGGCCGTCCAGTTGGCGGAGAGCATCTTCGGCCGTCTCAAAGGCAAGACCGCCCTCATCCTCGGCGCCGGCGCCATGGCGGAACTCGCGGCCAAGCATCTGGTCGCGCGCGGCGTGGGCAAACTTGTCGTGGCCAACCGGACCTGGCAACGCGCCTGCGCTCTGGCCGCGCGCTTCCAGGGTGAGGCGCTCCAATGGGCGGACTTCCCCGCCCAACTGGCCGAGGCCGACGTGGTCATCGCCTCGACGGGCGCGCCCGAGGCCGTCGTCACGCGGACGATGGCCGAGACCGCCGTGCGCAAGCGCGCGGGGCGCTCCATCTTCTTCATCGACATCTCCATGCCCCGAGACATCGAGGAGGCCGTGCATCAGCTCGATGGAGCATTCCTCTATAGGCTCGAAGATTTCGAGTCCATCGTGGCCAAGAACATGGCCGATCGCGCCGAGTCCGTGGCCGCGGCTCGCGCCATCGTCGAGGACAAGGCGGAGGAGTTCGACCGCTGGGCTAGATCCTTGTCCACCGGCAAAGAACTGAGCCTGCACCACTCGCAACGCGTCGTGTTTGACCGTCCTCGCGCGTTCTGATACAATGGTAAAAATGAGAGCGACGAAGACGAAGGAAATAGGCGTGGGAGACAAGGCGCCCGGTTTCTCCTCCCAAGACGAGACGGGCAGATCCTGGTCGCTTAAGGCCCTCAAGGGCAAGACGGTGGTTCTCTACTTCTACCCGAAGGACAATACCTCCGGATGCACAGCAGAGGCCTGTGATTTCCGCGACCGCTTCGACGCCTTCGCCAAGAAGAAGGTGGCCGTCCTCGGCGTGAGCCCAGATTCCGCCAAGTCCCACGCCGGCTTCAAGGCAAAGCACGGTCTGCCCTTTCCGCTCCTCGTCGACGATGACAAGAAGATCTGCCGGGCCTACAAGGTCTGGAAAAAGAAATCCATGTACGGTCGTTCCTACATGGGCGTGGAGCGCTCGACCTTCGTCATCGGCCCGGACGGCGTCCTTCAGAAGATCGAGCGCCAAGTTTCCGTGCCCGGCCACGCTCAAGAGATGCTGGAGTCCGTCTGACGCCCCCTCGCCCAAGGCGCTGATTGACCTCTCCGTCAGCATCATGATGGCTGTTTTTAGGAAGCATCTCGTAGCCGCATTACTACTGAACAGGCCTGAGTGGCTGCGCGACTTCTCCGATGTGGCCGAATGTTGCCCAATATAGCGGCTGACCGTAGCAAGGCTCCCGAGACCGTAGCAAGCGAAAAGAGGTAGAAAAAGACTACGTTTACCGGATCTTGGCCGAACTAGACTTGCCCCAGGCGTCGAATAGCTCGTCAAATGAAAACGTCCGTCGGCTGAGTCAGCCCTTGCCCTTTTGGAGTAGGTCCTTGTTGATCGGCGGATTGAATGCAAGGCGTGGCGTGCTCAAGAAGGCGAAGCTCCGCTGATTTTTCGCATCCTATTCGCGGCTGGGATTGACAAAATAAGCTGTTGGGGTAATACTTCCGTTGCCTGACTACCCCTATAACTATCCCGGGAAAACGACGATGAACACGATCCGTTGCCCCTTGAATTTTGTTCTCGTGATTTTAGCCGTGGGCATGTCGAGTGTCATCCATGGAGCGGGGACCATGGTGCCGGGGAAAGCCGGCGGCGCGTCTTTTTCGCCGACAGTCGTGCAGGACTGGACGAATTCCATAGGTGAGTTTTTCGGTTCCCAGACCCCCGACCTCATGACGCTCAATCCCATCTTATCTTCCTTGAGAGGGGTTGACCTTAGCGATCCAAAGACACGCGAGGCCCTTGCCCCCGTATACGCGGCAGTGCAATCGCAGGTGCAGACCCTTCAAGCGAATGTAGCGCCAGCACTGGGTACCCCCGCGAACCCCGCGCTGGCAACAAAATACGTCGCTGCCGACATCTTGGGAAATTTCCAACTCCCCGAGACACGATCTCAAGTGGCAGAACTCTCCCGTGCCTACCATGACGCGCTCCCCATCGAAGAAAAGGAAAGGATTCGAGCCGGTCTGGTCATGCTCCACATGGAGTCCATAGTCAAAGCATTGGGACGCATGGCCATGGATGACGCGCGGATCGGTGGCTCGCCCGTCAGCGGTTTCGAGGTTAACGCCAGTGCAGGGATAGGCTCGCACAAGATCATCATTCCGCTACAGTGTGCTGTTCAGTTTTGGGACTGGAAGCCACATGAAACTCTTGCGCTCATTCGAGCTTATGATGTGGCCGGGCTGTCTGATTTTGAGGTGTCGCGATTTTGCAGTATCGCGCGTTTTTTGCAGTTGACTAAATATAACTTATCTGTTATATTATAAATGAGCTTCATCAAGATATGCTATTATCCGGCGGGCAACTCCGGTCCTGTAAAGGACTACTTGGACGCGTTGGCCGCGGTACGTCCGGCGGCCTACGTCAAGCTGGTCCTGGATCTGGAGATTCTCGGGGCGGAGGGCTTAAGATCGAAGCAGATCACAATTCGTCCTCTGGGGCAGGGTTTATGGGAACTCAAAAGGTTATTCGAGGGAGTTCAATATCGGATATTTTTCTGCGTGGAACGAGGATGCGCTTGGTTGCTCCACGCCATTGAGAAGAAAAGTGCCAAGACGCCAATAGATGATATGCGGTTGGCCAGAAAGCGAATGAGGGGTATATGAGAAAAGTGACCCAAAGCGGATTCGATGCGCATCTTCAAGAGATGCTCGCCAAAAATCCGAAACTTGCCGAAGAGTACACCAAGCAATTCGCGGATCTCCCGTTGCCTACTCAGCTCTCCGTCATGCGCCGCAGGAAATGGCTCTCCCAGAAAGCCGTGGCTAAAGCGCTTCGGGTGAAGCAACCTCATGTTGCTCGGATGGAAAGCTCCACCCATGATCCCAGGCTTTCCTCGGTGGTCAGCCAGGCAAGGGCTCTCCATTGCCATTTGATGGTCGTTCCTGACGAGTTGCTTGCCAAAGTAGCCCAGCTGGTGGCTGCCAACCAACAGGCTTATGGGAACAGCTGAAGCTCCGTCGGGGTTTGGTAGCAAAACCATAACCAAACAGCTGCCATCCTCGTCGAGGGTATACTGTCCGTGGGATACTATTCGTATGGTTCCGACCGTTACGGTCGCGGGTGACCAGACCTCGCTTGATAGCCAACTCAACCATGAGCACCCGGTGTACCAGAAGCCCGAGCTGGTACCCGAGGAAATCCGCGGTTTCCTCTCGAAGCCGCCGAAGACTGACCCCGTCGTGCTCGAGCTCTTCGGCAAAAATAACCCCGTCGTTCCGGGGCCGATGAGCCCGAAGTAAGGCGCTGTTTCGGCCGACGTTGCCCAACGTTAGGCCGTCGCCGCCCAATTGGCCATGTTGCCCGATGTGGCCGAATGTTGCCCAATATAGCGGCCGACCGTAGCAAAAACCGTAGCAGTCCTCCGGGGTAGGACCGTAGCAGTGCTACGGTACAAAAACGACTATATTTGCTACTATATCTGCGTAGGCAGATATGAATAGCCCCCTCATCGACAAAATGTTCAAGGCTTTCGCGGACGAAACCCGTCTGCGTATCCTGCACCTCCTGACGCGCAGGAAGGAGATGTGTGTCTGCGACATCATGAAGATCTTGGGGCTGCCTCAATCCAAGATCTCGCGGCACCTCGCTTATTTGCGCGGCGCGGGCCTGGTCCGGGATCGCAAGCAAGGCCTGTGGAGCTATTACGCTCTCACCAAGCCGGAGGGCGGATTCCATAAGCGCTTGATCGGCTGCCTCAACGGCTGTTTTGATGAAGTGACGGTCCTCAGAAAGGATGGCGAGAAGTTGTCGAAGTTTAAGGACGCATGCCGATAATCTACCTGGAGGGATCATGAACAAGAAGCGGGTGCTATTCGTCTGTATCCACAACTCCGGCCGCAGCCAGATGGCCGAGGCTCTGCTCAGGCATCTGGGCGGCGAGAATTTCGAGGCCGAGAGCGCGGGGTTCGAGCCCGGCACGCTCAATCCTATCGTCGTTGAGTCCCTGAAGGAGATTGGGATCGACATCTCGCAGGCCAAGACCAAGAGCGTCTTTGACTTGTACAAACAGGGCCGCATGTATCAATATGTCGTCACCGTCTGCGACGAATCAAGCTCCGAGCGCTGCCCGATATTCCCCGGAGTTATCCGCGAGCGCATGCATTGGAGCTTTAAGGACCCTTCCAGCTTTGATGGCTCACCTGAGGAGAGGCTCGCCAAGACGCGCGTCGTGCGCGATGAGATCAAGGCGAAAATCGGGGAGTTCATCAAGACCGACGTGGTCGATTCGAAGCGGTAAAGGAGGCCTTATGAAGAAACTTCTGGTTTATGATCCGGCGATGTGTTGCTCAAGCGGCGTCTGCGGACCGAGCGTCGATCCGCTGCTCTCTCGCTTTAGCGCCGATCTTGAGTGGCTTTCCGGACAGAAGGTCGGCGTCACGCGCTACAACCTTTCTCAGGAGCCGAAGGCATTCGCGAGCAACTCCCTGGTGAGCGCCGCCCTCAAAAAAGAAGGCCCCGGCTGCCTGCCGCTCATCGTGGCCGACGGCAAGATCGTCAGCAAGAAGAAATATCCCTCGCGCAGTCAGCTCGCCGCCTGGGCCGGCATCCCGCTGGCCGGCTCCAAGCCTACGGTGCCCGCGGCGTCATGCTGCGTTCCGAAAAAGACTCCTAAAGGACGGTCCGCCAAGAGTTGTTGCTGATGAAACCTCCGATGTCTTTCCTCAAGACGGCCACGCGGCACATGTTCTTCACCGGCAAGGGAGGGGTGGGCAAGACCTCTCTCTCCTGCGCCGTCGCTGTCGCCCTGGCCGATAGCGGTAAGCGCGTGCTGCTTGTCAGCACGGACCCCGCCTCAAACCTGGACGAGGTGTTGGGCACCACTCTGTCCTCTCATCCGACCGCGATCAAAGGCGTTCCACGTTTGTCAGCCTTGAACATCGACCCGGAGAGGGCCGCGCACGAATACCGCGAGCGCGTGGTGGGACCGTATCGCAAGGTCCTGCCCAAGGCAGCCGTGGCCAGCATCGAGGAACAGCTATCGGGAGCCTGCACCACGGAGATCGCCTCCTTCGACGAGTTCTCGAAGCTGTTGGGTGACCCCGCGGAGACGAAGGGATTCGACCACGTGATCTTCGACACAGCGCCGACCGGCCACACGTTGAGGCTGCTGGAGTTGCCGGCGGCTTGGAGCGGGTTCATCGAAGCTAACGCCGGAGGGACTTCATGCCTGGGGCCGCTCTCCGGCCTGAAGACTCAGCAATCCCTCTATGCGGCGTCGCGCAAGGCGCTGTCGGACGCGGCCATGACCACAGTCGTTCTCGTCTCGCGGCCGGAACGGACATCCCTTGAGGAGGCGGAACGCACGCGGCGGGAACTGGCAGATCTCTCGGTTAAGCATCTGACGCTGGCGATCAACGGCATCTTCAAAGCGACGGACTCATCCGATCCGATAGGCCTCTCTCTTGAAAAACGCGGATACGAGGCGTTGAAACACATCCCAAAGCCGCTGTCTCTTCTGCCCCGGATGGAATTGCCTCTGCTTGCCTTTGCGCTCGTCGGAGCGGACTCTCTGCGTGATATGCTGCGTCCTGACGTGGCGCGACCCCACGCACCTGTCGCTCCCGTTAAGAATTCCTTGTCCCGCAGACGGACGATGACATTCTCCGATTTAGTCTCGGACCTAGAGGGCCTCGGCCGCGGCGTCGTCATGACGATGGGCAAGGGCGGCGTCGGCAAGACCAGCGTCGCTGTCTCGATCGCGGTGGATCTGGCCAAGAGAGGACATGCCGTTCGCCTCACGACGACCGACCCCTCGGCCCATGTTGAAGCGGTTCTCCACGGAGAAACCGTGCGGGGACTTCAAGTCAGCCGCATCGATCCAGAAGCGGAGACTCAGGCGTACACCAAAGAAGTCCTGGGAACCGCGGGACGCGATCTTGATAAGAAGGGGCGGGCGCTTCTGGAAGAGGAACTGCGCTCCCCGTGCACCGCGGAGATCGCGGTCTTCCGAGCGTTCGCGCGAGCGGTCGATGAAGGGCAAGACGGCTTTGTGGTCATAGACACCGCTCCCACGGGGCACACTTTGCTTCTGCTCGACGCCGCCGAAGCGTATCATCGGGAGGTTTCCCGTTCCATGGGCGACATCCCCGAGGCGGTGCGAAAACTCCTGCCGCGCCTGCGCGATCGGAAGTTCACGCGCATGCTGCTTGTAACCCTTCCCGAGGCGACGCCGGTGCATGAGGCGGCCGCTCTTCAGCGGGACCTCAAGCGGGCGGGCATCGCGCCTTATGCCTGGGTCATCAACCAGAGTCTGACCCCCGTCGAGACCCGCGATCCGGTGCTCGCCGCGAGAAGGGCCAACGAGCGGCGCTACATCGATGAGGCATGTGCGCTGTCTCCCCGAGTAGCCCTCGTGCCGTGGCTGGCGCAGGATGCGGGTGCGACCCGATACACCCGGGGGAAGTCTTTGGCGAGGTTCTATAGCGGAGAAGATCAGCCTGTTCCTCTCAAAGCCCGATGAAATATCTTCTCATTTGCTTGGCGTCTTTTTTGACCTCGGGCCTGACTCTATTCTCTGGGTTCGGTCTGGGCACCCTGCTTACGCCCGTGTTCGCGATCTTCTTTCCAGTGGAAGCCGCCGTAGGGCTGACTGCCGTCGTCCACTTCCTCAACAACCTGTTCAAGCTCGCGCTGCTGGGCAAACATGCCGACCGCGCCGTGGTGCTCCGTTTTGGCATTCCCGCCATCTTGGCGGCCTTCGTGGGAGCGCGGGCGCTCGTATGGCTGGCGCATCTCCCGGCACTGGCAAGTTACGCCGCCTTCGGCAGGACCTTCGACGTCTTGCCGGTGAAACTCGCCATCGGCCTCTTGATGATCGCCTTTGCCTTCATTGAGATCGTGCCTGCATTCGAGAAGCTGGCCTTCGACAAGCGATATCTTCCCATGGGCGGGGTCCTCAGTGGATTCTTCGGAGGGCTCTCCGGCAACCAGGGAGCTCTGCGCAGCGCGTTCCTTATCCGCTGCGGCCTTTCCAAGGAGGGCTTCATCGCTACAGGCGTCGTGATCGCCTGTTTGGTCGACGTAACGCGACTGGGAGTCTACGCTACGAAGTTCTCCGTAGTGGACGTCGGAGCAAACGCCGGGCTTCTGACCGCAGCGACTCTTTCGGCGTTCGCCGGCGCGTGGGGTGGCAATCGCCTGCTCCACAAGATCACGATTCGAGCGGTGCAGTGGGCCGTGGCCGTGATGTTATTCGTGATCGCCGTCGGTCTGGTGACCGGCGTAATTTAAGCCTGCGCCGCGCCATTGAGTGGGACAGCCGCGCCAGGCTGGATGGCCGGCAGGCGGAATACGGCCTCGCGGAGGCTGGAAGGCTGAAGGTGCGCGTAAATCTGAGTCGTCTGCACGTTGCTGTGGCCCATGAGCCGGGCGATTTTGAGCAGGTTGACGTCGGCCATGGCCAGGTGCGAGGCGAATGTGTGGCGCAAGGAATGGAGCGAGCCCCTCTCGATCCCGCTGCGTCGCAGGAACGCGCTGAACATCATCGAGAATTGGTGCGTCCTGCGGTCCCACGGCACTACGTTTTTGTGCTGGGCGCTGACCGTTTTCCAGGCTTTGAGATGCGCGGCCAAAGTCGGATGCAGATCGATCTCCCGTGACTCCCGGTCCTTGGGAGTCCAGTCCTCTTTGGGCGTGACCCGCAGCTCCTGTCTTTCGAAGTCCACGTCCTGCCACTCGAGATGGATCATTTCGCCCAGACGCAATCCGGCGTAATAGCCCAGGTCTTCGCCGCTAACGAATTTTGACCCACCCCTGCTAACAAGAATTGACCCGCCTGGCGTCGCTCACTGAAATAGACCCGGGTCTGC
>MGTX01000012.1 GCA_001799675.1 Elusimicrobia bacterium GWA2_66_18
CCCCCGCCGACAGGACCCGCCGCGCCATTTAAAGAAAGCGGACCGCGCCCGGCAGGAACATGAAAAGTCACCTACTTATCTTGGGTGCACCCGGGCGCCGCGACGAGATCCGCCGCGCCGCGCGATGATATGTTATAAACACATTCGCATGTCTGATGTCTCCCTGAAGGGCGTTCGGAAAGCCTTTGATGGAAACCCCGTCATCAAGGGCGTCGATCTCGAAGTGGCGAGGGGCGAATTCCTCGTGATGGTCGGGCCTTCGGGCTGCGGCAAGACGACCCTGCTGCGCCTCATAGCCGGTTTGGAGGAGGCCGACGAAGGCGTGATCGAGATCGGCGGCCGCGTCGTCAGCGACGTCCCGCCGCGCGACCGGGACGTGGCCATGGTCTTCCAGTCCTACGCGCTCTACCCCCATATGTCGGTCCGCGAGAACCTCGCCTTCGGGCTGAAGCTGAGGAAGTTCCCCGAGGCGGAGATTCTAAGCCGTGTTACGGCGGCGGCGGGGCTTCTGGAGTTGACTTCCCTGCTCGAGCGGCGCCCCAAGGCCCTGTCCGGCGGCCAGCGTCAACGCGTGGCGATGGGCCGGGCCATCGTGCGCCATCCGAAAGTCTTCCTCTTCGACGAGCCCCTGTCGAACCTCGACACCGCGCTCCGGGTCCAGATGCGCGGCGAGCTCGCGCGCCTGCATCGGCGCCTGGGAGCCACCATGGTCTATGTGACGCACGATCAGGTGGAGGCGATGACTCTGGCCGGCCGCGTGGCGGTCTTCGACCGGGGAGTCCTTCAGCAGGCCGGTCCGCCGCTGGAGCTCTATCACCGGCCCGCCAACCGTTTCGTGGCCGGCTTCCTGGGCTCGCCCGCGATGAATTTCGTGGCGGTGCGGCGCGAGAGCGGCCGCTTGGTCGGCAATGGGTTCGCCTTCCCCGTTCCGAGGGACCTCCCCGAGGATTCCGGCGTCGAGCTGCAGATCGGGATGCGGCCGCAGGAATTGCAGATCGACGCCCGGGGGCCCTTCCAGGGAGAAGTCGAGGCCGTCGAGCGGCTGGGCTTCGACGGCTACGCGTTCCTGTCGACGCAGGCGGGCGGCCTGGCGGCGCGTTTCGCCAAAGGCGCGGAAGTCGCCGTGGGAGACCAGGTCGGCGTCTCGCCGGTTTGCGACGCGCTGCATATCTTCACCGCCGAGGGTCGAGCCCTCAGGCATCCCGCGTCCTCGTGAACGCCGAACTCAGCCTCGCCCTCGTCTTGGCTTTCGCCGGATCTTCCGGGGCGCTCGCTTCAGCCGCGCCTCTCAAACTGTGGCATGCCTACCGCGGGGGGGAGGAGAAGGCGCTCGAAAGCTCGGTCAAGCTCTTCGAGCGCGAGAGCGGCCGGAAGGTGGAACTGCTCGCGCTTCCTTACGACGTTTTCGCCTCGAAGCTCATGGCCGCCATCCCCCACGGCGTGGGCCCCGACGTCTTCATCTTCGCGCATGAGCGCTTGAGGCTGTTCTCGCGGATGGGCCTGCTGGCCGCGGTTGACGGCGAGATCGACCGCCCGTCCTATTTTCCGAACACCATCGAGGCCCTCGAGGCCGACGGAAAGCTTTACGGCTACCCGCTCTCGCTCAAATGCTTGGCGCTTTACGTCAATACGCAGCTCGTGCCCAGGGTTCCGGGGACGACCGACGAATTGCGCGGCTTGCTCTCGCGCCTGAGTTCCGCCGGGGATAACCGCTTCGGCCTGGCGTACGAGTCCGGCGATTTTTATCTCCACGCCCCTTTTCTTTTCGGCTTCGGCGGGCGGCTCTTTGACGACACGGCTCGCGCCGTCTTCGATACGCCGGAGATGGCGCGCTCTCTGGCCTTCGTCAAGGATCTGCAGGATCGGCGGCTCATCCCCGAGGAAGCGTCGGGAGCGCTGGTCAAATCGCTGTTTGGCGACGGACGCGCCGCGATGGCCATCAGCGGTCCCTGGTTCGCGGGAGAGATCCCGAAGACGGTTGCCTACTCCGTTTTCCCGCTTCCCCGGGTGAGCGAGACGGGCCTGCCGATGCGGCCGTTCTTGGGCGTCGAGGCGGCGCTCGTCTCGTCGAAGTCGGAGGACCTCGGAGGCGCGCTCAAGCTGGCGAGGTTTCTTTCCTTGGGGGAGGCGTCCGTTTTGCGGGCCGTCGTCGGCGGGCAGGTGCCCGCGAACGTCGCGGCGTACGAGCATCCCGAAGTCCGCCGGGATCCGATCGTCTCCGCCTTCAGGGCCGCCGCAAAGAACGCCGTTGCGATGCCCAATACTTTGGAAATGGCGCGCGTCTGGGAACCCATGAAGCTGGCCCTTCAGGCCGCGCTCAAGGGCGGAGCGCTCCCCGCGCAAGCGGGAGCGCTGGCGGACCGGCGCTACCGCGCGCTCTACCGGCCCCGGCCCCCGGTGGCCTCGCCGGTTCCCTACGTCTTGCTGGCGCTGTCGGCGGCGGTCGTCGCGGCCTTCCGGCTGCTGCGCCGGCCCGCGCCCTCCCTTTCTTTCACGAAACGTTATCCCGACGCGCGGCGCGCCTTTTGGTATCTGGCTCCGGCCGCGACGGGGCTCATCGTGCTCGTGCTCGTTCCGTTCGTTTTCGGCGCGGCGATCTCATTTTTCCACCACGACTCAGGGAGCTATACTTTCGTGGGCCTCTCTAATTTCGTCGACATTCTCGCTTCTCGCGGCTATCGCGTCACCGAGCCGCTGTCCTTCTATTTCACTCTTGCCGTCACCGTCCTCTGGACCGCGGTCAACGTCGGTCTTCATGTGACCATCGGCTTGGCTCTGGCCCTCCTGCTCAAAGACCCCCTGCTGAGGCTCAAGGGTGTCTACCGGGTGCTTCTCATCGTGCCGTGGGCCGTGCCGAACTATATCACCGCGCTGATCTGGAAGGGGATGTTCCACCGCCAGTTCGGGGCGGTGAACGGGATCCTGCAGGCGCTGCATCTGCAACCGGTCGGTTGGTTCACCCGATTTTCCACGGCCTTCGCGGCCGACGTCGTCACGAACACCTGGTTGGGCTTTCCGTTCATGATGGTCGTCGCCTTGGGGGCTCTGCAGTCCATTCCGCCCGAACTCTATGAGGCCGCGGAGGTCGACGGGGCGTCCTCGTGGCAGAAGTTCCGGAGGATCACGCTTCCCTTGCTGCGTCCCGCTCTTCTTCCCGCGGTCATCCTGGGAAGCGTTTGGACGTTCAATATGTTCAACATCATCTACCTCGTCTCGGGCGGCGAGCCGGGGGGCGCCACCGACATTCTCGTCTCCGAGGCCTACCGCTGGGCCTTCCAGAGAAACGAGCAGTACGGCTTCGCCGCGGCGTATTCCGTGCTCATCTTCATCACGCTGCTGGTCTGGTCGGCGCTGACGCAGCGCTTCACGCAAGGCGCCGAGGAGACGTTGTCATGAGGCGCGAGAGCCGGTTGCGCGCGGCGGCCGTCCATATGTTCCTCGCTTGCGTGTGCGCGGTCACGCTCTATCCGGTCCTTTGGGTCGTGAAGATGGCGGTCTCCCCGGCCGAGACCTTGACGCTCTCGGCGAACCCCTTCCCGGAACGCGTGACGGCGGGGCATTTCACGACGGTCTTGGGCGCGACCGACTCGGCCGGGCGCTGGCTTTTCGGCAGGAACCTTCTCGCCAGTCTCGCGGTCTCGACCGCGACGACGATCGTGGGGTTGCTCCTCGCCGTCACCGCGGCCTACGCGCTCTCGCGCTTCCGCTTCCCCGGACGACGGTCGGGACTCCAAGCCCTGTTGATGAGCCAGATGTTCCCGGCGACTCTCATGCTCATCCCCATCTATTCGATCCTGCAGAAGCTGAGGCTCTTGAACAGCTTGGGCGGGCTCGTGCTGGTCTATTCGACGACCTCGCTTCCCTTCTGCGTGTGGATGCTTAAAGGATACTTCGATACCATCCCGCGGGATCTGGAAGAAGCCGCGCTCATGGACGGAGCGACTGCCTGGCAGGCCTTCATGCGGGTGGTCCTGCCTTTGGCGCGGCCGGCGCTGGTGGTGACGGCGTTGTTTTCCTTCATGACCGCGTGGAACGAATTCATCCTGGCGGCCACGCTCCTCAACGACGCGTCGCTTTTCACCCTTCCCGTGGCGCTTCAGAGGCTCGTCGGCGAGTACAAGGTGGAATGGGGGCAGTTCGCGGCGGGAGCCTTGGTCGTCTCGGCGCCCGTCATGGCGCTGTTCTTCGCTCTCCAGAAGCACCTGGTCGGCGGCCTGACTTCCGGCGGCGTCAAGGGTTGAGGCCGAGCGTGCTGCGGTTCATCAGGTAGGCGAACAGAAGAGAGGCGGGAATCAGCGCCGTCACCGGCCAGAAGAGCGCCGCCGGGACCAAGCCCGCGGAGAACATTCCCAGCATCACGGCCCAGCCGCCGAGCGCCACGCCCCAGGCGGAGCCCGTGAACCAAGTCCAATCGCCGCCCATGCCGACGCGCATCGCGCGCGGCAGCATGACCAGGTTGCCGGCCATCGCCAGAAGCAGCGTCAAGACCGAGATCCCCGCCATGCCCGCCGGGTTGGCGTGGTTGCTCAGCAGTTGGGCGATCGGGCCGTACATGAAGAGCGCTGTGGCCGTCTTGCCGGAGATCGAGTTCCAGACCTTCTTGACCGGCGCCGGCAGCTTGTCCTTGGAATCCAGATAGATGATCGCCAGGCCCACCGCGGCGGCGGCGATCGCCGGAGCGAAGGAAACGACGGCCGCCGGAATGAAGGCGGCCATGGCCGCCGGAACGAAGGAAGCCGCGGCCGCCGGAGCAAAGCTGGACCACAGCACCTGCGGCAGCGCCACGAAGCCCAACAGGCCGCCGGCCTTCGACCAGCCGCTCCAGACTTTGGCCGGCAGCTTGCCCATCATGTTGAGAAAGTTCAAGGCCAGCCCGCCGACGATCGCCGGCATGATCGCAAAGAACGCCTCCGCCGGCATGAAGCCCGCCCAGAAGATCTGCCCCACCACCAGCGCGCTCGTGATCACCCCGATCGCCTGCACGCGCGCCGCGCTCCTTTCCTTCATGGAGACGAAATAGGAGAGCAGCAGCATGTTGCCCAGGATGCCGGTCGAATAGCCCATCCACGGCAGGTTCGCCAGCGCCTGGGAGTTGCCGTGCCTCAGATTGCCGACGTTCTGGATGATCTGCGGTATTTGCAGCAGCGTAAACGGGATCGCCGCGAAATCGGTCAGCCGCTGCGTCCAGGCGTCCCAGGAGGCGCTGAAGAACTTCTTGAGACGACCCTGGCGAAGGCCTTCGGCGCCGTTCGCCGGGGAGACGGCCGTCTGGGGCGGACCGGTCGTCGGAGCGGCGGGCAGCTCCGTCACCTCGAAGAGATGCGCCGCGCCGCCGTCGAGCTCTATGTAGAGTCCCTTGTCGAGAAGGTCCTTGCCGGAGCGCTCGAAGCTCAAAGGTTGTCCGTCGGCCCCCTGGTTGAGGGCGTCGCGCAGCATGTAGCGCTTGTCGGCCTTGGGGAGGAAAGCGCCGAAGGCGCCGAGCAGAGGCTTGTCCATCGCGAACAACGCTCCGGCGCGGTCATTGGAGTAGTTCGCGGCCACGATCAGGGAGACGCCGGACTTCTCGGAGGCCACCGTGTAGGCGACGACCGGGCTCTCCTGGCGGGGCGCAAGCACGTCGGTCACGCCGCGGTCGAGCAGTTCGCGGTGCTCCTCTCCCTTGGCCATGATCGCGCGCAGCGCGCCCTGGACGGCCGGGTCGCCGTGCGACCAGTCGATGAGGACCGGGATGTCGTACGGGATCGCTTTTTCGAGGTCGACCGACTTCGATAGGTCGGCGATCAGGTTCTCCTTTTGGCCCACGCCCTGCTCGAGGCCGTTGTAAAAGAGGATCGGGCGCAGCAGCATCGCCGTGGCCGCCGCCGCGCGGAACTGCCGGCCGAACTTGTCGACCGGATTGCCCTCGCCGCCGTCGTGCGTGCCGATGAAGTTGACCATCGGCGCCCCGCCGCGCTGCCAGCGGCGGAAGGCTGCGTTGGCCAAGGCGGCCCGGATGCGCGCGCCGTCGCGGCTGACCATGGCGTCGTAGAGGCCGACCTGGCCCATGCTCAGATCGTGATCGCTCTTGTTGTAGACGCCGTCGGAACCGGCGCGCGACAACTCGGTGGCATGGGAATAAGCCTCGTCGATCATGACCGCGCCCGGCTTGGCGGCTTTCACGGCGAGGGTTGCTTCCTCCAGGAACTCGGCCCCGCGCAGCGCGGCCCAGCGGGCCTTGAAGCCCTCCAGCATCGCGACCGTGCCCCGGCGGCCCCAGCCTTCAGGGGTGGACTGCAGTTCCTGCTCGATGATCTGGACCCAGCGGTGATAGAAGCGGGCGTTGACGATATCGTAGGCCATGTCGCGCCGCACCGAATCCACGCCCCGGTCGATCAAAAGGCGCCGCATCTCCCTGCTCTGCCAGGCCCGCGCCTCGGGATGACTGTAGTCGATCTGGGCCAGGTCCACCCACATCGCGTCGCCGTAATTGGTGCGCGGGTGGTGGACCAGGATGCGCTTATGGATCCTTTTGCCGTTCTCGGGATAATTCTCGGTCGTGATCAGGCGGTAGATCGGCGAAAAATAAGGCCCCTCCTCGCGCGGCACGCCCGCCATGATCTGTTCGTCGGTCAGGTTCTGCGGAGGCACGAAGTGCAGGAAGCCTTCCGGGCGCTGGGCCAGCATGTCGCTGTCGAGAGAGGTGTGATTGGGGATGAAATCCGTTTTGACTTTAAGACCGGCGCGCTTGGCGCGCGCGACGAAAGCGTCGAAGCCGGCCTCGCCGCCGAGTTCAGGCTTGATCTTGTAGCCCTTGATCGAGTAGACGGAGCCCCCGCCGGTGCCCCAGCGGTTGACCTCGCCGATCTGGAAGATGTCCATCAGCCAGATTTCCCCGGCCTTGGTCTCGTCTTTGATGCGGGCCAGTTCCTGGTCGTCGAGCGAGTCGAAGAAATTCTTGCCGGGCCGCAGCTTGTTGTAGGCGCGCGCGAAGATCATGTAGGTGCTGTTCTGCCGGCCCCAGCGAGACTCGTCGAGCGCCAGCGTCTGCTCCTGCAGGATCTTCACTGAGGCGGCTAAGAGTTCGTTGAAGCGCTTATTCTTCTGCGGAGCGCTCAGCGCCTCGCGGCTGAGCGAGATGAAGCTCTCCCGCAGAGGGGCCGTCCAGCCGACCGGGGAGAGCAGTCCGTCGACATAGGCGAAATAGTCGCCCTGCTGGGCGTCGGTCAGCGCCCCGGCGCGTTCGAGCTCGAGCTTGCTGTAGAGAAAGCCCTCAAGGCCCGCTCCGCGCGCCTTCGACCACTCGCCCGAGGCCTTCTGGAAGAGAAACGGATCGATCAAACCGGTCGGCGTCATCGTGCCGTCGCCCAGCACCTGCCGGAGTTCTTTGAGGCGCCCGGCGTGAGCAGATCGGCTTGCCGTCGCAGCTTTGAGCGTCAGGCCGCCGAGCCGGCTCTTGATCGGCGTCCGCGCCTGAATGGGCGGCGCGTTTTCAGCTTCAAGATCGACGGGGTCTCGTCTCTTCGTCCCGTCGAACTTCACGTTCCCCTCGACCCCATCGACGTGCTCGCTGAAGTCGCCTGCGGTCGTATCCGTCATGGGCAGGAGCGTGGGGACGTGCGCGTCCGCCGCCGCGGCGCTCACGGGGATGCGGGCGCTTAAGGCGGCGGCGTTGGGCAGGATGGGGACGCCCGAGCCGCTCGCGGCGGCGGCCGCAAGAACGGTCGGAGCCGAAGCGGAGAAGGCGAGGGCGGAGGGGGAGAGGGTCCGGCCCGTCAGCGCAGAGGGAACGATTGTGAGGGAAGCGGCTTGGGCCGAGATGGAAGCGGGAGGAATCGAGCGCGAGGTCCTCAACGTTTGAGCCGTGGCGTCCGTCACGGCCGCGTTCGGGAGCAGCGTCAGCAACGCCGCGACCAGGCGATGAAGCGAGGGCTTCCTTTGTCCGCTCCGCATAAAGAGGATTGTAGCTGGGGCGGCGGCCGCGCCCCAGGGACAGGTGGGCCGGGTTCTGCTAGAATTGGGCCTAGAGGATCATGGGCCTTTCGGGCGGTTGCTTGACGGGCTGATTCGTTGCGTAATATAAAAAGGTTCCCATGTCAGACTCTTTCGACATCGTCGATGGCAATCAGGCCGCGGCCGACGTTGCTTACCGCTTGAGCGAGGTCATCGCGATCTACCCCATCACCCCGTCGTCGCCCATGGCCGAGTGGGCCGACCAGTGGTCCAACGAGGGCCGCAAGAACCTCTGGGGAGACGTCCCTTCCATCATGGAGATGCAGAGCGAGGGGGGCGCGGCGGGAGCGGTGCACGGCGCCCTGCAGGCCGGGTCGCTGGCGACCACATTCACGTCGTCCCAGGGGCTGCTCCTGATGATCCCCAACATGTACAAGATCGCCGGCGAACTGACCCCGGCCGTCTTCCACGTGGCGGCCCGCGCCATCGCGACCCACGCCCTGTCCATCTTCGGCGACCACGCCGACGTGATGGCCGCGCGCGCCACGGGCTGGGCCGTGCTCGCCTCCAACTCCGTGCAGGAGGCCTCGGACCTGGCCCTCATCTCCCACGCCGCGACTCTCTCGGCGCGCGTCCCTTTCATCCATTTCTTCGACGGCTTCCGCACCAGCCATGAGGTCAACAAGATCCTGACTTTGTCCGACGCGGACCTGCGCGCCCTAGTCGACGAGACCCTCGTCGAGGCGCACCGCGCGCGCTCTCTCACGCCCGACCGGCCCGTCCTGCGCGGCACCGCGCAGAATCCGGACGTCTTCTTCCAGTCCCGCGAGGCCGCCAACCCCTTTTACGCCGCGGCCGCATCCATCGTTCAGGAGACGATGGATCGATTCGCCCGGCTCACGGGCCGCGCCTATAAAGTCTACGAATACCACGGCGCTCCGGACGCCGAGCGCGTCGTCATCATCATGGGCTCGGGCGCGGAGACGGTCCACGCCGTCGTCGACGCCCTCAACGCCAAGGGCGCCAAGCTCGGCGTCCTGAAGGTCCGCCTCTTTCGTCCCTTCGACGCCAAGCTCTTCGCGGCGGCCCTGCCCGGGACGGTCAAGGCCGCGGCCGTGCTCGACCGGACCAAGGAGCCGGGCAGCGCGGGCGAGCCGCTCTACCTCGACGTGGTGGCGGCGCTCCATGAGTCCGGCCGCGCGGTGCCCCTGATCGTCGGCGGGATTTACGGATTATCCTCCAAGGAATTCACTCCGGCGATGGTGAAAGCCGTCTTCGACAATCTCTCCGCGGTCGAGCCCAAGAATCATTTCACGGTCGGCATCAAGGACGACGTCATGCGCCGGAGCCTCGACTTCGACGCCTCCTTCTCCATCGAGAGCGACGAGGTCGTGCGCGCGGTGTTCTTCGGCCTCGGCTCCGACGGGACCGTGGGCGCCAACAAGAACACCATCCACATCATCGGCGAGGGCACGGATTCCTTCGTTCAGGCCTATTTCGTCTACGACTCCAAGAAGGCCGGCGCCATCACGGTCTCGCATCTGCGCTTCGGGCCGAAGCCCATCCGCGCGCCCTATCTCATCGAGAGCACGAACTTTTTGGGCTGCCACCAGACCATGTTCGTGGGCCGCTTCAAGATGCTCCGCTTCCTGGCGCCCAAGGGCGTGTTCCTCCTCAACACCGCCGCGGGGCCGCAAGCGGCCTGGGAGACCCTGCCCAAGGACGACCAGGACGAGATCGTGAAGAAGGACCTGCGCTTTTTCGTCATCGATGCCTACCAGGTGGCGCGCGAGAACGGTCTGGGCGGCCGTATCAACACCGTCATGCAGGCCTGCTTCTTTTCCATTTCCGGCGTGCTCCCGCGGGAGAAAGCCGTGGAGTCCATCCGCGAGTCCATCCGCGAGGCTTACGGCCATAAGAGCGAGGAACTCGTCCAGAAGAACCTGCGCGCCGTCGACGAGAGCCTCAAGCATCTCCACGAGGTGAAAATTCCCGCGACGGTCGCGCGTTCGCTGCCGACGGCGCCGGCCGTCTCGATGGACGCTCCGGACTTCGTGCGCGACGTCCTCGGACCGATCTTCGCCGGCGAGGGCGACGGCCTGCCCGTCAGCGCGATGCCCGTCGACGGGACCTTCCCCACCGCCACCGCTCGCTGGGAGAAGCGCGGCTTGGCGCAGGAAATCCCGGTCTGGGACTCATCGATCTGCATCCAGTGCGCCAAGTGCGTCATGGTCTGCCCGCACGCGGCCATCCGCCAGCAGGTTTACGACCCGGCGCTCCTGTCCAAGGCGCCCGCGGCCTTCAAGTCCTGCGAGCCCAAGGACCGCGAGTGGAAGGGGCGCCGGTACACCCTCCAAGTCGCCCCGGAGGACTGCACCGGCTGCGGCATCTGCGTGGACGTCTGTCCGGCGCGCAATAAGTCCGAGACTCGTCTTAAGGCCATCAATATGTCGCCGGCGGCCCCCATCCGCGAAGCCGAGAAGTCCAACTGGGAGTTCTTCCTCCGCCTGCCCGAGGTGGATCGCCGCCTGATCAAGAACTCCTCGGTGCGCTCCGAGCAGTTCCAGCGCCCGCTCTTCGAGTTCTCCGGCGCCTGCGCGGGCTGCGGCGAGACGCCGTACCTGAAGCTCTTGAGCCAGCTCTATGGAGATCGCCTCCTCATCGCCAACGCCACGGGCTGCTCCTCCATCTACGGGGGCAACCTGCCCACGACGCCGTGGGCCAAGAACACGGCGGGCCGCGGGCCAGCCTGGGCGAACTCTTTATTCGAGGACAACGCCGAGTTCGGCTTGGGGATGCGCCTGTCGGTCGACCAGCGGAGGCATTCCGCGGCGGAACTCCTGCGCGGCCTGGCGACGAGCGCGGGAGACGAGCTGGCGCGCTCCATCCTGGACGCAGTCCAGAAGGACGAGGCCGACGTCTTCGACCAGCGCGAGCGCGTGGAGGCCCTCAAGAAGAAGCTTGCGGGCGTCAAGACCCCGCAGGCGCGCCGCCTGCTCGGATCGGCTGATTATCTGGTGCGCAAGAGCGTCTGGATCGTCGGCGGCGACGGCTGGGCCTACGACATCGGCTACGGGGGCCTCGATCACGTTCTGGCCAGCGGCAGGAACGTGAAGATCCTCGTCCTCGACACCGAGGTCTACTCCAACACGGGCGGCCAGAAATCGAAGTCGACGCCGCGGGGCGCCGTCGCCAAGTTCAGTTCGGGCGGCAACCTCGCCGCCAAGAAGGACCTCGGCCTGATGGCGATGTCCTACGGCAACATCTATGTGGCCTCGGTGGCGATGGGCGCGCGCGACGAGCACACGCTCAAGGCTTTCCTCGAGGCCGACGCCTACGACGGGCCCTCTCTCATCATCGCCTATAGCCATTGCATCGCTCACGGCATCAACATGGCGACGGGGATGCAGAACCAGAAGGCCGCCGTGGACACGGGCCAGTGGCTGCTCTACCGCTACCACCCGGATCGGAGCAAGGCCGGCGAGCCGCCCCTGACGTTGGACTCCAAGCCCTCGAAGATAGGGGGCTTGGCGGCTTACATGGCGACGGAGAACCGCTTCAGCATGCTGGCCAAGAGCAAGCCGGAGGAGGCCAAGATCCTCTTCGAGCTGGCTCAGCAAGACGCGCAGGCGCGCCTGGAACTCTACGAGTACCTCTCTCAGCGCAAGCCGCGCGCGGCTTAAATTAGAAGCGCGCGGCGGGTTCAGGGCGCCAGCTTGACCATGAACTCGTGCGGGATCCCCATCAGCCAGCGGCCGTTCTTGCCCGGGGTGCGCGCGATGACCTCGTACTCCCCATTGTCGTAGCCCGACCAATCGTGCCACCAGAAGCCTGCGGCCTTGCGGCAGGCCAGCCAGGGTCCCTGATTGATGGAGATGTCGACGCTCTCGGCGGTCTCGGGCGCGCAGACGCGCAGGGTGTAATAGAGATAAGAGATCGTTTCGTCCTGCCGGGGGTAGTCGAGCGTGGGGCGGGTCTCGGCGGCGGACGCGCTTCCTTTCAATAGGTTGACGGCATTCTTCACGGTGGATTTCATGATGTCTCCTTGGGCTTCAGCGTCCGCCTAATATATAATTACTGTAACCTGATTGCAACATGATTCCAGCCCCCAAGGCAGCCGGCCTTCCCCGTCGCGGCCAAAACCTGTTAAACTTTCAGTGTCGCCCCCTTAGCTCAGTGGCAGAGCACCAGTTTTGTAAACTGGCTACCCCAGTTCGATTCTGGGAGGGGGCTCTCTGTTTCTCCGGTCTCGTCACCTCTCGCTGCCGGACATCTTTGAGGGACACAATATGAGCAGGTTCGCCGCGACGCTCGTCGTGACGGGAAGCCTCCTGGTGTCCGCATGCGGCGCGCATGGAGGCGACGCGCCGGCGGCGGGGCACGTCGCTGACAATACGGAACTCTCCCGGCTCTATCAAGAGGACCAGGCCGACCGCGCTGTCGACCCCGACAAAATCGATTGGGCGACGGTCGGTCCTCGGGATGTGAAGCGCCGTGAGCAGGTCGGACTGATCGTCGACGCCGGCGGAGCCCGGACCGCCGCGGACTTTTTTCATGCGGCGATGGTTTTCCAGCACGGCGGCGCCGTCCAAGACTTCCAGACGGCGAACCGGCTGGCGCTGCGGGCCGCCCAACTGGATCCGAGCAATAAGCGCTTGCGTTGGCTGGCCGCCGCGTCGAAGGATCGCGAACTCATGAACCTCGGCAAACCCCAGCTCTATGGGACGCAGTTTCGCAGGCAGAACGGCGGAGTGTGGGAGCTTTACGAAGTCGATCCGTCCGTGACGGACGAGGAGCGGGCGAAGTGGGACGTCCCGCCTCTCGCCGACGCCCGGAAGCGAGCCGCGGAGATGAACGCCGCGAAGTAGTCGTGTTCCACCAGAGCCGACCGGTGAGCGCCCGCAAGAGCGAGGGCAGGCGTAGAGCGTCAGTTCCAGGGCGGTTCTTTGCCGACCACCCCGCGCAGATGCTGGTAAGCGGCGAATCTCGCCGCTTCATGGCCCGTCGCCATGTAGATCTTGTGCTGAAGACATCCGGCCGCAACACGCGGACTATCTCTGGCCAGTATCTTGGCGGTGCTTCTTGATGGGCTTCGCCAGCCGGAGAGCTCCCGCGATCATCAGGCACAGCAGCTACTCCGATTCACGGCTCGACAAGCCCGGCAGTCTCAGACGGCGTGTTCAGCCTCGACAATGGCGTCCTGCGTTTCTCGGCTGTGCCGCCGCCGACCTTCGAGAAAGTTGAGGCGCTCCTCGAAGACTTGCGCCAGCGCATTCTCAAGAGGATGCTGCGCCTGCGCGCGCTTCCCGGGGAGGTGGTCCGCGAAATGCTGTCCTGGTCGCTGGTAAGAATCCCAAACCAACCATTCGAACACCTTCTTCGCGGTTACGCAGTGATGCTCTTCCGGCGTCATGATGTCACCGTTGGATTTTTCCGCATCGCGGGCGCATCCCCCGCCGCAGAGTGCGATCGCTGCGCACGGTGAATGACCCACGCGCAGGCGCGGCCGCTCAAGAGTCCGGCCGCTCGCCGAACCCGCCGCGTCCGCTCTCGAGCCTAGAGCGAGACGGCCGCCGAGAAGCGCTTGGCGCGCTCGGACGAGCGGCGGTGGTCCGCCGACGGCAAGAGCGCCCCCAGCTCGTCGACTCTCTTGCGCGCGTCGGGATGGGTCTTGAACACGCCGCCGCCCGAGGAGGAGGCCTGGGCCATGCGCTCCAGGAAGCGCTTGAGCGCTCCCGGGTCGTAGTTGGCGTCCTTGGCGTATTGGGCCGCGAAGCGGTCGGCCTCGTATTCCTTGTCGCGGCTGTAGCCGTTGACCACCAGCTTGTTGACCACGTCGTCGACCGCGCCCTCGAAGGCCGCGGTCAGCTGCGAGATCTGCTGCGGCGTGTAGCTCTTGACCGCCTCGGAGCCGAGAATGGCGAAGGCCGAGGTCAGCCGCGAGGTCTGGATCGTCTTGAGGCCGTGCTTCTTGGCGATGTGCGCCACCTCGTGGGCCATCACGCAGGCCAGTTCGTCCTCGTCCTTGACCAGCTTCAGCATCGCCTTGGTCACGAAGATGAAGCCGCCGGGAGCGGCGAACGCGTTGACCTCGTCGGTATCGAGGACCTGGACGTGGTAGCCTTGAAACAACGCCGGGCGCTCGCTCGCCAGGGAGACCGCCTGCGCGACCTTCTGAGCGTAGAGGTTCAGGCCGGGGTCGTCGAGCGGCTTGTACTTGCCCAGGATTTGCGCGGCGACCGAGCGCCCGATGTAGTACTCCTCGCTCTCGGAGATATCCTCCACGCCCTTGCGCAGGGCTGTCGCGGCCCTCGTGAGGCTCCGGGCCTGGCTGTCGGTGATGTAACCCCCGCTGAGAGCGCTCACGTCCAGCCGGTCTAGACCGGCGCATCCGGCCAGAAGAAGGGCGACGGGGGCCAGGCGCGGGAGGTTCTTCACTGGGAGTCTCCCGCGGGGATCAGCCCGCCCGCGCGCAGGAAGTCGCGCAGGGCCGAGTCGCTCACCGCGCGGCGCTCCATCGCGTTGACCGCGGAGAAGTTCGCCGAGGCGTTCTTCGCTCCGTAGGACTTCTCGACCTGGGCGTTGAAGCCCTTGCCGGCCAGCGTGACCTCCTCGGCCGTGGCCGTGCCGCCCACCGATTCGCCGGAGCCGAGACGGATCTTCTTGGTCGCCACCGCGCTCTGGTGGATGTAACCCGAGTCCGTCTTGTACCAGCCGCCGCTGGGGCCCGAAGCCTCGAACGTCTGCCCCAGCTTCGCGGTCCCGGAGGCTAGAGCGAAGAACTGCGCGCGCTTGCGCAGGGTCGTCTCCTGCACCAGGACGGTGACCGTCGCCGCCAGGACGCTCGAGGGCAGCAGCGCCGCCGCCAGGAGGAACAGCCGCCATCGGGTCTTCTTCATTGATTTATTTCTCCGTGAGAGCGTAAGAGCCGTCCCAGTTGGCGGGAGGGGGCTCTTGTCGGTAGCGGCGACAACGATCGATGTACTCCTGCGAGGCGCGATCGTCTCCGTGCTCCTTCAGGACGCGATGAAAGACGTTTTCCGCCTCATCGAACTTCCCGGCGCGCCATAAGCCCAATCCGCTCTCAAAGAGCCGCGCTTTCTTGAGCTGATCCGCGTCCGTCTCGCCTTTCAGTCCCAGCAGTTCATAGACGCGAATGGGGAGATTCTTGCCTTTCACCTTGACGTAGTCAAGCTCGCGGACCTCGACGGCGTCCGCCGCCAGCGAGCGCGTGGACTCCGAGATGAGGATGTAGGTCCCGTAGGCCTTGTTCGCCCCTTCCAGGCGGGAGGCCAGGTTGACGCTGTCGCCGATGGCCGTGTAGCTGAGGCGTGCGGCGGAGCCCATGTTGCCGATGGAGGCCGGGCCGGAGTTGAGGCCGATACGGTTTCTGACCGGCGGGTAGCCTTGGCGCGCGAATTCTCCGCGCAGGACCTCGAGCCGCTTCTGGTTGGCGAGCGCCGCCTTGCAGGCGACCAGCGCATGGTCCGCGCAGGGCGCCGGCGCGCCCCAGAACGCCATGACCGCGTCGCCGATGTACTTGTCGAGCGTGCCGCCCGAGGCCAGGATGGTGTCGGTCATTTCTCCCAGGTAGCGGTTCATCAGGCGCGTCAGCATCTCCGGCGCGAGTTTCTCCGAGAAGGAGGTGAAGCCTTGGATGTCGGAGAAGTAAAAGGTCGCGTCGCGCCGCTCGCCGCCGAGCGCCAGCATCTCGGGATTGTCCACGATCCGCTTGACGATCTCCGGCGACAGGTACTGGGAGAATGCTCGTTGGATGTAGCGCTTCTGGCGGCCTTCGACGGCGTATCCATAGGCCGAGGCCGCGGCAAAGCCGAGCCAGAGCGCCAGTGGAGGAGCGGCCATGTCGAGCCAGACCCCGCGCTGGAAGGCCAGGCAGGCCGCTCCGGCGAGCGCGGCCGAGGAGACCAACATCAGCGCCAGGGAGAACCAGGCCCGGCTCGACAGGCGTGAGGCGCCCAGCGCGCAGAGCAAGGCGGCCAGGACCAGGGCCGGCGTCGCCGCCCACGGCGCGGGCGTGAGGAAGTCGCGGTTGATCAGGTTGTCGGTCGCGGCGGCGATGATCTCGGTGCCGGGGAAGACGGGGGACACGGGCGAGGGGCGGTTGTCAAGCAGACCCGCCGCGCTCATGCCGATGAAGACGATCTTGTCTTTGAACAGCGCCGGGGGCAGCGTGGGCGCGCGCTTGTCCTCCAGCGCCTGCCAGGAGAGGAGGAGGTCGCCGATGGGGTAGGATGCGTAGGTCTTGAGGTGGGGGTCGTTCGTGAGCGACTTGCCGTGGAAGCGCACCAGCATCCGTCCCTCGATGAGCGGGGGCCGGAGCTCCTCGAGAGTCATGCCCGTTGCGGACATGGCGGCGGCCGAGGGCAGGGTCGGGTAGAGCCGGCCGCCCATCGCGGCGATGAGCGGCACGCGCCGGAACACCCCATCGAGGTCCGCGTCCATCGTCGTGTCGCCGAGCAGGCGGCTGCCGGCCAGTATCTCCGCCACCGGCGGTCGGACGGATTTGCGCAGGAGGGCGGCGTCGGCCAGCTCCGGGCCGGCGGTCAGAGCGAAGCGCGCCGGGGGCGGCGTCGCGCGCAGGACATGGGCCTCGGCGCCCGTTTCCATGGCCATGACCACGGCGCCGAAGTCCTTGAGCGCCTTGCCGAAGGTCGCGTCCTCGGCTTGTCCGAAGGGCGAGGGGTTGGTGAAGAGCATGTCGAAGACGACCGTTCGCGCGCCGCCCCTCTTAAGGAAGCCCAGCAGGGCCCCGTAGATGCTGCGCGGCCAGGGCCAGTAGACGCTCTCCTTCTCTAAATGGTCGAGGCTGGCCTGATTGACCATCACCAGGACGATGCGGCCGTCTCGGCGGGAGGGGGCGCTGAGGCGTTGGAAGCGCCAGTCCAGGGTCTTGAGCTCTAGGACGCGGCCCAGGTCGGTGCGGCGGCCGAGGAGGACCAGCCCGCCGACCACAGCCAGGAGCCCGGCGAGAGGCCATAGCCCCCGAAGTCCCTTCGACAGAGCGGTCACCCGGCCATCTTAGCTCAATCGCCGCTCCGCCGCCAGGCGGCGGGAGCGGCTTGAGACGCTCAGCGGTTGCGGTGGGAGCGGCGGCGCAGCGGCGGCGTCGGAGGCTCGTCGGCTCCCGCGACCACGAAGCGGCGCGGCAGGGAGTTCACGGGCTCTCCATCGCGGCCGACGGCTCGCGCGGAGAGGGTGTGGACGCCGGGCTGATAGTTCGTCCATTCGAACCACCAGAATCCGCACGCGCAATGGCAGGCAAGCCAAGGGCCGCGGTCGATGGAGACTTCCACGTAGGCGACGCCCTCGGGGGCGGTCATGCGGAAGGTGTAGTGGGACGAGTTCACGACCTCGTCCTTGCCGGGGTAGTCGATGTCCAGCGGGGGTTGCGCGACGGCGGTCGTCATGTCAGGCCTCCTTCGGTTTTTCGTTTCCACCGGGAAAGACGGCGGCTTGCCGATCTGGCCCAAGGTCTCGATGACGCGCCGGGGGCGGCCCCAGTCGCACCAGCGGACCCCGTCCATCGGCAGGACCACCGTGCGCTCGGCGGCCGGCTCGAGTATGTCACGGGAGAAATTAAGAGCGTCCATGCCGCGATAGGCCTCGGTCACGGCCTCGGACTGGTCGGGCAGGCCGATGCGGCCCATCAGCGCCTCGAAGCGGCGGATCATGCCCGGTTGAAACCGCCGGCCCACCTCCCAGAGCGTCGCGGCGCGCGTCGTGACGATCATCGTGTTCCAGAGGGCGCCCTGCCGGCGCAACTCCACGGCGTCGTCATGCCCCGGTTTCTCGCGGAAGAGGCTCACGCGCAGCGCGCGGCTGTCGGGTATGGGCGCGCCGGGCAGTATCCAGCCGTAGTCGGATTCCGGACTGTCCGGGCGCGCGGCCAGCAGGACGAGGTCCTCGGGCAGGCGCTCGGCCAGGAGATAGGCCTCCTCGAGGAGTGCCAGGAAGCGCTTGCGCGGGAAGATGAAGTGGTCGCTGGGCATGAGGGCCACGATGGCCTCGGAATCCTGCGCCAGCACGCGGGCCAGAGGCAGGAAGACGCCGGGCCCGGTGTCGCGGGGCTGCGGCTGCTCGATGATATGGCCGGGCACGCGCATCCGCCGCGGCGCCAGGAGGTACTCCTTGTGCTTCGGATCGATGATGGTGACGACGCGCCAGGACCCGGCGGCGGCCGAAGCGCGCTCGAGGGTGTGTTCGAGCATGGTCCGCCGGCCGGTGAAGGCGCAGTACTGTTTGGGGCGGGGGTGGCCCAGCCAGCGTTTGGTGAAGGCCTGCATGCGCGAACCCGAACCGCCGGCCAAGACGATGGCCCAGCGTGCGCCGCTGCGGGCATATTCCTGGGCGGGGGCAACATCCCTTCTGCGCGGCGCCGGAACGGCCGTATTCATCGGAATCGGAAAACCTCGAGGCGAGTAGATTCGCTTAATTACACATTGGCGCAACAATGCGGCCAATGGGTCTATTAACGCTCTAGGCCTTTCGGCCCCTGATTCGATTAGAGATAAACGGAGTTTTCCCGGATATGATCGCCTATCTGGGGTTTGGCGCTGGCCGGCGGCATGCGTTCGGGCGGCGGCTGCGAGGGCGGCGGCTGCGAGGGCGGCGGCTGCGAGGGCCGGCGCCGATCCTTGGAGAAGGCAAGGAAGGGCGAGAACAGTCGCAGGAGCGCCATGACTCCCGTCGCCGCCGCGGCGATGGTCAGCGCGGTCCCGATGGCGATGTCTTTGAGGATGAAGCCGTAGACGAAGGTTGAGATGATGGCGGCGGCGATGCCGAGCAGCGACTGCGCGGCGAGGATCTTGTTGATGTCCGCGCCCTTGTGTCCGCCCAGATTCTTCTGATAGAGGCCCAAGATGGCGATGCCTATGAAACCCACGGCCAGGGACTGCAGGCTGTAGAGCAGGGCCACTCCGAGGATGGTGTGGGCGCCGATCATCAGAAAGAAGAGCGGCGCCTCCAGGGCGGCCAGGAAGTAGAACGGGACGGTCAGGGCCTCCTCGGTCTTGAACCCGAGCTTCCGGAAGAGCTTGGTCAGGGGTTTGATGAGCGCCACGGCCGCGATGCTGCCCACGCTGGTCATGACCAGCATCAGAGCGAAGTTGCCCATCGGAGAGGAGGTCAGCGCCTTCAAAAACCAACCCAGGCCGGGGATGTTCATGATGATTCCGAGGGCGCCCGGGTCCGAGGCGACGATGCCCTCGATGTACTCGGGGAGGACGTTGAAGACCAGGGGATCCGCGAAGAGAGAACTGAGCATCGAGGTGATGAGCATCATGCGCAGGAGGCGGTCATGGACCACGAGCTTGGTCCCGTCCTGGATGGAGACCCAGAGGCCCTTGAGCGTCGCGCCCAGGCCGTTAGGCGCGTTGACCGTCGAAGCCGGACCCGCCCGCGCGGCGTCGTTCTTGCCGCCGATGAGCTTGATGGTGGCGTAGATGAAGGCCGCGACGGCTAAGGCGCCCGCGTAGATGGCGTAGATGACCGCGCCGCCCACGCCGCCCTTGCCCATGACGGGCCCGATGAGGGCGATCTGGCCGGCGATGGCGGGGGCGATGATGGCGAGGATAGCCGCTACGAAGACGAAAATGGAGTTGGCCTTGGTGCGCTCCTCGGCGGTCACGCCGGCGGCGCCCAGGATGCGCGTGGTCGCCGCCGCGTCGGTGGTGACCGAGACGCCCTGAAAGAAGGACTGCGCCGCGATGAGCCCCAGGAGGATGGCCATCGTCGCGGGCAGGCTCAGCAAGCCCGTCGAGAAGAAGAGCACGGGAACCAGGGCGAGGACTCCAGCGCGGATGAAGGTGGAGCGCACGAACCATTTCTTGGGACCGTCATCCTCGGCGTTGCGCATGAAGAGGGGGATGGTGACGTAGCTCAGGGCCTGGGCCGCCCAGTGCGCGATGCGGGCCAGGGAGCGGTTGGAGCGGATGAGGGCCTTGAGCGCCGCCTCGCTGCCGGCGCGCGCATCGCGGTTTTCGTTGAGGGAGTTGCGCGTGATGGCGGAGATCAGGTACGGCATGCCGACGACATACATATTGTAGCCGAAGAGGAAGACGCTGTAGCCCGCCACCAAGCGCCAGAAGGCGCCGTTGAGCGCGGGGTCCTTGAAGACCTGGGTGATGCCGGGCTTAGGAGCCGGGGGCTCGGCCTTGGGGTCCGGGGGGGGGGGGGAAGCTTTGGAGAGGCTGGAGACGGGCAGGCCGGCGTCGGCTAGGGGCTTGGCGGAGATGTCGGGGGCCGCGGCGCCGTCGGAGTAGGCGCGCAGGCGTTCGCCGGTGAGCGCGGAGAACTGGATGGAGGCCTGGAAACGGGAGGCGTCGCAGTCCGCGCGTTCGAGATCCTTGACGGCCTCGGCGGCCGCCGCCTGGATGGGGGCGATGCGGTCCTGCGCGAACTGAGAAGAGGCGGCGGCTTGAGCCGAGACCGGGATCGCAGGGGGGGGCAAGAGCGGCGAGGCGGCAACGGCGGGGGCGCCCGACGCCGAAAGGAGGGATGGCTCGACGAGGGGCGGGATCTGGAGAGACAGGGGACGGGCTGCGGCGGAGTTGACCGAGACGGCGGACCGGCCCGCGGCGGAGAGCCCGGCGGGGGCCGCGATATGCGCCGATTTCATCTGCGCGACGGCCGGCTGGACGCCCAGGCAATAGGAAAAAACGAGGGCGAGCGGCGCCCTCAGGAACTTCATGCAATGGATTATACGAGCCTCCAACGTTTCGCCGGCGTGACATTCGGCCCACGCGGTCCCGGCCTAAAGGCCCGGCCGCAATCGGGCCCGAAGACCCAGAATGCCGGTCCCCCCGCGAAATGCTAGATTGCGGCCGGGAAGAACATGTTTCGCGACCGAGCGGACGCAGGCGAGAGACTGGCGCGCGGGCTGAACCGCTACGCGGGACGCGCCGATGCCGCCGTCCTGGCCGTGCCGCGCGGGGGTCTGCCCGTGGCCGAGATCGTGGCGCGGGAACTCAACCTACCCCTCGACGTGGTTCTGACCAAGAAGATCGGCCATCCCGAGGACCCTGAGAGCGCGATGGGCGCGGTCAGTCTCACGGGCGTGGCCATGAGGCCGCCGTCGGGCGTGCCCCCGGGCTACATCGAGGCGGAGATCGCGCGTTTGCGCGCGGTCCTGCGCAAGCGCGACAAGATGTACCGGGGCGGCCGTCCGGCCGTGGAGATCGCGGGCCGGACCGTGATCCTCGTCGATGACGGCGCCGCCACGGGCATGACGCTCCTGTCCGCCGTAGAGCTCCTGCGCCAGGACGGCGTCCGCCGCGTCGTCATCGCGGTCCCCGTGGCTTCCAGAGCGGCGCTCGAGGCGCTCAAGGAGCGCTGCGACGAGTTCGTCTGCCTCGGGGAGGCCGGCGATCTCATGTCGGTGAGCGATTCCTACCGGGATTTCGCGCAGGTTACCGATGAGCAGGCCGTATCGATTTTGCGCGCGGCGCGCTCCTAGCCGACGGCGTCGCGGTCGTCTCGTTGCGTCGATAGGGTGATATAGGGGAGGAGATATGAAAATCGTCGATGACCTTCTTAAGGAACATGCCGGCCTGCGCCGCAGCCTGGCCGATCTGGAGACCTTGCTGGGCCCGGGGTCGGACGCTGGGTGGGACGATTGCGCGAACTGCGACATGATCCAATTCCAAGCGCGGCTGAAGGAATTGCGCGCGCAGTTGACCTCGCACGAGACGCATGAGGAAAGCGTCGTGGCCGAAGTCCTGGGATCCATGCCCGACGGACGCGAGGAGTTCCGGCTGGGATTGGCGAAGTCCCGTGAGACCCTCGACGACCTCATGAAGCTCTTCAGCGCCGCGTCCGCGGTCGACCATGGCCGTCATGTCTACTCCGTGCGGCACATCGCCATCCGCATCCGGGAAGAGTTGGAGGCCCATCTCGTCTATGAGGAACGGGGACTCTCCCCTCTGCTCAGCGGAAAAAGTCGCGCACCATCCGCCTAACGTTTCGTATAATAAGCTCAATGTTTGGACTTGGAACCGTCGAGATCGTCTGCATCCTCCTGGTCGTAGTCATGCTGTTCGGCGCCAAACGGATTCCGGAGATCGCGAAGTCCCTCGGGGAGTCGATGAATGCCTTCAAGAGCGGGCTTAAATCCAAAGAGAAGGACGAGGACGACAAGCCTAAAGACTGACCAGCCTCCGATCTTCCGTTCCTAAACCGAAAGGCATGGAATCGAGGACGAGTCCGGCGTGAGCCGGACGACGGGGCCCGTACCGAAAGGGGCCGGCCTCCCGCGCAATGGAAAGGAGAGAGAGATGATCGCGCCCGACGAGGCCCTGCGCCTCGTCCTCGAGAAGTCGCTCGCCCTCGCTTATGAGGAGATCGCAGCCGTTGAAGCCTGCGGCCGCATCCTCTCAGAGCCCCTGTCCGCCCGCGAGGACCTCCCCGGCTTCGACAATTGTGCCATGGACGGCTATGCCCTGCGCGCCGCCGACGCTTCCGGCGCCTCGAAAGACTCCCCGCGCGCGCTCACCCTCGTGCTTGGCGCGCGCGCCGGCGGCCCGTCCACCGAGGCTGTCGGGCCGGGACAGGCCGCCCGGGTCCTGACCGGTGCGCCCCTTCCGCCCGGCGCCGATTGCGTCGTTATGCAGGAGTTGACCGCGCCCGACGGCGGCGGACGCATGAGGATACTCCAGGAGCCGGAGCCGGGACAGCATGTGCGCGAGCGCGGCGAGGATGTCCGTGCGGGGCAGCCGCTGCTGGACGCGGGCGCCATCCTGCGCCCCATCGAGATCGGCTTGCTCGCGGCCCAGGGCGTGTCGGTCGTGCGCGTCGTGCGCCGCCCGCGCGCGGCGCTCCTTTCGACGGGCGACGAACTGGCGCGGCCCGCGCCGGGCTCGGGTCTGCGCGACTCCAACGGCCCGGCCCTGGCCGCAGCCTGCGCGCGTTGGGGCGCCGCGGTTCATCGCCTGAACCCGGTCGGCGATGACCGCGCGGCCATCGCCGCCGCGGCGCGCGCCGCCCTGGCCGAGGCGGATATGCTCCTGCTGACCGGGGGCGTATCGGTCGGAGACTTCGACTTCACCCGCCCCGCCCTGGAGGACCTGGGCGCGGAGATCGTTTTCGCGGGAGTCGCCATCAAGCCCGGCAAACCCCTCCTCTTCGCGTTGGTCGGCGGCAAGCCCGTCTTCGGCCTGCCCGGCAACCCCGTTTCGGCCCTGGTCTGCGCCGAAGAGTTCGTGCGCCCTTGTCTGGAGCGACTGCAGGGACGACCCGGTTCGACGCGCAGCTTCCATATTCAAGGCGAGGCCGCCTGCGACTATCCCCTGCACAACGAGCGCCGACATTACCTCTTCTGCCGCGCGCGCCTGGAGGAGGGGCTCTGGAGGCTCGACATCATCCGCCCCCAAGGTTCGGCGCGCTTGGGCATGGCCTCCCGGGCCGACGCGTTGGCCGCGGCCGAAGGCGGTCCCCGGACCGTCAAGGCGGGCGAGACGCTGTGGTTTCGGTGGATCAAGTGATCATGGACGCGACCGGACTCGTCTTGGCGGGGGGCGCCTCCTCGCGCTTCGGCGCGGACAAGGCGCTGGCCGCCTGGGGCGAGGGCACCTTGGTGTCGGCCGCCTGCGCGGCCCTGCTCGAGGTTCTGCCCCGCGTCCTCATCGCGGCCAAGCCCGGCCAGGTCCGACCGGTCCAGGGCCCGCGCGTGAGCCTCGTTTGGGACCTGCGCGAACTCCGTCATCCCTTGAGCGGCCTCGAGGCGGGCCTGTCCGCCTGCCCCACGCCCTGGGCCTTCGCGCTGGCCTGCGACATGCCCTTCGCCGGGGCCGGCCTCGTGCGGCGGTTGGCCGCCGAGCGCGGCGGCGTCCAGGCCGTGGCCGCGCGCTGCGGCGGGCGGGCTCAACCTTTGGGCGCCTTCTACTCCCGCGAAATCTTGCCCGCGCTCTCCAAGCACCTGGAAGCCCAAGGTTCGGCCACGGCTTTCCTCGCCGGCATCCGAACTCGGACCGTCGAAGTTTCGACCGCGGGGCGGGAGTTCTTCGATCTCGACGACCGGGCCTCTTACCGGGAGGCTCTCGCGTGGAAGCGCTGAGAGACGGCTTCGGCCGGCGCCTGGACTATCTCCGGCTGTCGATCACCGATCGCTGCAACCTGCGCTGCGTCTACTGCCTGCCGCTCTCGGGCGCATCCTTCGCATCCCCCGAGGACGCGCTCAGCCCCGCCGAGATCGAGCGCCTCGTCCGCCTCGCCCAGAGGCTGGGGGTGACCAAGGTCCGCGTGACGGGAGGCGAGCCTCTGGTGCGCCGGGACGTCCTCGAGGTCGTCTCCCGGCTGGGGCGGCTGGGCCTGAGGGACTTCTCGCTCTCCACCAACGGCGTCCTGCTCGCGCCCCTGGCGGCCAAGCTCAAGGACGCGGGCCTGCACCGGGTCAACGTCTCCCTCGACACCTTGGACCCCGCGCGCTTCCTGCGGGTCGCGCGCTTCGGCGAGTTGCCCGCGGTCCTGGAGGGCCTGCGGGCCGCTCTGGCGGCCGGGCTCTCCCCGGTCAAGGTGAACGTGGTCGTGGGCCGGGGCCTCAACGACGACGAGATCCCGGCCTTCGTGGACCTGGCGCGGCGACGCCCTCTTCACGTGCGCTTCATCGAACTCATGCCCATCGGCGAGACCGGCTTCTTCACGCCCGAGCGCTGGCTGCCCATGCCCGCGATCCGCGCCGCCTGCGGGCCGCTCGAGCCCTGCGTCGCGCCGGTCGGCTCCGGCCCCGCGCGCTACCTGCGCCCCGCCGGCGGCGCGCGGGGGACCCTGGGCTTTATCGGGGCCATGAGCTGCAGCTTCTGCGCCGACTGCAACCGCATGCGCCTGACCTCGACCGGGCGCCTGGTCCCATGCCTCGGCTCGGAGAAAGGGACCGACCTGCGCAAGCCCCTCCGCGCGGGGCCCGATGACGCGGTCCTAGAGGCGTTGTGGCGGCGGACCGCCGCCGACAAGCCGGAGCGACACGAGTTGGCGACCTCGTCGCCGCGCGAGCGCTTCATGTGCTCGCTCGGCGGCTGATCTCCGGCGTTTCTCGACTTTATCGCCTCCGATCTGGGCCCTAAAAATAAACCGGTTGAGAGGATGCATATTGCTTGCACAATCAGCCGAATTGTCCAATAATCGGCCTATCAGGTCTCGGGTGAGATAAAGGGGGGTGGATCGATTGAATCATCAGATCCGTCGAGCCGTGATCGTGGTTCTTGGCGTTGCCGGGGTACTCGTCCCCGCGCAAGGCGCCCAAAGACTGGAGGCCGGGGGCTCGGAGAAGACATTCTCCTCGAACCTTCAGGCGATACGAGGCTGGTCGATGGGGCGCTTGCGCGAGGGTCTCCCGCGCTTTGGATTTAGCTCTCCTCCAGAGACGAAGTCCGCCCGGCCCGTGCTCTTCGACTTCGGCGACGGCAGGGGGGCCGTTCCGGCGCACCCGCATTCGCGTGGAGGGGGCTGGGTCGCCGACAGCGCCAAGGTTGCCTTCATCGTGTGGGTGGAGAGGGATGCGGTCGTCTGCGGCATGGCCGATGTTTCGGGCCACGTCCGACTGCTCGGCCGCGCCAGGGCGTGCGGCAATGCGCGGATTTCCGGCAACGACGTGATTATTTCCGGAGACGCCGTCATCGAAGAGGATGCCGAGGTGTCCGACAGCGCGAGGATCGAAGGCCAGGCCGTGATCTCAGGCCGCGCCATCATCGCCTCTCGCTACCTGTCCTGGCCCGCCGGAGGCGCCGGGACGCCGCGCGTGAGCGGGCATGCCCGGGTGCATGGAAACGCGGTCGTGTGCGGCAATGCGATGGTTTCCGGAAGCGCGGACGTCCGGGGCACGGCGTACCTGGGCGGCCATGCGTGGGTCGAGGCCGGGGAAATCGTTCGAGGAGCGATCCTGGATCGGAATTTGCGATAAACGCGCGGGCGAGCCGAGTCCTGCAAGGCGAGAGCCGGGGGTAGGACCCTTGTCGTTGGACCCCTTCCCCAAAAGGCCCATGCGCGAATCCTGCCGATCCTCTATCCTGACTGAGTCATGATGCTGAGCGGATCATTGCTCTCGGCTCTCGTCGCCCTGGCGCCAGCCCTCCCGGCGGCGGCCCAGGTTCGCAACGGGGGAGCCACCGCGACGACCTTGGTGCCTTCTCTGGGGGCCCAAGGCGCTTTGATCCCGGCCCTCTCGGCCGGTTCGCAGCCGAGCCTGCGCGCTTCTTCCCTTGAGCTCTCGGCTGCGCCCGCCTTCGCCTGGCTCGCGACGCTGCCGATCCCGGTACTCCCCGTCGCCGCCCCCGTGGTGTCGGCCCAGTTGGACGTGCGCACCGCGGCATCCTTCCCAGTCCTGGCGGTCAAGCCTCTCGCGCTGCACAGCCTCCAATCTCTCTTGCCCGGTCGGGACGACGGCTTGCCCGAGGCGGAGCATGTCTACGACGGCGCGCTGATCGACGCGGGGGAGCGGGTCGCCGATGCATCCGGCGTGAAGCTCTCCATCCCCTTAGGGGTCAGAAAGGTTCAGGTGGCGCCGCTGAATGACCGTAGTGCTGTAGGCCGGGTCATCCCCCGCGTCGGCGCCAACATAGATCTTCACAATAAACTGTCTAAACGCCTTCCCTTCCTCCAGCCTTTGGATGCCTTCATCTACAGCGACGTTCATAATAATCAATTCGTGGGGCTGGACCTCTCCAAGCGCCCGGAGAACGTGGAGGCTATACCCGGGCTCCAGCCCCACGAGATCGCCACCATCAAGAAGATCCAGGCCATCACCAAGGACCTCCAGGTCCTGGTGCGCGAGGAGGGCCAGACCCCGGACTTGGTGGTCGGCGGGGTGGTCACCGAGCTTAAGAGAGTCCAGTTTTATAAGGACGACCACGTCTCAGTCAAACTGATCCGAGCCAACGCCCAGATCCGCGCCCACGCCCGGCGCCACGGCCTGGGCCGAGGCGCGGTGGTCCTAGACGTGTTCGACGTCGAGAAGGCCGTGCCCGAGCGGGTGGAAGCCGAGATTCAGGAAGCGGTCAAGGCCGTCCCGGAGGTCGGCTTCGAACGGGTCTACGTATTCGTCGGGACGGAGTTGAAGACTTACTCGCGCGGCCGCGACGGGTCCTTCCGCCTCGACCCGGCGGCGCGTCCCTTCACGGCGGCCGCGGTCCAGGATTTTACCCCCTCCTTCGTGCCCTCCGCTCTGGCCGGCGCGTCCCTGCCCGAGATGACGACGATCGTGCGCGAGATCCAGGAACCCTCGCGCCGGCTGCGCGCGCACGGCATCAGCGCGACGGTCACGGTGTACGGTTCGGCGCGCATCCAGTCTCCCGAGGCCGCGAAGACGGGCCTCGCTAAGGTCGCCGCCGAGATCGGCTGGCGTCCGAAGGACGCCGGGGGCAAGCGCCGTCTCGCCGAGGCGCTCAGTAACATCCAGACCTCCAAATACTACCGGATCGCCCGCGAGTTGGGCGCGCTCATCGCCCAGGGAGGCCGGGGCAAGGTCGCCGTGGTTACAGGCGGCGGGCCCGGCATCATGGAGGCGGCCAACCGCGGCGCCTTCGAGGCGGGCGGCCCCAGCGTGGGCTACAACATCACGCTTACAAGCGAACAGAACCCCAACCCGTACGCGACGCCGGGTTTGGGGTTCACCTTCGAGCATTTCGTCACGCGCAAGATGTCCCTGCGCTACGCCTCCATGGGCGTGGTCTACTTCCCGGGCGGCTACGGCACATTGGACGAGCTCTTCGAGGTCCTGACCCTCATCCATAGGGGCAAGATGAAACGCGTGCCGATCGTACTGGTGGGGCAGAAGTCCTATTGGAATAAGATCCTGGACTTCGCCGAGTTGGCTCATCAGGGTCTCATCGCCTTGGACGACCTCTCTCTCTTCACCTTCGCCGAGACCGCCGACCAGGCCTGGAAGGCGATCGTCTCGGGCCAGACCCCGGCCGCGCGACACCCGGCCGCGCGACCTTGACGGCCGGCCGCGCCTTTGTCAGACTTCCGGCATGAGCGAGACCAAGCCCCTGTCCAGCGAGCACCGCATCGAGATCGCAGCCGGGATCATCCTCTCCGTGATCACTTGCGGCCTTTACAACATTTACTGGAACTACCGGCAGATGCAGGCCATGAACGCTCTCCTCGGCCGCGAAGAGTACCAGTTCGCGATGTGGCTCATCCTCTCCATCGTGACCTGCGGGATCTACCACATCTACTACGAATACCGCATGGGGTCCGACCTCTTATCCTGGCTCAAGGAACACGGCTGCGAGGTGAGCCCCAACCTGCCGGTCATCGGCTTGGTCTTGTCCTGCTTCGGCCTGACCGTCATCACCGACGCCGTCTACCAGCACGAGTTGAACAAATTGGTATGAGCCGTCCCGTGACCTTCCCGGCCGCCGCCGCCGCCGCGGCCTGGGCCGCCGCCGCGGTCCTGGCGGCGCTCCAGTCGCGGGGCCTGGTCGTGCCGAGTTCCTTCACGCTGTGCCCGGTGCGCCTGCTTACGGGCCATCTCTGCCCCGGCTGCGGGATGGGGCGCTCCGTCGTCTCTGCGATGAGGGGGGCGTGGGGCGCCTCCTTCGCGCAGCATCCTCTGGGCCTGTCGTTCCTGCTTCTCTGGACGGCTTGGCTGACCTGGGGGGCGTTCAACCTCTCTCGCGGGCGGGAGTTCTCGGAGGGCTTCCTGCCGGTCGTCCGCCGGCCCGCGTTCGCCTGGACCGCGCTCGCGGCGACGATCATCGCCCATGTCGCCCGGGTCGTCTGACGAGACTGGGCCTTGCCCGGTCCGGGAAATCTGGTAAAATACCAATCTATTGCGGGATGGTGAAATGGTATCACGGCAGACTCTGAATCTGCTTTTCTAGGTTCGAATCCTAGTCCCGCAGCCAATTTGGACAGGAAGCCATTTCAGCCACTTGCTGGAATGGCTTTCGCCATTCAGGGATGATGTT
>MGTX01000013.1:0-37259 GCA_001799675.1 Elusimicrobia bacterium GWA2_66_18
AGCGAAGCGAGCAGAGCCCGATGGGCCCCATCGCCGACAGGACCCGCCGCGCTATCTCAAGAGAGCAGGCCAAGCCCGGTCAGGCGCGCCGACTTTCAGGGGGTGCACCCCCCCGACACCGCCTGGACGGCACGAGGTACGGACTGCTACGATGCCTGCGTGAAGCCCCGGGAATGGTCCGTCTACATCGTCCGCTGCGCGGACGCCAGCCTCTACACCGGCATCGCCAAGGACGTCTCGGCCCGGCTGGGGGCGCACAACGCCGGGCGCGGCGCGGCCTACACGCGCGCGCGCCGCCCCGTGGATCTCGTCTACCGGGAGAACGACCTCACCCGCTCCGCCGCGCTGACGCGCGAAGCGCGCATCAAGGCCCTCGAGCGCGCCGCTAAGCTCTCCTTGATCAAGAAGGCCGGGCGCGTCCTGGCCGCCGCCGCTCTCCTGCTGTGCGCGGGATCGGCTCGCGCCGCGCCGGCCTTCGACAAGGAGAACCCCGTCGTGTTCTCCTCCGCCGCGCCCCAGGCCTTCGCCGAGGTCACGCCCGGCGTCCCGTATCCCGCGCGCATGTACTTCATCCGCCAAAGCACGGGGACCGAGGTCGGTTCCGCGACTTCCGCCGACGGCGTGGCCTGGGTCGAGGAGGCGGGCGCGCGGCTGTCCACCTCCACTCCGCCCTCGGTCTCGGCGAGCTCCATCACGGCGGCAAGCGTCCTGCCCCTGACCGGCGGCGGCTTCCGGATGCTCTACTCCATCGTCTCGACGACGGGCGCCTACCGCGTCCACAGCGCGACCTCCGCCGACGGATTCTCCTGGGCCAACGACACCGGCACGCGCCTGGAGTTCTCCGGCGGCGCCGTCTATCTCGCCTCGCCCAAGCTCGTGAAGCTGACGGATGGGAACTGGCGGGCGTATTATGTGCGCGACCAGACCGGCGGCGCCAACCCCGCCAACGGGCAGATCTATACCTGCCTGTCCACCAACGAAGGTCTCGCCTGGGGAGCCTCCTCGGTCGTCGTGTCCACCCTCGCCTATGAGGTCGGCGCGGCCCTGCTGACGGACGGGCGCGTGCGGCTCTTCTTCACCCAGCCCCTCTCGGGAGCCTCGAGCGCCACCGTCGTCTCGAGCGCCCTCTCGACCGACGCCCTGGCCTCCTCTTTTGCTTTGGAGACCGGCTACCGGCTCTCCACCTCCGCGGTCTCGGGCACGCTCTCCTTCCCGGCGCCCGTGCGCTCGACCGACTCCTTCCGTTGGCGCCTCTACTACGACTTCGCCGAACCCGGAACACTCTCCACGGCGGCCATCCACACCGCCCTGACCGGCGCGCCGGCCCCGGCCTCCATGAACCCCGGCACGGTGCTGCGGACCAATGGAGCGACCTCCTTGACGATCTTGGGCGAGGTTTTCTCCGCGGTCGCCCCCGTCGCCAAGCTCTCCCAGGCAGGCCAGCCGGACCTCCTGACGACCGGTCCCCTGACCCGCACCAATGATCAGTCCCTCGACGCGGTCTTCAACCTCTTCGGCTTGAATACGGGGTTCTGGGACCTCACGCTCACCAACGCGGACGGCGCCGCGACGACCCTGGTCAACGCTCTCTACGTGGACTATCCCGGCGGCGCCCTCACCCTCACCAACAACCTCCTGCGTCCGAGCAACGGCGTCCCCACGAGCATCGACGTGACCACCTTCAACGCCGGCCGCGTCCTGGCCCGGGTGTATTCCCTCGACGGCCGGCTGGTGCGCACGCTCTACGATGGAGACCGGGCCGAAGGCTCCTTCTCCCTCTCCTGGGACGGCCGCGACGCGGTGGGCGGCGCGGTCGCCAGCGGCCTCTACATCCTGCGCCTGACGGCGCCGAAGCTGGACGCGAAGTCCAAGATCGTCGTGATCCGATGAGGCGGGAACTCCTGGCCTGCGCCCTCACCCTGGCCTGCGCGGCGAGCGCCCGGGCCGCGGCCTCCACCGCCGGCATCACCCTGCGCCGGCCGGTCTCGGCGCGCGCGGCGGCTCTGGCCGAGACCTACGCCGCCGTCGCCGGAGGCGCGTCCTCTCTGGGCGCCAACCCCGCCGGGCTCGTCGGAGCGCGGTGCCCGGAGCTGGAGAGCGCCTTCACGAGCGGCATCCTCGACGACGCCTTCGGCTTCCTCGGCTACGCCCATCCCGTCTCGGCCGGCGTCCTGGCCGCGGCGGTGGCCTACTACGACGCGGGCAAGGTGGAACTGGTCTTCCCCGGGGGCGCGCAGGAGACGCGCGCGGCACAGCGCGACATCGTGGGGCAGGCGGGCTGGGCGAAGGACCTCGGCGCGGGGTTCTCGGCCGGCGTCCTGGGCAAATTCTACCGCTTCGAACTGGCCCAGGAGGCGCGCGCGTCGG
Organism: Elusimicrobia bacterium GWA2_66_18; assembly: GCA_001799675.1. Taxonomy (GTDB): domain Bacteria; phylum Elusimicrobiota; class Elusimicrobia; order UBA1565; family UBA9628; genus GWA2-66-18. The sequence goes on from MGTX01000013.1 coordinate 2,368, forward strand.
GCTTCGCGGCCGACGGGGGCCTGCAGTGGGCCGTCCCTCTGCGCGGACTGCGCCTGGGGGCGTCCGTCTCGAACCTGGGCCCGGGCGTGAAGTACGAGTCCGAGTCCAACCCCCTGCCGCTGACCGCGCGCTTCGGCGCGGCCTGGACCCTCGCCTCTCGCCCGCCGGACCCGGCGCAGAACGACACGGGAACGCGCCTGACCCTGCTCGCCGACGGGGTCAAGGTCCGCGACGAAAAGGCCTACGGATCCGTCGGCGGAGAGTTCGGCATCGAAGTCGGCTCGTCCATGGAGCTGGCCCTGCGCGCGGGTTGGGCCTTCAACCACGGCAGCGACGGCGCCGCCTTCGGGCTGGGCGTGCGCGAGGGCCGCTTCACCCTGGACTACGCGCTGGCGGCCAAGCGAGAGCTCGGCAACGTCCACCACGTCTCCCTGGGCGTGCGCTTCTAGCCGTCCATGACCCGCCGCCGTCGCTCCGCTCGCCGGGTCTCCTCTTGGCTGCGGGCCGCCGCCGCCGGGCTCCTGGCGGCCGTCGCGGCCGCGGCCTGGCTCGCGGTCCAGGCCGAGCGCAAGCTCGCCGCCCTGGCCCTGGGCGGCCTGGGCGAGAGCTTCTCCTCGCGCGTCTGGTCGGCCCCCTTCGAGCTGCGCGCGGGGCGGAGAGCCGAGGCGCGGCGCCTCATCGAGCGCCTCGACCGCCTCGGCTATCGCCGCACGACGATCGCCCCGGGCAAAGGCGAGTACCACTGGGGGCCTCCGGAACTGAGGGTGGGCCTGCGCGGCTTCAAGATCCCCGGCGCCGTCCAGAGGGAAGGTCTCTTCGTCCTGCGGCGCGACGACCGGGGCGCGTGGACCCTGCGCGACGCATTGGACTCCCCGGTCGCGCAGGCGCTCCTGGAACCGGAACTGATCACCGAGCTCTCCGGCTCGAAGAAGGTCCGGCGCGACCCGCTGGCCTGGGAGCATATCCCCCGCCGCCTGCGCGACGCGGTCGTGGCCGCCGAGGACAAGCGCTTCTGGACGCACCACGGCCTCGACCCGCGGGCCATCCTGCGCGCCGTCTGGGCGAACCTGCGCGGCCGCGATCTTCAGGGGGCCAGCACGATCACCCAGCAGCTGACCAAAAACCTCTTCCTCACCCCGCGCCGCACGATGACGCGCAAGCTGGCCGAAGCCGCCCTCTCCCTCTATCTGGAGCTGAGGCTCGACAAGCGCCGCATCCTGACGCTCTACCTCAACCACATCTACCTCGGCCAGGACGGCTCCGCCAGCGTCATGGGCATGCGCGCCGCCGCGCGGCATTACTTCTCCAAGGATACGCCCGACCTGACGCTGGCCGAATCCGCGGCCCTGGCGGGGATCATCCGCGGGCCCGGGCTCCTCAGCCCCTTCCAGGACGCGGCCGCCTGCCGCGTCCGCCGCGACTGGGTCCTGCGCCGGATGCGCGAGGACGGCCTCATCGGCGAGCGCGAACTGTTCGCGGCCTTGGAAGAGCCGCTGACCGCGGCGCGCGCCGCGGAGGAGGAGGACCGCCACGAGCACGCCTACTACGTGGCCGAGGTCGTCCGCCGGCTCCTGCCCCGCTACGGCGGCGACGCGCTCTACCGCAACGGCCTCTCCATCCACACGGCGATGGACCCGGTCCTGCAGGCCCACGCCCAGCGTGCGGCGCGCGCCGGCCGTCATCAGACCGCGCTCGTCGCCCTCGACCCGCGCACCGGCGACGTCCTGGCGCTCGCGGGCGGGCGAGACTTCGCCGAAAGCCAGTTCAATCGCGCGACCCAGGCCCTGCGCCAGCCCGGCTCCGCCTTCAAACCCTTCGTCTACGCCGCGGCGCTCAAGATCGGACTGACGCCCGCGACCCTCCTGCGCGACCTGCCCAAGACCTACCCGGGCCAGGGCGGCGGCTGGTCTCCCGCGAACTACGACGGCGTCTATCACGGCACGGCCACGATGCGCGAGGCCCTGGCCCACTCGCTCAACGCGGCGGCCCTGGACCTGGCCGCGCGCGTCGGCCTCCAGCGCGTGCGGGAACTGGCCCGCGCCTGCGGGATCGCCGGCCCCCTGCGCGACGACCTGGGCCTGGCCCTGGGCTCGAGCGAAGTGGGCCTGCTCGAACTGGTCGCCGCTTACGAGCCCTTCGCGGCCGAGGGCCGGCGCGCCGAGCCGCGCCTGGTGACGGCGGTGTTGGACTGCGAAGGAGCCGCGCTCGAGGCCTCGGCGCCGCAATCCAGCGCGGTCCTCGATCCGGCCGTGGCCTCGCTGACGACCTCGCTCCTGGAGAGCGTCGTCAAGGAAGGCACGGCGCGCTCGCTCAAGACCCTCGGCTTCACCCTGCCCGCCGCGGGCAAGACGGGCACGACCAACGACGGGCGCGACGCCTGGTTCGTCGGCTACACCACCGCGCTGCTGGCCGGCGTCTGGGTGGGAGACGACCGGAACCGCGCGCTGAAGCTCACCGGCGCCAAGGACGCCCTGCCCCTATGGGCCGCCTTCATGAAGGAAGCCTCCGCTGATCGCGAGGGCGGAGACTTCATCCTCGCCGAGGGGGTGGCGGAAGTCGCGATCTGCCCGGAATCGGGGATGCCGGCGCGGGCGGGCTGCCCGAGGAAGCTCGTGGAGCTTTTCATCTCCGGGACCGAGCCCCTAAGAGAGTGCGCCCTGCACCGCGGCGGCATCATGGGCTGGCTCGGCCGTCTGACGCGGCGCGCCGGGTCATTCTCCTCGTCGAGGAATCCTTGATTTTCGGGGGAAAATCATGTTGAATGAGACGCTCGCCGGCGATGGTCAGGCCCGGCGTCAAATAGGAGAGTCAAACCAAATGGCGAAGAAGGCGAATGCGGCGTTCATGAAGCCCCTCACCCCGAGCGAAAAGCTCGCGGAGGTCGTCGGCAACAAGCCCTTGCCGCGCACCGAGGTCGTCAAGAAACTCTGGGCCTACATCAAGAAGAACAACCTTCAGGACAAGAAGAATAAACGCAACATCAACGCGGATGCGATTCTGAAGGCGGTTTTCGGCGGAAAGTCCGTCGTCAACATGTTCGAGATGACGAAGTTGGTCAGCAAGCACCTCAGCTGATCTTATCTTCCAGGGGCCCGGCTAGGGCGCGAGCCCGCGGGCCCCTGGAATTTTTCCGTCACCATAACCAGCCGTCCTTGAAGCGCTCCATCAACTCGGGCAGGGCGCCCCTGGCGTAGGCGCTCGCCAGCGCGTCGTGGTGGCGGTTGAGCAGCCCTGCCTGCTCGGTGCGGATCACCGTCCAGAAAATCGCCTGGGCCTCAAACGCGTCGTGCTGACCTTCATCCCCGCGGGCGCGCGGTTCCTTGCGGCTGACGGCGAAGTAATGCCGCAGGGAATGGAGCAGGATCGCGGCGAGCAACTCCTTGGAGGCCGGGGCCAGCTGGCGATCCATCGTGATCACGTCGTTTCGGGAATCGTAGAATTCATAGGTCAGCCGACTCGAGGCGATATCGTCCCAGACCAGCTTCGGAAGAGTTTCAAGAGCGACCATGTACTCTAGGAACGCCCCCTGCCGCTCCAAGGCGCCGGGCCGAAGGCGGGCGATCTTTTTCAACTCATCTCCGCGCTCTTTGGCCGTGGCCTTTATGAAGGATAGGATATCCTCCAACGGCGGCTCCTCGCCGGCGGCAATGCGCGCGCGGGCTTGCGGGTAAGATGGAGGCAATTGACCTAAGACGGAGGTCCAATCTCTTGCCATGGCAAAAGAGGCTTCCAAGGAAGAGTCCGACGCCGCACGGCCCGGGCTGATGCAGAGCAAAACACCGCACACACCGGTCAACGCGACTCGGTTAACGCTCATAGAGGAACTCATCTAGAAACGCCTTCACGTCCCCGGACGTAATCGCAAAACCAAGCCCGTTGAACTCGTTGACGCGGCTCATGATGAAATCGTTGACGCCCACCACCCTGCCGTTCATGTCCACGAGCGGCCCCCCCGAGTTGCCCGGATTCATGGTCGCATCGGTCTGAAGATAGGTGACTGCGACTCCGCGGCGGTCCTTTTGACCCTCCTTCGGCGGAAAGTAGCGGGCGGCGCCGCTGACGATTCCCCTGGAGACGGAAAAAGGCAGCCCCAACGGGTAGCCCATCGTCGCGACCGTTTCACCTTCCTGCAGATCGCGTTCGGATATCTCCAGGGCAGGCCAGTCGACTCTTTCCGATTTTATCCGGAGAAGGGCAAGATCCCTGCTGGGTTGCACGGCGATTACCACGCCCGGCATTGCAGTCCTTTTGTCGCTGAGCGCAATTTGGAATTCCGCGCCCATCTCAGCGACGTGGGCGGCGGTCACCACGTATCCCCGAGGATCGACGATGAACCCCGTCCCGATGCCTCCCCCCACGAGCACCCTGACTACGGAAGGCTTGACCTGGGCGACCAAGTCGGAGAAGTTCGCGTCGATTCCTGCGAACGAAGGAATCCTCGCCGAGGTGTGCGCGCTGCCATCAACCGGGGATTCCCGCGCCGCCTCCTGGAACCCCGGCAATGGATCTTTGTCCCATTGAATCGCGAACTCGGACGCAAAGGCCGAAACGGAGGCGGCAGTTCCAAACGCCACGACAAGCAATAGGTTTTTCGATGATCGCGCCATGATCGTCATATAGTCCCACCCCCTTGAATATCTCCCATTGACTTTGGCAACCAATTCCAATCCGACTCAAGGCATCCTATTATGAGGAAGAAACGCCTCCAGGAATGCCTTCACGTCGCCGGGTGTGATCGCATAAGCGATCCCATGGAACTCTCTGACTGCGCTGATGAGCACAGCGTTGACTCCCACCACCCTTCCGTTCATATCCACGAGCGGCCCACCTGAATTCCCCGTATTGATGGCCGCATCGATCTGGATATAGGTGGATGCGCATCCGAATGCGTTGCCCTCCTGCGGTTTCTGACGGCTGATGCCGCTGACGATTCCCAAGGAAACGGAGAAAGGCAGGCCCCACGGGTAGCCCATCGTCGCGACCGTTTCACCTTCTTGCGGATCGCGTTCGGATATCTCCAGGGCGGGCCAGTCGACCCTTTTGGATTCTATCTGGATGAGGGCGAGGTCCCTGGCGGGTTGAACGGCGACCAAGACTCCCGGCACGCTCGCATGATCGTTAAGCTTGATTTCAAATTTCGAGAAATTCTTAACCACATGGGCATTGGTTATCAAGTACCCCCGAGAATCGACGATGAACCCCGTTCCGCCTCCCGTCTCCGTACGCACCTTGACCACGGAAGGCTTGATCTTCGCCACTAATTCAGGAAAAATCGTATCGATTTTTGAAAACGCAGGAATCTCCGCCGGAGGGGGCGCAAACTTGGCTGCCGCTATCTCCTGTGCCGCGTCCTGGAACCCCCCCAACGGATCTTGGTCCCATTGAGGCTTAAAATCGACCGCAAAAGCCGAAACGGCGGCGACCGCCGCCAACGTCGCGACAAGAGGTGATTCTTTTGATAATCGCGCCATGATTGACATAGAGCTCTATCCCTTATCTTCTCAACCGACTCAGCGCCGCCTCAAGAACCATGTCTTCTGCCTGCCCTCTCGGCATAGCGCCGTTCATCTCGCGGATGATGTCTGCCATGACGTGGAATTCGTCGTCTTCGCTCGCGCTCACGGTTACGTCCGGCTCGATGCCGCCTTGGCCCGTCCCGCCTTTCTGGACGGACCTTCCGTTGGGCGTGTACCACCATTCCTGAGTCAGCTTCAGCCTGGATCCGTCGTCGAAGGGGACCGTCGTCTGGGTGGTGCCTTTGCCGTAAGTCCTGGAGCCGACGATCTCCGCTCGCCCGTGGTCCTGCAAGGCCCCGGCCAAATCTTCGCTTGCCGACGCGGTCTTGCCGTTGACTAGGACGGCAACCGGCAGGCCGGCGAATTCGCCGTCCCAAGGCGCCGTCCATTGCCAGGTCGTGCCGTCCAGTCTTCGCGCGGACATGACTTGCTGCCCCTTCTGGAGAAACGCCGCGCTCAGCCAGAGGGCGGGGATCAGGCTGCCTCCGCCGTTGTTTCGCAGATCGAGGACGAGCGAGGACATCCCCAGCCCACGCAACCGCCGAAGCTGCTCGAGAGCCTGCTTGTCCGCGTCGTCGCGAAAAGAGCCCAGATAGAAGTACCCGACGCCGCCGTCAAGCATCTTCGCATGCAGGTTCGGGGTTGGCACCACGGCTCGGTTCAGGGAAATCGAAAGCGTGGACGGCCCTCCGCTGGCGGGATTCGCGCGCCGGATGGTCAGATCGATCCGCGTTCCCTCGGGTCCCCGGATTTTTTTACCCGTGGCCTGCTGCGACAACGGCCGGACGTCCTCGCCGTCGACGGCGACGATCTCGTCTCCTTCCAAGAGGCCGGCCTGCTGCGCCGGAGAGCCGGGCAACGGATAGTCGATGACCTGGGGCCGGCCCTCCTCTTTCTTGACCAGCAGGGCGCCGATGCCCCCATAGAGTCCTTCGTTGCCGTCCAGGAACTTCTGGTATGCCTGAGGCGTGAAGAATTCGGCAAGCGGATCGACATCTTTGGCGAGACGGGACATTCCTTCATAGAAAGCCCTCGTCCGTTCCTGAGGGTCCGAAGACTTCCCCTCGATCTCCTTGGAAAGAGACTGGATGCGGCCAAGGACGTCCGGCGGCAGATCCTGCTCACGCATGAGACGCGGCAGGCCAAGCGGCCTAGCCGTCCGGTCGGCCCTCACCGTCGCTTCGGCCAGGAGAAAAGCTGGCGCGAGGCCCTGCGTTTGGGCCCCAACTCGTTGAGAACTCGCCGATGCGCCCGCAAAGATCATCATGGCAAGCAGCCTGCGACCTCTGGCGGCGCGACTATCTCTCACCTTGAACTTTTCACCAACCGAAGTTGAAAAAGCCGCGGATATGCGTCTTCATCAGAGCGACGGTCGCATCCGCAGGAGTTTGGGAATTCCCAGGTTCAGGTATCGAGTAACAACCGAACGCGCCGCTAAAGCTAAACAATTGGGGGTCGTCGCCTTTCCAAGAACTGGACTTGACGGCCAGGGCAGCGCCCGGGACATCGAGTGCCTTCTTCGTTTCTTTCATGAAGGCAATCTTGTCGCCCACTTCCAGGAGAAAGGGAGATCTCGGATCCTGGTTTTTCATGTCCGTGACGTCAAGAATGCAAAATGAGACGCCGGGGACGGTCACGATCTTCGCGGCATGCTCTGCGGAGAGAATCCGGCCCTGGTGGAACATGATGCGGGAACCCTGGGATGGAGGAAGGGGGATCTCCTGTTTAGCCAGCAAATTTGCGGTCGCGGGCAGTTCATTGAGTCCGCGCTCACCGGTCACCCATTCGACCGGCACGAAGCGCGCCGAGTTCCGGACTCTCGTGTTTTCCGTCTGGATTCTCTTTAGAATCACCCGATGATCCGAGCCCAGCATCTGATCCATGTTTCCCGGATCTGCCGCGCCCGCCGAAACGCATCCCCCCAGAACCGCAACGGCCATCGCCAGCTTGATGTCCCATCTTCCGTTCATAGTATTCCCCCTGAAGTCATCCTGCGCTCTCATCTGCCTGGATCGGCGCCGTCTTGCGGCTATGGTAGCGAGACGTTCATTGTCCGCCCTAGGGCCTTTGGGGAAGTTTTAATGCGGCAAAGGACCCATAAACGACATTTTGTAAATATCATATTAATATCAATATTCGTTCTCGTGAGCCCGCAAAGCGTCTCCCGCATTGTGCTCTAATCCCTTCCGGAACCAATCCAGGAGACTCCATGAACAAAAGACCGGCGGCCGCATTGTTTCTGGCAATGACCGTGATCTCGGGAAGGGTTCACGCGGGGTTCGAGCCTCAAGTGATCTACGGCAGCGATGACCGGCTCGACCTCTACCAGGTCCAGGACCGGAAACTGCTCGAACTCGCGGACTCCACGGTGGGGTTGTTCATGTCCTTTGACGTCAGGACCGAGGGAGACAAGGCCGTTCTTTTCACGCACCCTTACGGGGAAAAACTCAACCTCTGCAAGGAAGAGCCGTTCTGGGAGCAAAACGCGGGCGCGTTTTGCTCCGGAGCTCTCGTCGGGCCCGATGTCATTCTGACCGCCGGCCATTGCCTGGAATCCGAACTCGACTGCTCCGTCACTAAGTTCGTTTTCGGCTTCGCCATGACCAAGGCGGGCGAACAGCCTGCTTCGGTCGACATCAACGAAGTTTACAGATGCGTCGGCCTGCTCGGCCGCGAGACGCGGAAGAAAGGCCCCGATTGGGCGCTCGTCAAGCTCGACCGACCCGTCGAAAACCATGCCGTTCTCAAACTCGATATGTCCGGGACGCTGGCCAACGGCGATCCTGTGTTCTCCATCGGCCACCCCGCCGGGCTGCCCAAGAAGATCGTCGGCGGCGGCAAAGTGCGGGATATCTCGCCCCAAGGCTTCTTCGTGGCCGCCATCGACGCCTACGGCGGAGACTCGGGCAGCCCCGTCTTCAACGCCAAGAACGGCCTCCTGGAGGGGATCCTCGTGGCCGGCGAGAGAGATTTCATCTATAAAGGAGACTGCCGCGTCTCGAAAGTCTGCGCCGAAGACGACTGCCGCGGCGAGGACGTCACGAAGCTGAGCTCCGTGGCCTTTCCTCGCGCCGAGGCCGCCGCCACTGCGAGGCTGAATCCATTGGGCGAGCGGTTATCCAAGCTTCTCGAACAACAGGCCGCGACACTCATCCCGTAGGCTCGGCGCCCGCAGGAAGGCGTCTAGGCCTATTGTTTCTTCGTGATTAGGTCCATTGCCTCATGCCCGAAATACGCTTCCTTGTCATATTAAGGGCATGCTTATGATCGCTGCGCTGTCCTCGTTCCTTCTGTCCGCCCACGCCGCCCAGCAGGCGCCTCTGCCCAGCCTCGCGGTGGAGCGCCACCATCTGGCCAACGGCCTGACCGTCCTCCTGCTCGAGGACCATTCCAGCCCCATCGTCGCGGTCAACGTGTGGTACTCGGTCGGCTCCAAGAACGAGGAGCCGGGGCGGACCGGCTTCGCCCACCTTTTCGAGCATTACATGTTTGAGGGCTCCGAGCATGTGGCTCCGGGAGGCTACTTCAAGACATTATTGGGGATGGGCGGCGAAATCAACGCCAACACCACCAACGACCGCACGGATTATTACGCGGTGGTGCCTTCCCAGAATCTCGAGGAAGTCCTGCGCCAGGAAGCGGACCGCATGGGTTTTTTGAACATTGATCATCCGGGTCTTGATAAGCAGCGCGCCATCGTCAAGAACGAAAAACGCCTGGGAGAAAACCAGCCTTACGGCGGCGCCTGGGAGGGCATCAACGCGGCCACCTGGGACAAGAACCATCCCTACGCTTGGCCCGTCATCGGCTCCATGAAGGACTTGGACGCGGCGAGCCTCGAGGATGTTAGAAAATTCCACGATTCGTACTATCGTCCCAACAACGCCGTGCTCGTCGTCTCGGGAGACCAAAGCAGCGCGGCCACCCTCGAGCTCGTCAACAAATGGTTCGGCACGATTGCGGCGGGGCCCACGCCGCCCGCCCTGCAAAAACCTCCCGTCTCGACGAATCCCGGCCGCCGGGAACTGACGTTGGAAGACGATAAGGCTCAATTGCCGATGCTGTTTCTTTCCTTCCGCATCCCGGGCAAGGGCAAGCCGGACTGGCAGGAAGCCTCGGTCGCCGCGCAAGTCTTGGGAGGCGGACGAAGCTCGCGTTTGGTCCAATCGCTCCAGTACGACAAGCGCCTCGTGCTTGAAGTAAGCGCCTCGGTGATGGGTCTGGTGGAGGACGATATCTTTCTCATCCAGGCGATGCCGGCTCCCGGTGTGTCGATGAAAGACGTGGAGAAGGCAATCCGCGCCGAGTTGGACTTATTCTCCTCCCGGGGACCCTCCGAGCAGGAGATGCAGCGCGTTAAAGCCGGCATGCGCACCGCAACTCTCAATACCCTGCAGAACGCCGAAAATGTGGCGGCCCAATTGGCCGAGGGTCAAGCTCTTTTTAATCAGCCTGACGCCGTCGTAGCCGAACTCAAAGAGATCGCCAAAATGAGCCCGGCCGCTCCGAAGGCCGCGGCGGGGCGGTTTTTGACGCCTTCAAACACGGCCGCAATCAGCATCATTCCAAAATCCGGAGTCTCCTGGTGAACAAGTTGCTCTTCTGTCTCGTTGTCTTGCTTTCCGTCGCCGCGCGCGCGCAAGCAGACCCGCTCCCTCCTCCCAGCCAAGAGCCCGACCGGACGACGACCGTCGCTCCCAGCCCCGCCAAACCCTTTCTCATAGCACCCCTCAAAGAGGGCCTGCTCGGCAACGGCGTCAGGCTGGCCTTAATGGAACTCAATCGTCTGCCTCTGGTCTGCGTGAACATAGTCCTGCCGATGGGCGGTTCGGCGCTGGATTTGCGGGAAAAATCAGGATTGGCCTCGCTGGTGGCGTCGCTGATGACGGAAGGCTCCGGCGCGCTCAATGGAAGCCAGTTTGCGCAAGCCCTCGATGACATAGGCGCCTTGATCCATGTCGCCGTTTCGAGGGATGCTCTCTCAGTCGTCGTCTTCGCCGCCAAGGAGAATATCGGCCAGGCCTTAGGCCTGGCCGCCCAGGCCATCCGCAAGCCGACTTTGCCTCAAGCCGATTTTGACCGAATTAAGGACGAGATGCTCGCCGGCCTGCGGCAGGAGAAGGGCAATCCCGGCTCCCAGGCCGAGAAGAAGCTGAATCTTCGACTCTACCCCGACCACCCCTACGGCGCGGCTGCCGACGAGGCGAGCGTCGCCGCCTTGACTTTGGCCGACGCCGAGAACTTCGCCGAGAACCGTCTAAGCCCACAGGGCGCCATCATCGCCGCCGGCGGAGACATCTCTCTTCCCGAGTTCGAGGCCATGGCCGCCAAGCACTTCGAATCCTGGAAGCCTCAAAAGGGAGCGTCAATCGCCTCGGGGGGCGCGCCCTCCTCTTTAAACCAAACCGCCCAGGGCATCATCATCGACTTGATCGATATGCCGGGTTCCCTGCAGTCCTCCATCCGAGCCGGCCAACGCGGCATCACGCGCAACGACCCGGACTACATGGCCCTGGCCGTGATGAATTTCTTGCTCGGCCGCGACAGCATCGTGTCGCGCTTGGGCCACAACCTTCGGGAAGTCCACGGCTGGACTTACGGCGCCCGATCCGACCTTGAGGCGCTCAAGCTCGCCGGCGCGCTCACCATCGAAGCCGACGTGCAGACCGACGCCACCGCTGCGGCCGTCGGCGAGATTCTTAAGGAACTCAATCGCCTCAGAGATGAAGAGGTCCCCGCCGCGGAGTTAGACGCCATCAAGCACCTCATGGCCGGACACTTCATGCAAAGGCAACAGACCGTCCAAGCCCTCGCGTCCCAGGCTTCCACGATCGAGCTCTACGGACTGCCGACCGACGAGCTGGCCGCCTACCGCGACCGCGTCATGGCGGTCACCCCGAAACAGCTCCAGGCCGTCGCGCGCAAGTACCTGCGCCCGGAAAGCCTACAGATAGCGATCTCCGGCGACGCCGCGAAAGTCATTGAGGGCCTGTCGGCCATCGGCCGGGTCCGCGAGTTTTCCGCGGATGGACGGCCTAAGCCGGCGGGATTCTTCTAACCACGGCCCACATTGCCGCGAAACTTCCCAGGGGTCTGGTGGCGCGTACGGGATTTGAACCCGTGATCTCTGCCTTGAGAGGGCAGCGTCCTAGGCCGCTAGACGAACGCGCCACCCGAACCCCGGAATGCGTGCTTGGCGTATTTTAGCACGGAGAAGAGCCCCTAAGCAATCGACCCATGACCGCCCGCATCCCGCGCGAACTCCTCTTCGGCAACCCCGAAAAGGCCTCTCCCAAGATCTCACCGGACGGGCGCCATTGGGCCTACCTCGCCCCGGACGAGGGGGTCTTGAACATCTGGGCCGGCCCGGAGGGCGGCCCGGCCAAGCCCCTGACCGCGGACCGCGGCCGCGGCATCCGCCAGTTCCTCTGGGCCGAGGACCAGCGCTCCCTCCTGTACGTCCAGGACAAGGACGGCGATGAGAACTGGCACCTCTATCAGACCGAGCTGGCCGGCGGCGCCACGCGCGACCTCACGCCCGTACCGGGCGCTCAGGCCCAGATCGTCGCCACCGAGCCCCGTTTCCCCGACGAGTTGCTGGTCGCCCTCAACGACCGCGACCCCCGCGCTCACGACGTCTATCGCGTGAGCCTCAAGGACGGCTCGCGCCGCCTCGAAGCGACGAACCCCGGCGACATCATCGGTTGGCTGGCCGACCTGGACTTCAAGATCGGCGCGGCCAAGGCCATTCGCCCGGACGGAGGCTCCATCCTGCGCCTGCGTCAAGGCGAGGGCTGGCGGGACTTCCTCTCCTGCGGTCCCGACGATCAGATCGGGGCCCACGGCTTCGCGCCGGATCGAAAGAACATCTACATCGAATCCAGTCTCGACCGGGATACCGCCGCGCTCCTGGAGATGTCCCTCGACGGGAAGTCGGTGAAGACCTTGGCCGAGGACGAAGACTCCGATCTCGCCGGCGCGCTGGTCCACCCCCGCGACTACCACGTCGAGGCCGCCGCCTTCGAGGCCGACCGCGTCCGCTGGCAGGTTCTCGACCCAAGCCTGGCAGCCGACTTCAAAGCCTTCGAGAGCCTGGATGGGGACGTCACCATCGTCAGCCGCGACGACGCGGACGCCGTGTGGTACCTCCTCGTCAACCGCCCCGACCGCTCCCCCTCCTTTTGGCGTTGGGACAGGGAGGCGCGCAAGGCGAAGTTCTTGTTCGCCGCGCGCCCCAAGCTGGACGGCTACGACTTGGCCCCCATGACCCCGGTCTCCTTCGCCGCCCGGGACGGCCTGAAGGTCCGCGCGTATCTGACGGTTCCAGTCGGGCGTCCGGCGCGGGGCCTCCCCCTCGTCGTGCTCGTCCACGGCGGGCCCTGGGTCCGGGACCGCTGGGGCTTCCAGCCGGAGGCCCAGTGGCTGGCGGACCTGGGATTCGCCTGCCTCCAGGTCAACTATCGCGGCTCGACGGGATTCGGCAAGCGCTTCCTGCACGCCGGAGACCGGGAGTGGGGCGCAAAGATGCAAGATGATCTGACCGACGCCGTGAAATGGGCGGTCGCCTCCGGGGCGGCGGACCCCAAGCGCGTCGCCATCTACGGAGGCTCCTACGGCGGCTACGCGGCGCTGGCCGGCGCGGCCTTCACCCCCGGGCTGTACCGCTGCGCGGTCGACGTCGTGGGCCCCTCGAACCTCATCACCCTCATCCGGTCCATCCCGCCCTACTGGGAACCGATGAAACGCGTCTTCGACCTGCGCGTGGGCGACGTGGACAAGGAGCCGGAGTTTCTCCAGTCGCGCTCTCCCCTCTTCCACGCGGACCGCATCGAGATCCCCCTCCTCATAGCCCAGGGCGCCAACGATCCGCGCGTCAAGGTCGCCGAGTCCGAGCAGATCGTGTCGGTCCTGCGCGCCAAGGGCAAGCCCGTGGAGTACCTGCTCTTCCCCGACGAGGGCCATGGCTTCGCCAAGCCGGCCAACCGCCTCAAGTTCTACGCGGCCGCCGAGGAGTTCCTCTCCCGCCACCTCGCCTCTTGAACTTCCGGCCCCCCGGCGATCTATAATATCCGGGTGCGCTCAGGAGTTTTGCCGCTTTTTCGCCATCTCACCTCCGTTCCCACCGCCCCCTTCCGCGAGAAGGCCGTCTCGCGCAAGGTCCTCAAGTGGATCGCCAAAAATCTCGGGAGCCGCGTCACGGTCCGAAAGTTCCGCGGCGGCTTGGTCGTCTCGTATCGCGGCGCGGGGAAGGGCCCCGCTCTGGCCTTGGCCGCGCATCTCGACCATCCCGCCTTTCGTTTGGAGAAGGTCACGCGCAAAGGCGCGGCAGCCTTCCTTCAAGGAGGATTGCCTCCTCATCTCCTGCCCGGCGCGGAGATCGAGGCCTTTCCGGCCGTTCCCAAGAACAACATTCCTCTCGCCCGCGGCGTCATCGGCCTCCCGCCCAAGCCCGGAGGCCTTTGGTCCATCTCCTGGACCGTCCCGCCCAAACGCGGCTCCAAGCCCGTCTTCGCCGTGCTGTCTTTGACGCCTTATGAAGTGAAGGACGGCTGGCTGTCCTCGCGCTCGATCGACGATCTGCTGGGCTGCGCGGTCGCGCTTGAGGCGATGAGACGGCTCGTCGCCGCAAAAGCGAAAACGAATCTCAACGTGCTTCTCAACCGAGCCGAGGAAGTCGGTTTCATAGGCGCCTTGGACATGATCCGTTCCGGCGTTCTTTCCGTCGCGGACTCCTATCTTTCCATTGAGTCTTCCCGCGAGATGACGGGCTCCAGGCCCGGCAAGGGTCCGACCATCCGCCTCGGCGATAAGGCCACGGCATTCGACCCCAACCTGCTCGCCCTGCTCGACTCGGCCGCCGAACGCCTGAAGAAGAAAGGCGCGCTCATCCAGCGCCTGCGCCTGACCGGCGGGACCTGCGAGGCCACGGCCTATCTCGCCTTCGGCTTCGAGTCCGCGGGGGTGGCCGTGCCCCTGGTCAACTACCACAACGGCTGGGGGGCGAAGGCGGTCGCGCCGGAGCGAGTCCGCGTCTCGGACGCGGAAGGCGCGGTGCTCATCCTCGTCGAAACGGCGCGGCAATTCCCGTCCAAGATCCTGCGCGGCGCCCTGCGCGCCAGGCTGACGGCCCGCCGCGCCCTTGCGTCGCGAGCCCTCGCAATTGGCTAGAATCGCCCTATGAGAAAATCCCTCGTCCTCCTCTGCGTCCTCCTTGCCGCCGCCCCCTTCGCCGCCGCCTCCTCGGCTTCCCCGTTTGCCGACTTCGAGACGCGCGTCCGCGGCGAACTGATCAAGCCCCTCGCCCTGGACCTGGGCGGCCTGCTCGGCTCCGCCTCGGCTCACACCGGACGGTCCCTCGGCTTGCCCGGCTTCTGGGCCGGCGCGATCGGCGCGGCTCAGTTCAGCCCGGACAAGAACGACCTCATCCTGCGCGACTCGGGCGTGAAGGCCTTCGGCCTGCCCATGCTGGAAGTCGGCGTCGGCCTGCCCTTCAAGGTGGACGTCATCGCCCGCGGCATGAAGATCTACGACGCGAGCATCTTCGGCGCCGGCCTGCGCTACGGCCTGTACCGCACGGACCTCATCGACACCTTCCTGCCCAACGTCTCGCTGGCGGCTTTCGGCGACCGGGTCAACCATAAGTCCTTCTCCGCCACCCACGGCGGCTTCGACGCGGCCGCGACCTGGAACCTTCCCATCGTCAAGCCCTTCTTCGTGGCCGGTTTCGACGTGACCGCGCTGAAGGTCGGCGCGGCCGCCGCGCCCGGCGTCGCGGGCATGTCCGCGACCGCCCGCGGCTCGCGTTTCTCCGTCGGCGCGGAGCTGACGCCCTTTCCCTTCGTCGCCCTGCGCGGAGCCTGCACCTTGCGCCACGGCATGTCCGGCTTCGACGCGGGACTCGGCGTCAAATTCTGAGATGAAGTCCTACACGCGCGGGGGCGACCGTGGAGAGACGGGCCTCTTCGGCGGAACGCGCGTGCCGAAGAATCATCCTCGAATCGCGGTCTACGGGGCCCTGGACGAACTCAACAGCGCCCTCGGCGCCGCCCGCGCGGCCCGCGCCTCCGACCCGTCGCTCAAAGTCGTCGACGAGGCCCTGGCCCGCGTGCAGTCCGAGTGCTTCGCCGTGGGGACGATCCTCGGCGCGCCCGCGGGCAAGCTCCCCGCGCCCTACGACCGGGGCATGCCTTCGCGCGCCGTGGCGCGCCTGGAGTCCGAGATCGACGCCTGGGACGCGGAGCTGGCCCCGCTGAAGGCCTTCGTCCTGCCCGGCGGAACGACGGCGGGCGCCGCGCTCCATCTCGCGCGGGCCGTCTGCCGCCGGGCCGAGCGCGAGACCGTAGAGCTGGCCGCGCACGAGATCGTGGCTGAGGGAGTACTCGCCTATCTCAATCGGCTCTCAAGCTGGCTCTTCGTCGCGGCGCGCTGGGTCAACCGGAAGCAGGGACGACCCGAGACTCTCTGGATTAGAAGTTGAGTCCCGCGCCGACCGAGAAGTAGTTCTGGTCGGAGAAGCCCTTCTGGGTGTAGCGCTGATAGGCGGCCTTCACGTTGAGCATCTGCAGGCCCACCGTGCCTCCGAGTTCTACAGCATTGGACGGCTCGGCGCCCATCTTGAACTTGGTGTGAGTGTAGGAGACGTAGGGCCGCACCATCGGCAGAGTCTTAATCTTGAGCTTGGCGTTGAAGCTGGTGTCCGGAAAGCCTTGCACGACGGCGCCGAAGCCGCTCAGCGACAGGGCCGGGGCCTCGCGGGCGCCGCTGCCTGCGAGGTCCTTGTCGTAGACGCTCTTGACGACCTCCGCGCTCGCCTCGAGGATGAGGAACTTCGCCCCCGCAAAGGCGCTCACGTCGGTCTGACCCATGTTGAAGGCGGTCGCGCGCGCGGCGCCCGCACGGCGGCGAGAGGCGTCCGTCGTTCCCGCCGCCGCCAGATCATCCGAGTGGCGCGTGAACAGGACCGAACCGCCGACGTCCACCGCGGCCAGGCCCGAGCCGAAGGTCTCGCTTCCCTCGGAGGATCGGCCGGCCATCTTTCGCCCGTGGGAACCGCCTCCTGGAGTGAGCGAGAAAGTCAGGTCGGCGCCGACGAAGCTCTTCTTGTAGCCGTTGGTCTTCGGCTGGACGCCCGCCTGCGCGCCCAGCGCCACGGGTCCGGTCTCATAACCGCCCCGCAGGGCGAAGGTGTTGAAGGATCCGCTCGAGGAGTCCGTGCGATAAGTGGAGAAAGACGGCTCCAGGTAGATCGCGTCGGTCAGATCAAGAGAGGCCTTGGCCTTCGTTCCCCGATAGTTGTCGGAGCCGAGGACCTGGTCGACGCCGAGACTGACGCCCATGGCGGCGGCCGGCACGGCGAGAGACGCAAGAATGACAAACACGGGGAGGGACTTTTGCATACCGCTATTCTACATATATCTTTGGAAATAATGCCGTAACCTGGTTTTTTTACAATAAATTGATGCGCTTCTTCGCTCATGATGGCCGGACCACGCATGGGCCCTCGACCGTCGAGGAGTTGATGGCTTTGCCGAGCTTCGACGGCGATACCCTCGTCTGCCCCGTGGGAGCGAGCGACAGCAACGACTGGAAACCGGCTCTAGCCTATCCCCCCTTCCGCTCGGCCCTGCTGGCCCCCGCCGCCCAGCCGGCGCCCGAGCCGCCCCCGCCCCCGCCGCGCCCCGTTGCGACCGAATCCTGTCCGCGGTGCGCCGATCTCAACCCCGAGGGCGCCCGGTTCTGCAACGCCTGCGGCGCGCGCATGGACGGGACCATAGAGCCGCCGGACCCAGTCCCAGCGACCGACCTCTCCGCCCCGGTCGAGCCCCTGGTGGACCTCCCTGCTCCCTTCGTTCCTCCCGTCGCGGAACCGGCGCCTATCGCCGCTCGGCCTCTCGTGGACGCCGCTGCCCGGCGCAAGGCCATGATCGCCGCCGTCGTCGTCGCCGTCGCGGCAGGCGGCGGCCTCGGTTGGTGGCTGCTGCGCCCCGCGAAGATGCCTCCTCCGAGCCTCGATCTTACCCTCGCCGTTCCCGAGCCATCCCATCCGGCCCCGATGCCTCAGAGCTCCGCGGCCTCCAGGCCGGTCGAACCCCCCGTCCCGGCCGCTCAGCCCGTCCTCGCGGCGCCCGCCCCCGCCCCCGCTCCCATCCTGCGCCGCGCACCCAAGCCCAAGCCCGCGGCGAGGGCCGAAACGACGGTCGCCAAAAGGGCGGCGAAGGCCGCGGTCAAGGCCGCCGCCGAGGCAGGCCAGCAACCCGCCGCCGCCCTGAAGGATGCGGTCCCGCCCACCGACCGGGGTTTCATCCTTCCGGGAATCCCGCGGCCGATCTCCAAGTCTGCGGCCAAGGATCCCCCGCCCGCCGCCAAGCCGCAAAAGCCGTCGCAGACGCCGGTCGAAGATGAGGGCGCCGCGCGCCAGGTGCGCGAGCAGTTCGATTTCTGCTCCCAGCTCCTGGCTCAGGGCGCCTTCGCCGACCACTTCGACACCTGCCTGTGCGCCGACGCGCGCGCCGCGGATCCGTACCGCGGCCGCCGCGGCTTCTACGCCGGCTCCCTCGAGAAAGCCTCCTCCGGGGGACGCCTCGAGACCAAGGTCGAGATTCTCTCCGTGAAACTGGAAGAGACCTCCGCCACGGTGAGCGCCCGCTGGAAGGTCCGGCCTTCCGACGCCGGTCGCGAGGCGGCCGAGAAGTGGCGGCTGGAAGACGGTCTCTGGTGCCGCGCGCCTTGAACCGCGCTAGAACCCTAGGATCGGGCGCAGAACGCCCTCATCGCCCACCACGACGGAGACGAAGCGCTCCGGGTCCAGACGCGAGCGCGCGGCGGCCTGGGCGGACTCCGGCGTGACCGCCGCCAGCCGCTCCTGATATCCCGCCATCACCTCCGCGGGGTCTCGCCCGGTCTCCGCCACCGCGGCCAGATAGCTGGCCACGCGATCGAGCGAGGCCAGTCGCATCAAGAAGAGTCCGGCCAGATGGCGCTTGGAGGAGGCGATGACGTCCGCGGCGACGGGCTCGGCGCGCAGGCGCTCGGACTCGGCGCGGATTTCGTTTAAGGCCGCCTGGACCGCGTCGGGCCGCACGTCCGCGCCAGCCGACCAGACCGTGCCGCGCCCGTACACCTCCAGAGACGAGTACGCCCCGTAGGTGTAGCCGCGCCGCGTGCGCAGGTTCTCGAAAAGGCGGGAGTTGGCGGTGCCGCCCAAGGCGTGGTTGGCCACGATGAAGGCGAGATAGTCCGGGTCGCAGGGCGTCAGGGAGGAGGTGTGGGCGACGACGAGGCTCGCCTGCGCCGAGCCAGGACGAGGCACCAGGACCGTGCGCGCCTTGCCGTGGTCGGGGAGAGGCGGCAGGCAAGCGGGGGCCGCGCCCGCGGGCCAAGACGACAGCGAGCGGCCCAGGAGGCCGCGCGCCTCGTCCGCGCGCAGGTCTCCAACCAGCACCAGGAAGCCGCCCGCCGCCTTGAGGCGCGCGCCGTGGTAGGCGCGCAGGCGCTCGGGGCTGACGGCGCCGATGGCGGCCTCGTCGGCGGCCCCGCGGCCGTAGGGGTGCGCGCCGAAGAGTTCCGCGCGCAGGCGCTCCTCGGCCAGGAAGGACGGCTGGACCCGGCGCATGGCGAGTTCCTCGACGGCGTTCTCGCGCCATATCGCGACCTCGTCCTCCGGGTACGCGGCGGTGTTCATCACGCGCGCGAGCTGGCCGCAGAAAGCGCCGAAGTTCCTGGCCAATCCCGAGCCCGAGACCTTGAGCCACTCCGCCTCGCTGGCCGTGCCCACGGCCCAACCCAGGCCCGTGAAGGCGCGCGCGACGGCCGCCGCGTCCTGGCCCTCGCAGCCCTTGAGCAAGAGCTCCTCGCAGGCCGGCGAGAGGGCGTCCTCTCCCGCGGCCTCGTGAGCGCGGCCCGCGGGCAGGGCCAGGCGCGCCTCGACGAGGGGCAGGCGCGCGTCGCGCACGAGGAGAACCCGCAGGCCGTTCGACAGCTCGAAGCGCACCAGGCTGGGCAGTCGCGCGGAGCGCACGGGCCCGGGCGGCGGCGGCGGCGCGCCGGGACCGCGAGGCTCCTCGGGGGGAGGCGGTTCGGCGGCGAGGGCGGCGGCGGCTGCGACGGGCTCTCCGGGCGCCACCTCCAGGACGGCCCGGCCGCGCGCGCCCAGCCAGCGCTTGGCGGCGCGGCGCACGTCCGTCCGGTCTACCGTCAGCAGGCGCGCGAAATCGCGCGCGAACCGCGCCGGGTCTCCCACGAGGGCCGCGTAGGAGCTCAGCGTCTGCGCGCGGTCGGCCAAGGACTGCTGCCCCTCAAGCCATGCGCGCTCCAGTTGGACCTTGGCGCGGGCGAGTTCCTCGTCGGTCGGACCCTTCGCGCGGAAGCGCTCCACGACCTTGTCGAGCGCGGCCAGGGCCGCGCGCAAGTCCGCGTCCACGCGCAGGGTCACGAAGACCCCGATCAGCTCCGTCCCGCGCGAGTTGTAGTGGCTCGACCAGTAGGGCATGTGCGCGCTGGCCGAGAGCGCCAGGCGCGAACTCTTGACCAACTCCGCGTGGAGCGGGCTGTCCTCTCCGCCGCCCAGGATGGCGGCCAGCGTGATCAGGGACCAATAATCGGCGCCGCCGCGCTTGGGAGCGTGCCAGCCGGCGACCAGCAGAGGGTTCTTGGCCATGGGGTCGCTCACGCGCCGGCGGCGCTCTCCGGTCAGGCGCGGCTCGGAAAGGTCGGGCCCGCGCGGCCGCGGACGCCGCTTGATGGGGCCGAAATGGCGGCGGACCAAGCGCTGGGCCTGCGCGAAAGTGAGATCTCCGACCAGGGCCAGGACCGCGTTGTTCGGGGCGTAGTGGCGGTCGTAGAAGCGGCGGACGTCCGAAAGCGTGGCGGCGCGAAGGTCGGCTTCTTCGCCGATGGTGGCGTGCGCGGCCTCCCAGCGGGTAAAGGCGAGCTCTCCCATGACGACGTCGGTCGCCCGACGGTAGGGCTGATTGGAGTAGCTCTGGCGCATCTCCTCCAGCACGACGCGCTTCTCGATCTCGAGCTCCCGAGGGGAGATCACGAGACCGCGCATGCGGTCGGCCTCGGCCCAGAGCACGGCCTCGAGAGCTCCCGAGGGCACGACCTCGTGATAGGTCGTGTTCGTCTTCATGGTGTAGGCGTTGTCCACGCCGCCATAGGTCTCGACCAGGCGCGAGATTTCGTTGGGAGGGAGGTTCTTCGTGCCCTGGAACATCAGGTGCTCGAAGAGGTGGGCGAAACCGGCTCGTCCCGGCTCCTCATCGAGCGAGCCGACGCGGTAGGTGATGGAGACGGCCACCAGGGGCGCCGCGTGATCCGGCTCCACGGCGACGCGCAGGCCGTTGTCGAGCTTGAAGACGCGCGCGCTCACGCCTTCATCATCCCATATCCGCGGCGCTACATGCTAGAATGGATCTCCGCAGCATGCAACCATGACCTTCGAAGAGTTCCAGAAGAGGTCCCGCTTCGACCCGGACGAGATCCTGGCTTATGCGCGCGGCGGCCTCCTCGCCGACGCCCCCGCCGGCCTGCCCGGTCTGCCCGGCTACCTGCTCCTCCCCTTCCACGAGATCACGCACCTCGATTGGGACGAGGCCTCGGGCACCGGCGTCATCGAGGCGGTGCGCCGCAACCGCTTCGACGACTGGTTCTACGGCTGCCACTTCCTGAGCGACCCGGTGATGCCCGGCTGCTGGGGCGTGGACGCCGTCTGGCAGTGCCTGAAGTTCTTTGCCGCCTGGCGGGGGCTGGCCGGCTGCGACAAGGCGCTGGGCATGGAGAACGTCTCCTTCTTCGGGCAGATCCGCCCCCACGACCAGGCCATCGTCTACCGCGTCGAGGTCGTCTCGGTCGAGCGTTCGGGCGGCGACATCCTGCTGACCGGCAAGGGCTCCGTCTGCGTAGACGACGTGCCGGTCTACACCGTCGCCGGCGCGCAGATCGGCACCACCTTCTGGGAAGCCCCCGACGCGCGGCCGCGCGCGGCGGCCCCGGCGCCCGACGCCCCCCCGATGAGGCCGCTCACCTATGACGAATTCTCCCGCCGCGGCCATCTCACCCGCGCGGAACTCGTCGCGCTCTCGCGCGGGACGCTCGTCAGCGACCCGCCCGGAGAGATCGCGCTCCTGCCCTCCGACCTCATGCTGGAGATCGGCCGCATCGACCGCATCTGCGCCGACCGCGTCACCGGCGAAGGCGAGGTCTCGGCCTCCCGGCCCAACGCCCCGACCGACTGGTTCTACGCCATGACCCCGGGCTTCAAGCCCGCAGCCCTCTCCATCGACGCCGTCTGGCAGTTGATGGGAGTCTTCCAGGCCTGGAGCCGCAACGCCGGCACCGGGCGGGCCCTGGGCTTCGAGCGCGTCGAGATCTTCGACGCGATCCGGCCAGAGGATCGCGACATCCGCTACGAGATCCGCATCCTGAAGACCGTCCGCTCGGAGGAGACTGGAGACGCCTTCGTGCGCGCCGACGCGATGGTCTTCGCGGACGGCCGTCCCATCCTGAGTTGCTCCAACGCCAACGTGGGCTGCCACAAGAACATCCGCTACACGAACTACCCCGCGGCCAGCGAGATGGGATTCGGCGGCAAGCTGAAGACGCGCGCGGCCGGAGGGCGGCCATGACCGTCCTGACGCCCGCCCAGGTGCTGGCGATGATCCCCCAACAGAGGCCGATGCGCTTCATCGAGGACATCCTGGAGATCGACGAGGAACACATCATCGGAACCTACGTGTGGAAGCCCGAGGACTGCGCGGGCTATTCCGCCGCCGGCCTGGTCGTGCCGCCCTTTAAACTCATCGAAATGTCCGCCCAGGTCGGCAGCGTGGCGTGGTGCATCTACCAGATGTCCCTGAGGATTCCCGTCGAGGAGGTCAGCCAGCTCATCGGCTTCTTTACTCAGCTTGAGCAGGGCGTCTTCGTCCACCCGGTCCGTGCGGGCGAAACCGTCGCCTGCCAAGGCACCTTCGACGGCGAGGGTTATTTCCGCACCAACAAGATCCTCAGCCGCGTCGAGATGCAGGTCATGGGCGGACCGCACGACGGCCTCGCGGTGTTTTCCGGGCTCATCTCCGGCGTCTGGGTCCCGAAGACTAGAAGCCGCCCGCGCGCTCGTTGATCCCGCGGTTGCGCGGAGAGATGGAAGGCGCGGTCTTGAGATGCCTGTGCAGCGCGGCCAAGAACTGCGCCATCTTGATAGGCTTGCTGATGAATTCCACGACGTTGGCCTCCTGCCGGATCATCTGGATGGTGCTCTCGTCGAGGGTCATGCCGGTCACGACGAAGACGGGGATGCGGGAGTTGTCCGAGCTCTGCAGGTTGCGCAGGAACTCATAGCCTCCCTGTCCGGGCATCATAAGGTCCGTAACGATCAGGTCGGGCGCCTGGTTCTGCATCCTCGCGCCCGCGTCAAGACCGTTGATCGACATGATGACCGAGAAACCCTCGGTACGCAACGTCCTCTCCAGAAGGCTGCGCACGAGTTCGTCGTCATCGACAACCAGCACGAGCTTCTCGGATGGGGCGGCTAGCTTGACCTCTTCTTCCTTCACGCCGCCAGTGTATCATCCGAACGGCCGAGCGTCAAGGTCTAGTCGACGACGAAGGCCTGAGCGCCCCGGTCAGGACCGGGATGGTCATTTTCAGGAAAATCGTGTAAAGCAGCAGGCCGAAGGACCATATCCCCAGGCAGATCAGCCACTCGTTCGTGGTCGGGAAGTACTCCACGATCTCGCCGAGAGGCGTCGGAATGAAGGCGGGGATCACCATGCCCATCCCCTTCTCGATCCAGATGCCCACGATGGCGAGGATGCAGGCCAGGTCCAGGTACTTTAGGCTCTTGGAAACGGGCAGGAGCAGGAGTATCAGGGCCGCGGTGTTGAACGCCATGGCCGTCCAGATCCACGGCACCAGGCCGTGATGGCCGTGGAGCCCGAAAAAGAGGTACCTCGACGAGGCCACATGCGCCGAGTCCGTGTAGAACTCCTTGAAGAGCTCGCAAAAAAGAAGGAACACGGTGATGATCATGGAGACCTGGACGATCCGCCTCAACATCATCAGGGCCTTGTCCGAGACATGATAGGCGGTCACGCGCCGGACGATGCGCAGCGTGAGAATCAGGAAACCGGGGCCCGCCGTGAAGGCCGAGGCGAGGAAGCGCGGGGCCACGATGGCCGCGTTCCAGAAGGGCCTCCCCCCCAGTCCCACGTAAAGGAAAGCGGTCACGGTGTGGATGCTGATCGCCCAAAAGATGGAGAGGAAGACGAATGGCTTGTACAGGTAGGGCGAAGGTTTTCTCCCCAGGTAGACCATGTACACGAGGTAGCCGCAAATGTGGGCGTTGATGGCCAGGTAGCCGTTGAGCACGATCACGTCCCAACTGAGCATGGAGATGGGCCAGTTGAACTTCCCGACGAACGGGACCATGTGCCAGAAGCGGTCGGGGCGGCCGAGATCGACCGTGACGAAGAGCAGGCACATCACGATCACGGCCACCGTCAGAAGCTCGCCGAGGATCACGACGTCGTTGAGGGTCTCGTCCTCGTAGACGTAGACGGGGATCACGAGCATCACGGCGGCCGCGGCCATGCCGACGAGGAAGGTGAAGTTCGCGATGTAGAGGCCCCAGGAGACCGCGTCGCTCATCCCGGTGACGGACAGGCCCGTGACGAGCTGCTTGCAGTAGGCGTTGAGCCCCAGCAGGGCGCCCGCGGTCAGGGCCGTCATCCACAGGAAATAACGCCAGTCCCCCTCGAACGTCAGGACGGCGCAACGGTAGACGAAGAAGACGTAATCCTTGAGTGTCTTGGTCATAGGTCGAAGTAGTAGTAGAAGCGGGGAAGGGTTCCGACCTCTTCTTTGAGGACGTAGACCCTCTTCGTTTTGAGGATGTAGGATATCTCGCTTTCGGGGTCCAGGAGGTTTCCGAACTTGCGCGAGCCGGTCGGGCAGACCTCCACGCAGGCCGGGTAGCGGCCGTTGCGCGCGCGGTGCAGGCAGAAGTGGCACTTCTCCACGACGCCCTTGGGCCGGGGCCGGTTGGAGAGGTAGCCCATGTCCGCATTGAGGTCCTCTTTGGGGAGGTCCGGCTGGGCGAAGTTGAAGCGCCGGGCATTGTAGGGACAGGCCGCCATGCAGTAGCGGCAGCCGATGCACCAGTTGTAGTCGATGACGACCACTCCATCGGGCTCCTGCCAAGTGGCCTCCACGGGGCAGGCCTTCACGCAGGGGGCCTTGCGGCACTGGTGGCATTGGACGGGCATGTAGTAGAAGCCTTCCTTCGGGACCTCGCCCTCGTAATCATGAGAAGAGCTCTCCACGTCGATGCTGCCCTTGCGCATCTGCAGGACGCGGATATACTGGATCTGGGGGTTGCGCGACTGGTTGTTCTCTTTGACGCAGGCGTAGACGCACTTGCGGCAGCCGACGCAGCGCCCGATGTTGAGGGCGTAGCCGAACTCGACGCCGGGCAGGGGCTGGGGGTCCGTCAGATTCGGGCGGACGCCGTACTTGGCCTGGACCTCATCGCGGATGCGCTCGAGGATGGCTTCTTTGTCCGCGGGCGTGAGTTCCTTATAATGCTGCTGGAGGAACTGCTCCAGAGTGGGGAGGTCCGCGATATCCTTGAGCGGAGACAGCGCGGCCGCAGTCGCGGCCGCAGCGCCGGCGGCCATGGTCCCCAGGAAGGCGCGGCGGCTGATCCCCCCGCCCTCAGGCGCGCCCGCGCACGACTCGTCAGGCTTGCGTTCCTCTTCCATCAGCGACGCCCTCCTTCGGCGGGCTCTCCGTGCGCGGGCGCGCCCGCCGCCTTGCGGGTGCGGGGGTTGACGTGCGGCGCGGCGGCGGCCCGCAGGGGCTTAAAGACCGGCCAGTGCGGGTCATGGCAGGCGATGCAGACCAGAGTCTTGAACTTGCCTTGGGAGGCGTCCCAATAGCCGGCGCGGCGGCCGTGGGCGCCGCTTTCCCAATCGCGAAAGGTCGTGCCGTGGCATTTGGCGCACAACAATTGGACATCGGCCAGCTTGATGGAGGAGCCGTCGAAATCGGAGAAATTCGCGGGTTGCAGGCGGTGGTGGCAGTTGAAGCAGTGCTTGTTGCGGCCGTGCTTGAGCGCGATCTTGTCGTGGAAGACGCCCTTTTCGACGGGGCTGCCCTGGATGGCCTCGGTCCCCTCGTGGCAGGATTTGCAGGGAGCCCCGTCGAAGGTCATCTCCGTGCGCGCCTTGCGGGCGGGGAGCGTGGAGGCGAACGCCGGATCGTCCGGCGGGATCGCGTCGAGAGCGGGACCCTGGCCGACCGGGTCCGCCCGGAAGAAAACGGCCAGGCCGAGGAAAATGGCGACCATCAAGGCGGCGGCCCGCGTCGGGACCGCGGATGGGACGCGCTTGCTTCGGTCCGGCTCTTGGGGATGGCTGTTCATCGGTGTCGAGCAAGCGGATTGAGTTATGCTCGACGATACATCAGCTTATGCAACAAAATCGCCGAGAGCGCGTCTGAAGCGGCGCGCAGGAGAATCCATCCCGACAATAAGGATAGAATGACCTCATGCCAGAGCCTCATTTGCCGCGCGGCCCGGACAATCATCTCTGCTTCGACTTCCACGGCGTGCGCGTCGCCCTCGACGGCGACGCCGCGGTCGTCGAGGAACTCGCCCGGGACTTCGCCTGGTTCCGAGCGGCGCAGGGGCCGTGCGGACTGGCCATCGAACTGCTGCGCGCGGCGCCCGAGAGGTTCCACGGGCGCGCCCGCGCCTGGCCGCGCACTCCGCGCTACCGCGTGGCGGACGCCGGCTCTTGGCGCACCGTCCTCTACCGCGACGGCTCCCGCCTGGTCTGGGACTTCGCGGCGAGGCGCGGGACCGCGACCGCGCCCGAGGCCTGGCGCCTGCGCGAACTCGGCTATCTCGCCGTCCTCTCGCGCGTCGGCGAGGCCCTGGAGGATCGGGGCTGGAGCCGAGTCCACGCCCTCGGCCTGACGCTCCGCGGAGAGGCCGGACTGGTGCTCCTTCCCTCGGGCGGAGGCAAGAGCGTGTTGGCTCTCGCGGCTCTGCGCGCGGAGGGCTGGGGCCTGCTCTCCGACGACACGCCTCTCATCCGTTCCGACGGGACCGCGCGCGCCTTCCCCCTGCGCCTGAGCTTCCTCCTGGACCAGGATCTCTCCCTCATCCCCCCGGAGTCGCGGCGGACCTTCAGCCGCCTGGGCCGTCCCGACAAGATCGTGGTGGACCTGCCCTTCTTCCGCGAACGCGTGTCGGGCCAAGCGCCCCTGCGCTGGATCGCCGTGGGCGCGCGTCGGCCCGGCGCCAAAGCCGCCGTCGAGCCCTGCTCGCGCGCGCGGGCCTTGGCGGTCCTCTGCGACGCGCTGGTCGTCGGCCGCGGCATCGCGCAGCTCTCGGAGTTGATGGTGAGACAGACTCTGTCGCTGACGCGCCTGGCCTGCGCGCGCTGGGACACGGCGCGCGCCGTCGTCTCGCGCGCGCGGCTCTTCTCTCTCCGCTTCGGCGACGACCCCGCCGCCGCCCTCGCTTGCCTCGCCGACGATTCTTAAATGGGTGACGCGGCGCCGCCGGGACTGGACGCAGGCTTGACGCCCGGCGTGCCGAAGTGGTCAACTCGGATCATGAAGATTCTCGCGGGCGTGCTGGGCGCTTTCCTCTTCGCCGTCCTCGTCGTCGGGCTGTGGGCCGCGGGCGCCTACAACGGCATCGTAGGCCGCAACGAGGCCGTCAGCAAGGCCTGGGCCGCGGTCGAGAGCCAGTACCAGCGCCGCCTGGATCTCATCCCGAACTTGGTCGAAGCCGTGAAGGGTTCCGCGAAGTTCGAGAAGGAGACCCTGACCTCGGTCGTCGAGGCGAGGTCCCGCGTCGGCTCCCTGACGCTGGATAAAAAGGTCCTCGAGAACCCCTCTTCCTTCAAGAAGTTCGAAGAGGCCCAGGCCGGACTCTCCTCCGCCCTCTCCCGCCTCATGGTCGTCGTCGAGAAGTACCCCGACATCAAGTCCACGCAGGGCTTCCGCGACCTTTCGGTCCAGCTCGAGGGCACCGAAAACCGCATCGCGGTCGCGCGCAACGACTTCAACGCCGCCGCGCAGGACTACAACACCATGATCAAGATGTTCCCCGCCTCCTTCATCGCGGGCCTCGGAGGCTTCAAGGACCGGCCCTATTTCCAGGCCGCGCCCGAAGCCGCCAAGGCCCCCCCCGTCAAGTTCTGACGGGCTTGACTTGGATCAATTCTCCATGTTGACTGGGGTCCTAATCGCGTCATAGGCCTTTTGGTTACTCTG
This sequence comes from Elusimicrobia bacterium GWA2_66_18, assembly GCA_001799675.1. GTDB lineage: Bacteria > Elusimicrobiota > Elusimicrobia > UBA1565 > UBA9628 > GWA2-66-18. The sequence goes on from MGTX01000013.1 coordinate 30,168, forward strand.
GAGCCATGATCAACCTCTTCCTGGCCTTCGCGACGCTCGCCGTCCCCGCCTTCTCCCAGACCTCGGAGACTCTCGCCGCGCGAGCCGGACGATTCGAGCTCGCCCTCGACCCCGCCGTGCAGGCCTTCGCCTCCGAGGACGCGTTTGCCGGCGTCGGCGAGTGCGGCGTGCTCGATATCAAGACCCTGCGACCCTTCTCCCTCGACGAAGCCTCGGCCCTGATCGCGCCCTGCCTGGCCGCCGTCGCCCGCAAGCTCCCGGCCAAGCTCGAGATCCAGATCGGCCGCATCTCCGCTACGCCGCCCGGCGAGCCCGCCAAGACGGGCCTGATCCTCAAGACCGACCTGAGCGCGGGCGGCAAGGCCCACCGCGACCTGATGGCGGGCTTGAGCCGCCGCGAAAATCGCCTGCTCGGGCACGCCGTTCGCGTTCTCACCCGCGGAGAGGCCGCTCCGGCCTCGGTCAGCTCCGTCCAGGCCGCGCTCGCCCAATGCATCCTGCCCACCGTAGTGCGCGACCTCAAGACCGGCGACGACTTCGTGAAGATCTACGGCCGCTGCCTGACCCGGAACGCGGATCTCAAGATCACCGAAATCCGCGCCGGACCGGGCCTGACGGTGAACCTCAAGACCAATCACTCCAACAACGCCTCCGTGGACGCGCTCAACGGTTTTGTCACCGTCAACGCGGGCAAGGGGCCGGTCTCGGTCATGATCGTCGCCTACTCGGCGCAGATCGCGCTGCCGTAGGAAATTCGCAAGGAGTCCTTGGGACTGCTAGAATATAGACGCATGCCCAAGGATCCCGTGGCAGCGCTCCTCGCCCGCACGGAGGTTCTGCGCGCGCCCAAACGCCGCCTGGCCACATTCGGGACCACGCGCATTGACTACCACCTCCTCTCTCCCATCGATGGGCTCTCCGACCGCACGCGCGTGCGTGAGGGCTCGGTGGTCTCCTCTCGCCCCGCGATCCTGACGCCCGACGCCTTCAAGGAGCGCTTCGAGGGCTTCGGCGACGGAGCCGCGGAGTTCGCGCGCTGGGTCTCCACCTCCTACCGCGACCTCCTGCGCGCGCTGGAGTACAACTTCCGCAACCAAGGAATGGCCGCGCGCGTGATCAGCTCGGACCCGCGCCTGGTCGCCGAGAAGCTGCTGGCCGATTTTGACGCGCGAAGCGTGGAGGACCGCGCGGTCATCCGCTGCCCCGACGGCGCCTGGACGCTGGCGCTGATGAAGTTCACGCTGGACGAGGCGGCGCGCTCCTTCCCGGGCCACGTGCAGGACCTGGAGCGGCGCGGGATGTTCTCCCCCGACCGAGGCGCGGCCCAACGCCATCGCGTCGAAGTCGAGGCACTCCTCAACAAGGCTCGCAAGAATCATTCCGGCCTGGAGGATCTGGGCCGCAAGCTGCGCCAATACGGCCTCTTCGAGGAATACGAGGACCGCTTCCTCTCTCTCTTCTAGGCGAGCGAACGCTCGAGCGCGCGCCGCCGCCGCCTTCGCATCCCCCCCCCCTCTTGAGCCGAAAGGCCTATGTGTTATATAGGACTTATGGTCCATAAATATGATATACGGCTTTCTGCCGCACGTCGCGAGGGGTCGCGGCGAAGACGCACCGGAGGTGGTTATGGTTCGATCCATCAGAGTCCTCGGGGTCCTGGCCCTGGGGTTGCTGTTGCCGCAGCCTGGAGTCTCGCAGACGCAGTCCACGCGCCGCATCGTGATCTTCACGGCCGACGTGCCGCAGTCCCAGCGCTTGTTCCTCGCACGGTCGTCCGGCTCCAAGATCGTGCGCGAGTTGCCGCTCATCAACGCGGTCGTCATCGAGACGCCCAGCACGAAAATCCGCACGGTGGAGGCGCAGCTAAGGACGCTCCCCGCGGTCGCCCGCATCGACGAAGACCCTAAGATCAACTGGCTAAAGACGGTGGACGCCCGCGGCCTGGACTTCGCCGTCCCGAGCATCAAGTCCATCGCCGCGCCCGTCCGCGAGCTCGCGCGCCGCGGCGCCTTCTACCCGCCGCAGACGCCGAAACCTCCCGTCGGCCAGGAGACGCCGTGGGGTATCACGAAGGTGCAGGCCCCGGCCGCATGGAATGCCACGCGGGGCGAGGGCGTCAAGCTCGCCGTCATCGACACGGGCATCGACCTCACGCACCCGGAACTGGCGCCCAGCATCCAGGGCGGCTGGAACGCCCTCACCAAGGGCGATGACTTCAACGACGACAACGGACACGGCTCGCACGTCTCCGGCACGATCGCGGCCCTCGACGACGACAAGGGCGTAGTCGGCGTGGCGCCGAAGGTCGGTCTCTACGGCGTGAAAGTCCTGGACGCGGAGGGTTCGGGCACCTACGACGACGTGCTCGCCGGCATGCAATGGGCCGTCGACAACAAGATGGAGATCGCGAGCATGAGCCTAGGCTCCAGCGAGGGCAACCAGGCTCTCTCCGACATGGTCGCGGCCATGAAGAAGGCGGGCGTGATCCTCATCGCGGCGGCCGGCAATTCCAGCGGCTCGGTGGGCTACCCGGCGGCGTACCCGGGGGCGATCGCCATCGCTGCCTCCGACGGCTATGACGCGCTCGCGTATTTCTCCAGCCGCGGCCCCGAGGTCGCGCTCATCGCCCCGGGCGTGGGCGTGAGGTCGACCTACATGAACGGCGGCTACAACACGCTGTCGGGAACCTCCATGGCCGCGCCGCACGTGTCCGGTCTCGCGGCGCTCTACGTCGCCAAGCACAGGGGAGCCACTCCCGACCAGGCGCGCACCGCCCTGGCGGACGCGGCGCGCAAACTGCCGAGCGTGCCCGACATCGGGCAGGGCGCCGGCCTTCCCAGCGCCGTCAAGCTCGTCCATTAGCCCGGCCGTCGCCGGGACGCAAGGCCCCGTCGTCCCGGAGGACGGCGGGGCCTTCCTTTTTCTATGATAGACGTCGCCATGGGAACCGTGTTCGCCCGCCGCATCGCCGCAGCCGCCCTGATCCTGACTCTCGCCGTGCTCTCCGCGCTGACAGCGCACAAGACGCACAAGCCCTTCTCTCCCTTCGCTCCGGACTTCCGCACGCAGGGCCCGGCCGACGCGAAGGTCCTCATGGTGGAGTTCTCCGACTTCGAGTGCCCGGCCTGCCGCTACGCCGAGAAGCCCCTGCACGATCTCCTCGCTCTCTATAAAGGACATATCCGCTTCGTTTTCAAGCACTATCCCCTGCGCATGCACGAGCGCGCCCGCCCCGCCGCCATCGCCGCCGAGTGCGCCGGCCGCCAGGGCCGCTTCTGGGAATACCACGACCGCCTCTACGATCGCCAGGAAGAGTGGACCAACGATAAGGCCGAGATGATGCTGGCCGGCTACGCAAGCGATCTAAAATTGGATATGGACGCCTGGCAGGCCTGTCGCAGGGACCCGGCCCTGCCGGCCCTCCTCGAAGCCGAGTTGCGAGACGGCAACAACGCCTGGGTGGGCTCCACGCCGACTTTCTTCATCAACGGCAAGCGTTTCGTGGGATTTCAGCAGCTCAGAGAGCGCGGCACGCTCTTCGTCGAGAAGGAGCTCAAGCGATGACCCGCAAAGAACACGCCGCGCTGGCCTCACGCCTGGCCGTGGGCGCCGTCCTGATCTACGCCGGCTCCTCCAAGGCAGCCGGCCCCGTGGAGGAGTTCGCCTATATCCTCGCCGCCTACGACGTCCTGCCCAAGGACTTCCTTCTCCCCGCCGCCGCCTTCCTCCCCTGGATCGAGTTGCTGCTCGGCTGGTCGCTCATCCTAGGCTACCAGACGCGCCTGGCCGCCGCCGCCGCCGGGGCGCTCTTCGCGGGCTTCCTGGCCGCGTTGGCCTCGACCATCCTGCGCGGCATCTCCCTGCCCAATTGCGGCTGCTTCGGGGAGTCCCTGCACTTCACCCCGGCCCAGGCGTTCTTCATGGACCTCTGCCTGTTGATCCTCTGCGGGTTCGGCTTCCAGATGGGCCACGGCCCCGCGAGCCTGGACAGCTGGTCGGAAAGGGGGTTATAATGGCATCCGTGGCCAGGAAAAAGATCCTCGCCGTGGACGACGACGTCTCGGTCTGCGAGTTCTACGAACAGGCCCTTAAAATCCTCGGCTACGACGTTGAGTGCGCCGCCAACGCCCGCAAGGCCAAGGAAGCCCTGGCCAAACGCAGGCCCGACTTGATCCTTATGGATATCATGATGCCTGACCAGGACGGCATCAGCCTGACGCGCGAACTGCGCGCCGACCCCGCCCATTCGGACGTGCCCATCATCGTCGTCTCGGGGCTGGCCGACGCCGGCACGCTCAACGACGCACTCCTCTTCGGTGCGGTGGACTACATGGTCAAGCCCGTCGACCTGGATGTGCTCCACGCGAAGATCGAACGAACCTTCGCCGCCGTTGAGCGCCGCGGCAAGAAGGGCGCCTAGATCCCGCCTGGGCCCTTAGGCCCCCCTCGTCGGGGGACTTACGCCCCTGTCTTCGCCCCCCCCCCGACTGTTACATGAGTCATATGCCCCTCTTCACCCCTCGTCTGGGGGGACCTCTCATCGCTCTCTCTCGAGACTTCATCCGCGTCAAGGAGTATTTCGAGGCCATCGTGGCCTCCTCCGGCGACCTGATCTGCACGACGGACATCCGCGGCCGCATCATCTATTTCTCGCCGGGCGCGGAGGTCATGCTGGGCATGCCCGCGGACCGGGCCATCGGCATGCCGGCCCACGACTTCTACGAGAGCGGCCGCGACGCCGCCCAGTCCATCATGAGCCTCCTGCGCGACAGCCCCGAGGGTCTGGTGCGCAACCACGAGATGCGCGTCAAAGCCGCCAAAGGACGGATCATCACGGTGAGCATGTCGGCCTCCTTCCTGAAGGACGGCCGCGGCCGCGTCATCGGCACTCTCGGCGTGGCCAAGGACATCAGCGACCGGGTCGACCTCGAGCAGCGCCTGCGCGAGATGACGCGCACCGACGACCTCACCGGCCTCTACAACCAGCGCCACTTCCATGACCGCCTGCGCGAGGAGACGAGCCGCGCCCAGCGCCAGCGCCGCAAGCTCTCCCTCATCGTCTTCGACCTGGACGGCTTCAAGCAGGTCAACGACCGCCTGGGGCATCTGGAAGGCGACCGCATCCTGTGCGATTTCGCCAAGACCTTGACCGCCAGCGTCCGCCGCGAGGTGGACGCCGCCTTCCGCTACGGCGGCGACGAGTTCGTAATCCTCCTTCCCGAGACCGGCGCGCCGGGCGCCGCCCGCGTGGCGCGGCGCGTCACGCGCAGCGCCAAGGCCGCCTTCGGCAAGGACGGCGTCTCGACGAGCTGGGGCGCGGCCGAGCTGGAGAAGAACGGCGACATGGCCTCCCTCGTGCGCCGGGCCGACGTCGCGATGTACAAGATGAAGGCCGGCCGCGACGGCGTGCGCATGCGCGGCACGGCGCTCGCCCGCGCCTTCAATCCCTCCTCGCAAGCATGTCCCCGACCCCCGGACCGCCGCCGGCCCCCGCCCCCGGGATGATGAAGACTCTCCGGCTGATTTCGCTGCTGGCGCTCGGCGCCGTTTCAGCGCGCGCCGCGGCCCCGATCCGGTTGGTCGTCTCGGAGCTCTCGTCGATTTCCGCGGCCCGCCCTCTGGTCATGCCGGCCGCGGCGACCGGCTTCTCTCCGGCGCCGGTCTTGCCCGCCGCCTCGCTTGCTCCCACGCCGACGCAGGCCTTGCCGCTTGAGATCTCTCCGGCCTTCGACGGCGCCGTCCCGGCGGCGGACGGCGACTCGGTCTATCCGCGCCTCGCGGTTTCCGAGGACCGGACCTTCCGCCTGACGCTTCAACTCAACGCCGTCCGCAATGCGGTGGCACGCGCGCTCGGGGCGCTGCGCGAGAGCGTGGCGCTCGGCGGCTGGAGCGGGCCGCGCACGACGCTCGACGAGTCGTGCTGCGGCGACGCCGCGCCGAAGCTCGCCCTGCTCCTGCGCGCGCAGGGCGTGCCCGCGCGCCTCGTCGAGGCCGAGTTCCACTATTACGTCATTCTCGATCTTCCGGACGGGCAGATCATCGTGGACCCGACCGTGCGCCAGTTCTTCGGCAAGAAACTGGCTCCGAGGGCGGTTCCTCACGTGTTCGTCGGCTCCATCGCGGACCTGCATTCTTTTTTTCAGCGTCACGCCGGCTCGAAGACGACGCGCTACGATCCTCGGAGGATTTATTTCAGCGAGTCCATCGTCCGAGAGGACATGCTTCGCGCTTTCGAGGCGAAAGCGCGCGCCGGCGGCGCCGCGGAGCACGATCCGCTGCGCCGCTTCCTCAGGCTGCCTCCGGCGGCTGCGCGCCCTCCCGACTCGCCCGGTCTGATCATCCCCTAAAGAGCGGGTCGGGCAAAAGACATCGCCGACTTGGCCTCCCTCGGCGAGCTTCCTGAGATCGAATCGAAGCTTCTGGGTTCCCCTGGCGGGACCGGCGGGCCGGGGTTATACTCCAACCGTGCCCCTCCTTCGTCGAGCGATCCCCCTCTTGTTCGCCGCGGCGTTGGCCGTCTCGGCGCACGCAGGCGTCGTGTCGCCCGCCGGAGCGGTGTTCACGCCGCCCGCGGGCGAGTGGGCAGGCCCGCTCGGCGTCGTCTTTTCCGACCCGGCCATCACTGCGTTCCTTCCTCCCGGACTGAGCATGCCCTCTTTGACGCCCGAGGACCTGCGCTCCGCCGCGCCGCTCGTGCAATCCCTCGCCCAAAGCCTGTCCATCACGCCCATGGCGCTGAAGACGATGGATCCCGTGCAGCGCAAGGCCGCGGTCGAGATGGCCGTCGAGGAGGCGAAGGAGTCCGTGCGAACCAAGGCCTACGAACTGGCCGAGACCGCGCGCGCTCTTTCCAGGCCGAATCGCGTGATGGACAAGGAAAGCCGCGCCGAACTGTACGCGGCGGTCTCGCACCTGATGGAGATGCGCGAATACTACGACCCCTGGCTTGACGATGACGGAAAGGCCGCGATCGAGACGGGCTACGCGTCGGTCTCGGCCCGGGCTTGGGAGGTGCGGACCGCCCTTCTCAAGCCGGACGCGGACGCCGTCGTCGAACGACGCCCGGCCCGGGCGCCGGCGCCCGCAGCACCG
>MGTX01000013.1:37275-98591 GCA_001799675.1 Elusimicrobia bacterium GWA2_66_18
CACCCGTTCTTCCCTCAGTTGCACCAGGCCGTCTCGCGCCAGAACGACCTGCCTCCCGGCTACGCGCAAAGCGCGCTGAAGCTCATCGCCGAGCTCGAGCGCCTGACCGCCGCGCAGACGACGATCGCGGCCGCGCCCGCGACGGGCCCGCCCGCCGTGCTGACTTTGGCCGATCTCTCGATCCTGCTGTCCTCGACCGAGGAGAAGGCCGCCAAAACGATGACCGCCGTCGAACCGATCCTCTCGCTCGCCGCGGTCGTCGTCGCCGCGAACACCGCGCCCGCAGTCCCTCCGATCAGGCCGACTCTCTCGCCCGCCACGCCTAAGATCGTCGCGGTCAAGGCGGAGCCTCCCGCCGCGGCGCGGACGCCGCCGCCGCGCGGGTGGGTCGAGACTTTGCTCGAACGCATCTTCGGCACGGCCGCGCCCTAGATTGGAGCGGGTTTTGACCGCTTCGGCGTCGCGCAGACGGAGGACGCTCGGGAAGCGGCGATCGACGTAATCCAGGAGGCCGTCAACGCGTTCGTGCGCAGGGCGGAATCGATTCAGAGCCTCGCCGGATCTCCCGACGCGAAGGCCTTCGTCCGTGTGGAGAAAATGACGGGAGACCTGCTGCCCGCGACTTGGGGCGAAACCTATCCCGCGAGGCTCGGGATATTCCCTCCTGGATTGGATTTCGCCGCCGTGAAGTCGGCCTTTCGTTCCGGCGTCGCTCCGCATCCCGTCGAACTTCACGTCGACTATTCCGTTCGTAGCGCGCCGACCCCCGCGGCGAGGGATCACACGCGGCAGCTTCGCCAAGCCATCGACGCGCTGCGAAAGGAGATCTACCGGGAATACGGCGTCCACATCGTCCTTGCTGCACAATCGAACGAACGGGGGATTTTCTCCCTGCCCCGCGATGCGATCATCGGGGGCGGCCTGCGCGCGCATTTTAAAATCGTCAAGACGATCGTTGAAGTCAGAAACCGCGCCCAGATCACCTCCCGACGCTTCCATGATGCCGATGTCACGGCGGCGGACTGGTGGTATGGTATGACGGCGGAACAGATCGACCGCTACTTACGCATCGATAAAGGGAACGGCTACAGCCGTGAGCTAATGTCCGGACGCGAGGCCTTGAGCAACCTGCCGCGGCGCCGGATGGTTGGGCGACTCCCGCATCTTCCGGTTTCCGAGGCTACGTTCGATGAAACGGCCGTCAACCAGATCATCTATTGGTTGGACGGTATGGACCCGAAGCTCGCGGACGCGTCGCTGCGCGACCTGATCCGCGTCACCCGGCCCGGCGGACGGGTTCGAATCGGCCAGGTGAACAATGCGCTATACGAACGCTTCGCCAAGATCCTCGCGGCGGAGCGTCCCGATGTGCAGTTTCGGTATGCCGAGCGCGGCAACAACGTCCTATTAATCGATCTTCCCTAGACGCGCGCGCAGGGCGCCGGCCTTCTCGCCGAATGATCCGCTCGATGGTCTTTCGCCGTCCGCGCGTATGCTAAAATGTCCAATCAACCGCTAACAGATTTCGACTTCAGGAAGGGTGACCGAGCGGTTGAAGGTAGCAGTCTCGAAAACTGCCAGGGATGCAAGTCCCTCGTGGGTTCGAATCCCACCCCTTCCGCCATTTTTATCCGAGGTCTACTCCATGTCCTGGTTCAAGAAGCTCAACCCGTTCAAGAAGGAAGAAGCTCCGTCCAAGAGCGCCGAGAGCTCGATGCCGGGCATGCCCGGCATGCCGGCCCTCCCGCCCGAACTGGCCGACAACCCCGCCGCCAAGAGCATGATGGGTTCCTTCCTGCGCAAGTGGAAGGACCCCGCCTTCCTCAAGCAGCTACGCGTGCTCGCCGTCCACATGCAAAAGGACGGCGTGGACGTGAAGGACTTCAACGCGGTCAAAGCCTGGCTGGAGAAGAACAAGGAGCGCGTCGAGAAGGGCGATTTCGAGGAGCCGCCCTCCGCCCTCGGTGAGACCTTCGTCAAGACCGGGCCAGAAGTCGGCCGCAACGATCCCTGCTCTTGCGGCTCCGGCAAGAAATTCAAGAAGTGCCACGGCTCATAAACACAACTGAAAGCCTGACCCCTTCTCTTCTCTTTTTTCTTCTTTTTAGGCTTCGAGGCCCTGGAGGTGGAGGCGGCGGTTTAAGGCCTCCGCGCCTTCCTTGATGAAGCCCAGTTCATTGTCCAGAGTGGCGTCTAGCCACCGGCGCATGAGCGACTTAAGGGGCCGCATCAGCAGGGGAAGTTCGTAGGCCTCCTCATGTTCGACGAGGGTACCGCCGATCACCGGGCGCAGGATCATCCTGCACTCCATGCGCCGCAGGGGGCCGGAGACCATAACGCCCCGGTAACCTCCGTCCTTGGTCATCTCGAAACGAAAGGTACCGCGCCAAGGAAGACCCAGGAAGCGGCCCGTCACCGAAGCCGAGGAGCCCTGTTCGGCGCCGGAGACCTCGATGGCGTCCACTTTGGGCTCGTACTTGGCGATCTCTTGTAGATCGCTCAGGTAGAGCTGGACGGAGTCACGCGGCGCGCTGACGAGGATACGACGGGTCACTGTGAGCATCTGGGAGTTGTTGGGGAAATCTGGAGGGGATATTTGGAGCGGGCGAGCGGAATCGAACCGCCGTCTGATCCTTGGCAAGGTTTTAATGTCGTTTTAATCCTTCCGTCGAAGAACTCCATTTTAGGCGTTTCTCCGTCGATAAATCGGTCTGCATGGGATTGCATGGGCTGACATCCGTTGACACCCATTTCCATCCCGAGTTGGCATAAATCTGGCATAAATCCTAAACCCGATTCGAGCATCACCAACCACGTCCACGACCGAAACATTCTATCAAATTCAAGCCGTCGGTCCTGCCCATCTTCCCGTAGGTCAGCCCACTCGAGCCGTCAGCCAGTTGGACAATATGATGCCGCGTTAATAACCATATTGCTTTATATCCTCGAAATAGGAATGTAGAGCAAAATGGATTATATCCGCTTTCCACGACACGTTGCCAGAAACGACCCGGGCATGAACGAAGCGTGAATTAAAGCGCCGTCGCGGAAATGGCGATGATCTTGGGACCCAACAGGCGGTGCTCGGCGCCCGAGTAGATCAGAACTCCAAAAGGGGCGGCCTTCGCATGATCGGCCAGGAACGTCTCAAGGCCGCGCAGCATTTTAGGCGTGATGCTGGAGGAAGACTTCGCCTCAATGGGCAGCAGCCTCTCTCCCATGGAAAGGACAAAATCGACTTCGACGCCCGTTTGAGTCCGCCAATGATGGAGCTCCAACGCTTCGGAACTCTGCCAGATCGCCGCCCGGATTTCGTTCGCGACCCAGGTTTCAAAGAGCGCGCCCAGGCGGTCGGCGCTTTGAGCCTGTTCCCAGTCCGAGACCCCCATCAGGAAAGCGAGCACGCCGGAATCGAACCAGTAGCCCTTCGGCGACTTGACGAGCCGCTTGCCGAGATTGCGGTGGTAGGGCGCGACGCGGGACCATTGGCAGGAGCCCTCAAGCAAACGAAGGTAGTTCTGCGATGAGGAAAGGGGCACTCCGGCGTCGCGAGCCGAGTCTGAGAGAGACAGAAGCCCGCTGCTTCGATAGGCCAGTTGCGTCATGAAGCGCAAGAAATCATCGGGCGCACCGAGACGCCGGACAGGCAGAACGTCTTTTTCAAGGTAGAGAGCGCGATAAGCCTTCATCCACTCCCGCCAGGATTCATCATCTTGGGCTTCCCAAGCGGGAGGAAGTCCGCCCCGCATGATCCGTCTCTTGAGGTTCGCGCGGCTCGTCTTGGGCGCCGGAAGCGCGCGCAGCGCCGTCGTCGCGTCCGGCGCGCGCAAGAGACCCAGCCAGTCGATCGATTCGCGGCCCTCGATTTCCCCGAGGGTGAGCGGTCCAAGCTCAAGAATGGCGCTCCTTCCCGCCAATGCCGAGGCCTTGCCGGCCGCGACGATCTCCGCCGCCGACGAGCCCGTGAGAAGAAATCGCCCCAACTCCCGTTCCCGGTCGATGGACCTTTTGACGCGCAGGAATAGGTCCGAATACCGCTGGACCTCATCGACGGTCAAGCGCGGCGCTTGGCCCAGGAAGGCTTCGGCGTCGCTGCGCGCCGCGGCGATGACTTCGGGATCGTCGAAGGTGACGTATTTTCTTCCCGCGGCGATCTTGCCCTTCGAGACGAGGGTGGATTTCCCCGTCTGCCGCGCGCCGAAGAGAAGAAGGCAGGGAAACCGGTCGAGAAGACGCGCCAGGCGGTCTTCCATGGCCCTATGGATCATGTGTAAATCATACACGAGTCGTGTAGATTTGTCAATCAAACATCTCCGCTAAAAGAATTTGAGCCGCTCGACGGCCGCCTTCAGGAAATCAGGCGACAAATGGGCGTAGATCTCCGTGGTCTTGATGCTGGAATGCCCCAGGAGCTTGGACACGGTGTAGAGATCCGTCCCGCTCATCACCAAGTGACTCGCGAAGGAGTGGCGCAGGGAGTGAAGGCTGCCGTCCAGCTTGATTCCGCGCAGAAGGGCGGCGAAACGATGGGTCAACGAGTCCGCGTTGAACATTCCCCCCGCCTGGTCCGGGAAGACGAGCCCCTGAGGCTCATGGCGTCCCGGCGACTCCTGGAGAACCTTGAGGGCCGGTGCCGCCAAGGGAATATGCCGGACCTCGTAATCCTTCGGCCTCCAGCCGTCCTTGGCCTGGATGGTCAAGACCTTGCGCTCCAGGTCGATGTCCCTCCAGGCCAGATGCAGCAACTCCTCGCGCCGGAGCCCCGTGTGCAGCAGGAAAATCACGATGGGCCGCATGATCTCGTCGGCCGCTCCCGCGATCCTGACCGCCTCGGCCTTCGTGAAGAATTTCGCCTGGCGCTTAGGCTCCTTGAATTTCTTCACGGCCGCGGCCGGGCTGCGGCTGATAAATCCCCATTCCGCCCCGCGGTTGAACATGGCCTTGACCACGGCCATTTCCCGGTTGACGGAGGAGGCCATGACGCCGGACTCGCGGCGCCAGTTCTTGTATTTCTCGATGTGCAGATGGGTGATGTGGACCAGGCGGTCCGTCGCGACGAACCCCTTGAATTGCTTGAGCACCCGGTCGGCGATGCGCAGGGAATACGGGGTGGCGCTGGCCCGACTATGGCGCATGTACTCGGCGATCAATTCGTCGAGTTTCTTGTCCGCCGGAGCCGCCAAGCCCACATCGCGGCGATCCAGCTTGACCTGGACGTCGGCCAGCGCCAGCTCGGCCAGCTTCTTCGAGCGGCCGACCTGCTTGCGGACGCGACGGCCGTCCACCGCATAGTCCAGATACCAGCAGTCCCCTTTCTTGCCCGGCACCGAGTAAATGCGAGACATAGGCTATGCCTCCGTCAGACTCAATTTTCGATCCACCGGTCAGCGATCGGCGAATCGCGGCTGTTGGGGCTCTTTAGTATGGCATAAATATGGCATAAGCGCCATGGGTCGGATTCGGGCAATAAAAAACCAGCGGGGATGATTCCGCTGGCTCTACGACGAGGAACGTCTTGCTTTTACGCCTTGATATTTGGAGCGGGCGAGGGGAATCGAACCCCCGTCTGATCCTTGGCAAGGACCCGTTCTACCATTGAACCACGCCCGCAGTTCCCGCTGATCTTAGCAGAATCAGGCTGATTTGGGAAGCTGGTGGTCGGCGTCCTTGGGGCGAAGCGGAAAATGCTGCTGGAGACCGGCGGCCTCGTCTTCCATCATGCGCCGGTTCTCTTCCTCGCGCGCGAGCAGTATCTCCCCGAACTTCTCGCGCAGGACCGCGACCACCTTCGGGTCGTAGAGGACGCCGGCCTTATCCTCGATGTAGCGCAGGGCGTCCTCGACGGTCCACTCGCCCTTGTAGACGCGCTTGGAAGAGAGCGCGTCGAAGACGTCCGCGACGGTCACGATGCGCGCCTCGAGCGGGATCTGCTCGCCCTTCAGGCCGTAGGGATAGCCCGAGCCGTTCCAGCATTCGTGATGGCCGACCGCGATCTTGGAGGCCAGGCGCAGGAGGCGGCTCTCGGCGTTGGCGAGCATCTTGGCGCCGTAGACCGTGTGCTTCTTCATCTCCTCGAACTCCTCCACGGTGAGCTTGGCCGGCTTGCGGAGGATGACGTCGGGGATGGCGACCTTGCCGATGTCGTGGAGCGGGGCCGCGTAACGGATGTCCTCGGCCTCCGGCGTCGGCACGCCCATGCCGACGGCGAGGATGCCGGAGAAGCGGCTCATCCGCCGCAGATGGCGGCCGGTGTCCTCCTGATCGCGGTACTCGGCCACGAGCGCCATGCGGTAGATGGTCTCGAGGTGGGACCGCCGCAGGTCCTCGTAGAGGGTGGCGTTCTCGATGAAGGTCGCGGCCATAGTGGCCAGGATGCGCAGCAATCCCTCGTCTTCCTCGGTGAACGCGCCCTTGCTCTTGTTGAGGACCTCGAAGACGCCCAAGGCCTTGCCGTCGCGACCGCGCAGGGGCACGGCTAGAACGGTGCGCGTCTGGTAGCCGGTGATGCGGTCGAGGTCCTGGGCGAAGCGGGTGTCCCGGTACGCGTCGCGGATGTTGACGGCGGAGCCCGTCTTCGCGACGAAGCCGGCGATGCCCTGGCCGAGCGGGATGCGGAGGATCTTTTCCTCCATGCCCAACGCGATCTTGGTCCATAACTCGCCCTTGTAGGAGTCCACCACGAAGACCGAGCAGCGGTCCGCGCCCAGGATGTTGCGGACCTCTTCGGCGATGATGGTGAGCAGGCTGTCGAGGTGCGTCTCGGCCGCGACCATTCGGCCGAACCGGGCGAGGAGGGATTGGCGCTTCTCGAGTTCCTGCCTACGGCCCATGGCGTTCCTCGAGAGACCGCGCGACGAACTCGGAGAGGTGGAGCACTTTCGCGTCAGGATAGTATTTCCTCAAACCCCGGGCAAGCTGGATGAGGCAGGAAGTCGAACTGGTGAGGATCGTCGAGGACTGGACCGACGCGGCGTTGCCGACCTTGCGGCGGAGGACCTCGTCCGAGAGACCCTCGTGGACGAACGAGAAGGCCCCGGCGCCGCCGCAGCAGATGTCGGCGTCGGGCATCTCGCGGTAGGACTGCCCCGCCACGGCCTTGGCCGTCCGCCGCGGCTGGTCTTGGAGGCCTTGACCGTGGAGCGCGCGGCAGGAGTCGTGATAGGTCACCGTGCCCTCCGCCGCGCCGAGAGGAAGGTCCTTGACGGCCTCGCCGTAGACCTCCACGACGTCCTTCACGCGGGCCGCGAAGCGCTCCGCGCGCGGACGCCACTCGGCGTCGGACGGCATCAAGAAAAGCTGGGGGTAGGACTTCAGGAAGGCGACGCAGGAGGAGCAGTCCCCGATGATCGGCTCGTCGCCCGCGGACTCGGCCTTCTCGATGTTCCGCTTGGCCAGGGCCCGGGCGTCCGCAAGCTCACCGTAATTGTAGGAAAACAGGCCGCAGCAGGAGTTATCCGCGTGCCGACCGAGACCCTTGAGCTTCGTGAGCGCCTTCCAGGTCGCTACGCCCACGCGCGGAAACAGATAGCGCGGCCCGCAAGGCGCGAAGTAATTCCAATTGTTTCCCTCCCCCTCGGCCCGAAGCCCCTCCAGTTCCTCGTCCAAGAGACGCGACGGGACCTCCGCGACGCCCTCATCCATCGCGGCCAGCGCGGGGAGACCGACGGTTCGCAGGAGCGGCCGTCCCAAACGGGAGAGCCCCGACCTCTTGAGGAGATACCCGATCTTAAGAAGGACCGCCAGCGAGGCCGGACTCTCCACCAGCATCCGCGTGACGCGTTTGACGAGCCAATGGGTCTCTACCCGCAAGGCTCGCCGGGCCTCGAGCACCAGGTCCGGGACCGAGACTTTGGCATAACAAGCCGTCCGGCAGGCGCCGCAAAGCAAGCAGGTCGACAACGCCTCATCGACGGCCTTCGGGTCATCGAGCTTGCCCTCGATCATCAGGCGAATGAGCTGGTTGCGGCCGCGCGGGGAGTAGGACTCGCGTCCCGTGGCGGCATAGGTGGGGCAGGCCTGCTCGCAGTAGCCGCAACGGGAGCACTGCGACACCGCGTCGTAGACGGCGCGCTCGCCGAGGTCCGTCAGCAGTCGTCCCAGAGGCTCGGTCACTCCTCATTATACCCCGCCGCCGGGGATGCTCGACGAACATCTGTTTCTCGCTTCGGGGTTGAACCGACCCGCCGCAATGCGTCGCCAGCGGGAAGAGGCGAGACGTCCGGGGAAAGCTCCTCGGCGATCCTGGCGGCGACGTCCTCTCCGGCCCTGGGGCCCTCGCCCCTGACCTTGATGGCGGTCAGCCGGGAAGCCCGCGGCGTCCAGAACGCAAGCTCGACGTCGACGCGGCCGTCAGCCCCCGAGCCTGCGCCGGCCAGTCGGACGTGCAGGATCGCGAGCACGTCGATCTGCGACGTGTGAACCCGACCGACATCAGCGAGCGGGATCACGGCCGCGAAGCGCGACTCCAGGGCGGCCCGGATGACGCCGAGGAGTTTGCGCCGCTCCTCGAGCGGGCGGCGGCCGAGCGCGGACATCGTCCTGCGGGGCACGAGCAGACCGAGCCGCACGGACTTCAAGGGGCCGCCCGCCGCATCGCCGGCCCGGGTCGCCCCTGCGTCGAGCGCCAGGAGGAGCGCCAGGAACAACGCGCACCGACACGCTGCTTGAGTCTCAGCCACAACCGCTGGTTCCGCCTCCTCGATGGGAAGACCCAGTGTAAATCGTATTTGTTTATATGTCAAGTTATTCAATTGCCATATATGCCGTTCACAGGGGAGGGGCGGCTTGCTTACAATGGACGCGAGTGGAAGTTCCCCGCCCCAGCATTCACGCCCTCGTCGGCCGCAGGATCCGCGAGCAACGCAAAGCCCGGCGCTTGACCCAGGGGCAGTTGGCCTCGGCCGCGGCCATCGACACGAGCCACCTGAGCCGCATCGAGAACAACAGGACTCAGATCGGGCTCAACGCTCTTGAGCGAATCGCCGACGCGCTGGGGCTTCCCGTCGCGGAGTTGTTCCGCGGCATCCCCCCGCGAAAACCGGCGGACCACGGCCTCGACCGCGCCGTCAGCAGCATCCTCAGGGACGCCCCTCCCCGCAAGCGCGGGATGATCCTGCGCGTCCTTAAGAGCATCGTCAGGGGCGACTGAGAGGCGGGAGTTCCCGCGTGAGCCGGCGGCTACGACAGCCGCGGAGAAAAACGTCCGTCCGGATCGAAGGCGTCGCGGACCTTCCGCGACCAGGCGTTCCATTCCGGAGGCTTCGCGGCCGGCAGGGAGTGAGGAACGTCGAGGGGAAAGGCGTAAAGCTTGAAGGTCGCCTCCAGGATCACTCCCAGACGGCCCCAGGAGCCCAGGACGAAGCGGGACAGGTCGTAGCCCGCCACGTTCTTGACGACCTTGCCCCCCAACTCGACGACCTCTCCGCTCGCGAGAAGAAGGCGCATCCCCAAGATGTCTTCGCGGATGGACGGCCAGGGGCGCGCGGCGAGAAGCCCTCCGAGCGTCCCGCCGACCTTGGGCAGGCGGAGATGGCAGCCCTGGCTCTCCAGTTCGCGGTGCAAGCCGTGAAGGGAGATGCCGGACTCGACGGTCAGCGTGTAGTTGCGCCGGTCGAGATCGAGGATCCGGCTCATCCCGGTCGTGAGGAGTTCGACGGCGCCCTGCGCGGTCGCATCGGGCAAACGCGTCGAAGCGCCACGAACCCGGAACGGCGCGCCGGCGGGCGCGGACTTGACCTTCTCCACGAGAAGGCCGGCATGCTCGCCGAGCGGCGGCGGCTCGGGGCGGATGAAGCCCGGTCCGGGCCGGAAATCGCCGGGCTCCGGGAAGAGCTTGTCGGGGTTGGCAATATGTCCGGGGTCGAGAGCGTCCTTCACGCGGCGAAAGAGCGCCAGGGTCTGGGACGTGAAGAGCCAGGCCATCGCGTCGCGCTTGTCGAGGCCGATGCCGTGTTCGCCGGAGAGCGAGCCCCCCAGTTCCACGCAGGCCTGGAGCATCTCGTGGCCCGCCGCCATGACGCGCGCGGTCAGTTCCGCGTCGCGCTCGTCGTAGATGATGTTCGGGTGGATGTTGCCGTCGCCCGCGTGGAAGAGAAGGTAGGCCTTCACGCGGTGCTTGGCCGCCGTCGCCTGGATGCGGCGCACGACCTCGGGGAGTTGGTCGCGAGGCACGACGCCGTCCTCGACGAGAACGTTCGGCGCCAGGCGCGCCAAGGCGGCGTAGGCTCCGCGGCGGCCCTCCCAGAGGCGCTCGCGCTCGACCGGGTCGGCGGCCGCGCGCACCGAGGAGGCGCCGGCCTGCCGGCAGAGGCGCTCTACGGCCGCAGTTTCCCGCGCCGCCGCGGCGCGCGCGCCATCGATCTCGATGAGGAGGATGGCCGGGTCCTTGGGGTAGCCCAGGTCGCGCCCCGCCTCCACGGACTCCACCGTCGGCCGGTCCATGGCCTCCAGGCATCGCGGCAGGATCCCGGCGGCGATGACGGCCGAGACGCACTCGACGGCCGCGTCGATGGACTTGAACCCCGCCAAAAGGGTGCGGGTCTCCTCGGGCAGCGGCGTGAGCTTCACCCATATTTTGGTCAGCACGCCCAAGGTCCCCTCGGAGCCGATGAGGAGGCTCGTCATCTCGGGCCCTCCGTCCTCCTGCGCGAAGCGGGCCGCCGCGCCGTCGGGCATCACGGCCTCGACGGCCAGGACGTGATTGGTCGTGACCCCGTACTTGAGGCAGCGCGGTCCCCCCGCGTTCTCGGCCGCGTTGCCTCCGATGGTGGACACGCGCAAGCTCGCGGGATCGGGCGCGTAGAACAGGCCGACCTTCTCCGCCTCGCATTGAAGCGCGAGATTGACGACCCCCGGCTCGACGCAGGCGACGCGCGCCGCGGCGTCGAGCGAGAGGATGCGGTTCATGCGCGCCAGCGAGATCACGAGCCCCCCCCGCAGGGGAACGCAGCCGCCCGAGAGGTTGGTGCCCGCGCCGCGCGCCACGAAGGGAACCTGGTTGGCGGCGCACCAGGACACGGCCCGTCGGACGTCCGAAGCCGAGCGCGCCACCAGCACGCCGTCGGGGCGCGCGCGAGAAAGCGCGCCGTCGTAGGAGTAGACCGCCAGGTCCGCGGCGGAGGTCAGCAGGGATCCGGGGGCGACGACCTCCCTAAGCCCGGCGAGCGCGAACATGGACCTCAGGCCTTCGGCTTAGCCGGAGGCGCAGGCGAAACGGGAGCGGCGACGGCGGCGAACTTGGGAATGGGGAGCTTAAAAGAGAAGAAGGATCCCACGCCGAGCTCCGACTCGATGGCCATGTCTCCGCCGTGCATCAGCACGATCTCTCGGGCGATCTTCAGGCCCAAACCGAAGCCCGCCTTGCGCATGGTCTGGGCTTCCTGGGTCTGGAAGAAGCGCTCCCAGACGCGGGGCAGATCCTCCTTCGAGATGCCGATGCCGGTGTCCCGCACGCCGACGATGATCCAGTCGGGCTGAACGGTCGTCTCAATGGTGATCTTGCCGCCCTCCTTCGTGTACTGGATGGCGTTCGTGCACAGATTCTGGATGACCTGCCCGATGCGATGATCGTCGCCCTGGATGGGCGGGAGGTTCGGCGGGACCGCCGTCGTGAACTGGATATGCTTGCGCTGAGCCACCACGTCCACGCGCGACCTAACCTCGTTGATGACCGCGCCTAGGTCCATGGGGGCGATCTCCACGCGGAGCTTGCCTGACTCGATGGCGGCCAGGTCCACCAGGTCGGAGATCAGGAGGTTGAGCGTCTTGGCCGCGTTGTGGATGTGCGAGGCGCACTTGAGCTCGTCCGGCTTGTCCTTGAGACGCATGCCCAGGACCTCGGCGTAGCCGAGGATGGCGGTCAGGGGGTTCTTGACGTCGTGGGCCACGGTGGCGAAAAACTTAGTCTGGAAGCCGTTGACCTGCGCCAGCTTGAGCGCGGAATCCTGGACCTCCTTGAGCAGGCGGGCGTTTTCCAAGATGAGGAAGCGTCGTTCCAGAGCGCGCTGAATGGAGAAGACCAGGCGCGAGACGTCGATGGGTTTAAGGATGGCGTCATCCAGGCCCAGTTCCACGGCCCGGCTCACGCCTTTGAGCGCGTCCTGGACCGGGAATTGGTCGACCATCAGGATGATGCGCAGGTCCTTGTCCTTCTCGCGCATCTTGATCGCGAGGTTGGCGCCGGCCAGCTTCGTCGTATCGAGCGCGCTGCCGCCGATGGCGGCCAGAGCGAAGGGCTTCTGCTGCGCGAGCTTGATCGCCTCCTCGCCGTTGACCGTGGTGACCACTTCGTAGCCCGAGGCCATGAGCGCCTCGCTCAGGCGCGAGAGCGTGGGTATGTCGTTGTCGATCAGGAGCAGGCGTTCCTTCCCGCGCGGCGCGGCCTTGGCCCTCGCCATGCCGTCGGTCAGGATTTCCGCGATGCGCGGCGCCCACTCCCGGGGCAAGACCGTGGGCTGGTTGTTTCGGATGGAAGAAACCGCGACGCGCAGTTCGTCGAGGGCGGTAACGAGATAGGCGGCCGCGTTGGGCAAGGCTTGCCGCAATCGCACGTCGAACTGCATGGCCTCGGCATGCGAGCCGGCGAACTTCGACACGGCGATATGTCCCATCCATCCTTCGGGTTCCTCGCTGGAACCGGAAAGGCTATCCCAGAAACCCCGGGGCTTGTGCGCCTCCGCCGCCCGGCGCATCTGGTCGTGCAGCATCTCGATGACTCCGAGAAAATTTTCCATCTGGAAGAACTGGACCCCCGCCTGGCGCAGGGCGTTCTGCACGCCCTGCGTGAGGTAGAGAGTCGGTTCCACGAGGAAGAGGACGGGGACCTCGACCGCCCGGATCTGGTCCAGGAAGCCTCGCGGCAGCGGCCAGGGCAGGCGGCGCAGCGGCGCGACGATGGTCGGAGAAAGAGGCGCGGGAGGCTCAAGGCCGAAGAGGGCGAAGCCGCCGCGCTCCTTATGGAGCTTGGCCAGCGCCTCGCGGTCGATCGGCGGGACTCGAGAGAAGTCGGCGACGACGGCGACGAACGTCTCGGCGGCCATCCTCATGGATGCCTGCCGCGCGTCCGGGACCGCGACCAGCTCATACTCGCGGCCGACCAGCGAGGGGGTCATCTCCGAGAGCAAGGCCTGATCGGCGGCGACGAGGAGCACTCGGCCGATGGGATTCACTGGACCGTCTCCGGCTCGAGCCGCGCGGTGAAGTGGGCCAGGCGCGGCGAGGAGTCGAGCAGGCGCAGGGGCCGGATCGTCTTGGCGCGCGCGGCGACGTCGGCGATGACCTCGATGAGGAAGTCCATGTGGCTCTGGGTGTACACGCGGCGCGGGATGGCCAGGCGCACCAGCTCCATGCGCGCCGGTTTGAAGCCGCCGTTCTCACGGCGCCCGAACATGAGCGAGCCGATCTCGACGGAGCGCACCCCCGCCGTCAGGTAGAGTTCGCAGGCCAGGGCCTGGGCCGGATAGCCGGAGGGCGGGATGTGCGGCAGAAGCCTCTTGGCGTCGATGTAGACCGCGTGGCCGCCGGGCGGCTCGACGATGGGCACGCCCGCCCGGCGCAGGCCGTCTCCCAGGTATTCGATGGAACGGACGCGGTATTCGAGATAGTGCTCGTCGAGAACCTCGCGCAGGCCGACCGCCATCGCCTCCAGATCGCGCCCCGCGAGGCCTCCGTAGGTCGGGAAGCCCTCGCCCAGGATGAGGAACTCGCGGGCGCGGGCGCTCCACTGCGGATCGTTGACGGCCAGAAAGCCGCCGATATTGACGAAGGCGTCCTTCTTGGCACTCATCCAGCAGCCGTCGGCATAGGAGAACATCTCGCGGGCGATCTCAGCGGCGCAACGCGCGGCGTAACCGAACTCGCGGCGCTTGATGAACCAGGCATTCTCCGCGAAGCGGGCGACGTCCAGCATCAACGGGATGCGGTGGCGCCGGGCGATCTCCGAGACGCGTCGCAAGTTGCCCATGGACACCGGCTGGCCGCCCAGCGAGTTGTTCGTGAGCGTCATCACGATCATCGGGATGTTCGCCCCGCCGAGCTCGCGAATCTTCTCCTCGAGGGCGCGCAGGTCCATATCTCCCTTGAACGGAGCGGAAACCGCGAAGTCCAGGGCCTCGGGCACGGGCAGGTCGATGGCCGTCGCCCCCGAGGCCTCGACATTGGCGCGGGTGGTGTCGAAGTGAGAGTTGGCGATCACCGTCTTGCCGGGGCCTCCGGCGACGGCGAAGAGGATGCGCTCGGCGGCGCGGCCCTGGTGGACGGGCATCACGAACTTATAGCCGGTCAGATCGCGGACGGCCGCCTCGAAAGCAAAGAAGCTTCGCGCGCCGGCGTAAGACTCGTCGCCGCGCATGATCGCCGCCCACTGCTCGGCCGACATCGCCGAGGTGCCGGAGTCGGTGAGGAGGTCGATAAGGACCTTATCCGCGGCCACCCCGAAGAGGTTCCATGATGCGTCCCTGAGGACACGCTCCCTCTCGGCTCGGGTCGTGAAACCCAGGGGCTCCACGCTCTTGATCTTAAAGGGCTCGATGATCGTCTTCCAGGTCGGCTGCATCAGTTCGTCTCGGAGCCGGTGTGGTAGGAGCACTCGGGACAGCGGCATAGCTTGCGGAGCATCTCGAAAGTGTAAATCCCCGTGCCGTGGCCGTCGGAGAAGGTGAAGGACAAGGCATAGTTGCCCACCGTATCCGCGCGGGTGGCCGCCACGGTCTCCGGGACGCTGGCGGGGTCGAGCAGCGCCTCTCCGGTCCATTCGTCCTTGCAGACGGCGCACGGGCACTGGCGCCGCAGGAGGGAAAAATCCAGGGCCGTCTCATGGCCGTCGTCCCAGACGATCCTGAGCTCAGCGTCCTCGACTTTCTCGATGGACCGCGGGGTAAAGTTCAGCATGCTATTGATTTTTATTCTACCATATCACTTGATTTGCATAACTCTATTGCTTTGGGAGTCTGGAACCCATGAACGCGCTCTCCGCCGCGCTGTCCCTTCTCCTCACCGCCCCCGCCGCCGCCGTCCCCGCGGACCGGGAGATCGTCCGCGTCAACGGAACCCCCATCCGCCAGTCCGAGGTGGTCTCCCGCCTGCTCAAGCGCTACGGGCCCCAGGTCATCGATGAAATGATCGACGAAACCATCCTGCGCCAAGCCGCCGCGAAGAAGGGTCTCAAGGCGGAGGAAGCCGAGGTCTCACGGCGCCTGTCCAAGCTCCAGGAGCAGTTCGCAAGCCGCGAACTCTTCATCAGCCAGCTCGAGCAGGCCGGATCCTCGCTGTCCCAGGTCCGCTCGGACCTGGGCGAAGAGCTCGTGCGCGAAAAGCTCGTCGTGTCGGCCCGCGGCATCAAAGTCGTCGATAACGAGGTCAAGAAGGCCTTCGATGAGAATAAAGCAAATCTCGGACGCCCCGAGGCCGTCCACCTGCGCCACATCCTGGTCCAGACCGAACCCGAGGCCAATGAGATCGTCGCGAAGATCAAGACCGGCGCGGACTTCAAGGCCCTGGCCCGCGAGAAGTCCCTGGCAGCCAGCGGCAAGGCCGCGGGCGGCGACTACGGCTTCGTAGCCCGCGGGATGCTCCCGCCCGAGATCGATGCGGCCGCCTTCGCCATGAAGGCCGGAGAGCTCAAGGTGATCCCCGGCCCCCGAGGCCAGCACGTTCTTCAAGCCCTGGAAATTCGCCCGGCCAAGGCCGCCGTGCTGGAGGACGTCAAGGACGACCTGCGCGAGATGCTCCTGGCGGAGAAGATCAAGAAAGAGGCGCCGAACTACCTTCAGGAGATGCGCCGCAAGGCCGAGATCAAGCCGGCCGAACTCCTCCCGTCCAAATCCGCGTCCCGTTAGGTCGAAGGGCCCTAATAGCACAGGGCCCTCTGACAGGCATCCGGTAGGCCCCCCGCCGCGCCCCTCCCCCTCCGGAGACTGATACACTGGCCTTGATGCGTAAAACGGCGAGGGCCCTCCTTGCGCTTGCTCTCGTCGGCCCCGGCCCCTCCTGGGCCCAGTCCGTCGTCGCCCCCGCGGTCCGCACCCCGGCGGGAGCCGTCGCCGTAGCCGCGGCGGCCGCCGCGGCTACGCCGTCTCTCGGCGCGAAGCCGCTTCTCCTCCCCAATCTTCCGGCCCCTGCTCCCGGTCTAGCCCTCTCCCCGGCCGCCGCGGCCGCCGGCGCCGGGCGGCCGGACGCGCTGAACGGCGCGAAGCCGCCGCGAACCGCTCTCGAAGGACTCAAGACCGAACTCGATGCGCTCCCACCCGAGCCGTTCGACCTCGCCGGAATCCGCGAACAGGCGGCCCTCTCCTTCGACGCCAAGCTCGGCGTCGAGACGTTCGTACATCTGGGCCGGGTCCAGACGCCCCCGCCGGCCCAGACCAGAGACGACGGCGGCGGCCCGACCCACTCCCGGCTCGTCGCGTTCAATGGAGAGAACTTCCCCTCCGTCGCGTTCCGGCCGAACGAGCCGGTCGAAACGCACATCGTCCATGCCATCGAATCCTCGCGCAAGTCCATCCAGATCTCGCTTTACGAGTTCACCTCGAGGGCGATCCTCAAGGCCTTGCTCGCCGCCCGCCAGCGCGGCGTCAAGGTCGAGATCATCCTCGACGACACGAGCGTCAACCCCCGCAACGAGCCGGACGCCGAATATAATCGCTACCGAAGCGAACAGATCTGGGCCTTGATCCGCAACGGCCTCGACGTCACCGTGATCGG
Organism: Elusimicrobia bacterium GWA2_66_18; assembly: GCA_001799675.1. GTDB lineage: Bacteria > Elusimicrobiota > Elusimicrobia > UBA1565 > UBA9628 > GWA2-66-18. Next base: position 53,974 of record MGTX01000013.1, read on the forward strand.
CCGCCCGACAATGTACGGCATCAACCACCACAAGTTCGCGGTGTTCGACGGCAAGATGGCCGAGTTCGGCTCGTACAACTGGACCTACACCTCCGAGAACAGCCACTACGAAAACGTCCTGTTCTCGACCGACGCCGACCGGGTCAAGGCCTACCAGGCCGCCTGGGCGCATCTGCGCGCGCTGAGCGTCTCCGTCGCCGAGTCCGCGACGCACGAATGGCCGCTCGACGTCTCCGCGCCGCCTTCGGACGCCCGGAAGCGGATCTCCTTCAACGGGACGCGCCTGCCGGCCTGGGTGTTCAATCCCAGTTCGGAGTTCGAGGATTCCATCGCGGCCGCCATCGACGCTTCCAAGGTCTCGATCGACGTCGCGCAGTTCGTCCTCGAGTCCCGCAAGATCGCCGACGCCCTCGCGCGCGCGCTGGCCCGCGGCGTGAAAATCCGAGTCGTCGTCGACAAGAGCCAGGCGGCCTACGATCACGTCCAGATCTTCCTCGGCTGGCTCTCGCGCCGCGGCGCCGCGATCCGCACGCTCTCCGGACCCAACGGCGATGAGAGCGACTACCCCCTGGCCGAGAAGATGCACAACAAGTACTTCGTCTTCGACGGCAAGCTCGTCGAGACCGGCTCGGGCAACGCGACCAAGAACGCCGGCATCAACAATTTCGAGAACGCCAACTTCATCGACGAGGCGACCGACGTCAAGGCTTTCGCCTCCACCTTCCAGCACCTGTTCGACGTCGGACAACCCCTGGCCGCGATGCCCGTGGGAGAACTGCCGACCGACGCTCAGCTGCGCGAGAGCGCGCTCAAGCCCCGCGGCCCCCCGGCCCCGCCCGAACCCGGCCCGGACCCGCTGCCGGCCGCGCGCCGGATCGCGTTCAACGGTGTCGACTACCCGGTGAGCGCGCTGCGCCCCAACGAACCCGTCGAGCCCTTGATCATCCAGGCCATCGATTCCGCGCGTGCGACGCTGCGCATCGCCATATACGAGTTAAACCAGCAGGGCGTCTTCGACGCCCTGCGCCGCGCCCGGAAGCGCGGAGTCAAGATCCAGATCGTGCTCGACCGCAGCCACGTCTACACGACCGGCCACGAGGACGACGGCGTCACGCCGCGCAAGCCTAAGCCGATGGTCGTCGACCTGATCAAGGATGGCTTCGACGTCCTCCTGCTCAAGGGCCGGCTCGGCGGCATCATGCACAACAAGTTCATCGTCGTCGATGAAGGCCTGGCGCAGTTCGGCTCCTACAACTACACGCAGCAATCCGAGGACGACCACTACGAGAACGTCTTCTTCTCGATCGAAAAGGGCCGCGTGACGGGCTACCTGCGCTACTTCGACTACATGCGCGGGCTCTCCGAGGAACCGGAACTCGAGAAACTCGATGAGATCGTCAATCTCGCCGAGGCCGCGCTGCTCGACGACGATCCGGTGGATGCCGTGCGCAAGCATCCTCCGCTTCCCGACCCTCCCCGGGAAACCGAGACGCCGATCTCTTTCAACAACGAAAATTTTCCCCTCCAGATGTTCTCGCCGAACGCGGGCATCGAGCGCGCCCTCATCCGCGCGATCGAGGCGAGCCGGCTCTCCATCGACATCGCGATGTTCAGCTTCTTCTCCCGACCGATCGCCGAGGCCCTGTTGCGCGCCAAGGACCGCGGCGTCAAGGTCTCGATCGTCATGGACCGAACCCAGGCCGGGATCTCGAGGCTCGACGACTGGTTCGCCTGGCACGGCTTCGACCTTCGCGTCATCAGCGGCCCCAACCGCGCCCGCGACCCGCGCTACCAGAAGATGCACAACAAGTTCGCTCTGTTCGACGGGAAAATGCTCGAAAGCGGCTCGTTTAACTACTCGGCCCGCGCCGAGATGCTGAACTTCGAGAACGCCAACTTCTTCGACGACGCCGACGAGATCGCCCGTTACGCCGCCTGCTTCGTCCAGATGTTCGCCCGCGGCACGGCCCCGAAGCCGCCGAAACGCGAGCCGCAGTGGGCCGCGCCCGCCTTCGCGCCGCAAGCCTGACTGGACGCGCGGGCAAAGCCCCGGGCGGAGAAGGCCGGAATGTTGCATGTCCCAAGTCCGCCATGGCCCCCGCGACCCGCATCGGCCCCGCCATCGCCTACCGCTGCCGCGGCGAGACTCATCTCAACTTAAGCAACCGTTGTCCCGGCCGCTGCGGCTTCTGCCTGCGCCGCGTCCACGGGATGTTCTTCGGGAACCGCGACATGGGCCTGGGCGCGCGCGAGCCCAACGCCAAGGCCGTGCTCTCCGCCATCGAAGACGAGGGCGGTCCCGGCAAGGCGCTGGTCTTCAGCGGCTACGGCGAACCGACCTACCGCGCCAAGGTCCTCGTCGAGGTTGGACGCGAGGCCGCCCATCGCTGGCCGGGCGTGCCGCGCCGCCTGGAAACCATCGGTCTGGGAAACCGCCTCAACGGGCGCGACATCGTTCCTGCGCTCCTCGGCTCCGTGGATGAGGTCTGGGTAAGCCTGGACGCCGCCGATCCCTCGAGTTGGCTCGAGTTCCATGACCCCTGGGACGCCTTCCGACGCCGCGGCTTCGAGGACTCGCTGAATTTCATCCGCGCCTGCGTGGCCCGGAAGATACCGACCATCGTCACCGCCGTCGATCTTCCGAAGAACGACTGGACCCGCGTCGCCCGTCTGGCCCAGACCCTCGGCGCGGATTTTAAACTGCGCCCGCTCATGGCGTGAACATGGACCGCATGCCCCCGCCTTTCGATTTCGCCCAGGCGCCTCTGCTCGTCATCTGGGAGTGCACGCGTTCCTGCGCCCTGGCCTGCCGGCATTGCCGCGCCGACGCGGACTTGCGCCGAGACCCCGACGAACTCTCCACCGTCGAGGGCCAAGACATCCTCCGCCAGACCCAGGGCATGGGCACGCCCATCTTCGTCCTCTCGGGAGGAGACCCCCTCGTGCGCGAGGACTTGGAGGTTCTAGTCAAGGCCGGCAAGGGCATGGGCCTGCGCATGGGGACCATCCCGGCCGCCACCCCCTCCTTGACCCGCGAGCGCCTGCAGTCCCTGCGCGACGCGGGGCTCGACCAGGTCGCTTTCAGCATCGACGGCCCCGACGCCGTCTCGCACGACGCCTTCCGCCAGACGCCGGGCGCTTTCGACCGCGTCATACAAGGCGTGCAATGGGCCCAAGAACTGGGCCTGAACATCCAGATCAACACCTGCTTGGCGGCCTGGAACTTCGCCGGCTACGACAAGATCGAAGCCCTCGTGCGCGGCCTGCCCATCGCCTTCTGGGAGTTCTTCTTTCTCATCCCCGTCGGTCGCGGCGCCCAACTCGGCGGCCTGGAGCCCCAACAATTCGAAGAGGTCTTCGAGAAGCTCTGGAAGCTCTCCCGCCAGGAGAACTTCGTCGTCAAGCTGACCGAGGGCCAGCACTTCCGCCGCTTCGTGATGCAGCAAGAGGCCGCGGCGGGCGCCGGCGCCGCCGAGCGCACCGAGCACGCCGTGGCCCGCCCCGCCAGCCTGCGCGCCGGCATCCGCCTGCCCAAACGCGCGGTCAACGCCGGCGACGGCTTCATGTTCATCGACCATCTGGGAGGCATCTGCCCCTCGGGCTTCCTGCCCGAGGTCCGCGGCAACGTCCGCCGGGACCAACTCGCGAAGGTCTACCGGGAAGACGAACTCTTCATCAAACTGAGGGACCACGACCAGCTCATCGGCCGCTGCGGGGTCTGCGAGTACCGTCAGATCTGCGGCGGCTCTCGCGCGCGCGCCTTCGCGGTCACCGGAAACGTCTGGGAGACGGACCCGGCCTGCGCCCATCAGCCCGCGGCCTGGACCTCGGACCGCAAGCCAAGTCGGCGAGCGTGAGGCGGGCCAGAGCCTCCTTCATCCGCGCATCCGCCATGCTCGCGGCGTGATGGAGGACGCAATGCTCCTCGCCCCGGCACGGGCGGTCCTGCAGGACGCAGCGGCCCGCGCGGGAGCCGCCGGATTCCAGGGCGCAGGCCACCTCGGCTAAACTCACCGACTTCGGCGCCCGGACCAGACGATAGCCGCCGCCAGGACCGCGCCGGGATTCGATGATCCCGCCGGCGGCCAGGCGTTGGAAGCACTTCGAAAGGGCGTCCTCGGGCAGACGCAGGCGCCGGGCGACGCGCTTGGCGCCGAGGCATAGGTCGGGCCGGGCGGCCAGCGCCGCCAATCCCTGCAGGGCGTGCCGGATGGGGGCGGTCAGACCGACGATCTGTATATCCGGAATCTGCATTAGGAAGCTCGTGGAACAGGTCGCGAGACGCCGTAAAGTCGCGCGCCGTTCTTCCTCAGCCAGCGGCGGTGCGCCTTGTGCTGGACGCAGACGCGTTCCACCACGGCCCAAAAATCGCGAGAGTGATTCATCTCCAGGCGGTGCGCCAGCTCATGGATCACCACGTAGTCCTGGACCTCGGACGGCGCCAGGCTCAGTCGCCAGTTGAAGTTCAAATTTCCCCGGCGGGAGCAAGATCCCCAGAGGCTGCGCTGGTCCTTGACGCGCACCGCGCCGAAGGTGACACCCAGCCGCTCGGCCCAGAACGAGGCCCGAGCGTGGAAGTGCGCCTCAAGGCCCCCCTCCGCAGGCGCGGACCGCGGCGCCGCCGGCATCGCGGCGACGGACGGCGCCGAGCGGAAGCGGGTTCGGGGGCGCCGCCGCAGAAAGACCTCGGGCCACTCGCGGCGCAGGCCGTCGAGGAAGCCGCGGACCTCGTCCAAGATCGCCGCGGGTGATTCCATGGATAGAGGGGGGACGTCCTACTTCTTCTCGGCCTTGACTGAAGGTTTTCGGGACCCCTTGCGCTTGCGGGGATGGGCCCGGAGCCGCTCCCGCCGCAAAGCGCGCGTCAGCGCGCGGAATGCGAGGGTCTCTTCGTCGGAGACGCGGGTGAAATTGCGCGTGAATTTAAAGCGGACGATCTCGCCGGAACGGACCACAAGCGCGAGCTTGTCGCCTTCGATGCCGACGACCTCGCCGAACTCGGAAGTCAGAGCGTTCTTCAAGACGTCGAACAACCGCACGTTGGAAATCTCGATCGGGAGGTTGGTCATGGTTTGACGCGCATGCTGCCGCATGAAATCTCATTTTAGCAAAAGGAGCGCGTCATTAATCCGTAACACAATAGAGTCAGAATCATTCTGCGCGACCGCCGACGCGTCCAACGATCATGGACAACGAACGACCCGACCCGCCCCAGCCCCCTCAGGATTTAGACGCCTCGAACGTCAACGACCTCGATACCGCGCGGCTCGCCCTGCGCTGGGCCCTCGAACGCCTCCACAAGATGAGCGAGGAACTCGGGACCGCCCGCGAAGAAGCCGCCCGCGCCGACCGCCGCCGCGACGAGCTCTCCGAAGAGGCCCACCAGAAGGACGAGACGGTCAAGCGCTGGCGCGAGACCATCAAGGCCTGGGAAGCCTCGATGAAGGACCAGCATCAGCTCGAGGTCCAGTTGCGCGAGGACCTGCGCAAGGAAGTCTCCCGCGAGCAGGACGCGCACGTCCAGGAAGAGCGCCTCCAATCCTCGCTCCAGATCGACGCGCTCAAGCGCGAGATCGCGCAGCGCGAGGCCGTCATCGGCGGCCTGCGCCGCGAAGTCATCGACGCGGTCAAGGTCGCGCGCCAGGACGCCGAGAAGGAACTCCAGTCCGCGCTGGCCCACCAGGAAAAGGCCCTCGGGGAGACGAAGCTCTCCCTGTTGGAACGCCTGAAGATCCAGGGCGAGTCCATTCACTCCAAGGAAAAGGATCTCGAGAACCAGCAGCGCCTCCTCGACGAGCAGATCAAGGCCAAGGAGGCCGACTTCCGCCGCCGCTACGAGCAGGACGTGTCGGACCTCATCAAGCACGACCGCGAGTCCCTCGCCCGCGAGGAGCAGAGGCTGGCCGAGAAGTTCGAGCAGAAGGTGTTCCAGCTCGAGGCCCGCCTGCGCCAGAAGGAAGAGACCGTCGAGGAACATCGCCTCCGTCTCGACGAGACCCATGCCCGGCGCATGGAGGAACTGGACAAGGCCTACCAGCACAAGAACGAGGCCGAGTGGGGCCGCCTGCAGGAAAGGCTGGAGACCGAGCGCCGTTTCCTGGAGCAGCACTTCCAGGATAAGGGAGCCAAGCTCCAGGCGACTTTCATCGAACGGCAGAAGACCCTGCTCGGGCGCCATGAGGCCCAGGAAGCCGCGCTCGTCTCCAAGCACGAGCAGCTCCAGGGCGAAATCGCGCAGAAGGAAAAGGACCTTTGGCAGAACCAGCAGAAACGCCTGGAGGAAGCCCTGGCCAAGGGGCGAGCGGAGCTGGACGCCCGCCGCGAGGGCCTGGAGCGCGATTTCATCAAGCGCGACGCCGCCGCCGCCGACCGGCTCAAGGAAATTGAGTCCGCCTATCAGAAGAAGGAAGAGGAGCTTTTCGCGCGCCAGCAGGAACTCCAGGACCACTATCGCGCCAAAGAGGGTGAACTCGCCCGCCGTTTCGAGACGATGCAGGAGGAGCGGGCCGAACGCGAGAAGAAGTCCTGGGAGGCGCACCAGACCAAACTCAGCGAGAGTCTCGCGCAAGGCCGAGCGAAACTGAAGGAGGAGCAAGTCAAGCTGGAATCCTCCTACGACGCCAAGGAGCTCGAGCTCGCCGTCCGCCGAGCCGAGGACTTGCGCGCTCTCGACAGCGAGCGAGAGCGCCTCGCTCGCGAAGACGAGGCCCGGACGGCGGAGCTGGAGACGCAGTTCTCCCGGCGCTGGGCCGAGCGGGAAAAGGTCCTCCAGTCGGAGCACCACGCCCAAATGGAGCGCGTCCGCCTCGATTTCGGCGAACAGCTCGCCGCGGAGCGCCGGAGTCTCGAGGCCCAGCAGAAGAAGCGCGAAGAGGATCTTCAGACCGCGACGGCGACGCGTGAATCCGAGTTCCGGCGCGCCATGAACGTCGAGCAGGCCCGCTGGAAGCAACAGCAGGACGAGACCGCTTCGGCCCTGCGCGCGGAACTCCAGGAGAAGGCCCTCAAGGAATCGCTCGTCCTCCAGGCCCAGTACGAGCAGAAGGCGCAGGCGGAGGGTGAGGGGATGCGCCGCAAGCTCGCCGAGGAACAGCGCCGCCAGGAGGTCAAGATGCAGACCCTCCTGCGCGAGACGGAGGGGCGGGCCCGAGCCCAGCAGGCGCAGTGGGAGGAGGATGTGCGCCGCCAGCGGGAGGAGGCCCAGGCGAAGCTCTCCGACGAGCGCGAGGCTTTGCGTCGGGGCGAGATCGAGACGCAGGGCCGCCTCGAAGCGGCCGTCACCGGCAAGGAACGCAATATCCGCGACGAGTTCTTCGCCAAGGAAGCCCGGCTCAAGGCCGAGGTCTCGGCCAAGGAGGATCAGTACCGGCTGGCCTACGAGGAGGCCCTCTTGCGCGAACGGGGCGCGCTCGAGGAACGCGCCGCCGCGCTCGAGGCCTCTCTCAAAGACAAGCACGCCCGCGAGCAGGCCGCCCTCCAGCTGGTCTGGGACGCGCGCGACAAAGACTGGACGTCCCGACACGAGGCTCTCGCTAAGGCCGAGCGCGAGCGGCTGGAAACCAAGCACCGAGAAAAGGAAACTGAAATCGCCTCCGCGCGCCAGGAGTTGGAGCGCGCCTTAGCCCTGCGCATTGGGGAACTCGAGTCCCAGAACGCGCGCAAAGCCGCCGCGTTCGATGAATCGTTCAAGCGACGCTTCCAAGAGGTCGAGGCGCGGCGCGTCCAGCTCGAGATCGAGTCGCACGACCGCGAAACGGCGGCCCAACAGCGCCGGGCCGAAATCGAAACGCGCCTGCAGAAGGCCGTCGACGAACGCATGGCGGAACTGGCGCGCTGCGAAACGGCGCTCCAGCAGTCCTGGATCAGGAAGGAAACCGAACTGCAGGAAGCTCTCACCCAGCGCGAGGCGGCCTGGCTCAAGGCCGCACGCGAGCAGATTCAGGCGGATCGCGATGAATGGGAGTCCGCCCGCGACGCGGAGCTCCTTCTGCGCCGCCGCGAGTTGGAGGCCTCCCTGCTCCAGCGCGAACGCCTCGTCGATGAGACCCTCCGCGCCCGCCAGAGGGAGGTCGAAACCAATCTCATCTCCAAGGAGCGGGAGCTCATCGTCTCCTACGAGGAGCAGAGCGCGAAGATCCGCGCGGAGCTGGAACGCGGCGCCCGCGAGCGCGAGGAGGCCCTGCGCGCCAAGGCCCGCCAGGCCGCCGAGCGCGAGACGGCGGCCCTGCGCGCCGAGGACGAGAAACGCGAGGCCGCGTTCGAGGCGCGGCGGCAGGAACTGGAGCGCGCCTACGCGCAACGCCGCCAGAAGCTGGAGGACGAAGACGACCTCCGCCGCCGCGAGACCGATACGGCTATCGCCGCCGAGCGGGAGGCCCTCACGGCCCAGCTCGAGAAGCGCGCCCGCGAGGTCGAGGCCGAGAAGACCCGCAACGCCTCATGGCTGGCCGCGCGCGAGGCGGAGATCTCCGAGCGCTACCAGCAGAACGAGCGCCAGCTCCGCCAGGATTTGAACCTGGCCAAGATCGAGCACGCCTCCCAGTACGACGAGCGCGTGCGCAAGCTGGCCGAGGAACGCGAGGCCCTGCGCCGCGACTACGAGCAGAAGCTCCGGGACCTCGAGAGGCGCAAGCAAGGCTGACCTGCCAGGGCCATTTTGCTAGCCTATCGCCATGTCCATCCCCACCGCGCCCCCGTCGGGATTTCGAGACTTCCTGCCCGCCCAGGTCGCCGCGCGCCACGCCGCCATCGAGACCATCTCGCGCGTCTACCGCTCCTTCGGCTTCCAGCCCGTGGCCACCTCCGCCGTCGAGGACCTCTCGATCCTCCTCGGCAAGGGGGGCGGCGAGAACGAGAAGCTCATCTTCAAGATCCTCAAACGCGGCGAGTCCCTCGAGCGCGCCGCGGCCGAGAAGTCTGAGTTGGCCGACCTGGGCCTGCGCTTCGACCTGACCCTCCCGCTGACCCGATACTACTCCAGACACGGTTCGCTGCTGTCCCACCCGTTCAAAGCCTTCCAGCTCGGCCCGGTCTGGCGCGCCGAGCGCGCCCAGAAGGGGCGCTACCGGGAGTTCACGCAATGCGACGTGGACATCATCGGCTCGGACTCTTGGGGGGCCGAAGTCGAGGTCATCACCGCCATCGGCGCGGTCTTCTCCGCGCTCGGAGTCGACCAGCCGTCGGTCCTGCTCAATGACCGTTCCCTGATCTACGCCATGCTGGATCAAGCCGGGGTGCCGGCTGGAAACAGGGTCCCAGTCTGCGTGATCCTCGACAAGCTCGACAAGGCCGGGCGCGCCAAGGTTCTTTCGGACCTCTCGACCGCCGTGGGCGCGGCCCCGGCGCAGGCCCTGGAAGCGATGATGATGGCCGAGACGCCCGACCTGGCGGCCCTCAGGGCCGCGGCCCCCGAGGCCGTCGCGCGGCTCGAACTCATCATCTCAGCGCTTCAGGCCGGCTCCAAGCATCCCGATCGCTTCGTCCTCTCGCCCAGCCTCATGCGCGGCTTCGACTACTACACCGGACCCGTCTTCGAGTTCCGCCACCCCGCCCTGTCCGGCTCGCTTGGCGGCGGCGGGCGCTACGACAATCTGACCGAGAACTTCGGCACGCAGCACACGCCCGCCTGCGGCGGCTCCATCGGCTTCGAGCGCCTCATGCTCATCCTGGAGGAAGCGCGGAAGGCCGCGGATTCCGGCGCCCCGGACGCGGTCGTCGCCGTGTTTTCGGACGAACTGCGCGGCCGGTCCCTGGAGGTCGCCGCGGCGCTGCGCGCCAAGGGCCTCTCCGTGGACGTCTACCCCGGGGCCGGCAAGCTCGGGCGCCAGTTCAAGTACGCCGATCAGAAGAAGGCCGGCTACGCCCTGGTCATCGGGCCGGACGAGGCCGCGCGCGACGTCGTCCAGGTCAAGAATCTAGCGACCGGCGACGAGCAAGCCATGACCGTCGACGAGGTCTGCGCCCGCATCGCCGCCCGCGCCTGACGCCTCGCCGCGGAACTCGCGCAAAGGGCTCCGGGCGCTTCACCGACCGCTGGGCTTGGGAGGAAGCAGCCTCTCGACGTCGCCCTCGCGCAAAGTCTCCTTCTCCATGAGTTCCCCGGCCATGGCGTCGAGGTGCTTGCGGTATTGCGTGATCAGCTTAACGACCCTAACCTGCTGCTCTTGGATAATCCGCTGGACCTCGTTGTCGATCAATCGCATCTGCCTCTGGCTCAGCGCGCGGCCTGCGGCCGGCGGCTCGCCTTCCATATCGTAGGACACGGAGCCGATGATCTTCGACATGCCGAATTTCATGACCATCCTGCGCGCCAGGCGCGTCGCCTGCTCGAAGTCGTTCCGCGCGCCGGAGTAGCTCTCCTTGGTCGTCAATTGCTCGGCGACGCGGCCGCCGAGGGCGATCGCGATGCGGTCTTCCAGCCATGATTGGGAATATATATACTGCTCTTCGGCATTCATAGTCTGAACGAGGCCGAGGGTCTGCAGACCATGGGGGATGATCGTGATTTTCCGAATCTGGTCGCCGTTGGGCACCAACCTGGCGACAAGGGCATGTCCGGACTCGTGGTTGGCGATGACCTTCTTTTCAAGCGCGCTCATGACCAGCCTGCGTTCATGGCCGATAGTCTGGCGGTCCACCGCCTTGCGAAAGTCCGCCACGGTCACCTCGACGGCCTCCGGGCGCTCACCGGCGAGCATCGCGGCGTCGTTGACGATCTCCTCGAGGTCGGCGCCGGACAGACCCGGGGTCAGCTCGGCGATCTGGCGCGGGCCGACGTCCGCGGCCAGCGACATGTCTTGCATGTGCAATTTTAATATCGCCTCGCGACCCGCGACGTCGGGCAGGCCGACGGGAACCTTCAAGCCCAATCGTCCGCCGCGCATTAACGCGGGATCGAGGAGCTCCGGACGGTTGGTGGCGGCGATGACGGTGATAGTCTTGTTCTTCGGGCTCGACATCTCGCTAAGCAGGGCGTTAAGGGTGTTCTCGTACTCCTGGTTGCCCTCATTGCCCGCGCCGCGTTTCTTGCCGACCGCGTCGATCTCGTCGATGAACAGAATGCCGGGCTTCGTGCCGTCGCCGCGCGCCTTATCAAAGGCCTCCCTGATATTGGCCGGGCCCTTGCCGACGTAAGTGTTCACGAATGAGGAACCGTCCACCTCATGGAAGTTCGCGCCGGCCTCCCCGGCGACCGCGCGCGAGATCAAGGTTTTTCCCGTCCCCGGAGGGCCGAACAAGAGCACGTTGCGCAGGCGCTTGACGCCGAGCTTTCGGTAACGCTGGGGAAACTTGATGTAGTCGACGACCTTCTTGAGTTCGTTCTTGGCTTCGTCCTGACCGGCGACATCCTCGAACGTGATGATGACATCCCCAGCCTCCGTGGTGCGGCGCGCGGACTGCTTAGCCCCGCTGCCGGGAGAAGGCGACGTTGAAGGAGACGGAGTTCGAGCCGCGCTCCATTTGCCGACCTTATGGAACCACGCGCCGGCCTTTTTAAAAATATGAGAAGGATGCCGCTGACCCTGACCTCCGCCGCGACTGCTCATCCATTGGATGAGAAACATCATTCCGATCGAAACAGCGATGAAAATCGGAATTTGAATGTAGTACGGAATCGTATGGTTCGAAATCCCGAAGGTGTTGCTTACATCCGGGACGGCTGCCGCAAGCGCGGTCGCGCTGTAAGAGGCTGAACGCTTCAAACGACTAAGGACAGACCGATGAAAGGATGTCGGCGGAGCGGTCACGTCGGAGACGGCGTCATTGGCGGAGGAGACGCCGTCAAAGCTCTTCGCGAGGAAGGTCTCGGGCTCTTTTGCGGCGGCGAGATGGTTCGCGTAGACCCGAACCTGCTCCTGCACCGGAGTCGGCGCGACGACGGCGATGGGAACGGAGGCGGCTATGGACGCATGCGTAAACGCAACGTTGTTCGAAGCGAAAGGCGCGGGCGAGAGATTCGTCGGTGCGAGATACATTGAAGAAAGCGCAAGGGGCGGGAGCCGGACCGCCGGGGAGAGCGCGGGCGCGTCCACGACGACGCGCAAGGCCTGCGCGGCGGCTGGAGCGGGATTGAGAAGCAGCGCGGACAAGACGACGGCCGATATTTGCTTGATCATCACTGCTGATTGTAAATCAACCAAGCGCCGCTCATCAGGGGCGGAGGTCCTAAATCGAAACCAGGCAAAGGACCCACTGAGAATGGGACGAATGGAACCTCACGCGCATGGACGACCGAGAGGACGCCGGGTTAGGGCGCGCCGAGCAGCCGGTTGATCGCCGACGTTAATTGGGACATGTCGACCGGCTTCTTGAAATGACCTTTGAACTGGGCGACCAGCGGCAGTTGTTCCTTCAGCTCCTTTTCGCTGGCCGACGTAATGAAGATGATCGGCGTCTTGTTGATCGCCATGTTCTGGCTGATGTTCAAGCAGACTCCCGCCCCGCCGCCCGCCGGCATCTGCAGGTCCAGGAGGATCAAGTCGGGCTTGAAACCGATGGCGGTCCCCACCCCCGAGTAGGCGTCGAAGGCCGTCTCGACGTCGAAACCGCGCTCCTCCAGATAATGCCTCATCACCGTCGCGAGATTGACGTCGTCGTCGATGATCAGTATCTTTTTGGGCATGCTTCTTTGATATATCACTTTACCGCCTCGGGAAGCAAAATGTCAGAGCCGGCCCTGCTCGGGCGGGACCTTGAGCAGTTCGAGGTCCCGGGCCGTATCGATGTCGGCCTGGGTGGAGGCGTCCTCGAGCGGGATCTTCACGGCTTGAGACCAATGGCGGCGGATGGCGGCCATCGCGGTGTCGTCGCCGACGAGCTGTCCCACTTCGCCGAAGAGTTCGCGCGGATAGGCGGTCGGGTGGGCCTTGACCGGGCCCTCGGGATCGGGGACGGTCGGAAAGCACAGCTTGCCGGAGAGTTCGAACTCGGAGAGGACGCGGTCGATGAGCCAGGTCTTGACGCGCGGCATGTCACCCAAGAGAGCCACGACTCCGGGGGCAGCCGCGGGAACCTCGCGCAGGCCGACCTCGAAGCTGGAGGCCTTGCCTGATTGCCAGGACGGGTTGAAGACCACGCGCAATCGCGGGTCCTCGATTCCCTCGATGGCGCGCAGGCCGGCCTCAGCCGACGCGCCGAGCACGACGATGACCGGGTCGAGGCGCGAGGCGAGCGCCGACTCCACAACGTGGCGCAGGACAGGACGGCCGTCGACCTCCGCCAGCATCTTGGAGCCCGCGCCGAAGCGGCGTCCGCGGCCCGCGGCCAGGACCAGGCCCGGAACCTTCACGCCTCCCTTGCGCTGCGCGGGCGAGGAACCAGCCGGACGCAGGCGCGCCGGGCGTCCGCCCTTGCGCCCGAAACGCATGGCCAGGACCTCCGCGGCGACGGCGAGGGCGGTCTCCTCCGGCGTCTGCGCGCCGATCTCCAGTCCCGCCGGGGCCGAGAACACGCCGGAGCGGGGCTCGACGCCCTTCTGCCTCAGCTCGGCGAGGAGCTTCGTCCCCCGCCCGGCCGGACCGGCGAGCCCGACATAGCGCGCGGGGCTGAGGAGCGCGCCCTTGAGCGCGCGGCCGTCGGCGCGATGACTGTGCGTCATGACGACGACGTAGGTGTCCGCGTCGGGACGCGCCGCGGCGCGGGCCGCGTCCCAGCCGCCCTCCACCATCCTCCAGCGGGCGCGGTCCCACCCCGGGCCGTGCAGATGTCCGGGACGGTGGTCGGCCACGGTGACGACGAAGCCCAGCCGGTCCAGGAGTTCCGCCAGGCGCCGGGCATCCTCGCCCGAGCCGAGGATCAGGGCCTTGCCCATGGGGATGAGGGGCATGCTGAAGACGCGCCGAAGTCCATCGCGGCCGGTCTCCTCTTCAAGCTCAGGCGCTCCTTCGTCGTAGCAGGCCTTCACCGTGGGATGCTCCGCAGGGAAATGGCGGCGGAGGCCGGCTTCTCCTCCCGCGACGGTGAGCTCGACGACCAGGCCCTCGCCGCGCAGGAGAGCCTCGCGCGCCTCGCGCAGGCGGTCGCGCAGTTCCCCGGTGACGGGCTCCAAAAATACCTCGGCCGTGCCGGCCAGCCCCCCGGGACCAAAGAGCGGCTCGTCCTCATCGAGAGCGAACTCGACCGGAGCGGGGACCGCGGCGGCAATGACATTCTCAACGGCGGACTTTAAAGCCTCAGGCAGGGTCGCGAGGTTGCGCGCGCCCTCGGCGCCGGCGGCCGCCTCGTCGCAGAACAGGGCCGTCGCGCCCGAGCTCTCGTGGATCGCCCCGTCGAGCGTGAGCAGAGTCGCCAGAACGCCGCGGACGTTCAGGGGATCGGCACAGGCCAGGTCTTCCAGGGCGCGCAGGACGGACAGCGCCTCGTGGGGGCGTGGAGCACCCATAATCATGATTCAACCATATTCCGCGCCCCTCGCATGCTCGGAACTCTCCCGGCCGCGCTTTGATACAATTTCATTCTATGAGCGCCGAGCTCGACCAGCCCAAGAACGTCCTGCTGCCGATCTTCCTGATCGTGGCGGTGGACATCCTCGGCATGACGATGATCCTGCCGCTGCTCCCCTTCTACGCGGAACGCTACGGCGCCTCTCCCCAGATCGTCGGCCTGCTCACCGCGACCTACGCGCTATGCCAGTTGGTCGCCGGGCCCATCCTGGGCAAGCTCTCCGACCGCTACGGCCGCCGGCCGCTGCTGATCGTCAGCCAGCTCGGCACCTTCGCGGGCTTCCTTATTCTCGGCTGGGCGCGCTCCCTGCCGCTGATCTTCCTCTCGCGGTTCATCGACGGCATCACCGCCGGCAACCTCTCGCTGGCGCAGGCCTACATCTCGGACGTGACCGAGCCCGAGCATCGCGCCAAGTCTTTCGGCGTTATCGGCATCGCCTTCGGCCTGGGATTCCTGATCGGCCCCGCCATGTCCGGCCTGCTCTCCCAGTACGACTACTCCTATCCCGCCTGGGCCGCCGCGGGGCTGTCTTTGACCAGCGTGCTGGGCACCTGCTTCCTCCTGCCGCAGGCGCGCCCGCACGCCGACGAGGAGGCTGGACCCGGCGGCAAGCGCCTGGGCCTGCTCGACTGGGACGCCTACGCGCAGTATTCCCGGAACAAGGAGCTGGCGCCGGTCCTAGTCCAGTTCTTCTGCTTCTGCGTGATGTTCTCGATGTTCATTTCGGGTTTCGCCCTATTCGCCGAGCGCCGCTTCTTTGTCGACGGCCTCCCCTTCGGCCCGCGCGAGGTCGGCTATCTGTACGCCTACTCGGGTCTGCTCGGCGTCGTCATTCAGGGCGGCCTGCTCGGGCGCATGGTCGAAGCCTTCGGGGAGAGCGTCCTGGCGCGCGCGGGCTTCCTCTGCGCCGCGGCGGGCCTGGCGGCGCTCGCCCTCACGGGCTCCCTGCCCATGCTCATCGCGGTGTTCACGGCGGTCGCCTTCGGCACGGGGGTCCTGCGCCCCGTCCTGACGAGCCTGGTCACCCGGAGCGTCAGCCGCCGCGAACAGGGCGTGGTGCTGGGGCTGACGCAGTCGCTGAACTCGACGTCCTCGATCCTGGCGCCGCTCGTATCCGGCTTCCTGATCGGGCACGCGAGACTGCAGACTTGGACGATGGTCGCCGCGACGATCTCCGCGACCGGCTTCATCCTAGGAACATGGAACGAAAGAAAAAAACAACTGAACCGGACAGGCCCGATAAGGGCGCTGGCGCTGGTGCTGGTGCTGGCGCTGGCCGCGCCGGCCGGCGCCGTACGCCCCCTGACGCCGCCCGCTCCCGAGTTCCTCCCGGACGCCGCTTGGATCAACGCCAAACCCTTGCCGCTGGCGCTTCTGCGCGAGCGCAAGGTCGTGGTCGTGGCCTTCCTCAACCTGACCTCGCTCAATACCCTGCGCGCCCTCCCGGTGCTGAAGGCCTGGTTCGACCGCTACGCGCTCCATCAACTCATGGTCATCGGCGTGCTCTCCGCGGATATCGAGATTCATCGCAGCGCGGCGTGGGCCCGCGCCCAACTGCGGCGCCTGGGCGTGGATTTCCCCGTCACTCTCGACAGCGACCGGCGCCTATGGAATGCCTATGCCAACGAAGGCTGGCCCGCTCTCTATTTAGTGAACCGCAAGGGCCTCCTCGTCTACGACCATCTGGGCGAAGGCGGCTATGCCGAGTTCGAAAAAGAGATGCGCGCCGCCCTGGCTGACCTGGTGGGTTCCAATGCTCTGCCGGCCGCCGTCGACGCTCCCGAGCCCCCCTCCAAGCACTGCGGCCGGGCCAGCGCGGACATCCCGCTCGGCACTCGGGCCAAGACCGCCCCTCTCGCGCTGGACAAGAACTTCTCCCGCCGCGCCTCCATGATCGTGGAGGCGCGCGAAGGGGAGTCGGCCACGCTGGGACGCTGGAACATGGAGCCTGACGGCCTTCGCTTGACGCAGGCCAACCGCGACCAGCAGGCCTTCGTGCGCATCGTCTACTCCGGAGCTCAGGCCCTGGCCGTGCTGGCCCCGCCGGAAGGAAAGAAGGCTCGCTTCTTCATCAAGCAGGACGACCTCTGGCTCCACGAGGGCAACGCGGGCAAAGACGTCCGATTCGACGACGACGGGCGAAGCTACGTCCCGGTCGACACGCTCCGCCTCTACGACATCTCCCGCGACCCGGCCGGCAGACCCCACGAGCTCTACGTCATCCCCGACAGCAAGGACGCCGGCATCTTCGGATTCTCCTTCGCCGATTCCTGCCTGGCCGCCGACCTGCCGTGACCCGCGCCGCCGGCTCCGGGATCTCCGCCCTGGACGCCTGGGCCTTCCGCGCGGAACTCGTCGAATCCTTCAAGATCGCCGGCGGCGCCGCGCATGCTCACGAAGGAGTGTTCGTCCGCCTGAAGCTCGCCGACGGCACGCCGGGCTTTGGAGAAGCCTCCCCGCTGCCCGCCTTCAACGGCGAGACCTCCCGCCGCTCGCTTGGCGCGGTCCGGCGCGCGGCTCGGGGCTGGATCGGCAAGGACGGCGGCGCCTGGCGCGCGCGCCTGACGGAGCTCGAGGAGGTCCTGCCTCAGGGCGCGGGAGCCGCGCGCGCGGCCCTGGGCATGGCCCTGCTCGACGCCTGGACGCGCCGCGCGGGGCTGCCCCTGCGCGCGCTCTTTGGAGGCGCCGAGACGCGCCTCGTCAGCGACATCACCGTCACCATCCTTCCGCCCGTAGCCGCGGCCGCGGCGGCGCGCCGCATCCGCGCCCTCGGAGTGCGGGCCGTCAAGATCAAAGTGGGCCAGGACCTCGCCGAGGATGTCGCGCGCGTGATGGCCGTGACCGCCGTGGACCCGCGGTTCATCCTCACGCTCGACGCCAACCAAGGCTACGGACCGAGAGAATCCCTCGCGCTCCTGCGTCGCCTGCGGGCCCGCGGCGTGCGCATCGCCCTCTTCGAGCAGCCGGCCGCGGCCGAGGACTGGGACGGCCTGGCCCGCGTCGCGCGTCTGGGGGGCGTACCCGTGGCCGCCGATGAGTCCGTGAGCGGCCGCGCCGACGCCCTGGGGCTGGCGCGCCGACGCGCGGCGCAGGTGTTGAACCTCAAGCTCATGAAGATGGGCCTGCTCGAAGTCTGGGACTGCGCGCTGATCGCCAAAGCCTCCGGCCTGGGCCTCATGATCGGCGGCATGATCGAGACCTCCCTCGCCATGACCTGCGCGGCCCATTTCGCGGCAGGCCTGGGCGGCTTCTCCTTCGTCGACCTCGACACCCCGCTCTGGCTGAGAAAGGACCCGACGCGCGGGCTGCGAATGGAGCGCGGCGGGATCTATGATCTCTCCAAGGTCTCCGCCGGCATCGGGGTGACCCCTCTCATTCCTAGGTCTTGACATGCGTCCATATCTCTGTTATTAATTTATTGACTGACCGGTCGGTTAATTGACATGGGACGAAAACCGGACATCGCCGTACGCGAGCGCATCCTCCAAGAGGCGGAACACGTCATGCACCTCAAGGGGTTCAATGCCGCGTCCATGGAAGAAATCGCCAAAGCCTGCGGCATGGCCAAGGCCAACCTCTTCCATCACTACGGTTCCAAGACCGACCTCGCCCTGGCCGTGCTCGATTTCAAGATCGCCGATTTCAACTCCCGCAAGGTCGAACCCCTCTGCGCCGAGAGCGCGCCGGAGCAGGCCGTGGCCGACATGTTCGACCAAGCCGCCGACTTCTTCGAGGGCAACGGCTGCAAGGCCGGCTGCTTCGTCGGCAACATCGCCCTCGAGATGAGCGACCGCGACGAGGTCTTCCGCGAGCGGGTGGGCCTATTCTTCGGGCGATGGGCCGCGGGCATGGCCGCGTGCCTGGAGCGCTCCAAGGCCTCCGGCTACTTCCGCCCCACTCTCGACTCGACGGCCGCCGCCGAGGCCATCGTGGCTCTCTATGAAGGCGCCAGCATGCTCGCGAAATGCAGGCGCGACGCCAAGATATTCAAGCGTGTGGGCACGATCGCCCGCTCGATGCTTGAACAGCACAAAGTCGTTGATCAGGAGGGATGACACCATGGGTCCGAAGACTCCCTGCGGCTGCTGATGCCGTCAAGCCGCCGTCCCCCGCTCCTGGCGGGCGGGGGACGGCGCATCCATCGACGCGTTCCCGAAAACGATCCCGATGAAACCTCCACCGAGACGATCCGTCTTCCCGCTCGTCGCGCTGCTCGCCGCGAGCCTGGCCGCCTGCCGCAGCACGGACGGCGCCCGCCAGGCCCCCGACTTCAGCCTCTCCGGTCCCGACGGCCGGACCGTGAGCCTGGCCGCGCGCAAGGGACGCGTGGTCCTCGTCAACTTCTGGGCCACGTGGTGCGACTCATGCAAGGAGGAACTCCCGGCCCTCAGCGAGCTCCACCGCAAGCACGGAGGAGACCGCTTCGAAATCCTCGCCGTCAACATCGAAGACGACGCCTCGCAAAAAGTCCCCCCCTTCGTCGCCGAGCACAAGCTCCCCTTCGCGGTGCTCTACGCGGACCGCAAGACGCTAGACGCCTACGCGGTCCGGGAACTGCCGGCCTCGTACCTCGTCGCGCCCGACGGCGCCATCGTGCGCCGCTACCTCGGCCCTCTCGACGCCGGAAAGCTGGAAAATGATATCTTGACTGCCTTGAAAAGGAGACCCTCATGAACCGACCGGCCGCCGCCGCCCTTTCCCTTATGATCGCCGTCCCATCTTTGGCCGCCATCAGCCGCGAGGAACTCAAGAAGGCCCTCGATGCGAACCCCGACCTGGTGCTGGAATCCCTCAAAAAGGCCAAGAAGTCCTCGGTCTTCGAGTTGGTCCTCGACGCCCAAAAGGAATACCAGCAGGAAAAAGCGAAGGAAGAGGAGCTCCGGGAAAAACAGGATTTCGAGAAGTCCTTCGCGGACCCCCTTAAGCCCGTCGTCGACGCCAAGACTCGCATCCGCGGCGACGAGAAGGCTCCCGTCACCATCGTCGAATACTCGGACTTCCAGTGTCCCTTCTGCTCGCGCGGCTTCCAGACGGTGGAGGAGGTCCGCCGGAAGTACGGCGCCAAGATCCGATTCGTCTTCAAGCACTTGCCCTTGACCAACATGCACCCCGAGGCCATGGCGGCGGCCCAGTGGATGGAAGCCCTCGCCCTCCAGTCCCCGGAGAAGGCCTGGATCTTCCATGACAAGATGTTCTCCAACCAGAACAAGCTCGGCGACGCGTTCTACCGCGAGACGGCCAAGGAACTAGGACTGAACGTCGAGAAGGCGGCCAAGGACAAGGACGGCCGCGCCGTGCAAGACAAGATCGAGGCGGACATCAAAGAGGCCAAGGGCTTCGGCTTCAGCGGCACCCCGGGTTTCCTCGTCAACGGCATCCCGATCCGGGGCGCCTACCCCGCCGCGCACTTCGACACGATCATCGAGCGCCTTAAGATCTAGGATTTCTCTTTATTGATATTGCATTTCAATAACGACTCTTGCTATCCTGTCGTTATTGAATATGAGTATCAATAAGGGAGCGTGCTTCCCCCTCCTCTGCGTCGCGTTGCCGGCCGCGGCTGCGGTCTTCGGCGCGCCGGTCCGGGAGAAGACGATCGAACGGGTGCGCTGGCTCATGGGCACGGCTTGCCTGATCCAAGCCGAGGAAACGAACTCCGGCGCCGCGGCCACGGCCGCCTTCGAGGAGATCGAACGCTGGGACCGGATCCTAAGCCTTTATAAGGAAAAAAGCGAGCTCAGCGCCCTCAACCGCTCCGCGGGAACGGGCCCCTTCCGGGCTTCCCCGGCGCTCTATGCCGCCGTCGAGACGGCCCTGCGCCTGGCCCATGAGACGCAGGGCGCCTTCGACCCCACCATCCTCCCCGTCCTGCGCCGCGGACCCGAGGACCTCGGACTGGTCGGCTGGAACAAGGTTCGTCTCGACCCGGCCGCAGGGACGATCGAACTCCCCCTGCGGGGCATGGGCCTGGACTTGGGCGGCATCGGCAAGGGCTGGGCGCTCGACCGCGCGGCCGACGTCCTGCGCGAGCGGGGCGTCACGCGCGCCTTCATCAATTTCGGCGGCCAGATCCTGGCCCTCGGCGCCCCGAGGGGCCGAGACGCCTGGACCGTGCGCCTGCCCGGAGTCGAGGAGCCTATTATGCTGCGCGACGCCTCGGTCTCCACTTCTGGAGACTCGCAGCGTCCGGGCCACATCTCCTCGCCCTTCGACGGGGGACCTTTGCGCCGCAAGTTCTCGGCGACGGCGATCCTGGCCTGCGCCGCGGAGGCCGACGCCTGGTCCACCGCCCTTTACGTCCTCGGGACGAATCCCCCATCGTTTCGAGGACGCTCCCTCTTCGTTCCAACCGCGGCCAAGAAAGTCGCCACTGTCCATAAAGGAGGCCCTTCATGAAACATCGACTCAGCATCATTCTCAGCGCGCTGGTCGCGCTCACGCCCGCCGCTGCCTGCCTTGCCCAGGACGTCTCCCAACTCGGAGAACTCGAGCGCAAGGTGGATATCCTCACCCAAGAGATCGAGAAGCTCAAGCTCGGCGATGAGTTCCGGCCGGGAAAGGTCTCCATCGGCGGCTACGGCGAGACGGTGTTCCACGGGCCCTCTAAACGCCGTCAAGACGCCGGCCCCTCCCACGCGAAGAAGCAGGCCGACAACCTGCGCGCCGTGCTCTACGCGGGCTACAAGTTCAACGACTGGATCCTCTTTAATTCCGAGCTCGAGTTCGAGCACGGCGGCACCGGCGAAGGCGGCGAAGTGCGCGGGGAGGCGGCCATCGAGCAGGCCTATCTTGAGTTTAAGTTCTCGGACGCCCTGGGCGCGCGCGCCGGCAACGTCATCGTCCCCCTCGGCTTGGTCAACGAAATCCATGAGCCCACGGCCTTCCACGGAGTGGACAGGCCCAACGTGGAACGCTTCATCATCCCCTCGACTTGGCACGAGAACGGCATCGGTCTCTTCGGAAATTTCGGCCCCGTCTCTTACCGGACATACCTGATGGCGGGTTTGAACGCGGTCGCCTCGGCCGACCCCGCCGCCGACGGATTCACCGCGGCCGGCGGCATCCGCGGCGGCCGCACGGAAGGCTCGAACAGTTTCGCCGAGGATTTGGCGTGGGCCTCGCGCGTGGACATCCAGCCCTTGACGGGAGTCAAGGCCGGCATGGGGCTCTTTCTCGGCGAGGCCGACCAGGGCCGCACGACATTCTCCGTGCCCGTGACCCTCTGGGAGACCCACGCGGCGGCCGAATGGCGCGGCGCCTCGCTCAAGGCCCTCTACGCCCAGGGCCGCATCGGCAACGTCGACGCCCTCGACTCCGAGCAAGGTTTCACGGACGCGGCCAGAAACTCGATCGGGCGCAGGCTCTTCGGAGGCTACGTGGAAGGCGCCTTCGACCTCCTCACCCTCGCCCGGCATAACCAGGGACAAGCGCTCTATCCTTTTTTGCGCTACGAGCGCTATGACACCCAGGCCGAGACTCCGTCCGCCTTCGCGAAGGACCCCGCCAACAGCCGCGTCGAATACACCTTGGGCGCGACCTGCAAACCCATCGCGCAGGTCGCCGTCAAGCTTGACCGGCAGTGGAAGCGCAACCAGGCCCGCACCGGAGTCGACCAGTGGAATCTCGGACTCGCCTACGTCTTCTAGCCGGGGCCGCCCTCCTCGGGGCGGCCCCGGTCTCGGCGCGCGTGATCCTCTCTCAAAAGGACGCGCTGGCCCTGGCCTTCCCCGCCGCAACGACGGTCGAGAGAAGGACCGCCTTCCTGAGCGATTCCCAGGTCCGCGCGGCCGAGAAGGCGGCTCAGTCCAAGATCGAGACGAAGGTCTGGACCTATTACGTCGGCCGGTCCTCGGCCGGCGTGACGGGCACGGCCTACTTCGAGTCGCACGTCGTGCGCGCGATGGACGAAACCTTCATGGTCGTCGTCGAGCCGGACGGGAAGGTCCGCTTCGTGGAGATATTATCCTTCTGCGAGCCCGACGAATATCTGGCCTCGAAGAGATGGCTGGGGCAGTTCAAGGGAAGACCTCTCGACGAAGAGTTGCTGCTCCGTCGAGGACTTCGGAACATCACGGGCGCCAGCCTGACCTCCGAAGCGATCACCCGGGGCGTACGGCGCGTCTTGGCCGTCCATGGGGCCCTCAACGACCTCCCGCCGAATGTGGTAGATTGAGAATATGAAATACCTGCAGTCCGGCGGCTTCCGACACGACCCGCTCATGCGCCTGACGCTGGGCTGGACGCTGGTCTTCGCAGCGGGCTTGTGGGCCACTAACGCCGCCATGTATTTCTCGCGCATGGACCTCACCGCGAGGTCCGTGCGCGCCTACTACCTCGGCGCCCAGGAGGAGTACTCCCAGCCCAGGAGCGCGACGGCTCTGCTGGAAGTCAGCCACGCCCATCTGGCCACGATGGGCGTGATGATCCTCCTGCTGACGCACCTCGCCCTTTTTACATCCTGGCGGGACCGGACGAAGAAGTGGGTCGTCGCCGCCGGCTTCGGCTCTTCGCTGCTGGGGGAGGCCTCGGGTTGGCTGGTGCGTTTCGCCAGCCCCGCCTTCGCCCCGCTGAAGATCCTCTGCTTCCTCGTCTTCCAGGGCGTGCTGGCCGCGCTGCTGTTCGTCCTGGGAGCGTTCCTCTACGGCGCGGGGCGCAGGCCGCCGCGCTAGAGGCGTTCGGCGTCCGCCGTCAGGAGGTCGAGCGCGGCGGGGTCCTCTCCGTCGTAAGAGCCGCGCACGCGCGTCTGCGCGTCGATCAAGACGAACCTCGTGGTGTGGGTGATGTTCGCGCCGGACTCGGCGACCGCGCCCTCGCGGACCGACATCTTGAAGCCGTCGCGCAGGAGCCCGGTCAGGGCGGACTTTTCGCCGGTCACGAAGAACCAGCGCTGGGGATCAGCCGAGAACTTGCGCGCGTAGACATTGAGCACCTCAGGGGAGTCGTGGTCGGGATCCACCGTAAACGAAAGCAGGCCGATCTTTCTCGGCAGACGCTTCTGAAGCCCGGCCATGTTGGCGGTGAGCATGGGACAGGGCCCGGTGCAGCGCGTAAAGACGAAATCGGCGACCCAGGCGCGACCTCTCAGCGCGCGACGGTCGAGAGGAGAGGTCCCGTCCACGGTCACGGCCGTCAACGAGAAATCGGGCAGCGTGCGCAACCCCTGCGGAGCCTTGGAGCAGCCCCCGAGCAAAACGGAGGCAATGGCAAGGATGATATTGGGAAATACTCGAAGATCTTCTATGGCCTATTATCGCAAAAAAGACTTCAGCGAAGAATGTTGTAGACTCCAGGACGTCGTTCAACCAAGGGAGCAAGAGATTGGACACGCCGGAAGCGGACCTGACCAGGGAGGAACTGGCGAGATATCACCGCCATATCCTCCTGCCCGAGGTGGGACCGCAAGGCCAGAAACGCCTCAAGAACTCGTCGGTCCTCTGCGTCGGGGCCGGCGGCCTCGGCTCGCCGCTGGCGCTCTACCTGGCCGCGGCGGGCGTGGGACGCATCGGGATCGTCGATTTCGACGTCGTGGACGAATCGAACCTGCAGCGGCAGATCCTCCACGACACGGCCTCGGTCGGCCAGCCGAAGATCGAATCCGCCAAGAAAAGACTCCTTGCTCTCAATCCGCATATCACGGTTGAAACGCACGAAATGAAATTAAGTTCCGCAAACGCCGTCGAGCTGTTCAAGAGATACGACGTGATCGCCGACGGCGCCGACAACTTCGCCACGCGATACCTGGTCAATGACGCCTGCGTCTTGACCGGAAAACCCAACGCGTACGGCTCCATCTTCCGTTTCGAGGGGCGGTTGTCCGTCTTCGGCGCCGGAGGCGGCCCCTGTTATCGATGCCTCTATCCCGAACCCCCGCCCCCGGGGCTGGTCCCCTCCTGCGCCGAGGGCGGCGTGCTGGGCGCGCTCCCCGGCGTCATCGGCGCCATGCAGGCCGTGGAGGCGCTCAAGCTGCTCCTGGGCATCGGCAGGCCGCTCGTCGGCCGCCTCATGCTCTACGACGCCTTGGAGCAGAGCTGGCGCACGCTCAAGGTGAAGAAGGACCCGCATTGCCCCGCGTGCGGGAAAAATCCGACAATCAGGGCGCCCATCGATGACGAGGCCTGCTGCGGCCTCAAGGAGAAGCCCGCATCCATGATCCCCGAGATCACCGTCGAAGAACTGAAGATCAAGCTCGAGAGGAAGGAATCGTTCCTCCTCCTCGACGTGCGCGAGCCCCACGAGAACGAGATCGCGAAGATCCCGGGCTCGACGCTCATCCCCCTGGGAGATTTGCCCCGGCGCTGCGGCGAGCTGGACCAGTCGAAGAAGCTGGCGGTCCATTGCAAGAGCGGCGGCCGCTCCGCTCGCGCCGTGCAGTTCCTGCGCGACCAGGGCTACGACGCCGTCAACGTCGCAGGCGGCATCAAAGCTTGGTCCGAGCGCATCGACCCCTCCGTACCCCAATACTGAGGCCGATGCCGGAACTGCCGGAGGTCGAGACCGTCCGCCGGGTCCTCCACGAGCGCTACGCCGGCAAGACCATCACCGCCGTCGCTCTCGGGCGCCCGACCTTCTGCCGCAAGCCCTCCGCGGATACGCTCCGGGCCTTGACCGGCGCCCGCATCTCGGCCTTCCGCCGCCGGGGAAAGTACCTTCTGATGGTCCTCGAAGGCCGCGGAGAGGTCGTCTTCCACCTGGGGATGTCGGGACGCCTCACCGTGGGCGGCGAGAGCCCCCATGTGCGCTTCCAATTCTGGGTCGGGACCGAGGAGGTCCGCTTCCACGATTCGCGCCGCTTCGGGCGCGTCGGCGGGCTTCTGCCGGAGCTGGGGCCGGAGCCCCTGGAGGCTCTCTTCGACGCCGATTATCTGTGGAAGACCCTGCACGGACGAACGGCTCCGGTCAAGGCCCTCATCATGGACCAGCGTCTCATCGCCGGCTTGGGAAACATCTACGCGACCGAGGCCTTGCATCTGGCGGGAATCCGACCCGGGCGAGCCGGGAAGTCGCTCAAGAGAGGCGAGGTCGAGAAACTCGCCGCGGCCTGCCGCAAGGTCCTCCAGCGGGGCGTGGAGCTGGGCGGCTCAACGCTGGACGACGAGTCGTTCCTGGACCCGCTCGGCCGGCCCGGGCGCATGCAGAAACACGTCAAGGCCTACGGCCGCGACGACTGCGGGACCTGCGGCTCGCCCCTGCTGGACGCCAAAAAGAGCATCGGCGGCCGGACGAGCCGGTACTGTCCGGCCTGCCAGCGCTGAGAGTTTTCAGCAAAAGTTTGGTCGACGGGCGGGCGGCTTGGGGCTATCCTTGCAGCAAGGATCTCCGATGACGCCCGACACCCCGCCTCTCCACCTCAGCGCCGCGCGAGCCGACGCCTTATGCGCCTGGCGCTACCGCCGCTTCCTCGTCCTGCCGGCGAACGCCCGCCGCAAGCGGGCGGACGTCCTGTGCCGGGACCGGCGCGCCGACCGCCTGGTCCTCGGCTGCGCCCCCTCATCGCAATCCCTCCTCGTCCCCCTCCTGCCCGCGCCGCTGCGCAAGGACCTCATCCTGGAACCGATGCTCGGACCCGACCTCCCGTTGGAGACGGTCGCCGACCGCGTCGCGCGCCACGAGCGCGAGGCGCGCAAAGTCCGGCAGAGCGCGCTCGTCGGGCGCTTCCTCGACGAGCTCCGCCAAGGCGGCGCGGTCGCGGGCCTGGAGGCCTCGACGTCCGTCCTCCAGCAAGGCCGCGCCCGTCTTCTGCTCGTGCGCGCGGGCTACGCCAAGATGGGACGCTGCTGCCCGGCCTGCGGCCGCCTGTCCGTGAACCACCGGAGCTGCCCCTGGTGCTTCCGCCCGACCGCGGCGGTCCTCGACCTCGTCGAGGAACTGGCCGACCGCGCGGCGGCGGCTGGAGTCGAGATCTGCCATGTGAGCGAAGACTCCCGCTTCGACGCGGCCGGGCGCATCGGCGTCGAACTGTTCGCAATCAACGGCGGACGCGCCTGACGTGAGGCAGGCCCGCGAAAGACGCCGCGCGCTCCGCGACGGCGGCGGCCTCCTCGGCGTCCCGGCAGCGATAGAGTTCCAGGTCCGACCCATCCGGACGCCTCAGGCAGACCAGCCAGGCCCCCGAGTCGAGGCCCGGCAGGAGGCGGCGCCGTTGGCGCCGGGTAAGGACGACCTCCGAGAACTCCGCCAGGTCCCAGCAATGGTTGCCCCCCGGGGCGGGTCCGCCCACGCCCAGGTAGCGGGCGGCCATGCGGTGCTCCAAGTCGAGGACCACGCGGGAGCGGCGGCAAAGGAAGAACCAGCCCGAGGCGGCGAAAGCCAAAGCGAGGATCAGCCTTAAGGCGGGCACCAACAGGCCGCTCCCCAGAGGCAGAACCCACTCCGATAGGAGCATCGCCAAAGCCAGCAGGGCCTCGGCGCCGCCGAAGGCGACCAGGAGGGCTCCCGCCAGCGAGGCGGCCTTATCCGGGTCCTGGCGGATCTCGAGGCGGGAACGGGTGGTCTTGATCATCTCGGCGGGAAGCACCCTTGAAGTCAGTGTAGCCCCGCTTGCGACGGGCGTCAAGGACTTAACCTCTCCCTGATCCTCGGCCAACTCTGCCAATCGAGCCGCCAAAAAAATAAAATACCCCGCGTCTCCGAGGAGAGCATCGCCCTGAGGGGCAACGGTGAAAAGATGATAGCGCAGCTTGGGCACGGTTGGAAAGTCGAAAAATCAACAGATTCGCCAACGCCACGCTCTGACGCACGCGCTACAGGAACTCCATAACGAAAGCGCGCGTCGGCACCAGCGCTTAGTTAGACCCCGGCGCCCGGATAAAAAGTGGCTGGAGTTACAGCAAAGCGCTTACTTAGACGCTCAATGTGTTCTCTCGTTAGCTTTCTCTTTCCACGAAGAACTTCAGAGACCACTGGCTGCCCACCAAGTTCCTTCGCCAAATCATATTGGCTCAACTCATTCTGATCCATGAGAAACCCAAGCACTTCCTCTGGCGTCGCAGAACCTATCGAGAGCTCGCTTTTCTCATACTGCGCGACAAGTGGGATTACGCTGCGTAGGTATTGGGCAACTGCGGCCGAGTCTGCCGCGCCGAGCGCGCTCGACTCCCGCATCAGGATTTGAATTGCTTGCCGGTAAGCCTGGTGCATCTTCTTGTTCTTCATGGGTTGCGGCGGCAAATGGAGATACAGCCAGCGAAGGAAGTCGTTTTCAACAGGTGCTTCCAAGGGCTTCAGCTTGCGCTCTAGTGTCTCGATGGTCATCTTATCGTCTCCAGCGGCCCAGGTCGTACTCTGCGTGAGTCATAACATGTTCAACTGCAACGGCCTGAAGCACGTAATTCACCAGCGCTATCAACCGGTACTTATTCCCAGAAATATCGAACACAGTGTGCGGCCTTACGAGGTCTACAGACCCGAAGGTCTTTCGTAGATCTACGAAATGTCTGAAACTGTTCACTTCGATGGCTTGCGTCCAAGCCCGCAGGGGGGATCCCGCGTCGGGATGCTTCCGTGCGAATGATTGAAGGGTATCGCGCCCGATTAGCTCCACAGCCCAAAGGATAGCAGATAGCTATCATTTGTCAAGGCCTCTATCGGGTTAGAAAATATTCCCGTTGCTCATCGCCACGCTCTGCCGCGCGCGCTACGGGAACTCCGCAAAGAAAGTGCGCGTCTGTAGAAGCGCTTGGTTGGGCGGTATCGTCGGGGACGGACGCGAGTCATATCAGTTTCTTCCCGTCCCATTCCCGCCGTAGCAGTCCATAAACGTATTCATCTACGAATACTCCATCCTTCAAGCGGATTATAATGGGAATATCAACACTTCGCCATGATAATTCAGTCTGAAAATCGCCGGGAAAGGCCGAGCGGCCGGTCGGCCTCTCCCGGCGACCTTTAGCTTCCGCCGGATCTCGATGCAGTCCGGAGGTGGAGTCCGTCAAAACCCGTCAACTTGGAGTTCACGACTTTTCGGCTAAGCCGCGCCGCGAGAGGCGATGAGCCCGCTGATGAGATCGGACTTCTCCGGGACCAAGGTGATCGCGGCGCCTCCCTCCAGGGACTTCTGGACCTCGAGGATCTCGAACATGGCCTCCAGGATGTCGGGGGCCGAACCGATGGTCTTGAGGGCCTGGCCCACGATCTTCGGTCGCAAGGCCGCGGCCTCGCCGAAGGCGATGGAGGCCTGGCGCTGGGCCGTGCTGGCGATGATGTTGACTTGGTTCTCGCCGTCCTGCTTGATGGCCGAGGTCACCTGCCGCAGTCGGTTGACCACCTTCTCCTCGATCTGGCGGATCATCCCCGGGTCGCGGAAATGGACCTTGCGGATGTAGACGGAGCCCAGCTTGTAGCCCCACTCGTGGCTCTTCGGCGAGACCTCCTCGCGCACGACCTGGCTCATCTGGTGGCGCGAGCCCAGCATGTCGGCGAGTTTCATGTTCGACAGCGAGCGCACGGTGGCGTTGCTGACGTTGGCGGCTAAGGACCCGCGCGGGTCGGCGTTCTTGAAGATGTAGGCGACCGGGTCCGAGATGAACATCTCGTACCAGATGCCGATGCCCATGGGAGCGCCTTCCTCGGAGTTGACCGGCTCGCTGCGGCGATAGACCTGGTCCATGCGCATGTCCAGGGTGTAGCCGCTGCCGATCCAGTTGACGATGAGCGCGGCCGGCCCCATCCGAAACCAGAGGAAGTGGAGCCCCGGCTCCTGGATGACGTCCAGGACGTTGCCGAAGAGGACGTAGACCTTGGCGGTCCCCTCGTAAACGATTGTATAGCAGCCGAACAGGCGCAGGAGACCCAGGAGGATCGGCACGCCCACGAAGCAGGCGGCGAAGGTCGCCAGCGCCGAGAGCGCCATCGGGTTCATGCTCATGTCAGCGTCCCTCCCTCCGGCTAGTCTCCAACACATACTGCTTGGCCTGCTTGAAGAGGCTCAGGCGGACGTTGCGCAGGTAGGCAATGAGGGCGGTCTCTCCCCCCGCCGCCTTGAGGTCGATGAGCTGCTTGGCCATCGCGGTTAAGGGCTCGACCTCGGCCTGCGCCTTCAGCGTCTCGATTTCGACGGCGCGCTTGGATTGGACGATCTTCTGGTCGGCGGACGCCTGGGCGAGGCTGATCTCGGAGGAGACCTGGTTGTGCGCGGTGTTGATGGCCGCCAGGGCGGACTCGACGTCGTTGGGCGGGTCGATGCCCGTGATGAGCGAAGCGTCGAGCGCGATTCCGTAGCGGGCCATGGAAGACTTGCAGTCGCGGTCCATGTCGTCGTTGAGAGAGCGTAAGTTCTTGCGGATATCGTTGATGGAGACCCCGCTCACGTCGCTGAGGCCCGTGGCCTGGGTCTGCGGGGCCAGTTCGTTCTTCGGCGCCTCGAAGGTCGCGATCTTCTCGCGCAGGACCGAGACGAAGTATCCCATCACGTGGACGATGGGATTCTTGATGCCGAAGAGGTACGCGTAGAGGTTGCGCTCCGAGACGCGGTAGCGGATCTGTCCGGTCAGCCCGGTGTTGAGCTGGTCCTTGGTCACCGCCTCCAGAATGGTCCCGCCCTTGTTGGCTCCCGGGCTCTCCGGGTCCATGGCGATGTTGACGCTCTGGGTGGCGACCGAGATCTTGTAGACCCGCTCCCAGGGGAGCTTGAAGTAGGGACCGCCCGGCGGGATCACCCGCAACTGGGGATAGTCGTAGCGCTTGCGCTCCTCCTCGCTGAGGGTCGCGGCGAGCTCGGGGTCGGAGAGAGTCGTCTTTCCGGCGATGCGCTGGGCCCGCCCGAAGACCGTCTTGACCGCGCGCTCGTTCTGGTCGACGGTGTAGAGGCCCGCGATCAGATAGTTGACCAGGAACCAGGCCATGAAGCCGACGACGACGCCGAGGAGGACGCTCATGTTTCCGGGTCCTAGGGAGGAGTCAGGAGACCGGTCGCGGCAAGCAGGGCGATGGCCACGCCGATGAGCGACTCGCCGGCGATGAGCCCCGAGCTGACCGTGATGATGTAGCGCTCGGCCAGCGCCGGCTTCTTGCGCTCCAAGACCAGCGCGATGAGCGCGCCCAGGAACATGGACAGTGAGTTGAAGAAGGGAATGACCATGGACAGGCCCAGCCCCGTGGCCGAGGGGATGTATTTCTGGTATTTGGGGAAGGCCTTCTCGATGAGCGGGATGAGAATGCCGGCCGCCCCGCCGCAAAGCAGGCCCATGCGCGCCGTCGGGTGGAGGGCGTGCAGGCCCTTGCTCAGGAGCTTGGCCACCGCGGCCCAGACCTGGGCGGACGGGGCGGGCCACTGGTTGGTGCCCAGCGACGCCGCGTCCGGGACGAGCAGATAGAAGGCCGGGACCACGATGAGCGTGCCCGCGAAGATGCCCAGGAACTGGGCGATGAACTGCTTGCGCGGGTTGGCGCCGAGGAGGTAGCCGCTCTTAAGGTCGGTGAGAAGGTCGGCCGACGAGCCGGCCGCGCCCGCCGTGACGCTGGCCGTCATCAGGTTGGTCGCGATGTCGGCGGGCGCCAGGAAGCCGAAGGCGAGCTGGGTGATCTTGCCCATGGCCCCGATGGGGGTGGTGTCGGATTCCCCCGTCACGCGGCAGGCCACAAGAGAGAGGAAAAAGGTCATGAGCACGGCGATGACGCCCATCCACCAGCGCGTGTCGAAGGCGAGGCAGAGCACGGCCACGCAGCCCAGCCCCGAGAGGCCGGTTCCGGTCAGAAACCATGACGTGGGGACCTCGATGGCCTCCATCGCGTCCTCGGTCGCGGTGTTTTTCTTCTTAGCGCGCTGGGGCGCGAGGAGAGCCGCCGCGCCGCTGAAAGCGCGCAGGACGGTCTTCCACTGCAGGGCGAACATGAACAGGCCCGAGGCGACCATCATCGACGCCCCCGTCCAGGTGCTCCAGGAGACGATGGCTCGGTAGCCGAGCTTGGCGCCGTCGATGGCGCCCAGGCTCACCATCCAGGGGGCCAGGAGTCCGTAGTTGAGGCACGCCCCCAGCAGCAAAGACCAGGCGATCTTCCAGCCCATGATGGCGCCGGCGGCGAGCATGATGGTGCTCATCTCGAAGGAGATGGTGTATTTGGAAAGCGCGTAGCCGCCGATGGAGCCGGGGAACTCCAGCATGCCCGGCAAAACGAAGGGCTTGCCCGCGTCGCGCAGCCACGCGACGACGCCGCCGATGACGCCCGCGATGCCCAGCGAGCGCGCCTTCAGGGCGGCTTGCGCGCCCTTGGAGTGGAGGCTCTTGAGGGTCTCGGCCGCGGCGATGCCGCTGGGGAACCTAAGCTGTTCGACGTTGATCATCTGGCGCTTCATGGGGATGGCCATGAAGACGCCGAGAGCCGCGAGGAAGAGGGTCCAGGCGGCCAGCGTGGGCCAGGGCATGTGGTGGCCGGTGACCAGCAGGTAGGCCGCGATCGCGGAGGTCATGGTGCCGCCCGTGGAGTAGCCGGCCGAGGAGGCGGTGGACTGCATGCAGTTGTTCTCGAGGATGGACATCTCCGTCGGAAACCACCGCGGGAAGGCCGCCATCATCGTCTTATGGATGGCGTAGGAGAGGATGCAGGCCGTGATGGCCACGCCCAGCCCCCAGCCCGTCTTGAGGCCGACGTAGAGGTTGGAAAGGGCCATGAAGCCGCCGAGGAAGGAGCCCATGACGATCGCCCGCAGGGTCAACTGGGGCATGGAGTCGCCCCGGTAGACCGTCTGGTACCAGCGCCTCTCGAGCATCTCCGGGGTCATCCGGGTCTTGCGCTCGAGAGGTTCCTCGGGCAGGTCGAGGAACTCCTCGCCCATCACTTCCACTTTGGGATCGGCCATGGAGGCAATCATACTACACGAGGGGCCTCTCCGGCTCGGGGGATCCCTAATATGCCCGAGGTCTCCTACAGAGTTGGAGGTTCCAGTCTCCATTCTCGCCGCGCTCGGGCCAGAATTCGAAGCCACTCTCGAGCAGGATCGAGTAGAGCAGCGTCGGCTCGAAGTCCGTCCGTATCCTCATGACCCGGCCCGGCGCTAACTCATACATCCCTTTGATGATGGCCAAGAAGAACGAATCTCCCGCGACGGCGTCCATGATGTCCAACTCGACGTCCGGCGTATTCTTCAGCCACGCCGGGCGCTGTTGCGGCTCGCTCAACGCCCCTGTTTTGTCCATATGATAGTGTAGGTCGGATTAGAATCTGTGTCACTTTATATTTATGTGTAAAAAATGTGTGATATATTGCCTTATGTGAGCGGCGGGTGGATTTGCTAAAAGAACACCTTCCCATGGAAAGGCCCAAGCTTTTGATCGTCGAAGACGATCGAGATTTAATCGAGCTGCTCCGCCTCCGCTTTCAGCGGGAAGGCTTCGCGGTCACCTGGGCGCTCACCGGGGAGGATGGCCTGGCCCTCGCCGCGCAAGAGGATCTCGCCCTCGTCATCTTGGACGTCATGCTGCCCGGCATGGACGGGATGGAGGTCTGCCGACTCCTCCGCCGGCGCTCATCGGTGCCGATCATATTCCTGACGGTCCGCGCCGGCGAGGCGGAGCGGCTCTTGGGCTTCAAGCTGGGCGGCGACGACTATGTGATGAAGCCGTTTTCGGTCGACGAACTCGTCGCCCGCGTCAAGGCGATCCTTAATCGCAAGGCCGCTGCGCCTCCGGCCGCAAAGGAGCTTCGAGGCCCCGGCGGCATCGAGATCGACCACGACAGCCGCGAGGTCCGCGTCCATGGCCAGGCCGTGAAGCTGACCCCGAAGGAATTCATGCTGCTGGAGGCGCTGATGGACGCCGACGGCAAGGTCCTCCCGCGGCAATTCCTCATGAAGAGGATCTGGGGCTACGACCGCAAGCTCGGCCTCGACGAACGAAGGGTGGATCACCTCGTCTGCCGCCTGCGCCGCAATCTGCGCGAGGAAGGCTCCCGGATCCTGACGGTCTCCGGCGCGGGTTACCGCATCACGCGCGCAGCGGTTCCCCCGCCGCGGGCAAAGTAAAAATCCCGGCCGGCCATCGCTCAGGCTTTGACCAGCTTGATCTCGAGCGGCTTGGCGGCCGCGCCGCGCACGCTCACGGCGGCCGCGACCCGGCGAGAGGCCTCGCGCAGGGCCTGGGCCGGCAAGGAATCGGGGTGGGACAAGACGATGGGCGTGCCGCCCTCGCCGGCCGAGCAGACGCGCGGGTCGAGAGGGATCGAACCGAGGATCTGGATGCCGAAATCATTGTCCAAGGTCTGGGCGCCGCCCTCGGAGAAGATCTTGCTCTCCTTGGAGCAGTGCGGACAAACGAAGCCGGACATGTTCTCGATGGCGCCCAGGATGGGGACGTTGAGCTGCTTGAACATGGCCACGGCCTTGCGCACGTCGGAGAGCGCGATGCTCTGCGGCGTCGTCACGATCACCGCGCCGGCCAGCGGCGCCGTCTGGCAGAGGGTCAGCTGGACGTCGCCGGTGCCCGGCGGCAGATCCAAAATGAGGTAGTCCAACTCCCCCCACTTCACGTCCTTAAGAAATTGAGTGATGGCCCCGTGCAGCATCGGTCCGCGCCAGATGACGGCCTTGTCGGGGTCCAGGAGGAAGCCCATGGACATGAGGCGCACGCCGTGCCGATAGGCGGGCTCGATCTCGTCGTCCGGCCCGACCACGGGCTGGTATCCCGTCACGCCCATCATCTGCGGTTGATTGGGGCCGTAGATGTCGGCGTCGAGCAGGCCCACGCGCGCACCCTCGAGATGGAGGCAGACCGCCAAGTTGGCGGCGACGGTGGACTTGCCCACCCCGCCCTTGCCCGCGGCGACCGCGATGAGGTTCTTGATCCCCGGCGGCAAGACGTTCGTCAGGCGCGCGTCCTTACGCACGTCGGCCGTCATCTTGATCCTCACGTCCGCCACACCCGGGACCTTTTTGACGGCCGTCTCGGCCTCGAGTTGCATCATCGCCTTTAAGGGACAGGCGGGGGTGGTGAGCACATAGTCGAAACTCACCGCCCCGCCGTTTACGACGAGGTTTTGCACCATGCCGAGCGTCACGATGTCCTGGTGGAGCTCCGGCTCGATGCACGTCGACAGCGCCTTTAAAACCTCGCCTTTGGTCGGCATGGAACTCCCCTCACATCAAGAACAGCATCTCTCGGTATTTCGGCACGGGCCAGGCGGCCGCCGGCATCAACAACTCCAGGGCGTCGACATGCGCGCGGATCTTCTCGAACCAGGGCTTGACCTCGGCGCAGAACGCCTCGGCGCGCGCCGAGGCCTCCTCCAGGCCCTCGGCCTCGGCGAGAGACTCGCCCAGGGATTGAACGCCGGCGAGAGCTCCCTCGATGTGGCCGATCACGTCGCGCAGGAGAGCGGCCTGCGCCGGGGCCTTGATGCCCGCGGCCTTGTTGGCCGCAACGGCTGCGGCCAGTCGGTTCTGATAGTCCACCGCGGCCGGCACGAACAGAGTCGTCGTCATCTCGGCGACCAGCTTGGCCTCGATGCTGATGTCCTTGGCGTACTTCTCGAGGAGGACGTGGCAGCGCGAGCGGGACTCCTCCTCGGTGAGAACGCCCAGCCCGGCGAAGAGCTCGACGGACTTCTTGAGGGAAAAACCCTTGAGCGCGGCGGGGGTGGTCTTCTCGTTGGGCAGGCCGCGCTTCTTGGCCTGCCGGACCCATTCCTCGGAGTAGTTGTTGCCCTCGAAGCAGACGGCCTTGGATTGCCGGTACTGCCCGCGCAGGACCTCGAGCACGGCCTCCTTGAAGGCCTTGCCGCCCTTCATCGCCGCGGAAATCTCCTTCCTGGTCTCGCGCAGCTGGTTGGCCACGATCGTGTTGAGCGTCGCGATCGGGACCGCGCTGTTGGCCGACGAGCCGACCGCGCGGAACTCGAATTTATTGCCGGTGAAGGCGAAAGGCGAGGTGCGGTTGCGGTCCGTGTTGTCCTTGAGGACCGGAGGGATCTTGTCGATGCCGAAGGAGATCCACATCGGGTCCGTGCCCTTGGTGGTCACGCCGGCCTCGAGGTCGTCGAGGACCTTGGTGAGCTGGGCGCCCAGGAACACCGACATGATGGCCGGCGGGGCCTCGTTGGCGCCCAGGCGATGGTCGTTGCCCGACGACGCGATGGACGCGCGCAGAAGCAGGCTGTGATCGTGCACGGCCTTCACGATGGCCGTCAGGATGGTGAGGAACTGCAGGTTCTCCTGAGGCGTGGCTCCGGGAGAGAGGAGGTTCTTGCCCGTATCCGTGCCGAGAGACCAATTATTGTGCTTGCCCGAGCCGTTGACCCCCGCGAAGGGCTTTTCATAGAGCAGGGCCGCCAGGCCGTGGCGCGCGGCGATACGCTCCAAGAGGTCCATGACCAACTGGTTGTGGTCGACGGCTACGTTGGCCTCCTCGAAGATCGGCGCGCACTCGAACTGATGCGGGGCGACCTCGTTATGGCGCGTCTTAAGCGGGATGCCCAGTTTGAAGGCTTCTCTTTCAAAATCGGTCATGAACGCGAACACGCGGTCCTTGATGGATCCGAAGTAGTGGTCCTCTAGCTGCTGGCCCTTGGGGCTGGCCGCGCCGAAGAGCGTGCGGCCGGCCAAGAGCAGGTCGGGGCGGGCCTGGAAGTACTCCTGGTCGACGAGGAAGTATTCCTGCTCGGCGCCGAGGGTCGAGAAGACCTTCCGGGCGTCGCTCTTGAATAGCTCGAGGACGGAAAGGGCGGCGGCGTTGAGGACCTCGATGGAGCGCAGGAGCGGCGTCTTCGTATCCAGGGCGTGTCCCGTGTAGGAGACGAAGCAGGTCGGGATGCAGAGGGTCGCTCCGCCGGGGTTTTCCAAGATGAAGGCCGGGGAGGTCGGGTCCCAGGCGGTGTAGCCGCGGGCCTCGAAGGTCACGCGCAGGCCGCCCGAGGGGAAGGAGGAGGCGTCCGGCTCGGCCTGCGCGAGCATCTGCCCCGTGAAGGTCTCGATGACCGCGCCCTGCCCGGCCAGGTCGATGAAGGCGTCGTGCTTCTCGGCGGTGGCGCCGGTCAGCGGCTGGAACCAGTGGCAGTAGTGGGTCGCGCCCTTCTGCATCGCCCAGGTCTTCATGGCGGAGGCCACGGCGTTGGCGGCCTCGATGTCGAGGGTCTCTCCCCTTTCGACGGCGTCCTGGACCCTGCGGTAGGTCTCCTTGGGCAGGAGGAGCTTCATCGTTTCCAATCCGAAGACGTTGCAGCCGTAGTAATCGGACACCTTCGACGCGGACGCGGCCGGTCCGGCGGGCTGGGAATGCTTGGGGGTCATCTCGGCGCGGACTCCGTGGGGCATGAGCTTTCTATCTCCATGCGCAGTGTATCGTCGTCGCGGATATGGTAGGAATTCCGCCGATGGTCTGTCCATCGGCAGGCTCCTCCCCTACGCCTTCGCGGGCGACCGCCACGCCGCGCGGCCGACGAAGAACGGGCCGATGCTCGCCAGATACTGCGAGGTCTGGACGGTCGCACGCATGGTCTCGATCAGAGCGGAAAGCGCGAAGAGATCCTTGCCGACCAAACCGATGACGAAGTCGTTGTCGTCCTTGTCGAGACCGTGGCAGGCCAAGCGGATATCCAAGGCGAGCCCGGCCTCGCCGAACCGCCGGCCGATGATGCCGTGCTCCTTGAGGATCTGCTGCTGCTCCGGGCGCGGCAAGCGCGCGAAGGCGCCGGTGCGGCGCAGGGGATACCAGACCGCCCAGGAAGTCGTCGGGTCGAGGACCATGCGGCGCGGGCGGTGCAGGAGCCAGTCTTCCAGGCGCGGCTCGTAGCCGAGGGCGTAGGTGCGTCCCAGCATGGAGAACTCGGGCTTGAGCCTGAGGTCCTCGAAGGGACCCTCCTGGAGGACGGGGCGGAACTTCGTCACGAGGTCGGCGGGATCGACGGCCATGGAAAGCACGGCCACGCCGGTCGGGTCATTGGCTTCCTCGTAGAGCACGGCGTCGAGCCCGGAGTCGGCCAGGATGCGCGCGAGAGCGGCCGTGTTCCGGCAACCGGAGAAGGCGGTCAACTGCATGAAGAGGCGGCGGTCGCTGGTCTGCGGCCGGCCGTCCTTCGATCCGCCCTTCTCGCGCAGGTCCAGCGCGGGGGCCTCGGACGCATTCGGGACCTGGGACGCGGCAGCGGGCTTGGATGGGTGGCTCACAGCGCCGTCAGGAGAGGAGACGGTCCACCATGGCGACGAGGTCGGTCATCTCGAAGGGCTTCTGGATGAACTCGTCGACGTTCTCGGCCAGGAAGCCCTGCTGGGCCGCGGTCATCTTGCGTCCGGAGATGGCGACGATCTTCATGTCCTTGGTGGCCGGGCTGGACTTGAGAATCTGGCAAACCTGGAAGCCGTCCATGACGGGCATCATCAGGTCCATGACGAGAAGATCGGGGAGCTTCTTGCCGACCAGGACGAGGGCGTCGACCGGGTTATTGGAAACCTGAACCTGGTAGCGGTCGCGATGCTTCGCGAAGCCCTTCTCGATGAGGCGGGTCATCATCGGCTCGTCGTCCAAGACGAGGATCTGTTGGTGGACGTCCTCGATGCCGGCGGGGACCGGCATCTCATATTTTTTCATGAACGGCACGAGTTCCGAAAGCGAGATGCGGCGATGGCCGCCCGGGGTCACGCGCGCCTTGAGCTTGCCTTTGTTGACCCAATTGATGACGGTGGTATGGAACACGCCGCACAACCGCGCGACCTCGAAGGTGGTGAAAGTTCTCTCGCCGTACTGCTCGCTCATGCTAGGAATGCTAATACTTTGTCTTCGTCAACGCAAGGCCGGATGAGGCCCCTTATCGGCCGGAAATACAGGCATTAGCCGTACCATGCTATAATTGGCAGGCGCCTTTAGCCCAGTGAAAGCTCCAGCGTATCCTCATTCAATTCGGTGCGATACCCAAGCGGTCCAAGGGGATGGTCTGCAAAACCATTATTCGCGGGTTCGAATCCCGCTCGCACCTCCATTTTGACTCATCACCAGGCATGGCCAGGGGAGCCCTTCCCCTGAGCGAATCCGGGACTAACGAGCCTCTTGCGGCGCTGCGAACGCGCCTGGAAGCGGTGCCGGCCGTCGAGGAAGGCGCGCGGGTCTTCGTCCTGCGCGACCTCGAGGAGCTGTCGGACAATCCCCTCGCGTTGTCGGCGGGCGGCATGCTGCTCGTCAGCCTCCTCGATGGACGGCGCACGGCGGCGCAGGTGCGGGAGATCTTTAAGAAGTCCACGGGCGCCGACATCGGACTCCCCCTGATCCTTGAGCTGGTCTCGGCCCTCGACGACGCCGGCTATCTCGAGACGCCGGCTGTCGCCGCGAGGAGGAAGACGGCCCTTGATGCCTTCCGCGCCTCCCCCCGGCGGCCCGCCGTCTTCGCGGGCCCGTCATACCCGGCCGAAACCCTGGCCTTGGGCGGCGTCTTGGACGGCTACTTCAAGGCCGAGAAAGGGCCCGGGAAAGGAAAGGCTGCAAAACCGACGCGCGCGGCTCCCCTGGGGCTGATCGCGCCGCACATCGACTTCGCCCGCGGCGGCCCGGCCTACGCCTGGGCCTATCACGCGCTCTCCGAACGCGCGCCGCCGGACGTGATCATCGCCTTGGGCGTCGCGCATGTCTCGCCCGACGCGCCCTGGACCTTCACGCCGAAGAGATATGAGACGCCTCTCGGGGCGATGGAAGTCGACGCGGAGCTCTATGACGACCTGACGGCCAAGGTCTGGTATGACCCGCGCGCCGACGAGTGGGTCCACAAGAACGAGCACTCCCTGGAGTTCCAGGCCGCCTGGCTGCGTCACCTCTGGGGCGACCGGACGCCGCCCTGGGTGCCCATCCTCGTCTCCAGCTTCGAGCGCTTCTCGCCGGACGAGGCGCCGTCGCAGATACCGACCCTCGAGAAGGCCCTGCAAGACTTCGAGGAGGTCGTCCGCGCGCACGCGCGCAAGGGCCGCCGCGTCATGGTGCTGGCCGGCATCGACCTGGCCCACGTGGGCGCGCGCTTCGGCGACAAGTTCGAGGTGACGCCCGCGTTGGAGATGAAGGTCGAGGCCGCGGACCGCGAGTCGCTCGTGGACGCGATGGCCCTGGACGCCGACGGATTCTACCGCTCGATCGTCGGCGGCGGCCATTGGCGCAAGGTCTGCGGGCTCTCCGCTCTCTACACCGGCCTGCGCCTCATCAGGAGCCTGGAAGGCTCCCAAGCCGGACGCCTGCTGACCTACGGCCAAGCTCCGGACCCAGCCGGAGGTCTCGTCTCCTTCGCCTCCGCAGTCTTCGACGCGAAGTCAGGGTAGACGCATTACTAGGTCAGACGCATTACTAGGTCTTGCATTATTCCAATTATTCTGCTACATTAGCATTGGAGGTTGGGAGTTCATAGACTCCACCTCCCAATGGGCCCTCCGCCAGAGGGCAGACGGTGAGAGGATGACCGGATGCGCTGAAGGCCCGGACAGCGAGTGGGCGGCAAGTAAGCGACCGGAGAGGCAGTAGGCAGGGCGGCCAGATAGACCGCCCTGCTCCTCTTTATGCGGGGGGCCCCGCAGGCTTCGGGTTGAGCGTCGCGGTAATCTTGGCCAACAGTCTCGCCGCGTCCACGGGCTTGACGACATAGCCGTTGGCCCCGTAGCCGAAGGCCTTTTCGACGTCCTTGCCCGCTTGCGAACCGGTGACCATGAGGACGGGAATGGGGGAAGTTTTGGCGTTGCTCTTCAATCGCGCCAAGGTTTCGATGCCGTCCATGCCGGGCATCATCATGTCGAGAAGGATGAGCTTCGGAACTTTCTCTTCCGCGAACTTCACGGCGTCCGGACCGTTGGAGCACTCGATCACCTCATAGCCCGCGGGATCGAGGATCATTTTGATGCTCATGACGATGAGCGCGGAATCGTCCACGACCAGTAT
This sequence comes from Elusimicrobia bacterium GWA2_66_18, assembly GCA_001799675.1. Classification (GTDB taxonomy): domain Bacteria; phylum Elusimicrobiota; class Elusimicrobia; order UBA1565; family UBA9628; genus GWA2-66-18. The sequence continues at coordinate 94,242 of MGTX01000013.1, forward strand.
GGCAGGCCTAGTGTTGGCTGGTTTCGAAGAGAAAAAACCCATGTTTGGACTCCGTTACCCGTCTATTGCGAGGATATCGACGACGAAAGGTCAGGATTCCGATTCCGGTGATTTCGAGACGATCTTCTTCGAGAGGCGCGAGATCGCGGCGGCCAGCTTGCTCCATTCGGCCGGTTTTGGAACGTACTCGCAAGCTCCCATATGGGCGTATTGATCCCTCACGAGTTTCTGATCCACGGCGCTGATGATGATGAACTTGGCGTCGGTGTCGAACTCGCAGATCGACTTGATCGCTTCGAGTCCGGAACTGTCGGGCATGTTCATGTCCATCGTCGTGAAATCAGGCCGCGTCTCTTTATAGAGATCCAGTGCCTCCTGGGCGTTCTTGGCCTCGCCGACCACCGTATATCCGTTTGATTCCAGCATGTTCTTTAAAAACATGCGGGTGATCATAGAGTCGTCTGTGATCAGCACCCTCCACGCCGATGTTTTTACTCCCGAAGATTTTTTATCAACGCCCATGTCCCCCCCCGATTAGCTTCTTAAGGCAATCCGCGTGCAGGACGAACAGCGTCGCGCAATCGATGCCTAAACCCGCGCATGAAAATTTGTTCTGGGCGAGCACCACCCGCCCGGGCAACTCGCAAATTTGATGGGAAGCGTCCATGATGAGATTCGGTATCGGCGACTGCATCAAAGAGGGCGGCGAACTGAGGATGGCGCTTCCCGCCGTATCCGCGAAAACATTGAGAATGTTGGTGATCATGATGTTGGCCCATTCCAGGGTGGCAAGATCAACGACTTCCTTGCTCGGCCCCTCAGACGATTTATCCCTCGTCATGAGGGCGGCCATCCGCTTGGCTGCCGGCCGAGACACGACAAAAAGACAGATCATGGGGACGTCGGTGGCGACCGTCATCTGTATGGACACGGACTCCCATGGATCCGTGGAGGAGATCAGCAGCTTCGGCTTCTCGTCCGAGCCCTGGAAAAGCTCGATGCCTGATAAAACCCAAGGCGTATTGCACATGATGCCGAGGGCATCGACGCAGCGTTTCGCTCCCGATTCCAGAATCTCCTTGAGCGTCTCAGCTTCCTGGGCGGTGATACGGACGAGATCCGCCTGGGGGATGCCCAGTTGGAGGGCGGCCTTCAGCACATCGACCGTCACGGGCTTGTGCAACACGGATTGAGCGCCCAAACTCAGCAGTTCCTCCTTGACTTTCACCTGGTTGACGGAGGTCACCATGATCACCCGCGCGTTTCGATTCTTCGCCCGGATCGCCTTGAGCACATCCATGCCCGATCCGCCGGGCATCACGAGATCGACCGTCGTCAAATCCGGCTGAAGGGACGCGTACGCCCCGATGCCCTCTTGGACGTCGCAGGCTTCCCCGATCACCTCGAAGCCGTGCTCTTCCAGCATACCGCGGATAATGGAGCGCATCACCGCGGAATCGTCGATCACGAGAGCCCTGGGTTTGCTCACGACGGGCTGAGACGCTTGCGCCGCCGGCGCGGAGGTCATGCGCGCAAGGGCGCCCTTCAGGCCGTCGCTGGTCAGAGGTTTGCATAAGATCGCCGCCGCTCCCAGGTCGATCGCCTTCTGGTACGTGCCGTCTCGGGCGATATCTGAAACGATGACGACCTGAGCGTCGGCGTTCTGCGCGCGGATTTCCTCAAGCACTTTGAGGCCGGAGCCTCCCGGCATGATGATGTCCAGCGTGACGAGATCCGGCTTATGGGCCCGATACGCCTGGATGGCTTCTTGGACATCCTCGGCCTCGGCGATCATTTCGATGCCGTTTTCGCGCAGGATTTCCTTGATATAGATCCGCACGAAGCGGGAATTATCGACCACCAGAGCTGTTTTCATCGCCATTGCGCTCAAGTCGGCTCTTTCGGCGGCAAAAACGCCTGGCGGATCGCTTCCTCGATGGAATGCCAATCCGAGGCCTTTGTGGAGTAGGATTTGGCGCCGTAGCTTAGGGCCCGGGAGATGGTGTCCTTGTCGGCCATGGCGCTGATGACGATGATGCGGGCGTTGGGATCGAGTTTTATCAGCGCCCGAATGCCGTCAATCCCGCTTTCCGCGGTAAGCATCATGTCCATGCTGACGAGATCCGGCTTGAACTTCCAGTAATACTCGATGGCTTCTTTTACGTTTTCGGCTTCGCCGATCACCGTATGGCCGTGCTCCTCAAATTTAGTCCTCAGCAGCTTCCGGGCGTAAGGCGCGTTGTCTACGATGAGTATCTTATAGGGCATCGCTCAAGAATACCTCATTTCCCGAAAGAGAAGCTAACGCTTCGCGCGCGAATCTCATTCTATTCCGCCTCCTCATCAGTCGGTGTTGATCCAGGACTCGGCCACGTGATCCAACGCGGAGGAAAGCTCGGCCGGCGCGCAGACTCTGCTCGCAAACCCCCCCTTCAGCACCGCTTCCGGCATCGAAGGCGCGGAGGCCGTGCGGGGATCCTGGACCCACACCTGCCCCCCCGCGTCTCGGACGTCTTGGGATCCTTTGACCCCGCCCTCGCCCATGCCGGACAGGACGATGGCGATGGCGTTGGGGCCGAACCCTTCGGCCAAAGACTTCAAGAATGCGTCCAGGTGCGGCTGGAGCGGAATCTGCCACGTCTCGAACTTCCTGATCGCCTCGAGCCGGGAGATCCGTCCGCAATTCGTCCTTTGAATCAGGAGCGTTTTGGCCGTCGGCGACAACAGAATCCGCCCTTCGCGCACGATCTCGCCTCCCCGCGCGATGCTCATGGGATGAGAGGTCTTCCTCGCCAGGGAGTCGGTGAAGTTCAGCCACACCGGGGCGTACATGTGCTGCGCGACGAGCACTCCGGCCGGCAGTTTGTCGGGCAATTTCAACAAAAGATCCCGGAGAACCTCGACCGCGCCCGTCGAGGAAATAATCCCGACGGCCTTTCGCGCCGCCCAGGGCCGGGGGTTCTCAATAACGTTCTTGCGGACGTTAAGATAGTCGATCACGAGCTTTTCCAAGGGGATGTCCGCTAATCGAACGATCATATCCTGGAGCGACTTCGCCATCGCCCACAGCCCGGAAACAGTCCGGGGCTTGGCCAACACCATTCTCGCGCCCCGGTCGTACGCCTCTTGGAATAACTCGCTGTCGTCGGGGCAATCCAGCTCGGCAAACATGATAACCGGCACGGGGCTTCGCCTCATGACCTTGTCCAAGACGACCAACCCGTCTTGCGGAGGCATGAACATGTCCAGAATCAGCACGTCCGGCTTGCCGTCTTGGACGGCCTCCACGACTCCCGTGCCGTCGCAAAGCAGGCTGATCTGCACGCCCGAGGCCGGCGCCAGCACTTGGGAAAGCCAATCCTGGAATGATTGCGACGAGTCGACGACAAGCACTTTACGCACTTGCACGGTTACCCGGCGAGTTTCTTGAAAACACTCGACTGGGAATGCATCGTCTCGAACATCCCCTGATGGCTGTCCCCGATGAGCACCTCGCTGGCGCCCAGGACCAGCGTGCCGCCGGGCGCCAACGCCTTATGGAAATTATGCAGAGCCTTTTCCCTGGCCCCCTTAGTCAAATAGATCATCGAGTTCCGGCACGTGATGACGTCGATCTTCCGGCCCGGCGGGGGGCTCAAGTAGCTGTGCTCCACGAACTGCACCATGGAGGCGATCTCCGGCCCGACCTGGACATATCCCTCGTGCCGGGAAAAAAATATTTTAAGGCGGCGCTCGGAGACATTTTTCAAGGATGACTCGCCGTAGCGGCCGGCTTTGGCTCGAGCCAGCGAGATGGGGTCCACGTCGCTCGCGACGATCCTGACCGCGGGCTTATCGTTCATGAGACGGAGCATCTCATGGATGATGATCGCGATCGTGTAGGGCTCCTCGCCCGCCGCGCAGCCGGCGGACCAAATGAAGACCGGCTCCCGGGCCTTCGACAGCAGCGGATTAAAAATATGATCGGCGAGGTACTCCCAGACGTCGGGATCGCGAAAAAACTCCGTGACGTTGATGGTCAGCTTATCGAAAAGGATGTCGAGTTCCACCGGGCTCTTGGCGATCAGATCCTCGTATTTGCGGCAATCCTCGCCCTGCAGGCCCAGCGAAAACATGCGATTTTCCACATGCCTCCGGATGAACGACCGGCGGTAATCGTGAAAATCAAGACCCCGCCTTTCCTTTAGCTTCTCAAGCAGGCGATCAAGATCCTCCTCGGTCATCCGGGAGGGCTCCATCGGCTATTTCTGGCGGAGCTTGAAGTTCTGGACGATGCCGTTGAGCGTGTCCGCCATGGCCTGCAGTTCCATGCTCGCCGTGTACGTCTTGCCGGCATCGTCCGTGAAGCCC
>MGTX01000014.1 GCA_001799675.1 Elusimicrobia bacterium GWA2_66_18
GAAGTTCAATCCGCTGATCAAGGCCGGGAAGGCGGCGGAGGCCAAGAAGGTGCTTCGAACCCAGCTCCGTCCGCTCTACGAGGAGCATCGAAAGGGGATCGACAAGGTCGTCCAATTATCGCGGGCGATGGGAATCAAGCTCGAGCGGCAGATCACCTCGGCCGCGTCCGAGCGGGAAATCATGATCGGAGGGCCGCTCTACCACAAGATCATTCAGATTAAGGACATCATCTCGGACGTTCTTCCCCCGCCCATGTACATCATTGAGACGTACTTGACGGCCATGGAACTGGTGGACGCTGCGGATGCCCGCGCCTCGCGAGAACGGATCGACGAACTCGCGAAATACGGGCTCAAGCTGCGGGACGGCAACGTGCAGACGAAAACTCCAGGCTACAATGAGCGCCTTCCTCAATGGGAGAGAGCGCTCCCCAACGACGTTCCGGAGGAGCCTGAGCTTGAGCGGTTGATGACGAAGGCGTCGGTTGAACCTGCTCATAAGTTTTTTGATGCCTTGGAGAATCGGCTGATCCCGGCGACCAAGCGGGGCGACATCGCTGAAGCAAAGAACATCCTCCGAAAAAACATGCTTCCTCTGTATGAGGAGCACCGGAAGAATATCGACCTGCTGGTCGCGGCGGCCGACAAGAAATTCAAGGAAATCGAGAGGAAAATCCTGGAATAGTCTTTAGGCCTTGACATAGCGCTATTGATCTGTTATTTCATCTTGGTCCAGCTCGACTAAGCGGTACAAAAAAAAGAAAGGGGGCTATAATGATAAGTAAGTTGTTGACCGTCTTCCTGGGGAGTGTGATGGTGTTCGCCGGCGCCCCAGCGGCGTCGCGAGCGCAAGGCAGCAGCGACAGATCGATCGGCGGTCCGGCCTATCGCAAGATTATTCTCATGAAAGACCTGATCGCGGACATTCTCCCTCCCCCGGCCTACATCATCGAATCCTATCTGACGGCGCTGAGAGCGGTCGATGAGGCCGAACGAGAATCGCCCGATAAGTCGAAGATCAACGCTTTGCTCGAGTATGGACGCCTCCTTAAGGAAGGCGACAGTTCCAAAAGCGAGATGGCCGGCTACTACGAGCGGATCAACGTTTGGAAAAAGGACCTCTCCGAGGAGAACGAGGACTGGAAGGCGATCAAGCACAACCTGGTCAAGGTCTCCTTCGATCCGGCGAAAAAATTCTTCGAGATCCGGGACACGAAGTTCAATCCGCTGATCAAGGCCGGGAAGGCGGCGGAGGCCAAGAAGGTGCTTCGAACCCAGCTCCGTCCGCTCTACGAGGAGCATCGAAAGGGGATCGACAAGGTCGTCCAATTATCGCGGGCGATGGGAATCAAGCTCGAGCGGCAGATCACCTCGGCCGCGTCCGAGCGGGAAATCATGATCGGAGGGCCGCTCTACCACAAGATCATTCAGCTCAAAGACGTCGTCTCGGACGTTCTTCCCCCGCCCATGTACATCATTGAGACGTACTTGACGGCCATGGAACTGCTGGACGCGGCGGATGCCCGCGCCTCGCGAGAACGGATCGACGAACTCGCGAAATACGGGCTCAGGCTGCGGGACGGCAACGTGCAGACGAAAACTCCAGGCTACAATGAGCGCCTTCCTCAATGGGAGAAAGCGCTCTCAAGCGACACTCCGGACGACCGCGAGATCAAGCGGTTGATGACGAAGGCCTCGGTGGAGCCCGCCCAGAAGTTTTTTGACGCCCTGGAGAATCAGTTGATTCCGGCTGTGAAGCAGGGCAACGTCACGGAAGCCAAGAACATCCTCCGGAAAGATATGCTTTCTCTGTATGAGGAGCACCGGAAGAATATCGACCTGCTGGTCGCGGCGGCCGACAAGAAATTCAAGGAAGTCGAGAGAGAAGTCCTGAAGTAGTTTTAGACGGCGTACCGAGTCAAAGGGGCCCGTCATTGCTGACGGGCCCCTCTTCGTCTCAAAGCACCCTATCCCATTCGCGCAAGGCTAGAACTGGTAGATCCACTCCGCCGCGACGGTGTTTTGAAGCCGGCTCATGCGGTCGCCCTTTGCAAAGATCGCCTTGCTGGAGCTGTCCTGCCGGTACTCAAGCCGGGTGATGAGGTCGCTCCAAGGCTTGTATTCTCCGGTCGCCGTCCACTCGGTGATCTTTTGCATCGTCCCGACCGTGATTCGGGCTCCGTCCAAGTCGGAGATGCGCTCGGCCCGTCCGGAAACGGCCCATCGGCTGTTGACCTCCCACCGCGCATAGCCCGCGACTCCGCTCCAGACCGCGTTCTGTCCGGCCGCGATGCCGCTGGCCCTTTGCTCGGACCCGTAGTCCCAGTTCGCCATCAAGGTGAATTTCTCGAGGAATTTCCAGCAGCCGACCAGGTCCATCAAATACCGCTGGTTCCGGTTATTGCCCGCCTGTTCGGGTCCATAGAGCCCGGTCAGCGCGACGTTGATTTCCTTGGTAGGCGTCACGCTCAGGCTGCCCTCGAAGGTCTTGCCTTTGTTGCCGTTGACGGCGTTGCTGTCTCTATTGTTGTCCCAACCATTGACCAGACCGACCGTCATCGACCCCTTGTCGTTGGGAGCATAGGTCGCCCGCGCTCCGAGATGTGAAAACGGGATGGCATAGCCGAAAAGCAGGCCGCGCGAATGCTGCCAGTTGTCCTTGGATTCGATGACCTCCGCCCCGGTCATCGTCACGAATTTTCCCGCCTTGAGGCTGAGCCCCTGGAGCGCCCCGGGCTTCGCTTCGACGTAAGCCTGCGTGACGTCCAATTCTCCGCCCGTTTTTCCAGCCGGCGAAAAGAGGTTGGCGTCCGCTCCCCAAAACATGCGGGCTTTAAAACCCACGCCGCCGGTCTCCGGCGCGGCTTTCTCCATGCTTAACTCCAGCGCGTGCAGGTTGAAGTTGTTCGATTCCGTGTCGAACACGCGGGCCGTGTTCAGCCGGCTCGGCGGATTGTTGAAATTATTGGTGTAGGCGGCGTCCAGGTAGCCGCTGACGGACACCCCCGCAAACGGCGATGCTCCGCCTTTCTTTTCCAACATCTCGACGCGTTTTTCCAAATGGGCCATCTCGTCGCTCCAGCCGATCCGCGCCGCGCAGACCAGCGTTGCGATGCAGACAACCGCGATCCTCGCGGCGTAACGGGATATTTTCATGAAGTCCTCCTGTCTTTGACATTGACGTATCCGGGATTATACATATGATGATCGGCAAATCAATTCGTATAATAACGGCGATCTATCATCCAAAGGAGACACACCGCCATGAGCGTCGACATCGAAGCGTTGCTCGGAGCCGAAGGGGTTTCGCTCCTCAATCATAAGTGCGCCGCCATCCCCAAGGGAATGATCCACGCGCCCGGCTCGGACTACGTGGAGCGCGTCTATTCCCTCTCCGACCGGCCGACCCCGGTTCTGCGCAGCCTCCAGCAGTTGCTGAGCCACGGCCGCCTCGGCGGCACCGGGTACGTGTCGATCCTCCCGGTCGACCAGGGCATCGAGCACTCGGCCGGCGCGTCCTTCGCCCCGAACCCGATCTACTTCGACCCGGAGAACATCGTCAAGCTCGCCGTCGAGGGCGGCGCCAACGGCGTGGCCTCCACGCTGGGCGTGCTGGGCGCGGCGGCGCGCAAGTACGCGCACAAGATCCCGTTCATCCTGAAGTTCAACCACAGCGAACTGCTCTCCTATCCGAACACCTACGACCAGACCCTGTACGCCGACGTGAAGCAGGCCTACGACATGGGCGCGGTCGCCGTCGGGGCCACGGTCTACTACGGCTCGGCCGAGTCCCGCCGCCAGATCTGGGAGGTCAGCCGGGCCTTCGCCCGCGCGCACGAACTGGGCATGGCGACCATCCTCTGGTGCTACGTGCGCAACAACGCGTTCAAGACCAAGGGGAAGGATTACCACGTCGCCGCGGACCTGACCGGCCAGGCCAACCACCTGGGCGTGACCATCCAGGCCGACATCATCAAGCAGAAGCTCCCCGAGAACAACGGCGGCTACAACGCGGTGAACTTCGGCAAGACGAGCAAGCTCGTCTACGAACAGCTGACGACCGACCACCCGATCGATCTGACCCGCTACCAGGTCGCCAACTGCTACATGGGCCGCGCGGGCCTGATCAACTCGGGCGGGGCCTCCTCGGGAGCGACCGATCTCGCCGAGGCCGTGAAGACCGCGGTCGTCAACAAGCGCGCGGGCGGCATGGGCCTGATCTCCGGCCGCAAGGCCTTCCAGCGGCCGATGGCCGACGGCGTGAAGATCCTCAATGCCATCCAGGACGTCTACCTGGACAAGCGCGTCACGATCGCCTGACCCCGGATGAGGCGCTCATGAAGGCCGCGGCGGTCCTGCTCTCGCTGACGATCTCGGCGCACGCGGCCCCCGCCGTCGCGCCTTCCACGATGGCCGCCGCGGGCGTCGAGCCGATCACCGTGACGGCCCCGCGTCCCGTCCTCGACCCCGCGGAAATTCCCACGCTGCAGACCGCTCGGACCGCGGGCGCGGTCGCGGGCGGCATGGGGGTGGGGCTCATGAGCTATGTCGTCTTTTTTAGCGCCGGAGGCCCCTTCGGCTGGGCCGCCGCCCTGATCTTCGTCGGCGGGATGACCGCCTACCTCTCCCATCGGCGGCTCCAGGAGCATCAGGACTTCCCGCCGACGCCGCCCCCCGCCCCGGCGCCCTCCAAGAGCGGCGCTATTTAAGGACGGCGGTCTCCAGCAGGATCAGGATCAGGCCGATGATCGAGCCGCCGGCGATGGCGCCGGCGCAGACCGTCTCCTGATTGTCCACCAGGGCTCGGAATCCCAGGGACTTCCGGTCCGTGAAATACTTCCCGGCCAGCCAGAAGAGGAACGCGCCCAGGGCCATCGAGAGCGAGTCGCTGAACTTCAGCACGAACGCCAGGCCCAGGCCGACGCCCGAGACGGGGAAGCGGCCCTGGGTGCGTTGGTTGGCGACCTCGATGACGAGGCCGATCACGGCGCCGACCGCGATGGCCAGCTGGGCCGTGGGATGGAGGAAGCTCAGGCCTTTGGTCAGGACCACGGCCACCGCCTTCCAGATTTGCGCGCCCGGCATGGGCAGCCGGTCCGACATCAGGATGGAGATGTCGCCGTGGAAGATGGCGTAGAACACGGGCACCGCCACGAAGGCGCCGGCGAAGATGCCGAGGGCGTGCCCCAAGGCCTGGTGGCGAGGCTTGCCGCCCAGCATGTAGCCGGGCTTGATGTCCATGAGGAGGTTGGCCGCGCTCGAAGCCACCTCGCCCGTGATGCCCGCGGTCATGATGTTCGTCTTGATGTTGCCCGGGGCCAGCACGCTGTAGGTGAGCTGGGTCAGCTTGCCCAAGGCGCCCGTCGGCGTGATGGAGGTCAGGCCCGTGGCGTTGACCGCGATGAGGGTGAAGACGAAGACCAGCGGCACGGCGATGACGCCCAGCCACCAATGCACGCCGAAGAAGGCGTGTCCCGCCCAGACCGTGGCCAAGCCCATGACGGGGATGCCCGCCGCGAAGAGCCACATGGGAAGCTCGATGTCCTTGAGCACGTCCTCCCCCCGGGAGCCCTTCTTGGCGAACATGCCGCGGAAGGATTCCAGGATGACCTTGGGCTTGGACAGGAAGGAGTAGAGAGAGGAGGTCGTCATCAGCGCCACTCCGCCCCAGAGAGCCCACATCGTGATGTTCTTGAAGCCGGGGCCCGCGATGACGCCTTTCTGGATGAGGATGGGGGCCAGGACCATGTAGTTGACGACGGCCCCGATCATGAGGGACGCCGCGGTCTTCGTGCCCATCAGGCCGCCGGCCGCGACCATGACGATGGATGTGTCGAAGGCGACGGTGAGGTCCTTGAGCGGCGTGCCCAGGATCCTCGGCGTGAACCACTTGTAGACGAGGTCGTCCCATTGCGCCGGCAGCGAAAGCCGGGACAGACGCATGGCCCCCATCACCTTCTCGTTGCATAGGGTCTCGATGAGCGCCGAGACGCCCGCGCCCGCGCCCAGGAGCTTGGCCTTGAAGACTCCCTGCGCGCCCGCGCCGGCGTGGAGGTTGTCCATCACGATGCCGGCCGCGTAGCCCTCGGGAAACGGGAGCTGCTCGTCGTTGATGAAGCGCTTCTTGAGCGGGAAGGCGAAGAGCACGCCCAGCAGGCCCAGCAGGATGATCCAGACCATGGCGTGCTGCCATGGGATGACCTGCCCGGTCACCGCCATGTAGGCCGGCATGGAGGAGATGAGAGGAGAAGTCATGTAGCCCGCGCTCGTCGCGATGGACTGCATGGCGTTGTTCTCGAGGACCGTCATCTCGTCGCCGATCTTGAGCTTGGAGAAGACCTTGAAGATGGCGAAGGAGAGGATGACCGAGGTGATGCCCACGCCCAGCGTCCAGCCCGTGCGGATGCCGACATAGAGATTGGTGAGGCTGAGGACCCCTCCCAGGATCATCCCCGTCAGCGCGGAGCGCAAGTTGAGCTGGGGCATGTCGCCCTGGTACACGTTCTTGAGCCACCAGCGGTCCTTCTCCGCCAGGCTCATTGCGTGGATCTGCTCGTGGGTCAACTCGAGGATTGCCATAGGTGTCGGGAAGTGTACATAATACCCGGGTTCCCGGGAGCCGTTCCCCCGGAGGGAGGCGCGATGTTCGAGATCCGATTCCACGGCCGCGGCGGGCAAGGCACCGTCCTGCTGGCCAAGATGATCGCCGACGTGGTCCTGCGCTCGGGCCGCGGCGAATGCATGGCCATCCCCGAGTTCGGCGTCGAGAGGCGCGGCGCGCCCGTCCTGGCCTACGCGCGCGTCTCCGATAAGCCTATCCACGTGCGCACCCGCATCTACGCGCCCGACGCGGTGGCCGTCCTCGACACCGCTTTCGCCAACAATCCCGCGCTGACCGCCGGCCTCAAGAAGGGCGGCGTTATCGTGCTCAACACCGAGGAGCCGCCGGCCGCGCTGGCCGCGCGCTTCCCCGGATTTGCGACGCGGGCCGTCCCCGCCAAGCGCATCGCGCTCGCCCACCAGCTGGGCTCGGCGACGAGCCCCGTCGTCAACACCGCGATGTGCGGCGCCATCTGCGCCATTTTCGACCTGGCCGACCAGGCCGCGCTCGAAGCCGCGATCCGGGAGGCCGTGCCCGTCAAGCACGACGAGAACGCCGCCGCCGCGCGCGAGGCGTTCCTTCTCTGCTCCCGCAAGGAGAAGGCTCATGCCGCGGCTTAAGGACGAACCCCTCTCCACGCCCGTCGTCACGCCCTCGGCGCGTCCCATGTCCGAGAATCCGACCGGCGACTGGCGCAGCGTGGCCCCGCGCATCGACGCCGAGAAATGCACCGGCTGCCTCCTCTGCTGGAAGTTCTGCCCCGAGGCCTGCGTGGACGTCGCCGGCGAGGTCCCGAGGATCGACCTGCACTACTGCAAGGGCTGCGGCGTCTGCGCGACGGAATGCCCGGCGCACTGCGTCCACATGTCCGAGGAGGCCGCGTCATGAAGAAGGTCCTGATGGGCAATCACGCCGCCACGCTGGGCGCGGCCCTGGCGCGCGTCCAGGTGGTGGCGGCCTACCCGATCACGCCGGCGACCCAGATCGTCGAGCTCATCGCGGAAATGTCGGCCAAGGGGACCTTCCCCGGAAAGTTCCTGCGCGTGGAATCCGAGCACTCCGCCATGGCCGCGCTCCTCGGCGCCGCCACGGCCGGAGCGCGCACGTTCACCGCGACCTCTTCCCAGGGCCTGGCCTACATGCACGAGCTCCTGCATTGGGTCTCCGGCGCCAGGCTTCCCGTCGTGATGGTGGACGTTAACCGCGCCCTGGCCGCGCCCTGGAACCTCTGGACGGACCAGACCGACTCCCTCTCCCAGCGCGACACCGGCTGGCTGCAGTTCTACTGCGCGACCAACCAGGAAGTCCTCGACACCGTGCTCATGGCCTACAAGGTGTCCGAAAATCTCCTCCTGCCCTCCATGGTCATGCTCGACGGCTTCACCCTCTCCCACGTCTACGAGCCCGTCGACGTCCCGGACCAGAAGGCCGTGGACGCCTTCCTGCCCCCTTTCAAGCCCGCGGCTTTCCTCGACGTGAAGAACCCCGGGGCCTTCGGCTCGCTGGAGACCCCGAAGCCCTACTTCCGCCTGCGCCGGCGCATCGCCGTCGACATGGACCGCGCCGAGGCGCTCGTCGAGCAGGTCGGCGCGGACTTCGAGCGCTCCTTCGGCCGCGGCTACGGGGCCGTCGAGAGCTACCGCAGCCAGGACGCCGACGTCAGCCTGGTCTGCTCCGGCGCCGTGGGCTCCACGGCCAAGCAAGCCGTGGATGAGCTGCGCGCCGAGGGCCACGCGGCGGGTCTTCTCCGCTTCCGGCTCTTTAGGCCCTTCCCGGCCGCGGCGCTCAAGCGCCTGACGCGGCCCGACATGAAGCTGGCCGTCGTGGACCGCAACTACTCACCCGGCCACCAGGGGATATTCTGCGAAGAGATCAAAGCCTCGCTTTACGCAACCGAACGCAGACCGGAAGTGTACGGCTTCGTGGCGGGTCTGGGCGGCGGCGACATCACCGTCGAGCTTCTCAAGGAGATCTGGCATGAAGTCAAGGCGGGCACGGCCGACCCGGTCTCCCCGCTTTGGATGGAGGAGGCCCGATGAAGCCCTCGATCTCCGTCGACGAGTTGATGACCTCGGGCCACCAGGCCTGCCAGGGCTGCGGCGCCACGCTGACCATGCGCTACGCCCTCAAGGGCCTGGGCCCCGAGACCGTCGTGGTCCTGCCCGCTTGCTGCTGGACGATCATCGCCGGGGCCGCCCCGCGCTGCTCCATCGGCGTGCCCCTGCTCCACGCCCCCTTCGCCGCGGCCGCCGCCGCGGCCTCGGGAGTCAAGGCGGGCCTCTCGGCCCGCGGCGACGGCCGGACCACCGTCATGGCCTGGGCCGGCGACGGCGGCACCTACGACATCGGCATCCAGGCCCTCTCGGGCGCGGCCGACCGCGACGAGGACATCATCTACTGCTGCTACGACAACGAAGCCTACATGAACACCGGCATCCAGCGCTCCGGCGGCACCCCGAGCGGCGCCTGGACCATGACGACCCCCGGCAAGGAAGGCAGCGAGCGCCCGAAGAAGGACCTCGACGCCATCATGGAGGCGCACCGCATCCCCTACATCGCCACGGCCACCCCGGCCTATCCCGAGGACATGGTCCGCAAGTTCGCCAAGGCCAAGACCATCAAGGGCTTCCGCTTCATCCACGTCCTCTCGCCCTGCCCTCCCGGCTGGAAGTACGACACCGCCGACACGGTCAAGCTCTCGCGCTTGGCGGTGCAGACCGGGATGTTCGCCCTCTACGAGATCGCAGAAGGCCGCTTCAAGCTGAACCTGAACCCGGCCAAGCGCAAGCCCGTCGGCGAGTACCTCAAGCCCCAGGGGCGCTTCCGCGGCCTCAAGCCCGACGCGGAGGCGGCCATCCAGGCCGAGGTGGACGCGCGTTGGGCCCTGTTGTCGCAACGACACGCCCGCGGGACCTGAACCGGCGCCGCGCCGGCGATGGCTTTAGCGTTGCTATGTTGACGAGTTGTTGAGTTCGCGGGTGGCGGTCATCCCCGCTATATCCAGGAGGATCATCGATGCGACAGTCCCTGTTGGTTTTCAGCATTCTCGCCGGCGCCTGCCTGTTCGCCGTCGCGGCCAAAGCCGAGGATAAGAAGGAAACCCCGAAGGCCGAAACGTCCGCTCAGCCCGTCGCGGCCGCTCCCGTGACAGATACCACGACCGCTACCGCTCCCGTAACCGATACCACGCCCGCGGCCGCGGCTGCGGCCGCGGGCGACAAGAAGGAAGCCCCTGAATTTCTCGCCTTCGACAAGGCCAAGCTCGGCGCGGTGAAGTTCCCGCACAAGGCGCATGCCGACAAGGTCGGCTGCGCCGCCTGCCACGAAGGCAAGGAGCCTCTCTTCGTCCAGAAGCTGACGGGGGGATTCAAGATGGCGGACATGTACGCGGGCAAGACCTGCGGCTCTTGTCACAACGGCAAGGAAACGACCGTCGGCAAGGACAAGAAGATCGTGTTCGCGGCGAAAGGCGCGTGCATCAAGTGCCATAAGAAGGGCTAGAACTATTGCAGCGGCTCGGCGAGAGTGGCCTCTTCCTTCGTCATGGGCTCGTGAGCCTGGTGGGGCTCGACGCGGATGGGGCAGGCGTCGTCGGTGCAGCGAGCGCAGTACTTGCGCCGGCAGGGGTCGATGTGGGTGTGGACCTCGCCCTCCAGGCCGGCCGCCGCGATGAGAGCCGTCTCGAAGCGCTCCGCGGCGTCGTGCGCCTTGACGACCTCCTCGTACTCCGGCACGACCAGGTGGATGTCCACGTGCGTGTAGCGCCCCGAGCGGATGGCGCGCAGGCCGTGCACGGTGATGATCCCGTTCTTCGCCACGCCCTTGTGCAGGAGCCCGTCGAGGCTGGCCACGATGATCTCGATCATGCCCGTATCCTCCTCATCGAGGAGCGCGGAGGCGGCCTCGCGCACCAGGCCGAAGCCGGTCTTGGCGAGGATGAGGGCGACGAGGATGGCCACGAGCGGATCGAGCCATCTCAGACCGGTCGCCATGACCATCAGGAGTCCGATCAATATCCCGACCGAGGTATAAAAGTCGGAGAGGACGTGGCGCCCGTCGGCCACGAGCGTCTTTGACTTAAGACGCTGCCCCGCATGGATGAGATAGCGGCCCAGCAGTCCGTTGAGAGCCCCCGCCAGGACATTCAGGGCCAGGCCCACACCCAGGCTCTTGAGCTCGACGCCCCTGAAGAGGACCATCACCGACTCGTACAGGATGATGACGGCCGCCAGCGAGATGAGGCCGCCTTCGAAGGCGGCGGCGAAGTACTCCATCTTGCCGTGGCCGTAGGGATGATCGCGGTCGGCGGGCTGGCCGGCGAAGAGGACCGCGCCCAGGCTGAAGGCGGCGGCCACGACGTTGACGATGCTCTCCAGCGCATCCGATTGGAGGGCCATCGAACCGGTCAGGAAGTAGGCCGCCGCCTTGAGCGCCAGGATCGCTATACCCGCGACGAGCGAGATGAGGATGGCGCGCACGCGCCCGCGTTGGGCCTGCTCGGCGTGAGTCATATGTTTACGGTCCGACGACACACTGCCCTCCCAAGCCGGTATTGACGCCTCTTTGGACGTCGATGACGCTGCACGAGCCGTCGCCGTTTAAATCCGACGTGCAAGCCGCCGCGCCCAGGGCCGCATTGACCTGCAATTGCACGTCCGCCACGTCGGTCGAACCGTCCCGATTGACGTCGCAGGCGGAATAAACGCTCAAGGTGAGCGTGCCGGCGCCCGTGCCGCCCGCGTTGGCGGCGCTTATGGCCACGCTGGAAGTCCCGATCGTCGCGGGCGTTCCGGAGATGAGGCCCATGACGGTGTTGACCGACAAGCCCGCCGGCAGGCCGGCGGCGTTGAAGCTCGTGGGGCTGTTGGCGGCCGTGATCTGATAGCTCAACGCGGTTCCTACCGTGCCGGTCGAGGTCAGCGCGCTGGTGATGACCGGCGCGAGGCTGCCGGTCGCGCCTAGAGTGAAAATATAACCATTGCCCATTATCTGACCATTGCTTGCATCAACCGCGACGGTAAAATTGCTCTTCAACTTAATCGTATTGCCGACGACGTTAACATCCGCGCTCCCATCTCCAGACTCTATGAAGTAGCCATCCACGCGTTGCGTGGAGAGCACCGCTTCACCAGCTTTAAGCGTTACGACCCCATTCGTTGAATTGAACACCACGAAGAGTTTTCCTTTATTAACTAGGTTGGCGGTTCCGGGATGGCGGGAATACATCACATCTCCATCTATGCGGCTTTGTTGATAGCCGTTGGCGTCGTAGCTGTCGTAGACGGGGTTGGTAAGGCTAGTGTTATTGTTCAAAACACGATGAGCAGGGTCAACCGCTATCCCATTGAGATTATCCCAATTTGGAATAACGCGGATAAGCTTGAGACGGGGGTAGACCTGGGTGATACTTTGAAAATCCGGCATAGTCCCTACCCCTCCAAATCTTCCAAACCAATTAAACCAAGCCCCATTTTTGCCTGCCTTTGCTGCAATTCGACGATTAACGAGTTCTTCTACTTTACTCGATTGCGCCGAACCCACCATATCTTTGGTGATTTTCATGCCGGCATAAGCCGGCATACGGTTCGGATCATTAAAATCATCAATAAATTCAGTTGTTGCGCCTTCAGAGAGCAGTATATCCGGAGCTAGTGAATCCCTATCTGCCAACCTTTGACTTACTGTGTATATCCATTCCTCTATAGCCTGCGGATTATATAACCAAGATGGCTCCAATCCCCATTTGGCATTACTATAGGTTTTCTTGGTTTCTGCGCTAAGCTGCTTATGATACTGCGCCATACCGTTACTATATGTTGTGAACTGCTTAATGGTTGTTCCATCCAATCCTACATGAGAAACCCCGGAATCTGTACCTGTCCATAAAGCCAAAGTGGCTGAACCGCCAGGAGGGTTTGCGGTATCTCTATAAAACACTCCGGTAATCGCGGCCACATCTGAAATATAACCAGCAAAACTCATCCCGGTATTAGTTTTGTAAGCATTTACAGATGCGATTATACCATTAACAACTTCATCAATAACTGCTTGCTGCTGGAAATCCCAGGTTGGTTGGAACTTGGTCGAGACATACGGTGGGGGATTGCCTCCACAAGCAAACATATCAGGCCATGTCGATTTAGCATCCTTCCATGTCATTCTCTTACTGTACCAATCTTTTTGCGCCTGTGTATAAACAAAACCAGACCCAGGAGTAACATCTATGACTCTCGGATTAAGGATCGTTTTCCCATATGCATCTGTTTTAGGAAGAGTAGCGAACAAATTGTAATCATAATATGGGTCAGTCAGATAAAAACTTAGTCCGACTCCTTGCGTATTATAAACATTAACCCCAGATCTCATGATGGCAATATGGTCATAGCCCATCTGTTTGGCATATTTTATTGAATTGAATGCGTTATCTCTCCAGGCAATGGCATAAATATTTTTCCAGCTCTCGTCCTTAGCCAGAACGATAGAAGCGCTGTAAGCTGAGGATAAATTGCCCAGGATATCCCTATACCAGACATAGACAGTTTTGCTTCCGTCTTGGGGAGAAAGATAATAGGGCATAAATCCGGAATAATTCGCGGATGGAGCGACGCTCTTCCAGTTAGGGCTGGAAGCAGGGGGGGCAGTGTTTGATTCTGAAGCGTAATAAGCGTTGACCTGATCGGGATCGTCAGCGGCCAGGTTAAGATAAACCCGCTCGCTATTCGTGGGAATAAGGGTTCCGTAGTTTATCTGGAGTGAGCCGGTAGGCCCGGAGTTTTGAGCCGCAGTTGTGGCGCCGGCTGGACTGCTTTGAGCGCTGGCATTGCCTGCGGCGTCATAAGCCGAAATAGTATAATAATAATTAGTATTCGCTGAAAGGCCGATATTTGAATAGGTTGTTCCGGAAGTTATCGAAGCTATCAGGTTTGTCCCTCTATACACACGATATCCGGCAACTCCCACATTATCATTAGAAGCGCTCCAGGAAAGGTCTATCCGGGAAGAAGAAATAGCGGTAGCGGTAAGATTCTGCGGGACACTGGGCGCAGTGCTATCTAAAGTAGTAAAAGACATCTCGCTCCCATTAGTAGTGCCTGCGCTGTTAGTAGCCGCCACCCTATAATAATAGGTGGTATTTGGGGATAAGCCGGTTAAATTGGCTCCTACTGATGTAGTGCCGCTTGAAGCGGATATGCTATTGGGATTAGCATTAATCTTCCCATAATAAGAGCCTGAGGTTGTACCATAGTCAAAGTGAACATTGGTAGACGAACCGTTGGGGTTAACGTTGCCGTTTAAAGTGGCTGAAGTTGCGGTTCGGTTAGTTTCGGAGTTAGTAGTTGCCGTAGGGGCTGCCGAAGTTGATTGGGATAGAGTAAAGATATAGCCTGCGCCCTGCGCTTGTTCTGTAGCAGTCAAAGCTCTGGTTAAGGTTATTTGATTTCCTGAAATGCTAAAGTCACCGCTTTTAACATCACTGCCTGCCTCAATAAAATATCCGTCAACACCATAAGCTGAAAGCGCTGTCTCCCCAGGCTTAAGATTAATCACTCCATTAGTGGTATTAAACACCGCGAAGAGCTTGCCGGTCTTCCAGTGGCGGGAATACATCACATCGCTGCTAATATAACTATTTGTGCTTTGATATACAGAGCCGTTCCAAGAACGCGACCCAAGCGGAACATTCGTAAGATTATCCCAGTTGGGAATACACTTAATTAATTTTAATCTTGGATAAACCTGTTTAATGCTTGTCCAAGACATAACAGTTCCAGAAGTGCCAAATGTCAGGCTCCAATTAAACCAGGCTCCATTAATTCCTGCTTTTCCAGCGATAGTTCGATTTTCTACTTCTCCTGCAATATTCGGGCCGGAAGACATTTGGCTTCCAACCATATTTTTTGTGATAGCCATGCTGGCAAGATCCTGGGCTCGTAGCGTATTATTAAAATTATCGACAAATTCGGTTGTTGGCCCCTCCTCGGATAGCATATCGGGAGTTAATAAATCCTTATCTGACCTATTGCTTACTTGGTTAACGTATTCATCTACTGTCCATGGTTGTGTAGTATCATTCCAATTCCATAATCTAGCCGGCTCTATCAACCATTTAGCATTCGACCATTGCCCCTTCATTCTGGCATTTAAATCCTTATAAAACGCAGCCATTCCGTCACTATAGATTGTATATTGTTTAGTCGAAGTTCCATCTATTCCAATGTGGGGAACCCCATAATTTCCTCCTGTCCAATATTTTAAGGTGGTAATACCGGGTGTTGCAGGGATTCCCGTACCGTCAGAATAAAATACACCCGTCAGCGTAGGCACATCAAAATAAACTCCCGCAAAAGGCATAGATGTTTTTGCTACAAAATTTGCCGCCGCCGCAAGAATATTATCAACAACCTCTTTTATTACTGCTTGCTGTTGGAAATCCCAAAAAGGAGCAAATCTAGTATAATTTGTCAACCATCCCCAACCTCCATTAGCAAGATTATTAGGCCATTGTGCTGTTGTATTTTTCCATACCATGCGCTGGTTGTACCAATTCTTTTGCGCTTGCGTATAACAATAGACCGTTCTTGGTGTACCGTCAGAATTGGTTCCTCGTGTACCGTCAGGATTATAGACAGGAGTAACATCTATCATTCTTATATTAAGTACAGTTCTTCCATTTAGGTCTGGTTGTGGAAACGCGGCATAAACCTGCGGGTCATAGTAAGGATCTATCATAAAGAAACTGAGTTTCTGGTTTGGATTATTTATACTGTCAGTCTTATAAACATTATTATTCTGCCAAGCAAAAGAGGGTTTAATACCGATATGATCATAACCCATCTGTCTTGCGTAAATTACAGCATTGGCAGGAACATCGTTTGCAATAATTGTATACCGATTTTTCCAGCTCTCATTTGACTGCTGCTGTGATTGCGCGGAGGTGTTTAGTGCAGAAACCTGAGTTAATACTAAAGCCGTCAACCCCAAAAGCTTAATCATCTTTTTCATAGGCCCCCTCTCTCCATTCGTCTGGGCGCAAGTCATATATTTATGGACCGACGACACACGGTCCTCCCAAGCCGGCATTGACGCCCCTTTGAACGTCGATCACGTTGCATAAGCCGTCGCGGTTTAAATCCGACGTGCAAGCCGTCGCGCCCAAAGCCTGATTGACCTGCAATTGCACGTCCACCACGTTGGTCGACCCATCCTGGTTTAGATCGCAGGCCGAATAGACGCTCAACGCCAGGCTAGCAGAGCCCGTGCCGCTTGAGTTGGCGGCGCTTATGGCCACGCTGGAAGTCCCGATCGTCGCGGGCGTTCCGGAGATGAGGCCCGTGACGGTGTTGACCGACAAGCCCGCCGGCAGGCCCGCGGCGCTGAAGCTCACGGGGCTGTTGACGGCCGTGATCTGGTAGCTCAACGCGGTTCCTATCGTGCCGGTCGAGGTCAGCGCGCTGGTGATGACCGGCGCGGAGATGCCGGGGTTGTTGACCACCACGGTGACGGCCGCCAAGGCGGCGTTGCCCGAGATGTCGACGGCCCTGGCGGTGATGATATGACTGCTATTGGTCAGAGCGGCGGTGTTGAAGCTGAAAGTCCAGGAAGCTGTGCCCGAGGCCAGGCCGTAGGCCGCCCCGTCGATGAAAACGGCAACGCTCGAGACGACGACGTTGTCGGTGGCGACGCCGGTGATGACCGTGATTCCGGACACATTGCTTCCGGTGGTGGGGCTGGTGATGGCAATAGACGGGAGTTGAGTATCCGAGCCTGATGGCGCATTATTCCTTATCATCGCTCCGGGAAGGTTGGCGATATCCGCAGCATAAGCCAGCTTGTTGCGCAGGGTAAAAACCTGAGTAAACCAATCAATTTCGTCAATAAATCTGGTTTCATTTTTAACCGTTTTAACAGTTTTATTGATATCCAAAATATAGGAATTCCATAATTCAAAACTTCTTGAACCGATATTGAAAGCGTTGTAAAAGCCTTGGCGTATTTTTAGGAACTGGCTGTCGTCCAAAGAACTGCTGTCAAAGAAACTGTTAGATGCCTGCGTCCAATTCATTCCTCCGTCTTGACCGGCTGCTCGCAGGTTCCACCAATTGCGGACAGGGGGGATAGGAATGGTCTCATCATATTGATTTCCGGTTAAAGCGTATTCGATCCCTTTAGTGTCGCTCGTGCTGCCGTCAAGGCTGTAATTGGCAAAAATAAGACCGGGGTCTCTGGGAAAGGGCTTATTATCCAGCATCACGGCGTTATAAAAATAATCGTACCAATCGCTTTTACCGTCATATTGGTCGCCCCAACTTGTTTTAAACCAATTATGGTTTAAAAAAGAGTTTGAATTAATAACGTAACCGGAGTTGTTTTTTATGCCGGCGACGACGCCGGCGCCATATTGAGGAAAAGCGCTCAAGGCCCAGCTCATCCATTGAGCTCGAGTCATGTTGTGAGAAGACAGATATGTCTTGAACTCGGTCGGATCCAACCCATACCAGCCATATTGGCCGGGATCGGGACCGGGAGCGGCGACCGGCCGGGAGATAAAGCCGATGACGGAATTAAGAGGATCGGTTTTATCACCGTAAACACCCATCACCACATCGTAAAGAGCATTGTTAGCGCTATTGTGCACGATAAGCTCGCTTAAGTCGTTGATAGTCGTGTCGTCGTAGACTTCCAACCAGCAAGAATCCGGCTTGGGCAGGCTATTCCTGTCTATAATCATTCTGAATGAATGACCCTTAGCCTCCCAATCATCATAGGCCCAAACTGGACCGAAATTAGTTTGACTGCCGTCCAGGTTGTTTTTATCATCACATGTCGTTGCCCCGCTTGAAAGCGCAATTGAATTAGTGCCTCTGATATATAAATTAACTTTTTTATCTGCGGCGCCGGCTTGAGCGAGAATCCTGGCCACATATTGACCCATTGAGCTGGTTTTATACTGTTGGGGAGTGATCGGGCCGTTGGGCTGAATCCTGGACCAGGACAAACTCAAGGATAGACCATCAATCCAATTTTGATTCAGCGCCCATATTGGAGAACCAGGCTGAGTATCGAGAGTGGATGTAGAAATGTTTCCAAACCAGTAGATGCCTCCCCAATGAGTTTGACGTGGGCTTACGGCCAGCGCGCCGGCTTGCATGCCTATTCTTTCCGGCTGAGCGAGAAGCCAACGGATGGACATCGGCCCGGAGTTGGCGCTGAAGGCATTCCTTTTGATAACCAGCTTAATATTACGGTCTGTCTGAGTGTAAGCGGCTTGACTCGGCAAAGGATCATTCCAATCATTATCATTGATCAGAAGCATGAAAAATCCGTCCTTGCCGTTGTTTTTCCAAGGACCGCCGAAATTATTATAATCTTCCATTGCTTGAATACTGCCGACGGATTTCGAAATACCCGTATTATCCACTAAATCAAAAGAAATCACGTCGCCGGTTTTTACATTCTTCGCTTGAAATAATAAGCGGATATTGCCGGGCATTTGAGGCAGACCAAGGGCTTCGATTGTATCCGCTGCAATTCCCCGATCACCGGCGTCGGGATAGCCGAAAGAGACCGTCTGCGCCGATGCAATATTGCCAGACGATAAAAACAGAGTCGCCGCAATTGCGGTTCCCATGCCGCGATCCCTAATTCTACTGTGCCGCACTTGGTATAAATCCATCAACCTGAATTGGCCTCGGAGATCTCCCTCCGCTGCTGGGGTCTGCTGCCGGGCGCTCCGATGCCTTCCCGGGCGGGACTCGCACCCGCTGGTAATGCGCGACCTTACGGCGCGACATATTCACAGTGTAACACATGAATGTTAAGCCTGCGTCTCTATAACCTTAAGATTGTGTAAAGGCCCTGCTCGTGTCGGTCGAGTTCGAGAGGCCGGCCTGTCCGGCGCCCGATCAGTCGCCGAGCACCGACTCGGGACGCAGGAAGTGGCAGGTATAGCCCTTCGGGTGCTTCTCCAGATAGTCCTGGTGGTCCTCTTCGGCCTTCCAGAACGGTCCCGCCTTGGAGATCTCCGTCGCGATGGGCGCTCCCCACTTGCCCTTCTTGTTGAGGCGTTCCTTCATGGCCTCGGCGGTCTTGCGCTGATCTTCGGTATGGAAGAAGATGGCCGAGCGGTAGGAAGCGCCGGTATCGTTGCCCTGTCGGTTCAACGTCGTCGGGTCGTGCATGCGGAAATACCAGCGAAGAAGACGCTCAAAAGGCAGTTTTTCGGGGTCATAGATCACCTGGACCGCCTCGGCGTGGCCTTCGTGGTTCTTATAGGTCGCGCCGGCGACCTTGCCGCCGGCGTAGCCGACCTCGGTGCGCAGGACGCCGGGGATTCCCCTTAAGATGCGCTGCATGCCCCAGAAGCAGCCGCCGGCCAACTCCACGGTCTGCGTGCGGACCGTCTTTAAAAGCGGCAGGAACCGGCCGTAGCCCTCGGCCTCCAGCTTGTCGAGGGGCACAAAGCGCAGGGCGGCGGAGTTCATGCAGTAGCGCAGGCCCCCGGCCTCCTTGGGTCCATCGGCAAAGACATGCCCGAGATGCGCCTGACCGTGCTTGGATCGCACCTCGGTACGCCCAGCGAAGAGCTTGCGGTCGGTCTTCTCCGTGATGTTCTCCGGGACCAGGGGCCGAGTGAAACTGGGCCAGCCCGTGCCGGAGTCGAACTTGTCGAGCGAGGAGAAGAGCGGCTCGCCGCTGATGACATCCACGTAGATGCCGGGCGCGTGGTTGTCCCAATACGCGTTCTCGAAAGGAGGCTCGGTTTCCTCGTTGCAGGCGACCGCGTACTGCCGGGGCGTCAGCTTCTTGCGGAGATCCTCGTCGGAGGGCCTCTGGTAGTCGCTCATCGTATTCTCCTTCGGGGCGTCGGCGGCGCGAGACGGCGCGGCTAACGCCATGGAAAACGCCGCGGCGAATAGTCTCATCCTGGTCATCATAACACTCCTCGGCGGCGCTCCGCGACCTTTGATGACAGGGCCGCGGGCGAAATTATAGACTCGACCCATGATCCAGTCCGACACGGTCGGCTACGGCACGGCTTTCCTCGCGGGGATCGTCTCCTTCCTCTCTCCGTGCGTCCTGCCGCTGGCTCCCGGCTACATCTCCTTCATGTCCGGGCTCTCCCTGAAGGAATTGGGCCACGGCGCCAAGCCGGGCGAGACCTTCCGGCACGCGGGCTGGGAGTCCCTCTTCTTCGTGCTGGGCTTCTCGACGGTCTTCACGGCCCTGGGGGCCAGCGCCTCGGCCGCGGGCTCCTTGCTCGCGGCCAACATGCCCGTCGTGACCAAGATCGCGGGCGCTCTCATCGTGCTCTTCGGCCTGCACATGACAGGCATCATCCAGATCCCCATCCTTTATTACCATAAGCGCGCCGACGCGGGGGCCTTCAAGGCCGGCTATCTCGGCTCCTTCCTGATGGGCCTGGCCTTCGCCTGCGGCTGGACGCCCTGCATAGGCCCCATCCTCTCCGGCATCCTCGCCCTGGCCGCCACGCGCGAGACCGTCCTCCAGGGCATGCGCCTGCTCTTCGTCTACTCCATGGGCCTGGGCATCCCCTTCATCATCACGGGCTTCGCGGTCGGCGGCTTCCTGCGCTTCTTCGCCCGCTACAAGAAATACATCCGCGCCGGAGAGGTCTTCGCGGGTGCGCTCCTCGTCGCCGTCGGCATCCTCATCTTCACCGACCGCCTGACGACGTTCATCCGCATCATGCCCAAGAGCCTGGTCGGATCAACCCTCTGATGATATCGAAGAAGATCGGCGCCGCCCTCGTCCTCCTCGTCGTCGCCGTCCTCGTCTACCTGCTCGCCGCCGGACCTGCGTCCCGGGATCCGGCAGGTTCCGCGAAGGCCCCTCCCCTCTCGGGACCGCTCGCGGGCGGCGGCGCCGCCGCCCTTTCCGACTACGCGGGCAAAGTCGTGCTGGTGGACTTCTGGGCCACCTGGTGCGACCCGTGCCGCGAGGAGATCCCGGGGCTGGGCGAACTCCACAAGAGGCTCTCGCCCAAGGGCTTCGCCGTCCTCGGCGTCTCGATGGACGAGGAAGGAGAGCGGGCGGTCAAGCGTTTTCTGACCAAGCAGGCCATCCCCTATCCGGTGATCTTGAACGGCGGCGAGCGGCCGCCCGCCGGCTGGTCGGCCCCCGGGCTGCCGACGGCCTACCTCATCGGCAGGAACGGGGCCGTGCTCCGCCGCTGGTTCGGCGGCAAGGACCTGCGCGAAGTCGAGCGCGACATCGAGACCGCGCTGACGAAGTAGCCTCTTGCTATAATTTGAATATGTTATCGACGGAGGACTTCCCCGACACCCCGGTGATGCGGCAGTACCGGGAACTCAAGGGCCGGCACCCGCAGGCGCTGATGTTCTTCCGCCTGGGCGACTTCTACGAGCTCTTCGGCGACGACGCCCGCGATGCTTCCCAAATCCTCGGCCTGGTCCTGACCCAGCGCCAGGGCGTGCCGATGTGCGGCGTGCCCTTTCATAACGCGCAGAACTATCTGGCGCGCCTGCTGCGCGCGGGGCGCAAGATCGCCATCGCCGAGCAGTTGGAAGCCCCCTCCAAGGACAAGAAGCTCGTGGCGCGCGGAGTCATCCGCGTGGTCACTCCCGGCACCGTGGTCGAAGACGAGCTCCTCGACCCCAAGACCTCCAACTTCCTCGTCGCCGTCGAGCACGACCTGGCGGGCTGGGGCGCGGCGTGCCTCGACGTCTCCACCGGCGAGTCGTGGGCGACCCAGACCCTCAACGACCGCCAATCGCGCAAGCTCTTCGATCTGCTGGCGAGAATCAACCCCGCCGAGGTCGTCGCCACGAGAGAGGCGGCCTCCGCGTTATGGCTGCGGCAGGTCCTTCCGGCGAAAACCTGCCTGACCATACAAGAAACGGCGAAAAACGGGGAGCTCCCGGCTTGGGCCGATGGGTTGATCTGGAAGAACCATCATTTAGCCCTGAAGGCCGCGCTTTCGGCGCGGCGATATGTCGATGAGGCCCGCTTCCGGCTTCGCGAACTTCCCGAGCCCGCGTACCAAGAAGCCGAGGCCGTGATGCAGCTCGACGAGACCGCCATCCGCACCCTGGAACTCGTCGAGTCCGCCTCGGGCGAGAAGCGCCACACCCTCTGGGGCCTGCTCGACGGCTGCCTCACGCCCATGGGCAGCCGCAAGATCAAGAACCGGCTCCTGCATCCCTCTACGGACCTGCGCGAAATCGAGCGCCGCCAGAACTGCGTCGAGGACCTTCTCGATAAGCCCGACGCGCGCCGGTCATTGGGCCGCCTCCTCCAGCAGATCGCCGACCTGCCGCGCGTGACGAGCCGCCTGTCCACCCGCCAGGCCGGGCCGCGCGACCTGGGCGCGCTGCGCCGTTCGCTCATCCGTCTTCCGGACTTGGAGCGATGGATCGCCGAAGTCTCTTTCTCCTCGGGCCTGGCCGACCTCGCCGAGGACCTCCGAGAGACGGCGAAGACGATAGAACCCCTGCGGGAATATCTCCAAAAGGCCCTGACGGACGATCCCCCGGCCAAACTCTCGGACGGCGGCCTGATCCGACCGGGCTTCCATGCCGAGTTGGACGAACTCCGACGGCTGAAGAACGACTCGGACCAAGTCTTGCGCGAGTTGGAAGAGCGCGAAAAGAAGGCCACCGGCATCTCGAGCCTGAAGGCCGGCTACAACTCGGTCTTCGGTTATTATCTCGAGATCACCAAAGCCCAATCTTCCAAGGCTCCGGCGACCTATATCCGCAAGCAAACTCTCACCAACGCCGAGCGCTACATTACCCCGGAACTCAAGGAGTTGGAGACTCGAATCCTCTCCGCTGAAGATCAAATGCTGCGGCTGGAAGCGCATCTCTTCGACGAGGTCCGCGAGAAGGCCCTGGCGCACGACGCGCCGCTCCTGCGCCTCGCCGAGATCCTCTCCGAGTTGGACGTCTTCCAGGCCCTGGCCGCCGTCGC
Source organism: Elusimicrobia bacterium GWA2_66_18 (assembly GCA_001799675.1). Lineage (GTDB taxonomy): Bacteria > Elusimicrobiota > Elusimicrobia > UBA1565 > UBA9628 > GWA2-66-18. The sequence goes on from MGTX01000014.1 coordinate 22,553, forward strand.
GGCCATGCAGGACTTCGTCAAGCCCAAAGTGGACCTCTCCCACGACCTCGAGATCGTGGAGGGCCGCCATCCCGTGCTGGCGGCCCTCCTCCCCCAGGGCGCCTTCGTGCCCAACTCGCTGGTCCTCAACGCGCGCGACCCCCAGATCCTCATCCTGACCGGCCCCAACATGTCGGGCAAGTCCACCTACCTGCGCCAGAACGCGCTCATCGCCCTCATGGCCCAGGCCGGCTCCTTCGTGCCGGCGCGCTCGGCGCGCGTGGGCGTGGTGGACAAGATCCTGACCCGCATCGGCGCGCAGGACGCTCTGGCCCAGGGCGACTCCACCTTCATGGTCGAGATGAAGGAGACCTCGCACATCCTGCGCTCGGCGACCGCCCGCTCCCTCGTCGTCCTCGACGAGGTCGGCCGCGGCACCTCCACCTTCGACGGCATCTCCATCGCCTGGGCCGTACTCGAGCATCTGCACGGCGCCTACGGCGACGGTGGCGGCGCCGACTCGAAACCTCGCGGCCCGCGCACCCTTTTCGCCACGCACTACTTCGAGTTGACCGGACTTGCCAAGACCCTGCCCGGCGTGGTCAACGTCAACGTGGAAGTCAAAGAGTGGCGCAATGCCGAGGGCCGCGTCGAGGTCGTCTTCCTGCACAAGATCGGCGAGGGCCCGGCCGACCGCTCCTACGGCATCCACGTGGCCGCGCTGGCGGGCCTGCCCGCTGCGCTCATCGCGCGCGCCAACGAGATCCTCTCGGGCCTGGAGAACGAGTCCGCCTCCGGACGCCTGGCGGGCAGAGCCGCGCGCGACTCTTCGCCCAGGGATCTCCCGCTCTTCGAAACGAACCCGATCCTTCAGACCCTCATGCTTCTCAACCCCGAGACCATGACGCCCATCGAGGCGCTCTCGGCGCTCAACGCCCTGAAAAAGATGTTCTGATGCCGATCATCAAGCAATTGCCGGAGGCGGTCTACTCCCGCATCGCCGCCGGCGAGGTCGTCGAGCGCCCGGCCTCGATGCTCAAGGAGCTCATCGAGAACTCCGTGGACGCGGGGGCCGCCCGCATCGACGTGGACGTCGCGGGCGCCGGCCGCGTAAGCCTGCGCGTGGCCGACGACGGCTGCGGCATGGACGAAGCGGACGTGCGGGCATGCTTGGAGCGCCACGCCACGAGCAAGCTCTCCGCCTTCGAGGACCTCGACGCGCTCGCCACCTTCGGCTTTCGCGGCGAGGCTCTCTACGCCATCGCCGCCGTCTCCAAGGTCGTCATCACCAGCGCCACGCGCCAAGCCAAAACCGGCTGGCGCGTCTCAGCCGACGCCGGGAAGGTCCAGTCGAGCGGCCCGTCGCCGGCGGTGCCGGGAACGACGGTCCTGGTCAAGGAACTCTTCTACAACACGCCCGCCCGCCTCGAATTCATGAAGTCGGACGGGTTCGAACGCGCCAAGCTCGCGTCCGTCGTCGAGGAAGCGGCCATCGCCAACCCGGGCGTGCGCTTCACCTATAAGTCCGAGAATCGCCTCGTCCTCCACTTCGAGCCGGAGCGCACCGGCCACGCCTTCCAGGATTTCGATCTGCGCGTCTCCCAAGTGCTGGGCGACGATCTCTCCGGGGGCCTCCTGCCCATCGACGTGCAGCGCCCCGGCGTCAGGGTGAGAATGCTCGTCAGCCCGCTCGACAAGATGCCCTCCTCGCGCAACTTCCAGCACTTCTTCGTCAACAAGCGCCCGGTCGCCTCGCGCATCCTCCAGCAGGCCCTCTACAAGGCCTACGGCGAGCGGCCCTCGGGCAAGCATCCCGTCTGCGTGGCGATGCTCGAGCTCAACGCCGACGCCTTCGACGTCAACGTCCATCCCGGCAAGCGCGAGATCCGATTCAAGAAGGACGGCGAGATATTCGAGATCGTCTCGGGCCTGACCGCGTCGGCCCTGGCCAAGGCCAAGGCCGCGTCCCCGATCACGATCACGCCCCCCGGGATCACGACCGCGCCCCCCCCCATCACGATCTCGCCCGAGGGCGCCTCCATGACGGCCGACGCCCCGGCCCCGGCTTTCGCCGCGCCGCAGGAGGCCCCGTCGCATTACCTCGGCGGCCGCTCCTTCTTCCCCGAGGAGTTCAAGCAGCTCAAGCTGGGCGCCGCCATGGCCCTGGTCGCACCCGAGGGCGCGCCCGCCTGGTACACGCCGCCCTTCCGCTGCCTGGGCCAGATCGAACGCAGCTATCTCCTCTTCGAGGCCTCGGGCGGGCTCTTCGTGCTGGACCAACACGCCGCGGCCGAGCGCATCCTCTTCGAGCAGCTCATGGCGGAGATCGCGCAAGGCGGGGCCAAGTCCCAGAAGCTGCTGCTCCCCGTCCCCGTGGACCTGCCGGCCAGCGCCGCGCGCCTGGCGCTGGAGAAGGCCGGGCGTCTGCGCAAGATCGGCTTCGACATCGAGGCCCGCGGCAAGAACGGCCTCCACGTGACGGCCATCCCCGCCGTTTTCACCGCGGCCGAGGACGTCAAAAGGCTCGTGCACCGCGTGGTGGACTCTCTCTCGGACCCCGTCGATGACGCCGCCCAACTGCGCCACGACGCCGTCGCCACGGTGGCCTGCAAGGCGGCCGTGAAAGCCCACGATCGTTTGGGAGAGGAAGAAGCCTACAAGCTCCTCGACCTCCTCAAGGACTGCAAGGACGGCTCCGCCTGCCCGCACGGCCGGCGCACCATGCTCTCCCTGAACCGGGAAGAACTGGCCCGGCGCTTCCAGCGCCCCGGCGCCCCGCCGCTGTAAGCATCGCCCGCGACCGGTCCGCAGCTACGCAAACGCCGCGCTCTCCGTCGTCAAGGCCCACAATTTTTTGGGCCTTGACTGAAAAAAAATCGGAGCTATACTCAATATCGTCACCCGTCCCGAACCCGGTGTCGGAGGCGCTCAAGAAGGACCCCGGGTTGAGGCTGAGGCCGGAACCGGAGGTCGGAGTCGAAGGCCGTCGTCGTGAGGCGCCCGTCGCGGGTTTGCCGAGACGCGTCGGGCCGCCTGGAGTGGCGGGCGTTACGGATTCGGGGCGGGTGACTTACGAGGCGCTGAGACGGTCCGATTAAAAGGACGCCTGTCTCGGCGCCTCCTGTCCGTCAGGGAAGGCGCCAGTAGTGGTGCCACTGAGGCACCACCCTCACGTCCCGCACGACCCGCCTGGCCAAGTCCTCGAAGCGCAGGCAGCGCGCGGGCGCAATCGCCTGCGCGCCGTGCAACGGGGTCGCCGGCTGGAGCACCAGAGGCAGGCGCCGGGGCGCGCCGCGCAGGAGCGACAGCACCCGGCGCCACTCCCCCTCGGTCGAGAGCGAAGTCAAAACAACCTTCACGAAAGTCCCGCGCGGGGCCTCTTTTAGGAAGGACTCGTGGAGGTCCCAACTCTCGCGCCCCGTGGAGGACGGGAGTTTAATGTCCATGGCCACCGTGTCGCAGAGCGGGGCCAGGGCGCGCATGGCGGCCGGCAGCGTCCCGTTGGTCTCCAGATAATTCTCCAGCCCCCGAACACGCACCCATCCCATCAGGGGCCTCAAGAACGCGGCGTGAAGGAGGGGCTCTCCCCCCGTCCAGGAGACGCTGCGATGCCGACGCCCGCGGTCTAAACGCGCGATGGCGGACTTCACGAACCCGGCGCTCACGACCTTGCCGGAGGGGATCGGAATCGCGTCCGGCTCGTCGCAATAGTCGCAGCGGAGGTTGCATCCGCCCAGGCGCACGAAGATCTGCCTCTCGCCCACGCGCAGGCCTTCGCCCTGAAGCGAGGAGAAGACCGACACCATGCGGGCGCGGGACTCGTCGGAGAGCTTCAGCGCCCTCAAAGCGCGGGATCCTCGACGCCTGCTTCCCGGAAGCCCTTCTCGCGGAGCCGGCACGAATCGCAACGGCCGCACGGCCGCGAGCCCCCGGCGTAGCACGACCAAGTTAAAGACAACGGCGCTCCGACCTTTTCCGCCAGGCGCACGATCCCCTTCTTGTCTAGACGCAGCAACGGCGCCAAGACCCTCAGCGGTTTCTTCTCAGTCCCGCGCTTCGTGCCCAGCTTGGCCGCTTTGGAGAAGGCGTCCAGAAACGAAGGGCGGCAGTCGGGATAGCCGGAGTAATCGAGGGCATTGGCGCCGATGACGATCGCTCTCGCCCCGACCGAATCCGCAAGCGACGTCGCGAGGGCGAGGAAGATGGTGTTGCGTCCCGGGACATAGCTGGAGGGGATTGCGCCGCGGCCGATCCTCGATAGAGGCATTTCCGGCAGCTTCAGGCGGCGATTCATGAGAGACGAGCCGGACAACCACGGCAAAGACAACGACACCTCGCGCAAAGGCGCCCGCGCTTTCTTCGCCACGGCCCGGGCCGCAAGGAGTTCGCGATCATGCCGTTGACCGTACCTGATGGAGAGCGCCACGAGCCGGTAGCCCTTCTTGCGCGCCCAGAAGAGACACGTCGTCGAATCCAGACCGCCTGACAGGAGGATGACCGCCGTCTCCTTCTTCATGCCGAGGCTTTCTTGGCCGGGAACTTGCCGTCGAGGGCCTCGCGGCATATCCGGATCACGTCGGCGCTGAAGTTGCCCTTGTCGATCATCCAGTTGATGTAGCCGCGGTCCTGAGCGACCACCTCGCGCAGAGTCTTGCCCTTGTGCTTGTTGCCGAAGCCGAACGCGGCCTCGCCGCTCTTCCAGACGAACTTCCCCTCCGCGTCCACGCGGCCGGGGTCCACGGCGGAGCAGAACGCGTCTAGGCCCGCCGCGTCCTTGGGCAGGTCCGCGTAGCGCTCCACCTGCGCGAAGAGCACCTCGGCCGTGGCGCGCGCGTCCGCCTCGGCGCGGTGGCCTCCGGCCAGGTCCTTGCCGCAGTAGAACTTGTAGGCGGCCGTCAGATCGCGGCGCTCCTTGCGCGCGAAGATCGTGAAGGCGTCCACGACCCGCTTGCCCGCCAGCGGCCAGTCGAAGCCGGCGCGCTTGAGTTCGTTGGTCAGCAGGGGGATGTCGTACTTGACCGCGTTGAAGCCTGCGAGGTCGGCGCCCTCGAAGAGCTCCAAGAGCTTCGGGGCCAGGTCCTTGATGGCGGGCGCGCCTCTCACCATGTCGTCGGTGATCTTATGGATGGCCGTGGCCTCCGCCGGGATGGGAACGCCGGGGTCGACCAGCGAGGAGAAGAGGCTCCGGCTCCCGTCGGCCTCGAAGCGCAAGACGCAGACGTCGACGATGCGGTCGCTCTGCGGGTCGGCGCCCGTGGCCTCCAGGTCGAAAATGCAGAGGGGTCGGTCGAGCTTCATCATCGGGAAGGCTCCAGGGAGGGGACAGTCGAGGTGGAAGACAAGACGGGCGGGATCACGAGCAGGGGCATCCGAGCCGGCGCGGTCGAAGCCATCACCTCTGGGGAGCCGGCGAGGCGGCACTCGTAGACAAGATGGATGAACGGCTCGATCTTGTAATGCTCGCCGCCATGCTGGATGTTGACGGCCAGGTCGTCGCCCACGTAGGGCGCGTCGGCGTCCTGGCGGGCGTACTCGTCGACGACGCGCGGCTCCAGGTCCTTGCCGCAGTTCTTGCGCATGAGGCGGCGGGCGTGCCGCCGGCGGCCCTTTACGAACCAGGACCAGCCGTCGAGGGAGTAGCGCACGCTGCCTCCGCCGAGATCCACATAACCCACTTCTTTGACCGGACCCTTGCGGGGACGGCGGCGCTCCACGCTCTCGGCCACGCAGGCCGAGAGCAGGACGGCGGCGGAGGCGGCGAGGAGGACGGCGCGTCTCATGCGAGGGGTTGAAGCTCCCCGCCCGCCGCGGCCGGGCGCGCGGAGGCGACGCCGGCCAGGCGCTCGGCGCAACGCTTGCCGTCGAGGAGGGTTTCCTCCATGAAGGAATATTTCCAGCCCCCGTAGCGGCCGATGGATTGCGCTCCGAGCTTGGCTAGGTGGCGCAAGATCGCGTTCACGGCCGGGGTGCGGGCGAAATCATAGACGACATAACCGACCGGGATGGGCATCCAAGCCATGGTCGAGATCTCGTCGCGCTTCTTCAAGATCCCGGCCTCCCGCAGGCCGTCGAGGATCGAGACTTCGAGCTTCGCCGTGTCCACGCGCGCGCCGCCCGGCCGCGCGACCTCGACGTAGAGGGCGCTGTGGCCCGCGGGCGCCGCGGCGGAAGAGAAATTGCTGGAGAAGCCGACCCGGTAGAACGGGAACTTCTTCTCGGGGAAATAGACCCAGTGCCGGTCGCCTACGACCGGACGGGCGACGCCCAGGTTGAGGTTCCAGACGGCGTTCCAGCGCAGGCGCCCTCGGGCTTGCCGCACCGCGTCCGGCAGGGGACCCGCGAGGTCCAGGAATGTCGTCAGCGGGAGGGTGTTCACCAGGCGCTCGTAGCGGACTTCCCCGAGGCCCGCGACCTGCGCGACCTTCCACCGCAGGTCCACCGCCGTGACGCGAGCGCCGGTGCGGACCACGCCGGGCTCCAGGCGGCGGGCCAAGGCGTCGGGCAGGGCTTGGATGCCGCCGCGGACCGGGTAGCGGAAGGAGGCGTTGTAACCGAAGCGCTTGTTCTGGTCGGCCAGCGCGCCGTAGAGGACCTCGGTGGCGGAGGGCTTGGGCACGAAGCGGCCCTGCCATTCGGTCGTCATCCGCGCCAGACTCGTCTGCCAGAGTTTCTCATTGTACGGCCGCATGAAATGACGAGTGATGCCGTCGCCGAAGGCGGCGCGGCACCAGGAGAGAAAATCACCTCGCTTCGACGGACCGCTCGGCCGGTGCACCGTCTCGAGGAAGCCGGCCACGCAGTCCACCACCACGCCGAGGGGAAGGCCCTTCGTATTGGCCTGGAACGGGTAGCGCGTCATGACCCCTTTGGAAAAAATCGCCGCCCGGCGCTCGTGGACGGCGAGATTCCCCTTAAGCAGGTCCAGGACGTATCCCTTGCCGTAGGGGTCGTGGAGATGGAGGAGGTGGCCCGTGTAGTCGAAGGTGAAGCCGTTCTTCGTCACGGAGCCGGCGACGCCGCCCACCGTCGGCTTCGCCTCCACGACCAGGCGCGAGCGCACTCCGAGCCCGAGCAGGTGGTGGGCCGTCGAGAGGCCGGCCAGGCCCGCGCCCAGGATGAGGACGTCGGTCTTCATCGCATGTCGATGAGCGCCATGCGGCGGCCCAGCCAGAAGACCACCGCGGCGACCAACGCGTACAGGGCGAGCGCGCCCTTGAGAGGATAGACCGTCGCGAGGAAAGCGCAGAACGAGAAAAAGGTGGCCGCCAGCGCGGCCATGAGCACGACATGGTCGCGCAGGAAGCCCAGGCGCTCCAGGCGCAGGGCGAAGTGATCGCGCGAGCCGAGGAAGGGCGAGCGCCCCTGGTTGAGGCGCAGGATGCTCACGAAGAAGGTGTCGAAGACGGGAACAAAGAGGATGAGCAGCGGGGCGAAGACGCCCACGTTGTTGACGTCGGAATAGCGCGCGCCCAGGGAGATGCCCGCCAGGAGGAAGCCGATGACGAGACTGCCCGAGTCGCCCATGAAGACCTTGTGGCGCCGGGAGAGATTCCAGGGCAAAAAGCCCAGGGCCGCGCCCGCCACGGCGGCCGAGGCGAAGTTCACATACAACTCCTCGGAAGGAAGGGACACGAGCAGGAACCCGCAGGCCGCAACCAGGGCCTGGCTGGCGGCCAGACCATCCATGATGTCTATGATGTTGAAGGCGTTGGTCACGCCCACGACCCAGACGATGGTGACGAAGCCGGCGACCCAAGGCGGGTGAATGAAGCGGATGCGCAAGCCGAAGCGCACCAGGAGCGCCGTCGCCAGGAACTGCACCAGGAACTTCGGCTTATACCCGAGACCCGAGGGACGATTGAGGTCGTCGGCGAGCCCGAGGAGGAAGGCCAGCGTGGCCCCCAGGACCAGGGCACGGAGATTGTAGAGAGTGCCCGAAGGGAAGTTCGTGGTCAAGCGCAGGAGCAGGACCGCGCCCACGAAGCCGGCGTAGATGGCCACGCCGCCGAAGATGGGAGTGGGCGATTTGTGCGTCTTGACCTCGGAGCTCACCGTGTCGAGAAAGCCGAAGCGGATCGAGACCAGGCGCACGAGCGGCGTCAGGAAGAAGGTGATCGTGGCCGCCGCCGCGAAGCAGGCGGCGTAGAGACCGAAATCGGCCTTCATCGCGCGGACTCCAGGGAGGCGACCAGACAGGCCGGGCCGCGGAACTCCGTCTTCAGGAGCGACTCCAGGCCCAGCCAATTGGCCCGGCCGCGCTCGGTGAGTGCGCCGAGGCCTGATCCCAGGCGGCGGGCTTCGCGCGGCACGAAGAGCAGGCGCGTGTAGCCGTCGCGGCGCAGGGCGCGGGCCAGATCCTCGGCGGAAGAGGCCTCGTCGGCGCGTCGCAGGTACGGGTTCGGGGCGTGCACGGTGCTGGTCCGGTGCGGCAGGGGCAGGTAATAGCCGCGCTGCTCCCCCACGACGAGGACTTTATCATTTTGCCCGAGACGCTCCCGGGCGTACGTCGCGCACGGATAGTAGTCGAGGCGCTTGGCAAGGAAGGCCTCCCGGTCCTCCAAGGCCAGAAGGACGGACCCGGAGCCGAAGACCCCGTGCACGAACAGGGCGAGGAAGAGATGCGAGACGATCAGGACCCCCGCCGCGGCCGCGGCCAGGCCGCGGAAGAGCGGCGAGGTCCTCGAGCGCTGGTCCGCGACTCCCGCCGCGCCAAGCAGCGCCATGGCGGGCGCCAGCGCCGTCAGGAAGCGCAGGACCACGCCCGTAGCGAACCAGCCCGTGAAGTAAAGGAGCGTGAAGAGAGCCAGGCCCCGCGGGCCCCTCTTCTTCCACGCTGCCCACAGGCCGAGGGGCCACAACCAGAGGGTCAGGTCCCAGCCGATGTCGCCCAGCACGTCCATTCCCCCTCCAAAGCGCAGGGGATTGCGAAAAAGCAGGACGGGCAGCGACGCCAGGTCCCGGAGCAAGCCGTGGGCGTGGCCGTATTCGGTCAGGACCGAGAAATAACCGGAGGCCAAGTCCGCGGTCCAACCGACGGCCGTGGCCGGGAAAAATTGATAAAGAAACGGGAAGACGGGATTGCCCACCAGCATCCAATTCTTAACCAACCACGGAGCGAACAGTCCGACGGCGACGGAAGAGAAGAGAAGCGATTCACGCAGGCGACGGCGGTACAGCAGTCTCAAGACGATGATCAGAGCGGTCAGGCCGGCATAATATTTCGTGCCCAAAGCCAAGCCCGTGAATAATGCCGACAGGGCGAGAAGTCCCTTCTTCTCGCCGACATCGGAGATCTCGAAGGCGAGGATCGCGGCGGTGCTCCACAGCATCACCAGCGGCTCGACGTAAGTGGTCGATGACATGACCAGCACGGCGGAATGCGTCCCCACCAAGACCGCCGCCCAAGGGGCGGCGGGGGTCAGACGGCGGCCGAAGCTCAGCAGCCAGACGACGGTCAGCGCCGCGGCCAGCCAGACGTACATCTGCGCCAGGAGGTCCGAGCCGAGGGCCAAGGCCAGGGTGAAGAGCATCTCGCCGTTCTGCGGGAAGTGGGAATAGACCAGGCCTTCCGGAGCGTGCAGGCGGCCGACGCGGAGATACTCTTGGGGGAGCTTGAGATGATAGACGAGAGAGTCATACTGATGAGGCGGCACGAGGCAGGCCCAGAGCGCGGCCAACAGGGGCAAGCCGATCAAGAGGCACAACCACGGCCTCTCGACGGCGCGGCGAAGACCCGAGGACATCGAGTCCAGCATCGGACGGACTTCAGGCCAAGCGACGAGCCAGAAAAGACCCAGCAGGGCCGAGCACGCCCAAGGTTTGAAGAGACCGAAACAACCGAGGCAAAAGACGGAGAGGGCGATTAATCCGAGGCCGAGCGTGACGCCAGCGACGGTCTTCTCCTCTTCAGCGAGAGCGTCGGTCAGGAGAGCGACCAGGCGCCGGCCCGCGCCGGCCGCGGCCGCGGCCGAGAGGATGAGCAGGAGCAGGGGGAGGATTCCGGGCCGCAAGGCGGGGAGCAATCCATCCGCGGCGACCGCCGCGGCGAGCGCGACCGTCAGCGCGGCGAGGATGGGTCCGCTCATCACGGCTGTTTGGGCTCGAAGAGCTCGAAGCGCGCCAGCCCCAGGCGCTGGAGCACGGAGAGGGCCAGGCAGTAGAGGGCCGACAGCCCGTACACGCAGGAACGGCGGAAGTTGATGGAGGAAGCCTCGGCGAAGTAGCGCGCGGCCACGGGGACGTCGCCCAGGCGCTGCTTGAGCAGGGCGGCCTGGATGAGGAACTGCTGGTCGAAGACGAAGTCGTCGGAGTTCTTCTCCCAGGGGACGGTCTCCAGGCACTTGCGCGAGTAGGCGCGCAGGCCGGAGTGCCACTCGCCCAGGTTCTGGCCGGTGACCGCGTTCTCGAACATGGTCAGCAGGCGGTTGAAGAGGTACTTGTAGACCGGCATCCCGCCGCCCAGCGCCTCCCAGCGGGTGCGGATGCGGTTGCCGCAGACCATGTCGCAGATGTCGTGGGTGATGAGGTCCGCCATGATGGGCACCAGGCGCGCGTCGTACTGATAGTCCGGGTGGACCATCACGACCACGTCTGCCCCGCGCTTCAAGGCTTCCCGATAGCAGGTCTTCTGGTTGCCGCCGTAGCCCTGGTTCGTCTGGTGCTCGATGACGGTCAGGCCCAGCTTCCGGGCCAGCGCCACGGTCGCGTCGCGCGAACGGTCGTCGACGAGGATCACCTCGTCGACGGACCCCGGCGGGATGTCCTTGATGGTGCGCTCGAGGGTCTTCTCCGCGTTGTAGGCCGGCATGACGACGATGACTTTGGGCTTGGGCATGAGAGAAGGATTATAGGATATCCCTCCCCCAGCGTTATCGGAGACGGCAGTCGAATTCGATGCTCCTGACGCCATCCACCAACGAGTCAAGAGTCACCTTGAAGTCCACTCCCTTAACGGCATTGACGCGTATCTGTGTAGACCGCACATAAATACCGTCGTATGGAGAGCTTCCTATCCGTTCGCCGGCAGGGACATCCTCCTTGGATTTTTTGACCTGGCTGATGGTAAGGGTGAATCCTTCAAAATTCCCGGCCTGAATTTCGCGTCGGTAATAGGGATTCACGTAAACATCAACCACTGGTAGAATCTTAGCATCATCGGCGTTGCCTGTTAAGCTGACGCCTCGCCCACTGCTCCCGGTCTTATTCTGCTCGACCCGGTCAAACTGAGCCAAGTCCACCGAAAAGTTCGGGAAAAAACCGCCGTCGAAGGAAACGCCGGCATCCAGATCCTTGCTCGTCGGAGCCATCCAGTAAAATATGCCGGCCGAGTTTCTCTCCTTTCTATAGTCAACACTGTACAAGGGATAACATTGCAATGATGCGGCTTTTTCAGCGGCTGCCTTGTCGGCTGCGGCGTGCTCGACCTGGGACGCTGCGATTTTTGCCTTGGCATCATTAACTTCCGTTGTTATTTCTTCACCCACCTGTCGCGCTTGATCTTCAAAGGCGCCTGCATAGGCTCGCCCGCCAGCCAAGCACAAAAGCCCCACGATCACACTGATCTTTTTCATGCCTTCATCTCCTTGCGTCATTCGATAGACATATCACGCCGACGCCATTCATTTTAAGCGAATTCAGATTTTTTCACATAGGCCGACTGGGTGCGATATGAAGGATCAGAAGACCCGGAATGTCTGGGCCCCCGAGCAGAGGGCGAGGGCGGCGGCAGCGTATCGTCGGAGCCTTTGATTGCAGTCCGTCAGCCGGGGGTCCTATCGGCATCATCCAGGCCCCACGGGGGCGTTTTCCCGACGACCTCGCGGATGTGCGCCATGGCGGGAAACGATGAAGGCTCATGGCCCGTCGCCAGCCGAATTTCCTTGAAGCCGCGGCGGGCGATCTCCCGGGCCGCGTCCTCGCCCTTGACCCCGTCGGCGAGGCTTGAGTCGATGTAGACGGGCGTATCCGCGGGGATGGAGCCCGCGTCCAGATCCGCCAGGAAGGCCGCCGCGTCCGCGTACGTCTGGAGGGTTTTCCCCGCCCGCTTGGCCGCCATGTTCCAGGTCATCCTTGCCAGCGCGTCGTCGTCGATGAGCGCCGCGTCGAGCCGCGCGCTGCGCCCGTCCGGCCCAGGCTCGCCCGCGCCGGCCGCCGGCCGGACCCGAATGGGAACGAAGCCCGCCAGGCCCTTGGGAATCATGCGGGCTTGGAGCCGCAGGCATTCCGCGAGGATCGCATCCTCCTCAAAACGGCTCGTGACCAGGATCGCCCGCTCGCCGAGGCCCAGCTCCGCGATCAGCGACAGGCCGGTGTCCTGGTGGCCCAACAGCTCATAGTCCATCAAGTAAACGGTGCCCCGCGCCCGCGCCGCGTCGGCCTTCACCCAGCCGCGCAGCTCGGCGGGCGTCGAGAAGTGCAGGACCTCAAGAGCCTGTCCCGTCGGTCGCAAGGAGTCGAAGCGCCCCTGCCAGACCTGGTGGATGCTCGTGTCGTCGTCGAGCACGACCACGGGCCGCCGAGGGTCAAGTTCCAGAACGCAGACGAACCACTCCGGCGGGCGGGCCTGGGGAAGGTTCAGGATCGCGGTCGTTCCCCGGCCCGTTTCGGACTGAAGCTCCAGTGATCCGCCCCAGGACTCGGCGGACGCGCGGGCGTGGTAGAGGCCGAGGCCCAAGCCGCCGGCCTTGCCGTGGGTCTCGCCCCGCGCCCCGAGCTTGGCCAGAATCTCGGGCGGGATGCCTTTCCCGGTGTCCTGGACCTCAAGCCGGAGCCGATCCGCCTGCGCGACCAGGCGCACCGTGACCGTGCCCTCATCGCCCAGGGCTTCCACGGCGTTGTTGACCAGGTTCGATATGAGCCGCTTGAACTCGACGGCCTGGACCATGGCGAACAGGCCGTAGGAAGCGGCGTCGACGCGGTTCTCGATCTCGACGCCTATCCTGGAGCGGAACTGTAGGCGCTTTTCGGTGACGACGGAGTCGAGCAGGCTCGACAGCAGGAATACCTCGGGCGGCGCGCCGGGCCGCTCCGAGGCCGCGCCTTTAGACAGCACCTTGCCGATGAAGTCCACGCGCAAACCGACCTCGATGAGTCGGGTCCGAGCCCGATTCGGCAGCGTCAGGAACTTGAATGGCTTCGGCTCAGGGTTCGGGGGAATGATGGGCGTCGTCATCGATCTGGCCCTTCCTGTCACGAGATCGGCATACTTGGGACAGAATGAGTAGAGGTTCGGGATTAAATTCGGATCCTCGTTCGTCGAGCGGATGAAACGCCCCTTGGCGTCGATGATGAATAGGTGTGTAACTCCGAGTTCATCGCGCAGCCCTTTTAAGCGACCTGTCGGCAGTGGACCGTGCTGGTCGTCATCAAGGACAACCGCCCGGCCTACTCCGTAGAGCAACGTCTCAGCGTTAGACTCCAATTGATTCAGAGTGTGGCCGAGGGAATCTGCGAACAGCGAGCATTTTGCGACGTAGGTCAACCGCGCTTGAGTCTTCATGTAGGCGCGGGCGGCCAGCGTGACACCGAGACCTAGTGATGCGGCGATGAGAAAGGCGAAAAGGAAGAGCTTATCGGCGAATCGCAAGAGAACTACTCACTGCGCGTGAAGCGTTCGATGTCGGCCGTAAGCTTCGGGTAACGCGCCGTCAGAGCTTTTCGAGCGCCAAGTTCAAAGTCGCTGAATTCAAAGCCCGGCGCCATGGTGGTCCCCAGCAACGCCCAAGAGCCCCGGCCTTGCAGCCGTGTGCCTTGCCAAACGCCCGCCTGGACGAGCACCTGAGGCTCGTGGCCGCTCAAGACATCAGGACCAAGAAGGACTTTCTTCACCGTTCCATCCTCGGAAATCTGAAGCATCTCGACCGGATCTCCGGCATAGAAGTGAAATAGCTCATCGGTTTTCAGCCGATGCAAGGCCGAGAACTCATCAGGGCCCACGAGGTAAAATATCGCGGTACCCACGCTGCGGCGACCTTCGGCATCGATGCCGACCGACTTAGCATCGACGGTCGCACCGCTACGGTAAGTCTCCCGGTAGTAGCCGCCCTCCCCTGGCAGGGGGAGAAGCCCCAGCTTCTTGATGATGTCTTCCTTGGTGTCCATTCGGCCTCTCTTGCCTGGAATCTTTCGCCAGAGCATCTTTGGATTCAGAATCGTCGTCATAACCCGCCTGATGATGGACGGAGATCGGGAATCGACGGGCCATGAATCGACTGCGGACGAACGCGATGTGGTACCGTCAAATCGCTGATCCTCGGACATCTTGTCCGTCTTGCCATCTCTGTCGACGCCGTCGAGAATGGATGATCGAGACGCGGTCGGGACAGGAATCGCGGATGGATCCTGCGGCTCTGGATACGTCGAGGCTATAGCGAACTTAGCCTGGATCTCAGATGCAGGCAATGAGGCAAGCTGAGCGGTCAGGCCTGGAACGGGAGCCGCGAGAATGGTTCCAACGGCTGAGGGAAGAGCCAACGATAACTCGGAGAGCATGGGCGCAACGCCGATAGTTGCGGTTTCGGGGAAATAGGTGATGCTCGGGATGACCGAGACTCGCGCAGACCCGGACGCCCCTGCCTGCGCCGCAGCTGTTACGAGCAGGGACGCAAGACTCAACTCGTGGAAGCGCATGAGAAAGCTTAATCGAAACAATGGATTCCGACAACGGCATTAAGACCCAGGTCCCAGGACCCAAACGGCCCATCGTGGTCGATTCGAGCATCGAACGAGCGTCGGAGTCGGACCGGTCCAAGCGTCGTCATCTTGTTTGCTCTCGAGTCATGCGGTCATGATTATCCCCTGCCACGAGCAGATAGAACCGAGTTGCGAGAGGCCATCGATTGTCGGTGTTCATGTGTTAAGGCAGTGAGAACACTGTATGAAAATTGTCATTCACCGACTTGATACGGGAAAGGGCCCCTAGACCCACCGCTTCCCAGGCCCCAAGGCCCGCATCTTCGGACATTCTCAACGCTTCAACACTTCCCCCATCCTGGCCCGGACGCCCTGCGCGAGCATGACGCCCAGATAGCCGCAGAACAGGAGGCGGACGCCCTCCCCGGCGCACAGGCGCCCGTCCGCCAGGAACCGGCGCAGCGCCGCCGACAGGAAGAGACCGCCCCTCCAGACCAGATAGACCGTGTAGCCCGAGAAGGCCGCCAGATAGGCGGTGTGGAGGGCCCTCACCCATCGGCGCTCCTGGAAGCGCTCGTAGATGTCGTGATAGCACCAGTAGCCGTCCGTGTGCAGGAGCGGGTTGAGGTTGAATATCAGAAGGCCGGACAGCGCCTGGAGGGCCAGCAGTAAGGCGTCCTGGCCGGTCGCCAGGAAGGCCGCCTCTAGGCCGAGCATATAGAGGGTCTGGGCGGAGAAGCCCCCCAAGCTGACGGCGATCTGGCCGCGCAGGTCGAGGGAGCGGATGCCGGAAACGTTGGTGTAGAAGACGGGGCAGTACAAGTAGAGCGAGAGGCCGATGGGCCGCGCCCCCAGGCCCAGCGCCCAAGTCGAGGCCGAATGTCCCAACTCGTGTACGATCATCCCGGCCAAGGCGAGAAGAACGGTCGCCGCGCCCGTACCGCCATGCAGGGCCGCCGGGCGCGGCGCAAGGAGCCAGACGGCGGCGGAAAGGGCCGCGCCGGAGGCGGCGAGCAGGCCGTTGAGCGCGAAGGCTTTAGATCCGCAGCGCTCCGGGTCCAGGCCGAGGCGCCGGAACGCCCTCTCTTGGACGAGCGGCTTGAGCAAGGTCAACCGGGGCTGCAGGAGCGCCGAGAATATCCTCCGGTGGAGCGGCCGGGTATTCTCCGGCGTCAGGGTCCCGTTGGCGACCAGCGTCGCGAAGGCGCCCGGAGAGTCCAACTCCGCGAGCGCCCTCTGGAAGTCGGCCGGCGCGCCGCGGCGGGGCAGTCCCGTGACGAGGCGCAGAAGTTCCTCGCCGGCCTTGAAGCAGCCGTCGCCGGTGACGAGGAGATACGAGTCTGCCATGCAGGGGCTTTTCGTTTCTCACCCCCAAGTGCAGGCCATTGAAAGTAGGTGCGTGCTCAGAGGGCTTGGCCTGCTCCTTGAGCGCGGCGGGTGATGGCGGGGGTTGGATCGCCCCGGGTGCGCGAACGGCACCGATAGGCGACGGCGCGCAGAGGGGCGATGGGGCCCCCGCCGACAGGACCCGCCGCGCTATATCAAGCAAGC
The DNA here is from genome assembly GCA_001799675.1 of Elusimicrobia bacterium GWA2_66_18. Taxonomy (GTDB): domain Bacteria; phylum Elusimicrobiota; class Elusimicrobia; order UBA1565; family UBA9628; genus GWA2-66-18. The sequence goes on from MGTX01000014.1 coordinate 38,714, forward strand.
AGGCCATGCCCGGTCAGGCGCGCCACTTTCAGTGGATGCACCCGAGCCGGCGCTCAACCTCGCCTCGGAGAAATATTATGATACCCTGGATCAAAGGCGCGCCGAGCGCGCCGGAGCCGATCAAGCGGGAGAGGAGCGAAGACATGGGCAAGACCGTGATTCTGAAGTTGGACGGCAAGGAGATCGAATTGCCGATCATCGAGGGCAGCGAGGGCGAGCGGGCCATCGACATCTGCGCGCTCCGCGCGCAGACCGGCTATATCACGCTCGACAACGGCTACATGAACACGGGCTCCTGCCTGAGCTCCGTCACCTTCCTCGACGGCGAGCGCGGCATCCTGCGCTATCGCGGCATTCCCATCGAGCAGTTGGCCGAGCAGTCCACCTTCGTCGAGACGAGCTATCTCCTCATCTACGGTCGCCTGCCCAATAAGAAGGAGCTCGAGGCCTTCACGGTCAACATCACCCGCCACACGATGCTCCACGAGGACATGAAACACTTCTACGAGGGCTTCCCCCGCGACGCGCATCCCATGGCGACGCTGGCCTCGGCGGTCAGCACTCTGTCCACCTTCTACCAGAACGCTCCGGGCAAGGCGACCAGCCGCAAGGATCTGGATCTCTCCATCTATCGCCTGCTGGGCAAGCTTCCCACCATCGCCACCTACTCGCACAAGAAATCGATCGGTCACCCCTTCGTCTACCCGGACAACAAGCTCGACTACGCCGCGAATTTCCTTAAAATGATGTTCGCGGTCCCGGCCGAGGATTACCAGGCGGATCCGGAAGTGGCCAAGGCCCTGGACCTGCTCCTTATCCTCCACGCCGACCACGAGCAGAACTGCAGCGCCTCCACGGTGCGCATGGTCGGCTCCAGCCGCGCGAGCCTCTTCGCGTCGGTCTCGGCCGGCATCTCCGCCCTCTGGGGCCCGCTCCACGGCGGCGCCAACCAGGAAGTCATCGAGATGCTCCAGCAGATCTGGGAGAGCGGCATCTCCCCGAAGGACTACCTCGCCAAGGTCAAGGTCAAGGACAGCGGCGCGCGCCTCATGGGCTTCGGCCACCGCGTCTACAAGAACTTCGATCCTCGCGCGAAGATCATCAAGAAGGCCTGCGACTCGGTGCTCAATAAGCTCGGCATCAACGACCCCCTGCTCGACATCGCCAAGCAGATCGAGGAAGCCGCGCTCAAGGACGAGTACTTCATTTCCCGCAAGCTCTACCCGAACGTGGACTTCTACAGCGGCATCATCTACCGCGCCGTCGGCATCCCGACGAACATGTTCACCGTCATGTTCGCCATCGGCCGCCTGCCCGGCTGGATCGCCCAGTGGAAGGAGATGAACGAGGCCCCGAACTTCAAGATCTGCCGTCCGCGGCAGATCTACACGGGTCCGAAGGAGACCGCCTACACGACCGTCGGGCGCCGCAAGTAGCTTTACCGCCGCAGCCGGTAGGCCCGCAGCCAGGGCCCGGCGGCCGCGCCGGGGCCGGAAGGGAACTCGCGCACGAGGTCGGCCTGCTCGGCCAACTCCGAGAAGAAGGTGGCCAACTCGCGAGAGCGGCGAGGATCGGCGCCGTAGCTGGTGGTGACGACCCAGTCCACGCGCGCCGCGCGGACCAAGTCGAGGCCCGGGCGCACGTCCAGGAACTCGCCGTCGGCCTGCGAGGCGGCGACGTGCCGGGGCGAAGACCAGAGGTCGCGCGCGGCGCGCTGGATGCGGTAGATGCGCCAGCCTCCGCCCGGATGCCGGGCGGCCATGGCGCGCAAGAGACGGGCGCGCGGCGAACCCGCCCGTTCGGCGCGCTCGGCCAGTTCCTCGCACTGCTCCTTCAAGGGATAGGCCAGCGGACCCGCATGCGGCTGGTCTAGGAGGAGGCTCGCGCCCGCGGGCACGGTCTCCCGCAGCCAGGCGGCGGCCTGCGCGCGCGTGTCCGGGCGCAGAAGGTCCGCATCCTGCTGCCACGTGAGGAAGAGACCCGGAGCCAGCGCCAGCGCCGCGACGACGCCTCGCCGCCAGGCGCCGGTCCCTCCCAACAGCGACAACCCCTCTCCGGCCAAGAGGGCCAGCGCCGGATAGGCGCCCAGAAGATACCGCGGCACTCCCCCATCGAAACTGGCCGAGAGCAGGGCCGCGTAGACTCCGACCGGCATCAGGAGAAGAAGGGCGCGCTTGGCCTCCTTGCGGGCGACGGCGGCGAGTCCCAGGAGCGCGGCCGCCCCGGCCGGCGAGCCCTCGCCCCCGAAGCACCAGAGGTTCTTCATCACCAGACGAGCGGTCTCGACCGCGTCGTGGGGCTTGAGCCTCCCCAGATCGCCGTAGTCGCGCCAGTCGGCCAGGAAACGCTCATGGTCGATGAGCGCGTAAGGCGTGCCCGCAGAGAAGCCGAGGGCCGACAGGAGCCCCGCTTGGAGCAGCCAGGAGAACGGAGCGGGGCCGCCCGCGCGCAGGAGCCAGGCCAGGGGCACGACCAGCCCCGCGGGCGCGGCCGTGTACTGCGCCGAGCAGGCCAAACCCGCGAGGACGGCCGAGCCCATCAGCCAGCCCTTTTCGCCGCCGCGCTGGAAGCGCAGGGCCGCGGCGGTGGCGCCGGCGACGAGAAGGAACATGAAGGAGTCCGGCTTGGCGGCGTGGGCGAGCTCGACGAGGGCGGGCGAAGCCGCCAGGACCGCCGCGCCGTAAGGCCAGCGCAGCGCGTCCTTGCCGCGCTCACAGCGCGCGAGCACGATCAAGGCCCCCAGTTGGCAGAGCCCCGACAGCACGCGCGCGATCAGGTAGAAGCCCGTCGGCTCGAAGGCGTACTTGGCCGCGAAGTCGAGCGCGCCGCGCAGGAAGCCGAAGCCGGACCAGAACGCGTACCAGGCCCCATAGCCAGCGGCGAGCATTTCGGGCCACAACGTGGGATACTTGAAGGAGTGCGGGCGCAGGCCGCCGGCCAGCGAGACCGCCATGTTGATCACATGAGGCTCGTCGGCATTGTAGACGTGCGGCAGGCCCCAGGTGATGCCTACGAGGCGGGGCAGGGCGGCCAAGACGAGCAGGACGGCGGCGGCGGGGACGAAGGAGCGCCCGCGCTGAACGGCGCGCCTCATGTCCCCGGGGGCGCGCGGCGGCGCAGAAGAGCGGCCAGACCGGCGCCGGCCAGCACGGCCAGGACCGGCTCGAGGGGCAGACGGTAGCGGAGGTTGCTGGCGAAGACGGCGTGGAGCAGGTTCAGATGCGCCGCCCAGGCGAAGAGGAACCAGACCCCGGGCGCGGCCGCCGCCGCGGGCAGGCCGGCGAGGGCCGCGGCGAAGAGCGCGAGCGTGAAGACTCCGGCGCCCAGGCGCACGAGACGGGAGTGCGGAGGCTCGGGGGCGAGGCGCCAGAAGCGGGCGGCCTTCACGGCGCACAGCCGCAGGAACGCCCCGGGGTTCGCCCTGATCCACGACCGAGCCTTGGCGCCGAAATGCTCGTCGCGCGCGAACGGGTCGGAAAGTCCCAACGCGCGCGCCTCCTCGCCCATGGCCCGCGCGCGCGTGTGGCGGATCTCCTCGGGGTCGACGGTCAATCCCTCGTAGAAGTTCCAGCCTCCTTGCACGGTCACCGGCGCGAAACGATGGTGCTCCGCCCAGTTGCGCGCGGTCCAAGGAACCAGCGCCGCCGCCCAGACCAGACCGCAGACGGCGACGAGCGCGGCCCAGCGCGGCTGCTCGCGCCGCCGCCACAGAGCGACCAGGGCCAGCGCGCCCCCGAAGGGAAGCATCACGGGACGCGTGAGCGAGGCCAGGCCGCCCAGCAGCCCCGCCCAGGCGGCGTCCCGCGGCGAGCCCGTCCTCCACGCGCCGACCCACGCCAGGAAGAAACCGACGACCAGGGCCGTGAAGAGGGATTCGCTCATCATGCGCGCGCTGAAAAAGACGAGCATCGGGTGGAACGCGACGAAGAGCCCGGCCGTCAGCGCGGCGGTCCGGCCGAGACTCAGCGCGGACGCCAGCCGACGGGCCAGAACGGCCGTGTACGCCGAGAGGAGCATCTGGGCCCAGAGGGCCGGCGAGACGCCCGCCTCTCCAAGGGCCAGGAAGGGCGCCAGGGCCATGGAGTAGCCGGGAGCGTGCGTGAGCGCGACCGGACCCCGCCCGAGCAGGCCTCGCGCCATGTCGAGGAAGACGCCGTCGTCATAGGCCCCGTCGTCGCGGTAGCCCCAGAACCTGCCCGCCCAGACGGCCCAGGCGACGCGCGCGGCGAGGGCCGCGAGAAAGATCCACAGGCCGTCCCGGCGTTTCCCGATCTCGCGGTCCAAGGTCTCAGTCCGTGAAGCGGTAGCGGATGATCGCGAGGAGGACCCGCGTGCCGTCGCGCCAGAAGCGGATCTTCTTGCCTTCGGCGCGGCTGCGGGCCGTGTATGAAACCGGCAGCTCCGCGAAGCGGACCCCCTTCTTGGCGAGCTTGGCCGAGATCTCCCAGTCGTAGTCGAACACGTCGCTCTTCAGCACGAGGCCTTCGAGGTCCTTCGCGCGGAAGATCTTGAACATCGTCGCGCCGTCGGTGAGCCTCGTGCCGTAGAGGGCGTTGAACAGGGACGTGAAGAGCACGCCCCCGAGGTTGACGAGGAGACCGTAGAGGCGCTCGAGGCCCGAAAAGCGGCGGAACTGCCAGGCCTGAGGCGAGCGCATCACGCGCGAGCCGAACATCACGTCGCATCGCCCCGCGATGAGCGGCTCGAGCAGGCGCGGATAGTCGGCCACGTCGTACTCGAGGTCGCCGTCCTGGATGAGCACGAGGTCGCCCGTGACCTGGGCCAGACCCCGGCGCACCGCCGCGCCCTTGCCGCGGGGCGCGTCCTCCCAGACGATCTTGACGCCGGGCCGGCCCTCATGGCGCCGGACTTCCTCGCTCGTGCCGTCGGTCGAACGGCCCTCGACGATGACGATCTCCTTCTCCATCCCGCGCGGCAACTGGACGCCCAGGACCCGCTCGATGAGGACCGGGAAGGTCTTCTGCTCGTTGTAGACCGGGAGGATGATGGAGAGCTTCATGGCGCTTCAGCGGCTGACGTAGACGATCTTCGATCCCTCGGGCTCCAGGGCGAAGGGGATCTCCCGCCAGGACGACAGCGCGCGGCGCACGGCGCGGCGCTTGGCCGGCGGCGCGAAGAGCAGGAGGAAGCCGCCGCCGCCCGCGCCCAGGATCTTGCCGCCGGTCGCGCCCGCCTTGCGCGCGGCCTCGTAGGCGCGGTCGATGCCCGGGTTGGAGACGCCGCCGGAGACGCCCTTCTTGAGATCCCAACCCTCGTGGAGCATCGGACCGAGGGCGTCGACGTCGCCGTCGCGCAGGGCCTCGCGCGCCTCGTAGGCCAGGTCGCGCAAGCGCGTCATCTGCCGGTCCTTGGCCTCGAATTTCGCGCGGAAGCGGCGCAGGACGGAGCCGGCCTTGCGCGTGACGCCGGTGTAGAGCAGCAGTGTGCGTTCGGCGAACGCCGCACGGGTCTTCTCACTTAGAACGATCGGGTCGACGCGGACGGTCTCGTCGGGCAGGAACTCGATGGACTGGAAGCCGCCGTAGGCGGCGATGTATTGGTCCTGCTTGCCGATCGGCTCCCGCAGGAACTCAATCTCGATGAGACAGGCTTCTCGCGCCAACTCCTCGGCGGTCCGATACTCGCCCTTGAAGGCGTGCAGGGCATGCAGGACGCCCACGGTGAAGCTCGACGAGGAGCCCAGGCCCGTGCCGCCGACGACGTCGGCCATCGAGGTGATCTCGACGCCGCGCTCGATGCCAACGAGCCTCAGGCACTCGCGCAGGATGGGATGGCGGATGTCGGACACGCGCTTGACCAGCTCGGTGCGGCGGTATTTCAAGATGATCGAATCGTCGAAGTATCGGTTGACCGTCACGTACATGTACTTGTCGATCGCGGTCGACACGACCGCGCCGGGACGGCGGCGGTAGAAGGCCGCCAGGTCCGTGCCCCCGCCCACGAAGCTGATGCGGAACGGCGTGCGCGAGATGATCATCGGCGCGGGAGCCCGGCCTCGGCGCGCGCCAGGCGCTCGGGCGTGCCGAGGTCGGCCAGCGTCTCGCCGGTCTTGTAGCCGCGCAGCTCCAGGCCGCGGCGCAGGGCTTCGGGAAACACGTCGCGGCCGAAGTCGCTGGGACGGTCGCGCGGCGCGAGGTCGAGCAGGGGGCCGCGGACCGCCCACACCGCCGCCAAGGCGAGCGGCTCGCACGGCGTGCCTGGCCGGGCGCGGTAGAAGCCGGTCAGGCGCTCGCCCTCCAGGCGCGCCAGGTCCGAGTCGAAGGGGTGATCGGTCTCGATGAGGACGAGGGAGGAGGCGGCCGAGGGACGCGCGGCGTGGAAGTCGACGAAGCGCCGGAAGTCCATGTCGGCGTAGAGGTCTCCGTAGACGACGAGCAGGTCGTCGCCGACCTCGGCGCGAAGATCAGCCACGGCGCCGGCCGTGCCGCGGGGACTCTTCTCGACATGATAACGGAGCTTCACGCCCCAGCGCGAGCCGTCGCCGAAGTGGGAGGTGACGGTCTCCGGACGGTAGCCAAGGCTGAGATGAATCTCCCTCCAGCCCGCCGCGGCCAGGCGTTCTACGAGATATTCCAGGATCGGTTTGCCTCCGAAGGGGAGCATCGGCTTGGGCAGGCCCTCGGTCGCCGCGCCCATGCGCTCGCCCCGGCCGCCGGCCACGATCACCGCGGCAATCACGTCTTCTTCTGCTTGAGGTAGAACGTCAGGATGTGAGCGACGGACATATGCATGTCCTCGATGACGCCGTACTGATCGGAGGGGATCAGAAGAGACTCGTCGCACATCGCCTTCAGCCTGCCGCCGTCGAAGCCGAGCAGGCCGATGACCTTGGCCCCGCGCCCGCGCGACAGCTTCGCGGCCTTGAGGAGGTTCGGGGAGTTGCCGCTGCCCGTAATGAGGACGACGACGTCGCCGGCCGCGACCACGTTCTCCAGTTGGCGGGAGAAGGTCTCCTCGAAGGAGAGGTCGTTGCCGACGGCGGTCATGAAGGCGGTATTGTCCGACAGGGAGACGGCCTTGAGGGGCTTGGCTCCGGCCTTGGCCGCGGTCTTGCCGAAGTCGCAGCCGACGTGGGCGGAGGTCGCCGCCGAGCCGCCGTTGCCGCAGACCCAGACGAAGCGGCCCGTCCTCTGGGCCTCCTCGATGGCGGCCGCGACGCGGGCCAGGGCCGTCAGGTCCAGCGCCCGCCACTGCTCGAGGGCGCGCTTGCGGTACCAGCGCGCGAAACCCTGAACGTCGAGCCCCCCGGGACCGGTGACGTGCGCGGCTCCAGGCTTGGCGCCTTTGATCTTCTTTTTTTCCGTCATCGCCCGCAGTATATCAATTGTCGCCCGGCGCTTCACTTGCGGGCGTCGGCGACTCCGGCGGGAAGCGTATAGGCGAGTTGGATGAGGCGGGTGCGCTGCTCGGCGTTCAGCGCGGGGAAGCGCGCCTTGATCAGGAGATGACCGTCCTGGTTGTGGTGACAATGGACCTTATGAACATCCACGCGGCAAGAAATGCCGTCCGAGCGGATATCCACGGTGAAATGATCCGGGACATGCCCTCCTTGCGGCAGGCGCAGCAGACAGCCTTCCTCCGACAGATCCACCGTCTCGGCCTCGCGGCCCACGCCGTCTGCGATGATGGTCGCCGGAAGATTGATCCGCACGCGCGGGGCGCGCCTGCGGTAGGGCTGGTCCTGCGTGCAGCCGATCGCCAAGCCGCAAAAGATGACGTTATAAGCCGCCCACAAGCCGTTGATCAAAATCAGCTCCCAGGCGTCCGGAAACCGGAGGTATTTCCAGATGCCCGCGGACAGTCCCGCCAAGAGGGCGAGGAACAGGACCAGGATCGGAGCCGCAGTCCGCCAATTATTCCGCCGCGCATGGGACGTATCGCCTTTCGGCGTCACGAGGAACTCGGCCTCGCGCAGCCATGGGCAGAGGAATGTCTTCGCCATCCGCGCCAGGACGGGAACCATCTGGATGATTTCGTAAATGGAGCACAGGGCGAAATGGGAGACGTGTCCGCAAACCGCGTCGAACATGACGAGGTTGACGAGAAATGCCGGCAGGAAGTAGGAGCCCAAGCTCCCGATGTCGGTCTGCAGGCACCGCCAGCCCATGGCCAAATACCACAGCGGAGCCGTCATGTAGATGAGCCGCTGCAAAGGGAAGAAATAATACGCGAGCAGGTTCACGAAGAACACCCTCTGATACCAGCGCAACCCCGGCTTCCAAATCGGATTGTCTTTCAGGAAAATCTGGAAATTCCCGGTCGCCCAACGCAGCCTCTGAACGAGGAAACCGTAGAGCGTCTCCGGCACCAGGCCATGGATGAGGTCCTTGTTGAGGTATTCGATCCGGTAGCCGCGGGCCAGCAGGTTGATGCTGGTATGGGTGTCCTCGGTGACGGTCTCCATGCGAAAACCGCCGATCTCCTTGAGCGCGGAACGGCGGATGACGCCGGCGGAGCCGGCGAAGAAAGCGGAATCCCAAAGCCCCAGGCCGTGCATGATGACTTGATAAAAGAGCTCCTGCTCGTTGGAAATCTCGCGGCCGGCGCGGAAGTTGCGGCGGAAAGGATCGTCATTGACGAAATGATGCGCCGTCTGAACGGCCGCGATCCGGGGATCCTTGAAAAACGGCGCGGTCTCCTCCAGGAACGTGCGCACGGGTATATGATCCACGTCGAAGACGGCGATCAACTCCCCCTGGGTGCGCTCTAAAGCGTAGTTCAGGTTTCCGGCCTTGGCCCCCCGGCGGGTGCCGCGCCGGAAATAGCCGCAGCCAAGCTCCCGCGCCAGGGCCTCGACCTCGTCGCGGCCGCCGTCATCGAGGATGTGCACCGCGCGCGGCAGGTAAGCTTGAGACAGACAGCCGATCACCGTCCGGGTGAGGATAGCGAGGGGCTCGTGAGTAACGGTGACGAAGATGTCGACGCTCGGGCGCCCCTCCCAAGACGGCGCCTGGGGAAGGGGCCGGTCGATGTTCCAGAGATGGACGTAAAAAAGGGACATGTTCACGGCGCCCCAGACGTCGGCGGCCAAAAGCAATCCGCTGCAGATTGCGTTGGCCGTCGTGTCGAGCGCGAGCGTCGATGTCCAGCGCCAGGCCAGGAAGCGCAGGGTCAGGAATACGCTGAGCAGAAGGCCGGTCTTATGCAATCTCCGGTTTCTTGGCCGCAAGAACAGCAAGGCGAGGAAAAGCGCCGTCCCCGTCCAGACGGCGTGCTCGGGCCGCAAGAGCTCCCGCCCGAGCTCGAACCAGTTGATTTCCCTGGTGAAGTCCATGGGCTCAGAAACGCGCTTGGATGGCCGCGACGACGTGACGCGACACGAACTTCGGTCCGCCGTCGAGCCGGGAGACGAGATAATAGCCGTCGACGGCGGCGCGCAAGCGGCCCCAATCCATCTTCAGTCCGGCCTCGACGCTGTCGCCGGTTTGGCGTCCCTGCGGCTGATAGAAGAGCAAGTTCGAAACCTCGACCCGCAGCCGGCCCAGCCGCCCCTTGGCGCGGGCGGCCCAGCCGTGGGAAAGATAGCCGTCGGGGCTGAAATAGAGCGGGCTCGGATGCTGGACGTCCAAGTAATAGAGTTGATAGCCCGTCTCGACTCCCTGTTCCGGCCCACCCGCCAAGCGGTAAAAGACTTGATCGACGCTGGAGAACTTGCGGTTGCCGCCGGCATGGCGATAGACGCCGTAATGGGCGTCGGCATGGAGACGCCAACGGCCGGGCTCGGCGGAAAACGCGGCCGCGAAGTCGTCGAGCTGGACGCGCCGCTGGACCGAGGCCAGGGAGGCCTCATCGAACGAGCCGATGACTTCGCTTGGGGCGCCCGCATAAAGATCGGCTCGCTGATAAGAGGCCATGACGTGGACGCCGTCCGCCGCAAGCCCGCCGGCGCGCGCGCGCCCGCTGAAGGTGGCGGGCCCGCTCTGGAACCACGTCCCGCGGGCCTCTCCATCGAAGCGCCAACGAAGCCCGACTTGCCCATCGAGGCGAAGGTCGGCGGAGTCCGCCTCGATTGCGCTCTTTCCGAACTGCAGGTAGCGCCAATGGGTATGACTGGGCGCCAGCCGCCAGTTATCGAAAGGCCGCAGGCCGATTTCCGTCGTCAACGCCGAGCGCTGGAATCCGTTCGAGTTGGAGAAGAAGGCCGGAGTCAAAGAAGCCTCCGGCCGTCTGGAGTCTTTGAGACGATTCCAGCCGTCCTGCGCCTGCTTATCCTCGGCGGAAAGCGCCAGCGCCCGTCCGAATTCTGCGCGCGAGGAAGCCCAATCCCCCACCCAGGAATGAAGCTCGCCCAGAGCCGCGTGAGCCTTCGCGCTGCCGGCGTCTTGCGCCAGCGCCGAACGCAATTCGCGCTCGGAAGCGATCAGCCTCCCGCTCCAGCCGAGAAGCTGGGCGCGCTCCAGCGTGAGATCCCGGCGGGAAGGGCCGCTGGCGAGCAGGACGTCGTAGAGTTCCAGGGCCTGCCGATGCCTGCCCGACCAAGCCAAGGCGCGCGCGCGCGCGATCCGCGCCGGAGCAAACGCCGGATCGATCTTAAGAGCCGCTTCGGCCTCGGCGATGGCCCGGTCGTATTGATGGTCCCAGGCGAGCACTTCGGCGAGTTCCGCCATCGCCGGAAGAGCCTCGGGTCCGGGCGCCTGAGCCGAGAGCGATCGGCGGTAGAGCTCGATCGATTCGCGATAGCGCCCCGCCCACGACAGCCGCCGCGCCGCATCGATCGACTGCGGGCCCGCGACGGCGGCCGCGGCGACGTGCCCCGCCGTCAAGAGCGACGCGACGCAGAGACCGGCGCGGCATGACGCTCGAATGATTCCGCTTCTCATGACCCAATTTCCATCACAGTCGGAGCCGGAACGGTTGACGAGGTCGTGGCGCTGCAAAAATAGACGCTACTGGTTGTATCGGTCCTGGGCGTACTTGCGCAGGGCTTCGGCCTCTTTGGCGCTGAGGCCCTTCTGCCAGACATGCTCGTCCTTGGCCAGGACGGCCGCGACGCGAGCCTGCCACTTCTTCTCCATCTCCGGGCTCTTGAGCTTGGCCGCTTCGATCACCGCCGGCAGGAACTTCGTGTAGAAGTGCTTGGAGACCTCGTACATGCCGTGCCAGTGAGTGTAGTCCGGACCCATCATGCTGGCGCCGTGGCGCGCGCGCCGGCCTTCATGATGCCAGAGTTCCCAGTACACCCACTGGACCTCGTGCTCGAAGGGCGCCTTCTGCTGGAGCACCCCGTCCTTGATCAGGTCGTCCATGATCTCTTTGGCCGGCCTGGCGAACTTGTCGTTGTAGAGGGTCACCAGGCTGTCGTACTGCTTGTAGAAGTTGTCGACGAAGCTGTCTCCGTGGCAGTTGACGCAGGCCGCCTTCATCTTGCCGCGCCGCTCCTGCCAGGTGAGGATCTTCGCCACCTTGCGCGCGACCTTCCTGGTCACGAGCGCGTCGCCCTCCCGGACCTTCTCGGCCGTCTCGACCGTCTCGCCCGGCTTGGGCAGGGCGCGAGGCTCCGGGTAGTCCTCCTTGAAGCCGTCCTCGAAAACGACCAGGTTGAGCTTGGCGCTGATGACGGGACGCAGGGTCCAACTGATGCGCTCGCCCACGTCATGGCTGTTGCCGGCGACCTTGCCGTCCTTGGTCATGTGTCCCGAGATGTGGCAGGTCGCGCAAGTCGGGGCCGCCGAGTAGTCCTTGCCCAGGATCCACTCGTCTTTGTCGAGCGCCATCTTGTCGCGGTTGGCGTTGAAGGCGATGCCGTGCTTGGACTCGTTGTAGATCTCGATTTGCGGATGGTCGGGGCCCATGTGGCACTTGCCGCAGTTCTCCGGCGAGCGCGCGGTCTTGGCCTCGAAGGCGTGGCGCGAGTGGCAGGCGTTGCAGGAGCCGCGCGAGCCGTCGGGGTTGATGCGCCCGATGCCGCTGTTGGGCCAGGTCTCGGGGTCGAGGACCGGCTTGCCTTCCGGCCCCTCGCGCAGGAGCTCGCCCTTGGCGTCCTTTTTGAACTTGACGACCCCGCCGTGGCACTGCAGGCAGCCGTTGACCGCATCGGCGTTGTTGCCGGGCATGCCCGCGGCCTTCTCGGCCAGGACGTTGTCGAGGCTGGCGAGAATCTCCCCGGCCAGGGCGTGATGGCTGCGGGAGAACTCCTCATTCTCCTTGGCATGGCATTGGGCGCAATCCTTGGGGGTCACGATCATCGAGATGCGCTCGCCGTGGTGCACCCAGGAGCCGGCCTTATTCTGATCGGCCTTGTGGCAGGCCAGGCAGTCCACGCCGTTCTTGGCGTGCTTGGAGCGTTCCCACTCCATGACGAGCGCGGCGGACTGCTTGCGGTGGCAATCGGAGCAGCCCTCGGCCGCCCGAGCCGCGCCCGGAAGGGCCGCCGTCAGAAGCAGGAGCGCCCAAGCGCGGATGATGCTGAAATTCGATTTCATGATTCTCTCTTGAAGTTGGGAATGCCGTAGACGATTCGCGATTATACTCAATAAACATGCCGCGGCGTCAAACGGCGTCAGGCGCGGATCATCACCAGCATCATCTTGAAGCGTTCCACCGCGTTCAAGGCGTGCGGTTTGCCCGCCGGCATGACGATTAACTGCCCCGCCGCGACGCGGTGGGGCGTGCCGTCCACGACCACCTCCGCGGCTCCATCGAGAATATGCGCAAGGGCGTCAAAAGGCGCGGTATGCTCGCTGAGGCCTTCGCCCTTGTCGAAAGAGAAGAGCGTCACGGTCCCTACGGGCTTCTTGACGATCGCGCGGCTGACGACCGCCCCGGCGTCATAGGCCACGAGGTCGGCCGCGACGAGCGGCCGGCCGCGCAGTTCCTCGGGGGAATCGCTCATATCACCCGAGTCATGAGTTCTTGAATAGCGGCTTCCATCGTTCTCCTCTATCAGCGTTACTTGAAGGATGCTAGCAATTATGAATCACGCCATTGTCCCCTCGGTCCGCGAAGGGGTAAGATGTCGCCGTGTCCGATCCCTTGAAAAACCTTTTCCGAGCCCGCTTCGGCGCCGAGCCGGGCAACCCCGTCCCCGTGCGCGCCGACGGCTCCAACCGCAAGATCTACCGCCTCTCGGGCGCGGGCGCGACCGCCATCGGGGTGCTCAACGAGGACGCCAAGGAGAACCGCGCCTTCATCGAATTTTCAAAACATTTCCGAAAGGAAATGCTTCCGGTCCCGGAAATCTACGGCGAGTCGCCTTCCGGCACGGCCTACCTCGAAGAGGACCTGGGCGACACCACCCTGTTCCAATTCCTCGGCAAGCGCCGGGGCCCCGCGGGATTTCCTGAAGACGTGGTCGCCGCCTACCGGGAAGTCGTGCGCTGGCTGCCGAAGATCCAGATCGCGGCGGGCAGGACCCTCGACTATCGCTGGTCCTACCCGCGCCAGGGCTTCGACAAGCAGTCCATGCTCTGGGACCTCAACTATTTCAAGTACTACTTCCTGACGCTGGGCGGCATCCCCTTCCACGAGGAGCGTCTGGAGGAGGACTTCGCGGTCTTCACCGACCACCTGCTCGGCGCCGAGCGGGACTTCTTCCTCTACCGCGACTTCCAGTCGCGCAACGTCATGCTCAAGGACGGCAAGCCCTACTTCATCGACTACCAGGGCGGACGGCGCGGCGCGCTCCAGTACGACGTCGCTTCCCTCCTTTATGACGCGAAGGCGGACGTGCCCTTCGACCTGCGCGACGAGCTCTTGGCCCTCTACATCCGCGAGGCCGGCAAGCACGCGACGGTGGATCGCGCCGAGTTCCTGAAGTTCTTCCCCGGCTTCGCGCTCATCCGCATCATGCAGGCCATGGGCGCCTACGGCCTGCGCGGCTTCCACGAGAAGAAGCCCCTCTTCCTCCAAAGCATCCCCTACGCCATCCGGAACATCGAGCATATCCTCCTGACCTCGAATCTGCCCGTCGAGGCGCCGGAGCTGATGGGGGTCTTCAAGCGCCTGGTGGGTTCCTCGGCCTTGCGGCAGTTCGGGGCGGCCAAGCTGCGGCTCACCGTCCGGATCCAGAGCTTCTCCTACAAGCACGGCATGCCCCGCGACGACCGCGGCCATGGCGGCGGCTATGTCCTCGACTGCCGCTGCCTCCCCAACCCGGGCCGCCTCATCGAGTTCAAGTCTTCCAGCGGCCTCGACGCGGACGTCGTCGCCTTCCTGTCCAAGGAGGAGATGGTGGACCGTTGGGCGCGCTCGGCTTTCTCCCTCGTGGATCAGGCCGTGGAGGACTACGGAAGCCGAAACTTCACCGACCTCTTCGTTGCCTTCGGCTGCACCGCGGGCCAGCACCGCTCGGTGTACCTGGCCGAGCGCCTGGCCAATCACCTGCGCGACCAGGGGGTCCACGTCGTCGTGACGCATCGTGAAAAGAAGAATTGGCCCGCGCAATGAAGGCCCTGATCCTGGCGGCGGGCGCGGGTTCTCGTCTGGCGCCCCTCACGGACGAGACCGCGAAGGCCCTGATCCCCGTGGACGGCGTGCCCCTGCTGGAGCGCATCCTCCTGCGCCTGAAAGCGGCGGGCGCGGACTCCTTCGTGGTCAACGCCCATCACCATGCCCTGAAGGTCGCCGAGTTCTGCGCGGACCTCTCGCGGCGGCAGGGCGTCCCCGTCTCGGTCTCGCGGGAGGACGACCTCCTCCTCGACACCGGCGGCGCGCTGAAGAAGGCCTCCGCGCTCCTGCGCGGGCGCGAGCCCTTCTTCATCCACAACGCGGATATCCTCGCCGACATCGATCTTAAGGCTCTCTACGCCGCGCACGTGGAGAACGGCTCCCTCGTCACCCTGTCGGTGCGCGCGCGGGAGAGCGGCCGAGCCTATCTCTTCGACGCCAAGGGACGGTTCGTGGGGCACGACGACCGGAAGGCCGGCCGGACCGCCTGGGCCAAGGGCGCCGTCACGGGAGCTCAAAGGCTGCCCTTCGACGGGATCCACGTCGTCTCGCCGTCCCTCCTCGACCGGATCACCGAGGGAGGCGTTTTTTCCATCACGAAGATCTACCTGCGCCTGGCCGCGGCCGACGCGGACATACGCGCCTTCCGCGCGGACCGCTGGGCCTGGCATGACGTCGGCACGCCCGAGAAGCTCGCCGCGGCCGAACTCTGGGCTCGGCGAACCGTATGATGAGTGAAGCCGCCCGGCGCCGAAACGCCCGGGGGCCGGGAGAAACCATGAAGACCACGCTCGCCGCCGCATTCCTCGTAGTCGCCGGATGGGCCGCCGCCGAGAGCCCCCAGCCCGCGGCGCCCGAGGCGAAGGCCGTCGCCGCCGACAGGCAGGCCATCCGAAAGGACTGGGAGGCGCAGAAGGCGCAGGTCCAGGACCTGCGGACCCAGGAGAAAGCCGCCATCGACGCGGTCAAGGCCGATGCGACGAAGTCCGCAGCCGACAAGAAGACCGCCATCACGGCGATCAGGGCCGACTTCAAGACGAAGAAAGAGGCCGTCCGAGCCGAGATGAAGTCCGACCGCGAGGCCAAGCGCGCCGACATCAAGGGCAAGCGCGAGAACATCCGTAAAGAGCGTCACGAACGCCGCGAGATCAGGCGCCAGGGCAATTGATCCGAGAGAAAAACGCGACGGCGCCGGACGACGACGAGTCCGACGCCGTCGCGCGGCCGCGCCCCGTGCTCAAGGGACGGCCCAAGACCCACGAGCTCCCCATCCCCTGGGTGCGGCTGCGCTCGGCCGCCTCGGGCCACCAACTCTACAAGCGCATGCTCGGTTCGGTGGACCCCAGGGCCCGCCCCGGCGACCTGGTCGCGGTCTACGACCGCGCCGACGCGCCGTACGGCGTGGCCCTCTACAATCCGCGCAGCCTCATCGCCCTGAGGCTCCTCACCCGCGGCATCGGCGCTTTCGACGCCGACGCCTTCTTCATGGACCGCATCGGCACGGCGGCGCAGTTTCGGCGCCAGGTCCTGGGCCTCGACGCCGTAAGCGACGCCTACCGCCTCGTCCACGACAACGGCGACGGCCTGCCGGGCCTGGTCATCGACCGCTACGGCGACTGCGTGGCCCTGGAATTCTACTCGCTGGGCATGTACAAGCAGGCCGCGCGCATCGAGCGGGCCGTCAAGGCGCTCTACCCCAACGCCCGCTTCTTCCATCGCGCGTCCCCCCATACCCAGAGCATGGAAGGCTTCGACCTCAAGCCCAACATGGGCACGGGCACGCGGGTCAAAGAGAACGGGGTGACTTTTCTCGTCGACCCTTCCAGCGGCTACAAGACCGGCTTCTTCACCGACCAGCGCGACAATCGCATGGCCATCGTCCCCTTCGCCAAGGGCAGGAAGGTCCTGGACGTGTGCTCCTACACCGGCGGCTTCGGCCTTTACGCCAAGAAGCTGGGCGGCGCCGAGGAAGTCACGGCCGTCGAGCTCGATCCCGAGGCGGCGGAACTCCTCAAGAAGAACGCCAACGCCAACCAGGTCCGCATCGACGCGGTCTGCGCCGACGCCTTCCCCTATCTGCGCCAGGCGGGGCAGAACCAGCGCCGCTACGGCCTCGTCATCCTCGATCCCTACAAGCTCATCGCCAACCGGGAGGGCTACGCTTTGGGCCGGCAGAAGTACATCGACCTCAACCGCCTCGGCATGACGGTGCTCGAGCCCGGAGGGATACTCGTCACCTGCTCCTGTTCCGGCATGCTCGGCTGGGACGAGTTCCTCCAGTTCGTGCGCACCGCCGCAGGCTCCGCCGGCCGCCGCGTGCAGATCTTCCGCAAGAGCGGCGCCGGCGCCGACCACCCCTTCGCCGCCGACCACCCCGAGGGCGAGTACCTCAAAATCCTCTGGTGCCGCGTCCTCTGAGACGATGATCCTCGTCGCCGGCGCGACCGGCAAGGTCGGCCGAGAACTGGTCATGGAGCTCAAGATCCGCCGGGCCGCGTTCAAGGTCCTGGTCCGAGACCCCGCCAAAGCGAACGCGCTCCTCGGCCCGGTGGACTGCGCCCACGGCGACTTCAACGCGCCGCATGCTCTGGATAAGCTATTGGCCGGCGTGGAGGCCGCCTTCCTTCTCACGCCCGCGGATCCGCGCATGGGCGCATGGCAGACCGCCTTCGCGCGCGCGGCCAAGAAGGCGGGCGTCAAGCGCCTCGTCAAGGTTTCCGTCCTGGGCGCCGCCCCGGAATCGGCCATGGCTCTGGGCCGCTGGCACGGCGAGATCGAAGAGGAGATCAAGAGACTCGACATCCCCTTCGTCATGCTCCAGCCGGCCTATTTCTACCAGAACCTGCTCGGACTGGCTCCCCTCATCCTGCGCGGCGTGCTCCCCGGGCCGATGGGGACCGCGCGCTTCGCCATGGTGGACGCGCGCGACGTCGCGGCCGCGGCCGCCGAGGTCCTCACCAAGCCCGATCATGACGGCAAGACCTATGTCCTCACCGGCCCGGCCGCGCTCTCCTATGCCGAAGCCGCCGCGACCTTGTCGAAGGCGCTGGGCAGACCGGTGGCTTACTCGGACACGCCCCCCGCGGCCGCGCGCGAGCACATGATCACGGGCGGTTATCCTGAGTGGCGGGCGGATGCGCTCCTCGAGTTGGCCGCGGCCTTGCGCTCCGGCAAGGCCGATCTCGATACCGACGCGGTGAAGACCCTGACTGGACGCGCGCCCATCGCCTTCGAGTCCTTCGTGCGATCCTACAAATCCTCGTTCGGCTAAGGTATGCTTATTGTGATGATGAAAGCCATGAAGGACTTCCGAGCCGCCGCGCTCGTCGTGCTCTTGGTACTGACCGCCTGCGCCACTTGGCGCTGGTCAGGCTCCCCTCCCCGAGACGAGCGGACCGCGAATGCTCCATTGGCCGCTCGAAGCGCCGGTGGAGAGCTCCACCCGCGCCCCGTGGAGGCGCCGCCGGAGATCGAACTGCGCCTGTCCACCGCGCCCGCCGCGGTCAAGCCGCAGGTGGTCGTTGCCCCCACGCCCCCCGAGAAGCTCAAGACCGCCGTTTATCCCGCCGACCTCGGTCCCGAGACCGTGGACGTCTCGGGTTATCCTCCTCGAATACGCGCCGACTACCAGGTCTATGCGCGCGTCTGCGCCAAATGCCACACTTTGGCCCGCGCGAACTACTCGCAGCACGTCGAACGCGCCTGGTGGAGGCTCTACATCACGAGGATGCGCGCGCGAGCCGCTTGGAAGGGCTCTCGCCTGTCCCGCGACGAAGTTCGCGCCATCCTCAACTTCCTCAGTCACGACTCGCGCGCGCGCAAACGGGAGCGCCGAAAGGAGTTCGAGAAGACCACCGCGGAACTGGAGCGCCGCTTCGACGCGGAGATGGCCCTGCGCCTGCAGCGCCTGCAGAAAGGACGCCCCGTCCTCGACGGACGCTGAGGCCCTGATGGAGGCGGTCGCGCATTTCCTTCGCGCCCGACTCGAGCAAGCCTGGCGCCTCCTATCCGGGCCCGGCGCCCCGGACGACAAGGCCGTCCACCTCGCGCGCAAGCGCCTGAAGGACGCCCGCGCGGCCCTGCGCCTCCTGCGCCCGGTCCTGGGCGAGGCATGCTCGGCGCGCGAGGAAGCGGCCCTGCGCCGCGCCGCCCGGAGACTCTCGGCGTTGCGCGACGCGCGCGTCGTCGCGGACCTCCTCGCTCGCATGCGCGTCCCGGGACGCCCCGCGCTCCGGCCTCCGCCTTCGCCTCTCCAAAATCCGCGGCGCTCCGGCGCCGAAATCGCGGCCTGCCGCCGCCGGCTGGCCTGCGCCCTCCATCGCGAACTCGCTCCCAAAGAGGCCCGGGAAGGGCTGAAGCACAGCTACCGCCAGGCGCGCCGGCGCCTGCGCGCGGCACGGCGCTCGGCAACGGGCGCGGACCGTCACGCCCTGCGCAAGAGCGTCAGGCGCCTGCGCGCCCAATTACGCCTGCTCCAGCCTGACTCGAAGCTGACCCGGGGGCTGGGCCACCTGGCGCGCCTGCTGGGCGGCGAGAGAGACTTGTCACTCCTTCTGCGCTCCCTATCCCGACGGCAAACGCAGCCGTTATGGGTGAGCGACGCGGCGGCGCGCGCGCAGCTCCGCCGGGCCCTGCTTGCGCGGCGCGCCCTCGCGCAGGCCCGCCTCCTGCTGGCGGCTTCCACGCGCGACTTCGTCCGGGACCTGGGCCTCTGAAGGTCGGCGCCGCGATGCTATGATACGAATGGCCATGACCACGCAAGCCAAGAAACGGATCCTGATCGTGGGCGGGGTCGCGGGCGGAGCCTCCGCCGCGGCCCGCGCGCGACGGCTCTCTGAAGACGCGGACATCGTGCTTTTCGAACGCGGCCGCCATGTCTCGTTTGCCAACTGCGGCATGCCCTATTATATCGGCGGCGCCATTCTGGACCGCGACCGCCTCCTCGTGCAGACCGCCGACGGCCTCAAGGCCCGCTACGGCATCGAGGTCCGAGTGCAGACCGAGGTCCTGCGCGTGGACCGCGCGCGCAAGCTCCTCGTTGTCCGCGGCCCCGACGGCGCTGAAAAGAGCGAAACCTACGACGCTCTCATCCTCTCCCCTGGAGCTCAGGCCATCAGACCGCCCCTGCCGGGAGGCGCGCATCCGCGCGTGTTCACCCTGCGCTCCCTGGCGGACATGGACGCCATCAAGACGGCGGTGGACGGGCTGAAGGGCTGCCGCGCGCTCATCATGGGAGGCGGCTACATCGGGCTCGAGATGGCCGAGGCCTTCCGCGCCCGCGGCCTGGAGGTGACCCTCGTCGAGTTGAGCGGCCAGGTCTTCGCCCCCGCCGACCCGGAGATGGTTGCGCCCGTCCACCGGCGCCTGCGCGACAACGGCGTGGACCTGCGCCTGGGCGTCTCCGTGACCTCGCTGTCGCAAGCCGACAACGGCCTGAAAGCGGCGCTCTCAACGGGAGACGAGCTGGACTGCGCCCTGGCGCTGCAGGCCATCGGCCTGCGTCCCGAAACGGCCCTGGCCCGCGAAGCGGGCTTGGCCCTCGGCCCGAGCGGCGGCATCGCGGTGGACGCGCATATGCGCACCAGCGACCCGTCCATCTACGCGGTGGGCGACGCGGTCGAAGTCTCCGAATTCGTCACGGGCAACAAAGCCCTCATCCCCCTGGCCGGCCCGGCCAGCCGCCAGGGCCGCATCGCCGCGGACAACGCGCTGGGCCGGGACTCCTCCTACAGGGGCACGCAGGGCACGGCCATCTGCAAGGTCTTCGACCTGGCCGTGGGCGTCACCGGCCTCAACGAGAAGACGCTCAAGCGCCTGGGCCGGGCCTACGAGAAGGTCCACATCCACCCCACGCATCATGCCGGCTACTACCCGGGAGCCGCGCAGATGAGCCTCAAGATCCTCTTCGACCCGAAGGACGGACTCCTCCTCGGCGCGCAGGCCGTGGGGCTGGAAGGCGTGGACAAGAGGCTCGACGTGCTGGCCGTGGCCCTGCGCGCCAAGATGACCGTGCGCGACCTGAGGGACCTGGAACTCTGCTACGCGCCGCCCTACGGCTCGGCCAAGGATCCGGTCAACTGCGCGGGCTTCGCGGCGACCAACGCTTTGGAGGGCGACGTGCGGCTCTGGCACGCGGAGACTCTCCCCCCGCGGCCCGACCAGGTCCTCCTGGACGCGCGCACGGCGGGCGAGTTCGCGGCAGGGAGCATCCCCGGCGCTCTCAACGTCCCCGTAGACGACCTGCGCGCCCGGCTGGGGGATCTGCCCAAAGACCGGGAACTGCTGGTGTTCTGCCAGGTCGGCCTGCGCGGCTATCTCGCCTGCCTCATCCTGTCGCAGAACGGCTTCGTCTGCCGCAACCTCTCCGGCGGCTACCAGACCTACCAAGCCACGGTGTCCTCCCCGGCCGCCTCCGAACGGCGGTAGACCCCGGGACCGCGCCGTCAGGCGAAGATCGAACCGTCCCTCTCGGGACCTTCGGCGGTGACGATGGTCTCTCGCTCCTCGGACGATTTCCAGCGGCCCTGGCCGGCCCGCGCGCGCGCGACGATGCGCGCGCGGCCGGGCGAAGGCGCCCAATCGAACCAGAAGTGCCCGACCGAATCTCGGCAGTCGCTCCACGGACCGCCGTCGAAGCGGACCTGCGCCGAAGAGGCCCCCGCGGCCGAGATGCGCAGGCAGTAATGGCCCGGCTTGACGATCTCGCCGCGCCGGGGATAGTCGATGCCGACTTCAAGCCCTCTCTTGCTAACGGCCTTTTTCTTTACCATCGCTCATTTTAGCATTCAGGGCCGCACTCGCCAGGGGCGTCCGCTCGCGTCGCCTTCGGGCAGGCCCATGAGACGACCGACCTCGGCGCAGAGGACCTCCCGCTCGAACGGCTTCGTGAAGTAGGCGCTCGCGCCTTCCTCAAGCGCGCGCTTGGCGATCGCAAGGTCGGAGGAGCCGGTCAGCATCAGGACGACGAGTCCTTTGTCGAGGCGGCGCGCGGCGCGCAGGACCTCCAAGCCGCCCATCTCCGGCATCACCACGTCGAGCAGCATCAGGCTCGGCTTCTCGGCCTCCAGCAGGCGCAAGGCGTCGACGCCGTTGGTCGCCGTCAAGACCTCGCCGACCGAGCCCAGGATGCGGCGCAGCATCTGGCACAGGGCGGGATCGTCGTCGACGACCAAGAGCTTTCGCGTCATAGGATCGGCGGGCGGCCGCTTCTCTTACAAAGTCTACACCCGCAACCGGGTCCTTCGCAAGACCCGGGTCGGCGGCGTCATTTCCGGCCCATAGGGGCGCCGCAGTTCGGGCATTTGAGGGCGGAGAAACGGAAGCCCGGCTTGGGCGGGACCTCCGTCCGGCAGGAGGGGCAATGACCGACGACTTTGGTCGATCGGACCTGCGCGCTCGCGGCGTTGCGCGGAGCGCCGCCTTTCGGCCCGAAATTCTTCGCCGACTTGACCGGATTCTGTCCATTCCTCTGCATACGGTTCACCCTCCTTGCTTCATCTGCGCTTGAACGCGAACGGACCGAAGGCTTGCATGACCGGCATCATCTGCAGGCGGTTGATGTTGAGATGGCGCGGCAGCGTGCAGGACCAGAAGATGGCCTCCGCGACGTCCTCGGCCGAGAGGGGCGTCAGCCCCTGGTACGGCCGGCCGGCCTTCTCGGCGTCGCCCTTGAAGCGCACCAGGGAGAACTCGGTCTCGGCTAGGCCCGGCTCGATGTTGGTGACGCGCACATTGGCGCCGAGCAGGTCCGCGCGCAGGTTGAGCGCGAACTGCTTGACGAAAGCTTTCGTCGCGCCATAAACGTTGCCGCCCGGGTAGGGATAGTCCGCGGCGACCGAACCGATCAAGACCACATGTCCCTCGTCGCGCGCCACCATGCCCGGCAGGACCGCGCGCACGGTGTAGAGAAGGCCGTTGATGTTGGTCGCAACCATCTCCTCCCAGTCCTCCATCCGGGCCTGGTGCGCGGGCTCCAGACCCAGCGCCAAGCCGGCGCCGGCGACGACGACGTTGACGCGGGTAAACGCCTTGGGAAGGGCGTCCAGGCACGCCTGCGCCGCCTTGCGGTCGCGCGCGTCGAACGCAGCGACATGGCAGAGGCTTCCGAGCTCATCCTTGAGCGCCGCCAGACGCTCGGAGCGCCTTCCGGCCGCGATCACCCGGGCCCCCGCTCCGGCGAAACGACGGCACGCCGCCGCCCCGAAACCCGAGGTGGCTCCGGTGACGAGGACGGTCAGGGACTTCGCTTCGACCATGGCGATCATGCGGTCGCGCCCCCCTTCGGCGCGGCGGCGGCCGTCACGAGGGCGTGGCTGCGAACGATCAGCGCGCGAACCTCCGTCCAGTCCGTGTCCCGGTCGAGCTGGAGGCACAGCCACCCATGATGGTCCGTGTAGGGTGAGAGAGCGAAGCGCCGATCCGCGAGAAGATCGTCCTGCCCCGCGACGCCCGTGAAGAAGGAGAGCGTTTTCCTCCCTTTGAACTCATCGAAGGCGGCGAAGAGCTTCTTACCCACGCGCCAGTTCGCATGGCCCCACGAGGAGGTCTCGGTCATGTCCGGGATTTTGAGGCAGATCTCCCTCACGCGCTTCAGCGTCTTATCTTCGCCGCTCATCGCCGCCATCAGGGATTATTCTAGCCTATCGCGTTGACAAGACGAAAGGATGGACGGAGGTCGAGCACGGGCCCTCCTCCCGACGAATTGATATGATGGCGGCTTGATGATGCAACCTCTGTCGCGGGAGGCGCTTTGAAAGGGGCCTTACTGGCCTTGCTGCTGGCCGGAACCGCATCGGCCGCGGACTACGCCCTGCCCTCCCCGCCGCCCGGCCCTCACGTGGACTATTGGGCCGACCAGATCGAGTTCGACGAGACGAAGTCGACTCTGCACCTCTGCGGCGGCGTCACGATAAAAGATTCGACGATGACGATCAAAGGCCAGGATTTCTGGATCGACATCTCGAGTCGCACCGGCCGCTCCGCCCAGCCGTTCATCCTCAATGACGGCCTCTCGGCGGTCTACGGCGAATCGGGCGAGTTCGACTTCGCCAAGCGCACCGGACGCCTCTCGCGGGCGTCGATGGGCATCGCGAGCTGGCGCATCCACGCGCGGCAGGCGCAGTTGTATCCCGACCGCCGCATCGAGTATCGCGCCGCGAATTTCACGTCATGCGACCGGGTCCCTCCCGATTACCGCTTCCGCGCCTCATCGGTGCGCATCGTACCGGGCAAGCATCTGCTCGCCAAGAATACGTTGTTCTATTTAGGCAAGGCGCCTGTCTTATATCTTCCGATCTTTTATCACTCCCTGGATCCTAATCGGAGGCTCCAATGGCGATTCCAGCCCGGCGTCGACCGCCGCAGCGGCTATTATCTCAAAGGAACCCTCACGACCCGACTCTCCGAAACGACCTACAGCAAGATCTTCGACGACTATTACACGAATCTAGGCTTCGGCTTGGGCGGGGAGGTGGATCATCGCGCGGGGCCAGATTCCCGAGGCTCGTTGTTCGGCTACCGGATCCACGAGGATGGCACCGTCAACAACCGCTGGGGATTGTTCGGCGGCGGCTACAAGGATCTCGGTTCGTCTTTTTCCCTGCAGGGCCGCATCCAGTTCCAATCCGACCCGAGCTTCACCAATCACTATGTTCGCTCCGACATCTTCCGCCTGACGCCGAATCTAGTCAATAGCGCCGCGTTGACCCGGAACTTCTCCAAAGGCATGGTGCGCCTGATCTATGCCCGCGAAGACGTCTTGAACCCGGTCAATCCGAATCGATTCGTCAAAAACATCGAGAGCACCCCGCGCCTGGAGGCCGCGAGCGCGTCGTTGCGCATCTGGAAGCTGCCCTGGCTCAACACGTTCACCGGATTTGCCGACAACAACTTCAATAATTCACGCCTCCATCTCGAAAAATCGGTCAACGCCGCATGGACCGGGACTAGGAGCTTCCACATAGCCCGAGGCGTCAACTTCACGCCGTCGCTCAACTATAGCGAAACCTACTACAACCGTTTCGACCTGACGAATTTCGCGACCTCCGAGACGAGCCAGAATCGAAACTCCTTGCTGGGACGCTGGACCGCGTCCAATAACCTGCGCTTCAACACGCCGTTGGGCGACATCGACGCGACGCACAGCTACGGCAAGCGCCTCAAGCCCGACGGCTTCACCGAGGACACGGAGAATGCCGACAAGGGCGTCGAACAGAACGCGGTCACGCTGGCGGATGTCTTCATGCCCGCTTCGCGGATGTGGGCGCGCCTGTCCACCGGCTACGATTACAGGACCTTCCGTGATCACTCGTTGACCTTCGACCAGAGGATACGTCCCATCACCACCGACGTCAGCTGGCAGTCGTCGAAGAGCCTCGCCTTTGCGTTTCATAACGACTACCAGCTTGGACCGGGAAAGGGCGAGAACCGCACGGTCATCGGCGACGTCCAGTGGGGAGACGAGCAGGGTGTTTCGCTGCGAGGCGGGGTCGGCTATAACCTCTCGAGCCCGGCAACCTCTTATCAAAGCCTGGATTTCTCGTTTGCGCCTTCCAGCCCCACGTGGCGCCTCGCGGTGGGACTGCGAACTCTCGTCGTAACCCCGCATGGGCTCTCGAGCGCGCAGCGCATGAGGCTCTTCGAGAAGGAGCTCACCTGGAGCAGACGTTGGCACGATTTCTACACGAAGATCGTCGCGAGGGTCCGTCCCGGCGGCGTCGGAGAACTCACGGCCCGAATCGAATTCAAGTTCGGGACCAGCGACCCTCGCCAGGCTCCCCATCGCGACTGGGAGTCCGAATGGTTCCCCGGACGGGCCAAGGAAAGCGACGATCTGAGGCCGTAGAGCGGCGAAGTGGTATAATCGACGGCGATGGGACTTCCTCCCTGGCTGCGGCACTCCCTGAGGATCGCCTGCCACCTCGCCCTCGACGCGGCGGCGGTGGCGGCCGCTTACCGTTTGGCCCACTGGGCGCGCTTTGAATGGACCTGGTTCTCGACGCTCCTGCCCCCGTCAGGGGAGCCCGACTCCTGGGCGGTCTACGGGGACCTTCTGCGCGCGGCCGTGCCGGTCTGGCTGTTGATCCTCTACGCCAACAAGCTCTACACCGCGACATGGCTGAGCGCCGGAGATCGCTTCCTCCAACTCGCCAGGTCCGCGCTCCTGGGCACGGGGTCCATACTGGTCTTCGCTTTCCTTTATGCGCGTCTGGCCTATTCGCGCGTCCTGCTGGCTGGAGTCTTCCCCATCGGACTGCTCCTGCTGCTGATGAGCCATGCCCTGACCCTGTGGTTCGACGAGTTCCTGGCGGGCCTGGAAGCGGCCCGCCCCGTGCTTCTCGTAGGCGGCGGGGCGGTGGGCAAGGTCCTTAAAGAACGCATACTCGCCCGTCACCCGGGCGCCGGCATCCATGAACTGCCGGCTCTGCCTGCGCTGGCGGACCTGGAGCGCATTCTCGATTCCAGGCCTTTCTATGAGATGATTCTCCTTCGCACCAAGGACCCGCGTGAGTTGGTGCTGGCGGCCGCCGAGGCCTGCGACGCGCGCGATGTCAGCTTCAAAATGGTTCCCGACCTGCTCGAGATCCGCATGGGCGAAGTCCAGATGGACCACCATCTGGGTCTGCCCTCCTATCGGATCAAACACACGTCTCTCACCCGCGCGAATTTCATCGCCAAACGCCTCTTCGACCTGGTATTCTCGGCGGCGCTCCTGCTCGCCACGGCTCCGTTATGGATCGTCATCTGCATCCTGATCAAGATCGACTCGAAAGGGCCGATCCTTTTTACCCAGAAGAGATACGGCTACAAGGGACAAATATTTGAAGCGTTCAAGTTCCGCACGATGTCGGCCGACGCCGAAAAGAATATCTCCGACGTCAAGGACCTCAACGACCAAAAAGGCGCGTTCTTCAAGGCGAAGAACGACCCCCGGGTGACGCGGGTCGGCAAGCGCCTGAGACGATTCTCTCTCGATGAGTTTCCCCAATTCCTCAACGTCTTGCGCGGCGACATGAGCGTCGTCGGTCCCCGTCCCTTGGCCCTCACCACCGGCGAAGTCGAAGCCCTGAAGCGAGATTTCGGCGAGACCGCCAAGAAGCGCGCCAACCTCCTGCCCGGCATCACCGGACTCTGGCAGGTCTCGGGACGTTCGGACGTCTCCAGCGAGCAGCGCTTCGGCCTGGACCTCTTCTACATCGAGCACTGGTCCTTGGGCCTGGACCTGGAGATCATCCTCAAGACGCCGTTCGTCATGGCTTTCGGAAAGGGGGCGTACTGAATATGACCGCGACAACCGTGGACATCCCCCTCCTTTCGATCTGCGCGCAAAACCAAGAACTCTTGCCGGAAATCAAAGCCGCGGTCAACCGCGTGCTCGAATCCGGCGCCTTCATCCTGGGTCCCGAGTGCAAGTCCTTCGAGGCGGAGTTCGCCGAGATGATGGGCGCGACCTACGCCGTGGGCGTCGACTCGGGCACTTCCGCGCTGGAGCTCGCGCTGGAGGCCGTCGGCGTGGGACCCGGCGACGAAGTCATCATTCCGACCTATACCTTCATCGCCACGGCGACGGCGGTCTCCGTCCTCGGCGCAAAACCGGTGTTCGCCGATGTCGATGAAGTCACTCTCACCCTCGATCCCCGCTCGGTTGAGCGTCTCGTCACCGAAAAGACCAAAGCCGTCGTGCCCGTGCATCTTTTTGGACATCCCGCCGATATGGACCCCCTCCTCACCCTCGCCAAGCCCGGCAAGATCCACTTGGTCGAGGATTGCGCCCAGTCGCATCTCGCTTCTTACAAAGGCCGTTCGGCCGGAAGCCTGGGCGCCTTCGGCGCCTATAGTTTCTATCCGACCAAGAACCTCGGCGCGGCCGGCGACGCCGGCGCCCTGGTGATGAATGACGCCGCTCGGCGCGACCGCGTGATCGAACTGCGCAACTGCGGCCGCGCCGTCGGCGCGACCTACCATCACATGCGGGTCGGCCACAATTGCCGCCTGGACGAGGTCCAGGCCGCGGTCCTGCGCGTCAAGCTCCTGCATTTGAGATCTTGGACACAGGCCCGCCGCCGGCTGGCCGGGCTCTACCACGAACGCCTGAAGGATCTGCCCCTGCGCCTGCCGCCCCTGGGCTCGGACGGCACGCAGCCCGTCTTTCACCTCTTCACCGTCCGCTGCGAACGCCGCGACGCGCTGGCCGCGCACCTTAAGCGCCGCGGCGTCGGCTCCGGCGTGTATTATCCCCTGCCCGTCCACCTCCAGCCCGCCTACGCCGCCTGGGGCGGCCGCGAGGGCCAGCTCCCCGTCTCGGAGCGGGCCAGCGGCGAGGTCCTCTCCCTGCCCATGTTCCCGGAGCTCTCGGACGCGGACCACGCGCGGGTCTGCGAGGCCGTCCGCGGATTCTTCCGTTAAACGCCCCCGTGGCTAGGATCCTGTTCGTCTCCACTTCGACGACGCTCGGCGGAGCGGAGAAGACTCTCTACGCGCTGGCCACGCTGCTCGACTGCGGCAAGCACCAGGTCGCGGGGGTCGTCAGCCTCAAGCCCGAGGGCCACTATGCCCGGCGCCTGCGCGAGCGGGGCGTCAAGGTCGAGAGCCTGGGCGTGACGAGTTCCTCGCGACCCGCCGACGCGCGGCGCTTGGCGGCGATCATCGAGCGCGAGCGCCCCGGCCTGGTCCACGCCGTCATGTACCAGGCCATCCAGCTCTGCCGCATGGCCAAGCCTCGCGTCAGCTTCCCGTTCAAGCTGGTCGCTTCCCCACGCGTCAACTATCGCTCCCGCTCCTGGTGGACCCTGCTGGTTGACCGTTGGCTCAAGGAGCGCGACGACCTGCTCATCGCCGAGTGCGAGGCCAGCCGCCGCTTCCTCGTCAAACGGCTGGGCTACGCGCCCGCCAAGGTGGTCGCCATCCGCAACGGCGTCGACCTGACGGGCTGGACCGCCTCCCAGATCGACCGCCGGAAGAAACGCACGGAACTCCGCCTGAGCGCGACGGACGTCCTGGTCGGCGCCATCGGACGCCTCGACACGCAGAAGGGCTTCGCGACCCTCATCGAGGCCATGTCCCGACTCAAGGGCTCGCCTCTGCGCTGCGCCATTCTGGGCGAGGGCCCCGAGCGAGCGCGCCTGGAAGCCCTCGTGCGCAAGCACCGCCTCGAGGATTCGCTCTGGCTGCCGGGCGAGAAGAAGGAAGTCCCCTCCTGGCTGTCAGCCTTCGACCTCTACTGCCTGCCCTCCCTCTGGGAGGGCCTGCCCAACTCGCTCCTGGAGGCCATGGCCGTGGGGCTTCCCGTCATCGCCTCGGCCGTGGACGGCGTGCCCGAGGCCATCCTCGACGGCCAGGACGGCGTCCTGGTGCCTCCGGGCAAGCCCGCGGCCCTGGCCGAGGCCCTGCGCCAGTTGGTCGACGATCCCGCCCGCCGCGCCGCCCTGGGCAAGGCCGCCCAGGCGACCGTCTCCGAGCGCTTCACCCTGCGCCGGATGCTCGAAGAGTACCAGGCCGCCTACGCGGTCCTGCTGGCTTAAGGACCTTGACGCCGTAACGCCGCCCCGCTATACTCCAAATCGTCTCGCGCACGTATTTATTTAAGGAACGCCGACCTTTTTTATCGACAACTCGCTTTCGCGACATTTTCGGCGCTCGGTCGGCGCGGTCGGGCTCACCCTCGCGGCGGCCCTGCTCTTGCGTCCGGCCGCCGCCCAATTCACGGCGCCTTATGACCCGGATTTCGCACCTCTCAAAGAGGAGAAGTCCGAGCCGAAGCCCGAGACCCCAGCCGCACCCGATCAACTAACCCCCGCCAAGACCCCCTTCCTTCTCCTCGAGAGGCCGGAACGCGACCGCATCCTCGACCAGCGCGCCGAGCCCGCGGCCCCCGCAGCCCCGGAGCCGCGCGGCTACTCGATCGAACGCTTCCAGAAAGTGCGCGAACAGGTGGAGCGCGGCGAGGAGCCGGGCCGGGATATCGCCCGGCCCGGCGAGGAAGGCATGGGCCTGCCCGGAGAGATCATCGGCTCGACCGAGGCGCCCAAGCCTCCTCCGCCCGAAGTGGAACTGCCGACCTACGGCACCAGCCTCTCCGTCACCGGCCGCAAGGTGATCGGCTTCAACTTCTCCGAGAAGCGCTTCCTCCGGGACCAGAAGACGACGGGGCGCGTTAAGACCGCCAATCTCATCGAGATCAACCAGCAACTCCAGTTGCGCATGCAGGGCAAGGTCGGCCCGAAGATCACGGTCAACGTCGATTATGACGACACCAAGACGAACCAGCAGGACATCTCGGTGGTCTACCAGGGCGACCCGAACGAGGTGGTCCAGAACGTCGCCTTCGGAGACATCGACCTCTCCCTGCCGTCCACCGAGTTCGTCTCCTACAACAAGCAGCTCTTCGGCATCCGCGCCGACGTCAAGTACAACGGTTTCAAGGCGACCTTCATCGGCTCGCGCACCAAGGGCACGACCAAAACGAAGCAGTTCCTGGGCAACTCCCAGTTCGTGGCGACCGATATCTCCGACACCTCCTACCTGCGCCGCCAGTACTACGATCTGACCTTCGGCAACGCCGCGCGCCTGCCCATCAGGGCCGGCTCCGAGCGCGTATACCTGGCCCGACAAGAGACCGGCTCGACCAACGTCAACGAGCAGACCTTCACCGCCGACGACATCGCCTTCCAGGGCGTGAATACCTCGTCCTTCACCGGCCGCTTCCTGGCCATGATCGCCGGCCAGGACTACACCATCGACTACGCCAAGGGCTATATCCAGTTCCGCAATCAACTCCAGTCCCAGTACGCGGTCGCCGTGGACTACCTCGACGCCTCCGGAAACCAGTTGACCCTCCAAAAATCGAGCGACACCCTCGCCGGAGGCGGCTCGGGGCTCTTCAAGCTGATCAAGACGCCCTCGGATATCCCTCTTATTTCCTCCAGCACCGAGGCGGGATTCAACCGCGAGCTCAAGACCTATTACACCATCGGCCAGAACTCCATCGTCCGAGACAACGGGCGAGGGAGCTTCATCCTGCGCGTGCTCGACGCCAACCGCAACGAGGTGGGTCCCGCGCTCGATCCCATGCAGAAATACCCCGACACGATCGAGGTGGACTTCGAAAACGGCCTCTTCCACCTCAAACAGCCCTTCTCGATCTCCAACGCCTCGCCCACGGTCGCCGACCCCGACCTCTACGCCCCGACGCCCATCTCCAAGCGCCTCTTCCGAGTCGAATACAACTACCGCTTCAAAACCTTCTTCCTGGAACCGAACCTGGTGGTCCAGTCGGAGGTCGTGATCCTCGACGGAGTCAAGCTCAACCGCAACGTGGACTACTTCATCGACTACGAAGCGGGATTCATCACCTTCTTCAACCCCGACCGCATCGGCCCCAGCGCCCAGATCGACATCGCCTTCGAAGTGGCTCCATTCGCCGGCCTCAACAACGACACCCTCCTCGGCGCACGCGTCTCCCATGATTTCAACGAGCATTTCACGCTGGGCTCGACGCTCCTCTATCAAGCCGGGGCCAAATCTCTTACCGTGCCCCAGATCAACGAGTTGGCAAGGAGCCTCCTGGTCTATGAGTTTGACTCCCAGGTCAAGAAGATCCAGATCGGCAGGCGCCTGACCGTCAGCTTGGCCGGCGAGTTCGCCCAGAGCCGCCAGAACCTGAATCTCAACGCCTTCGCCCTCATCGACAACATGGAGGGCATCAAGCAGGAGGATTCCGCGCCGACCCTCGCCTCCCAGTGGCAGATCGCCTCCAACCCGAGCGCCATCCCGGCCGATCCGGCCAAGGTGGCCCTGGTCTCCGAGGACGTCAAGGTGCTGGAGATCAACCCGCGCGCGCAGGCCACCTCCCAGGAGGTGCAGAAGGTCCTGGGCCTCACCTACGATTTCAGCGACGCGGAGACCCAGGAAGTCTCGATCGTATTCCCCTTCTCCGTCGCCGGATTGGATATGTCCCAGCGCAGCATCCTCGAGGTCGTGATGTTGGGAGACGACAGCCTCAACAAGCTGAACTTCCGCCTGGGCGGCATCGACGAAAACGCCGACGGCTCCGGCGTCCTGCGCACCGAGGACGCCAACGCCGACGGCCTCCTCCAACCGGGCGAGGACATCGGTTTCCTGTACGACCCGGGCGCGCCCAAATCCAGCCGGCGCTACGGCGCGGGCAACGGCATCATCGATTCCTTTGATCTCAACAAGAACGGCCGCCTCGATCCGGACGACGGCAGCGGCGACGACTTCGGCTATGCGGGGACGCATGCCGAACTCTATGACGCGACCACCGCCGGCAACCGAACCTCCATCGATTTCACGGGGCCGACCTGGCACACGCTGCAGATTCCCCTCGACATCTCCTCGGCCACCCTCAGCCGCTGGACCAACATCAAGCAGATTCGGATCTCCGTCAAGAAGGACGCGGCGGGCGACGCCGCCGGCGGGATCAAATTCGCCCGCATCGCGGTGGTGGGCAACACCTGGCAGCGCGCCCAGGCCGGCGATCCCTCCCTCCCGGGCTCCACCGTCGGCGCCGGGACCATGACGGTCACGCCGGTCAACAGCGTGGACAACCCGACCTACACGCCCATCTACAACGCGGCCGGGGACGCCTCGCAGGTCTTCAACGACCTCTACGGGAGCCTCTCCGCCCTGCAGAAACAGTCCAATTCGAAGAATATCTCCGAGCAGGCCCTCCAGCTCGACTACCATAACCTCGCGCAGGGCACGACCGTGTACACCAAGCGCGTCTTCTCCCGCGCCATCGACGTCAGCCAGCACCGCTACTTCAACTTCCTCGTCTATGGCAACGCGGTTTCCCCGACCGATACGAGCGGCAATCAGGTCTTCTTCCTGCGCGCCGGCACCGACTTCAACTTCTTCGAGGTGCAGGTCCCCCTGAACTTCATCGGCTGGAAGAAGATCCGCGTGCGCCAAGTGGACCGAGCCGGCAACTCCGTGATGAACGACTGGGTCTCGGACACCCCCGGCACGGTCATCGTCTCCAGCGGCAACCCCAGCCTCCAACAGTTCGGGGCGCTGACGGCCGGCATCTACGCCCGCACCGGAGCTTCCCCCGACGGCCGGGTCTACCTCAACGAGATCCATGTGGCCGAGCCCGTCACGCGCGTCGGCACGGCGCATAAGATCCAGGCCGACTTCGAGTACAAGGACTGGGGAACGGCCGGCTACAAACAGCGCGCCATCGACCGCAACTTCCAGACTCCGACCTCGGTCGTCTCCAACCAGGACAAGCGCGAGGACAACGGCTACCTAAACCTCACGCGCCTGTCGTGGTTTCCCATGAGCTTCTCGCTGTCTCGCTCCCTCAC
Source organism: Elusimicrobia bacterium GWA2_66_18 (assembly GCA_001799675.1). GTDB lineage: Bacteria > Elusimicrobiota > Elusimicrobia > UBA1565 > UBA9628 > GWA2-66-18. The sequence goes on from MGTX01000014.1 coordinate 71,443, forward strand.
CGACACGCCGAGCACGGTCCAGACCGGCAACCTCTCCAACCTGGTCAACCTCCTCCAGCAGGGCAGGGTCACGACCTGGAACGGCGCCGCCCAAGGCAACATCGCCTACGGCGCCCTGCCTCGCCTCAGCCTCGGCCACACGCGAAACCGCATCGAATACGACCTTCTCACGCGCCTCGACGACCGCCAGACCTTCAACGCCTCCCTGCAGTACGGCGTGCCGTCCCAAAGCCGCTTCCTGCCGCGCACCATCGACCTCACGGCCGGACACGTCCGCTACGACGTGACCTTCGATTCCCCCTTCGCCAAGGCCCTGCCCGGAAACTTCGACATGGCCGAGCGCGGGCAGTCCTACGGCGCGCGCCTGACCTTCACGCCATGGACGGCCTCCTCCTTCAACCCCTCCTGGTCCACGGCCCGGGTCAACGAGCGCCGCACGGACAGCACGAGCGGCACGCCCCTGGCCCGAAAATACCCCAAGTCATTCACGCAGTCAACAGGCTTCTCCTCGAACTTCCGGCTCACCTCCTGGCTCAACCCGCAGATCAACTACCAGATCGACGCCATCGAGAACAACGTCCTCAACGTCTCGACTTTCGTGCTCGCCTCCTCGACCTACGTCTTCAACCCCGGCGACGTCAAAACAGTCAACCGCTCCGCCAACGGCTCGGTGAGCCTGCCCATCACCATCGGGGACATCTTCCCGCGTTTGCGCCTCTTGCGCTCGATGAACATCGTATCCGGCTATCAACTGCAGGACGGCGACGTCTGGAACCAGGTCGAAAAGGACCTCGGGACCCAGACCGCCCTCTGGGTTCGCAGCCCCCTGCGCCCGAAAAACCCCGTGGCCCAGCGCGTAAACCTCACTCAGCGCGACACCTGGAACTGCACCCAACGCTGGTCGCCGCTCGAGGGTTTCGAGATGTCCGGCCGCAAGGCGGCCTTGCGCACGCTGTCCATCTCCAACAACTACGTCCTGAGCCTCCAGCGCTCCGAGGTCACCGGGACGCAGTCGCGGAGCGTCGCGCGCACGCTGCCCGACGCGGTGGCCAGCATCTCCCAGCTCGAGCAGCTTTGGCACACCGAACGCTGGATGGCCAACAGTCAGATGAACTTCAAGCACTCCCGGCGCGTGACGGAGAACGTCGGCTCGACGCGCAACATCGAGGAATCCTTCGGCACGGACCTGCGCTCCGTCCTGCTCAAGCGCTACGACGCCACCGTCAGCTACAACCTGCGCACGACCAAGAACCGCGACCTGCGCGCCGCCGCCAACACCCAGAAAACGCGCCACGAGGACACCTCCGTCCAGGTGACCTTCGACTGGCGCAAGTTCCGCTTCACGCCGAAGGTGGACTACACGCAGGACAGCACCATCCTCGGCACGGGCGTCGAGAGCCAGAACGTGGAGGTCGTCACGCCCAGCGTCCTGATGCGAGCCGACCTAGCCCTGCCCAGCGGCCTGCGCCTGCCGGGATCGGCCAAACCACTCCTCTTTACCAACCGCATCATCTGGACGACCACGGCCTCGCTCGCAAACCGCCGCTCGCCGGTGACGGTGACCGACAACTCGCGCCTCTTCTCTCTGAGCACCAGCGGCGACTACGAAATCGCCAAGAACCTGCGCATGACCCTCAACGGCTCGGCCCAGCGCCTGTGGCACCGCTACCTCAAGGAAGAGGACTTCATCTCCTACGCCTTCGGCACCACCCTGACCTTTCAATTCTAGCGCCCATGACCAAGAGACTCCTCGCCGCCAAGCTCCTCGCGCCCCGCGCCGAGGTCGAGCGCGCCTCACCTAAATCGTGAGCGTCCGCGGCGGGACAAGACGACGAGGCGCGTGGAGGACTTCCGGCGGGGCGCCCCGGTGAGGCTTCCCCAGGTCCGAATCGGCTCCAAGCCCGCGCGTCGCAAGGCCGCGAAGAGCCGGCGGCGGTCGTAGCCGCGCACCACGAAGCGGGAGCGCAGGGGGCGGCGGCCCGGGCGCAGGACGATCCACTCATTGACGACCTTGGGATCGCGCCCGCCGGTGAAGAAGGCCTCCTCCAGGACGAAGGAGCCGTCCTCACGGTCGGCCCAATTCTTCGCGCGGCGGCGGCGCTTGATGGCCGCGTAGTCCACGAGATCTATAAGAAAAAAACCGCCGGGCTTGAGAGCGCGGGCGGCGCCGCGCAGGACCTTCAAATCGTCGCGGGGACGGTCGAAGTAGCCGAAGCTGGTCCAGAGGTTGACGGCGGCGTCGAACTCGTCCCCGAGATGAACGCGCCGCATGTCGCCCTTGACGAAACGCGCGTTCGCCAGGCCCCGCGCGGCGGCGCGCGCCCGGCGCAGGTACTCGGCGCTCGCGTCGACGCCCAGGACCAGGGCTCCGCGGCGGGCGAGCAGTAATGCGTGACGGCCGGTCCCGCAGGGCATATCCAGAACGCGCGAGCCCTTCTTCAGGCGCAGGACCTTCCACAAGAAGGCGACCTCGCGAGGGGCGGCGTCCACGGCCTCCGAGGCTCCGGGATCGAAGATGGGCGAGCGAAAGAAGGACTTCGTCCAGTCGCGGCTCATAGCGCCTTCAGCCACGCGCCGAGCTCGCCGACGACCTCGGGCGGCACGCCGTGGCCGCCCTCGAAACGCCGCAGGCTCCCGACCCAGCCGGCCTCCTGGAGCCCCTTCTCCAGCGCCAACGCCTGTTGGAAGCCCAGGATGGGGTCCACGCTGCCGTGGCTCTGGAAGAAGCGAAGCCCCTTTCGCTTCGGCGCCAAAACCTTGAAGCTTCCGAGGTCGACCGGGGCGCCGGAGAGGATGATCACCCCCGCCGGGGGCTTCGACGCGCGCAGGGCCAGATCCAGCGCCAGCATGGCGCCCTGGGAGAAGCCCATCAAGACGAGCTTTCCCCAATCCCCGCCCAGCTGCGCGAGCAGGCCCTGGAGCAGCCGGCGCGACTCGGCCAGGCCCCCGGGCTCCGAGTCGGAGAGGTCGCGGGGCACGCCCGTGCGCTGAGCCTCCTCGAAGGCGGCCACGTCGATGGGAAACCACGCCCGCCCGCCCCATTCCAGAACCTCGGGCGCGTTGGGGAATATCCAGCGCAGGGGCCGTCCGGCCGGGATGTCCAGGGCCAGCGGGGCCAGGTCGCGCATGTCCGCGCCGTAGCCGTGCATGCACACGACGGTCAACGCGTTCGCATCGGCGCAGGCGAATTCGACGGCGTCCAGCTTTCCCAGACGGACCAGATGCGGTTGAGCGATCATGTCTTCCCCTCCCGCCGCCCCCGACCCGCGCGACCGCCTCGAACGCGCCGCGCCAGAATCGCCTCGCGCGGGGGATGCGCGGGGATGAGGGCGTCGCAGCCGTCGCCGACGAGCTCCCGGCGGCCGGCCCTGAGGAGGGCCTCGCGGACCTCGAAATAGTTCTCGGGCTTGAAGAACTGGAGGAGCGCGCGCTGCAGCCGCCGGTCGCGCAGGCCCTTGGCGACCGGGACGGGCAGGCCGGTGTCCGGGTTCCTGCCGGTGTGATACATCGCGGTGGCCAGGTCGTGGGGCGAGGGAATGAAGTCCTGAACCTGATCCGGCTGGTAGCCGTTTTTCTTCAGGAAGACGGCCAGCTCGATCATGGCCTTCAGGTCGGAGCCCGGATGGCTGGCGATGAAATACGGGACGAGGAACTGCTTCTTGCCGGCCTTCTCGTTCTCCGCGGCGAACTGCCCGGCGAAATCCTCGAACGCGTCGTGCGCCGGCTTCTTCATGAGGGCCAGCACGCGCGGGTCCACGTGGTCGGGCGCGACCTTGAGCCGCCCGCCGACGTGGCGGCCCACCAGTTCGGCCATGTACGCGGCGGACAGCCGCGCCAGGTCCATGCGGATGCCGGAAGCCACCAGGACCTTGTCGACGCCCGGAACCGCGCTCGCTTTCTTCAACAACTCGACGAGCGGTCCGTGGTCGGCGCCCAGGCCTGCGCAGATGGTCGGGCTCACGCAGGAGAGGCGCTTGCATATCATTTCGATCTCGGGCTTGGTACAGCGCATCTTGTACATGTTTGCCGTCGGGCCGCCGAGATCGCTGAGCACGCCCTTGAACTCGGGGTCGGCGGCCAGCGTCTTGAGCTCGGACAACACGCTCTCCTGCGAGCGGGACTGGACGGTGCGGCCCTGGTGGGCGGTGATGGAGCAGAAGGAACAGCCGCCGAAACAGCCGCGCATGATGGTGACCGAGTCCTTGATCATCTCCCAGGCGGGGATGGCATCTCTATAGGACGGATGCGCGCGCCGGGTATAGGGCAATCCATAATAAAAGTCCATCTTCTCTTGAGTGACGGGAAGCTGGGGCGGAGTCACGACCACCGTGCGGGCGCCGTGCTTTTGAACGACGGTCTTGGCGTTGAAGGGACTCGTCTCGCGATGGATCAGTCGGGCGGCCTTGAGGAACGCGCCTGGATCGGACTTGACCATCTCGAAGGATGGGATCTCCACGACATCCTCGCCCGAGGGGACGGTCTCGGATGCGCCGAGAGCATACGCCACGCCGCGCAGATCGCGGCACTCCTTGATCGTGCGGCCCGCTTGAATCCGCCGCGCGATCTCGGCGAGGGTCTCCTCGCCCATGCCGTACGCCACGAGATCGGCCTTGGAATCCATCAGGATCGAGGGGCGCACCGAGTCGGACCAGAAATCGTAGTGCGCCATGCGGCGCAGCGACGCCTCCACGCCCCCGGCGATGACCGGCACGCCGGGAAAAGCCTCCCGGGCCCGCTGGCAGTAGGGTATGGTGGCGCGGTCGGGACGCAGGCCGATCCTGCCGCCGGGAGAATACGCGTCGTCATTGCGGACTTTCCGGTTGGCCGTGTAATGGTTGATCATCGAGTCCATGTTCCCCGCCGAGACCGCGAAGAACAGGCGGGGACGGCCGAAACGGCGCCAGGGCTCGGCGCTCTTCCAGTCCGGCTGGGACAAGACGGCGACCCGATAGCCCGCGGCGGTCAGCACCCGGCCCAGGATGGCCGCCGCGAAGGAGTAGTGGTCGACGTAGGCGTCTCCGGTGACGAAGACGACGTCCACGGCGTCCCAGCCCCGCGCCTCCATCTCGGCGCGGGCCATGGGAAGCAAACGAGGGTCGAAGCGGACGCAGGGAGCGCCCACCTAGTGGCCGGAGGAGGAGGGTTTCATACCGAAGAGGGCCCGGAGGTCGGCGGCGGCGGTGCCGGCCGCGACGATGGCGCGCTGGATGACGCGGTTGACGTCGCCGCGCGGCGTGTAGCCGCGCTCGAGCCGGACGGCGGGATCCTCGAAGGCCCGGCGCGAGAGTCGCGCGATCAGGGCGGGCTCGGGAGAGACGACGATGTAGTGGCGGGTCTGGACGATGTTGACCAGTCCCCACGAAGGCCAGGAGGCTTCGGTGTGAACGGTGACGGGATGGGAGGAATGGTGGCCTGCCGCGGTCCAATGAGCGACGAGACGGCGGGAGAACTCGGCGAGGCGATTGTTGCCGGCCCCGTCGACCAGGGCCTCTACGTCGAAGTCGCTCGAAGGGCCGGCCGAACCGGTCGCGAAGCTGCCCAGCACGATGGCCGCGCGCACGCGGTCGGGGGCGCGAGGGTTCTCCTCGTTGAGGGTCCGCATGAGGACGCTCATGAAAGCCTCGCGCACCTCGTCCATGCGGCCGCTCCGTTGGAAGTCGAGGACCGTCCGCTCTCTGTGCGGAGGCAGGAGGCCGTCGAAGAAATCCGCGAGTCGGTCGGGGCGCATCGTCGACGCCTTGAGCAGGGGGTCGCGGATGTTCTTGTACATGTTCGTGTGCGCGCGCTTCTCGGCGTTGAAGCCCTGGGCGCGCGTCATGAAGCGTTCCAGCGCCGCGCGCTCGCGCGCGCCTACGCCGGGACCGTCGAAATAGCGCGCGAAGGCGCCGCGGAACTCCCGGATGACCAGGCCGTCTTCGAGGGCGCTGCCGCCCAAGGCGTAGAAGCGGCCGCTCATGCCGGTTACGCGCATCGCCGTAAAGAAGGACCGCGGGCTCGACACCGCGACGGGGCCCTCGGCGCGGGCCTGCTTCCAGCGGCCGATATACCCGGGCCACATGTCCTTGATATGCGTGTACATGTACCAGAAGAAGCTGCGCGCGGTGATCCTACCGTAGCGCAGCCGGTCGCGCAGGCGGTCGCGCCGGGATGGGGCGATGTGGTCGGGATCGTAGATGGAGGCCGCGGCGCGCGCCGCGGCATAGGGGCCGGCGGGATGCAGGACGGCGACGGACGCAGGCTCTCCGGCCGCAACGGCGCCGTCCTCTCCCGGGGCAGCGGGCTTGGCCGCGTCGAAAAAAGCATCGGCCGCAACCTTGGCCTTCTCTTCTGAGGCTGCGGAAGAGGGACCCTCGGAGACGGCGACGGTGACGGTGACGGGAAGGATCGCCGTCTCGGGGAGGACGGTAAGGAACGACACGGTCGGCGCGGCCGGCGAGCCGGCGGCGACCCCGAGACGTCCCTGCAGAGCGACGGGACCCGGGGCGCGACCGCGGATCTGGGAGAAGACCGGGGCGCCCGTCAGGACGCTTGCCAAAGCGAGGAAGGCGGAGAGGAGTTTCCTCCTAGATGCCATCGCATTCATTATAACGGGGCCCCGGAACCGCCGCAACCTACTTAAGACCCATCCCGCAACGGACGAAGGGCCCAGCAGGGATGTTGTAATTCCCGTCACTGTCCGGCGCTCAATGGGCTGAAGGCTCGCGGGAGATGGCGAGGCTGTTGGAGGCCGCGCCCTCGGAGAAACGCAGGAGCATGCGCACGACCGTGCCGTCCTCGACGCGCACGAAGCGCTCGCGGGGCTGGAGGGGGTCTGCGAGGCGCGTCCACTCCCCCACGGGCGGCAGAAACCAGTGCTCCAGGCGCACGGGCTGGTTTCCGACGGGCAGCTTGAGCTTCAGTATCCGCTCCTCGGACTTGCGCCCCACGCCCGTCTTCCCGACTTCCTTTCCGTCCACGAAGACCTTGGTGAAGGAGACGCCGTCGTCGTCGGGGCGGGGGACCGCCTCGGAGACGACGAGTATGAAGTTGGGGTCCTTGACTTCCGGCGCTTCCTGGACCGCAGGACGGGCGGGCGGGGGAGGAACGGCGGAGACGGACGACTTCGGCGCGGAAGAGACGCAGGCGGACAGCAACGCAACAAGGAGAAGAAGAGATTTCCTCATTTCACGCGAACCCGGAAGGAATATTTATCCCGCACGTTGTTCTGGGCGGGATCGGCCGGTCTGAGGCGGACGGCGTACGTGCCGCGGTCGAGATCCCGGCTGATCGCGACGGGCTCGCCGGCCTTGGCGGCCGAAGACGAGGCCAACTCCCTGTACTCCTGGTCAAAGAGGGTGATCACGGGCGCCACGTTGATCACGCCGGTCAATTCGAGGTCGACGACGCCTTTCTGATAGACGTTGAACTCATAGAAGTCCGCGTCTCCCTTGGGCGCGAAATACCCGTCCACGGACTCGCCGACCTTCAAGGACTGGGCCGTGCCGGTGGAATCGTTGGGCTCCCACTCCAGGCCCGCCTGCCAGGCGATCAGCTTCTTCGTCAGCGTGTAAGGGGCGCGGCTGTCGGCCTTCTTGCCCGACTTCTCGCAGACGACGAGGTGGTAATCGCCCTTGGTCAAGCCCCAGCCCGTGAGAACCTCGGGCTGCTCCTTTCCCATGTTGTCGGCGATGGGAAGGCCGTTGCCTAGCGAATCCTTGAGCGTGAGGACCAAGTCCATGCCCGGCACGCCCGTGAGGTCGGCGCGCAGGAGGAACTTGCCGTCGGTGGCGATGGAGACCTTGTACCAGTCCTGGTCACCCGCCGGAGCGACGGCGCCCTGGATCGAGTCCAGCTCGAAGGGCGTGGCATCGGCGCGCTGGTCGTTGGGCTCGAACTCGGTGCGGCCCTGGTAGGTCAGGAGCTCCGTCATGAGGTCGTAGGATGCGTCCGGGTTGCCCGCCGTCTTGTACTTGGAGCGCAGGCGCAGAAGGAACTTGCCCGGACCGCGCACGCCGAAGTTGCGCAGGCTCTCGCCCTCGCCCACGCCGCCCGCGTCGCCCTCCTTGAGCTTGTAACCGTTGGTGTCGTAAACCTCGAGGATCGGGTCCACCTTCGGGACCTCGCTCACGTCGATGTTGAGGAGGAACAGACCGGGCTTTGCCACCTCCATGGAAAACCAGTCCTCTTCGCCGGCCTCGGGATCCTCGCTGAGAAGGTTGCGCGTCGGCCAGTAATGCCCGCGGATCACTCCGCCGGCCTCCATGGGCTGAGCGGCGAGGGCGGAATCATTCGGTTCGCACTCCTTGCCCGAGGGCGACTCGAACCGGGTGACCAACTCGTAGCTCTGCGCTGCGTTGGCGGACTTCTCATTCTTGTTCGAGACGACGAGATAGTAGACGCCGGGGGAAACGCCCAAGTCCAGGAGTTGCTCGTCGCCGCCGACCGTGGTCTCATCGACGCGCTTGAGTTCGCGACGCTCCTTGTCGAAGATCGCCAACACGAAGTCCACGTCACGGATGCCGCCGATCTTCGCCGACAGCACGCCGTCCGCCTCCAAGTCGAGCCGGTACCAGTCCCGGTCCTTGGGAGTCGAGACGGCGCCCACCGCCTTGCGGCCGGCCCCGAGCGCCGTGGCCTGCTGGTAGGAATCGTTGGGCTCGACCTCCCGCGTCGGCCCGCACGCCGCAAGCATGAGCGAGAGAAGAAGGAGGGTCAGGCTTTCAAATCTTTCAAATAATCGGGCCATGGGAACTATTTCATGCCGCCAACCGTATCCTAGAGGTGGGACGACGACCAAGAATACATTATCCCGGAGCCATCTATCATGCGATGGCCCGTGGTGTCGACGGAAGGGAAACGTTTGTCGACCAGAGTGATCGTGAACTGTTTCTGACCACGCTTACGGAACTGCAACAAGAAACCGCCTTCACCTTGCTCGCCTATTGTTTGATGGGCAATCATTTCCATCTGGCAATCAAAGTCGGAACAGTCCCGCTCTCCACTATACTCCAGCGATTGCTCACGCGTTACGTTTCAACTTTCAATCTTCGTCATAGACGCACCGGCCATCTCTTCCAGGCGCGATACAGGGCCGTTGTCTGCCTCCATCAGACCTACCTCCTGCAGTTGATCGCTTATATCCACGCAAACCCCGTTAGGTCAGGACTAGTCGCAACGCCAGAGGACTGGCGTTGGTCGAGCAGCCAAGCGTATACAACGGACAAACGGACAGGGCTCGTTGATCCAAATGCTTTACCACGGACGCTTGGATTGGACAATGATGCGCGATCAATGCAGGGTGATTTCGACCCCTGGCCGAGCGAGAGCGTGCCTTCACCGGTTTTGCTCCGGAATCCTTCCTCTGAAAGAACTCCCCTCGAATCTCTGGCTGCTCGCGTCTCATTGTCCTTAAATATTTCCATCGATACCATTTGCTCCCATCGAAAAGATCCGGCCATCGTTCGCGCCAAACGCATCCTTATCGCCAATTGTCTTCGGGAAGGACATTCCCTTTCGGATATCTCCCGATGGCTGCACTGCTCACCTTCGGGAATCCACTACCTAGCCTATCCCAGGACGAATTTAAAAAAACTGAAAGCCTGACCCCAACACCCAACACAACAACCACATCCATTTAGAACTCGCGCGTCGGACGACCGAGGTAGACGTTCTTGACGAACCGCATCCAAACCGGCGCGCAGACGCTGCCGCCGGCTTTTCCGGGAGCCAACGGCACGCGCATATCGTCGTGCCCGACCCAGACGGCCGCGGCCAGGTCGGGAGTCACGCCCGCGAACCAGGCGTCGCGGTAGTCGTTGGTGGTGCCGGTCTTGCCGGCGGCCGGGAGGTTGAAGCCCAGGCGCCGGGCCGAGGCGTAGGCCGTGCCCTCGGGGCCGAGCACGCCCTTCATCACCTCGATCATCATCTTGCAGGTCTCGGGCTTGAAGACGACGGGGCCCGGCTCACCGGGCGCGCCGCCGAACTTAATGACCTTTCCCTCGCGGTCCGACACTTGGCGCAGCCACCAGGGCCGGACCGCGCGCCCGCCGTTGGCGAAGACGGCATAGGCCGCGGCCATCTGCAGGGGCGAGAGGTCGGCCGTCCCTAGAGCGAGCGAGAGGTTTCGCGGCCAGCGCTCGACCGGGATGCCCGTGGCCGTCGCGAGGGCTTCGATGACCCGGTCGATATCGATGCCCTGGAGCAGCTTGATCGCGACCGAATTGAGGGACTTCCACAGTGCGAAATCCAGGCGCACCGAACCGAAATACTTGTTGCCGTAGTTGTGCGGGAACCACTTCTTCCCGCCGCCCACGGAGTAGGTGACGGGCGAGTCCAGGTATTTCGTGTCCTGCGCGGCTCGGCCCTCGTCGAAAGCCGAGGCGAAGATGAAGGGCTTGATCGCCGAGCCCATGAGACGGCGGCCGTCAACGGCCCGGTCGAGCTGGTTTTGGAAGGTGAAGCCCGACCCCCCCACCAGCGCCAGGAGCGCTCCATCTTGGGGATGCAGCGCCGCCAGCGCGCCCTCGACGGGGCTCTCCTTGCCGGCGGGCTCGCCGTCCTCGTCGGCCTGAGCTTCGGGACCGTTCTCGTGGGCCAGACGCTCGGACAAAGCCTCCTGAGCGGCCTTCTGCACCTCCAGGTCGAAAGTTGTGCGGATGACGAGGCCGCCGCGCAGCAGGCGCTCCTTGGTGAAATCCTTGAGCATCTGCCGACGCACGAACTCCACCAGGTAGGGCGCCTCATTGACGCGCGTGCGCCAGAACGAAACCTCGGGGGAGCGGGCGCGACGCTCGAAGGAGGCCCGGAAATCACGCTCCACGCGGTCCAGGGCCGAGTCGGGAAGGAAGCCGTTTTTGGCCATGCGCTTGAGCACGGTGCGCAGGCGCGCTTTGGCCAACTCCGGCTCGTCGAGAGGGGAGTATTTGTTGGGGTTAGGGATGACCCCCACCAGCATCGCGGCCTCCCCGACCTCCAGGGCGGAGGCGGGCTTTTCGAAATAGTATCGCGACGCGGACTCCACGCCGAAGTTCCCGTGCCCGAAGTAGGCGAAGTTGAAGTACATCAGAAGGATTTGGTCTTTGGTATACTTCTGTTCGAGTTTGCGCGCGCAGAAAAGCTCGAAGATCTTGCGGCCCAGAGTCTTCTTGCGGGTCGTGAACATTTGCTTGGCGAGTTGCTGGGTCAGAGTGCTGCCGCCCGAGACCCGGCGCGCGCGCGTCAGTGTGAAAAAGGCCGCGCGCGCGGTCGCCTTCCAGTCCACGCCGTGATGTTGATAGAAATGCGCGTCCTCGCTGGCGACCAGGGCCTTCTTGAGGTAGGCCGGCAGGTCGTCGACGGAGCGCATGGTCTGGCCCTTCTCGACTGAGAACTCGGCGATGAGCCGGTCCTTGGCGTCGAGGATGCGCGTGGGCGTCGCGGCGACGGATAACTTCGAAGCCATGTAGGGCACCTCGAATACCTCGTCGCCCTCCAGCATGTACTCCTCGCGGCCGGAGACGGTCAGATTGAGATAGTACTGGTCCATCTTCTCCACGATGGACGCTTCGAGTTGGTGGTAGCGCCACCAGCCCGCCAGGAACATGAAGCCGACCCCGGCGGCGGCGCACGCCGCCGCGGCCAGGACCGCCAGCGCCAGCCGCTTCAGCCAGGGGCTTCTCACCGGCTCATGATACTAAAGCCGCCCGATGACGGGAACCTTTGCGGGGGCCTCTGCGTATCACGGTATGGGCTTTTTGACCGAAGCCGCGCTCCACATCCTCCTGCCGCGGGCCTGCGCGCACTGCCGCGGCGACATCCCCCTGGGCGACGCCGAGGTCCTCTGCCTCTCCTGCCGGGAGCTCCTCCCGGAGCCCCCGGACCCCGCCTGCCTGCGCTGCGGCGGCACGCTCGGCGTGCGCAGGGACTTCTGCCGCTCCTGCGCGGGACGGCTCTTCGCCTGCCGTCTGGTGCGCGCGGCGGCCGCGCACCGCGGCCCCGCCGTCTCGCTCGTCCATGCCTTCAAGTTCCGCGGGCTGCCCTGCGCCGCGCGCGCGGCGGGGCGCTTCATGGCGCGCGAGTTCGCGCGGCACGGCGAGCTGGCGGGCTTCGACGCCCTGGTCCCGGTCCCGCTCCATCCGCGACGGGAGCGCCAGCGCGGCTACAATCAGGCCGAAATCCTGGCGCGGGAGGTCGCCGCGGCGACGGGTCTTCCGATCATGTGCTTCTTAGAACGACGGCATGGCAAAGGGCCGGCCTGGCGAATGGGAAAAGAGGAGCGACAAACGGAGTTATCTGGAGCCTTCGCGGTCAGATCCGGCTGTGAAAAGGATACGACAGGAAAACGGCTGTTATTAATCGATGATGTCTGCGCCACCGCGACGACGCTGGAGGAATGCGCCCGGGCCCTGAGGGAGGCGGGGGCAGCCGACGCGGCGGGCTGGGTATTCGCGCGGGCCTGATTTTAGCGGCCGAGGAGCTTCTTCCACCACGGCAGCGCGACCGCGGCCTTGCTCCGCATGCGCGTCGCCTCGACGGCTTGAGCCGTTTGGACCGGAAGGGTGAAGAGGAAGGTCGCGCCTCGCCCCTCCTCGCTCTCGATCCACATCTTGCCCTTCTGCTGACGCACGAGGGCCTTGGCGATGGACAATCCGAGCCCCGTGCCGCCGACGTGAGACTCGCCCGCGGAAATTTGCACGAACTTGTCGAAAACGCGGGTCTGCTCGGCCTTCGGGATGCCGGGACCCGTGTCGGCGACCGCAAACTCCACGAAAGGCGCGTCGCCCTCCATGCGTCGGGCGAGCCTCACCGTGATCTTGCCTCCCGCCGGGGTGAATTTAATCGCGTTGGAGAGGAGGTTGACGAGAACCTGGACGGTGCGCGGAAAATCGGACTCGATGATGGGCAAGCCGCTGGGCGCTTCCAGGGAGAACTCGATGCGTTTCTTCTGCGCCCAGGGCTGGAGGCTGTCCACCGCCTCTTTGGCGATCTTGCCCGGCTCGCAGGGCTTGGGGTAGACCGTCATCTGGCCGGATTCGATCCTGGAGAAGTCCAGGATGCTGTTGATCATCTCCGCCAAGCGGTCGGAGTTCTTGAGCGCGGTGTTGAGCATCCGCGTCTCCTCGTCCTCCATCTTCACCCCGAACTCGCTCTTAATGATCTCGAGCGCGGCGCGTATCGAGGAGAGGGGCGCGCGCAGTTCATGGGTCACATGCGCGATGAAGTCACGCTGCATCTTCTGTAGTTCGCGGTGCTTGGCCGCATCGTGCAGGGCCGTGATCATGCCGACGACCTTGCCTTCCTCGGTCTTGACCACGGCGCTGGAAGCCCGGAGGGTCTTCTTCGTGTCGTCGATGCCCGAGGCCTTCACCTCTTTGGCGATGTCGCGGTCATCGGGAAGTCCGATCTCCGAGGCCATGGTCACGACGAACTGGTCGCTGATTTTCTCGGTGATGCCCTTCCCCGCGGTCTGCGCCAGAGCGGAGCCGTAGATCTGCTCCGCGGTCGGGTTCATCATTAGGATCTTTCCCTGATCGTCGACGACGACGACGCCCTCGACCATATTCTGGAGGACGTTGGAGGTGCGCGCCGCCTCGTTCTCCACGGCCTTCTTCTCGCGCTTAAGCGGAAGGGTCACCTCCTCGACGCGCTTGGCGATGTCAACCTCCAGGAGCTTCATGACCTGGGCGAGGACCTTGGCGCGCAGAACCGGGTTCGGCACGGCTTTGGCTACCAGGGCGTAGAGGGTGCTCTCCAGCAGGCCGGACGAGATCGCCTCGTTGATCTCGCGGGTCTGTTCCTCGGCGCAGGCCGTCCCGCCCGAGTCAGATCCTTTCCCCGCCCCTTCGCCCGCCGTCTCCGCGGACTTCACGTAGGTGGCTTCGTTGAGCACGATATGCCGGATGCCCTTCTCGCCCAGAAACCCTTTGGGATCGGCGGCCGCCGGCGAGTCCGGACGGGAGGCGGCCAACTCGCAGAGGCCGGCGACGTCCTCATGCGTGAGGCCCGCGCGAAAGGTCAGGCTGTTGAGCTTGAAGCGGTTGAAGAGGCTGGGAACCGAGTTCGGCAGCTGCGCCGCGGTGCCGATCATCCGGCCGTTGGCGATGAAATTCTGCTGGTCGACGCTGATGATGAGCTCGCCGGCGCCCGCCAGCTCGACGGCCGCCGCGAGGTTCTCAAGGGCCGTGTCGATGGTCGAGGCGACGGCGGGGTGGCCGACCTTGTAGAGCGCCATCTGGCCCAGGGCCTTGCCGATGGCCTTGAGGGCCTCCAGGCACTGGCGCTCCAAGCTCGAGCCCGCGTAGCCGGAAGTCGGGGCGGGAGGCGTGGGGTCGGCCATGTTAGAGCCTCTCGACGCGCCCCTTGACGCCGACGGCCGCGTTGCGAGCGTCGAAGACGCGGCGCGCCAGACGGCAGACGCGCGCGTAATCGACGGTCGGGTGGGCGGTCAGGATGACCACGATGTCGGCGGCCTTGACCGCCGCGTCCGTGAGCGCGCGGCTGCGCCAGGTCCGGCCGGCGGCCTTCGCCGCCGGCACGAAGGCGTCGTGGTAGCCGACCTTGGCTCCCGACTCGGCGAGCAGATGCATGACGTCCAGGGCGGGAGACTCGCGGAAGTCGGAGACCTCCGGCTTGTAGGCCACTCCCAGGACCAGGATGCGGCTGCCCTTGAGAGCCTTGGCGTCCTCGTTAAGCGCGCGCGCGACGCGCGAGACCGTGTATTCCGGCATGCCGCCGTTGATGACCGTGGCAAGCTGGATGAAGCGGGGCTCGAAGTTGAGGGATTTCATCTTCCAGGCCAGGAGCTGGGGGTCCTTCGGGATGCAGTGCCCGCCGATGCCGGGCCCGGGCCAGAAGGGCATGAAGCCGAAGGGCTTGGTCGCGGCGGCGCGCACCACCTCCCAGACGTCCAGGCCGAGCCGGTCGCATATCTGGGCCATTTCGTTGACAAGAGCGATGTTGACGGCGCGAAAAGAATTCTCCAGGAGCTTGACGAGTTCGGCCGCCTTGGCGCTCGAGACCGGGACCACCTGGCGCACGATCGAGGCGTAGAGCGCGCACGCCAGGCGCGTGGAGGCGGCGTCCACGCCCCCGACCACCTTGGGGGTGTTGGCGATCTTCCACTTCGCGTTGCCGGGGTCGACGCGTTCCGGCGAGAAAGCCAGGAAGAAGTCCTTGCCGGCCTTGAGGCCGGAAGACTCCAGGGCGGGGCGGACGATCTCTTCCGTGGTCCCGGGATAGGTGGTGCTCTCGAGGATGACGAGTTGGCCGCGGCGCAGGCGCTTGGCGAGCGCCCCGCAGGCGGCGACGATGGTGGAGAGATCCGGCTCCTTGGACTTGCGCAGGGGGGTCTGCACGCAGATGATGACGGCGTCGCAGCGGGGAAGTTCGCGCCCCTCGGTGTCCACCCGGAGCAGGCCTTCCTGGACCAGGTCGGCGACCTCGCGGGAAGGGACGTCCGAGATGTAGGAACGCCCGCGGCGCAGGGCTGCGGCGCGTTCCCGGCTGACTTCAAGGCCGACGACGTGGAAGCCCGCTCGGGCGAACTCAACCGACAGGGGCAGGCCGACATAGCCGAGCC
Source organism: Elusimicrobia bacterium GWA2_66_18 (assembly GCA_001799675.1). Taxonomy (GTDB): domain Bacteria; phylum Elusimicrobiota; class Elusimicrobia; order UBA1565; family UBA9628; genus GWA2-66-18. The sequence continues at coordinate 86,978 of MGTX01000014.1, forward strand.
CCACGACGCCGACGCGCGCCGTCCGCTCGCGGATTTTCCTCTCCATTTCCACGGCACGAGTATAGACCATGCGGCGGGCCTTGTCCATGCCCCCATATTATGGAAAAATGCGCTATTCTCTACCGATGAAAAAATACGACATCTGCGTCGTCGGCGCCGGCTACGTCGGACTCGTCACCGGAGCCTGCCTGGCCGAGATCGGACACCGGGTCGTATGCGTGGACTCCGACCCCAAGAAGCTCAAGGCCCTCAAGGCCGGCCGCATCCCCATCCACGAGCCGGGCCTGGGCGAGGTCTTCCGTCGGGTCGCGCGCTCCGGGCGACTCTCCTTCGCGGCCTCCGTCGTCGAGGGTCTGCGCTTCAAGGGGCGCCGCGCCGAGGTCGTTTTCATCGCGGTCGGCACGACGCCCCGCCACGACGGCTCCGCCGACCTCTCCGCCGTCGAGGCCGTGGCCGAGACCATCGCCAAGAATATCGATTCCTACACCGTGGTCGTCGATAAGTCCACCGTCCCAGTCGAGACGGGCGAGTGGGTCAGCCGCACCATCCAGCGCTTCAATAAATCCGGTACGCCTTACGACGTGGTCTCCAACCCGGAGTTCTTAAGCGAAGGCAGCGCGGTGCGCGACTTCATGCAGCCCGACCGAGTGATCCTGGGCGTGACTTCCAAGCGCGCCGAGACGCTCATGCGCGAGGTCTACGCACCGCTGAAGGCCGTGGTCCTCGTGACCGACCTTAAGAGCGCCGAGTTGATCAAGCACGCCTCGAACTCCTTCCTGGCGACCAAGATATCCTATATCAACGCCGTGGCCAACCTCTGCGAGAAGGTCGGCGCCGATGTGAAGCTGGTCGCGCAAGGCATGGGCCTCGACCGGCGCATCGGCCCCATGTTTCTCAACGCGGGGCTGGGCTTCGGCGGCTTCTGCTTTCCCAAGGACCTCGAAGCCTTCTACTGGATCAGCAAGCAGAAGGGCTACGACTTCCAACTGCTCAAGTCGGTCAAGGAGATCAACGAGCACCAGAAGGGCTGGATCGCTCGAAAGATCGAGGAAAAGCTCTGGAATCTGGAGGGCAAGACGGTCGCGATGCTGGGTCTGGCCTTCAAACCCGACACCGACGACATGCGCTTCGCGCCCTCCGTCGACGTGGCCCATAAGCTTAAGAGCCGCGGCGTGAATATCCGCGCCTTCGACCCGGTCGCCATGGAGCGCGCCAAGGAACTCCCGGAATTCGCGGGCGTCAAGTTCGCCAAGGACGAGTACGACGCGCTCAAGGGCGCCGACGCCCTGGCGGTCGTGACCGAGTGGCCTCGCTTCAAGGCCCTCGACCTTAAGCGCGTTAAGCGCCTCATGCGCACGCCCGTCGTGCTGGACGCGCGAAACCTCTTCGATCCCGCCGCGATGCGCGAGCTCGGCTTCGACTACGCCGGTGTGGGGCGGCCCTGAGCTGACGAGTTCGCACTTCCGCCAGGTCCTCTCAATGAACCCGGCCCTCACCGTCGTCGTCGCCTGCCTCGACGAGGAAGGAAACCTCCGGCGCTATCCCGCCGAACTCTTCCCGGCCCTCGACTCCCTCGCCGTCCCCTACGAGATCATCCTGGTCGACGACGGCTCGACCGATGGGACGGCGGCCGAGGCCGAGGCTCTGGCGTCCTTGCGCCCTCAGATCCGCGTGGTGCGCCTCTCGCCGAACCGCGGCCTGGGAGGCGCCCTGCGCGCGGGCTTCGCGCAGGCGCGCGGCGAATGGGTCGCGACCCTCGACGCCGACCTCACCTTCCGTCCGGAGCGTTTGGCCGACCTGCTGGCCGCCGCGAAGGCCGAGAATGCGGACCTCGTGGCCGGCTCGCCGTACCTGCGGCCCGGCGACATGGACGCCGTGCCCTGGCCGCGCCGTCTGCCGAGCCTCCTGCTCAACGCCTTCTACCGGAGACTCTTCAGCATGCGCCTGAGCGCGTACACGCCGGTCTTGCGTCTCTACCGGGCCTCGCGCCTGCGGGAGCTGCCCCTCGTCAGCGAGGGATTCGAGATCAACGCCGAGATCGCCGCGCTCGCCGCGAGGAGACTCTGGCGCGTCTGCGAGGTTCCCGTCCCCCTCGGCGCGCGCTCCTGCGGCGTCTCCAAGCTCAGCCGCGGCCGAGAGTTCGCCCGCCACCTGCGTCTCGTCGCCCGCCTGCTCACGTCCTGATGCGCCACGAAGACCCCGGGGGAACAGCGGTCCCCCGGGGTCTCGCTTAGGCCCGGCTCAGTACAGCGTCCAGACGCTTCCCTTCGTGTCGGTGTGAGTGCAGTTGACGACCACCTGGCCCACGTTGG
>MGTX01000015.1:0-13896 GCA_001799675.1 Elusimicrobia bacterium GWA2_66_18
GCGATGGGCCCCCCGCCGACAGGACCCGCCGCGCTATTTCAAGCAAGCAGGCCAAGCCCGCTCAGGCGCGCCTACTTTCAGTGGGTGCACCTGTCCTGAGACTCCATCTTGACGGTCCCGTCGAGGTTTCATAGAATTTCCCATCATGATAACGAAAGAGAAGAGAATCGAAACCGTCAAGAAGTACGGCAAGAGCCCGTCGGACGCGGGGAGCACCCCCGTCCAGATCGCGCTCCTCACCGATCGCATCAAGGACCTCTCCGGCCATCTCAAGGCCAACAAGAAGGACTACTCCTCCCAGCGCGGGCTCCTCAAGATGGTCGGCCAGCGTCGCCGCCTGCTCGGGTATTTAAAGAAGATCGATCTGACGGCCTACAACGCGATCCTGAAGCAGTTGGACCTGAGGAAATAACCCATGCCCGCTCTCCAGAAGATCAGCCTGCAGGAAACTGTGGGCGACAAGACCATTTCCCTTCAGACGGGCACCCTGGCCAAGCAGGCCGGAGGCTCCGTCACCTGCCATCTCGGCGACTCCATCGTCATGTCCGCCGCGACCGTGGCCAAGAACCCCAAGGAGGTGAGCTTCGTCCCTCTCACCTCCGACTATCGCGAGCGCGCGTACGCCGCCGGCCGCGTGCCGGGCGGCTTCTTCAAGCGCGAAATGCGCCCCCGTGACAAGGAGACTTTAACCTCTCGCCTGGTCGATCGCCCGATCCGTCCTTTGTTTCCCGAGGGATGGAATCATGAAACGTCCATCCAGAGCATCGTCGTGTCCTGCGACATGGTCAATGACCCCGACATCCTGGCCATCAACGCCGCTTCCGCGGCGCTGATGCTCTCCGACGCGCCGTTCAACGGCCCGGTCGGCGGCGTGCGCATCGCGCGCGTCAACGGCGCCTTCGTCCTTTTCCCGACCTGGGAGGAGCGCGAGACGGCGGAGCTCGAGCTCGTCGTCGCCGGCAAGAAAGACGCCCTCCTGATGGTCGAGGGTTCCGCGCACGAGGCATCCGAGGAACTCTTCGTGTCGGCCCTCGAGATCGCCCAGAAGGAGATCAACAAGCTCTGCGCGCTGCAGTTGGAGCTGGTCAAGCGAAGCGAGGCCGCCGGACGCAAGGTGGTCAAGCACGCGGTCAAGGCCCCGGCGATAGCGCCAGCGGTGCTGGAGCTGGTCGCGACCCGCTTCACGGAGCCGGTCAAGAAGCACCTGCGCTTCAAGCTGGACAAACACGGCCTCGACGCGCGGATCGACGAGATCAAGGATGCGATCAAGAAGGAGGTCGAAGAGAAGGCCAAGACGGACCCGGCCTTCGCCGACGGCCTCAAGTGGGTCTCCAAGATCTGCGAGGACATCCTCTATACCGAGAGCCGCGCGCTGACCCTCGTCGACCGCGTACGCCCCGACGGCCGCGGTTTCGAAGAGGTCCGGCCCATCGACATCCTCATGAAGCCCTTCCCGCGCCTGCACGGCTCGGCGGTCTTCACCCGCGGCCAGACGCAGGCCTTCTGCAACGCGACGCTCGGAACGCCGGGCGACATGCAGATCATGGACGTCATCCAGGGAGAGTACAAGGACCGCTTCATGCTCCACTACAACTTCCCGTCCTTCTCCGTCGGCGAGGTGCGCCCCGAGCGCGGCCCCGGCCGGCGCGAGATCGGCCACGGCGCGCTCGCGCGCCGCAGCCTGGCGGTCCTGCTGCCGCCGGAAGAGGAGTTCCCCTACACGCTGCGCGTGGTCTCGGAAATCTGGGAGTCCAACGGCTCCAGCTCCATGGCCTCGGTCTGCGGCGGCTCGCTGTCTTTGTTCGACGCCGGCGTGCCGATGAAGGCCGCCTGCGCGGGCATCGCGATGGGCCTGGTCATCGAGGGCGGCAAGTACGCCGTGCTCACCGACATCGCGGGCATCGAGGACCACAACGGCGACATGGACTTCAAGGTCGCCGGCACGCGCGCCGGCATCACGGGCTTCCAGATGGATATGAAGGTCGAGGGCCTCTCGATCTCCATCATGAAGGAAGCCCTGGCGCAGGCGCTGCGCGGGCGGCTCTTCATCCTGGACAAGATGGACGCCGTCCTGCCCGAGCCGAGAAAGGAGCTTTCTCAGTTCGCCCCGCGCCTGTTCCGCATCACGATCCCGACCGACAAGATCGGCGCGCTCATCGGCCCGGGCGGCAAGAACATCCGCCGCCTCATCGACACGTACGGCGTGCAGGTGGACGTCGAGGACGACGGCTCCGTGTTCATCGCGGGCGTCGACCCAATCGGCTGCGAACAGGCGAAGGCCGAAGTCGAGGCCCTCACCCTTGAAGCCGAGGTCGGCAAGATCTACAAGGGGCACGTCGTCTCCATCAAGGAGTTCGGCGCGTTCATCGAGATATTCCCCGGCAAGGAAGGCCTGCTGCACGTCTCCCAGATCGACGTCAAGCGCGTCGACCGCGTTTCGGACGTCCTCAAGATGGGCGACGAGGTCGAGGTGAAATGCCTCGAGATCGACGAGAACGGCAAGATCCGCCTGTCGCGCAAGGCGGTCCTCTCGCCGGGCTCCGAGAACGACTCCCCCGGCCCGCGCCGGGACGGACCGCCGCGCGAAGGCGCCGGCCACGGCGGCCCCCGCCGCGGGGGCGGGCCGCGCCGCTAGTTCCATGGTCAAGAAGATGGAGACGCCGAAGAACGGGGCCGAAGGGCCGCTCGAGACGCTCAAGGCGGTCTACGACTTCATGACCAAGAACGGCCTCGAATCCGTCGAGATGACGGAGGAAGGGGCCCGGATCAAGCTCGTGCGCCGCAAGGCCGCGACGGCACAGATCCCGGTCGCCGTGCCGGTGGCGATGGGGGGGGCGGCTTACGCCGCTCCCTCCGGCGCCCCGGCGGCGCATCATGCGCCCGTCGTGCCCGCGGGCCCGTCGATCAAGTCTCCGATGATGGGCATCTTCTATCGCGCTCCGTCGCCTTCGAGTCCGCCTTTCTGCAAGGAGGGCGACGCGATCAAGCCCGGCCAGGTCATCTGCATGATCGAGGCCATGAAGGTCTTCAACGAAATCAAGGCCGACTACCCCTGCACGATCGTGAAGTGCCTCGTCGAGAACGGCAAGCCGGTCAAAGCCGGGCAAGACCTGATCATCGTCGCCCGGTGAACTCACGTCATCGCGCGGCCGCCAAAGCGCCGAAAGGAGGGAAGTCCCGCAAGGACATCCTCCCATCCGCCCTGCGCTGGCTGGCCTTCTTCTTCGGAGGCGTCTTCCTCGCCTGGGCGCTCCTCGTCCCGTCCCATGCCGGCGATATCGGTCGATACATAGCCGCGAGGCTCTTCGCCTTCTTGGGCAACGCCGCGTATCTCCTGCCCATCTTCCTCCTCAACGGCCTGCTCCAGCACGTCCTGCGCGCCAAGTCCTCGGGCTGGATGGTCACGACCCTGACCTCATCGCTCGGACTCGCCGCCGGCGCGGCCCTCTTCGCCAAGCTCGGATCATGGCTGGGCGCGGACATGGCGCCTGCGGGCGGCTCCTGGGGCGCGGCCCTGGCAGGAGTCCTCACCTCGGCCCTCGGCGGAGTGGGCGCCTTCCTGCTGGCGCTGGGCGCGCTCCTGTTTACGTTCCAGGTCGTCTTCGAAATTCGATGGTCCGGCGTCGCGGCCGCGGCGGGCAAGCTCCTTGCCGAGGATTACCGGGAATGGCTCAAGGCCCGGGGCGAGCTCAAAGAGCTCAAGATCAAGGCCCCGAGCGCGCAAGAAGCCGCCAGGACGAAGTCCCAGGACCCCCACCATGACGCGCCCCCCAGCCCCGAGAAACCAAAAGCCGTCGACACCCGCGAGATCAAGCCCCTAGTCGATGGCGCCGCGAAAAATGGATCGCCCCGCATGATCGAGGTGAAGCCCGCCTCCGGCGGGGCCCGCTGCGCCGCGCCCGCGCCGAGTTCCGCCTACCGGGACTACCGGCTTCCGCCGTTGGACCTCCTGAGCCTCCCCTCTGACGCGCGCCACCGGGGCAAGCCGACCGAGACCGAGATCTCCTCGGCCATCGAGGATCTGGAAAGGACGCTCAAGAGCTTCGATATCGACGCGCGCGTCTGCGGCTACTCGCCGGGCCCCGTCATCACGCGCTACGAAATCTCGCCCGCGTCCGGCGTCAAGGTGAGCTCCATCGTCGCCCTCGAAAATGACATCGCGCTCGCCATGCGCGCCAAGGGCATCCGCATCATCGCCCCCATTCCGGGCAAGGCCGCCGTCGGCATCGAGATCCCGAACCCGCGCCAGGCCGCCGTCGTCCTGCGCGAAATCCTGCAGTCGGAAGCGATCCCGGCCGCGGCGCCCCTGCTCACCTTCGGCCTGGGCCTCTCGGCGTCCGGCGAACCCGTCGCCGCCGACATCGCGAAGATGCCTCACGTGCTGGTGGCCGGGGCCACGGGCTCCGGCAAGTCGGTGCTGATCCACTCGATGGTCATGAGCATCCTGTTCCGCGCGCGTCCCGACGAGGTCAAGTTCGTGATGATCGACCCCAAGCGCACGGAACTCACCTTCTACGAAGGCATTCCTCACCTCTTTGATCCGATGACGGACCCCGCGCGCGTCGCGGTGATCACCAGCGCCAAGGACGCCGCCAAGTCGCTCAAGGCGCTCCTCTCTCTGATGGAGAAGCGCTACGAGAAGCTCCAGCTGCACGGCGTGCGCAACCTCGAAGGCTACAACGCCGAAGCCGACAAGAAGGGCCTGCCGCGGGAGTTCTTCATCGTCGTCGTCATCGACGAACTGGCCGACCTGATGCTGATCGCCGGCGACGTCGTCGAAGACGCCATCCAGCGCCTGACCCAGATGGCGCGCGCCGTCGGCATTCACATGGTGCTGGCGACCCAGCGGCCGTCGGTGGACGTGATCACCGGCGTCATCAAGGCCAACCTCCCGAGCCGCATCGCGCTCCAGGTGATCTCGAAGGTTGACTCGAAGGTCATCCTGGACGGCTCCGGCGCCGAGAGCCTGCAGGGCCGCGGCGACCTCCTGTACCTGTCCAGCGGCGCGCAGAAACCCGAGCGCTGCCAGGGGGCCTTCGTCTCCGAGGAGGATATCCGCGCCCTCGTCTCGTACCTCAAAACGCAGGGCAAGCCCGACTACCCGATGCTCGAGACGATGGGGGCCAAGGGCTCGGCCGCCGACGACTTGGCTCAGTTCGGCGTGGAGCCGCTCGAGTTCTCCCAGGCCCTCAAGCTCGTGCTGGAACGCCGCCGGGTATCCCAGGACTTGTTGAAGTCCCAGTTCGGCTCCTCGGCCCGCGCGACCAACATCCTCAGCCTCCTCGAGGTCAAGGAGATGATCCGCAAGCCCGAGGGCACCAACCGCTGGGAGATCAACTTCGACATGATCGAGGGCTACCTGCGCGCGCACTTCCCGCAGGTCCCGCTCGACTTGAAGGATTGAATCGATGAGATCTCTCTTGATCATCGTCCTCCTCGCGCTTCCTCTCAAGGCCGTGGAGCCGCCCACCGCCTCGGCCGGGAGAGAACTTCCCTCCTATGCGGCCTCGACGGCGCCCATCACCCTCGACTTGATCTCAGCGCGTTTCTCGGAAGTCGACGGGAGGATGAAGTCCCTCAGGGCCGCTTTCCGGCAATTCGCGCGCATGGACGGGTCGGACGCCGTCCAGTCCGTGGAGGGGGAGGTCCTCTTCCTCAAGCCCGACCTCCTGCGCCTCAACCACCGCCTGCCTGAGAAGCAGACCGTGGTCTGCGACGGCGCCTGGCTCTGGGTCTATCGAGAATCGACCAACCAGGTCATCCAAACCCGCCTGGAGTCCTGGCGCAAGTCCGAGCCCCTGGCCAAAGGCCTGCTCGACTTCGGCCGCTCGGCGGACCTGCTCAAGCGCTACGCCGCCGTCGTCTCCACCGTTTCCTCTCCCGGAGCGGACGGCCATCGGACTTTCGAGGTCACGCTGACTCCTCGCCCCGAGGACCGTCAAGGGACCGACGCCGACTTCGAGCTGACGCTCAAGGCGTCCACGCGCGATTTCTTCCCCGGCGACGCCAGACTGCGCGTCGGACGCGTCTCCATCCACTCCGTCTTCGAGGGCGTACGACTCAATCCCGAGTTCCCGGCCCAGACGTTCCGCTTCGCGCCTCCGCCGGGCGCCGACGTCTTCCAGACGCCAAGCCCGAGACCATGATCGACCACGAACCTGATCCCCTGCGCCGCATCCCGACCAAACACACCGCTCATATCCGCGCCGAGATCGGAGCGATCCTGCGCGCCGCCCGCCTCCAGCGCGGGCTGTCGCTGGAGGACGTCGCCTCGCAGACCCGCATCTCCAAGCGGTTCCTGGAGGCCATGGAGAACGACCGTTTCGACGAGTTCGCGGCCATCGTCTACCTCCGCGGCTTCCTCAAGGGCTACTGCGATCATCTCGGCGTCGACTTCTCCGAACAATGGAGCAAGATCGAGACAACCTCCGCCCCCCAAGAAGCGGCGGCAGACGTCGCGGCCGCCACCGTCTCGAACGCCGGGACCCCGGCGCGGGCGCACGCCCCCGCCGCCCACGCTCCGACCGACGCCAAAAGGTCCGAGAGTTCGCCCGGACCCATGCTCATCCTCCTGCTCGCCTTCGCCCTGGCCGTGGGGCTGGGGATCCGGCTCGCCGGCGACCGCAAGCCCGCCGACTCCGCCGTGATGGCGACCACGCCGAGGGTCCTCATGCCCATGCCCCGGACCGTGGATCCGCGCGTCGTCTTGCGCACCGAGGAAGACGCCTGGGTCCAGGCCTTGGTCGACGGCGCGTCCGTCTTCGCCGGTCGCATGCCCCGTGGCGCCGTGATGGAGTGGAAGCCGTCCCGGGCGGTGTCCCTGCGCTCCACCGCGCCGGAGGCGCTTAGACTCACCGTCAACGGCTCCCCGGCCGACCTGCCGACCCCGACGCCGGGCGGAGAATACCTCATCGACATCCCTTAAAATGAACCTCGCCAACCGCCTGACGATGCTGCGCGTCGTCCTGGCAGCCGCGGTGTTCGCCGCCCTCATGGCCGACGAGCCGCGCTGGCACGGCGCGGCCTTCGCGATGTTCCTGGTCGCCATCGTCACCGACTGGCTCGACGGCTGGCTGGCCCGCCGCACGAACTCCGTGAGCCCCTTCGGCAAGGTCGCCGACCCCATCGCCGACAAGATCCTCGTCATAGGCACCCTCATCGCCCTGATCCGGACGAGAGAGCTGGAGATCCCGCTTTGGGCCGTTTTCCTTATAGTCATCCGCGAGCTCATCATCGGGGGCGTGCGCGTCATCGCCGGAGCGCAGGGCAAGGTCCTGGCCGCCGACCGGTGGGGCAAGATCAAGACCGCCGTCCAGCTTGTCGCCATCCTCCTCATTCTCGCGATCGTCCTCCTGAAGGATCGGGCCCTCGCGCAGCCCTGGTTGCTGCGCTGCGCCTACCACCTGAGCGTGCTCTGCGCGGTCCTGGCCCTGTCCAGCCTGGGCTCTTACCTCCGCCAGTACCGGGCCATGCTCGAGCAGTCCTGGAAATGACGGTCGACCGGCTCTGCGTCGTCTTGGCGACCGGGCTGGGGATAAGCTATATTGCGCTACCGGCGGCGGGGCGTAAGTGGACCGGCGCGGGACTCCTGGGGACCGTCGAGGGGCTCCTCCTATGGTCCTTTCTGCCAGCGGCGCCGGGGCCGTATGCGGCCGTCGTCGCAGCCGCCTCGACCGTCGCGTGCTGGGTCTGCGGGAGGGCCGATCGGGCCCTGGGGACGCACGACAGCCCCAGCATCGTCCTCGACGAGGTGATCGGGTTCTGGGTCGCCGCCGCGGGGCTCGCGCACGAGCCCAAGTCCGCGGCGGTCGCGTTCGTCGCGTTCCGTCTTTTCGATTCGGTGAAACTGCCGCCGTACCGCTGGTTGGAGCGTCTGCCGGGAGGCCTAGGGGTCGTCGCCGACGACCTAGGCGCCGGGGTGGCCGCGAATCTGGCCGCGAGGCTGATCTTAGGGGGGTGGGGGTGGTCGCGGTGAATAACTGGACGTTCGCCGTCCTTCTGGCCCTGGCCGCTCCCGCCGCCGCCCAGCAGAACCCCTGGAACGCTCCCGTCGCCTCAACGGCCGCCGCCGTACCCGTCGCCTCAACGGCTCCCGCGTCCTACGCCGATAACCTTGGCCAGCCCCTCTCCGTCTCGGGCGGGCCCTGGGTCCTCTCCGAAGTCCTGTTTTTCTCGGCGGGGCGCGTGGTCAGCGACTACGCCTGGCGTGACCGGGTCCGCGGCCGCCGGGGCCAGATCTACACGAATACCGACCTCCAAAACGACGTGGAAACCTTAATGGGCCTGGGCGCTTTCGAGCGCGTCACCCCGGCCGTCTACGCCATCTCCGGGCAGATCGTCCCCTCCGAGTTCGCCGCCGTGACGATTTCCACCAACCAGGTCCGCGTCGTCTTTAACGTCAACGAGAAGCCCAAAGCCGCCGACGCCAAGCCCAAGCTGCTCATCCCGCCTTCGGCCGTCTCCGGACTGATCCTGACCCCCACGGCCTATCGCGGCGCCGGCAAGTTCAACAACCCCGGCCTGGGACTGGACATCAACGCCGCCTACTTTATCGGCCGCCTCTACGGCAAAAACATTTACCAGGACTCCCCGCGCAAAACGAACTACATCGACCGCATCGGTCTTTGGACGCTGACCGCCGACGGCAAGATGCAAGTCCAGTCCGACGCCGGCTGGCGTCCGGCCGTCGCGGTCGGCGGCCAGCACATGCTCGTCTTCCGCGACTCGCCCCAGCCCACCGTCGCCACGCCCGGCGTCTCGGTCAAGGTCAACTCCAAAAATACGAAGACCTACACCAGCGGCTACGTCGTGGCCTCCAAGAACTTGCGCAGCACGCGCGTGAGCGCCGGCCTCATGCAGGGCGGCATCGGCGAGTTCGTCTCCGGCCTCTCCGAGTTTCTGACGCCCGAAGCCCTGAAGTTCTACGCCCACGACGCGCCGGGCACGGAAGTGCACTCGCGCACCGTCCCGTTCGCCAGCGTTTTCTACCTGGTCAAGCCCGATTATCCGATCGGCTTCGAGGTGATGAAGTTCAACGGAGCGGCGACGAACCCGTACATGGTCAACTTCAAGATCGGCCGCCTGCTCAAGTTGAACTTCGACCTCGCCTATCTGAAATTCCGCGGCGGCTACGAGGTCCTCGGCCTCTTCCAGTTCCGCTACAACCACTTCCCGCGCAATTAAAGAGACGAAATGGCTGAGAAAAAACCGACGGGGGAGCTCCACGACCTTTACCGTCAGATGTTCCTCATCCGGAGCATGGAGACAAGCCTGCTCGATCTCTTCGGACGGGGGGAGGTCTCGGGCACCGTTCATACCTGCGTCGGACAGGAACTATCCGGGCTGGCGGTGGCGCGGACCTTGCGCAAGGGCGACCTCGTTTTCAGCAACCATCGCTGCCACGGTCATTTTATCGCGAGGACCGGCGACGTCGAGGGTTTGGTCGCGGAGGTCATGGGCAAGCGCTCCGGCGTGTGCGCAGGCCGCGGCGGCAGCCAGCACATCTACAAGGACGGATTCTACAGCAACGGGATCCAAGGCGGCATCGTCCCGGTCGCTGCGGGGCTTGCCCTTGCCTTGAAGCTGACAAATTCCGATCACTTGTGCGTGGCCTTCATCGGCGACGGAACCCTTGGGGAAGGCGTCGTCTATGAAACTCTCAATATCGCCGCCAAGTGGGGACTCCCATTGCTCGTCGTCCTCGAGAACAACCTGTACGCTCAAAGCACGCACCACTCCCAGACCCTGGGCGGAGATATTTGCGCCCGTGCCGAGGCGTTTGGAATCGAGACCGTGACGGCGGACACCTGGGATCCCATGGACCTCATCGGGAAGGTCCAAGAGACGGTCCAGGCCGTGCGCGGCTCGGGCCGGCCAAGGTTCTTGAGGATCGACACATACCGTCTCAACGCCCATTCCAAGGGCGATGATGACCGCAGCGCCGCCGAGGTCCGGTCCTACTGGGAGAAAGATCTCTTGACTCGATTCGCTAAGGAGGACTCTCCGCTGGCCTCTCGTTTCCAGCGTGAAGCCGAGGAACGCGTGGCCGCAGCCGTCGTCAAAGCCCGGGAGGCGGCCGCGCCCGAGCCTCCCATCCCCTCCGCGCAGGCGCCGAGCGCCCCGTGCCGAAGGTGGATCCGCACCGAACCGGGGCAGAATCGGCGGGTCGTGTCCGCGATCCAGGGCGCTCTGCGGCGCAACATGGAGAGGGACGCGCGCATCATCCTCTTCGGGGAGGACGTGTCGGATCCCTACGGCGGAGCCTTCAAGGTGACGAAGGGTCTGAGCAGCCGGTTTCCTTCCCGGGTCTTCAACACACCCATCAGCGAGGCGGCCATCGTCGGCATCGGCAATGGCCTGGCTCTACGCGGTTTTCTTCCCGTGGTGGAAATCATGTTTGGAGATTTCATGGGCTTGGCCGCCGATCAGATCATCAATCACGCCTCGAAGTTCCGCTACATGTACAACGAGCAGGTTCAAGTTCCGCTCGTCATTCGCACGCCCATGGGAGGGCGGCGAGGCTACGGCCCGACCCACAGCCAGTCGCTCGAGAAACATTTTCTCGGCATTCCCGGCACCATGATGCTGGCGCTTCATGAGCGCTATGACCCCGGCGCCGTCTACGATTCGCTGTTTTCCCGCATCGACCGCCCCACGATCGTCATCGAGAATAAGCTTCTCTACGGGGCCATGCTCTCCCGTGCGGTCCCGGCGGGCTTCACCTGGGAGCACATCGACGAGCCGTTTCCCACCAGCCGGCTGCGTCCGAAGAGCAAGCCCGACGCAACGGTCCTCTGCTACGGGGGGATGCTGCCCTATGCCGAGGCGGCGGCCGAGCGGCTCTTCGACGAGCACGAACTGGCATGCGAAATCATTTGCCCCGTGCGTCTTTATCCTTTCGACCCCCTGCCGCTGCTGGATTCCATCCGTGCGACCGGCAGGCTGGTGATCGCCGAGGAAGGCGTCTCCTTTGCCGGTTTCGGGACGGAGGCCGTCGGCGAAATCATCGAGGCGGACCCTCGCTGTCTGAGGGGTTTGCGGCGTCTCGGAGGCCCTCCCCATCCCATCCCGGCCTCGGTTGCCCTTGAGCAAGCGGCTCTGCCGGATGCGCAGAGGATCGTCCAAGCCGTGCTGGAGTTGGTTCATGGCGCCTGAAATTATTCCGGTCGTCATTCCCCAAGAGAACGTCAACGACGAGTCCGTGCTGCTGGCGGCTTGGCGCGCCGGCGAGCGCGAGTTCGTCGAGCAGGGCCGCCTGCTTGCCGAGATCGAGACCAGCAAGGCGCTCCTGGAAATACTCGCGCCGGCTGCGGGCCACCTGCGGCGCGCGGCCGCGGAGGGTTCATCCGTGCCGGTGGGCTCGATCCTGTGCTACCTGACCCCGGGAGCCGACGACCCCCTGCCGCAAACCACCGTCGACGCGGCCGTCCTCGGCGAGACATCGGTTGAGACGGCTCGCTTCAGCAAGAAGGCTCTCGACCTCATGAATGAGAAGGGCTTGAAGCCGGCCTCTTTCGCCGGCAAGGGACTCGTGCGGGAGGCGGATGTTCGGGAAGTTCTCGGCGGTCAGCTCCACTTCAAAGGCCTTCCGGTCCGGCGCGTCGAGCTGCCCGCGCGCAAACTGGCGGAAATTCGCAGCCTGTCCGCGGGCCAAAACGACGGGCTATCGAGCTTGGTGAGCGTCGCTTGCCCGGCTGCGGGCCTGCGAAGGGCCGTCGCGCGCCGCCCGGAGCTTGCGGCCACTCCCCTGGCCTGGACGGTCTTCGAGGTGGGCCGTCTCCTGCGTATTCACCCGCTCCTGAACGCTTACTACGACGCGGGGCGCCTCTACCTCTATGATGCCGTCCATGTCGGGTTCGTGGTGGATGCGGGCAAGGGTCTGCAGGTTCCCGTCATCCATGACGTCGACCGCAAGGAACTGGAGGATGTCGCCCGCCGCATGCAGGATCTCCTGCTGGCCTACGAGGACGACTCAATGCGCGCGGAAGATCTGACCAACGGCACTTTCACGATCAGCGATCTTTCCGCGGAGGGCGCCGTCTTCATCCACCCTCTCATTAACGAGAGGCAGTCCGCCATCCTGGGCGTGGCGGCGGCGCGCCAACCGCCGGGCGATCCCGGGGAGACTTTCGATTTGATTCTCAGCTTCGATCATCGCGTCGCCGAGGGCCGTGTCGCGGTCCAGTTCCTGAAGGACCTCCGCGACAGGCTCAACGCGGCATGAATCTGCGCGAGATCGTAGGCAAACTGGCCGGTTGTCCCGCCTCTGATGTCGGTCCGGATTTCCGTCTTGATGGGCCGGGCCTGAGCGGCTCCATGAAGAAGTCCATCCTCATCGCGTCCGTTCGCCGCCAACTGGGCGTCGAATGCATGCGGGCCGCGCAAGCCAAGACCTTCGCCGAACTTGAGTCGGTCGTTCGAGCAGCCGCGTCGGCCGGGGCGAAAGAACCCTCCGAGTCCGCGCGGGTCCTGGCCGGCGATCTGGAGCGGGGGGAGCTCCCAGCGGGTCTGCGCTGCGGCATCGACGTGGAAGCCGCCGACGCTCTTCCCCTCGCGCAGGACTATGCGAACCATGAGTTCTATCGGGACGCCTTTACCCTGGATGAAATCGCCTATTGCGCGGGGCAGGCGAATCCGCGAATTCATTTCGCGGCGCGTTGGTGCGCCAAGGAGAGCCTCAAGAAATGCGATCCCGTCTTCCTCACGGAGAGGATGGGCTCGATCGAAGTCGTGCGCCGGGAAACCGGGGGTCTTCGCCTGGTTCATCACGGTTCATCGGGACGTCGCGACCTTGAGCATGCCGTCAGCATCGCGCATACGGACTCCATTGCCGCAGCCGTCGTCGTCGCGCCCGTTCGTTGAGCTAGGGCGATGTCCCGTAGTCTCCCTGCAGCCCGACGAAGTACGACGTCTCGACTCTCGGCCGGGTCCGGCAGGAGGAGCCGACCAGGCAGTAATTGCTTCGGCTGCTTAGCGCGACATCCGCAAGCCCGATCTGGCGAAGCCTCCCGCCCAGGCGGGGGGAAAAATGACCGAAGCTGAGCAGGTGATAGCCCTCGGCTGCCGCGCGTTGACGAACGTCGCAGAGCAGTGTTTCCAATGTTCCGTCGACGGCGGGATCCTCCCAAAAGTCCACGCATTCCAAGACCCTCAGTCCCGCGCGGCGCTTTCCTTTCAGAATCATATACCCGGTAGCGTCATCGGCCGAAAAACAGGCAAATAACCTCTTTTCGACGCGGTGGTCCGAGAAGCAGTGCCAATGGAGCGTCTCTGCGTCGCGGACGTTGGTCGTCGAGTAGAGAGCTCGAGTTCGTTCCCATAACCCGTCGAAAACCCGGCCCGCCTCCCTCCGTTCTTCGGTCCTCAGGCCCGGTCGCGGCCGCAGGCCTTCCAGCCTCCAGGATTGGAGCGCGTCCAGCGTTTTCGCGGCCAAGGCGGCGGCGGTTTGCGGCAGATGCGACAATGCCGGCAAGCGCGCCAAGAGACATTCTCCGGCCCTCAGAAGAAGGATGCTCTCGCGCTGCGCCCCCCAGGGCAGGAGCTCGAACCCCAGGTTTGAGAGTATCTCGGCGACAGGCGCGGTTGGAGTCGTATCGAAGAGAAGCGTCGATCGGGCGCTTTCCATCTGTCTGGAAAAGAGTTCCAAGCTGCGCTCCCTATCTTCGGGAAGGACCATCCAGGTGCTGACGGAGAAGACGACGGCGGGCTTGCCGTCGAGGAGCATGAGGCCGGGGACGTTCGCCAAAAAACCGGAGATTTCCCCGTCGCGTCGCAGCATCCACCCTCGATCATGGCTCGGCTCGAACGCGGGGTTTTCGTCCCACCAGAGCCTGAATCGGCTTCGCCAGAAATCCCGCGTTCCGCCGACGCCGGGGAAACCGGAGAGGAACCCTGCGA
>MGTX01000015.1:13919-41063 GCA_001799675.1 Elusimicrobia bacterium GWA2_66_18
TCATCGTCGCTCTCCGCGAGGGCAACCCGAAAGATCGAATATGGGGAAGAGGCCCCCGGAGCGTTGAGGCGAAGGCCTTCGGCCACCGCCGAAGAATAACCGGCCCTTTCGACCGTCACCATCAGCTCCGGGGTGTGGGCGGCATTGGGATAAGAAAACGATTCAATCCGGCGTCCCGTTAATATTGAGATCCTATCCCTTGATTGCTCCGCTTCATGACGAGCCTGCGCGCTGGTCAGCGTCGTCATGAGCAGATGCCTGCAGGCGTGCGAGCCGATTTCCACGAGGCCCGAGGCCGCCATCTCGCGCAGTTGTCCCGGCTTGAGGGGCGCGAATAGGGGGGGGAGCTCGCCGGCCCCATCCAAATCCGCCATGATGCGCTCCATGGCCTCGGCATGATCGCGCGGACCGAGATCCTTCATCGCCGCCTTGATTCGCCGGTATCCCGCCTCCTTCTGCGCATCCGTCTCCCAGCGGTAGGACGCGCCTGAGACAGGATCCTCCCAACGCTTCTTCCGGGTCGTCGCGAAGGCATGCGCCAGGCGATCCATCCAGAGAGGCTCGCCTCGCTCCACGAAATCGGCGACGACATAGATCGTGGCGGCAACCGCGTGCTTTTTGAGGAGCGGGAAGGCGACGCTATAGTTGTTTTCATATCCGTCGTCGAAGGTCAGGATGGCGCAATACGGCGGCAAAGGCGCGCCCGAGCGCAGAGACTCCACATAGCGGCTGAGCGCAATCACTTGGCAGTGATTCTTGATCATCTTCAGGTGGCGCTCAAAATCTTCCGCGCAGATATGTTTTTTCTCGGAGTTAAGAATCCCGTCCACGCGTTCGGCGCAAACTCCGTGATACATGATGACGGGGACGTGGCGCGCTCGCAGGCGCCGCATGAGACGGGAAATGCCCGCCCGATGAAGCAGTCCGTAAGCCGCGCATCCAAGATTGGAAATGGCGTTAAACCTCAAGCATGCGACAACCAGCTGGAATGACGATAGCAAATCATATCCGCGGCAGCCGCAGGCGGCGGCAATCATTCATCGTGACGCCTTCTTGGCGCGCAGCTCCATGAGATACTTCCGCGCCTCGGCGTGTCCGGGGTCGAGACGCAGAGCCTGCGAGAGGTTCTCCTCGACGGCGTCCCAGTCCTTGCCCCAGGCCAGGACCGCCAGGTTGAAGCGCGTCTGGGCGAGGGGCGACAGATCGAGCGCCCGCTGGTAGAGGGCGTAGGCCTCCTCGGGGCGGCCCAAGCGCTGGGCGGCTACGCCGTGGTGCGTGGCCGACTCCGCGGCCTGCCGGCGGATCGCGGCGACGAGGTCGGGCAGGGCGCGGTACTGCGCGGCCAAGCGCAGCTTCTGCGCGAAGAGGACGTCGGCCAGGGAGTGCTCCGCGCCGGCCTCGGCCCAGTTGCGGGACACCGCCTCCATGTAGCCGAGCATGAGCGGCACGTCGGGCAATACCCATTGCAGCGACCAGGCGCTCGCGAGAAACGAGCGAGCCTCCGGGGCGCGGCCGGCCTTCTGCAGTTCCACGCCGCGGCGGTAGGCGGCCGCCGCGAATGACTCCAGCAGGTCCGAAGTGAAGAAGTCGGGCGCCTCGGCGTAGCGTCGCCGGTCGCGCCGGACCATGAGTTCCCACAGGGCGCCGTCGTCCGCGGGCGCGGAGGCTGAAACGGCCGAGAGGAGCCCGCGAGAGCGCGCCTGCGCCGCCAGGGCGGCGGGCGGTTCCGCGTCCTGGGTGGCAAGCACCGCGCGGCCCCCGGCGGCCAGAGCCCGCCAGCCCTCGGGCTCGCGGAGATTCGTCACGCTCAGCGAAGGATCCCTGCGGCGCCAATCCGCTTGATACCACGGCGAGCCCGCCAAGCCTTGAGCGACGATCTTCACGTCGAGCCGGCGGCCCTCCACGGCCTGGGCGTGCCACAGGGAGTAGAGTTGGACGTCTTTCCTGGCGACCAGCACGGAGCCCGGCGGAGCGGCGAGCAGGCAATCGCGGGTATAATCGGCCAGCGCGAAGTCCTCGCGCCGGTCCCGTCGCGCCGGAGTCCCGCGCCAGAACGGCCAAGCGAAAGAGAATACGACCAACGCGGGAGCAAGACCTCTCAGCGGCACGCAGGAGAGCGCTCCAACGCCGTCTACGGCCCAGACGATGAGCATGATATCGGAAAGAAGATAGTGCGGCTCGATGATGGCGGCGGCGTGAGGATTCGGGGGGAGGTTGGCCAGGAACAGAAACACCGGCCCGCACCACCACCAGCAGGCGGCGCGCCCCAGCCAGCGCCGTCGGTCGGATGCAAATCCTCGAGCCGTTCCCACCAACGCGGCGGCCAGCCCGGCGGGGCCGAAGGCGTCCCAGAGATGAGCGCCCCAGAGGCGCAGGTTGTCGAGGAAGAGCTCTCCCGTCGCGTAGTTCCTGCTGATGAGGTCCAGGGTCCCGCCGTAGCGCGTGCGCAGGAGCGAATCGAGGAAGTTGGAGAGAACGGCGGGATGGTTCCAGTCGAGGAAAGGGCCGGTCGCGGAGCGCACCGGCAGGAAGAGGTACACCGACAGCCCGGCCAGGCCCGCCGCGGCCGCCGCCCCCGCGCGACGAGCCATCCCCGCTCCCCGCGCGCGGCAGAGGAGGGTCCCGACCGCCAGCAGAGCCATCGGCGCGTTCGAGCCCGACAGAGCCACCGCCGCCGGGAAGACGACGAGAGCCGCCCCCGCCCAGAGACCGTCCTCGCCCCGCGCGGCCGGCCGGCCGCTGAGCGCCAGCCAGAGAAGACCGGGCGCCCAGAGGACGAGGTCCAGACGATTTCCCAGGAGGAGCCCCGCCAGGAAGCAGAAGCCGGGCCAGAGCCGCTGGCCGCCGTCCTCGCAGGCCTCGTGCGCGACGACCAGGAGCCCGACCGCGGCCAGTATCCAGAGCGAGTACATCTCCGAGACCTGTGAGACGGTCCAGAAGGCGGGGTCGAAGGCGAGGAAGGCTGCGCCCGCCAGCGCCGCCGCCGTGCCGCGCCGGCGCCGCGCCCAGGAGAAGAGGAGGGCGACGGCGCCGGCCCCCGCGACGGCGGAGAGGAGGTTCAAGCGGTAGGCGAAATTTCCGAGCGGGAAATGCCGCATCGCCCGACCGAGCAGGACGTATAAAGGATAGCTCGTCGGATGCGCCACTCCGAGGGTCCAAGCGGCCGCGGCCATCTCGCCGGCGTCCCGCCAGGCGGCGAGAGACGGCGGCAGGGCCCTCAGATAGACCAAGAGGACGCCGACGAAGACGATCAGGCTCACCGCCGGGCCCGGGCCCGGGCCCGCGCTCGCGAGGCCCACTGCGCGTCCGCGGCGCCCGCGGGATCGAGCGCCGCGGCCGAGGCGAAGGCGTCGGCGGACTCGGACCAGCGCGCGTCGGCCCACAAGCGCGCGCCGAGAGCGCTCCAGGCGCGCGCAGACCGCGGCTCGCGCCGCACGGCCTCGCGCAAGGCCGCCTCCGCCTCTCGCGCGCGGCCGGAGCGCTCGAGAGCGATGCCGAGGTTCGCCAGAGGCTCCGCTTTGGCGGGTTCGATCCCGGCCCAACTGTGATAGGCTCGTTGCGCCGAGGCAAAATCACGACGAGACATCGCATGGTATCCGGCCACGCCCAGAGCGTAAGAGACGGCCGGCGAGACCCACAAAGCGTCCTGACCCGCGTCGGCGCAGAGCTCAAGCCAGGAGACTCCGGTCTCGACGTCGCCTCGCGCCAGGAAGCGCACGCCGCGCTGGAAGGGGAAGAAGGCCGCCAGGCCGCGGTCGCGATGGCGCCGGGACGCCTCCGGGGCGCGCGGCGACGGCAGGGTCTCGCCCAGGGCATCGTCCTCTCGCCCCGCCCCGGGACGCGCGGGGCGCCTCAGCAGGCCGGCGGGAGTCAGCGGCCGGCCCTGGAGCAGGCCGTCGCCGAGGGTCGAGTACCACAACCGCCCCGCCTCGGCCAGCGGCGCCTCGACGGCGCGGCGCCGGGACTCCTTGGACTCCTTGCTCAGAAGGCGGAAATCCGCGCCGTAGGGATGCCGGAAGACCACCCCACCCCGGTCCCACATCTCCAGGTCGGGACGCAGTCCCTGCGCGAAGCGCAGGAAGGCCAGCGAGAAAAAGGTATCGTCGCCTCCGTCGATGACCAGGGCCGCGCCGGGGGGGACCTCCCTCAAAATCGCCCGTCCGTAGTCGTAAGCGAGGAAATCGCCGCGCCGGGATTGGCGCGCCGCCGCCGGGAAAGCCGCGGCCGCCGCGATCACGGCCGCCGCGGCGCCGCAAGCGGGGCGCGCGCGGCAGAGCAACTCCACGCCGGCGGCGACGAAGAGGGCCGTCCCGGCCAAGGGCAGGAGATGGAAGCGCTGGAGGGCGTCGGCGGTCTGCGCGTCGAAGGCCGGGCGGCCCAGCATCATAAATCCGGGTCCCGTGACCAGCACCCACGCCCAGGCGGCCTCGGCTCGCAGGCGAAGACCCGAGCGTTTCCAGCCGGCGGCGCCGAGCAGGGCCAGGATCGTTCCCGTCGGGCCCAACTGGACGGCGACGCCTTTCAACGACCGCCAAGCCTGCGCGGCCAAGGCCTCCGGACCCGAGGCCTGCCCGCCGTCGACCGTCAACGACAGGCTCCCGTAATCCTTGCGGGCCAGCAAGCGCCAGAAGGCCTCGGGCGTGACGGCATGGTCCCAGTCGAGAGGCGGCAGCCTGAGCGCGCGCAGGGGCAAGGCCGCGTAAAGAGCCGAGCCCGCCAAGGCCCCGAGACCCGCGAAGGCGAAAGCCCGAGGCAAACGTCCGGGGCCGCCGCGCCCCGCAAGGACAAGGGCGGCCAGCACGAGGAGCAAGGTCTGGTGGTTGGCCAGGCCCAGTCCGAAGACCAGGCCCAGGGCGGCCGCGGGCCCGGGCTCGAGGACTCTCTCTCCCGCGGCGGAGAGCATCCAGAGCAAGAGCGACGCGCAGAGGAGGTGAAGAGCGAACACCTCGGTGACCGCGCTCTGCTCGCGCCATAGAGGCGAGAGACCCAGGACCAGGACGGCGCCCAGGCGCGCCGCGCGTCCCGCGCCCCAGCGCCGCAGGGCGTCGGCCAGCAGGGCCAGGCTCGCGGCGCCCGCCAGAGCCGAGAGGAGGTTCGTCCGGTACGCCCAGTTGCCGAGCGCAACCAAGGTCCCGAGAGCCTTGGACAGGAGGACGAAGAGGGGGTAGCCGGGAGCGTGCGGCACGGAGAGGGTCGCGGCCGCGGCGGCGAACTCGCCCGCGTCGCCGGTCGTCACCGACGGGGCGCACTGGAAGATTCCCAGGAGAGCGAAGCCCGCGAAGACGCCGAGGCCCTCAAGCATGGCCGCGCTTCCTCCTCCAGGCCCATTCGGCCAGCAGGAGCAGCCCGCAGAGGGCCAGCCACGACGGAGACGAGAAGGGGCGCAGGCGCCGGACGGTCTCGGTCTCCGGGCGCGCGGCGGGCAAACGGTCCAGGAGTTCGCGCGCGGAGGTCCGCGCCAGGTCGAAAGAGGCGCCGCCGCCCAGCTCCGCGGCCTTCTCGAGCCAGGCCCGGTCCATGGGAGCGTCCGCGACCGGCTCCCAGAGAAATCGCGCGTCGTCCTCGCCCCACGCCCGTCCGCGCACGCGCGCGGCGGCGTGGAGGCGGTGAGCGCCTGCGGCCAGACCCGTCAACTCGACGGCGTAGACGCCGGGAGCGGTCTCGCGGGCCGCGACCTCGCGCGGCTTGCCGTCCGGCGGAGTCCAGACGAGCGTCAGCCGGACCTCGCCGGACTTGGCGGGGGAGAAGTCTTCGTCGAAGACGCGCAGGGAGGCGGTGAAGGGCTCGCGAGGCGGGATACGATCGGCAAGAGGGGCGAACTTGACCTTGGAGAGGTCGAGCGTCCCGGTCAAATACTGCACCGCGCGCGTCCAGAAGCGCTCGTAGACGCCCGAGGCCAGCCGATCGCCCGCGGCCCCCAGCTTCCAGCGCCAGGTCGAATCGGTGCTGATGAGCATGACCTTGCCGCGACCGTAGGAGCGGACCGCGATCACCGGCAGGGGCCGGCCGTCCTCGGCGGTCTGCTCCGGCTGGGAGGCCACGACCTGCGCACCCGCGCGGACCGAGGCGAAGCGGCCCCAACCGTCCAGAGGAGGCAGGGCCTCCCAGGCGCGTTTGGACTCATCCGTCGTCTCGAAGAGGCGCACCAGCGGATGCTCGAAGGAGGCGGGCTTCGGCGCGAAGAGGCCGGACATGAAATCGGGGCTATGCCCCGAGAGGACCACGGGCAGCGCGTCCTCGAGAGGCGAGCCCTTGTAGCCTCCCGCGGCGAAGGCGTTCTCTCCGCCCTTGATGAGGAGCGCGCCCCCCGCCTGGACGAAGCGTCGCAGGTTCTCCAGATACGCCGGGGGCAGGGCGAAGCGCGCCGCCGAAAAGTTCTCCAGGATGAAGAGGTCGAACTGTGGGAGCGTGCGCGCGAAAATGTCGTCGGTCGGAAAGGGGATGAGGGAGAGCTCCCGGTCCGAAGCGGCCGCGGGATTTTCGGGATTGCGCAAGATGACGAAGGAGACCAGGTCATGGTTGGGGTCGGACTTCAGGAACTCGCGCAGGAAGGAGTATTCGGCGCTGGGCCGTCCCGCCAGGTACATGATGCGATACTTCTGGCGGACGACCTCCACGCGGAACTCGCGCGCGCGCGCGCGGACGCCGTCTCGCGCCTCCAGACGCCAGCGCTCCGCGCCCAGCCGTTGCGCGGCGACGGTAAAGCTGGAGACGAAGGTCTCGGCATCGGAAGCGACCACGCGGTCCTCGCGAGCCGCCTCGCGCCAGCCTCCCGGCGCCGCCTCGTCGGCGCGGGACAGGGTCACGCTCACGCGCCGGCCGGCCAGGCTCGTGGCCGAGACCTCGGCCGTAACGCTCATGCGGCCGTGCAGGAAGGCGAAATCCGGGGTCTTGAGGTCCGTGAAGACGGCCCCGCGCTCGCGCCGCGAGGGGCCCACGCCGAGTGCGTCCACGGGCGCTTCCAGCCTCGAGAGGGCTCGGCCGAGGTCCCCGCCGCCCTGCGCGACGCCGTCCGAGACGAGCCAGATCCGCGTCGGGGCGGTCGCGCCCGAGGAAGCGTCAAGCAAGGCCTCGGAGGCCAAAAAAGGCATGATCCCCGCTTCGGCTTGATTCAAACGTTCGAGGCCTCCCAGCAAGCGAGCTCGGTCCGACACAAGAACGACGGAGACGTCGGCGCGACTCTCGATCTCGGCGCGGGCTTGCTCCAGCCACCGCAAGGCGGCCTCGAAGCGCGTGCCTCCGCGTCCCGACGCCCCGCGCATGGAGACGCCGGCATCGAGCAGAACCAGAAGACGAGGCTTGCAAAGGCGCGTCTCGTTGAGCGCGATCACGGGACGCAGGAGCGCCAGGGTCAGGGCCGCGGCGGCCAGGACGCGCAAAGCCAGGAGCCCGCGGCCGGCCGGGCTGCGCCAAGAGTGCAGCCAGGCGGCCGCCGCGACGACGAGCCCCGCGCCCGCGCCCCAGCCTCCGGCTCCGCCGGCTTCCAGCGAGAGGTTCAAGGTCCGTTCCTGAGTTTATCGAGGATGGCGGACTGGTGGACCGCGTCGGCCTTGTAGGAACCGGTCATGGAGTACATCAGGAGGTTCAAAGTCAGGCGCTTGGCCTGCTCGCGCTGGGGCTCTCCACCGGGCACGCAGGCCTTGAGGGATCGACCCAGGGCGTCCTTGGCCCAAGCTCCGAGCGCGTCGTCTCGCGTGTAGAGGACCGCCGCGCGTCCTCCCCAGGCGACGCCCTCCACCGCCGCGTGCACGCGGACGCGACCCGCGGGACCGCGCAGGAGGAAGAAGGCTCGGTACAGGACGTGGTCGGAGGGAAGGGGGCGCAGTTCGGTCTCGGGCAATATCCGCGGCAGGGTCCGGCGCACCCAGCGGTCGAAGGAGCCCGGCGGGCCGCCGGTGGAGTCCTCGACCCAGAGCAGACCTCCTCCCGAAAAGAACTGGCGCAGACGCCGCAGTTCCGCGTCCGTCAGCTCGGGCGGCTCCTCGCGCCCCGCCAGGTACAGGAACGGCGAGGCGAACAGCGCCTGGTCGTCCAGCGTCAACACGCGCCGTCCGGGAGCGACGCGCGCGGAGGTCACCTCCGCCAGCCGCGCGGCCGCCTGCTCCGGAGCATCGGGGTACGGGTCCCAGGTGCGGCCCAACTCGAGCTGAGTCCAGACGAAGCGGTCGCCCTGCTGGGCGAGGGCCCTTCCGGGGATGACCATGTGAATCGAAAGCAGAAGAACGAGGACAGATGCGGATGACCGAGCCCGAGGCAAGCTGAGGAGCATCTCGAGGGCGAGCGCCAGCGCCGCCAGCCCCAGGAAGAGACCTCGCCGGTCGCGGCCATAGGCCGCAACGAAGAACGCTTCCTCCAGGGCGTCGGGCTCGACGGAAATCCAGGGCGGCGCCGGGGCGGCGGCAAGGTCGCTCTCCCCGCGCGAGGAGTCCAGGTTCACCGCGAAGACGCTGCGCTGTCCACCGGGCTCCTCGAACTCGTAGAGGCCGGGCCGGTCGGCCGAGGGGAGCTGCGCGCGGCGTCCGCGCACGGGAAGGCTCGTGCGCCGGCCGTCGGGGCCCCTCACGCTGACGCGGTCGGGGGCGGGCTCGTCGGCCCGCCAGGTCCGCACCAGGCTCGCGCCGACGCGCGCGCTCCGGGAGGAAGCCTCGCTTTCGTCGGGCGGGAGGGTCAAGGAGAGACAGGCCTTGGCCCAGGGGACGAAGAGGGGCTTGAGGCCCAGGTTTCCTCCGTCCACGCCGAGGGGGGCGGCCCAGACCGCCGCGCGGCCGCGCCCCACGCTGCCGGCCACGAGCATCGCCGCGCCCCCGGAATCGGCGAGCCACGCCGCCGCTCCGGGCGCGGGCTCGAGGCGGAAGCGCCGGGCGAAGGCGACGCGCGAGAGCTCGAACTCGTCCCACCCCGAGGTCTCCGGCCCGGAGCGCAGGATCTTCAGCCCCCGCGGCGAGGCGGACTCTTCCAGCACGCCGAAGCGCGCGGGCAGCCACGCGGAGAGCTCGGCCAGGTCCTCGGGCGTCGCGCGGGGCCCCGGCACGACCCAGACCCCGCCGCCGCGCGCGGCGAAGCCCTCGAGAGCGCGCGCCAGTCCCGGCGGCAAGCGCTCCGCGTCGGGCAGGAGGATGGTGCCGTAGCGCACGAGGTCCGCCTCCGACCAGCGGGAAGCCTCCAGGAAGTCGGCGTCGCGGCCGGCGAGCGAGCGCTCCGCGCCCCCAAAGAGCCCGCGCAGGAACCAGCCGGACCTCCCGGCGCGCTCGAAGGAGGCGTCGCAGCGCAGGACCAGCACGCGGGGAGCGGCGCGGTGGCGCACCGCATAGAAGACCTGGTCGTCGTCGGGCAGAGCGTCGGCCCGCGTGCAGACGCGGCCCGCCCACGCCGGCCGGCGAGGGTCGGCCGAGGGCGGCAGGGCCAGGACCGCGCGCGCCTCGCCCCCGGCCGGGACCGCGAGCGTCGTCGAGGCGGCGCGGCGCTCGCCGACCCAGAGGTCCAGGGCCGCGGCCGCGGCGGGACCGGCGGCGCAGGCGCGGACCTCCAGGCGCGGCTCGCGCGCGCTCGAGCCGGAGGCGGGGCGGACCTCCATGAGCCAGGCGTTGGCCAGAGGGGGAAAACGCAGGCCCAGCACGGCCGTGCCTTCGGCCGGGGCGGGAGCGGGGGCGGGCAGCATGTGGGCGGCGCCGTCCCCCAAGACGACGACGGCGCGGCGGCGACCGCGCGCGGAGCGCTCCAGCAGGCCGCGCGCGGCGGCGAGCGCGGCCGCCGCGTCCGTCCCGCGCAGGCCCGCCGTCGCGCGCGCCAGGGCGCGGCCGGCGCCTTCGGCGTCCGTCCAGGCCAGGGGGTCGCGCAGCGACTCGTCGAAGACGCCGGCGGCGACGCGATCTCCGGCGGACAGGCGCTTGAGGATGCTCAGGCCCGCCGCGCGCGCTCTCTCGAAGCGCGCGGCGCCCGCGTCGAGCGCCCGCATCGAATAGGATGCGTCGAGGAGGAGCACGAGGTCCAGGCCCTCGCCCGCCGCGGCGGCCGACGAGCCCCGCGCCGTGGGACCCGCGGCGGCCAGGACCAGGGCGGCCAGGAGCAGGCAGCGCGCGGCAAGCAAGAGGGCCTCGCGCAGCCGCGAGCGCGGCCGCGAGCGCGCCTCCACCGCGGCCAGGAGGGTCAGGTCGGAGAAGGTCCTTGCGCGCGCCGCGCGCCGCGAGAGCAGATGGACGAGAACGGGCAGGCCCGCCGCCGGCAGGGCCCAGAGCGCCGCCGGGAAGGCGAAGCTCATTCGAGCAGACGCGCCAGCGGCGCGTGCCAGGGCGCGTCGGTCGAGGCCACGGCGTAGGGCACGCCCGAGCGGCGCAGGCTCGCGCGGTAGGCGTCGTCCTGACGTCGGAAGGCCTCGCGGTAGGGCCGCGCGGCCTCGGCCGCGTCGATGAGGATCTCCCCGCCCTCCAGCCCGCGCACGCGAAGCGATCCTTCATAGGGGAAATCGCGCTCCTCGGGGTCCAGCACGCGCAAAACCAGCAACTCTCGCCGGCCTGCCGACAGGCGCCTCAAGGCCTTGAGGATGCGCGCGGTGTCTCCCATCAGATCGGAGATCAGCACGGCGACGGCGCGCGGGGGAAGGGCCGCGGCCGCCGACTCCAGCGCGGCGGCGAGGTCCGGCTCGCGGGAAGGCGCCAGCGCCGTGAGGGCCGCGTCGATCTCCGGCAGGCGGGCCGAGCCCGCGCGCGGGGGCAGCGCCGCGCCCGGGCCGGCCGGGAAAAGGCCGGCCTCGTCGCCCTGCTCGAGGGCCACCCAGGACAAAGCCGCCGCCAAGCGGCGGGCGAGGTCGAACTTCGCGCCGCGGCCCTCCCCGGAGAAGGCCATCGAGGCCGTGGTGTCCACGAGCACGGCCAGGGGAAAGCGGTCCTCCGCGCGGTACTCGCGGACATAGAAGCGGTCGAGGCGCGCGTAGGCCTTCCAATCGATGGCGCGCGCCTCGTCGCCCGAGGCGTAGGGGCGATGCTGGGCGAAGTCCCGCGAGTATCCGCGCGCCAGAGAACGATGGCGTCCGGGCGCGCCGGGGGCGGCGGCGGGACGGCGGGGGGAGAGGCTCAAGGCCCTCAGGCGGGCCTGATCGGCGGAGTCAAGCCAACGCATTCAACAGGCGCGCGACGAGGTCGTCGGCGCGCACGCCCTCGGCCTCCGCCTGGTAGTTCAGCACGAGACGATGGCGCAGGATGGGAGCGGCCACCCGCGTCACGTCGTCCTGGGCGACGGCCAGCCGCCCGTCGAGGAGGGCGCGGGCCTTGGCCGCGACGACCAGGGCTTGGCTGGCGCGGGGCCCCGCGCCCCAGGAGACCCAGGATCGCACCGACTCGGGCGAGAGCGGGTCCTGGGGACGCGTGGCGCGGCAGAGGCGCACGGCGAAATCCACCGCCGCGTCGGGCACGGGGACGCGCCGCACCAGATCCTGAAGTTCCACGACCTCCGCCGCCCCCAGCACGGTCTCGAGCTTGGGGACTCCGGCGCCCGTCGTCTCGACGACGATGCGGCGCTCCTCCTCAAGAGACGGATAGTCCATGAGCGCCTGGAGGAAGAACCGGTCGAGCTGCGCCTCGGGCAGAGGATAGGTGCCCTCCTGCTCGATGGGGTTCTGGGTGGCCATCACGAAGAAGGGCCGGGGCAGGGCGTGGGTCGAGCCGCCGGCCGTGACCTGTCCCTCCTGCATGGCCTGGAGGAGCGCCGACTGGGTCTTGGGCGGGGTGCGGTTGATCTCGTCGGCCAGGACGAGGTTGGCGAAGATGGGGCCCTTGACGAAGCGCAGGGAACGCGCGCGCGTGACGGGGTCCTCCTGCAGAATCTCGTTGCCGGTCACGTCCGAGGGCATCAGGTCGGGCGTGAACTGGACGCGAGAGCTCTGCAGGTCGAGGATGCGGGCGAGGCTCGTGACGAGCAGAGTCTTGGCCAGGCCGGGCACGCCTTGGAGGAGGCAGTGGCCGCGCGCGAAGAGGGCGATCAAGACTTCCTCGATGATCGCCTCCTGGCCCACGATGACGGCGCAGAGCTGGCGGCGGATGGAGGCGCGCGCCTGGACCAGACGCTCGGCCATGGCCACGTCTCGGACGGTTTCGGGGCTCATGAAGGCAGGTTCGCCTTCCCCCGGCTCCGCCTCCACGCAATCGAGGCGAAGACGAGCAGGGCGCCGAGGATGAAGGCGACGCAGATGACGGTGCGGTAGAGATTGCGCGGGATCCCGATCTTGGGGCTGGCGGCGACTAGACCGGGCACGGCCGAGGGGCCCTGCGTGAGGGCGGACAGGACGCCCACGAGGAGGTCGTCGGCCAGCGGGCCGCGCGCCAGGAGGGAGTAGCCCCAATAGCCCCAGGGGAGGAAGCCCGCGGCGAAACGCAGGTCGGCGGAGCCCGGAACCTTCGCCCAGGCGTAGACGGCCGCGGGCCCGGCGGGAGTGCGGGCGCCGCGCGGCGCGGAGACGCTCTCCAAGGGAATCTTCAAGGCATCGGCTACGGTGGCCCGCACGACGGCGGGATGCTCCTTGGGCGTGATGCCCTCCTCCGCGAGCTTCAAGACGACCACCTCCGCGCCGGAACCCTGGACGGCCAGGACGACGCCCTGACGCATCTCCTCGGGCGTGGGCGCGCGCGAGCTCAGTCCGCCGCCCAGGGCGATCTCGAGCTGACCATCCTGGCTGAACTGCCGGCCGGAGAGCTTGACCGCGTCATTCGCCGCGAGCCTCACGCTTCCCAAGAGGGGGGTGAGCATGGCGTCCGGCACGGAACTCGAGAGCGTGGCCAGCACGGGGCGTCCACCCGCGTTGAAGGCGGCCAGGACCAGCCGGGGCCGCCCGTTAAGCTGGGCGCGCAGGAGCTGGGCGGTGAGGCCGTTGCGGAAAGCCTTGGTCTCCAGCTTCCCGGCGGTGCGATAGTCGAGCTTGGAGCCGGACTTCAATCCGGCCAGCACGTGGGTGAGATACGAGCGCGCGGCCGCGGGGTTGTCGAGCGCGACGGGGGGCATGTCCACGAGCACGAAGGAACTCGACTCGGGGCCGCGGTAGGCCATGATGAGGCCTTTCATCGTGGTCTCGGCGGTGGCATCGGTCCAGCCGGGAGGGGGATCGAGAGCGACGCGGGGCGCGGAAGGAGCGGACGAGGCGGACGCGGCGAGTATTATCATTAGGAAGAGCGCCGCGGCGGGCCGGTCCGCCATGATCAACCGATCTCCTCGCCCACCTTCATAAAGGTGAGATTGACGAAATCCGTGGTGGTATAGTCATTGTCATTGATGTTGAAGCCTTGTTCGACGATCAGGCGGCGGCATGCGGCAACGACGGCCGCATCGTATTTGACGCCGGACCACCGGGTGATTTCGTCGAGAGCGGCCTCGATGCCCTTGGCGTCGCGGTAGGGACGACCCGACTGAATGGCTTCCACGATGTCCGCGACGGTGATGATGCGCGATTCCAGAATGATGTCGTCGCCCATGAGGCCGTTTGGGTACCCGGAGCCGTCGAGCTTTTCATGGTGCTGGAGGATCATGATCGCGATCGGCCAGGGGAAATGCACGGATTTCAATATCTTGTAGCCCATGACCGGATGCAGGTGAATGGTCTTCATGGCGGAGGATCCCAGAGGACCGCGGTCGGTCAGCACTTCCATCGGCACCACGATTTTCCCAATATCGTGCATCATCCCGCCGAAATAGACGCCTTCGAGACGCTTCTCGTCAAGCTTGAGTTCGCGGCCGATGGCATAAGCGAGGGCGGCGACGCGCCGTTGATGTCCGGTGGTGTAGGCATCGCGCATCTCGACGGTCGTGGAGACCGAGTTGATGGTCTCGATCAAGCTCTCTTTGAGCTTGATCGCATAGTCCCGTATTTTTTCCTCAGCCGCCTTTCGCTCCGTGATGTCCCGCAGGTAGGCGGTAAAGTAGGGGCTGCGGCCGGGATGAATCGGCAGCACGGTCAGCTCGACGGGGATCTCCCGTCCGCTCTTGGTGAGCCCATGCACCTCGACCCGGCGTCCGATGACGTTGCCTTCCCCGGTCCGCAGGTAGCGCGCCAGCGCCTCGCGATGCCGGCTGCGGTAGCGCTCCGGAATGATCAGTTCATCCAGGCGTCTGCCGACGGCTTCCGCCGCCGAGTAACCGAAGACGGTTTCGGCGGCATGGTTGTATTCGACGATGATGCCGCCATGGTCGATGGCGATGATGCAATCGAGGGAAGAGTCCAGCATCGCGTTAAACCATTCCTGATCGACGAGATGCTCGTGCAGTGAGATCGATTCTTTCACATCCATGATATCCTTCGCCGCGGGATCGGTCTCCTCCCAACATGAGGGACGGCAAGAGCGGCCCGAGCGAGCGGGCTCATTCCTGTCTTAAGGAGCGTCCAGTGAGGGCGCTCTGGGAAAAAGAAGTTGTTTTAAGAAGCCGCCGGGACTCGCGTCTTGACGAGGCCGGCTGCTTTCTTGATGTTCTGCACGCTCGGCAGAGAGATGCCGAACTCCTTGGCGATGGTCGCTCCGGACTTGTCGGCCTTGACCGCGGAAATCACCTGCTGCTTGATCTCGGGAGTGATCTTGGTATAAGCGCGCTTGCCGGATTTGGAGGTCGCCTTTTTGGATGTCGCCTTGCGGCCAGGGCCTTTGCGACGGGACCCCGCGGCCGCTTTCAACGCTTTGATGAACTCCTTAAGAGAAGCGTATCCATATGCATGAGGAAGAGCCGCAAGCTCCGATTTACGCTCGGATTCAATCTGGGATTGAAGGTTCTCCGCTTTGGCCTGTAAGGCAACGAGTTCTTTTATTTTTGTAGTAATCATATTGTATATAAAATAGTACTCATTAATTATAAACCTGTCTACAGGCAACTTGCTCCGGCTTTAATAAGTATAATCCGCCCATGGGACAACAGGTCGGCATCAAGGATATCCTCGTCGCGGGCGGACCGGTGCTCGCGTTCATGATCCTCCTCTCCATCTACTGCGTGGCGCTCATCTGGGAACGCTGGAAGTTCTTCGGCCGGGCCACCGGCGGCTACCGCGACTTCCTCGCGCGCGTGCGCTCCGCCGCGGCGGCGGGCAAACTTCAGGACGCGGCCGCTCTGGCCAAGACGCACAAGGGCTTGGCGGGGGCCGTGGTGACTTCCACGCTCACCGGGCCCGCTCATAAAGAGGACCGCCAGCGCGCGGCGCGGCGCGCCATCGGCCGGACCGTGTCCGAGCTGGAGCGCGGCATGGCGACCCTGGGAACGATCGCCTCGGTGGCCCCCTTCATCGGGCTCTTCGGCACGGTCATCGGCGTCATGCGCGCCTTCAAGGACCTGGCCAGCGCCGCGGGCGCGGGACCCGGCCTGGTGGCGGTCGGCATCTCCGAGGCCCTGGTCTGCACGGCGGCGGGACTGCTCGTGGCCATCCCGGCGGTGGCGGCCTTCAATCACTTCAATCAGAAGATCGCGGATTTCTCCGAAGAGCTGGGCTGGATGGCCGAGGAAGTCCTCGACAGCCTCTCCGAGAGACCCCATCACTCCTAGATGAAAGCGGATCACGGCCCGGGCAAGCGGCGCCGCCTGATCGCGGAGATGAACCTCATCCCGCTCATCGACGTCTCGCTCATCCTCGTCATCATCTTCATGGTGCTGACCCCCATCCTGGTCCAGCATCAGCTCACCGTCAAGCTTCCAAAGGCGGTCTCCGGCGAGCCCGCCGCCGACGGCGCCGCCGTGACGGTCCAGATCAACAAGACCGGGGCCGTGACCATCGACGGCTCCTCCGTGCGCTGGGAAAAACTCGAGCGCGAACTGACCCTGCGCCTGCCGAAGTCGGCGGGCAAGACCCTCCTCGTCCAGGCCGACCGCCTCGTGACCGTCGATAAGGTGGTCGCGGTGCTCGACATGGCCAAGCGCCTGGGCGTGGGCAAGCTGGGCGTCGGCGTCGCGCCGCAAGACAAGTGAACGAGGCCCTCAAGCCGTTCCTGGCGCGCTCCTTGGGCCTGCACGCGGCCGCCGTCGCCGTCGTCTTCCTCGCCGCGCCGCGCGCGGGGCTGAGGACCGACAAGGTCTACATGATCGATTTCGTGGGGCCCTCGGCCGCGATCCTGTCGGCGGGGACGCCGGCGGCCGCGGGCAGGAGCGCGCCTAGCGCGGCGCCCCTCACGGCGCAGGCCGCCCCGGACTCCTTCGCGGCCAAGGGACGCAAAGGCTTCATCGTCCTGCCGCGCCCGAGCCTCTTGCGCGGCGGCAGGCAGGAGCCGGCCATGACCGGCGCGCCCGCCCCCTCGATGGCGGGCGCGCCGGGAGCGGGACCGGCCCAGACCGCCGCCGGGCCCGCGGGCGCGGCCGGAGCGGGGGTCGCCACCGACCTGCCGAACTTCCCGTATCCCTGGTACATCTCGCAGGTCCGTCTCATGCTGTGGCAGGCCTGGCGCAAGAGGATGCCGCGGCTCGACGCCGAGGGCGCGGTGGTCTTCTCCATCCTGCGCAACGGCGCCTTCACCGACCTGCGCGTCGAGTCGAGCGCCGGCGAGGCGAACTTCGACCGCGCCGCCCTGGAGTCCGTGCGGGCCGCGGCCCCCTTCCCGGCCCTTCCCTCCGATTTCCGCGAGCCGTTCCTGAAGATCCATCTCACCCTGAAGTCGGAGGAGGCATGGCGCTGATCCGTCCGGCCCTCCTGGCCGCTCTCGTCTATCTGGGCTACGTCGTGGCTTTCCCGGACTACACCGGCGCTCTCTACCACGTGATGGTCCCGGCCTGCATCGCGGGCGGCGTGACGGGCCTCTGGTTGCTGCGCAAACTCCTGGACTTAAGCAACGGCGCGCTCAAGCTCGGCATCGAGGCCGCCTTCCTCGCGGCCGTCGCCGTCTTCATCGGCTACACCATGCCCCAGAAATCCGGCAAGCCTCCGCTCACGCAATGGGCCGAAGGCGCGCGCCCCACGCAGTCCGCGGCCCGCCGCGGCCTCGAGCGGCTGCGTGTCGACCCCGACGGCGCTGCGGCCTCCAAGCTCGTGGACCTGTTCCCGAAACGCTGAAGTCCGGCGCCCTCGGGCGGTTCGCCGCGCCCAACTTCACGGCCCGGATCTCCATGATCAGGCCGTCGTCGCGACCATGAACTCGTGGGGAGTGGAAACGAGCCAGCGGCCTCCGTGACCGCGGGTCCTCGCGATGATCTCGTGCTCGCCGTCATCGTAGCTCGACCAATCGTACCACCAAAAGCCGGCCGCGTTGCGGCAAGCCAGCCAGGGGCCCTGGTCGATTGAAACGTCCACGCTCTCGGCGCCGGCGGGCGCCCCAATGCGGAAGGTGTAATGCGGCGAGATGATCGTCTCGTCCTGCTGGGGATATTCGACCTCGGGGCGGATCTCAGCCATCACGGTCTTCATGTTCGCTCCTCCTTTGAATGGATCGAGGCTCCTGCTTTAAAATATCGACGCAACATTCCTTCTTATATTACTTACAGGAAATATCGTTGCGCCGCCAATCAATATGTTCCGTGACCGCCTTGACGCGGCCGGCCGCCTGGCTGCGAAGCTTCAGCGCTATCGGGACCGCAAGGACGCGTTGATCCTAGCGGTTCCGCGCGGGGGCCTGCCGATCGGGGGCGTGCTGGCGCGAGAACTCGGCTTGAAGCTGGACGTGATCCTGACCAAGAAGATCGGGCATCCGGTCAATCCTGAGTTCGCCATCGGCGCGGTCAGCCTGACGGACGCGGCGATCGACGCCGCTCTCATCGAGCGCGAACGCATCCCCTCCGACTTCATCGCTTCATCGATCTCGCGCATCCGGGAAAGCCTGCGGCGGCGATACCGGATGTACCGCGGCGCCGCGCGGCCGCTGCCGGTCGCGGGCAAGACCGTCATCCTGACCGACGACGGGGCCGCCACGGGGCGCACTCTGCTCGCCGCCATCGAACTGCTCAGGAGCGAGGGGGCGGGGCGGATCGTCGCGGCGCTCCCGGTCGCGCCGCCGGACACGGTGCGGGTCCTCGAGCGCGGCGCCGATGAGGTGGTCTGCCTCGAGGCCCCCGGCGACTTCATGGCGATCGGACAGTTCTACGAGGACTTCTCCCAAGTGACGGACGAGGAAGCCATCGCGATCCTGAGAGAAAACGCCCCGAGCGCGAGGCCCCCGTAGAGACGGGATATAAAATAAGGAAAAGAAAAAATGATAAATTAAAGCTCTATCCGGATGCGTGCGCCGGAGGTTTAAGTGAAACGACTCCTTTCCGAACGCAATATCGCCGCTGTAGGCTTTTTTTTCGCTCTGACCGCCTCCGCCCTGATCTGGGAGATGTCGAGACTGTCCGAGCGCCTGACGGAACAGATGGCGCTTGGCGACGGCGCTATCCAGACGTCTTCAATCCTCGAGATGCGCGAACTCTACACGTCCGACGTCGTCGCTCGACTGCTGCCGTTGGGCGTCAAGGTGGCTCACGATTTCGAGATCCACGCCGGAGCGATCCCTCTTCCGGCCACGTTCACCCTGAAGCTCGGCGACCGGATCTCCCGGCATCTCGGCATACAAGTCAAGCTTTACAGCGATTATCCTTTCCCGTGGCGCAAAGACCGCGCGCCTCTCGATGACTTCCAGCGCCAGGCGATCGCCGAGCTTCGACGCCGCCCGGATGCGCCCTTTTACCGCTTTGAGACCTTCCAGGGCGCTCACGCGCTCCGTTACGCCACGGCCGACCGCATGAAGCCGCAATGCCTGCAATGCCACAACACGCACCCGCAGAGCCCCAAGAGGGACTGGGAAGTCGGCGATGTTCGCGGCGCGCTGGAAATCTCGCGCCCGATCACAGGCTTGGCGGAAGAAATAAGGGCCCAATTTCGCACGACGTTTCTGCTCGCATCCGCGCTGACGCTGTCCGGAATTCTCGGCCTGGTCGCTATTGCGATATGGCTGCGCAAAGCCGCCCTGGAACTCACGGAGATGACGACGCAGTTGAAAACCGCCAATGAAGAGCTGGAGACGTTTAATTCCGCGCTATCGCACGACCTTCGCGCTCCCCTCACCACTCTCAAAGGCTTCAGCCAGGTGCTCCTTGAAAACCAAGCGGATCGGCTGGACGCGCAAGGACGCGAATGCGTCAGCGCCATCGCGCACGACGTCGATCGTATGTCTCAACTCATCAACGACATGCTGAATCTTTCTCAGGCGGAGCACGCGGCGCTCAAGCGCGAGCGCGTCGACCTGAGTCGTATGGCGTCCTCCATTACCTCGGAATTGCTCGCGGTCCATCGCGAGCGCAAAGTCGATTTCATCATCGGGCGGGATTTGACCGCCCACGGCGATTCGTCCCTTCTGCGGGTGGCCCTGGAAAACCTGATCGGCAACGCCTGGAAATACACGAGCAAACGCGACCGCGCGCTCATTGAGTTCGGCAAGACGCCCACCCGCGGCGCCGATGCTTTCTTTGTGCGCGATAACGGCGCCGGGTTCGATATGGCGCAATCTTCCCGGTTATTCACCGCCTTCCAGCGTCTCCATTCCGACGTGGATTTCCCGGGAACCGGCATCGGGCTCGCCACCGTGCGAAGAATCATCGAACGCCATGACGGCAAGATCTGGGCGGAAGGCGAACTGGGAAAGGGCGCCACCGTTTATTTCACCTTGCCCGAAATCTCCTGAAACTCATGGAGCCGACCCGCGCCGGGCGTCGAGGGCGGCCACGGGAAACTTCGCCTTGAGGATGCGGGCGATCTCACCGGCCAGCAGCCGCCGGAAGCCCTCCTCCGGCACGTAAGCCTCGCCGTAGAGAGTCATCAGCCCCTTGAAGGCGCCGAAGGTGAAGCGTCCTTCCATCGCAACGCCCTGCCCCGCAAAGGCGGTCACCAGGGCGATGATGCGGTCGGCCATGCTCCCGCCGCCGACGAGGATCTTCGCGACCTCCGTCTTGAGCGCGGAGAGGTCGGCGGGCGCGGTCGCCGCGCTCATGGCCCGGCCGTGGACGACGAGCGCGCCGGCGTTGCCTTCTCCCAGCGCCCGCAAGAACTGCGCGAGTTCGTAGCGGTCGTCGCGCTTCCAGAAGGCCGTCTTCGAGAACTCCGTCGCCTGGCCGAAGTCGATGGGATAGATGACCTTGCGTTCGGGGTCGATGAGCTGGTTGCCCGTGTGGCGATCCGCGTCGAACCACCCCTCGCGCAGAAGCAGGCGCAGGGAGGATTCCGCGATGAGGGGGCCGACCTGGGCGCGGTCGCGGGCCGAGAGGCGCTCGAAGGTGGCGCCCGACGCCAGCTCCATGAACAGGATGGAGTCGCGGGGTTGGAAGTCGTCTACGACGCGGGGCGCCTCGAAGCGCCAGCCGCCGAGGCGCGGGCCCATGGAGCGGTTCAAGGCCTCGTAGTGGCGTCCGGCTTGCCCGATGCTCCGAGCCTCCTTGGTCATCTTGAGCTCCTCGGCGAGTTGGGCGCGGACGGCTTCGAGGATGGACTCGAACATCGCGGAGGCCGAACTCAGGCCCCGGAGATCGAGCTCGCGCAGAAACTCCCGTCCGAGCCGGAGGTTCCCCTCGATCTGCTCCGCCGCGCGCGGGCGGCGCAGCATCATCACCACCTCGCGGCCGTCGACGAGTTCGACGATGACGACGGTCTTGAGGCTCGCGCTGCCGATGACCCTCTTCAGCCGCCGGATCTTGGCGAATTCCTCGGCGGAGAGCTCGCGCCGCGCGACTTCGAGGATCTCCGCCTTGCTCATGGGTCGCGCGGAGCTCTTGAGCGAGGCCGTCTGCCTCGCGATCTCCTCGCCGAAGAGCTTCCAGGTGGAGCTCATCTGGCCGAACTTGATGCCGACCGTCTGGAACGCCTCGAAGGTGTGCTTGACGCTGGTCTTGTCGCTGCCCGCCTGGCTGAGCAGATAGGCGAGGTTCACGCTCCGCTCGTGCGCGGGGACGACGGCGAGGAAGGCGGCCAGCATCTTCTCCCCGGTGGAGTCCGGAGCGTATTTCAGGAACGGCCGGATGACGTTGTAGGGGAAATCCTCCGCCTTCAAGAGGGCGCGGTCTCCGGCGCTCAAAAGCAGTTCGAAAAGCGGGATGCGCTCGAAGGGCGAGGCGTCGATGAGGGCCGCCTCGATTTCCAGCTTCATCAAGTAGGCCGCGCGGTCCGATTGGGCCTTCACTGCGGACTTGGAACGGTTTTTTCCCTGGGCAAGGTCCAGGGCAAGGGCTGTTTGATAGGAGTTCTTCTCCAGTTCCTTTAGGATGGCGGCCGGGAGTTCCCGCCCCTCGGGCTCGATGAGGAAGCGGATGAATTCATCGCGGGAGTCCGAGGAAAGGCGGCCGATCTCGGAGCTCAGGGCGGAGCCGAAGCGCAGGAGGAGCGGGTTGGCCTTGCGCCAGTTGTAGGACTTCTCGTCTTCGATGAAGGCCCCGAGCTCGCGCCCGCCCAGGCCCAGGCGCCAGGCGAGGCTCTCGAGGAACTCGTCTTTCTTGAGCGAGCCCTGCCGAACGTAGGCGTTGATCGTCTCGATGAGCCGGTTAAGGGCGCCGACCTCCGCGGGCCGCCCTTCCTGCCGTCGGACCTCGGGCTCGACGACTCGGCGAGTCAGCGAGAGCTGGAGTTCCGTCCCGGAGATGCGGCCTTTCTCGAGGATGGTCGAAAGCGCCAGCCCCGCGTCCGCGGCCGCCTTCTCGTCGAAAACCGGCTCGAGGCGCTTCTGGAAGAAGGCGTCCGTCGACGGAGTCGCGCCGCTGCCGGTCAGACGCCGGAAGAGCTTGAGCCCGTCGGCAAATCCCGGCTCCAAGGAGGAAGCGAGCGCGGCGAGGCGGGTCTTGATGTCGCGGAGTTCCGGCGTGTTGGCGATCTCGACCGCCGGGTAGTCCCCATCGGCGGGGTCCACGACCGTCTCGGCGAAGCGTTGGAGCACGCGGGCGCCGTCGGCCGGGGAGGGGGCCTGCGCGAGCGCGGCGTCGAGGTCCGCCAGAAGCTCGTCCTTGAAGGAGCTCACCGCGGAGACGTAATTCGTCCAGCCATCGCCTTTCTGGCTCGCGCGGAATTCCTCGCGCGCCGCAAGCCGCGAGAACAAATCCAGGGGGCCGGAGACGAGGCCGTTTTTGACGAGGATGCGCAGGACCCTCTTGGAGCGCCCGCCGTTGGAGTGGAGCCACTCGCCGGCGCTGTTGTACGTCAGGCCCGAGACGCGCTTGGCCTCGGTATAGCCCTCGAGGAAAACGGCCTTGAGCAGCGTCCGCTTGTCCGGCTCCGAGAGGGGGGCGGCGTCCAGGAGTTCGGCCTGGACGTCGTAGAGGCCGCCTGCGATGCGGGCGGCTCCGAGCAGGTCCTGGAGGGTCGCCTCGTGGAGGACCGCGAGCCGCCCGATCGAGACCCCCGCCGGCGCCGCGGAGGCGAGAGCTTGCGCCATGCGCCGGCGATAGCCCTGCCGATAGAGCCCCTGGCGAGAGTCATAGTAGCTCGCGGCGAAGACCTGCTTGGCAAAGTCGCGCAGCTCCGGGTCGCCTTTGAGGGCGTCGTTGAAGTCCCCGGAAAGATACGAAGCGAGGGTGTCATCGATCCAATCCACGTCGGCCATCATCCCCTTGCCCAGCTTGAAGAATCGGAACGCTTCCAACTGGCTCTCCCGGATGGTCTTGACCATGGCCGCATAGGCGGGGGTCCCGGTGAAGCGCTTGACCGCGCTACGCAACTGGCTCCTGCCGTCGCGCGGATCGATCCCCAGCACAAAGAAGATCGCGTCCCAGTCCGTCGATTGGGACTCCGTGATGAGATCCAGCGCGCCGTAATAGCCGCGGTTCTCCCACAGGGAGCGCAGGACCCCGCGGTACTCCTGCTGAAGGGCCCACAGCCGCGGGTCTCCCATCAGGAGCGTGCGCTGCTTGAGGATGCCCAGGCCGTAGTCCTTCGCCTTGCGGTCCCGGTATTGGGGGAAGACATAGGAATACCCGCCAAGGGTCGAGTCGATGAGGAAAGAGATGCGCTCCTCCTCCGAGAGCCGGGGGAGGATCTTCGCATGAAAAAGGACCGCCAGCCGCGCTTGGAACTCGGGAGACATCCCCTTGGCGACGCGATTCTCATAGACGTAGCGCAGGCTCGGACGCAGGTGCATCTCGCCGTGAAGGTCCTCCGCGATCCTCTCGCCGAAAAGCGCGAAAGCGTGCTCGCAGGGGAGCGCCTTGGCCAGGGCGTGCAGGGTACGCTCGACGTCCCCATAGCTCTTCTCCTTCTTGAAGAAGAAATTCTCGCCGATCCACGCGAGATAGCGGGGGCTGTTGTAGGCCGCGATTTTCTTCATGAAGGCCGCATGGGAGGGATAGGCGAGGAACTCGGCCGAATGCGACTCCGCGGTAAAGAAACGCTTCATTGCTTCGCGGTCGAGGACCTCCGGGGCGCCGCTCTTGGCGACGACGAGGATGATCTCCGTGAACGTCCGGAACTCCTCGTCGCTCAACGGGGCGCCTTTCCCCATGAGCATCGCGTCGAGCGCGAGGAGGATGCGATTGAACTCGATGGTCTTGTACGCGTCGCCTCGCTGCAACTCACGGAGCTTCTTGAGCCGGTCCAGGGCGTCGCCGAGGTCCTTAAGCGCGACGAAAGCGCCGAGCGCGGCGCCTTTGTTGAGGCGCGCGAGCTCGCCGAGCAGGGCGACCCCGACGGAGCCTGGATATTTCGGGGTCGAGGTCCCATTCTCATAGCGATCAAGAGTGAGCAGGAGCCTCTGCGCCGCCAGCCGGAGGTCGTTGTGCGGATGGGTGTCGGCCAAGGAGGCCAAGAGTCCGCGGTCGCCGCGGTCGTCGACGAAGAGGCGTTTGAGCCCCTCGTAGACGCTCTCGACGGGATAGCCGGCCTTCTTGGCGATCATCGCTCCCTCGGAGTCGGCTCGCGTCTCGCGCGCCTGGCCGCCGGCCTCGCGTCCGTAGTTGGCGAGGATGCCCTCGGCGTCCGCATTGTCGAGAGGATGAGCCAGCTCGTGAGAGAGGACCCCGACGATCCGGACGACGCCCTCCCGCAGCGCCGCGGGATCCGAATCGAGCATTTTCTTCAGGAGGCCGGTCGTGATGAAGACGTGGTTGCTGAACCGGCGCACCCCGGCCTCCTTGACGGGATAGACGAAAGCGTTGATAGCGGGAGTATCGACGACGTAGACATGGTTGACGGCAACGACCTCGGTCGGGAAGAGCCGCTGTTGCGCCGCGCTGAGCCGTCCGAATGCCTCGTCGAGGAACTCGTAGAGCGCGGGAGCGTCCGTCTCATCGATGATCGGACCCAGCTTCTTGGATACCAGGTCGAGGAGCTTGCGCTCGGAGGGGGAGTCGGAGGTTCCGCGCCGGCCCGGGGGCTGGAGTTGGGGCGCCGGCGCGCTTTCGGCCGCCGCGGCCACGACCTCGCCCGCCTCCTGCGCGACGCCGGCGCCCTCCCAATGCGCCGCGCGATCGAAATTCTCGCGGGAGCCCGCGACCGCCCCGTCGATATCTTCGCGGACGGCCGTCTCCATCGCGACGGGGCCGGCGGCGAAAGGGTGCGGGAACTGCGCCGCGCGCGCCGGGATGGCGGGGGCCGTCGGGG
The DNA here is from genome assembly GCA_001799675.1 of Elusimicrobia bacterium GWA2_66_18. Lineage (GTDB taxonomy): Bacteria > Elusimicrobiota > Elusimicrobia > UBA1565 > UBA9628 > GWA2-66-18. The sequence goes on from MGTX01000015.1 coordinate 38,407, forward strand.
GCGCCGGAGAGGGAGGACCAGACCGCGGAAGGCCCAGTGACGAGGCAACTCCCGGCGTTCCCACGACCGGAACGAACGGAGAGACCGGCACGATGGAGTTCCCGACGATCCGTGCCGCGGCTTGCGCCGACAAGGGGTCCGGCGCTGCGACGGAGAGCGCGGCGCACAGGGCGGCGGCTAGCCGTCTTTGGGGCGCGGGACGGCGAGGGCTCTCGGGCATGTTCGCCTTCTGCGGCGACGCGAGCGGCATATTTAAAGATTTTATGGCAAGACCGCCAGGCCTCCCAGGTGCGATCGACCCCGCCCCGCGAGGGCATTGGGCCCAGGCGGCGTTAGGTCCATGGTCGCAGAGCGCCTTACCTGACCCGCGACGAAATCGAGAAGATCGTCGGCCGGTGATTCGCCGCACCAGAATCGCAATTTGACCCCGCATTGAAAATCGGGCATGATACGACTTTCCAATCGAAAATCAGACATTGAGAGACCGACCATGCCGAAGCATCGATTCCAAATCAGCGTTCCAGTTGCAATATTTATCACTTTGGCGGCGATCATCTATCAACGAACCACCGGCCCCACCTACCCTAAAAAGGTCATCATTGAGGCCGCTGGAAATCGAATCAAGATCCCGTTGCCCCGAAGTCATGAAAGCGAAACGAATGCCCCCGTCTTGATACCGATCCTGGAAACGGGCATGAGCGGAAGGCTTCTTTTTCGCCGCTATCCCACCGATGATCCCTGGACTGAAAGACCTCTCAGGCCCGACGGCAATCAACTGGTGGGCGAACTTCCCAGCCAGCCTCCCGCAGGAAAACTCCAGTACTACGTCAGCATCCACACGAGCGAGAAGGAACAGATGTTGGCAGGCCCGGAAGCCCCCATCGTCATTCGATTTAAAGGTGCGGTTCCCACGGCAATCCTGGCCCCACACATCATCTTCATGTTTTTCTCGATGCTTTTATCAGCCTTGGCGGGGGTTGAGGCCCTTTTCAGAACGCGAATTTATTTCAAGATCAGTATGCTCACCACCGGCTGCCTCTTTTTAGGCGGAATGGTTCTAGGGCCCATCGTTCAAAAATATGCCTTTGGCGCCTATTGGGCCGGATTCCCTTATGGTTATGACCTGACCGACAATAAGCTTTTGATTTGCGTTATCTTTTGGGCCATCGCCTTGATTTTGAACCGGGAAAAGGCACGACCGCAGTGGGTGACCGTTGCGGCAGTGGTTCTACTCATCATGTACACGATCCCACACAGCACCATGGGCTCCCAATACAACTACCATAAGGGACAGATCGAAACCGCTCGCTGACGTCAGCGAGCGTCGCCAACCGGGGTTTTGCAACTGACGGGCCTGACCACGCCAGCCCCTTGTTCGTAAACCAGGTTGGAACCGGAGTGACCGGTTTTAATCAAAAACCAAAAGATACAGACCGAGATCCCCATCTCGATCCATTGAAGGGATCGCTGCGATAGGACCAGCGCCAACCCGGGAATCTGATTTTTTAAACGCCTGAAAAAATCCACGGCCAAAGCGACGAGCACAAACCAAAGCACCCGATAGGCCAAATCTTCATGCCGGTAAAGCGCAGTCACATCGCAGAGCGATTTTTTAACGACATCCCCGGAAATCTCTCCTAAAAAAAGAGTCGCCCCCAACGAACCTGCCCCGCAATAGAGAAAGACTCGGTACAAGATCCCCGAGAAATGGAACCGAGCCCGGTCCCCGAAAAGGACGTCCAGGCATTTGACCCCGAGCATCAGCGTGAGCAAGGCGATGGGAAAATGCGCCATCATGGGGTGCCAAAGCTCGCTGCGAATCATAAGGAACGCCCGACGCGCATTATATCGTCCGGGAGCAGCCCGGGCAGACGAGGCGGCAGGACATGGCATGCACTTCATTCTGTGAGGGATCCGGTCTGGCTTCGATGAGCAGAGCGGTCCCGCAGGTTGGACAATTGAGCCCGTTCTGGAGACTGAGCGCTTGCCTCAGCTTGTCCACGTCTCCACAGTCGCCGAGAAGGCCGAGCCTAAAGACGTTCGAAGGCGACCACTGGCTGCCCGATCTATCCGGCAAGCTCTCGGCGATCTTGGCGAGAATGTCCTCGGGAGAGGTCATGTTTTTGTTGAAATATCCATTGGCGCCCAGGATGATGGCCTCCTGGATATTGGCCGCCTTCCCGTCTCCCGACAGGATGAGGATCGTGATGTCCCTGGTTTTCTCTCCCTGGCGCAACTCGTTCAAGACCTCAAGACCGCTCATCTTAGGGAGGCCTAGATCGAGAAGGATCAGGTCCGGCTGGACCTGGGATGCGAGTACAAGCGCAGATTCTCCGTCCATCGCCTGCAGAACCTTGTAGCCACCGCCTTCGAGCGTGGTCTTATGCGCCATCTGCTGGAGCTTCGAGTCTTCGACAACGAGAATCGTCGCTTGATTGGCTGCGTTCATGTGTTTTGATCTCCCCTGCCATGAAAGATAGCCGTAATTCCCAACGCGGTCAAGCCCGCAGATAGCCTCACCCCCAATGAAGGACTGGGAGAACCAGGCCAGGACTGGCAAAACCGACGACGCCTCATCCCTCCGCGACGGCGACGCGCGCGAAGCGCCCGCTCATCGGCGCGGGGGCTTCATTGAAGCGCGGCCCGTGGCGGGAGAC